>NZ_CP096883.1:2597832-3896748 GCF_023273895.1 Sphingobacterium sp. PCS056 | reverse complement strand
TTACAATATCCATAGCTGCTTTACCTTTGTTTAGTTCACTGTTTTTTACTTCAATTACTTTATCGCCCATTAATAATTGTAGACCATGTTGTTGCACAAGGTAACGTAAGCTTTCCACGAGTTCCAAGGCCCTTAAATGACCCAAGCCGGGCTGTGCCTTACGATAATGCCACGCTAAAGAATAGGATTTTTCTTCAATCACACAACCAGCTGTTATATTAGCAAATTTGGTCATGATATGCTTGACCGGAATTTTCCAGCGTGTGGATAATATGGCTCCACTTTGCCATTTATGTGTAGGATAATTACTCCATGCGCCATGTTCGGCAACTAAATAATATTGTTCATTAGCAAACCAATTGTCAAGTGTTTCATGTGGTCTACCGCTGATAATGACTACTTGGCTCTCGTCATTTTCCTGCAGCATATTAAGTGTTTCGTATAACGATTCGGTTGGTATAGCAGCAGCAGCATCATTTTGAAAACCGATCAAAGTGCCATCATAGTCAAGGAAAAACAATCTCCTTGTGGCACGATTATATTGATCAAGAATCGCTTCCTTGGTTTGCGTATTAATCCTCCTTGCCATTTCATTCTGTTGAAAAATTTTGATTTCGCGAAGCCTGTTAAAGAATAATCGCACCCAATGGCGAACATTGAATTTTTTAACGATTTCGATGCTGTCATTCAACCGCATACGTTGCTCGGCTTCGGGCATATGCAAAGAATTGTATATAGCCGTTGTCACTTGGTCGGTGGCATTCGGATTGATCTGGATAGCTTGGGTCAATTCTTTGGCTGCACCTGCTAGTTCACTCAATATCAAGACCCCATTTGTATTTTCCTTGCTGGCTATATATTCTTTACACACTAAATTCATGCCGTCACGCAATGAGGTGATTAAACAAATATCAGCAGCTACATACAAGGATGACAATTCTTCTAATGGAAAAGAATTGTAGAAATAAGCAATTGGTGTCCATTCGTTACTTCCAAACACAGCGTTGATGTGACCAACGGTCCGGTCGATTTCATCCAACAATTGTTTGTATTGTGCCACGTGATCTCTTGATGGTACGACAATCATATAAAGTACAACTTCACCTTTCAGTTCTGGGTTGGTGACCAGTAAGTTTTCAAAAGCCAGCAAACGTTCAATAATCCCTTTACTATAATCTAATCGATCTATACTTAGGATTATTTTTTGGTCTTTGTAATAATCTTTTATCGCTTGTGCACGTGTCTGTATAGGTTCACTATTAGCCAGTTGGGAGAATTTTTCAAAATCTATACCCATCGGATATACTTCTGTAAAAATACTACGACCACCGGTATGTAAACAATTATTTTGTACACTAAGTCCTAAGATATGTGCACATGAATTGAGAAAATGTTGTGTGTCGTTGAACGTGTGGAATCCGATCAAATCAGCCCCTAACAATCCATTTAACAATTCGTTGCGCCAAGGAATACTTCTAAAAACCTCATCGTTAGGAAAGGGGATATGTTGAAAGTATCCAATTGCGATGCTTGGATAGGATTTTCTGACTAACTCCGGCAAGAGCATCAATTGATAATCATGGATCCATACCTCATCTTTCTCTTGGACGTTTTGCTGATCAACTACATCAGAAAATTTTTCATTTACCTTCTGATACATTTCCCAATCGGGAGTCCTGTACACCGCATATGAAGGTCTGTAGTGGAATACTGGCCATAAGACTTCATTAGAAAATCCTTCGTAATATCCTTTTAATTCTTCCTCTGTTAAGAAAACAGGAATCAGGTTGTGTTCTGCTAATCCTTTGGAAATAATTTCTTCTTCCTCAGTATTTAAAGGAATAATACCAGGCCAACCAATCCATATGTTTTCGTCACTTTTGTAAACTGAGCCTAGACCTGTGGCTAATCCTCCCTCACTGGGGATAAATATGAGCTCATTGTCCTTGCGTTCGATGCGTATAGGTAATCTATTTGAAACGATGATCGTTCTTTTCTTATACATGATTTTAATTTTTTATTATAAAAGCCTATTAAAATAAAAATGATAGGTTCTTCTAACTGATATTGTCTTGATTTTTTATGGTTAAATATTTTTCATATTATTTATAAAACCAGGACTGCTGCATATCTTTGATCGATGTTGTAAGCAAATTGACCTTAATTTAACGATTGTAAATGTAAAGCTTTGAGTTGTTGAATGTCTGTTTTGCGTCTCTGATGGAATAGCTGTTTTCATAAATATATTACTTGATATAG
The DNA here is from genome assembly GCF_023273895.1 of Sphingobacterium sp. PCS056. Classification (NCBI taxonomy): domain Bacteria; kingdom Pseudomonadati; phylum Bacteroidota; class Sphingobacteriia; order Sphingobacteriales; family Sphingobacteriaceae; genus Sphingobacterium; species Sphingobacterium sp. PCS056. The sequence goes on along the minus strand of NZ_CP096883.1, from coordinate 3,894,489 downwards.
TCTATTTACAATATGTGCAATTTGAGTAGCTGTAAGATATAGATGTAAATTGCAACATATTACAAGCGAATTCCTAGCCAAAAAAGCTGATATAAGATGAGAAAATATGGTTTTATCAAGTGACCGTATTAATACCTGCTATATGGTGTTATATTGATTTATATATTGTGCAACAGGGGATTAGTAATTTTTGAATGCAACTCCTGATGATTTAAGAGATGTTGTTTGTGAAATTAATTATTACAGTTGTTTTCTTTGATTTTACAAATTGGGTATTTATACCCTTTGCTATAACCACCTCTATACATTAAAATGAATGTATAGGAGTTCATTTACTTTTTAAATTATTATGAGTAGGTGAACATTTACTGATGGAGAGGTGTTTATATATCGATAGTAATTACAAATTTAATAAATGTATTTATGATGGATTATGTAGAGACCTCCACGTTAGATATTGTCGGTAAATTTTTTAAGGACAATAATATTAAAGTATTTGTTGGAGAAAGTATGACCGGTGGTTTTTTAGGAAGCATATTAAGTATGCAAGTTGACTCAGGCGATTATTTTTTAGGCGGGATCACAAGTTACGCTACCTCTGTTAAAAAATCATTACTACATGTAAATGAACATAGCATTGAACATTTTACGACAGAATCAACACAAGTCACATATGAAATGTTGGAAGGGCTCAAGAAACTTGTTGATGCAGATGTATATATTGCGATAACAGGAATGGCTTACCCAGACTCTGATGCTGTACATGATCATCACGCCGAAGTCGGAGATATTTTTATAGCAATATGTTTTAATGGCATATATTTACAAAAAAAGGTGCATTGCATTGATTGCAATCCGGCTCAGATTTACATCACTGCTGTCAATCATGTCATTTATGAATTATACAATTTTATCGAAGATCATGAACTGAATAAAGAACAATAGTGAGTTGTTCACTATTGTTTAATCCGCCAGCATGCTGGGAGGGAAGTCTTCCACTATTGGGAAATAAAGATAAACGGAAGTGCCTTTATTGATTTCCGATTCTATTTTGATGCTTCCTCCAAGTCGTTCCATGATCCGTTTAACTAATGAAAGACCTACTCCGGTACCCTCAATATCTTTAACATTGCTTCCCCTTTTAAAAATTTCGAAAATTTGAGTAAGATTTTCTTTTGGAATACCAATCCCATTGTCTTGGATCAGATAACAAACTTGACCTCCTTCGAAATAACTATTAATATATAAGGTAGCGGTGGTGACATGTGTTGAATATTTGATCGCATTACTGATTAAATTGCTAAATATTTGATACAGTGCGCTTTTTTCAGCCCATATCGGCAATAATTTTCCATATTCAACTTCACAAGACTTATTTTCGTAAAGTAAGGAGCTGTCATTAAAAATCTGTTGCAGGTTGTAGGCCATTGGAATAGGTTCTTTAGATAAGCTATTCCCTTTCTGTTGACTCAATGATACCACATTATTAATGATCTCTTCGATACTCTCTGTACTTGCTATCAGATTGCTATACCATTTTTGAAGCGCTACTGCATTCAGCACATCTTTACTATTTTGCAAAAATTGAAGACCGATTTTTAATATAGAAAGAGGATTCTTTAGGTCATGAGAAAGTGTAAAGGTTAGCATCTCCAATTCATTATTAGAAGCTACCACCTGTTCATTCCATTGTTGTTTCTCTTTAAGCTTACTGACAATAGATTCTTTTAAAATCTGATTTAATGTCAAAACAAAATTGATCTCGATATCATTCCACGATTTTGCAATATCTTTATTACTACTTTCCGTAATGACTATTCTTGGGGTATTTTGTTCACTGGCTAATGGATTTAACTGCAAATTTAGTACTTTACTTGCGCTCTCTTTACGAAACCAGATCAATATCTGATCATTTAAAAGACCAACTTTAAGATACATCAAGCCTGCAAATGGCAGTCGACCTTTGAATTTTTTAGCATGTGTTTCTCTGAAATTATTATCTTTAAACAGTGATTTTTCAGTATGTGCCTGTATAAATGCTACTATCTCGTAAAGTTGGGCTTTAGTAGGGCAAATTCCATTAAAACAAACATCCCCTTGATTAAATAGTGCAAAACCATCAGCATCAACCATATCCATGATGATTTCCATATGTTTCATCAATGCACAATTTACACTCTTACTTTTTAAAAGGTCAATTTTTAAATCAACTTCAGCTGTTCTTAAAATCTCGTTTCTTTCAAGTAGATTTTGCTTGAGGTAACTCTCATATTTACTCGTCGCGTTCTGAATTGCGAACGTACATAGTTTACGTTGCTGGAGGTCGATATTTTTTTCTTTACCGTGATGGGCGACCAATAGACCCCAAAAGTTGCCATCAATATGAATTGAAAAAAATAAAGCACTTACGACACCTTTTTCTGATAAAAAAATTTGATGAAGCTCTGGAACAGGGACTAGTTGGCTTTCTAATAATATGAAATCTTGTTTATTAGTATAAAATTTTTGATTGTTGTTTTTTAAATTTGGGCTATAGCGATAGGAGCACATACTATAGAATGGGAAAACTTCTTTGGGCATAAAGCTTTTTGAAAACTCCATGTCTTTGTAGTATTGTTGACCATCTAACGTATCTTCAGCTACGACGTGGCTATATCCAGTTTCTTCTATTTGAACAACAAATACGTGGTCAAAATGTAATATACGATTGATAGCATGACAGACTAGGTCCCAATTATTGGGTTGTATGGTATCAAGTAAGAAACTGAATTCGTTAATTTTCTTTGCTGAAGTATATTTTTTGAACTGTTCCTCCCATTCAATAAAAATTTGATCATCATGTAAGCTTAACTTTAAATAGACTCTTTTGTTAGCTAATTTTATTGGAATAATCTGACGTGGAATAACGTGGTCCTTAATATTCTCGATTAGTCGATGAATTTTATTTGTATGCTTACCAAAAATAGTAGGGCCTAAAGATTCTAGAGAACAATCAAGTACATGATCGATATGATCGATCTTTAGTTCTTCTAGAGCATTTTCACTAATGCCAATAATGTGCAAATTAAGATCTAATATGATGATGCTGCCGAATTGCTGGATATTAATCGTATTTTGACCTGAAATATTTAAATCGACTCTCATATAAAATATATACTCCTATAATGCCCTAAATTAACGAAAATAAATCATAACTATCAGAATGATATGATGGCTTTAAAACTTCAACTAAATTTAAGTATTTCTATGATCAATAGATAAATGACAAAAAATAAAATCACTGGAACTTTTGTGTTTTTTAATTTGCAGATTTTCAGATTTATATATTTCTTCAGATCATGTATCAACACCAGATTGACATATAAATACTAAATAAGTAACCAAGATGACGCAATATGACCACGTATTAATACGGTTGAAATCACGTATTATTTATACCGTGATAGGATCGATATTTGTAATCGATAACACGAATTATAAGGTGTTAGATACATAACATTTTTTTATAAATCTTGGGTATGCAGTCACGAGAAAAATTATATAAATCGATTATTAAAGAATATGAAGATCAAAATTTACTATTGGGAAAACTACTTCATGAATATATAGCTCAAGATTTATATGCAATACAGTTAACTTTACAGCGTTATTCAATAGAACAGGGACATTCACTACCCATTGATCAAGTCAAAGATATTATTAATGGTACGATCGGAAAGGTTCAACAAATGGCGAATGACCTTTTGCCTGTAGTGTTAAGAGATTTTGGCTTCCAAAGAGCCATAGAAGATCTATTTCTTCAATATAGTAGTACCAAAAATGAAGTTTATGTTGACAAGGCCGTCAACAATTTGGATTTTAATTTTCAGCTCAAGTTATTTCAATTGGTACAGTTTATGTTGCGAGCTTCGTTCATAACTGATTATGAGTGTATATTAGTAATTAAATTAGTGGTAAATAAGGATAATCTATTATTGGAAATGGAAGGAGTAAGTGAAAATTATACTAAAGAGCTTAAAAATTATAATAAAGAAAATATCAGAAAATTGCAAGATCGCGTAAATTTATTTGAAGGGACACTCGACATCAATACAAGTTCGGATAGAAATAAGATCGTTGTTAATGTAAAATTAAATTAATCATGATTAAAATTGTTTTGGCTGAAGATCATTTGGTCGTCCTTAATGGAGTTAAATTATTGCTTGAATCACAATCTGATCTCGAAGTTATTGATCAAGGCACAAATGGCAATATGATTTTAGAGATTTTAAAATCTGGAAATATACCAGATGTGCTTATTACAGATATCAACATGTCTGATATGGATGGGTTAGAATTGATTACTCATGTAAAAAGTGACTATCCAACAATTAAAATAATTGTCCTTTCCATGTTAAATAACGTGCAACATGTATTACAGGCTTTCCAAAATGGTGCTAATGGATATTTGGTTAAAAATGTGGGATATGAAGAAATGCTATATGCAATAAGACATGTAGCAAAGGGGGGGAAATTTATATGTGAAGAGATTAGCATGATTATGTTAGATACGCTTCAAAAATCGCCTACAGCATTTCTCAATATAGAACAGATTATGCTTAAAATTGGTTTATCGGAGCGTGAAATGGAAGTATTGGAACTCATCGGAGAAGGTTTTACAAACTTGCAGATCGCTGATAAATTGTTCTTAAGCAAACGCACAGTAGAGGGGCACCGACAAAACTTACTAGAAAAAACCGGTGTTAAAAATACAGCAGCACTTATAAAATATGCGATCAAAACAGGCTTAATGCAATAATTTTTTTCACCATAATCTCGAGGTTACTTGGGCGTATTAATACGCAATAGCTTATGATTAATGCGTATATATCGATAGATAACAAACAATAGCTTCAAAATGAAAGTTAGTTATATGTAAATCAAATTAAAAAGAATATGAAAAAGTTCAAATTGATAACATTAACAGCATTTTTATCTTTAGGTATATTGGGTGCTTGTAAAAATAATACATCCAAAACTGATAGTGAAGGAAATAATAGTAAAATAGCACCATCGGCTGGTGATGAAACACGTTATAATTTAAGTGAGCAACAAGAAATGAGTATGCAAGGTGATACCATAAAGGTAGATTCGACTCAGAGAGATTCGATTAAGTAACTAAAAAAGCTAAGTCATGGAAAATAATTTAGATAATAAGACCAATTATTCAGAGAATGAGGTCCCACAGGAAGCACATGAAGAAAATGGCGATAAACCTGCTGCTAAAACTATACCATGGGCGATCTGGATTGCAGTTATTGTGATGATCGTCGTATTTCTTTACATGTGGCAAAAGTAGTTTTTGCTTTTATGCATTCCACAACAGATCAGTTATGTTTTAAAGATTCAAGTCGTTAGCGCCGACTGATGAACAGGTTAAATAAACACAATATCTGTTGCGGAATGCTTGTTTTATTATTTGATATGCTCTTACACCCCAAATAAGAGTTACAAATTAAGGTATTTTTTTAATTCGAATTATTATGAAAGTAACAAATCAACAAAATCCTTCCTATCCACAGCCACCATTTAAAAAGCAAGATCAAATAGTACCAGGCATCTCTGCAAAAATGGATCCTGTGCCCGATCACGGAGAAAAAACATATATTGGAAATAATCTCTTAGCTGGTCAAGTTTGTTTGATCACAGGAGGTGATTCTGGGATAGGAAAAGCTACGGCTATAGCTATGGCTCGGGAAGGAGCGGATATTGCCATCATTTATCTTGACGAAATTGAAAATGAAGATGCTACAGATACTGCTGGTTGGATTGAAAAAGCGGGTCAAAAGGCTTTGTTAATCCGAGGTGATATACGCAATGAATCTTTCTGCCAATCAGCAATTCAGCAAACAGTAGAAACATTTGGTCGTTTAGATATTTTAATTAATAATGCTGCTTATCAAATGACTTACAATTCCGTTACTGATATCTCTGCAGCAGAGTGGAATAAAACTTTTGAGACGAACGTTAGTGCTATGTTCTATCTTACCAAGTATGCTAAACCTCATTTGCCAAAAGGGGGTAGTATTATAAATACGACATCTGTTAATGCTTATGATCCTAATCCTAAATTACTCCCTTACGCTGCAACAAAAGCTGCTATTCAAAATTATACTGCCAGTTTAGCGCAACAATTTTTCGAAGATGGTTCAGATATTCGTGTAAATGCTGTGGCGCCAGGTCCGGTATGGACACCTTTAATTCCAAGTACGATTCCAGATCATGAAAAGTTTGGAGCGAATACACCTATTGGTAGACCAGGCCAACCAGCTGAAATTGCACCAATTTATGTATTCTTAGCCTCATCCGCTGCATCCTATATTTCTGGAGCTACCATTCCTGCCACTGGAGGACGTGTGACGATTTAATGATAAAATGTTTTACCTAAAAAGGCTAGTATCATTGGGATACTAGCCTTTTTAGGTAAAGCGCAATAATGATTTTTGATTATAATGTTCCTCTCGCTGCTGCTAAACAATCATCAGCATATTTCAGAATATGATCCTTGTCCTGAGCTGAAATTTTCTTTTCCAAAAATGCTTTTTCAACATCAGTTCTATCTTCTAATATATCTTTCTCTGCCTCAATGATATTATCATTAGTTTTAGCATTAATACGGTCTACGATCGATTTGCCTAGATCAGAACAAAGTTCTTTCGCTTTACTATTTGACAAAGCAGGCATAGCTATCTTAGCAACAGCTGCATTTGCAGCTGCCATATTCGAATAAATAGTTTTTTCTAAATCAATATGAGCAGCTTTATCAGAAGCTTTTTCAGCATCAGATGCCGCATCTTGTGCTTTTTCTTCTGTTTTTTCCATAGCATTCTCTGCCTTCTCTTGTGGAGTATTGTTATTACATGAGTAAAGCAATGCCCCTGACAACATCATTGATAAAAATGTTACTTTTTTCATAATATGTGATTTTAATAAATTTTTCTCTAATTAAATATGAATTTGACCTTCTCTGCCTTGATCTTCCAAATCTCCACCTACAGACTTAATTAAGGTAATGGCATATGATATCAACTTGTGATGTTTCGTATCCCAATAATGAGCATGTTCAGGCTTAATTTTGAATAAAATAATATTGGGATCTGTGCGACCTTTTTCAAACCATCCTTCAACAAATTTATTCCAGTATTTATCTATTCTACTTTGATCATCCACTATCTCAGCGTTTCCAAAAAGAGACAGATATTTCATAGATGACGGATCTGAAAAATACAGCTGAACCTGTTTGTTCAATTTAATGTTTCTGTACTTATCGCTATCTTTAGATGCAAGAAACCAGATATTACCTTGATCATCTACTTCCTGTACACTCATGGGAGTGGACTCGAAAGGGGGGTGATTAAGATCAGTACAGAAAAAGCAAAAATTAATACCTTCTGCAAGTTCTTTAATTTTTTTTATCGCTTCCTCCCTTTGATTTATATTTTCTTGACTCATATGTATATAATTATATTAAAATTTGATAATTTAAAAATTGTGCGTTTTGAATTTTAACAGCTAAATAGCCAGCTGCTCTATTATGCTTTTTGACGTACTTAAGAATTTTAAAACGCTTATTGAAAAAGTGAATTATGTATGGACAACATCATTGATTCATAGATTTTTTTTACATCCTATAAATCCCAATACATTCTTTTTAGCAGGATCATTTTGACAATATTTCCAAACTAACAATGCCACTAGTGCACCACCAATCCAGAATATATTGTTGTTTTTTTTTGTCTTTTTATCCTTCTTAAAAGCGTCCTTACCATAACGATGGGGTGAAGTACCGCTACTTTCGTTAACTTGTTCAAATTCGTCTTTTAACTTCGAGTTTTTCATAATAGAATCTTTTATTTAAATATTGAATTTCATTAATTAAACAATCAAAAGACCTAAAATGTTTGTTTTTCTATTAGAAATACATCCACTGCTTATGCGATTCAGAAATTATGATATGATTATAAATGGACATGACGAAGGGAAACCTTGTCATATGATTTCGATTTTAACCCAATGAAATGTGTGAGTACAGATCATGTTGAGTGAATAATATTTAAATGAGGTATCTATTCAATTTCATAATTTAAGAAAATACACTGGTGGTAGTGCCCTAAAATAATGAATATGTAGAAGAGAAGGAGAGTGGAGAGGATAGTATTATTATAAAATAATTTCAAAAAGACTGAATGATCCCTCTTTATAGTGCTCGGGTAGAGCTGGTGTCCAATTTATTTGACTGATTCCTTTATAAGTAAAACCGCAACTCATGTAATAGTTATTTATTTTATCATTACCACTATGCGTATCGAGTCTAATATATTTTTTATCACTATTCCGTGCATATTCTTTAGCCCATGAGACAATCTTTTTTACATATGAATTTCCTCTAAAAAGTGGATTGGTCGCTATTCGATGAATATAGATTGATGAGTCATTCGCAGATTCTTTCCATATGATGTCATCTTTAAATGTCAGAACGAATGTACAAGCTAAAACATTTTCTTCTAAGATAACAAAATGTCTATCTTCATCGATCTCTTTCTGTACCTGAGCTACTTCAAATCCTTTCCAGCCTTTATTGCCTACCTTTAACTTATAAGCAGAGGCCTGTTCGTATATGTTGAATATATCCGTTATATCGTTAGCTGTGCTGTTTCTTATTTCCATCGTTTGCGTAATATAGTCTTAAATCATTTTTCCTTATTAATAGGATAGTCCTTTGATCATTTCCGACAAATATATTTAAATTTTTTATGGACAGACTATATTCGTTATATGTTAATGCATATAAAGTTAACGAACACGTAAAATTAGATCTTGTGTCTATGATGCAAAAGAAGTCTTTTTGTCTTTCCGGTCTTGATTTAATACGCAGCCGTCCATCGCAAAATCCTAACCAATAAAAAAAAGAAACAGATCTAGTTTGAGAGTTTTAAATATAAATATCCTTGATTTTTTTTATATTTATCATGATAAATATAAAACTTGTCATATATCAGTGGTATATCATGACATCTTAAACTTAGCAATTTAACTTATGGAAGGACTAATTGGAATTACTGCAAAAATAATAATTGCTTTAGTAGCATTAGAACATATATATATATTATGGTTAGAAATGTTCGCCTGGGAAACTAAAGGTAAGGAAACATTTAAATCTTTACCCGCGCACCTATTTAAAGAAACAAAGACATTAGCGGCCAATCAGGGGCTCTACAATGGATTTTTATCGGCGGGACTTATTTGGTCTCTATATATAAGTGATGTCATTTGGCAGAGTCAAGTAGCGCTGTTTTTTCTAGGTTGTGTTTTCATTGCCGGAGTATACGGTAGTGCGACAGCAGGAAAAAGCATCTTTTATAAGCAAGCAGTTCCAGCTTTAGTGGGTATTATATTGGTTCTACTAAGTTGAATTTGAGCAGTCGTAATCAATGGCACTGACATTAAGTTGAGTCATCAGTTATGACAGTAACCAATTTATATACGTGTTTTACATGTTATATGAAGTGGGTGGATGTAATAGGAGTCGAGCTATCTGTTTTTAAAGGTTTTTTTATCAATAATCGATACCTTCGAGCGGTTAAAGACGTAAGAATTATTGTATTATTTATCCTTATCTTTAAACTATAAAAGCATGAATGAAAAACAAATTGATCACTTATAAAAGTAACTCATATCTCATGGATTATTCTCAATTGATAAAGGAAACTGCAGCATATGTAGGAAAGTATATGGGTGATCATGATCTTTCAAAATTAAGCTTCCATAATAGTGACCATACAGAAGAAGTGGTGGAAGCGGCGCGAACAATGGCATCTTATTATAATTTAGATGAACATGATACCGCAATTGTTACACTATCTGCCTATTTTCACGACCTTGGTTATTGCGTGAATGGTAAAGAAAGTCATGAAGAGAGAAGTGCAGATATAGCTGAAAAGTTTTTCAGGGAAAAAAATGTAGACATTCCTATGATCAGTGCCATTCGCGGATGTATATTAGCAACAAAATTACCTCAATCTCCTCAAAATTTATTAGAAGAAATTGTCTGTGATGCCGACTTGTTTCATTTAGGCAGTGATCGATTTGATGCTCGCAACAAACTAATGCGACAAGAGGTAAAAGCCTGCGGTTATCAGGTCAATAAAGAGGACTGGAGAAAAGGTACTCTCCAGTTAATGGAAAGCCATCATTATCATACGGACTATGGTCGTAAATTTCTGGATCACAAGAAAAAGCAAAATATGGCAACTTTAAAACAAAAAAAGAATCTGATACAACCGAGTTGGAAAAAAAAGAAAATAAAAAAAACCATAAAAAGGAGCATCAAGCAGAACAGAAAGGTAATAGACCCGAACGCGGTATTGAGACGATGTTCCGAATAACTTCTACCAATAATCAGCGTTTAAGTGATATGGCAGATAATAAATCGAATATCTTAATCACTGTAAACTCCATTATACTATCGGTTGTCATTGCCTTACTACTGCGTAAGTTAGATAGTAATGCCCATTTGATATTTCCCACAGCAATATTGTTATTTACCAGTTTGGCGACTATGGTGATCGCTATTTTGGCAACACGGCCATCTGTTCCAAATGGCAAATATACAGATGAAGACCTGAAGAATAAAAAAGTTAACTTACTGTTTTTTGGTAATTTCTATAAAATGAATTTAGAAAGCTATAGCAGTGGGATGAAACTGATTATGGAAGAACGCGAATACCTGTATAATACCTTGATAAAAGATGTCTACTCACAAGGAGTAGTACTAGGTCGTAAATTTAAATTACTGCGACTAGCTTATAATATATTTATGTACGGTTTAATTGTATCTGTATTTGCATTTCTTGTTGTCGTTATTCTCAATGCTTAGATTTTATAGGTTGCAGGTATGTCAACAAATAAATTGAAAAGCTTACATTTCAAAAACAGTTATAAACTCGTAGAAATGATAAAAATTTAAAAATTGTAGGATTGAGTCATGAACATATCATAACTTTTATGACTTTTACATACTAATGAAGACATTTTGAATTACTGAAAATGAATATTAGAAAATACCTGTTGATCTTACTGCCTTTCGTGTGCTTGTTTTTCTTTTCAGCATGTGCTCAGCATCATATTGTTTACCCAAGTCCAAAGGGTTTTGATTTAAATAATGGAGAGAAGCTGTTTGTTCCAGATGCGCTTCATGAATTATCTGGAATAGCGTTTCCAGAGGAAAGTTCTAACCATATCTTTGCAAATGAAGATGAAAATGGAATCGTATATTTTTTGCGCCAGGGGAGAAAAAACACCAGGAAATTAAATTTGCGAAGAAAGGAGATTATGAAGATATCGCGATCAGCAATGGTTTTATTATGGTACTTGAAAGCAATGGATCTATTTATACATTCCCCTATACCGATCTGCTTCAGCAAAACGCAGAAAGTGTCAAGGTCGGGAAACACATTATTCCCAAAGCAGAATATGAGTCTTTAGCAGCATCGCCAATGGATAGTTTACTCTATGTTTTATGTAAGAAATGCGCGGTTGATAATAAATCAAAAAGTCTTACAGGTTATATTTTGGCGATTTCTAAAGATGGTGATATTTCACTAAAAAGCGAATTTCAAATTAATGAGCAGCAAATTGATCATTTTAGTAGTTTAAATGGGAAGAAGTTTCGTCCTTCTGCGATGACCAGAAATAAAAAAACGAATCAATGGTATATCCTTTCTTCTATTAATAAAATGCTGGTCGTGACTGATGATAAATGGGAGGTAATTGGTGCCTATCCTTTAAATCCAGCTATCTTCAATCAACCAGAAGCAATTGCTTTTGATCATGCGGGCAATCTATTTATTGGCAATGAGGCTGGAGATAAAAATGGAAAAGCAACATTATTGAAATTTAAATTAAATTGATCACATGTTGAAAAATTGGTTTGTTCTTTTTTTATCATGTCTCACGATCCAAGCTTTTGGACAAGACAGTGTCGTAAATAGGGTCATCTTTATCGGTGATGCAGGTGAAATGAATTTTAAACAAGAAACCATAATACCTCATGCTGCAGCGCTAATTATTAAAGGAAGGAGCACAGTAATGTACCTCGGTGACAATATTTATCCAAAAGGAATGGGACTTTCGGGTAGTAAAGAGGAGCTAGAGACTGCAGCCATTCTACGTTCTCAGTATGAACCTATGCGAAAAGCAGGTGCGCCAGTATATTTTATTCCGGGCAATCATGATTGGGATCGATCTGGAAAAGATGGGCTTGCAAAGATTAGAGCTCAAGGACAATTTTTAGCATCACAAAAGGATTCTCTTTTACGTTTAATTCCATCAAATGGTTGCCCTGATCCGGTAGAAATACCAATTTCAGAGCATATGGTTATGATTGCATATGACAGTGAGTGGTGGTTATTTCCTTATAAAAAGAATGATGGAAGTATGGGGTGTGACTGTAATTCTGAGGCAGAAATATTGGAGAGATTGCGTAAAATACGCGATAAAAATAAAAATAAAACCATATTAGTAACTTCGCATCATCCTTTTTATTCCTACGGTGTACATGCTGGTTATTATTCATGGAAAGATCATATCTTTCCACTTACGATTTTGAATAAAAATTACTACTTACCTCTACCTGTTATAGGGTCGCTGTATCCTTTATTACGATCTACCGCATTTTCAAATCCAGAAGACATGAATCATGCCGCATACAAGCACTTGAAGCAAAGTGTCAAGGAAGTATTTAATGGATTTCCTAACTACTTGTATATTTCCGGACATGACCATGGTCTTCAATTCATTAAAGCGGATGGTCAGTATCAAATTGTTAGTGGTTCAGGTTCAAAAAGCTCATCTATAAAAGGAAATAATCATTTGCTCTATAAGAATTCGATGCAAGGTTTTGTGACTGTCGATATGATGCTCGATAGAAGTACACAAATAACTTATTATACTTATGAGAATAAAGGCATAAAGAAGGATTTTACCTATAATATTCCATTTAAAAATAGTAACTATTAAATATTACAAAGAATTCAAGCATCCAAAATACATGATAACTCAGTTTTTGCTGTTGGTTATTATCCATTAAGCTAATCCTTTAAGAATAGTACATATTCTTTTTTGTTGGAGTCTTGTACTGGAATCTTGATTTTAATTTATAAAATATGCAATCAGCATTATTCAACATTATTAGCGACGAAGAAGATCAATTCCCTATTATTGAAACTCACCTCTCGTTTGAACCATTTCTAAAATATCTGAAAAGAAGATATAACGATGAACTTTTAATAAGGAGGGATTTTTTAACACATGTATTGCATGATTTTGATAACGCTCTTGCAGCGCATGGACCTGTGAATAATGATAACATATTTAAATTCGAACAGGAATTACAACTGATCCATGCGACTCTCAATCCTCTTTTGTCCGATTATGAAGATAACTACTGGGCTATAGGATTTCCATTAGGAAAAACGATATGTTATGGAACGAATAAATTTTACACTTTACTGAAGCAGTATAAGTGTGAAAATCAACTTGATGTAGTAGATTGTTCTGATGCTTTTAATGATAAAATGGAGATGTTATATTCATTTATCCTAGAAAGATTATACGGAATAAAATCAAGCAAGCACTTTGAGATCATTCATTCATTTACAGATGACACTTCGGGCTTAGAAAAATATTATAGGATCAATATTGACCATACTTTTGTCGAGGTACAGGTCATCGGGGAACTACCATTTTTTGATCGATCTAAAGTAATCGATGGGTTTTCAAAAACTTTAAATTTTGAAATCATAAAATCATTAATTCCACTAGAAATGATTCGAATGGAAGGTTTTTCAATTTTATCGGTCACAGATATTACAGAACAGCAGGCTTTAGAAAATATCAAAAACATCATTATTAAAGGCATTGATGAAAAAGATTCATATGAACATGTAATTACTGCTTTAAAAACACTTTCAGGAAATTCGGAAATTGATTTTTCGTTATTGCCCTTTTTTAATTTAAATGATCAGGTGGTGTTTGATTTCAAAGAAAGGAAGACATCAGCATTGCTCGATTTAATAAAAGAAAATAACACAAGTCAGCAACGTATTCAAGAATTGTTAGATCAATTTATTCAGAATCCTCAAATTTTAGTGTTCGATGGGAAAGAGGATATCGCTGATAAAACAATTTCATTTTTTTGGGATAGGTTGAAAGATCTTGGCATTCAAAGTTATGCTCTAATTCCAATCGCTCACAATAAAGAAATCGTCGGAATTATTGAGGTTTTTACAAGAACTGATGCAATTTTAGAAGACCAAATACTGGCTCGTATCTTTAGAGCAAGTACCCTGCTTGCCCAGTTATTGAAAGATGAAATTGTCGAATTCCAGACCCAGATCAATGAGGTGATCAAGGAAAAATTTACATCCTTACAATCCGCGGTGCAGTGGAAATTTAATAAAGAGGCTTGGGAATATTTACAACGGATTGAACAAGATAAACCTAAACCTGTTATTGGTGATATCAAATTTGAACAAGTTTATCCTTTATATGGAGCCGTAGATATCAGAAATTCAACCGTTGAAAGAAATAGAGCTGCATTTCAGGATATGATCGTTCATCTTGAACTACTGGAAAATGTTTTGATTCAGCTAAAAAGCCTAAATAATATTGTTATACTAGATGAAATGATTTTCAATTGCCGTAGATGGCACCAAGAACTCAATGAAGAGTTAATGGATATTATTCAGATTCAACTCAATGACTTTTTCAATCAGCATGTGACTGAAGTGTTGACCTACTTCAAAGAAAACTCAGAGCAAGCACATGGAATTATTTCTGAATATGAAAGGGCCATTCATCCCGTACACGGGATTGTATTCAAAAATCGTAATGTCTTAGAAAGATCGATTCAAATTATAAATAGTGGAATCAGTGGTTATCTTGAATTGTTTGACAAGGAACTACAAAATTCTTATCCTTGTTATTTTGAAAAGTTCAGATCTGATGGTGTTGAATATGATATTTATATTGGACAGTCAATTGCTCCCGATAAAAAGTTTAATGAGATATACCTCAAAAATATTCGCCTTTGGCAATTAACATCTATGGCTGCGATCGCAAAGATTACCCATAGTTTGTTGGATCAGATG
Organism: Sphingobacterium sp. PCS056; assembly: GCF_023273895.1. Taxonomy (NCBI): domain Bacteria; kingdom Pseudomonadati; phylum Bacteroidota; class Sphingobacteriia; order Sphingobacteriales; family Sphingobacteriaceae; genus Sphingobacterium; species Sphingobacterium sp. PCS056. The sequence continues at coordinate 3,879,301 of NZ_CP096883.1, read as the reverse complement.
GAAAAACAATTATTTACGACCCAACTAATTTTTGTTAATGCTACGCTTATTGATATCACTTTTAGAACAGATGAGCATCGATTCGACGTTGAAGGAGCATACAATATTCGGTATCAGATTATTAAGAAAAGAATTGACAAGGTAACGATCAAAGGTACAAATGATCGCCTAACCCAACCGGGTAAAATTGCCATTGTCTATTTTACAAAACGTGAAGAGAAAGAGTATATTGGGTATATTCAATATTTACAAAAGAACGGTACCTTGTTGGATGATATGGAAGAGCTGGAACTAGAAGAACTGCAAGGTGTGAAGGGCTTGCAAGCATTGAGAGTTGGTATTCAGTTGAACTAGGTCTCATATTTAGGTGCAAATACAATTTATATTTTAAGTGAGTAGTGTTTGATAACCAGTGCTCAGTATCTGGAATATCATATTTTAAAAACGAATGAATGATCGCATCAAATAAATGGTCGATTGACCCTAGTCATAGTGAAGTGTCTTTTAAAGTGAAACATTTAATGATCACTACGATAACGGGTTATTTCGAAAAATTTACACTTGAGCTGGAAACTCATAATGACAATTTTAATACGGCTAAAAACATTGAATTTGCTGCCGAAATTAATTCAATTAATACCAATGATAAACAAAGAGATGAGCATCTAAAATCCGCTGATTTTTTTAATGCAAATGTATATAGTCATTTAAGGTTCAGGGGAAGTAAATATCAGGGAGCTAATAGCCACGCCGTATTAACTGGTGCATTAACGATTGGTTCCATTACTCAAACAGTTAAGTTGGAGGTTTCATTTGGAGGAATCGTTATGGATAGTTATGGTCAAACTAAGGCCGGTTTTTCACTAAGTGGTTCATTGAGCCGTAAGAATTTTGGTTTAACCTGGGATGCTGTAACCGAAGCCGGTAATATTGTTGTCAGTGATGAAGTTCGGATCAATGCTGAAATTCAGCTTATCAAACAAATAGAGGTATAGAAGTCCGCTATAGGTGGCCAATAAGCGATCTGAATATGATCAAATGGCTTATTGTTTTAATTGTAATAAATTGTCATCATGATAAAGATATACCACAATAAATTGTGTAGTAAAAGTTGTGCTGCATTGGATTTGTTAATGAGTAAACATGTCGAATTCAATATACAAGAATATATAAATGATGTGCCCAGTAAGGACGAAATGAAAAATCTATTGGCTATACTCAAAATGAAGCCACTTCAGTTAATTAGACATCATGAAACTATATTTCAAGAAAACTTCAAAGATCTTATACTTACGGATAATGAATGGATCGATGTCATGTTGCAACATCCCATTCTTATCGAACGACCCATCGTAGTAAAGAATGGTCAAGCTGTTATTGGTCGTCCAATCGAAAATATAATGAAGCTATTACAAGAGTTTTAGAGCCGTATTTTTCAATCCCATTCATTATGAGAAATGAATACAATAGGGTAATGAATACGATGTTATCAATGATAAAGTACCAGAAGTATGACAATGGCCGCATGCATATTTAAATCAATAGCCAGTCTGAACTTTGTGTAGGGCTCAAAAAATCAGTTCGTGGGGGCAGGTCTAAATATGGATATTTAACTTTAGAAAGGTATAATCCGACTGGATAGGCTGGGTTTAATATTTTTGGTACTTCTAATGTTATTAAATGATTTTCAAATTCATCAATACTCAATTCACCAACAGCTATTTTCAACAATTTACCTGTTATAATACGAATCATTTTTCCTAAAAAGCGATTACTAGCTATATTAAAACGAATCCGATCCCCTTTTGTATTTACATATATTCCGGTCGACGATACTTGACATAGGGTATGCTCATTTTTATCAGGATGAGTACAAAAGGGACGAAAATCTTTGTATTTAAGTAACACTTTAGCGGCCTCGCTCATTTTTTGCAGATCTAAATTTGGATATAAGTATAAAGAACTTTGATTGCTTAAGAAAGGATCTTTATATGTATGTATAAAATAATCGTATTCTCTATGTATAGCGTCAAAACGAGCATGAGGTTTGCCGTCCATTTTTATAATATCGTAAACAGCGATATTGGTAGGAAGAGCTTTGTTTAATCGATAAAGTAAATCAAAATCACATTCTTTTTCCATATCGGCATGAAAAAAATATTGACTGGCATGTACTTGAGCATCCGTACGTCCACATCCAAATATAGTGGTTTGTACTTTTAAAATTTTAGAAAGCGTAGTTTCTAAAACTTCCTGTACACTCTTGACATCTGGTTGTCTTTGCCAACCGCTGTAATCTTGACCTTGATAGGCAATATGGAAAAAAAATCTCAATTTACTTTTGTATATAATACAATTTTACGCAAAAATGCTAGTATAATATTCATTTAGGAGTTTTTTATTATCCAAAAATTGAATGATATCCCATCATATGGAGGGAGATAGGTAGAACCGAAACAGTTCAGCATCGAACACCTGTTAATCATTTTGGATGGAAGAAGATTTTGTTTACAAGATAGTAGATGCCAATTAAGGAATTTTTATAATTGGACAGATGCAATTTAGTTATAAATGTATTATCTGTCCAATGATGAAAGAAGAGATTGTTAACGTGTGCTCAATGCCTCGATTGATTCTGTGACTTGTTCTAAAATTTCGAAAGCAACTTCCGCCATTCGATTGCCTTGACTATCAAGTAGGGGATTCACCTCCACAAGTTCTAAACAGATTACTTTTCCTGAAGCAATGATTTCCTGAAGTATTTCGGTAATTTCTGTTGGATCAAATCCCTTAGGAACTGGGGTTCCAGTTCCATTAGAAATTAATTCACTATCCATACTATCAACATCAAAAGAGACATAGACGATATCACATGCTGCTAATTGTTGTAATGCATCGGCAACACAGACTTTGATACTCCTATTTCTGACCTTTTCAACTGGATATTTTTTGATGGCTAGTTTCTCAATTAAATTTTCTTCTGGTGGTTCTGTATCGCGGACTCCAAAATAGATCAGATGTTCTGATCTCAATTTAGCATTTGAAGTTCCAATCGATTTTAGTTTATTCCAATATTTTTTAGTTTCCTCGTCAATGTCATTGATTTGATTTTCAAGATTATCAATGCCTAGTACAGCCGCTAAAGGCATACCGTGTAGATTGCCTGAAGGAGTAGTATAGGGAGCGTGTAGATCAGCATGCGCGTCAATCCATATAACCCCTAAGGTTTTATCAGGAAAAGCTGATTTTATACCACTAATAGTTCCAATTGCTGATGAATGGTCTCCCGAGAATACGAGTGGAAATTTTTCTTCTAATAAACAATCTTCCACAGATATCGCTAATAGCTTGCACTGTTGTAACACTTGTTTGATCCGTCTTCCAAATGGATAAATGAGTGGATCATAGATGGTACCATTGCGTGTCTGTATATCGACGTAAGTGTATGTATTAAAATACTGACTTCCTTTGTTAATTGCAGCAATTTCTATGGCATCAATACCGAGGTCAGAACCTCGAGTTCCTGCACCAATATCAGATCTGTTTTTAATTAATTGAATCGCTCTTTTCATGAATATTTAGGAAAAGTGTTTTAGGGATTTCTCAATTATTTTTAAACTTTCCTCGATCTGTTCTTGTGTCATAACCAAAGGAGGGGCTAAGCGAATTTTATTGCCATGGGTCGGTTTCGCCAATAATCCATTTTCCTTAAATTTTAAACAAATTTCCCAAGCTAGATCGTCTTCCTCTTCACTATCAATAACGATCGCATTTAATAATCCTTTGCCTCTGACTTCTGTGATGATGGGACATCTGGTCATCATTTCTTCAAGGCCATTTCTAAATAACTGACCCATATTTTCGGCATTCTCGGCCAAATGCTCATCAAGCACGACTTGGAGTGCTTCCATGGATACTGCGCATGCCAAAGGATTACCTCCATATGTTGAACCATGCTCTCCCGGTTTAATGGTTAACATAATCGCATCGTCTGCCAAAACAGCAGAGACAGGAAGTACACCTCCCGATAATGCTTTTCCTAAAATCAATAGGTCGGGCTTAGTACTGTCGTTGTAACCATCGATATCGTAAGAGGCCAACATATTGCCTGTTCGTGCAATCCCTGTTTGGATTTCATCGACAATAAATAGTACATTGTATTTTTTACATATTGCTTTTATACGAGCTAGATAGTCGTGATCTGGCACGATGATACCAGCCTCTCCTTGAATAGGTTCAACAATAAATCCGGCTATATTTGCATCATTTTCTAATAAATTTTCAAATGCATCCACATCGTTATAAGGCACTTGAAGCACACCTTCTAGAAATGGTCCAAAATCTTTTTTTGCAGAATCATCGGTAGAAGCCGAAATAATGGAAATTGTCCTGCCATGGAAATTGCCCTGAGCAAAAACAATTTTCGCTTGGTCTTTAGCAATACCTTTAACGAGATAGGCCCATTTTCGACAGAGCTTCATGGCAGTTTCTACAGCCTCTACTCCAGAATTCATGATTAATGCTTTGTCATAACCAAATAGTTTGCACATGTATTCCTCAAAATTACCCAGTTGATCACTGTAGAAGGCCCTAGAAGTAAGGGTCAGTTTTTCTGCCTGTTGCGTCAATGCTTTAATAATTCTTGGATGACAATGTCCTTGATTTACGGCAGAATAGGCAGAAAGAAAGTCGTAATAGCGACGATCTTCTACATCCCAAACAAATACACCTTTTCCTCTCGACAAGACAACAGGAAGTGGATGGTAATTATGTGCTCCATATTTACTTTCCTTTGCAATGAAGGCATTGCTTTTAGTTTCATTTGTTAAATCATTCATAGTATTGGAATTATCAAATAAATGTACAATATTTAAACTAATTAATGCATGAAAAGTTAAATTAAACTTTTTGTTTGCATTAAAATGTGTAATTTAACTTATTCATTCCAGCATATAGAAAAGTAAACTATGAGTCAATTAGATGATTTTGACAGACAGATTTTGAAACATTTGGAGGCAGATGGACGGATGGCTTATTCAGCTATTGCTGCCATATTAGGAGTTTCCAATACCATGATTCATCAACGAATTACGCGATTAATTGATCAGGGAATTTTAGTAGGGATTAAACCTGTTTTAAATGAAAAAAAACTGGGGTATGATTGGGGAGCTTTTACTGGTATCTCCCTGGAAAAGGATCATGATTCTAAAAGAATTATTGAAGAATTGCAAAAAATACCGGAAGTGACAGAATGTTACTATATCACTGGAAATTATACGCTTTACTTAAAAATTATAGCGAAAGACCATGAGCACATGAGACAGTTATTATATGATAAAATAGATAGTATTCCCGGGATTTCAAAAACGGATACCATCATTGAGCTGGGGTGTGCGTTTAAGCGAAATATCATCTTGTAAATATCCGGCACTTTTTATTTTGGATCGCCCTATTCGATAAGCGATACACAACTGTTTGTAAAAGACCTATCGATCTGCCTTTGGTTTTTGATTAGAGGTCATGTATTGGATTCTTTGAGTTGATTGAATAAAAAAGCGCTCAAATAATTGCATTTAACTAGGGATCAGTACTAAAAAAGGAACATGTAAAATAAAGACCAATGAAAACTTTATTAAAAACATGTGCAACAGCAGCCCTTATCGTCATATCCATATGCACGATGGCTGATGGTAGGCCTGAAAAAAGGACTATCAATCTTTCAATGGCAAAATTGGCCCTAGATCATTATTTAGAAGTCATTACAGAGGGAGAATCTATTGGATTGGAACAATTATTTGCTCCAGAATTCTGCCAACGGATACAAACTGAAAAATCCAAAAGTCACAGTCGTTCCGAAATTATTAACTTTTTAAAAAAGCAGCGAGGAGAAAAATTAAATTGCATCACTTCTTACCAGGTATTGGAACAATGCCCAAATTCTATGATTGCGAAAGTTACTTTGAAATTTGAAAATTTTACCATGACAGATCTTGTTACTTTAATTAACGAAGACGGTGCTTGGAAAGTCCTTACGTCGGTTCATACCTATCAATAAGCTGATGATTGTACCCTCATTAATTTTTTGAAAATCGATTTCAATTAAACTATACCAACAATCAATCATATGTTTAGTGAGTAAAGCCCCGTCGTGAGATGCGGCTTTTTTATTTTAAGTCAGCAGCCTATTTTTGCGATCGCCACATACAATTCATTTTGCAGTAAATATTAAGTAAGAGTACTACTCATGTTGTGAGGGATGCATGATGGAGTAGATGACCCATTATATTTTTTTAATAACATAAAAAAAGGAGCTATCTCATTTAAGATAGCTCCCACGTTAAAAGAGTAATCAATTATTTTAATTGGAATTTACTTTCTAATAAATCTTGAGAATTTTTACCGATATATAGGATAAAATCTCCAGGCTCAGCTACAAATTTTAAGTCATTATTATAAAATTTCAGTTCTTCCTCAGAAACTGTAAAGTTGACTGTTGTAGATTCGCCAGCCTTTAAAAATACTTTTTTAAAACCTTTTAATTCTTTGACAGGACGTGTAATTGAACCAACAACATCTTTAATATAGAGCTGAACAACTTCCTCACCATCATATTTACCCGTATTACTCAATGTGACAGACGCTTGGATAGATTGTCCTGCTTTAATAGAAGATTTGTCTAATTTTAGATCAGAGTAATCGAATGTTGTGTAACTTAATCCATATCCAAAAGGAAAAAGTGGGCTGTTGATCACATCGATATAATTAGATCTAAATTTTTGAAAGGATCCGCCTTCAGCCAAAGGTCTACCGGTATTTTTATGTGCATAATAAATGGGCAGTTGTCCAACATTTCTAGGGAAGGTAGCTGTTAGTTTTCCAGACGGATTTACATCACCAAATAATACTTCTGCAACAGCAGCTCCTGTTTCAGATCCTCCAAACCAAGCATTTAAGATCGCTGGAACGTGTTCATTTTCCCAAGTTAAGGTCATTGGTCTACCTGCAAATAAGACGAGTACGACGGGCTTACCTGTTTTTAATAATTCCGACAAAAGACGTTGTTGTATCGCAGGAATACCAATTTCTGTACGGCTTGAGCTTTCACCAGACATCTCCGATGATTCACCTAATGCCGCTACAATAATATCTGCTTGGGCAGCGATCTGTAAAGCCTCAGCAACAATTTCAGATTCAGGTCTATTGTCTCTCGGTATCGTACGGCCAAACATAGTCGCATGTTCCTGATATACGGCATCTTCTAGCAAGTTTGAACCTAAGTGCGTTACGATTTTCACTTGATTGCCTAAAACAGATTGCATGCCTTCGACTAGGGAAGGAGTATTGACTAAGTCAGAACTTACTGACCATGTACCCACCATATTTGCTCGCGTATTTGCTAAAGGTCCTATAACAGCCACAGTACCTTTTTTCTGTAAAGGCAGAAGTTGGTTGTCATTTTTTAACAGCACAAAAGATTTTGTAGCGGCATCGCGTGCAACTTTTAGATTTGCAGGTGTCAATAACTCAGTTTGAGCACGATCTTCATTGCAATAGCGGTAAGGGTCTTCAAATAAACCTAACTTATATTTCGCTTCCAACACCAATCGACAAGCGCGATCAATATCACTTTGTGAGACTTTGCCATCTTGGAGTGACTGCTTTAAAGTGTTCAGAAATCCTTCAGATACCATATCCATATCTACACCTGCTTTTATAGAAAGTGCCGATACTTGTTTTAAATCTCCTAAACCGTGGTCGATTAACTCAGAAATTCCAGTATAATCTGTTACAACCATACCATTAAATCCCCATTCTTTGCGAAGAACATCAGTAACTAACCATTTATTAGCTGTTGCTGGTATTCCATTGATATCATTAAATGAAGTCATTACTGTTCCAGCTCCAGCTTCTACAGCTGCTTTATAAGGAGGGAAGTATTCATTATACATACGGTGAAGACTCATGTCGGTCGTATTATAATCTTTTCCCGATTCAGCAGCTCCATATAGTGCCCAGTGCTTTACACAAGCCATCATGGTATTTACTGCTGTTAGATCATCGCCTTGATATCCTTTGACCATTGCTCTTGCAATTTGAGAGCCTAAATAGGGGTCTTCTCCAGAACCCTCAGAAATTCGTCCCCAGCGTGCATCTCTAGAGATGTCAACCATTGGAGAGAATGTCCAATTGATTCCGTCTGCGGTAGCTTCCTGTGCTGCTATACGCGCAGTTTTTTCAATTAAAGGTATGTCCCATGTGGCAGAAAGCCCCAGTGGAATTGGAAAAGTCGTTTTGTATCCATGGATGACGTCAAGACCAAATATCATCGGAATTTTTAATCTTGTTTTATTGACAGCAAGTTCTTGAGCAGCGCGAATTTTTTTAGGTGTAGTCATAGAAAAGATTCCACCAATTTGACCAGCTGCAATTTTTGCTTCAACTCCAGTGCTAGCCGTAGTACCTGTGGTTACCTCGCCCGCAGTAACTAAGTTTAGCTGACCAATTTTTTCATCTACTGTCATTTTTTTCATCAGTTCAGAGATAAACTTATCCATTTTAGGATCTTGTTTTTTCGCTGGCTGTGTGAAAGCCAGTGTCGGAACCAATGCAACAGCGACTAATAAGGAAGTCCATTGTTTCATGTTCTAATAGTTATTGTGTGTGAATAATGTGTATTATAGCTTTGGGCTTTTAAAACCTAAATTTTTTAATCCTGCTTTAATCTCAGGAGCTTGCATAAACAAGTTCCAAATTAAACCAGTTCTGTAATTCTCGATCATGACCACTATCGGTCCTTGATCGATGGCTAGATAGCGTTGTGGGTACCAGTTTTCTGTTTCAGAAAAAGCATCGTAAAATCCATACTTACCAAAAAGCTCTGTACCTTTTTGCTCATAGAAGTAGTGCATTGCCTTCAAGCTTTCTTCAGGTGCGTAAGGGATGGATGAAAGTGCAGCTGTAGGAGAGATGACCCCTTTATCATTGTCTGGATGATGAGCATCATATCCCTTGACAGAATAACTCGCCGTTAGGCCCCAAGAGTTTTCACCATATCCTTTAAATTGATGAGGATTTTGTTTAGCGTACTCAATATTGATTTTAGTGTGATTGACATTGACTTTCCAATAATCAGCATATTGATCCTGTAGTCCTTTTGGATTTAGTCCTAAATATGAATAATGGGACCAAAATAGAGGACCTACCGCATGTTCAGGAGCATTATGTTTCAAAATTAACGGTATTCCATATTTTTCGCCTGTAGATACTATTGCTCCACTTCTTGCCCAACCTTTATGGTAAGTAGAAGCTGGGATAGGATGGGTTGGTGAACTTGCTGCAAGCACATAACTGATTAGACACTCATCATAACCTTGGATAGCATGATTCATTCCCCAGCCATGTGTTGGACTCCAGTGCCAGTACAGCACATCTTGGCCATTTCTAAAGAAATCCCAATCAATTCCTTTCCACAAAGCGTCTGCTTTCTTAGCAACTTGCTGCTCCTGGTCGTTACCATTTTGATAATATTCGCGAAGACAGATTAACGCTTGAGCCATAAATGCTGTCTCAACGATATCAGCTGCATCATCTTGATTTCCAAAAACCTTCGATTTCCCAGTTAGACCATCTATCCAATGCGACCAAGCACCGTGATAACGATCGGCTTTTGCTAGAAAATCTACAATACGATCAAACCTTTTAGTTGCTTCATCGGCAGAGATAAAACCACGTTCCGCAGCAACAATTGTAGCCATGATGCCAAAACCAGAACCGCCGACGGTGACAACATTAAAATCATTCAGTGGATATTGTCCATCTAGGTGTATTCTTTCTCTTGCCATTCCCGAATTCGGTTCTGCGCCTTCCCAGAAATAATTAAACGTTTGTTTTTGTACTAGGGTCATTAAAGAATCATCAGAAATAGTAGTTTTCTGTAAAGTTTGAGGTGTTTTACAGGCAGTAATGCTTGTACCAATTAAGATTAAGCCTAAGATAAGCTTGGGATTAAATTTTAACTTCATAGTAGCGTAAGTAGAGCGATGGATATTAAAGAACTGGGACTTAGTGCTAATAAGTCCCAGTTTTCGTTGTATGATTGTAAACCTGGATTAGTAACCCGGATTTTTCACCATGTCTGGTGTTTGTGTTAATTGTTCGTAAGGAATTGGGAACAAATAATGCTTTTCTTGGAATGTTTTTCCATCTGCTTTCATCGCTTCAGGAGCTTGTTTAGTACGAACTAAATCAAACCAACGATCATGCTCAAAAGCTAATTCTAGACGGCGTTCCTTCCAGATTGCTTTGCGTAAGTCTGTTTGATTAGTAGCCGTGGTATTAGGCAATTTGACACGAGTACGAATCGTATTCAGTGCAGTGGTCGCTTCTGCGGTGTTACCCATTTCATTAGCGGCTTCTGCCAAGATCAAATATACTTCGCCTAAACGTAAATAGCGCACATTTTTATCACCATCCCCAGCACCTGCATTAGCGGATGAGTATGCTTTCTCGTTGTACATTGGATTTTCAACCCCAGTTCCGACTACACGGCCATCCCACAAAGTTTCTCCACGAAAAATAATAGTCGCGTCGCGGCGGATATTATCTTGTTCTGCGTTAAAGGCATTTAATAAATTTTGAGAAGGTGTATTGAAGCCCCAGCCCCAGCCAGTTACACCACGGGCACCTTGAACTTCTGAATATTGTTGTACACCATGAGCAATAGCTTCTCCACGTGCCTGAAATTCAAAGATCGACTCTGTGCCATTTTCTGAACTTGCGCGCCACAGCACCTCATATTTTGATTCCAAGCCATATTGACCTGAATTAATGACCTCTTTTGCTAACGTATAGGCCTCATTCCAGTTTTGATTGTATAAGTATACTTTTGATAATAAAGCTTGTGCTGCACCTTTTGTAGCACGACCAAGGTCTTTAGACTCATACGCAGATTTTAAAGGCAATACCTCAATAGCTTCTTTTAAATCTTTAATGATATAAGCATAGACGTCTGCCTTAGGCGCGCGAATGATTAAGTCTTGATCTTGAATTGGAACATCGCCCCAACCACGAACTAAATAGAAATAATTTAAAGCACGTAAGAACTTCGCTTCGCCGATCAGTCTGTTTTTATAAGCAGCATCTTCAATTTCAGTTGATTCCGTCAATGCAATTGATTGTGTTGCACGGCCAATAGCTTTGTACCAATGAGACCATAATGCACCGAAAGAACCTGAAGAACTGGTGTACGCTAGATTATCAATTTCTTGTTTATCACCTCCTGGATCGGTAGGAGAAGACCCCTTATCGGCATTATCAGAAAGCATATCGGTAATGGCCACATAAGAAAACGAATAATTCCAGTCCGTAAACATCCCGTAGACAGAATTGACAAAAGATTCAGGTGTGTAAACCTGATCTTTATCACCTTCCTCCACAATTTCTTGAGAAGGCACATCTAAAAATGATGAATCTTTACAGGCAGACATGCTCAAACCTGCTGTTAAAATTAAGGCTATATGTAATTTGTTAAATTTCATGATTTTAATTTTTAAAGTTTAGAATGAAACATTGACTCCGAAAATGAAATTGCGTGTTGTTGGATAAGCAGATAGCTCAATTCCAGCAGTTTCACCGGGAGCGCCAGCATTTGTTCCTGTAATTTCAGGAGAGAAACCTGTATATTTTGTAAACATGAAAGGGTTCTGCGCTGTTAAATACATTCTAATTTTTGATGTTGAATTGTATAATTTTGGAATAGTATAACCTAATGTTAAGTTATTGATTCTAAAATATGCTCCCGACTCTAAATAATAACTTGAAGCTAGGGCATCATGAGCTGCTCCAGGATGTGTATTGGATGTTCCCGCTCCAGTCCAACGGTTATCAAAAGTCTCTTTGGTAATATTTTCTCCACCATTGACCCGAGTTCCTTTTAATCCGTTGTAAATTTTATTGCCTGCTACTCCGTAGCCCTGAGCCGTGAAATCCCATTTCTTATAGTTGACACTCAGGTTTAATCCAAATGTCGACGATGGTAAATATGATCCATGGAAAACTTTGTCGTTATCATCAATAACTCCATCACCATTTTGATCTTTGTATTTTAAATAACCAGGTTTCGCTCCAGTTGTTGCCACACCATCTGCAATTTCAGCTTCTGTTTGCCAAACACCATCAGATTCCAGCATATACCATGCGTAGAGTGGTTGACCTTTTTTCAACTGTTTAGTGATTTGTCCATTATTAAGACTTCCTCCTATAGCACCATCATAAGCCGGTTTTACCTCTTTCAATGTATTTTTATTGTATGAGTAGTTACCACCGATGCTGTACGAAAGGTTTTCGTTAATTTGATCAGTCCAATTTAAACCAATCTCCACCCCTTGATTTGATATTTTTCCACCGTGATCAAAGTATTTTTGAGAAAACGGTGAATTCAATAAGGGTTTTACTTCTAAAATAGCATTGGTATTGGTCTTATTGTAATAATCCACATTACCACTTAAGCGGTTACTTAATAAGGTGAAATCAAGGCCTAAACCAGTTTCTTCAGTTACCTCCCATCTTAGATTTCTTGCTGGGCTGCCATAGGCTACTCCAAGTACAAGGTCTTGTTCTGGTCCAAACACGTAATTGTAATTAGCGGAACCTGGAGAAGATAAAACTTGGGAAACGTTTAAAGGAATTTTTTGATTTCCTAATTTACCCCAATTTGCTCTGACTTTCAAGAAATCAATACCTGATCCTTGCATAAAGCTCTCATTGGAAACAGTCCAACCCGCTCCAAATGATGGGAAGATATCAAAGAATTCTCCTGAAGCCTTAAATTTACTCGAACCATCACGACGTACTGTTGCGGTCAAATAGTATTTAGAATCGTAATTATACTGTGCACGGGCAAAATATGAAACCAATGCCGTAGGTGTATAAGAAGTCTGTATGACTGTCTTATCGTAATTTAAAGAAGCAAGATCAATATTCCAATATTGTGATTTGTTTGGCACATCGTATCCAGTCAGATCAGACATGTTACCAATTTCCACTTTCTCTCTTGAAGTCCCCAAGGTTGCATCTAAATTATGCTTCCCAAAGCGTTTTTGATAGGATAGGAAATTTTCCCACGCCCAGCGGAATGTCTCCGTTTTCGCAAGATTTAAACTGTTATTAGCATAAGTAAGTGATTTAGGGTTCTTTGCTTTCAATTCTTCAAACTCTGCAGATGTTCTTAAAGGGTCTTCATTTAAGTAACGGTCTTTAATATCGTTAAAACCTCTATTTTGAGAAAAGAACTTTGTCACACCGAGACGAGAGGTGAATTTTAAATCACTGAAGATTTGATATTCGGCTTGAAGTCCGCCTTGAATGGACAAGTTTTTGTTGTACTGCTCTTGCATCTTGTTTTCATATACAGGGTTTCCTGTATCATTCAACTTTCCTCCAGCTTGTCCTGCACCAAGAATATAAGTCGCTTCACCTGTAGTCTTATTATAAATAGGTCTTCCGTATCGGCCATTTTCGTACTGAACAGGTACTAAAGGTGACTGACGGTAAGCCGCATCAAATGCACTTAATGGTTTGGTACGATCATTAGAGAAGGATACATTTAGCGTTTGACTTAATTTTAATTTGTTATCAAAAAATTTGTAGGTGTTATTATTACGAATGGTATTTCGTACATATCGAGAACCGTCTGTAATTCCTTTTTCTGTAAAGTTGTTATAACTAAAGAAATAGTCTACTGCATCTGAACCTCCAGATACGCTAACCACGTTATTAGTCACAATACCAGTTTGTAATAATTCCTTAAACCAATCGGTATTGTTTTTTTGGTTGAGTGCTAATGGAATTCCATCTTTAGCTACTACTGCTTGATTTTCATTAAAATGAGTGACATATTCATTGGCATCAGCCATTTTAACACGATTGAGTATCCCTTTAGCACCTACATATCCATCATAAGTGATTTGAGCACGACCTGCTTTTCCTTGTTTTGTCGTTACTAAGATTACACCGTTAGCTGCTCGTAGACCATAAATAGAAGCTGAAGAGGCATCTTTTAAGACATCCATGGATACGATATCTGCCGAATTGATATTTGTGATGTTATCGACAGGAAATCCATCGACAATGTATAGCGGCTCACGACCGCCCGAAGCTGTTCCTAGACCACGAATAATCACTGTAGGAGCAGAGCCAGGAGCTTCATTGGCAATAATATTCACCCCAGCAATTTTACCCTGTACAGATTGTACAGCATTCAATGCGGGCTGCTTAACAATATCACCTGCCGTCACCCGTGAAATGGCACCTGTCAAATCTGCTTTCTTAGCGGTACCGTAACCAATGACTACGATCTCATCTAAAGCTGTATTTTGTTCTGCTAGATTAACAATAACATTGTTTTGTTGTCCGATGGTCACTTCTTTACCATCATAACCGATGTAGCGGAAAATCAATACTTGATTTGGATCTGCTGCAATTTTAAATTCTCCATTTGCGTCCGACTGCGTAGCTACGTTTGTGCCTTTAACCGAAATGGTAACTCCTGAAAGTACGGCGTTTGATGATTTAGCTGTAATTTTTCCAGTAATCACTTTACCGCTTTGTGCATATACTGACACATTGATGTGACAAAATGCAGGGAGTAATAATAATGTAAATAACTTCCTCATAGGTGAATTTTTTGGTTATCCTTTCAATTAATAAATTCCAATTATTCTGAATGTTTGTTAATGAAATTTAACATTTATGTTAAGTTTCACTACAGCAAAGATGTGATGTAGTATTCGAAATGTATAATTTTGGACTTATACATTATTACATCACTCCGTTTGAATAAAAAGTATTTGTGTTTTTGTTATTAATTATAGTTGTTTGTCAGCAACTTATAGTGAGTGTGTTGTTACTTTATTTGATAGATAGTGTTAAAAACACACTATATCGTATGAGAGGTAATGATGTAGTGTTTTGATTGGTTTCAATAAAAAAATGTCTCTAAGTCGCAGATGAGAGAGGTCGACTTAGAGACATTTTTAGTTGATATTCATTAAGTAGTCACTTAAATTCTGTTCTGTTTGTATATTCAATTTTTTACGTAATCGGTACCTTCTAATTTCTACACCACGTGTTGTGATATTGAGTAGACTGGCAATTTCTTTGCTACTCATATTTAATCTGAGGTATGCGCATAATTTCAGATCATTTGGCATTAATTCCGGAAATTGTTGTTTTAATTTTTTGAAGAAGTTCTCATGCGTCTCATTAAAACTTTGCTCAAATAGATGCCAATCCATATTGTCCTCATAAGCATTTTTAAGAATCTTTGATACTTTCTGAAGCTGATCCGCTTTTAATTTATTGCCATTTTCATCTTTTAATTGCAGCAGTTCATGGTTTAATGAATTTAAGAGCTCATTTTTTTGCACAATATTCATTGTTGCATTTGTCAATTCCTTTTTCTTAACATACAATTCATGCTCCAATTGTTTATTTTTAACCTCAATTAAATGTTGCTGCGCACGAATAGCCTCCTGCTTGAGGAGCTCTTCTTGTTTGAGCAAATAGGACTGTTTTAACTGTTTTTCATGTTTTATCAATTTTTTATTGTACCAGTTCTGAATCCATTTAAAAGAAAAGATTAACAGAATCAGATATCCTAAATAGGCATACCAGGTTCTGTACCACGGTGGCAAGATTTCAATTTCAACGGTATTCTCTTTGGTTATGAAGCCATTCGGTAGTTTTGCACGGATGATAAATAGGTGCTTACCTACCACAAGGTTTGAAAACTCCTTATAAGGCAAATTAGACCAATCTGACCATTCATTTTGGCTATTTCCCAATTTATATTGATATTGTACAGGTATTTCGGTATAGTACGGCAACGCGTAAGATATTCTGATATTGTTGTTTCTGTATTTTATCTTAACCGTTTCTTTAACATCATTAAAATAAACGCTATCGGTACTAAAAAGACTTCTTATGTTTCGAATGAGAGGAATCGGTACTGCCGCGGATTTGAAATTGTCATGTTTCAAATTCAATAATGAGAATCCATTATCAATACTGATCAGATATTGATTGACATCAATGGGCGCTATGTTTTCATAAAACTTCATCATGTTACCTTCCAGTGATGCTAATTTGATTGAATCGACCTTGATTTCCCCTCCAGGTAATAGATTGACTAAAGCAATCCGAGTTTTATGAATAAACCAATAGCTATTGTTTCCTGCAACGGTTATTTTGTTTGATTTGGCAAATGTTCCTAGTTTTTTATTGACTTGTTGGTATGGTGTAAATTTATCCACCAGTTCATCGTATAAATAAAGTCCACTATCCGTGGTAAAGACATTGATCTCACCCAATTTAAAAACACCAATATAATTTGATTTTGGTAGTCCTTTCTGATGTGCATAGGGTTTTATCTGTTTGATTTCAGAGAAATCTTCTGAAAATTTAATCAGATTAAGCTCGTTATATCCTGCTGCCCAAATTGTATTTTTACTTTGCGTTTCTAACAATTGAACTCCAGATTTGAAGTTTGGATATTGCTTGATATAATTTAATACATTTGTTGCACTATGGAACAATGATATACCGGTGTAATTGCCCTGCAAAACGGTTGGGAAGTGAGGAGATAGTTTTTTAATTACCCACCCCCCCGTGTTAGGTGATAATAAGCTCATTTGGTTGCCCTTTATCTGGAATGTACCCGTATTATGTCCACATACCAACACGTTATTAATAATTTCTAAATTCCAAACCTGACCTTGCGATCCTTGAATCATTTTAAAGTCGATGGGCTGATATTTCTTTTGCTGATTCCAGGTAGTATAAAAAAGGCCCTGGTTGGTTCCAAGATAAAGATATCCTTGATAAATTTTTGCAGAATAAACAGTTCCTAGCTTTCCAGATTTATCCGAATAATAATATAAATCAGAATTAATGGCTATTCGGTCTATACCATTATCAAGTCCTGTCCAGATATTCGATTGCTTGTCAACAGTTAGGCTTAAAACAGTATTGTTTTGTAAACCAAGGCTTTTATTGATGTGCTGTACTAGAACACCTTTTTCATCAAGGATATAAATACCATTTAGGATTGTTCCAAATACATAATAATGGTCCAACAGTTTAGTGCCATTGTTAATTTGTGCATTCTTAAGCTCCTCATTGATATCATTTTGCCAAGGACTAATAGTGCCATTTTTATCCATCACAAATAATCCAGCTTTGGCTGTACCGATCAAGAAAGAATGTTGATCGATAGGGAGTATGCTCAGGATATTCTGTCCTTTTATCCGGTCTTTATCTCGAACAGGAACTAATTTATGATTTTTTAATTCATGTAAGCCAGATGGTAATTTTTCTATGAAAATTCTTTTATTGGCTTGAAAAGCAAATAGAAAAGGTTCTCCATCTCCAGTAATTGTTTTTATCTGGTTATTTTCATAGCTGTATATGGTCGAAAAAGATTGAAAGATAATGCGCTTATCTTGGATAATGATTTTCCAAATTTCATCATTTAGTTTTTTTTGTAATAGGCTACTGATTGAATGGTACTCCAACCTTCCATTTTTGTTGTTCTGCCAATATCCGAATTCTGATTGCCCGCCTGTATAGACCTTTCCATCCGAATGAACTTGAACAACACGGACAATACCTTTATTGGGATGAGGATATAAATTCCAGTACGCGCCATCATAAACTAACAGTCCTTCTGAATTGGCGGCGTAGATTAAACCTTGTTTATCCACGCTTAATCCCCAGTTTTGATTGCCAGCCTGATAGGCTGATTTTGTGAATTGCTGGACCCAAGGATTTGCTAGATATTGTATATCCTGAGCTATAATCCGAGTGGGAAGATTATTGATCAATATAAAAAGGAGAAAGCAGCTCTTTATTAAAAATTTCATGGACTAAATGTTGTATACTTTGCAATAGGTTTTAAGTTATATCTTTTTATTTTGAAAAATCGAATGATATAAAAAACGCTAATCGTAATAGCAAATTTAAGAATAAATTTAGGTATCATCCTGCTATGTCGTGATATAGGTGCTGAGTTGCCATCAAATTTGAATCAAATGGCAGTCATATCAAGTTCAAAAATATAATGCCCTGAATACAAAGAGCAAATTAAAACTGACCGTATTTAACTATATCTTCTTGTTAATAAGGAAGGTAATGTGGTTCTTTTAATTTATTTAATAACTTTAGATAAGATCGGTCGTTTCTTTGAATTAAGATTTAGTTGCTATTCTAGGTTGTGCAAACTAGTAAAATTTTACGGGTTATTTATCATACATTTAAAATGATGCGCCTTATTACACATGAATTAAGCAGCCAAAAGGTGAAGAATCATTTGGAAAAATATGAAATTTAAAAGATTATGGTCAGTTCACTTGTAACAATAAAATATTTTTAGATCGGATATATGGTGTTTTTAAAATTATTTTAGGAATTTTAAATATAAAATTACGTTTAAAAAAAAGTACGTTTGACACCATAAGTAAAATAAAATAGTCAGTAAAATTTTTTGAAGTTTTTAAAGTAATAATTTTTGATGATCGTCTATACTGGTATGGATGCTACTCATACCTTAAACATGTCTTATAAAAAAACATCTTCGATATCCGAGGTCGTCAAAAACTATGGCTCTCAATTGCTTCGTTTCATTAATGGGAAAGTGAAAAAAATTGAAGATGCTGAAGATATTTTACAAGAAGTGTGGTATCAGACGAGTCGGCTTTCTAATATTGATCAGTTGGAGAATATGAGTGGTTGGTTGTATGCTGTTGCTAAAAACAAAATAACAGATTTGTATAGGAAAAAAAAGACCGAATCACTGGAAGATCAGATGTATGAAGATGAGGAGGGAAGATTGCAAATCAAGGAACTGCTACTGTCCGACCATACCAATGATGCTGAACTGAAGATGTTCAAAGATGCTTTCTGGGATCAACTCATGAAAGCTTTGGACGAGTTACCAGAAAAACAGAGAAATACATTTTTATGGCATGAGATTGAGGATATGACGCTGCAGGAGATTGCAGATCAGGAAGGTGAAAGTATCAAGACAATCATCAGTCGTAAAGGATATGCCGTTAAGCATCTTCGACAAAAACTTCGTGTACTTTACAATGAAATATAATATTAAAAGATAGTTTATGAACAATACATATAGCAGCAATAAAAAGAAGAAGCTTTTTTTTATGATACCCTGCGGCATCATACTTGCCTTATTATTTGTATGGGGAGTACAGTTATTATGGAATATACTGATGCCTGAAATATTTGGCTTAAAGATGATCTCTTTTTGGCAAGCTTTTGGAATTCTGCTTTTGTCAAAAATTCTTTTTGGAGGTTTTAGATTTAAAGGTCGAAGACATGAAATGTGTAATGGACAGTGCTTCAACAAGCATGCGCAACATTGTACAGATGATGATCGATCCAAATTCAAAGCAGAATGGAAACGTCGATTTTCAGCGGCATGTCGGGACAAGCCCCATGATGAGCAGACGGAACAACAATAAACCATTAGAGGTGATGAGGCTTAAAAGAGCAGAGAAGATAATTCTCTGCTCTTTTTTTATATTTTAAAACTTGCTATAAATCGCTATCTGTTCAAAAATTATCTTTTTTTAAAAAAATACGATTTGTTTTAAAGTATTGTCTTTGTAAAAGCGTCTTCTATCAAAAGGCCTTTAAAGTAATTATAAAAAAACAAAATATGAAAAATAAAATTCGATTTATTATACCTAAGCTCATAGCAGTAACATTCGTTGTTGGCTTACTGTCCTTTGTAATTGGACTTCTATTTAAATTATTAGTGGCAGGGACAATATTGAGCGCATTGGCGATCTTTATTGCCAGTCAGATGCGAAATAAGAAATCTCAAAAGATGTTGCGTGAACGTTCGTTTCCTATTTCGACTGATTTCAGAGCAGATTTGGGTGCAGCGGTACGGCCAGCATCCCATGAAATCAAACGTTCTCATATAGCCATTATCCCAATCAATTAACTTTATATTTAAGCACAATGTTTAATAAAAATAATAATAACACAGACTGTTTTGCGCAATACGGCAATTTAAAAAATAAATTCGAACAACAATTTGGAAAGATAAGAAATGAGTTTTCTCGTGAACATAGACCATTAGTCAATATTGAAGAAAATAAAGCTTTTTTTACCCTACAATTATATGCTGCTGGTCTCAAAAAGAACAATTTAAAATTGAAATAAAAGATAAAATATTGACCATTTCTTACGAAGTCTCTGCAACAGAAGACAACGAAGAGCAGTATATGTACCGCGAATTTGTTCCACAATCATTCAGCAGATCTTTTCAATTAAATGAGCAGGTCTCTCAAGTTAATTTGACGGCAAGCTATGAAGAAGGAATTCTAACAGTAATTCTACCAAAAGATGTCGAATCTTTTAATCCTGCTCAAAATATTAAGGTAAGTTAATAAGACTGTGCATTTGATATCAGTAAAGAGGCTTTCTCATCAATGAAATTCGCCATTTCAAATCAGAATTTAAATTTGCTAGGTTAGCTTTTAATGACATAAATCATGAAAAAAGGATCAAATCTCTGATGAGTTTTGATCCTTTTTTGCTGAATCTATCGAAGTGTCGAAATTTTATTTAGTGTCAATCTAGTACAATTGACTTTTGATCCAGCCTGTTTTCTTTAAATCAGTACCTGGATAACAGAACAACAGCGAGAACGTTCTATCGTCAAAACTTACATGAAGCGGAGTGAACCATAGAAACAAATAGCATCCCCTCAAAGAGCCACTCTTAAATTCCTATCGTAAAAATCTTTATTTGATGTCCTTTCAATTGGAAAGAGATTGTTTCACATGTAAGTAGATAGGGGGATAAATTTTGTTTCTGTAAATCATAAATACGTCATGAATCTGATACTTATGAAGTGCAAAATGAATGATCAGTATTAATTGGTATATAGTCAAGCGACATGTTACTAATCTTTCAATAATTTCAATTTTAGTTTTGAGGGCATAGATTAATTTTTATATTTGCAGTATTGTTTATAATTAGTCTAAATAAATTGATTATTCTTAAACAACCTTGAATCAGTTTTAATCATAGTATTGGCTATTCACTTTTGAAATTTGGATACTGAATAGGGGCAGACATACTAAACCAAAGTACTTTTTGACAATTAACAAATAATCAACTTATTGGAAAGGAATTTATGATATAGAAAGATATACATATTAAAATAAACAGATCAATGAACCGATAGCCAAGATGTTTATTGGGGACTAAGCAAGAAATACGCCACGCATAAGCTGCAATTTATAACGTGGCACATTTAAAATCTAAATAATTAGACTAACTGTGCATACATAAACGTATGCTTCTTCTAACGGAAATTAAAAGAAATGCAATTTACAAAAATTTGGGCATTAGTTGCCCTTGTCTGTTGTGCTATATCAAGTTTTGCACAACATCAGACCACGATATTTAAAGGAACCATTTATTTAGACAACCAACCTTTACATGGTGCCACTGTTACTATCGCAGGACAGAAAACAATTTCAGATAGCAAAGGACTATTTGAAATTAAAAGTGTAAAATCTAAAAATGTTCGTGTAAAGATCACCTCAATTGAAGCAGAAACATGGATAGAGGATATCGTTTTGGTTTTGGAGTCTGTTAATCACCATAATTTTAACTTGGTCAAGTCAAACAAAGCAATTGATGAGGTTGAGGTTCTGGGATTAACTAAAGTTCAGGAAGTCAGTCGCCAGGCTTATAATGTAACAGCAATCGATGCAACAAAACTATATAATAGCACATTAGATATTTCTGGGGCATTGGATAAAGTAGCTGGAGTGCGTGTACGTGAATCTGGAGGAGTTGGATCAAACTTTAATTTATCTTTAAATGGTTTCTCTGGTGAACATGTTAGATATTTTGTTGATGGTATCCCGATGGATAACTTTGGTTCTTCTTTTCAGATCAATAATATCCCAATTAATATTGCGGATCGTATTGAAGTCTATAAAGGGGTCGTACCGATGTGGTTAGGATCTGATGCTTTAGGTGGCGCTATTAATATTGTGACTGCAGACCGGTTTCGTAATTTTGTTGATGCCTCTTACAGTTATGGATCATTTAATACACACCGAACTGTTGTTAATGCTGCCGCTACTTCTAAAAAAGGATTGACCTTCCAGTTGAATGCTTTTCAGAATTATTCAGACAATAATTATAAAGTAAATGTTGAGGCTGCTGACATTTATACAGGTGCATATGATAAAAATGCTGTCGTAAAACGCTTTCATGATAAATACCACAATGAATCTGTCATAGCGCAGGTGGGTTTTGTGGACAAAAGTTTTGCAGATCGCTTATTATTAGGTGTTATTCTGGGTCAAAATTATAAGGAAATTCAAACAGGAGCGAGAATGAAGTCCGTATTCGGACAATGGCACCGCCGCGGGTCAACTATCATGCCTACTTTAAAATATAGAAAGACTAATATTATTAAAGGATTGGACTTGATCGTTAATGCCAATTATAATCTGGGCAAAGAACAAAATATTGATACGGTAAATGTTCGTTATGATTGGTATGGCACCTCAAAACCGAATGGAACTAATGGCGAGCGCGCGAGACAGCTTTATATTTACAAAAATAACGAAGGTCTAGCAACAACTAATTTGAATTATCGAATGGGAGAAAACCATTCTATTGCCTTAAGCAATGTTTTCTCGACTTTCAATAGAAAAGGACACGACGAGCTGAATCCTACAAACGCAGCATATGAACAACCACAAAAAACGAACAAAAATATTTTAGGTTTGGGTTACACATATGGTATTCAAGATGTGTGGACGACAACTGTTTTTGGAAAGCTCTTGATCCAAAACAATAAAAATGGAGCTCTTGACACCACACATAATCGCTTTGGTTATGGATTGGCTACAGCTTATTATATCAAACCTAATTTACAGATAAAAACATCGTACGAACGGACAAATCGTATGCCAACACCCTATGAGATGTTTGGAGATGTGGAAAATCAAGAAGCTAACGCAAAATTAAAACCTGAAAGCAGTCATAATTTGAACTTAGGAACAAATTATAATTTTGCCATCAATAAAGATCACCGTTTTGTTGTGGGAGCAAATTTAATATACCGTTATGCTAGTGATTTTATTTACAATCGTTTAAATAATAATCAATCAAAACTTGTTGCTGATAATCGTGAGGGGGTAGAAACTTGGGGAGCAGATGCTGATGCTCGTTATTCGTATAAAAGCTGGTTGACTTTAGGTGGATCTATCACCTATCAATATTTACAGAATAAGCAGAAATACGAACCCAATTATTCCAATATCAGCCCTCTATATAATGACCAAATGCCTAATATCCCGTACTTTTTTGCTCATGGAGATGCCTCTGTTATTTTTAAGAACTTTATGAATGAAGGAAATACTTTGAATGTAGGTTATAACTTAGTTTATGTACATGAATTCTATTTGTATTGGCCAAGTAGAGGAGGACAAAAATTGGTCGTTCCGAAACAGTTTACCCACGATTTCAATGTGGTATACAGCGTTGCAAATAGTCGATATAATATTGGCCTTGAAGCAAAAAACGTGACCAATGAAAAGGTGTATGACAATTTTAGTCTACAAAAACCAGGAAGAGCTTTTTATGTTAACCTGCGCTATTTTATAAATAAATAATCATTCCCGTTCGAATATAAAGATTAGAAAATGAAAACGAATATTAAAAAATTATTGATTACAGGCATAGTTCTATCTGCATTTACCTCATGCAAGAAGGATGATGTTGGACCGCCAAATCCTGGTAATTATATTGTTGCAGTTTCACCAGTTGCATCAACTGGAGTGGCCGATTATCTATTGACAGCTGCAAGTTTAGATGAAGGATCGGTGACCACAAAAGGTCATGGAGTGGAGCAAGATGGAACATATCGATATTATATGACTGCCAATAATAAGTTTTTCTCCATGTTATATGGACAGGGAAATCCGGGAGCAGTTACGACATATGACATCAAAAATGGAACGCTTAATAAGGTTTCAGATTTTCAATCCGAAACTGTACAAGCTTTTGCTCCCGTTAACAATGATATCTTACTGATGAAAATATCTAGATCGATTACGAATAAATTATCTAATTTCTATATTGTCAATACCAATAGCCTCTTGATTACTGGAGAGGGAACTATAAACAATCAAATACCCTCTAGCAATGGGGAGTTGGCGCACTTTACTTGGATTAGACAGTTTGGAGATAAAGTATTTGCACCTTATATGTCAATTAAAGGATGCTGTGGTGATTCTTTTGGTACTGCTTATCCAGATAGTTCATGGATTGCAGTTTATTCATACCCAAAAATGGAACTGGAAAAAGTCATCAAAGATAATCGTACAAGCTATATTGGAGCCTATTTCTTGGATGGAACAGCAGTTGACGAGAAAGGTGATTTGTATGCGTTTTCCTCAGCGGCAGCAACCACAGCAGGTAAAGTTACGAGCAAAAAACCTTCTGCAATTGTTAGAATTAATAAGGGAACTACAGCGTATGACTTCAGTTATTATCTCAATTTTGAAGAATTGTCAGGAGGATACAAAATTGGTAATTGGTTGTATGTTGGGAAAGGAAACTTTGTGGTATCCATGAATGCGATGAATGCTGCTGATAAATATAATTTTGCTGTTGTCAACGTATATGATAAGAGTTTTAAAAAAGTGTCTGGTCTGCCAAGCGGTAGTGAAATAAATAGTGTTACATCAACAAACTATACTAAAAAAGATGGCATTGGTTATGTTGGCATTACTTTGAAAACAGGAATAAGTTATGTCTACAAAATTGATGCAACGACTGCTTCTGCTACTCAAGGATTGCGCGTTGACGGCGGAACGATTACTGCGATTGCAAAATTAAATTAATATATATCTGCATAAAATTTAGTTATGCATTATGTTTTCCCGATGTTCAACACATCCCATTAAAATAAACCATCAAAAAAAGCTAAAGATATGTCATATCATTAGCTTTTTTTGATGGTTATTGACAACTGATTATATGAAGTTTTTGCCTATTTCACATAGGAGTCTTTCTTAATATGGAAATGAGCTATTCTGATTTTAAATAAGTATTTATCCGTTCTATTTTCTTACAAAAGATATGTAATCTGTATTAATTGGATCAAATCCATTCTTTCTCATTGCTGCAGCTATCTGAGCTCTATGATAGGTCCCATGATTAAAAATATGTAGTATAATATCGCCGAAAAGATTTTCAAATTGATCATTTTTTGTCGTTAAATAGGAGATATTAAGCATTTCAGACGCATCATATTCTCGAATTTTTTTTTCAAGACCATCCGAAGATAAGTTATGGTATTTTTCACATTCCATGATGGTATGTTCATCCCATACACCTAAATTAGATTTTTCACCATTTAATCTACTTAACCAAATCATCTGTGCATTTACGATATGACTCAAAAGTTTTATAGCAGATGAAGGTATTTTTTCAATCTGAGGTTTTATAGCATTTATTATTGATTTATTGGCCCAATCATTGTATAACCACAATTGTTTAATCGGATGTGACATCTTGTAATAATTCTTTAGGTTAAATATTAAATATAAGTAAGAATTTGTGAAATTTAATAAGAATTTCAATTTGTATTCGTAAAGATTTAAAAATATAGCTTATGCTTCTATTATTATGGATGAATACAGTTAGCAATAAAATGGATGATTGCTCAAAAAGATCGCCGATTCTTATCCTGTTATTAGGATTTTTTATGTCGATATTGTTCCTATTTGCTACTATACAAACATTAATAGCTAGTGAATGTTATCATTATCATACCTCAAAATCCTATCAAATAATCGTTAAGAATAATGGTGTTTATTACCAGTTCACAGAAAGGGATCCTAATGGGTTTAGCTATGCTAGGCAAGTAATCATACCGATAAAAGGTATAGACAAAGAAAGCTATAAATCTATAGGGGAAGATGAAGGTACTTTGATGTTTTCTGATAAGAATGGTTTTTATATGTTGAGTAAGCGAGAACCATCTGATGATAAGGAAGTGATCTATTCAAAAGTTTTAGGACCAAATATCAATCAAAAACATATAAATGGTAGATTATATTTCATTGATGGAAAATGGGTCTATATGGACGGATGGGGAAATAATATAACAAAAGTAGAGTTAACCGAGTTACCCCGAAACCTCGTTAACGTAAAATGCTACAGTTATAGTATGTATGTGAAAAATGAGAATAAGGTTTTTGTGGTCAGTATTGATTTAAATTCAGATAAGAAATATACGTGGTCTGAAATACCACATCTAAATCCTGAAAATTTAATTTATTATTCTTGCAATCAACTTAAGAACGAGGATTATATAGCAGATGAAAATCACATGTTCTGTATTAGAAAAGAGGGTAGTTTTGCTGATGTTACTCCTCAATTAATGGCATTAGGAGTTAAAAATTATAATTCTTTAAAACTTATCAATGCTGACATCCCCATGTGGCAAAAAGAACGATATATACTTAAAAAACGTGATGGTGCATCTGTTTCAAGCAAAGACCCATTAACAGGGAAAGATATCGATGTTGAATATAGCTATTCAGGATTTAAACCTTTAATTCCAGCTTATGGGAATATAAATTATACATTGTATGCAAATAAAATTTATCCCATTTGGGATGATAATTTTAGTCAAGCTTATACTGTTAAGACTGATGCAGCAAAATTAAAAGCAATTCAGGATAAATTATTGCAGGGTAGTGATTTTTATTATTTTGAAGATGCTAACAATTTTAAGATTATCAGTACCAATATTTCTGCAGATGCAAAGTTTTTTCCTGAGGTATACAGTTACAATAGCTATTTACCCAAGGCGTTGGTTGATGAAAATTACATCTATTTTATTGCTGATCAGTTTAAAACTCATTTAGACAACAAAAAGCGATTAACTAGTCAAATTGTAAAACAACTTGGTACATTTTATCTTTTTAACAATTCTCTTTTCGATGGTAAAAAAAGTTATCCCATTATTGCTGATTATGCAAGTATTAGTTATTTGGGTTCATATGTGGAAGTGTTGAACGCATGTTCTGGCGATATGCCAAATAGCGAACAGGTATCAGTGAAATACCATCATTTTTTTAAGGATAAAAATAAGGTATTTTATTTTGACGAACAAAAGGAGCATTTGCAAATTATACAGACGGCAGATCCCAGAGATTATATTTATGATGATTATTTGGGGATGAAAACATTATATAAAATTAAGGATCTACGGGGACGTATGTCTATTAGTTCAAGTCCTCAAGTAAATTATTATTGGTTTGGGGGAATAGCTACAGTTCTTTTAGGTGTGATTGCCTATGTATTAAAAAAACGTTCATAATTGAACATGAATAGGTCAATATTTATAAATTATAGTTGTATTTATATAATGATGAGGTACACTACAAATTTATGAGTTTTAACTTAACTCTATAAACGGGAACTCTTCGAACAATATGAATTTAGAGGAGTATATTTCTTTCAAATTTTACCAATTAATAGCAAAACCAGTGGCTGCTGAGTAAAATCTATAGTTGGATATATATTACGGATGATAACTTTGCACTCATCAGTAGAATAACCTGTATCTAATCGAGCAATATACTCATTGATATTATCGATGTTGATATAAGTAATGGATATTATACGCCCAATACCTTTTTCAACACCATTTAACGTAATTTGAAATAATTCACCAAGCTTATATTTTTCGTTTGGCAACCGCAATGTTGTAAAAGCTGTACAATCTAATTTATTATTCCAATTCGTTGAAAAGTTTAATTGATCCATAAATGTGTATCTAGTTGAAACAAAAATAAGGATTAACTTTTATAAGAAATACATGGATTGTATGGATCAAAAAAGGCTACATTTACTTTAATAACTTTGAATTCACTCTTTTGAATCTCTATTTAATAGATAATATCCTAAGTTAGGGAGGAGGAGAATGTTAATTATTGTATAATTAAGTATATTTGCTGAAACTGTCTATAATAAAATTTAATGCAAAAAAATAGAGTAGGGCTTATTGGTAGTGGGAGTTGGGCTACAGCGATGATTAAAATGCTGGGTGACAACGTTGTCGAGAAGGATATTTATTGGTGGGTCCGTAAACAAGAAGATGTTGACTATATCAAAGAGCATAAAAAAAATCCAAGTTATTTAAGTGCCGTTGAAGTAAAGTTAGATACTGATCATATTTCAACCCATGCACGTGAAATTATTCAGAGATCGAATATTATTATTTTAAACACACCAGCAGCATATCTTAAAGCAGCGCTAGAGGGTGTCACAAAATCTGATTTTGAAGGCAAAATTATCGTGTCTGCTATAAAAGGTATTGTTCCTGACGAGAATTTAATTATCGGAGACTATCTCCAGCAAGTATACGATGTGCCATTAGATCATATTTTAGTAGTCGGTGGACCTTGTCATGCAGAAGAAGTCTCCTTGGAGAAATTATCATATTTGACTTTTGGATCTAAATCCGAAGAAAATGCCAAATGGGTCGCTTCATTGTTAGCATGTAGGTACATCAAAACCATTATTTCCGATGATGTTTATGGTATTGAATATGGAGCTGTTTTGAAAAATATTTACGCTTTGGCTGGTGGAATTTGTCATTCTTTAGGGTATGGCGATAATTTTCAAGCGGTCCTGATTTCAAATGCAATCCGGGAGATGGAGACTTATGTAGAAACGATCGATCCAAACCCGCTTCGTGATATCAATAAATCAGCTTATTTAGGAGATCTATTGGTCACGGCCTATTCTCAGTTCAGTAGAAATAGAACTTTTGGAGCAATGATCGGTAAAGGCTACAGCGTTCAGTCTGCTCAACTTGAGATGAATATGGTCGCCGAGGGATATTATGCCTCTGCTTGTATACAACATTATATGCATAAGCATCAAATAGAACTGCCGATTTGTGAAGCCGTTTATCAGATCTTATATCAGCACAAATCTGCCACAACAATCATTAGCCAATTGGCCGAAAAATTAAGTTAGTCCAATATGATCGATAGATTAAAAATAGCTGAAACCTACAAAATAATTCAAGATGAGATATGTCAAGCACTTGAAAAGTTAGATGGAACAGCAAAGTTTGAAGAAGAAATTTGGGAACGTGAGGGTGGCGGCGGCGGTCGTACAAGAATTATTCAAAATGGCAATATCATTGAAAAAGGAGGGGTCAACTTTTCTGCAGTTCATGGTAAATTGCCCGAACAGATCAAAAAATCATTTGGTGTAGAGGAAGATGAATTCTTTGCGACGGGCGTATCCATAGTAATTCACCCTAACAATCCCTTCGTACCGATTATTCATATGAATATTCGTTATTTTGAATTAAATGAAGAGATTCGCTGGTTTGGTGGAGGTATTGACTTAACACCACATTATGTTATTGAAGAAGATGCCCAATTTTTTCATCAGCAGATGAAAAATGTATGCGACTTACATCATTCTGATTTCTATACAGATTTTAAGAAATGGGCGGATGACTATTTCTATGTTCGCCATAGGCAGGAAACTAGAGGGATAGGAGGTGTATTTTATGATAAGTTAACGCCTGAAAAAACAGGGTTGACATTTGAAGAAATTTTCCTATATTCTTGTGATTTAGGACGCACATTTGCACCTACTTATACAGAGATAGTCAATAGAAATCGTCATAAAGATTATAACGATAACCATAAAAACTGGCAATATCTCCGAAGAGGTCGATATGTTGAATTTAACTTGGTTTGGGATTCTGGAACTAAATTTGGTTTAGAAACCAACGGTCGTATTGAATCGATTTTAATGAGTTTGCCGCCACAAGCTAACTGGGCATATGATTTTCAACCAGAAGCAGGTTCAGAAGAAGCTAAAACTCTTTCTTTGTTGAGGAAGGATATCAATTGGATACAATAAATTAATCTAAATAACCTGAATGGTTTCTTATCAGAAATTTGAACTCGAAAATGGTCTTCGTGTGCTTGTTCATGAAGACAATAACACAGCAATGGCCTGTGTAAATATATTATATGATGTTGGTGCACGAGATGAATCTCCAGATCAAACGGGATTTGCACATCTATTTGAACATCTGATGTTCGGAGGGTCTGTTCATATTCCAGATTACGATACCCCTCTGCAACGAGTGGGTGGAGAAAATAATGCGTTCACCAGTAATGATATTACGAATTACTACATTACATTACCTTCTTCTAATCTAGAGACAGCATTGTGGTTAGAATCAGATCGCATGTTGAGCCTTTCCTTTTCGGAACAAAGCTTAGAGACACAAAGAAGTGTTGTTAGTGAGGAGTTTAAGCAGCGTTACCTCAACCAGCCGTATGGTGATGTATGGTTGAAATTAAGGCCTTTGGCGTATCAAGTACATCCGTACAGGTGGGCGACTATTGGTAAAGAACTCAAACATATTGAAGATGCAAAAATGGAAGATGTGAAAGCATTTTTTAAAAAGCATTATACTCCTCAGAATGCAATAATGGTTATTGCGGGCGATGTCCAATTTGAGGAAATCAAAAAATTGGTTTCAAAATGGTTTTCTGATATCCCTGCAGGAAATAAATATCATAGAAATATACCACAAGAGCCCAAGCAGCTGAGCGAGCGTCGAGAAACAGTCGTAGCAGACGTTCCATTAGACGCTTTATTTATGTCATTTCACGCACCTGCACGAATGGACGAAAATTACCACGCAATGGACTTGGTGTCGGATTTGCTTTCTAGAGGATCTTCTTCAAGACTTTATCGTCGATTAGTCAAAGAACAAGAGTTATTCAGTGAAATTAATGCTTATGTTATGGGGAGTATCGACCCCAATCTATTCTTAATAGAGGGAAAACCATCCAATGGGATTACACTAGAAGAAGCTGAGGCAGCCATCTGGAAAGAACTTGATATTTTGAAATCAATTGAAGTGCCTGCTGAAGAGCTGGAAAAAGTAAAAAATAAAATTGAATCCACACATGTTTTTGCCGAGCTGTCTATCCTAGATAAAGCAATGAACTTAGCTTACTACGAGTTATTAGGTGATGCTAATGAACTTAATCATGAAACAGCTAAATACTTAGCGGTGCAACCTGAGGCTATTCAGCAGCAAGCAAGAGAAATTTTTAGAAAAGAAAACGCAACCATATTGTATTATAAAGCAAAGGAGGCCGCAAATGCTGAATAGAGCAATAGCCCCACCAACCAATCCAATCGGTGATATTCATTTAAAAAAACCACAGGTATTAAAATTTAAAAATGGACTACCTGTCTATGTTTTTCATTCTCCAGATCAAGAGTTGGTACGTATTGAATGGATTTTTAATAATGTATTTAATGAACATGAAAATCCACTTTTAAACAGTGCGCTCAGTGCTTTATTAAAAGAAGGAACAATAAATTACAATAGTGCTGAAATTGCTGATAAAGTTGATTTTTATGGTGCTTTCTTAATGCCAGAATATGGATTTGATATCACCTCATTAACATTATATACATTAAATAAGCATAGCGCTGTTCTATTACCGTTAATTAAGGAAATCCTGACGGTATCTACTTTACCGCAAAAAGAGCTGGATACATACCTAAGAAATAATAAGCAGAAATTGCAAGTTTCTCTTCAGAAAAATGATTTCTTAGCGAGAAGAGCATATTATAATCATGTTTTCGGAACCGAAAATCGCTACGGAAAAACGCCTACATTAGTGGATTATGATTTGATTTCTAGAGATGCATTAATTGATTTATATCATCAGCAATTTACGCCATCTAATTGTAGATTAATTGTTTCAGGTAATGTTTCTGAAGCTTTACTTGAAGAGTTAAGTCAGCAATTTGGTGAAGATTGGACTTCCATGAAAACCACTTCTTTAGTGGCTCCGACGTTAAAGGCAGATACTGGACATTTGATTTATGAAGAAAAAGCTGATGCTTTGCAATCAGCAATTCGTATCGGTATGCCGAGCATCAATCGTAATCATGTGGACTATCCAGCTTTACAATTTGTCAATACGTTACTTGGCGGCTTTTTTGGATCAAGATTGATGCGTAATATTAGGGAAGAAAAAGGATATACCTATAGTATCGGATCAGCAGTTGGTACATTGATGTATGGTGGCTTTATGACTATTGCTACTGAGGTCGGCGTAGATGTCACCGATGCCACCCTGATTGAAATAGAAAAAGAAATTGAAATCTTGAGGACAGAGCATGCACCCTTAGAAGAGCTAGAACTGGTGAAAAATTATTTATCAGGATCCATGTTGGGATCTTTGGAAAGTATTTTTTCACATGCCGATAAATTTAAGAATGTACTACTTTCAAATATGGAATTATCGTATTACGATCACTATATGAAAGAAATCAATGCAATGACTCCTGAGAAAGTAAAAGAAATAGCGGAACGATATTTTGATTATAATAAGATGATCAAAATTGTCATTGGAAAGATGAAAACAATGGAATTAGTCTCTAAATTGTAATTATAGGCTTTCAATAAATAAAAAATCATTCATACTTTGTATTTTTGTTGTATACAATGATGTATGGAACAATTTAATAAATAAAATTCGTAATGGAATTGAAACTCAAGAAACCTTTAGCATTCTTTGATTTAGAGACTACAGGAATCAATATCTCGGCAGACAGAATTGTTGAAATATCAATATTAAAAGTGTTGCCAAATGGGGAGGAACAAGTGTATACGAAGCGGATCAATCCCCTTATACCTATTCCTGCTGAATCATCCATGTTCCATGGTATATATGATGACGATATTATAGACGCGCCAACATTTCAACAAATAAGCGAAGAAGTTGCAGCATTTATTGGCGACGCAGATCTAGCGGGTTATAACTCAAATAAGTTTGATATTCCGATGCTCATGGAGGAGTTTTTGCGTTCAGGAGTTAATTTTTCATTAGAAAATCGTGTTTTTGTTGACGTTCAAAATATTTTCCATCAAATGGAACAGCGTACTTTGAAAGCTGCATATAAATTCTATTGCAGTGAAAGTTTGGAAAATGCACATAATGCTGAAGCAGACGTAAGAGCCACGTATGAAGTTTTAAAAGCACAGTTAAAGAAATATGACGGAGCTGTATATGAAGATAAACATGGTAAGCAATCTGTACCCGTTGTCAATGATGTGCAAGCATTGTCCGAGTTTACCAATATGACAAAGCCAGTTGATTTTGCAGGACGTATTGTTTACAATGAAGATGGGGTCGAAGTGATTAATTTCGGTAAACATAAAGGCAGACCTGTCACGGATGTATTTGATGTTGAGCCGAGTTATTACGCTTGGATGCAGAACGGTGATTTCCCATTATATACCAAGAAATGCTTAGAGACGATCTGGAATAAGCATAGAGCGGCTAAAAAGGCAACGAAATCAACAGAACCTATTCACGCGGCTGAAGATAAAAAACAGGCTAAAAAAGAATTTCAAAAACAAGAAAATAAGAGCCAGCCAACAGCGATCACCAATGATATGTTAGCAAGTCTAAAAAATAAATTTGGTTAGGTCAAGTGGTTAGCTAATTAGAAAATAAGATTTTATAAAATAATATTATGTCTCAAGAAATAGAACACCTACAGTGTTTAATAATTGGTTCAGGACCCGCAGGATATACGGCAGCTATTTATGCAGCCCGTGCTGATATGAAACCGGTTATATATACAGGGATGGTACCAGGGGGTCAATTGACTCAGACAACTGAAGTTGATAATTTTCCTGGATACCCTAAAGGAATTACAGGTCCAATCATGATGGAAGATCTAAGGATGCAGGCAGAACGATTTGGTACAGATGTCCGTTTTGGATATGCGACCAAAGTTGATTTTTCTGGTCCAGTGCATCAGGTTGAGATTGATGGTATCAAAACAGTAACTGCTGATACTGTGATCATCGCTACTGGAGCTACTGCAAAATGGTTGGGATTGGATAGTGAGCAAAAGTATAACGGTTTTGGTGTATCTGCTTGTGCAGTATGTGACGGTTTTTTCTTTAAAAACCAAGAAGTTGCTATTGTAGGTGCAGGTGATACAGCCGCCGAAGAAGCTACTTATTTGGCAAAATTATGTTCTAAGGTACATATGTTGGTACGTCGTGATGAATTTAGAGCTTCTAAAGCAATGGTTCACCGTGTGATGAATACTCCCAACATTGAAGTGCATTATAACTCGGAAACGAAGGAAATCTTAGGTGATGGTCAAGTGGTAACAGGTGTTCGTGTTTTAAATAACAAAGATCAATCTGAAAAAGTGCTGGATGTAACAGGTTTTTTTGTTGCTATTGGGCATAAGCCAAATACAGAACTTTTCAACGGTATCTTGGACATGGATGAAACGGGTTATTTAATCACTCAACCCAATACTACGGCAACCAATATTCCAGGTGTATTTGCCTGCGGAGATGTACAGGATAATGTATATCGCCAAGCAATTACGGCTGCGGGAACAGGTTGTATGGCCGCTTTGGAAGCAGAACGTTATCTGGCAGCTAAAGAAGATGTTGCGTAATCGTGTTAACAATAAAAAGGCTAGCGATATCAATTTCGCTAGCCTTTCTTCTGCTATTTCAAACAGATTATAATAATTTCTGTTTATCCTTTTGCTTCTTCCATTTCAAAAACAGAATCGATTTTCCAACAAGATTTATCTTTAGAGGCTTTTACCGCCAATTGGTCACATCGTTCATTGAGCGGATGACCAGCATGACCCTTTACCCACACCAATTTTACCTGATGTAGTTTGTAAACCTGCATCAATCTAATCCAAAGATCTTTATTTTTTTTACCAGCAAATCCCTTTTGAATCCAGCCATACACCCATTTTTTATCGATGGCGTCAATGACATATTTGGAATCGGAATATACCGTAACCTGTTGATTTAAGTTTTTTAAAGCTTCTAGACCAACAATTACTGCCATTAGCTCCATTCGATTATTGGTGGTCTTGCGGTAGCCACCAGAGAATTCTTTTTCAATTAATTTCCCCTTATACGCTTCGTTATCACCCGTATAAATTGTTCTTAATATTGTGCCATAGCCACCTGGTCCTGGATTACCGCTTGAAGCGCCATCCGTATATAATTCAATCATCCATACAAAGATAAATTATTAAGCCAAAATAGCGACTTTAAGTTTGAATTGCATGAATATATTTCTTACTTTTCCCCTTTTAAAACCTAATATTTCAATTAGTAGACATGATTCGAAAGAAGTCAATCCTAGCTGTGTTTTTTATAGCGCTTTCAAGCTATAACGTTTTTGCACAAGAAACTAAAAATAATGAAGAAAAGAAAAAGATGGAATGGTTTGAAGATGCAAAACTAGGCATTTTTATCCACTGGGGAATTTATTCAGTGAGAGGAATTTCTGAATCTTGGGCTTTTTTCAATAACTATATCAGTCATGAAAATTACATGAAGCAATTGGCTGGTTTTACAGCCAACCAATATCAACCGGAAGAATGGGCAAAATTGATTCAGGAATCGGGAGCGAAGTATTCGGTCATAACAACACGTCATCATGATGGGGTCTCGCTTTGGGATAGCAAGTCGAATAATGCGATTACCACAGCTAAAGATGCTGCTGCTAAAAAGGATGTTTTGACTCCCTTTGTGACCGCACTTCAGAAAAAAGGTCTTAAAACCGGTTTATATTACTCCTTGCCAGATTGGAGTCATCCTGACTATGATGTCAATACGAGAATAAAAAAACGTTATAACGTAGGCGATGATGCCAATCGTTGGAATAAGTTTGTGAATTACTATCAGGGACAGTTAGCAGAATTGTCTAAAGCATATAAGCCAGATTTAATTTGGTTTGATGGCGATTGGGAACACAACGATCAGGAGTGGCGTGCAAAAGAAACATTGACGCAATTGCGCAAGTATAATCCCAATATCATCATCAATTCCAGACTGAATCAACACGGTGACTATGATACTCCAGAGCAGGGTATTCCGGTTGTAAAACCTGAAGCACGCTACTGGGAACTCTGCTATACCATGAATGATTCGTGGGGATATCAGCATTTTGACCATCATTATAAAACACCAAACATGATCGTCCGTACTTTGGTAGATTGTATTTCAATGGGCGGAAATCTTTTATTGGATATTGGCCCTAAAGCTGATGGGACAATTCCTACAGAACAGGTGCAGATCTTGAAAGAATTAGGAAGATGGACTTCTAAACACAAGGACGCTATTTATGGTACCCGAGCAGGAGTTCAATCTCGGTTTTGGAATGATAAAAATGCTTTTTCTAAAGATGGAAAAACATTATACATCTACTTGGATAATGTCAAAGATAAATTAGTTTTACAAGGTCTGAAAACTAAACCTACTTCAATTAAATTTGTTGGAAATTCAGACAAAATAGATTATCAGTATGATGATTATACGTTAGAATTAAATCTACCGACAGCTAATTTCGATCCAGCTGTAACTGTTGTAGCCATTACCTTTAATGAGAAGCCAGCTATTGATTTGGAAAGAAAAGAAGTGAGTTATACTGCTTATGAAATTGCTGGCCAAAATCAAGCAGCGCATGCCATTGCAACAATTAGTAAAGCTACTGCCATGGGATCCAATTTGTTTAAAGACAAAATCAGTGCAGACGGCGATATACTAGATAAAAACTTAAAATTTGCATCTGCCGATATGAAAGAGTGGGTAGCAAAAAATGCTGAAATTTTACATGATGCTGAAGCTGGAATTCCTGATGGACATTACGCTGGACTAAGTGCGCTATCTAAAGATAAGCAGACACTTTATCTTTTCGTTGAAGGAACTCCAACAGGTCCTATTGCATTAAAAGGGCTTAAGAATACCATTGCACGTATACGTATAGTAGGCGAAGGTTCTATGATCGGTCATGATATATTCAATAAACTGTACTGGAGTTCGACTCCAGGTATTGTTTATATGGACGTTCCTAAAGAACGGGTGGATAAAAACATGACAGTAATTGCTGTTTTATTGGATAAACCAATTGAATTGTATCGAGAGCACGTAGGAGCTATTGAAAGTAATTTATAAATTTGTAAAGAGGCAATTAAAATTGCCTCTTTTTTTATGATTATGAAATATATTTTAACACTGTTACCCTTGTCACTGCTACTTTCCTGTAATCACGGAAACGGAAATGAAACGCAAAAGCAACGTGCCGATTCACTTGCTCGGGAAGTGCTAGAGCAACGCATGGATATTAGAGATCTCGCTAATTCGGATCATTTTATGTACTATGAGGATACCGAAGCTCAAAATACAACAGATATAAAGAAACTCGCTGGAGTTGAAAAAATAAAGGCTAAGGTAGTTGCTTATCGCATCTATAAAAATCTTAGTTTGGAAAATAATCGTTACATTTTTAAGGCCAAATCTCCCTTAGAACTGCATATACCGAATAAGATTTTTGTGAGTTTTGAAAGAGCATTTATAACGTCCAATAATAATGTCATCAGCAGTAAAGACTCCATTAAATTGCAATTGCCCACAAATTTCCAAGATTCGGTCTTAACTTGGTAGTAGATAATGAAGATATGAAGAAGAAAATCATTGTATTTACCGGAGCTGGTATCTCAGCAGAAAGTGGTATTAAGACATTTAGAGATGCGGATGGATTGTGGGAGGGGCATGATGTAGATGACGTTGCTAGTATTGATGGCTGGTACCGTAATCCCAAACTCGTTCAAGATTTTTATAACATGCGGCGACAAGTCGCTATGCAGGCTAAACCTAATGCTGCGCATGAAGCTCTGGTCGCATTGGGTAAGTCGTTTGATGTACAGATTGTGACGCAAAATGTGGATACATTACATGAACGGGCAGGTTCTGATCATGTGCTTCATTTGCATGGAAGATTAGATCAAGCTTGCTCATCAAAAGATAAAAGGCTAATCTATCCAATCGACGGTTATGAGATCAAAATGGGTGACTTATGTGAAAAAGGTTCCCAATTAAGACCTAATATAGTATGGTTCGGTGAGGCAGTTCCGAATATGGAACCAGCCATCGAAATGGCACGAGAGGCCGACATTATGATTGTTATCGGCACCTCTTTGGCGGTATATCCAGCTGCTGGATTAGTTGATGTAATAGCACCTACATGCGATTTGTATGTTGTTGATAAACAGATTAACACATCGCGGATACCCAAACGGGCAAGTACTATAGAAAGTGCTGCATCGGAAGCAGTTCCCTATCTGGTTGCTCAGCTAATAGAGCGATATGCTACTTTGTAAGCAATTCATTACGCTAACGTTTTCGTCATTTGCACAATCGTTTGCATCCTAGATATTCCCTGAGATCATGTGCAAGAAGCATATATTTAGATTTTATAAATCGAATTAATACGTTTTTCTTTCTGACCACATCTCGAGACAATCAAGGCGTAGTCGTGACAGGGTTAATAAAATTTTATGATCACAAAAAAACTTGGCAAAGCAGCAGCATTTATCGTCTTGTTTACGATTAGCTCCAGTGTTACGAAAGCACAGTTATCTCTAATTCCGAAGCCAGATTTTATAGAGATGACGGAAGGGTCGTATTTCTTTCCTTCATCTGGTAAAATACAGATTGGAGATAAGACTTTTGATACGGTTGGTCAGTATCTTCAAAAGCAGCTTTTATCAAAATTTGGTTATACAGGACTTATCCATCATGATAAAAAACAGATTTCAGCAATTCAATTTGTTCGTAAGCAACATCTTGAAAGTGAAGAATATGAAATTAAGACAGCGGGCAGTACGCTAATTATTTATGCAAGCTCTCCTGCAGGAGCTACCCATGCCGTCAGTTCGCTTTTGCAAGCATTTAGCTTTGGAAATAAATCTGCGTCTGGAATCACTATTCCTGCTTTTGAAATCAAAGATAAACCAGCATATCCGTGGCGAGGTTTTATGTTAGATGAATCACGTCACTTTTTTGGAAAGGAGAAGGTGAAATCCATCTTAGATTGGATGGCATTTTATAAACTCAATAAGTTCCACTGGCACTTGACTGATGAACCCGCTTGGCGATTAGAAATCCAAAAATATCCTCTATTAACATTGGTCGGTGGTATTGGCTCCCAGACTGATCCATATGCTCCCGCGGCCTATTATACGCAGGCAGACATTACAGAGATTGTAGCTTATGCACAAGAAAGGAACATCGAAGTCATCCCAGAAATCGATATGCCGGGCCATGCCACAGCGGCTAATCGGGCTTACCCGCAACTGAGTGGTGGTGGAAATGAAAAACATCCGGATTTTACTTTTCATCCGGCTAAAGATATAACGTATTCTTTTTTAACTCAGGTATTGCGTGAAACGAAAGCGCTGTTTCCATCGGCGGTAATACATTTAGGCGGAGATGAAGTATCCTTTGGTAGTGAAACATGGAATTCAGATACCCACGTGCAGGATTTGAAGCAGAAGCATGATCTAAATGATAACAAAGCGGTAGAAAATTACTTTATGCGTCGCATGGCAGATTCGCTAAAAACAATGGATGCCACTTTACTAGCATGGGATGAGATGGTAGATGCCGATTTATCAAAAGAGAAAACGATACTCATGTGGTGGCGACATGATAAACCCGAGCAGTTGAAAGCCATATTAAAGGCTGGCTATAAAACAATACTGACACCAAGATTACCACTTTATTTTGATTTTGTACAGGAAGAATCGCATAAATATGGGCGAAAATGGGGAAAACTGTACAATCCTTTAGAAAATGTTTATAATTTTTCTCCAGATCATTATGCTTCGTTGACGACCGAGAAAAATCAGATTTTAGGTATTCAGGGAAATTTATGGACGGAAACCGTTATCAATACCAATAGATTAGACTATTTAACTTTTCCACGATTGGCCGCTCTGGCGGAGGTCGGTTGGACGAAAAGTTCAAATAAAAATTACGTGCAATTTTCAGAATCATTGAAAAAACATTTGAATTTGTATCGTGAAGCAAATTTGTACTACTACGATCCATTTACAAATGCACATCCTGAACCG
This sequence comes from Sphingobacterium sp. PCS056, assembly GCF_023273895.1. Taxonomy (NCBI): domain Bacteria; kingdom Pseudomonadati; phylum Bacteroidota; class Sphingobacteriia; order Sphingobacteriales; family Sphingobacteriaceae; genus Sphingobacterium; species Sphingobacterium sp. PCS056. The sequence continues at coordinate 3,839,182 of NZ_CP096883.1, read as the reverse complement.
GTGGTGATAAAAAAGACACAACGCGTTTATATTGATAATCCTGAATAACCAATTAAATATGAATAACTTATTAAGCAGATCTATACTTGCTGTGGCATTGTTAGCTGGAGCCAATTCTCTACAGGCACAATGGACCGGACCAAAAATTAAATCAACAGAAATCAAAGAAATTAAGTATGGACCATTGTCACCTGCCAATCGTACAGATGAGGCAATGGTTGCATTCCGCAATTATGGATTAGGTCAATTTATACATTGGGGGCTATATGCAATACCAGGGAATGAATGGGAAGGAGTGAGTGCACGTGGAGGTGCGGCAGCATCTGAATGGATCCGTTCATGGAGAGGACCATCAGCCCCTAAAGATTGGGTGAATACATACGACAACCTTTACAAACAATTTAATCCCAAAGATTTTGACGCAAAGCGTTGGGCAAAGCAAGCAAAAGACATGGGAGCGAAGTACGTGATTTTTACGACAAAGCACCATGATGGTTTCGCGATGTGGCCAACCAAATATTCGCCTTATAATATCAGTAAGACACCCTATAAAAAAGATATTGTGAAAGAGGTTGTAGATGCCTATACCGCAGTAGGTATCGATGTGTACCTTTATTTCTCTGTATTGGAATGGAACAATCCAGATTATATGGGCAAAGAACCAATAACGGCAGAGGAAAAGAAAAAGTTTGATAAATTCTTGAAATATACTAGAAATCAATTACTGGAGTTGATGACCAATTATCCACAGATGAAAGGATTTTGGTTTGACGGTACTTGGGATCAGTCTTGGATAAAGTCTTATGATTTTACTTACAATCTTGAAAAAGAACTTCGGGAAAAACATCCTGGTCTTATCATTGGCTCCCGTTTCCGAAATGATGAATTTGGGAAACGTCATTTTGATTCCAATGGTCAGATGTTGGGTGATTATGAACAAGGCTGGGAGCGTAAATTGCCGGGAGATATCACTTGGTTAGAGGGGCGCGATTGGGATTGTGTGATGACGATTCCACCAAACGGTTGGGGATATATGAAAGATTGGTCGGGTATTTATACCAAAACCACCGATGATATTATCGATATGCTGACCTATTCAGCATCCCTAAGTGGTAATTTTGTTTTAAATTTCGGGCCAGATGGCCAGGGAAATATGCATCCTGAGGAAGATAAAATAGCAAAAGAGCTTGGTGAGTGGATGAAAATAAATGGTGAAGCGATCTATGGAGCCAAACATGCAGGAATGACCAATTCTAAACTGGGGTACTTCACTAAAAAAGCAGATAACTTATACCTCACTGTTTTCAACAGGCCCGTCAATCATATTGTCCGGATATCTGTACCCAAGGCAGCGACAGAGGTTCCTGTGTCTGCCACGTTATTAGCTAATGGACAAATGTTAGAGGTGCGTCATTCGGATCTTGGTATTGATCTCGATAAAAATACCTATTATGATGTGCTATTGCCGAAAAGTTTCCAGTCGGATAGAGCCTTTGTCATTAAAATGAAAACGGGTGCACCTAAAATAAAAGCGGAGAAGCTAATGGATGCTAAGATGTAAAATATAGTTTGAAACAGTTTGAAAAGCCAAAACAATGATTTTGGTTTTTTTTTGTTATTTTTAGAAATCAATTCATGTACCGAAAATGTTCAAAATATTAGTTACCATTTTTACTTGTACTGTTTTATTGTCATGCAACAATAGCAACAAAAATCAAGGATCGACTTCTCAACAATCAGAAACAGGAAATAGCGAAACAGGAAAAAATCAACAGGTCGTGCTGGATTCTACTGAGGCAAAAAGAATATTGGCATTGCCATTACATTGCCTTGAACAGGAGTATCCAAATAAACTGGGTCAGGTCATCGGATCTGCTCAGGATCTGAAATCACCAAAACAATTACATCCCATTTTTTACGGTTGTTTTGATTGGCATTCATCCGTTCATGGCTATTGGTCTATCGTTAAAATATTGAAAACTTTCCCTAACCTCAGTGAAAGTAAACAGGCGAGACTGATCCTGAATGATAAGATAACCAAAACGAATGTTGATCAGGAAATTGCTTTCTTCCTGGACAGTAATAATACAAGCTTCGAACGCACCTATGGATGGGCGTGGCTCTTGCAGCTGCAGGCAGAGTTGTTGACTTGGAATGATCCTGAAGGGAAACAGTGGGCCACAGCGCTACAGCCTTTGGCAGATCTGCTTGTAAAACGTTATGAAGGGTATTTACCTAAACTTGTTTATCCGATCCGTTCGGGACAGCATGATAATACCGCTTTTGGATTTAGTTTATCAATGGATTATGCAAAGGTAACGCAAGATAACGCTTTTGAAAATTTAATTACACAACATGCAAAGCGCCTTTTTATAAACGATAAATCTTGCTCTCTGGCATTTGAGCCAAGTGGTAGCGACTTTCTTTCTCCTTGTTTAGAAGAGGCATTATTGATGACAAAAGTTTTAAATGATGACGAATATAAAAAATGGTTAACAGACTTTATGCCCGATTTATTTGTGAAAGAATTTAAGTTAGAGCCGGGTATTGTTAAAGACCGTACGGATGGCAAGCTTGTTCATTTAGATGGATTGAATTTTAGCCGTGCAACTTGTCTTAATGGCATCGCTACTAAACTACCGGAACTAAATCATTTACATCAACAGGCAAATAACCATTTGGCTTACTCATTGCCTAATATCAGCAATGACTACTATATGGGCTCACATTGGTTAGGAACATTTGCGCTTTATGCCATAACACATCAGTAAGTTTGTGATCAAGTTTATTTTTTCGATTATAATCGCATTGAGCATAATCAGTTCATGTACCCCAATTTCTTTAAATAAGAAGGAGAGAGCAGCTGATAGCCTACACACTTCCGATACGTTTAAATTTAATGGATACTCGGCTACAATAAAAAATAAAGATTAAGTCAAGCAATGAACAGCCCTGATATTGTCATTTTAACTTAAAATATGACATCTTGTCTCAAATTGACTGTTTGGAATATAGATTGATGTTTAACTGTGAAATCAATTAGCAATTAAATATAAAATATATATGAACACAGAAAAAGGATCTATTTCAATCCACACGGAAAACATTTTTCCTGTCATTAAAAAATTCTTATACTCTGATAATGAGATCTTCTTACGCGAGTTAGTTTCAAACGCGGTGGATGCTTCTCAAAAAATAAAACGCTTAGCTTCATTAGGTCAATACCAAGGTGAAGTAGGTGATTTATTAGTTGATGTAAAACTTGATGAAGCGGCAAAAACGATCACCATTTCGGATAATGGTATCGGTATGACTGCTGAAGAGATTAAGAAATACATCAATCAAGTTGCTTTTTCAGGTGCAACTGAATTTATGGAAAAATTCAAAGAAGCAAATGATGCAAATGAAATCATCGGTCGATTTGGATTAGGTTTCTATTCCGCATTTATGGTTGCTGATAACGTTGAAATCGAAACGTTATCTTACCAAGATGGGGCAGAGGCTGCGCACTGGACATGTGATGGTAGTACTTCGTATGAAATTTCTGCAGGTACACGTACGACACGTGGTACTGACATCATTTTACACATTAATGAAGAGTCTTCAGAATTCCTAAGCCAATCGCGCTTACAGGAGATCTTGGACAAATATGCGCGCTTCCTTCCTGTAAATATCCGCTTCGGAACGAAAACAACGTCTGAGCCAGATGGAGAAGATGAAGAAGGAAAACCAAAATATAAATCTGTTGAAGTTGATAACATCATCAACAACACAAGCCCAGCTTGGACAAAAGCTCCATCTGAACTGACAGATGCCGACTATTTGGCTTTCTATAAAGAGTTGTATCCATATTCAATGGACGAACCATTATTCTGGATCCATTTAAATGTGGATTATCCATTTAATTTAACCGGAATTTTATACTTCCCGAAAATTAAAAATGAATTAGAAATTCAACGTAATAAAATTAAATTATACTCACGTCAAGTATTCATTACCGACGAAGTAAAAGATATTGTTCCTGAATTTTTAATGTTGTTACATGGTGTAATTGACTCACCGGATATCCCATTAAACGTTTCAAGAAGCTTCTTACAAGCAGATAGTAACGTGAAAAAGATCAACAACTATATCACTAAAAAAGTAGCTGATAAGTTGCAGGAAATCTTTAAAACAGATCGTAAAGGTTTTGAAGAAAAATGGAATGATATCGGTCTTTTTATCAAATATGGTATGTTGAGCGATGAGAAATTTGCTGAAAAGGCAAATGAATTCTGTCTATTGACCAATACTGATAAAGAAAACTATACGATTAAAGAGTATTTTGAGAAAGTAAAAGATATTCAGGTTGATAAAGACGGTAATATCATCTATCTCTATACCCACGATGCGGCACAACAAGATAGCTTTATTTCAAGTGCAAAGACAAAAGGTTATGATGTACTGGTATTAGATGGTCCACTGGATACTCATATTACTTCCTATTTGGAACAAAAAGGTGGCGAGAAGGCACAGTTGAAGCGTGTAGATGCAGATGTTATCGATAAGTTGATTCAAAAAGATGAGAAACAGGAATTGTCAATTTCTGAAGATGAATCTAAACAGGCATTATCGATCTTTGAAAAAGCTATTAGCCGTCCGGACATGAAAGTTGAAGTGGATGCTTTATCTGCTGAGGAATTACCTGTATCAGTAACGATCGATGAGTTTATGCGTCGTATGAAAGATATGGCAAAAACGAACGGCGGTATGAACTTTTACGGCAACTTACCTGACAACTATAAGGTAACCGTAAATGGTAACCATCCACTGGTGAAACGCATTTTATCAAGTACTGAAGAAGAAGGTGCGCAATTGGCAAAACAAGCGTTTGACTTAGCTTTATTATCTCGCGGTTTGTTAACAGGTGCTGCTTTAACGTCATTTGTGAAACGCAGTGTTGAGATGATCTAATAAAAATTAAAAAATAATGCCTTAATCCTCATTACGATACGTTGTAATGAGGATTTTTTGCTTAAAAACATTTGGAGTATATCAAATAAAATTCTACTTTTGTAGCACAAACACGGTAGATGTAGCTCAGTTGGTTAGAGCATCGGTTTGTGGTACCGAGGGTCGTGGGTTCGAGCCCCATCATTTACCCAAAAGGCGAAAGAGTTTTCTTTCGCCTTTTTCTTTTATCCATATTTTATCTTTACAGCAACAATACTATCTTTTATAATTTTAATGAGGAAATCTTCATGAATATCGGACAACTTTTTAACATAGATACAGGCCTTGCTCATTTTGAATTTTCCTAATTTTTTAAGATCAAGATCTATATCATTTTCACAAATGTATAGATATAAAGAAATGGCGCTTTTACGTGGTGAAAATCCGGCCAAAGGTGCGTTTCCTTCATGGCCACTTGCATACTTGTAGTGGTACGAACCAAAACCAATAATACTGGGTCCCCATAGTACGGCAGGTTCACCAGTGATCTCTTCCATAATTTGGATGAGTCTATCACTATCTTTTCTTTTCTGCTCATCTGGTATTTGTGCAATGAAATCCTGAACTGAATCCGAAGTTGCAACAGTTTTATTGTTTGCCATAATTAAAGAATGGGAGTGAGCTTATAGCCTTTAGCCGCTAATAGGTTTAAAAGACCATTTTTTCCAACTAAATGTCCTGCTCCAACAGCAAATAGATGGGAAGATGCTGACATTTTCGATGGAATTTTATTCATCCAATTGATATTACGTTTAGTCAAGAAGTTTGCTAGATCTTCTTTAGACATATAACTATTATCATAAATAATTGTTTCCAGCTCTTTTAAATTCTCGGTTTGATAAGCGGTTACCATTTTTTTTGATATTGCTGGCATCTCATCAATTTTGTTTAAATATTCCAATAAATCAGATGCTTTAAACATATTGTTTAACATATCCATTTGAAATTTTAATGTTTCGAGATTATCTATCTTTTTATTTGAAGCTGTTGCCAGGGCTTGGATATCTGTTTCCATTGTTTTCACTTTTCTAGGATCTGAGCACTCTAAAGATTTTAAACTTAAAAGGGATATAAATACAGCTGGTGACATCATATCGAGCATTTGAATAGACAGTTGTTGTGAGGTGAGGATGCTATCCATTTGAGTGAGTTCAGCTTTGGTCATACCTTTAAGGAAATTGCTGTCAGGTTTCATCATTTCAGGGATGATGGGTTTATTTTCTTCTGAACCAATATTAATTTCAAAGGTTATCACATCAACTTTGGGGATCAGATTTTTGATTTTATCCTTTAACAGATAGTCTTCTTCACACATCAGATGCATCGTACCTAATAGGTAGGAGTCTTTGGCCAAACCATTTCCTGATATTTTCCAAAGAATGGCATTTTCTTGTGCACGAACTGTAAATGTAGCGACAATAAAGGCTATGATAGCCATGAGTGATAACTTTTTCATATATGTTTATAATGTATAGTATATCATTAGTATCTAAGACCCATCATATGTTACAGATTTTTTGTCATTATAAAGGCTTTATGATTGATCAATCATAAAGCCTTTATAATGATATGCTTTTACTGTTGCAGTACGAGTAGTTACGTCAGAGCACAGCGGTATTAAACGAGTATCGTATCGATCGCTATTTGGGAAAGAAGTATTTTATGGATTGGACAAGCATTGGCTATAGCTACAATACGAGTGTGTTGTTTTTCATCTAGTTTACCTTCAAAACTTATTTTTCTTACAAATTTTGTTGTGCTCTTATCTTCAGATTGTTCAATCATTACGTCCACCTGAAAAGAGTTGACTGTCCATTCTTTATGGTCAGCATACATTTTCAACGTAATGGCAGTACAAGAGGCCAATGAAGCAGCCAGGAGTTCCTGTGGTTGAAAACCTAGATCAAGCCCACCTTTATCAAGAGGTTCATCAACAACAATACTGTTCTTTCCTGCAATTACAGATGTTTTATATTTATCTGTACCAATGGATGCTTTTACGATATTCATGATGTTTTTTTTGTTAGATAAAATTCTGGAAGCGGTATATAGCCAGTTTCATTAGCAACAGGAGGAAATTTTTTGTCAATCCAATCTTGCTTGGCTTGCTCTAATCTTTCTTTAGATGAACTTACAAAATTCCAAAGGATATACCGCTCTTCTGGAAAAGGCTCACCTCCAAAAATGTAAATTGTGGTGTCTTCACCAATTTCAAATTCGCACAATTGCGCATCTTTTGCTATCAGAAGTTGTTTTGATTCAAAAGTTGTTCCTGCATCAGTGATTGTACCTGATAAGATATAAAGTCCTGATTCACCATATAGGTCTTTTCCAATACTAACTTTTGCTTTATTTTTTGATTTAATTTCAATGAAATAAAGCTTACTGTATACGGAGACCGGAGACTTTTTACCAAAGGCTTCGCCTGCGATCAACCTAAAGTTGACACCTTGGTCATCTTCCCAATGAGGTAGATCTTCAGCATTTGTATGTTCAAAAGAAGGTTCACATTCTTCGAGCTCTTTTGGTAGAGCAACCCAAATTTGCAAACCATGTAAAAATTTGTCGGTATGTCTAAGGTATTCAGGAGTGCGCTCTGAATGAGTTACACCTTTACCTGCAGTCATCCAGTTGACAGCACCAGGTTTTATTTCCATCTCTGTACCTAAACTATCGCGATGCATGATCGCCCCCTCAAAAAGATAAGTTAATGTCGACAATCCAATGTGAGGATGAGGACCGACATCTAGATTTTCATATTCATTTAATGCTGCAGGCCCCATATGATCTATAAAAGAAAAGGGACCTACCATTCTTTTTTGACGAAATGGTAATAATCGACCAACCATAAAATTACCGATATCTGCGGCACGTTCTTCTATAATGATACCAATGTTTGACATGTTAAGCTATTTAAATGTTACTATATGGAACAGTTATCCAGTATTTTAGTTTTGGTATTTTCATGATTATACCTGATTAAAATATTCCATCTGTATCTATATGGATGAAGATAAGGTAACTGAACCTGTTGATTATAATGCTAAAGATAAGTACTTGTTTTATTTTTAGCATTGATCTAGATTAAGAAAATGATGGATCTGTAAATTATGGCTTATTTTTAATGATGATTAACATATATCGTTAGAGCGTAGCGTGATTTACGTAAACTTTCCTATTGCATTTGGAGCATTTTAAGTACTTCAAGTACAATAGAAAAGCTGATATATTGCTGATTAAAGTTGTATTATTTTTTGGATATTTATTTCCTTTAAAAAATAATCATCATGAGATACGATCAATAAGGTACCTTGATACGTTTTGATTGCTTCAGTTAATATTTCTATATTTTGGATATCCAAGTTATTGGTAGGTTCATCCATAACAATCATGTCTGGAGCTAAGTTGCGAATGGTTAAACAACATAGACATAGTCGCATTTTTTCGCCACCACTTAATGCCCGACATCGCTTATCCCATGATTCTTTTCCAAATAAGAATCGATTTAATCTAATTTTGATTTCATGTTCCAGTAGTCCTGTATCATTAAATTGTTGCACTTGATCATAGATCGTTAGGTCATTATTGATGATGGAATAATCTTGATCGATATATATCGATATATGGGGAAAACGATATACCTCACCTGTAAACTTCGGCGTGTTGTTTAAAAGGATCTGTATAAGTGTACTTTTTCCAGCACCATTTTCACCTTTTATTGCGATACGTTCAGCACTGCTAATCTGAAAGTTTAAATCTTCTTGCCATAGCAATTTATCATGAATTTGACGGTTAAGAGAATTAATTTTATAAAGGATTTTGCCAGTATGTAAGGTTGAATCTGTTAATCCAAATTTTATTTTATCAATATCAGGAATTTCCTTTCTTAAAGTTTGTAATTCTTTTGATAAGCCTGTACTTTTTTCACTATGGATATCTTTTAATTTAGCAGTACTTTTTTCAGCATTATTCCGCAAGGTATTCATCATAATTCTCGAGACACCTTCTTTTTGTTGCTTTGCTTTTCCTCGAGTATCAAGTTTCTGTTGGCGTTCTAATGTTCGACGTGCATTAACCTTGGTCTTTCGTAGCTCTTTTTCGAGATGCTTTACATCTGATTGGAGCGCATCTTGTATGATTTTTTTTTCTTCAAGATAGAAATCATAATCTCCCATATAGCCGGTCAATCCGGTTGCATTCATCTCGTACATAAATTCAAGCTGATTTAATAACGAGCGATCATGGCTCACAATGACAATCGAACATGTGGAAGTCTGTATATATTGATATAATAAAGAACGACTTATACTGTCTAATTGATTGCTCGGCTCATCTAAGAGAATCAATTTTGGTTGATGAATGTTGATACCCGCCAAAAAAACCTTTGTCTTTTGTCCGCCACTTAAAGATGATAATTTTTGACCGAGATCTATATCGGTCAACATCCAATAATTCAGAGCCTGCTGACAGCGGTCCTCTATATTCCAATCATCCTCAAGAGCAGTAAAATTATCTTCAGTCACGTTACCAGCCAGTATTTCTTGGAGAGCTGTTAATTTTGATTCTATTTTTAAAACCTGAGCAACAGATAAATGATTGTACTGCCCAAATATTTGAGGAACATAGTATAGGCTGCCATCGGTGCTTATATGTCCGTCAGCGGGTTGTAATTCACCTGCAATGATCTTTAATAAAGTGGATTTCCCAACTCCGTTATTACCGATTAGAGCAATTTTTTGATGATCGTGTAAACTCAGATTAATATTTTGAAATAAAAGATCTTTGTTTGGATGTATATATGAAATGTTTTCTAGAATAAGCATAATTTCTTTTTAAAGCATGAATGATAGTGAGGCATGAGTATGCGATCACGTTTAATATTTTGCAAAAAGAAATTATTTATTACATGGATATGTTTGCGATTAATTGTGCCACAAAACTAATGAAAATTGCAATGATATAAAAATAGCTTTATTCTTTTTATGTTTATTGTATAAAATATTTTGAATTGATATTACTTATCTGTAGTCAAGTATACTAAAGACTTGAAATTTTCTTATTTGACATAAGCCAATCTAAAGTTTTACAATATTTGGCCATAATATTATAAATATGTAATCTCCAATTTGGATTAGCTTTGCACATCAGTATATGAAAAAACTATTTGCCATATTCCTCTCAATTGTTTATTTAGTGTTGTTTTCGGGCTTTGCTAAACAGGTGCATTTGTGCAAAGGAACTTTAAGTAAGCAAGTAAGTTTGACAAATATAACGCCTGATTCCAGACTACCTTGTCCGCTATGTATAGCTAAAGAAAGGGGACTAAGCAAAAAGAAGAAGAACTGTTGCAAAATAGATATTCAACTATTAAAAACAGACAAAGCTTCAAGTAACCAGGGGGGATTTGATTTTTCTATTAAAGTGTTGGGTGAGGCGATTCCCAATAGAATATGGGGTACTGTTTTCGATAAATTATCGGTCTTTCATGTTCCTAATTTTCCGATATATTCGTCTTCCAAAATTTCACTCAGCTCTAATCCTTTATATATCTTCCATTGTCTATATAGAATATAGTAAGGTTAAGTATTGAATTCGATTTTGACCATAGCCGATTATTCGGAAGATGGCAACCATTCTTTATATTAACTTTTTAAATTCTTGTCTATGAATCTTAAATTCATGGCATCAATATGTTTGATATTTGCAGTCAACACGACAGGTTTTGCTCAAATATTAAATTTATCTGATGCACTGCAACGCGCAGTAGATTATCATGATAAAATAAAATCAAAACAATCTTTTGTTCAGTCAACAGTACAAAATACACGATTTCAAAACAAGCAATATTTTCCGGATGTGACTTTTGGAGCCCAGCAAAGCTATGGGACTATCAATGCACAAAATGGCCCGCTGTATGCTTACGGAGGTTTGGCTTCTGCGGCCACTTCGATGCCATTGGCTGAGCAAAATTGGAACGCTGCTTTTGGGGCTTTGTATTTTGCAAATGTCAATTGGAATATATTCACTTTTGGTAAAAAAACACAGCAGGTCGCTCTTGCCAGTTCAAAAGAAAAAGTTGCAACGGCAGATGTCGATCAGATTATTTTTGAACATCAGATCAAAGTAGCTGCCGCCTATCTCAATGTTTTAGCTAGTCAACGGATCAGATTTGTCCAGGGTAAAAATACCGAACGCGCCCAAGTGTTCTTCGAAATGACAAGCAGTAGAGCCGCCAGTGGTTTGATTCCTCAGGTGGATCTGTCGCTAGCAAAAGCAGAAGTTTCCCATGCTAGATCTCTTGAAATAAAATCGTACGATAAAGAGCTATCATATTCAAAACACCTTGCCGTACTGTTGAATGAAGAATTTCAAACATATCAGTTGGATAGTATATTTAATACAACTGTACCGTATATATCTGGCGATACAATTCAAAAGCGTGCGGCCAATCATCCTTTATTAACTTGGCATCAGCGCAAGATCGATGAAAGTGAACAGTCTGAAAAGTATATGCATAGCCAAAAAATGCCAACTGTCAATATTGTTGGTGTGATACAGGGAAGAGGTTCAGGTTTTGATTGGAACTATATCCAAGATCAAACGGCCTATTCGTCTTCCTACTTTAAAGGAACGGGAATTCAACGCAGTAATTTTTTGATTGGTGGTACATTAAGCTGGAATTTGACTAATATCTTTCGTTATGATAGTAAAGTTAAAGAACAACAATTTCAGACCCAATCTTTAAAACAGGATTATTCATTGATGGAGAAGGAACTGAGTGCACAGACAGAATTAGCGAAAGTGCAATTTCAAAATGCGGTGGATAATCTGGCGGAAACCAAAGTACAACTTACAGCTGCTCAGCTAGCACATCGACAACATACTGCATTGTATAAAAATGGACTAACTCCTTTAGTTGATTTTACTCAAGCATTGTACAGTCTAAATCGAGCAGAGATTGATTATGAGATTGCTCAAAATAATGTTTGGCAAGCGATGTTATTGCTCGCATCCGCTCAGGGTGACATTTCTATACTTTTAAAAGCAACTCAATACTAATTTTTTTACAGATGAATTTAATCAGATTTGCACTTCGCAAACCAATTTCCATTATGGTTATGGTATTGGGGCTTTTATTCTTCGGGATACGAGCTGCAAAAGAAATACAGGTAGATATTCTACCCGAGATGAACCTACCTGTTGTCTATGTAGCGCATTCATTTAATGGGTATACTCCGCAGCAGATGGAGGGCTATTTTACTAAAATGTATGTCAATATGATGCTTTTTACAAATGGTATAAAAAGTATTGAAACAAAAAATACACAAGGTTTGACCTTAATGAAGGTCAATTTTTACGAAGGAACTGAAATGGGTGAAGCGATCGCACAGCTGACTGCATTATCCAACCGTTCACAAGTGTTTTTGCCTCATGGTGCTCCGCCACCCTTTATTATTCGATTTGATGCCTCTTCTCAGCCGGTGGGGCAATTGGTGTTTCGAAGTGAAACGAAAACGAATAATCAGCTACAGGACATCGCCAATTTTACTGCTCGTCCTTTTCTAATTGCTATACCGGGATTAACCACAGCACCACCATTTGGAGGTAGTCCACGTACTATTGAAATTAATATTGATCCTAATAAATTACGCGTTCATCAGCTCTCACCAGAACAGATCGTGGAAATTATCAGTCGTCAAAATATTACCTCTCCATCTGGAAACGTGTATATAGATGATATCAACTATCTGACGCCGACCAACAATACATTAAAAACAGTTGAGGAGTTTGGTGATATCCCACTATTCAAAGGACAAGTCGATAATGTATACTTGAGAGATGTGGCAACAGTTAAGGATGGTGCCGACATCACTGCAGGATACGCTTTAATAGATGGTAAACGTTCGGTTTATATCAATGTTGCTAAATCGGGGAAAGCATCTACATATGATGTTGTACAAAATCTTAAAAAGGTCATTCCTGATATTCAAAAAAATCTACCAGATGATGTCACCATCTCCTACGAATTTGATCAATCCGTATACGTCATCAATGCGGTGAAAAGTTTGATCATAGAGGGGGTATTGGGTGCCTTGTTAACAGGTTTAATGGTCATTTTATTTTTAAGAGATAAGCGGGCAGCTTTGATTGTTATTTTAACCATTCCAATATCGATTATTTCTGGTGTTTTATTTCTTAAATTATTTGGACAGACTATCAATATCATGAGTCTGTCTGGGTTGGCATTGGCGATTGGTATTTTGGTTGATGAGAGCACGGTAACGATCGAAAATATTCATCAGCACTTTGCCATGGGAAAAACAAAAGCAAGAGCGATCTGGGATGCATGTATGGAGATAGCTTTTCCAAAATTACTGATATTACTTTGTATTCTTGCTGTATTTGCCCCTGCATTGGTTATGACTGGGATACCTGGTTCATTGTTTATGCCATTGGCACTTTCGATTGGTTTATCTATGATTATATCATATCTCATGTCACAGACTTTTGTTCCTATCATGGCTAATTGGATTATGAAAAATAATCATGGGACAGGTGGGGAGAGTAAAGAGAAAGCTTTTGATCGATTTAAAGATCGCTACTCCAATCTGCTAAAAAGGTTAATGGAATATAAAAGGTTGATCGTTTCTTTTAGCCTGGTGCTTATTCTTGCTTTGGCAGCTATCATGTATCAGTTTACAGGCAAAGATGTCCTTCCGAATGTAAACTCGAGCCAGTTTCAAGTTAGGATAACAGCACCTGAGGGAACGAGAATTGAAAAAACGGAAGAAAAAGTAAAGGCGGTATTGCAGCAGCTGAATAACTTGATCGGCAAAGATAAAATAGCAATTTCGTCGGCTTACATAGGGTTGCACCCATCTTCTTTTGCTGTAAGTCCTATTTATCTTTACAATGCTGGTCCACATGAAGCTTTACTTCAGGTAGCATTAAAAGATTTTAAAGGAAATTCGGACGTCCTAAAAGATGAAATAAGAGCTCATCTTAAAAAAACAATGCCAGAACTTAAATTATCATTTGAACCGATCGAACTGACAGAGAAAATTTTAAGTCAAGGTGCAAATACAGCTATTGAGATTCGTATCTCGGGCATGATCAAGAAGATGAATGCTATGTCTGCCAATAAATTGATGATGAAGCTGAAAGAATTGGATTATTTACGTGATATCAAAATACCACAATCTATGAATTATCCGGCTTTAGAAATTAATATTGACAGAAATAGGGCTGCACAGTTGGGCTTAGATGCTCAGGATATTTCCAGATCATTGGTCGCCAGTACAGCCTCTTCTCGCTATACGAGTAAAAATATGTGGGTTGGGGGTATGATGGGAATTGCTTACGATGTACAGGTACAGATGCCACAAAATATGCTCAATAGCCAAGATGAGTTGGCTAATATTCCCTTGTCAAAAAATGCTGATAGACCAGTTTTAGGTGATGTGGCTACTATAACAGCTGTCAAAACATTAGGAGAAAGCTACAATTTGGGAACGATGGGCTATACCACAGTAACAGCCAATGTCCATCAGACAGATTTAGGTCGGGCCCAAAAAGATGTACAGGCTGCGATTGATTCTTTAGGCGAATTGCCCAAAGGTGTCACTGTTCAAGTGGCTGGTATGGCTCCAGTTTTAGATAATACAATGAAGAGCCTGTCAGGTGGATTATTGATCGCTATTGTTGTTATCTTTCTCATGCTAACAGCAAATTTTCAATCATTCAAAGTTTCATTAACCATTTTGACAACTGTGCCATTCGTGATATTTGGTTCTCTGCTGTTGCTGAAATTAACAGGATCTACGATCAATATGCAATCTTATATGGGTATCATCATGGCGATAGGAGTTTCGATTTCCAATGCCGTGTTACTGATCAGTAATGCAGAAACCTTGCGATTAGAAAACAAAAATGCTTTTCAGTCTGCGATTACAGCAACAGGGTTGCGCATTAGACCCATTATTATGACTACGCTAGCAATGACAGCAGGTATGTTGCCCATGGCGATCGGTTTTGGCGAAGGTGGTGATCAAGTTTCACCTTTGGGTAGAGCTATAATAGGCGGATTGGTGGCATCTACATTTTCGGTACTGATCATCCTCCCACTGGTATTTGCTTGGGTAATGGGCAAAAGTAAGATTCAGTCACCATCGCTAGATCCTGAAGATGAGAATAGTATCCATTTTAATAATTAGAAAACAGAAAAAATGAAAAACTTAATTTATATAGCGCTGCTAGCGTCCGTATTTATTTTTACAGGTTGTGCCTATTCCGAGAAAGAACCTAAAGAGGAAAAGAACATGGAAAAGGAAGCTGCCATGATGAACCCTTTTGAAACTATTGCTGTTCAAAAAACCAATCCTTTGGTCATCTTAAAATTAGCGGGTGAATTGTTGCCAGATCAGAGTACTGAGCTGTTTGCCAAAGTAAACAGTTATGTTAAAAATATACGAGTTGATATTGGTGATCGAGTTGTCGCGGGACAGGTTTTGATGACTTTAGAAGCTCTAGAAATCCAATCTCAAGTCGCTACAGCTAAAGCCAAACTTAAGGCACAACGAGCGGTATACTTGGCTACTTTGGCGACCTATGATCGTATGGTTAACGCTAATCAAACCGAAGGTGCTATTGCACAGGATGCTATGGATCAGATTGCTGCACGAAAGTTGTCGGATCAGGCACAATTGGCAGCAGCAGAATCTGCTTATAGTGAAATTAAAAATATAGACGATTATTTGGTGATCCGTGCTCCATTCAACGGTATAATTACAGATCGAAATGTCGATCTAGGTGCATATGTTGGCCCCATGGGTAAATCGCCTTTATTGGTCGTGCAGAACAATCAAAAATTGAGACTTAATATTTCTATTCCTGAAGCTAATACACCTTTTATCAAGCTTGGTGATACCATTCAATTTTATGTCAGATCACAGCCTCAGCATAAATATTTTGCTCAAATAAGCCGTAAATCGGGTAGTCTAGATCTTAAGTTGCGATCAGAAAAAGTAGAAGCAGATTTTATAAATACAAATCATGTATTGAAGCCTTTTATGATTGCAGAAACTCAGATCCCACTGCAAAATAGCGAAGCGACATTCTTTGTTTCCAAATCTGCTATAGTTGATAGTAATATGGGGATGTATGTGATCGCTGTTGAAGCGGGCAAGGCCAAGAAAATACCTATCAGTAAAGGTCGGGTAATGTCCGATCGGGTAGAGGTAGTCGGTGACTTAACTGAAAATGATGTGATCCTTAAATTGGGTAATGAAGAAATACAGGAGGGTACACCCATTCCAAATAAATAAATTAATGAATAACATGATCAAACAATTCAATAAAATTACGATGGTGGTCTTTGCTACCATCGTATTCATATCTTGTAATAATAATGCGCCAAAGGAGAGTGGTGCAATTGGCGGTGAACCATTTCAAAAAGAGCTTGCTGATCATAAAGTGATCGCTACTTCCAGGCCGAAAAAAGGGGATCAAGTCTCTAATAATTTGGTCTGTATGGTCAATGATGAGTATATGGGCAAGCAACAGCTGGAGGTCCCTTTTGAAGGGAAGATGTATTATGGCTGTTGCGAAATGTGCAAAGAACGCATTCCTAATGATGCAAAAGTGCGCATGGCAATTGATCCATATAGCTTAAAAAAGGTAGATAAGGCTACTGCATACATTGTCTTGATCGGCAATCAAGATGAAGTTGCTTACTTTGAAAGTAAACATAATTATGACGCATTTCTAAGATCGGCGCAATAAAAGAAGTTCAAGTAGATAAAAGTTCTTGTCGGTTGCTACTCAGCTGATAAGAACTTTTTTAAGTTGATCTTCAAATTTCTGAACAGGAAATATGTGTTTGACGCGGGTAAATCAAGATAGATTTACACTTGATCATAACCAGGCCTTATTGTTTTATAACCCATATTATAATAATTTCCAATGCTTAGTTATTTTATACCATCTATACTAGAAATATTTTACCTTGTTATTTTTTAGAAAAATTAAATATTTTTCACATTAAAACTTTTTGTTATTAGATATGTTAAAAAAGAATCATAAATTGCTTTTAAATTTTTAGACATAGCTTTTAATGACTTGATCGAGAATAGGTTTGGGATAGGAGTAGTTGTGCTTTTCGATTTTTTAATAAGTAGAATATTCAAGGTAATTAACTCAAAATAGAGCAATGAACAATCCGCCTTTACCCCATAATGAATCGGAGCGACTTCGTGCATTACACGAGTATGAAATATTAGATACAGAGATAGAAGAAGACTTTGATCGCATTACAACGATAGCTTCTTTGGTTTGTGGAGCACCGATTTCACTTATATCATTGATTGACAAAGACAGGCAGTGGTTTAAATCCAGAGTTGGGCTCGATGTGCAAGAAACGTCACGTAACTTAGCATTTTGCAGATATGTTATTACTGGAGATAATTTTTTGGAGGTTTATGATGCTACGGAGGATGAACGTTTTAAAGAAAATGAACTCGTCACGGCTGATCCGCATATCCGTTATTATGCCGGATTTCCTTTAATAGATCCCAATGGCTATGCTTTAGGTACATTGTGTGTAATCGATACAATCCCTAGGATGCTTAATGATGATCAAAAGAAAGCACTTTCACTCTTACGTGATGAGGCAATGGCCCTTATTGTCAACAGAAAAGAAAAAGAAAGTTATAAGGAAAGTGAGCAAAAGTTAAAAGCTTTTTTTGATAATTCTCAGGGGCTGATGTGTACACATGATCTGGAAGGTAATATGCTCACTGTGAATGATGCAGGTGCGGCGATTCTTGGTTATTCCAGATCTGAAATTGAAAACATGTCCTTGTTTGATATTATTCCACAAGAAGCACATCAAAATTTGATAGGCTATCTTCATGAGATTGTTCAAAAAGGTACGGTAAAGGGTGAAATGCGCACTGCTACAAAATCGGGAGAATTGCGTATTTGGCTTTTCAATAATATTCTGCAAAATAAGGGTGAGAAGAACCCCTATATTATAGGTAATGCTGTTGATGTCACCGAGCGACATTATTTAGAGAAGGATTTAAAGCAAACGCAAGCTATGCTGGCTAGGACCGGAAGAGTCGCTCGTATAGGAGGTTGGGAATATAGTCTTTTGAGTAAAGAATTATCTTGGTCCGAAATAACGAAAGAAATACACGAGGTACCTACCAATTATCAACCAGATATTGATAAAGCTCTGGAATTTTATAAAGCTAATGAGAGTCGAGAGAAAATTCTTGAAGCTATTCAAAAAGCAATTTCCAAAGGAGAATCTTGGGATCTGGAATTAGAAATAATTACATTTAAAGGTGTCGAATTGTGGGTGAGAGCGCTTGGCTATGCCGAATTTGAGCAGGGAACTTGTATCCGCATATATGGGACTTTTCAAGATATTGATAAACGTAAGCGGATTGAAGCAGAATCTGCTAAATCAAAAAAATTGCTCGAAGATGTGTTGGAAGCGACTTCAGCTGTTGGTATTATTTCAACCGATACCCAAGGTATAATTACGCTATTTAATAAAGGAGCAGAAAATATACTAGGCTATCATAGTGAAGAAATAATCGGAAAATTGAGTCCGGTAATTTTTCATAAAGAAGGTGAAATTGTATCTCGTGCAAAGGAACTTGAAGAAGAATTAGGTTTCGAGGTGAAGGGGTTTCGTGCTCTTGTCGAAAAACCCGAAATTTATGGAGCAGAGCAAAGGGAGTGGACCTATATTAGAAAAGACGGATCTTCATTGTATGTTTCTTTAGCGGTTACAGCTATCCGGGATATCGCTGGAATTATCATTGGATATCTGTGTATAGCAACTGATATTAGCAAAATCATTAATCAAAGGGAAGAATTAGAACGAGCTAAACTTCTTGCTGAGCAGGCCAATATAGCGAAATCAGAGTTTTTAGCCAATATGAGTCATGAAATCCGAACGCCCTTAAATGGAATTATAGGATTTACAGATCTGATGACCAGAACAGAATTGGATCACACTCAAAAAGGCTACTTAGCAATAGTTGATCAGTCTGCTAATCTTTTATTAAGTATTATCAATGATATTCTAGATTTTTCAAAGATTGAAGCTGGAAAGTTGGAATTAGATATTGAAAGAAGTGAACTTTATGAGCTGCTGGAGCAAGTGACTAGTTTTCTGAATTTTCAGATGGAGTCAAAAAAACTGGAATTAAATTTAAATGTATCTCCAGATGTTCCGCATTATGTTTGGATTGATTCTTTACGTATTAAACAAGTACTGATGAATCTTCTGAGCAATGCGACTAAATTTACGGAAAAAGGAACAATCGAATTGAGTGTAGAAGTTTTATTTCATGATGATCAGTTTTCAACCCTTCGTTTTGGTGTTCGGGACACTGGAATCGGTATAAAAGTCGATAAGCAAGAAAAGATCTTTGACGCATTTTCGCAAGAAGATACTTCCACTACCAAGCGCTATGGCGGAACAGGTTTGGGTCTTACCATATCAAATAAGTTACTGAATATGATGGGTAGCAAACTGCAATTAGAAAGTACTTATGGTGTCGGCAGCTTATTCTTTTTTGATATTACACTTCGATCATTGGAAGGCGAATCACAAGATTGGAAGAATTTAGATCAAATTAAAAATGTTCTGGTTGTTGACAGCGACCAAGCGAGTAGATTAACATTAGTTCAGAAGTTAAAGCTTAAACAGATCAATGTATTTCATGCGAACAATGGATTTGAAGTGTTGCAACTATTGATGGCAGGAAATCGTTACGACGTTATTATCATCGATGATAAAATACCCATTATGGGTGGGATCGAAACAATTAAAAAGATAAGAGAGAAATTGATTTATTCTGACCTAGATCAACCTATTATTTTAGTATTTGATGATTTTAAAGACGATATAGGCAAGATTTGTGAAGAGCTCGATTTACATCATTGGATGATTAAACCTATACTGTTTGAAAATTTGTTTAAAACCTTGTCAGAAGTGCAGCTTATGGCACAGAGTCAAGGAACAACTTTGTTAAAAAAGGAAAGTGTTCATAAATACAATTTTAAAGTGCTCATTGTTGAAGATAATGAATTTAATATGCTTTTAACAGCTACACTTGTTCGAAATATCCTACCAAATGCTGAAATTTTAGAAGCAATAGATGGTTTTATGGGTTTAAAACTTTTTAAAGAAAATCATATAGATTTAATCTTGATGGACATTCAAATGCCAGAAATGAATGGATACGAAGTAACTCAGGAAATAAGAAATCAAGAAACGGGCATACAGATACCAATAATTGCTTTAACGGCAGGAAATGTGAAGGGTGAAAAAGATAAATGTTTGGCAGTAGGCATGAATGATTTTGTTGTGAAGCCAGTTATTGAACAAACATTGCGAGAAATTATTGGTAAATGGCTTAAACAATAGTTATCGTATCAAAACTTATATATTTTATTGATCTCAAGTATGGTGAGATAATAGCTAATTGCAACATTTTGGATGGATTTGAAAATTATAGGACAGGACTGTCTAAAGAAGGATAAATATTCTTGTACTTTGCGGTAAATCTATCAAAATTATTGAAACCAATATCATCCATGAGAAAGATTATTTCTTTGCAACGCGTCTGATTAAAGATCGAACTGATATCAATGTCAATTTTAGTAAATGTAGAAAAGAGATAACATTGAAGATTCTAAAAGAACTACATATGCTGTGATCATCCGTATCGCGTAATCATTAATTGATGCCGGTCGATCACATCATAATCATCCATCGTATAAAAAATATGATGCGGTATAATGTTATTAAATATTGAATCGCTTTCTATAGTTAGTAGGATTTTCTCCCGTGAATTTTTTGAAAAGCCTATTAAAATAGGAAACATTTTCAAATCCGAGTTGAAAGGAAATTTCTTGAATACTATATTTTTCGAGCAACATCATGAGCTGAGCTTTTTCTATTTTTTTTTGGTTTATGTACGTTATTGGTGTGCCATTAAATTGCTTCTTGAAAAGACGTATAAAGTGATCCTTGGTCAAGCAAGAAATTTCAGCCAATTGAGAAATGCGAATAGAACAATGGATATGGTTATGAATATAATCTATCACCTTTGACATCCTTTTATCTACGTGCGGCAATTTTTCTGTCGCATAGGTATAAAAGCGAGCTATCAATAGCTGGATTATAGCATGACTTTCAAGATCAATAGCGTGTGAAGTGTTTGCCTGTACAGCGATATTTCTTATCAATTCATTAGCATTGTCGTAAGCATCAGGATCATATATGGATAATTCTCGTTCAGGATTTATAGCAATTAAACGTTCTATTAGGCTTAATAGGAGAGGATCACCTTGTATCTCAACAGGAAAAGACATTTGGTCAAACAGACTGGATGTATTTTCTAACTTCTCATAAATATGAATATAATATAGTTCAAGCTCACCACTACATTCATAACTATGAGTTGTGTATGAGGGGGTCAAATAAAGGCAATCTTCTTTAAGTTGATATTTTGTATTTCCAGTATGCAGCCAAGCTGTTCCGCTCCTGACCCAATGAATGCGTGTAAAGGGGCTACTGACGTTTTTCCAATTCCAATCAGCATCATGCTTTGCGTAGCCAATATTTAATAGAATAAAATCAAATTGTTGTCTTTCGTTTTTCAAGTGTTGTGTTTTCCTCTTCTTGCTTAAATAATAAAAGCAGATATAATATACTTTGTTTAGATGGATACTTTGATATAAAGATATATTATTTTCAATAAACATTAAAAGTCGATATTGTGCTATTCTTTATCGATAACGTTATCAAGTCTAATCAATAATACTACTAATTTTGAATGTATTCAAGATAAACCATTATAGACCGGATGTATGCTGTTCATATTCAGCAAAGTCCTTTCGATTATATTTTATTAAAATATTTTTTCTATGGACAGAAGAACTGTAATTAAGATTTTAGGAACTGCGATACCTACATTATATCTGAGCACGCCTATTTCTGCAATAGGGAATTGGGGGAAAGTGCCATTTAAAGCAGATTGGACATCGTTGGAAAAATATCGTGTGCCTGAATGGTTCCGAGATGCCAAGTTTGGTATATGGGCACACTGGGGCCCTCAATGTCATCCGGAACGAGGTGATTGGTATGCGCGCGGAATGTATCAAGAAGGATCTGATCAGTATCATTATCATATCGAAAAATATGGGCATCCATCAGTTTTTGGGTTTAAAGATGTTATCCATGAATGGAAAGCAGAGAAATGGAATCCAGAATCCTTAATGGATTTATATAAAAATACGGGAGCTCAATATTTTATGGCATTAGCTAATCATCATGATAACTTAGACCTGTACAAGAGTACAAACCATAAGTGGAATAGTGTACATGTTGGACCTAAAAAAGATATTGTTCAAGGCTGGGCCAAAGCTGCAAAGAAAAGAGGACTTAAATTTGGTGTCAGTGTTCACGCTGCACATGCCTGGACATGGTATGAAACGGCACAACGCGCTGATAAAAAAGGCCAATATAAAGGAGTACCTTATGATGGTCATCTAACCCAGGCTGACGGTAAAGGTAAATGGTGGGAGGGATATGATCCGCAGGAACTGTATGCTCAAAACCATCCGCTCAGTAGAGACAGTGAGCAGGATCATAGCATACATCAACAATGGCATTGGGATGTCGACTCCGGAGTTAGTATTCCTTCAAAGGCATATTGCGAAAATTTTAGAGATAGAACTTTCGAGCTGATCGATAATTATCATCCCGATATTGTTTATTTCGATGATACTGCGTTGCCACTTTGGCCTATCAGCAACGTTGGATTGGATATTGCAGCTCATTATTATAATAAAAGTGCCAAGGAAAATAACGGTAAGGTTGAAGTGGTAATCAATGGTAAGATCTTAGACGAGCAACAACGTAAGTGTATGGTTTGGGATATTGAACGTGGGCAAAGTAATAAAATTGAACCACTGCCTTGGCAAACCTGCACTTGTATTGGAGCATGGCATTATGACCGTCGCATTTATGATAATAATCTTTATAAATCTGCAAAAACTATCTTACATATGCTGATCGATGTGGTCAGCAAAAATGGTAACTTGCTATTGAGTGTTCCGTTGCGTGGAGATGGATCCCTTGACGATAAAGCGCAGTTTGTAGTTGAAGGCATTTCATCATGGATGAAGGTTAACTCAGAAGCTATAATAGGAACTAGACCTTGGCATATTTTTGGCGAAGGACCAGCGCTAGAGCATGCTCCCGAATTGCATGCACAGGGTTTTAATGAGGGGAAAGGGAAACCTTTGACAAGTGAAGATTTTAGATTTACAACAAAAAAAGACACCATTTACGTCATGAGAATGGGGAGGTCCGATAAGCAGACGGTTACAGTTGCATCTTTAGCTAAAAATGCTCCCAATGCCAAAGTGATCATAAATGTCACAATATTGGGGTACAAGGGTTCTGTGCAATTTAAGCAGGATCATCATGGCCTAGTGGTTGAAATGCCAACAGATTTGATCCAAGATGAAAATGCAACAGTCTTAAAAATTTCTTAAATAAATATCATCAGGAAATGAGTGGATCAAATTTCCTGATGATATGCTAAAGTAATAGTGTTGATTAATTCTTTATCCTCCTTCGATATTAAAAGTAGTTCCCTCTCTTCGACTTCTTGGTCGATATAAAGTTGCGATGACCTCCCTCCTGTAAAGCTATTTCCATATGTTATCCACCTACTTTCTAGCGCAAATTATAAGATTTGCATTCTCCCTTTTAACCCATATAGTACACGTTAAAAATACCCTCAGTAACGAAATCTTCAAATCGACAAACGTTTGGTGCTTATAATAAGAAGCTCTGCTTGGGACGTCTTTGTGCTGAAACAAATCATAAAATGAGATCATGTGAATATCTCTGCAATGGCACTTATGTTACCATTCATCCCGTATATACGACTGTTCGAATAAATTATTTAATAGATTTTCTGTGGGACTATAGATTCGTAAAAAATATAAGCAATATGAATTGGAGGTTTAGTTGTTTGGTATCGGCTATTATGCTGTATTCTCTTAAATCATTACAAGCAGAAGTTCAAATTAGAGCTTTTGATATGGATCAATATAACAATGCAGAGAATAATGATATCTATCGTCGGTCGGACTCGTTATATCTCTTGCGAGACACATCAATAAAGAAAAAGGTTATCGAGATAGGAGAAGTGAATATCTTTCGGAGATTCAATCCCATTAAACTAACCGCTGGAAAACTGACTTATGAAGTGTCAAAAACAGCTCTACATTCCAGTGGAAATGCTTTAGAAGTATTACGGAAAATGCCCGGGGTAACGATTATGCCGAATGGTAAAATAAGTTTAAATGGACAGGAGGGTGTACAATTTCTTATCGATGGAAAAACAAGCTTCTTAACTGGAGAAAATCTGATCACTTATCTGTCGGCTATGCCAGCGTCTTCCATAGACATCGTCGAGCTGATTACACAACCCGATGCCACGTTAGATGCAGGAGGTGATGCACGCATTATAAATTTGAAAAGAAATACTAAAGCATCAAATGGAATACGTGTGATTATATCATCGCAGGTGGAACAAGGGAAATACAATAGGATGCAACACCATGTTATGGCTGAGACAACTATTAAAAAAGTATCTCTTTCCAATTCATATTCCTATTCTAAGGGACGGGATCTCGTTGATATTACTTCGAGTAGGTATTTGGATCATGATACAAAAGAAAGCATTAAAGATTTACAGTTGGATATGGATGCTATTAGAAAAAAAGATTATATGAACCATTATTACAACAGTACGTTGGATTACAGCCCTACTAAACATGTGAATACAGGAGCGTATGTATTGCTTAATAACAACAGACGAGTTAAAGATGAAGAAGTTAATTCGGTTTTTCTATATCATAAGGTACAACCTGATTCTGTTATAAATACGAGTAATCTACTGCACCATAACTTTAGAAATTTTAGTACAGGTGCGTTCTTAATTGCCAATATTGATAAAGACTCAAAATGGGAAAACTATTTCGATCGTCAAGATTTTAGACAGTCAGACCAGCAGGTTCAGTGGTCTGACAAATTGCTGGTAGATAACTTTAAATCCGAAAAGCAAGAGTTAGTTGGTCATACAGATGTTCAGGTGAAGATCACCACGATGCAGAGTAAATATCAGTTTAATATAATTTCAAAGCTAGTGTCGACATTTGGAGGTAAATATACGCGTGTCAATATGCGTACAAAGTCATTGTATGATGTGTATCGAAATAACCAATGGCAAGCAGAGAAACAGCTCAGTAATGGATTTGGGCATGCGGAGAAATTAAAATCATTGTTTTTTCAATTGCAGTATCAAACATCAGAAGTGTTTACACTTGATATGGGATTACGTTATGAACATGCCGCATTCAACAGTTTGGCTACTAACGATACGGATGCACATGATGAACAACTCAGATCCTATAAAAATTTTTTTCCAAATATGACGATGACCTATAGCATGTCAACTCAACAAAAGCTATCATTACATTATAATAGAAGAGTAAATCGTCCAAACTTTAGAGATTTAAATCCTTTTGTTGAAGTAAACGATCCTTATCTCTATGAAAAAGGAAATCCAGATCTAAAGCCAGAATTTGTAAATAATATGGAATTGACTTGGGTTTTTAAAAATACGTATTCACTTCAGTTTTCTTATACGCTAAAACAAGATCCAATAAGTAAAAGCTACAATCTAGACCATAATAATCGAACGGTAGTAATGCCTCTGAATCTAGATCATGCTTCTGGTTTTGGCTTAAGGTTTAATGCGACAACTATATCACCTATGCGCAGCTGGAATATACAGGCAAATGCCAATTTAATGTACAAAAACTTCGAATGGATCACGAAGGATAAAGTATTTCACAATCGCCGGTTGACACCTGCTATTCAATTACAAAATCAATTTAATTTACCTTCCAAAGTAAATTTAGAAATTAATTGTTTTTTCAATGGTGCTACGGCAGAGGGTCAAGCTTATATTGCTCATTTATGGTCTATCAATACAGGACTCCGTAAAACCTTTTTCCAAGACAAATTTACTTTGTATATTTATGCCAACGACCTTTTTAGAAGTAATAGGCCTAATATTACCTTCAATGGAGATGTAATGAACGGAAAATACCGAGAGTCTTATGATAGTAGAGCATTCGGGATTAATCTTTCTTACAGGTTGAATAAAGGAGGAAAAACTGATCCTAAAAATAATAATATAGGTAACCGCTTAGAGGAAAATAACAGAATTAGTTACTGATATGATGATAGCCAGAACTTCACAACCAAAAGTAAATTTAATACATCAGGTAGGGCCAGCCATATGGGGTATTGTTTCTTTTAATATCCTTCGTATTGTCACTGATCTAACAAAGAAAGATGAATTTTGGTCAGGTGGTATTCGGATACACGCCAATGGACTGATGATCTCGATAGCTATCTGCTATATTATCACGTTCATGTGGCGCAATGGACTCAAAAAACTATTTTCTAGAGCTCATGATATTCCAACGAATATTATGACGGAATATAGCATATGCTTGTTTCAGGTCATTGTTATTCTTAATCCGATTATCTTCATCAGTGAGCGCCTAGGCTGGATCTACATGGGCGATGGTTTTATTGATTATATTTTGGTCAATGCCATTTATATTCCCTTGTTATTACTTTATTATACCTTGTTAAGAAATGAGGTAATTAATAAAAGTTTGACAGATAGCAGGGTTCATATTGAACAAATCAAAGCAGACAAACTGGGTACCGATCTGCAATTATTAAGAAGTCAATATCATCCACATTTCCTTTTCAATGCCCTCAATACCATATATTTTCAGGTTGATGACTCAAATACCGTGGCTAAAAGAAGCTTGGAGCAGTTGTCAGAATTATTGCGCTATCAAATCTATAATGTTGACGATAAAGTGTCACTGGATCAGGAAATCACCTATTTGACATCCTATATCGCTTTTCAACAGCAGAGACTCACTGAAAGATTAACCGTGTATACCGATTTTGACGACGAATGGGAAGGACTTGCTATTTTTCCATTACTTTTTCAGCCCCTCATCGAAAACGCATTTAAGTATGTAAGAGGTGAGTATAAAATTGATATCAGTCTAAAACGTCAAGGTGAAGAGATAATTTTTAAGGTTTCGAATACGGTGCTTGAACATACAGTGAATAAGCAGGGCATTCCGATTGGAGGGCCTGTAAAATCTGGTTCGGGATTGACCAATCTTATAAAGAGGCTTGATTTATTATATCCTGATCAATACATATTAAGATCTAAAAGGGAGCCACAGTTATTTTCAACAGAATTAATCATAAACTTGTAAAGAATGATGGATATCAAATGTGCCATTGTTGACGATGAGCCATTCGCACGCAAAGGAATAGCTGCCTATATCGATAAAATTAGTTTTCTTAAACTCACGGCGGAGTGTGAAGATGCTATTGAACTCAGTGAATATCTCAGTACTGAGCACGTAGACCTTATTTTTCTGGATATTGAGATGCCCGAACTTTCGGGCTTAGATTTTATTGCCACATTGAGCAGTCCTCCAAAGATTATTATTGTATCGGCCTATGAAAAATATGCACTACGTGGATATGAATTAGAAGTGGTCGATTATCTTTTAAAACCAGTTCCATTTGGCAGGTTTTTAAAGGCAGCCCATCGAGCCCACGAAATCATCACTACAGCACATGCGCATAGCTTGAATATCTCTAAAAAAGCACAAGAGGAACATATTTTTATTAAAGTAGATAAAAAATTAAAAAAGGTGATGCTACAGGATATCCTTTTTATTCAAAGTATGGGAAATTATGTCATTGTTCATACCTTACACAGTCAGGATATCACCTATTGTACACTTCAACAAATGTTTTCTCTTTTACCAAAGCATCCGTTTATTAGCTGTCACAGATCCTACATTGTCAACATGAATAATATTTCTGCCATAGAAGGCAATCAGATACAAGTTGGTAGTTACAAAATTCCTATCGCACGCAATTTGAAAGATGAGGTCATGACTTTAATTTTAAGACATCAATAGGTTAAAAAAATCTTTTCCTTCAGTTATTTACCTCATTATTTTCTTAGTTTTCTAAATTACATCTTAGGGCCAATTTTTTAGTCAAGTTTTATTCACAGGTAAATTATCTAGTTTCTATTGAATTCAAGCAAACATTTGTCCGCACTATTAGGGGAAGCCGCTGATTTTGGTACTATTAGTATAAGGAATGTTGGATAGCAAGACCAACGTTTACTTTTCAGATTAAGCGATAAGGATTAAAATAACTAATTATAACCTTGTTAAAGAAAATAATATGGCAAACTGTGATAAGCTCAAAGAAGAGCAAATTCAAATTTCAAAGGAAAATTGGAATAAGACATTAGCTGATGTAGCACTATACATTAAAGATCAGGTGGACAAAGGATTAAATCCAGAGCAATATAATCCTGGACCAGGAAAACCCTTAGTTAATTTACTCAAATTAGCGGAGGATTACAAAAATGAGAGCGATAGGCAAGTAATGGAAATCAGTAATCAAATTGATGCGGAGTGTACGGAAGATATGATTGGCATAGCGCAAACACTGGTTGATCTGGCAATTGCAAAATTTACAAAAGGAATTTCTTTGATATTACCGAAATATATCACTCATATTGATGTAAAAGAAATATTTAATGGGAAACCTTTTGGTGGGGATAATAGTATCGTCAATCAAGCTAGGGGAGCACTAATGAGAGGAATAGGTATTGATGAGAATAGTGATTTGGGTAAAGTGATCTTGGATCCTGCGGCTACTGCAAAAAATTCATGAGAAAACGATAATGGTGATATTGGTAATTTTATTAAGGGTCTGTTTTAGTAGTCGCTACATGGTATAGAGAAATAATGCAATCAATAAGCTATACAGCACTATTGATTGCATTGTTACTTATTTTAATTCAATAATTCTATTACTGCCTGTTGGTTGTTGCACATCTTGTTCAATAGATAAAGTCAGTTTTAGACATACTGTCAATACCAACAGTCCGATAAGTGATACAGGAAATATGATACCAATAACGATCGCCCATAGTAGAGAAATATGGAGGTACACTTTTCCTGTGCTAGCTGAAACTTTCAATTTGGAGCTTCTAAGAGCATCAAATGCTTTTTGAAAACCATTTGAAATTGTTTTGCTATTGATGTCGAAGATTGTTTTAGTTTTCATGATAAATCTGTTTATGTATTTATTTATGAATCAAAAGTAGCGCTATTTCGTTGCAGTGCTTATGGGAATTAGGTAGGTCAAGGTATAAAGTCGGTAAAGTAATAACTTTCTACGGTTAGTGATCTCAGAGGGAGTTCTTTAATAGAATATATCAACTATCTATGTTCAATTTATCTTAACACGGATGCTGATCAAATACTGCCTAATGCGGAACCTGTAATGTAAAACAGGTCTCTTGAGCATCTGATCTGACAGTCAAAGTTCCTTTATGAGCCCTTGCTATTTCTGAAGCAATATACAATCCAAGACCAAGACCATTCTGGTTAGCTTGATTATTTTGACGTTGAAATGGGTGGAAAAGATGTTTCAATGCCTCTTCAGGAATTGGCTCTCCTTTATTTGTGACAATAACCTCCCAATAATCACTTGTCGTTGTCGCACGTAAAATCACAGGAGAATCATAAGATCCATGTGTAATTGCATTTCCAAGTAAGTTGGACACCAACTGCGCTAATCTTCCAGGATCACATGATACGGGTTGATTGATATTAAAATCTGATGCTATCATACTCGCGGGATATGTCACCCTTAACTCATCGCTAACTTGATTCAGTAACTTTTCAAGATCAGATATAATCGGAGTAATGAAAAATCCACCTCCTAAACGACCACGAGCAAGATCCATGATATTATCTATCATCTCGTGCATCCTTCTGGAGCCACTCTCAATTATATTAATAAGTCTTTCTTCAGGCTGTCCTATTTTTTTTCTAGCAAGTAATTGTGCCGCATTAATAATACCACCTAAGGGATTACGCAGATCGTGCCCGAGTACAGCAATAAACTGTTCGCGGATCAAGGCATTTTGTTGTTCCATTTTCAGTTCAGCTTGAGCAAGCTGTTTTGCCATCTGAAGATTTTCCTCGTACAGTCGGCGATCTGATGCACTAAAAATATTAAAGCGTATGAAGAGTACCTGCTGTTTATCATTTCTTCTTTCATAACCATTTATATATACAGGTAATTTTCCATCTCCTGAATCTGCTAATTCAAGTGCTATTTCATCAAAATGTCCCTGCAAGCGCAATAATGGCCAAAGATGGGTTTCGAAATAAATTCTTCCACCTACACTTAGGATATTAGAAAAACGCTGCCCCACTAATTTATTAGGTACTGTATTCAACCAAGTAGTAGCGCGCTTGTTGATCCTTGCAATATTTCCAGTTGGATCCGTAATGACAAAACCACATAGTGACGATTCGAAGAAATCATCGAAATCTTCGGCGTCAGGGTGCATAAATTTATTGGTCATATAGGTAATTGCTAATTGCTGAGATTGTTTCTTCTGGAGCACTCAAATTAGGACAATGCCCAGTTGCATCCATGATGACAAGTGTACTCAGCGGTATTTTACTGTGCATATAATGACCTACTTCAATTGGAGCAATCACATCATTGCTACATTGTAAGATTAACACAGGATGTCTTGTATCTGCTAAGATTTCACGCTTATCTGTCAAAAATGTAGTCCGAGCAAAATGCTTTGCGATTTCGGGATCTGTTTTACAAAAGCTATTCGCGAGTTCCGCTCCAAGTTCCTTTTTGTCAGGATTGCCCATGATGACAGGGCCCATTGCCATTGACCAACCTAAATGGTTATTATTTAATGATGCTAATAGCTCATCGATTTCTGAATGGCTAAAGCCTCCTATATAATCTTCTTGATTAATATAAGAAGGAGAGGGGGCTACCAAAATCAGTGTCTTAAAAATTTCAGGAGCCATCTTCGCCGCTATAAGCCCCATTATAGCGCTCACAGAGTGTCCAACAAATACAACGTCGCTAATTTTTAGTTCCTTAGCAATTGCTACAATATCTTCTGCGTATCCCTCAAGACGATCATATTTATCAAAAGAATATGCAGATAGATCAGAGTTTCCTGCGCCTACATGATCAAAAAGTACTGTTTTGTAGTTCTCCTGGAATGAAGGATATACATGACGCCACATATTTTGATCGCATCCGAAGCCATGAGCAAACATCATGACATGGTCTCCAGTTCCACTTACGACAACATTGTTTCTTTTCAGTATTCCCATACGAAGAGATCTTGGTTAAGGTGATATATCTCATCTAATTTACGATTTGTTGATGACCTAATAAAACTTTAATTTTTATCTTCTCTACAATAAAGCCATTTATAACACGATGTAAATAGCTCTATATTGCAAAAGAGAGTTTGAATGCATCACAAAAACACATACTCTAAGTACTCAACAAACAGAAAATATAAAATATCCAAGGATTGATATCAAACAGCAGTATTATTCATTCAATAAATTGCTATTCATGACTATTTCTCTCACTTTATTTTCAAAATAGTAATGAAGATTACTGTCATCACTATATTGATTTTCTAAGACAATCATATCGACATCTTTTTCAGGAAAATAAATTTTAAGTGATGCAAAACCCAATCCCTTTCCTGGATGTCCGATGTATTTTACAGGTGTCTTGTCATTGACGTAGACACCATAACCATATCCAATACGCGCTGTACCAAAAGCTTCATGTTGTGCTGTTATACTATAACTGGTCATTAGCTTATACGTCTCTGGTTTCAATATTTTTCCATGATGCAATTTTATATCCCAATTATTAAGATCTTGTAAATTTGAAACAATTCCACCCGCAGGAATAAAATCAATCCACCCTTCTCTTTGTACAGGATGTTCTCTTAATTTAAATATACTGTCGGCACTCGTGTATCCATTGACCAATCTATTTTGCATTTTATGTTCTTCATAACAAAAGCTATTATTCATATCCAACTCGTCAAACAAGTCTGTGGCGGCGTCAATGTATGTTTTGCCAGTTACTTTTTCAATGACTTGACCTAGCATAGAGTACGAGATCACATTATATAAAAAATCAGTACCCGGTTTAAAATTTAACGGTTGGTCAATATCCGTTATCCCTGACGAAAAATTTAACAAATGATGTAATGTAACGGTGTCTGCCCAGGACTGTGTGATATGAGGTAAGTATTTTTTAACGGGAACTTCTAGCGAAAGATTTCCTTTGTCAACTTCTATTAAAATTAAAACTGCTGTGATTTGTTTACTATTCGACTGAATTCGAAACTTATCGGTTATTTTCAGAGGAATTTTATGCTCAAAATCCGAATAGCCAAAAGCTCTGGAGTAGGCGATTTTTCCTTTTTTAGTGATCAGTACAACGCCATTAAAACTTCTAGGGGCTGTTGTCTGTAATAAACTGTCAATTTTAGCGGAATAATCATCTTTTAATTGTCCATAGGTAGTCGAACATACTGAAGCTGATAAAAATATAAATGCTAAAAATCTTAATAATTGTATCATAGGTCTATGGGTATATGTATTTATTTTATCATCTTGCTTTTTATTTTGCGTCATCACAAACATCACTAGTGATCTACCTCTTGATCTTTACTTTTGACGGATCTTTGAGCAAAGCAGAACGATAGCAGACTTAAAAAAACTAAAAATAGGAATGCTTTTATCATAAAGTTTTATTTTGTCATTTAAATAACGTTGTAGAGAGTCAATAAGTTACAGTAATAAAATTAATATAAAAGGAAATGTTAATCATTTATTTTCCAATTCTATTAAAGTATGACTAGGACAACAAGAATGTATCCTTTCTTTTACGTTACATTTAAGGTGAGCGTCTGTAGATTTAAGGTGAGCGTCTGTCCTGTCGATTTTATTTGGATATCTAGTTGCACGTATTAATTTCTTTATTCAGGTTAGAATAGATTCTACTTATTTCATTTTAGTTAATTATTTGTGAACATCTTTGAGAGATCTTTGTTTTATATAGTAAAAAAGATATTATGGATGTACAGCAAAACAATATGGAGAAGAGAATTACCCTTTATAATGAGTATTATGGATTTTTAGAAAATCCTGGCAACTTTAATTTTGATACCAACCCACATCGACTCATTATCAAGAACTATGCACTTCGTACTGGCGATAAATCTCTTTATGAATTTTACTTAAAAGCAGTATTTCCAGATTGCGCTATAGATGAACTACACAATTTCGATGCTGAGGTTTGTTATTTAAAACAAATGGGAAGAGAGCAATTGGCACTTTGGCTGATTGATAATAAAGTAAAAGTTCTCAAGGCCGATATCAATACCACTGATAAAGATGCTATTTTTGAAGCAGTTTCTATCCCTGATGATGCACATATAGAAACATATTTAAGTAATCAGAAAGGTTTGATTTTAAATTATATAGCGCCGTCAGAATTGATCAAATTCCCGTATCATGTGTGGATCAATACTACATTGAAATGATCTTAATTAAATAGTAATGGACCCTCATGGATAGGGATCAAATGCTACAATTAATTTTAGCATTTGATCTCAGAGGTGCATCATTCTAAACATAAAAATCGTCAAGCGCTCGCGTTTAAAGAAAATTAAATGCGAGCGCTTGACGTTGTCAAAATACACTTTGTCATGTGTTTTTATGGTTTCTTCTTTATGCTTTCGCTTTTCGGTCAGCAAATCACTTGACTTCGATTATTTAAAGCGAAGTTATTTTTTTGCAGTTTCAGATTCAATTGTTTTTTGATCATTAGATTCGATATAATCCTTGAAATTCTTAAAATCTTGATGGATCATTTTTTCAATAGCTGGATTTAAAAGTTTAGCAACTCCAGCACCAATATCTCCCAGAGGAGCTTTATAGGACATTTTAAAAGATATTTCAGTTTCGGATTCTCCCATATCCTTAAATTTAACAGTTCCCGCATTTTGAACCGACGAATCAGCCATGCTTGACCATGAAATTTGCTCATTGGCAACATCCGCATTGATCGCAGCCTTCCATATCAGAGGCTCTACTCCAGATGGTGTTTTAACCTGCCATTCTGAATGTTTTTCATCAATTACTTTCACACGTTCCAAATGTTTCATTATGCGTGGGAGATTTTCAAGTTTACGCCAGAATGCATAAACTTCTTCACGAGGGTAATTGACAGTGATGACCGAATCTACAGTTACATCTGTTGGTTGATCTGTATGATCGATCTCAAATTTATTATATACTGGGCAATAACCCGCAGCACCTCTTAATAAAAGCAAAGCGCTTGATGCAGCCAGAGCTGGATTCTTTTGTTTGCCAGATAGGCTTTTATATAGTAGATATGAAGATGATAGGATCGTGATCAAACGCTCCGTCTTACTGATGTTTTGTTTTAATTCCATAGGGATGATGTAGTTAACGCTATCACAGTTTTTTGATTTTCACAAAACTGTTTCTATAATTACAAACCAAACAGGAGTTTGTTAGTTTAGATTCAGTATTAGTCGATATCCTTTCAGAAAAAATTGGCATTTCTCTTTACAGAAGTTCTAAAACCCCTATAAGTGAACTTTAGGGATTTTGTGCTTATTATATAACTGATGTTTAAGGAGTCTCATCTAGTGATCGCGGATGTCTACAGTAATAGTCTATTTGACACTCACGAAGTTAAACGGTGAAAAATATTTAATACTTTATCATCTATCGCGAACATCATCTTTAATAGAGGGAGATCTCCCAGTAAATTATGGGCTTATGATCATATTTTACTCGTAATTCAGGTCAGTAATAGGCGTATTGCCCATTGAAAATAAATTTGTAAGATGTAGGGTTCTGTCCATAAATTTTTATAAATCAGTGGATTCGAATTTCGGCATGAAAGTAGTGATATATCCAAAGTAAGATCTCGAATTAACAAATGAGTATTTATATAAAGTAAATATGATTAGAAATATTATTTTGAATAGTATAGTTATGTTTCTTTTTAGTGTGGCATGTCAATCCGACCATAATAACAGAAATTTAGGTGAAACAACTAGAAATAATACTCAGGTACAGACGGAAATAAAATTAACAGCAAACCGGACGATAACTTCATGGCTTAACGACGGTATTGAAGGCGTTCAGTTTCTGCACACTAGCGACTGGCAAATCGACGATCGAATTTTTTTAAATAGCAGCTGTGACAAAGGTTATCTGTTATTGCTCAATCGCGATTTAAGTCCATTGGCCGAGTTAGATTATATTCAAGTTTTATATACTGCTAAAGAGGAGGGAGTATGGAATATTTATTTGGAGTCTATGCCTAATATGATCATTCCTAGAACAAAAGTAAACGGAAATTTTAAACCTAGCACATTTGAACAGTTGGCTTTAGCGGGAGAGCAGGTAATGGAACGAAATTATAGAAAAAGCGACGGAACGATTAATGATTCATTTGTTAATAATGAATTTAATACAGACCTTAAGAAAAATCATCTAATTTTTTTATCAAAAAGATTAGAAAGTAAGCTTAAAAGTATTAGATGATCTTCTTTTTCATAATTAACTAAATTTGTTTGGTGTTATAGTACTATATTTAGACAAAGTGAAAGCAATTATGATAGTTAAGAACGCTTTATTGAAAAACAATCGAATTTAAAAAGTGAATCGAGTAAAGATGCCAAAAAACAGATCCAACAAGTAGTATAATCATATTCTCTGAAAATTTTGTCTTTAAAAATTAAAGAAATAGTAAAAAAGGTATGAATTTTGAATAGGGTCTTGAATCAATAATCTAGCAATTTTTATGGAAAATGAGAAATTAGGATCGATTGCACTAATCGGAGGGGGACCCGCAGCTTTATTTATGTTAAAGGAGATTGTGAATCAAAATCTTCAAGTTGAAAATATCTATATTTTTGAAAAAAATGAGCGATTGGGAGTTGGTATGCCTTATGGGAAATATGGATCGTGCAATGAACATCTCGCGAATGTTTCTGCTAATGAAATTCCAGAATTAATATACGATGTTGCTGATTATTTATCGCGAAATCCAACTGATGATTTTCCAGATTATTATATAAACGGCAAATTAAATCCTTATCAAGTTTTACCAA
This sequence comes from Sphingobacterium sp. PCS056, assembly GCF_023273895.1. Classification (NCBI taxonomy): domain Bacteria; kingdom Pseudomonadati; phylum Bacteroidota; class Sphingobacteriia; order Sphingobacteriales; family Sphingobacteriaceae; genus Sphingobacterium; species Sphingobacterium sp. PCS056. The sequence goes on along the minus strand of NZ_CP096883.1, from coordinate 3,802,925 downwards.
GACTTCTTTTGGGAAATTATCTCGAAAATCAATTTCACGAATATATTAAGCTAGCCCTAAAGCTTAAGATAAAGGTGCATGTTTTGACTGATACAGCTGTGACCGACCTGCTCTATGATCGTAAAAAAGAAAATTATAAGATCACTATCACAAATGATCAAGTATATGATGCTGAAGTTGTGGTTATATGTACAGGGCATTACTGGCCATTAACATTTGAAGGAAAGAAAAAAGGATGGTATGATTCTCCTTATCCGCCTTCAAAATTTGATCAAAGAACAAATTTTCCCGTTGCTATTAAAGGAGCTTCCCTAACTGCTGTGGATGCTGTCAAAACTTTATCACGGTTAAATGGCCAGTATTTCTATGACGATGATAAAGTAAGCTATGTTCTGAATGAAGATTCTAAAAACTTTTCTATACATCTTTTTTCGACTGGTGGTTATCTTCCTGCATTACGTTTCCATTCCGAGTCCGAACCATACTCTCTTTCTTGGTCAATGACATTAGATGAGATTTATGATTATAAAGAGAAAAATAATGGTTTTGTGGCTCTCGACTACGTTTTTGAAAGAAATTTCAAAAACCCAATTAGGCATAGTGATCCCGAATTTTATGAAAAGATCAAAGATATGACTATTGAGGAATTTGTCGAAGAAATGCTCAGTTTGCGAAAGGAACTAGATAGTTTTACCCTTTTTAGAGCTGAATATCTAGAGGCAAAAAAATCAATAAATAGAAGAAAGTCTATTTCTTGGAAGGAGCGTTTGGCAGCCTTCAGCTATGCAATGAATTACCCAGCTAAGCATTTTTCGGCAGAAGACATGCTGCGGTTACGTAAAGTATTAATGCCACTTATCAGTGTAATCATCGCTTCTCTACCACAGGAATCGTATAAAGAAATTATTGCGCTGTATGAAGCTGGTGTTATTGAACATATCCAAGTTGACAGAGATAGTCATGTTGATCCTCATGCTGATACGGGTGCAATCTATCGTTATGTGGATATCCAAGATAAAAAACACGAACACCATTATCAACTCTATGTTGACGGTACTGGGCAACAGCCCCTAGAATTTAACGATCTGCCATTTGAAGGACTAAAAGATCAAGGATTGATCAGTACAGGATATCTTAATTTTAAGGATCCGAATGAAGGAGAAAAATATGTAAGTGAAAAAAGTCTCCATGTCAAGAGCGATAGTAACAACGGTTATTACATGCAAGTAAAAGGTTTAAGTATAAATGATTATTTTCAGGCACTTGATGCTTTTGGAAATGCAACTAAAAATCTTTTTATAATGGCAGTACCATTCATAGGAGGGCTGAATCCAGACTATTCTGGACTTGACTTTTGCGATACGGCTAGTAGGAGAATAGTCAAGTTTATAAATCAGTAGTGCAAGTTCTCGTACTAAGCAGTGACCGCTTCGTAAATATCAATAGGTATTGTAAGAAAAGCTAATCGCAAGATTAGCTTTTCTTATATAATATGCTCAAGATTAAATCACCTACGCAAATTGATTTTAATAGCTGATTTCTATGATGCAATTATGTATTATTGCGAAAAAATAGGAGGATTATACTGTACCAATGTGTACATCCATAGATGATCTAACAAGCATCTATTATAAATTACTTCAGAATGGTACCATTAAATCCGGTACTAGCTATCATTTTGTTATTTGACTACAACATTTTTAAAATCAAAAGGTATTCTTTCGATTGAACTTTCATTTTCGATCATCAATTCAATTTTTATGTCATCTCTTTCATCAGCAGTCATATTTCTTTTTAATTTGATCAGTTTGTATATCATATTTGTTTTTTTATCAGTTAACGTCAGATTATTATAACCATGGTCAAGATCTTCATTAACTGCTATTATAACATCTTGATTGATATCCGATTTATAAACATACATCAGGTCATAGCTTTCAAAGTCAATACCTTTATAATCGTCCTCCTCACTGAGCTTATATTTAAAATCGGGAAATACCTGTTGTATATATACCGAATCTACGATACCAAAATAAATTGTCGAATTGTTTTTTGTTAAATGGTTGTCTATAAGATTCATGTTTTTTTCTAAATCTTTAAGCTTACCCAGATTGAAATATGATTTCTCATTTGCTGAAGGCTTAAAGTATTTGATAACACCTTTAATATCCATGTTTCTGTATTTTTTATGTTCATCGATATTATATCTAGCCAAAACATTTGCTCTTCTGAAAATGTTTTCAAAAAAGTTATTTTGAAGTATCTGCCCATTATAATTTGTAGTCGTCAGCGTATCTATTTTAATGAGGTGAAATCTTCCATAGGGCTTATTTTCAAGCGCTAAACTGATTTCAATCATATCTGATATTTTGATCGTATGAGATAGCACGACTTTTTCTTGTGAATAAAGGGATACAGTAGACATGATTAGGAGTAGCAGTGTGGTTAGTTTTTTCATTTTGTATGTTGGTAATTGCTAAAGTACTGGATTTCTTTTTCTATATGAAAATACTCGTTTTCATGTTCTAGCTTTTTAAATTCAATCTTTCTTCCTGTAGATCAAGTAGGCGAAGATGCTTTTTTATGATTTCTTCATCTAGCAAAAGTTCTTTACGATTTTTATTGATCAGCCAGTTCCTTTGCGTTTCTAAAATGTCAATATAAATATTTCGGTATTCAGTGTAATTAATAATGATTTCAGAACTGCTCAATTGGTGTTCATATTTCTCTAATTGATCCTTCAATATTGGGAAACTTTCTATTTTGTGTGCATAATCGCTACGAATTTTATCAACAGCCACTTGAGCGAGGTTGTTCTGTATTTCGTAATCTATTTCTTTTTCGCTTCTCACAAAATCACGGTCTATCAATGGAAATTTTTTTAATAGAATAGGTAGAGTAAGCCCCTGTACGAGCAATGTGAGAAGAATGACGACAAATGTGATGAAGAGTATCAGATTCCTTTGAGGAAAAGGAGTTCCATCACTTAAAGTCAAAGGGATTGAAAGCGCTGCCGCCAAAGACACTACGCCTCTCATGCCTGTCCATCCAATGATCATGGGTGTTTTCCATCCAGGTGATTGAGCATCTGCAACCGTGATAAAATTTCTCATAATTAAAGTCGTAATCACTGCGGCGTAACCGGCAAGAACTCTTACTATAACTAGAACGCCAGTAACGGCAATTCCATATCCAATTGCAGTATAAATATCCGTATCTCCTAAACCGGAAACAATTTCAGGCAAATCTAAACCGATAAGCATAAAAACAATACCATTTAGTAAAAAAACAAAAGTTTCCCACACCGTGACGGTACGTATTCGAGATGCACTGCTCAAAAAGTCATGACTTCTATAGGAAAGAAACAAGCCACCACTTACGACAGCTAACACTCCAGAGGCGTGTAGCTGTTCTGCTGCTAAATACATTGAGAAGGGTGCAATAAAAGTGAGTAAAATATCAGTGTTTGAATCTGTGGGTAAAATCTTGTGCATTTTCAGAAAAATATATGCTATAGTCAGCCCTATTCCCACACCACCTATACACATCCATACAAAGCTTCCCGCGGCCTCCTGCCAAACAAATTGTCCTGTTGCTGCTGCAATCATTGCAAACCGGAAAATGATTAAAGAAGAAGCATCATTCAACAAACTTTCACCTTCGAGTATGGAGGCCAATCTTTTTGGTACTTTAACAAATTTTAAGATTGCTCCAGCACTTACTGCATCAGGGGGAGAAACGATTCCACCCAATAAAAACCCTAAGGCTAAAGAAAATCCAGGAATAAAATAATTAGCGAAAATCGCAACCGATAACGCAGTGAAAAACACAACGACAAAAGCAAAACTAAAAATAATTCTACGCCAGCGCCAAAGTTCTTTCCAGGAGGTCGACCATGCCGCCTCATATAGCAGAGGAGGTAAAAAGAGAATAAATATCAATTCTGGTTCAATTTTTATAGGGGGTACTCCTGGAATAAAACTTATCAAAAGTCCTGCTAATACAAGCAATACAGGATAAGCGACCTGAATTTTTTTTGCCAGCATAATAAGCATGGTAATCATCAGGACCAGAAATAGATAAAATTCAAAATTTTCTAACATATATAGATTTTAGATATATAAATATATATTAAATTTTTAGAAAGATTTACAGCCGATTTTAATTTGAATAGACTAAGTATGCAACACCTTAAAAAATATATATTTGCATGATGGCTACTCCCGTAAAAGCTTTTGTGATGGAGTTGATCGTAAAAACACTTTTGGCGTTACCGCAATGCAATCTTGAATATTCTTTAATCCATAATATGCTGTTTGTATAATTTTACTATAACTGATAGTCGCTAATTCTAATTCTGTAATTTTCTTTTTTCCATGTGATTCAGGATAAATATATCAATGCTATCTGTTTGAGCGAAAATTTAATAGGCGCAAAGAGATCATCCGATCGAGACTATTGATTATTTCAAAATATGGATCATATGAAGATGAATGTAAGGATTGGCTAATGTTTAAATTGATATAAATCCAATATAAGCATTGGAAAGAAATCTATTCAAATATGTTAATAATGGTCATCCAATAGGACTTATGTTTGCCGCAGTGGAAATTAATATTAACGGCAGTTTTGTTTGATACACCCCACATTAATATGATTTTATAGTTTTAAAAGTGTTTATATATATTGTTTTAAAACAAATAGCTGTATCAAATGTTATTTTTAGAGAGGAAGTTCTTCATTAACTACTCATTTAAATATAGGGTAGAACATAAATAAAAATTTATATCCAAATTGCCTATGAGCGACATTTACAAAAAATCAGCAGCAATATGTATCGTTGTTTTACTATTCTTGACGTTGACAGTATTATTCATAAAAGCTACTACACTATTACTTTTATTATTTGGAGGAATTCTCATTTCTATACTTTTCCATGCAATTTCATCTAAGATACAACAATGGACAGGTTTAAATTCCAAAATATGTTTACTGTTAGCTATACTTTGGGATGTTATCTTCTGTAGCACCATATCATATTTTATCGGCAATACAGCCGTTACGCAATATAAGGAGCTGGCCGCTACAGTACCTAAAATGATAGACAATCTCCAGACTTATTTGACTAGTACGAATTGGGGTACTTATCTCATCGATAATATGGATAGTGCAGAAGATCAGATGACCAAAGTTATAGAACATTTACCACAGGTATTCAGTGGTACATTTGGTTTTTTGGGAGATCTCTATGCCTTACTATTTTTGGGTATATTCATTATGATTTCCCCCAAGGAGTATATGATTGGCATTGTCAGCTTATTTCCTGACAAGAATAAATCTACAGTAGAGGAGGTTCTGACTAAAGTTGGAGAGCAGTTGAAGATCTGGTTGAAAGTTCAATTATTGGATATGCTGTTTGTTTTTGTTTTAACAGCACTTTCTTTACTTATTTTAGGAATTGAACTTTGGTTGATTCTGGCCTTGATAGCGGGAATACTATCTTTCATCCCCAATTTGGGCCCAACTATCGCACTTATACCTGCTGCTTTGGTAGGTTTGCTTGATGGACCTGTAACAGCATTGTACATAATCGCAATTTTTGTGGGTGTCCAGATAATAGAATCAGCAGTTTTTGCACCCTTCGTCCAGAAAAAGATGCTATCATTACCACCAGCTATGGTACTCTTTTTTCAATTGCTAATGGGTACAGTTACAGGAGCATTAGGTTTGCTATTTGCAACACCGATACTGGTCGCTCTTGTCAATTTCGTCAACGAAATATACGTAATCAGGGTATTGAGACAAGAGACAGCAGGAGAGATGATCGAAGAAATAGAAAGTGATCATTAAATCTAGAATATGGGGCTGTTCAGATTTAATCTGACTTTTGCGAAAGTTGCAAATGAAAAATCTTACATTTAACTATGCCGAGCTTTAAAAAAGTATTTCTTTTTTTAATCGTTTTGTTTTTCTACAAATCAAGTAGTTGTGAACAAGCACCTCTCACGATGATGCAGATCCAAAAGCAATATGGCGGAATTTGGATCGATAAGAAAACAAGTAGATGCTTACAGATAACATTTGAAAATGTCAGTTATGCTACGATTACCGACTGGACCCGTAAATATCAAAGTCGAGAAAGCGGTGATGTTTATAGAGCATTTGTAAAAAACGGCAGATTGGTGATGCCTGAGGACAGGGAGCATCATGCACCGTACGGTGAAATCGAGGTGAAAAACAACAAACTCATATACCGTACAAAGCCCAATGGTATACTGAAATCATCAACTTGGGATAAACAGATATTCACCAGAGAGAGATAATCAAAATCTTTAGTTGAGTTACAGAAATCAGGTTAGGTAATCATATTCCAGAAAGTCAGAATAGGATGATTATGTTGCTTAAAATAAGTCGAAAAAATAAACAGGACCTAATCTACTTTAAATATTTTTAATCAGACTGAACAACAGGAACGGTCGTTAGCATTTTATACATTTGGAAATCAATCTCTTTTTTTGAAAGAGATATCATCTATACTTGTAGCTCTCTTTATCAGTATATACATTTAATTCAATAGTAATCCTTCTGCTGACATACTGCTGTCAGTCGCCCTGACTATTTTCGTTAAATATTAAAAATCATCGTGTACAATATGGAGAACATCACTATTCAAAAAAAGAAGATTATCGGTATGGTCATTAGAACTACCAATGAAAATGGACAGTCGGCAAATGATATCGAATTATTATGGCAAAAGTTTTGGAAAGATGAAACCATACATCAGGTCGAGCACAAGATCAGTAACGATATTTATGCGGTCTATACCCACTATGAAACAGATTTTACAGGGTATTACGATACTATTATTGGCTATGAAGTGAGTGTATTTACAGCCATTCCAGAAGGATTCGTTAGTTTGGTTATCGAAGGGGGAAATTTTGCTAAGTTTGTGTCTACAGGAAAGATGCCGGAAGCTGTATTCAATACATGGTTGGATATTTGGGCTGATCAGGAGTTTAATTTGAAAAGAGCTTATAAAGCAGATTTTACCGTACATGGTGAAAAATACAATGATGGTCCCGAGGCCGAGGTGGAGACCTATATCTCGGTAAAGAATTGAGTTATCCTATTTAGCGAAGATAAAAAGTTATCAGAAGTTTGAGATCCGTATACAGAGGTTTTGTAATTGTATTTTATGATTTTCTGATATGCATGTTCTCGAAGATGTATTGCTGGAAAAGATATTATATCGTATAGTATCAATGTACCAATTTCATTTTCATACAGCAAATTAGCTTGTAGTATAAAAGTAAAAATATCAATATTTGAAGGTTTCTTTGTTGAAAAAAGTGACAAGCTTATGTTAAGTTGAATCAATGAGGATAATTAAAAACAGCTACAGTTCGCAAAATACAGAATACCATTATCTAATGGAAGATATTGGTATTCTGTGTATATGAAATAGAGGTTTAAATCTGTACCTGGATATTCGCAAGCAAAAATAGTATAGTACTAATGGTATCGTTTTATTTGGAAAGATGTGTTATCGGAGTTAGTAAAACCTTACGGAACTCTACTTCAGCACCTTCAGCTTGTAGTGCAATCTGTCCACTATTTGCGGTACAGTCGTAACCTTCATTTACAAGGTCACCATTCACCCATACTTTGATCTTCCGGTCTAAACATTCGATCCTCATGTTATTCCATTCGCCAAGCGGTTTTTCCGAGCGATCGGTAAGATTTATAATGCGACGATTTTTACCCTCTGTAATGCCCCATTCAGCTTCCTCACCACGACGTCCAACCATATTTGGAACTTTAATATCCTCTACAATACACCAAAAGTCTCCCGCATTTTCATGCATCATCTGTACCTCAATAGATTTTGGAAACATTCCATAAAGTGCGCGTGGGATAGAAGCATGCACCAGTACACCACAGTTGCCTGGTTTTCCTGCAAAACGGTATTCGACTTCTAAGCTATAGTTTTGGTACGATTGATCAGTTATAATATGACCATTTGGTGTACCCATACTGACCAACATTCCTTCTCTGACAAGAAAAGGACTTTTTACAGTCGTATTTTTGTCCATTTCTGGAACATCGATATGCCAACCTGTTAAATCTTTGCCATTGAAAAGGCTTTTTGATTGAGCACATGAAGAAAAGGAAATCGCTAAGCTACTGACAATAAAAATCGCTGAATAATAGAAGTTCATATTTGGTTTAGGTTTGAGTTATTATTATTGTTAAAACAAACATACATAATAATTTTCATAGGAATAATATTTGTGCATCAATTTTTACGACCATTTACTTGTGTTCTAAACGATTAAAAATTGGAAAGGGTTCGGATCATTAAATTCGAAAATATTCATATAAAAAAGTACTGAAAGCTCTTGACTGTAAATAAAATCCAAGAGATCTAAACTTAACAATGACTGGATGTTCCTAATAAACACTTATAAAAAGTTGTGATCACTGCTGACATAGGGTTGTCTTTCTTCGACTTACTTTTGCCTAAGTATAAATTAAGATTATCAATAATGATTTGAATAAATAATCACTCCGCCAAAGTAATGGAGTTTACAGGCTTTAGGAAGAAGAAGGATGTATCAGATGATGAGCTTTTGTTAGCGGTATTAAAATTTGAAACCACATTGTCACTACAGCAGGGACTAGTTTTTCATTGCCTAGTCAGAAACTATGATAACGAGTATGCAAATGTCTTATTTATCGAATCCATTCAATGTCTAAAAGATTTAGAAAATCATATCGGTATCTTCCTGAAGTTAAAAATTTCTTCAATTTAATTGAACCCAAAAGTGTACAAGTTGAATATCATGAAATACAAAAAGAGAGTTTTCAAATTCCAGCTGTATTTTCATGTGTAGAGAGGGGTATATTTTCTATACGAGTGGATCATCATGTTTATGACTTACTCCAGATATCACAAAATATAGAAGAGCAGTATTTAAATATGTTTGATAATACACAAGCTCACTTTATTGGAAGGATCAACGCGAACACCTTTTCAGAAATAACGCTAGGTAAAACGCTTGGCGCTACAAAAAAGACCTGCATGGGATACCTCGATGACCCTTCTTGTCAAGAATTGCTGGCAATAGCAGATCAAGATAGTATGGAACTTGATTTTTGGTATCTAATAGCTTGAATGATGATGAGCCAGATCTCGTTGATTGATAAAATATATATTCTCGAAGGCTTTGAAGGGAAGGGAGGATGGACTTTTGCCCGAATACCTGAAATTGTACCTCGCAAAGATGTGCGCTTCGGTTGGATAAGAGTTAGGGGAACCATCGATGGTTATGAAATTAAGAACTATAGGCTACAGTCAATGGGAAATGGCATCCTTTTTTTACCCATAAAATCCGAAATTAGGTGTAAAATTAAAAAAGCAAAAGGAGATCATGTGCATATTATCTTGTATGAAGATGAGCTTCCAACGGAGATGCCTGAAGAAATGGAACTCTCTTTAAAAGATGATCCTCATGTTTATGAAAAATTTTCATTGTATCCGGAGAGTAGAAAGAAAAAACTAATTGAATGGGTGTATTCTGCAAAAACAGATGACATAAAAGTTGAAAGAATAGTTAAAATAATCAATGAAATTTTATTCAAAAAGTAAGATATGTATCAAAGACGTCCTATAATTGACATTAATTTACACAGCAAAATGATGACCCTATTAGGCTATAAATTTAAGCACTATACTTAATTTAGACGATGATCTTTTGGAACTTTGGCACCCATATCTACTTTAGCGGAAAATACCAATATCTGAATTAATACGGCGATAACGATCAGGATCACGATTTCAATGTAAGACATTAACCTACTCGTACTCGTCATGCTCAATACTTCATCTAATTTCACCTTTCCTTCCTCCACTTGGATAGAAGATAAGGTTTCCAAAGTCTGGCGGGCATATTTACTGATTTCAATTGCTTGGGCATGATCGGTGGCATTGAAATTTTGTGTTATTTGTTGAATATAGATTTTAAATTTATTAAAATTAATATTTTCTTTATCTGTCAGCACTGTTTTTTCATAAAGAGTATTCAGTTGATCGATTTTTTTCAATTCCGAATGAACTTCTTTCGGTGAGAAATTAGCTGTAGATAATAAAATTAGCAATTTGTCCATACGATTAGAAAGTTTGTGAATATAATCACCCACTACTAAGCGATCCGAATATAAAGACGTCACCGATTCGTTAATTCTTTTGACCAAGCGTTGTTCTTGAATATTGGTCAACATCACTAAACAAAGGACGGAGAAAAATAACATCGCAACCTTAATTTTATTTTTCACGGTAAAAGTCCACATTGTTCGCATATTTTGTAAAAAAACTGAATAATAGCAATTTAATAAAAATTAAGCTAAAGCAGAAATACGTAGTTTTTAAAGCGAAGAGGACCTGATCGATAAAACAAATCAAAATCCTGAGTTTCGGTACTACTTGAGTAGTTTCGAAGTAAGGATAGACATGAGGCTCAATTTCGCGACTTATTCGACCAATTTGATGGAACGTCTGGAAAAATACCTGCTTCAAATTGTCCTATTTTCTTATTCTTTAGGTACGTAATTGCTCAAGGAAGTATTAAACATAAATGCAAATTCGTCTAGCAGATCTGTGTACAGGAGATTTTAACTCTGCAATAAAAACAGGTGAGCAATACGTCTTTCTTCAAATATCATCTTTAAATCATTAAGGACCCGATGATTCTTTATAAGGATTATTATTTCGTAAATTCATCCTGCGAAGCTATTGCGATATCACGATGTACATAGCTTCATCATGCAAATAAAATGAATCCATGAAAAACACTACACGAAATAGGGGTTTTATCTTTAAGCAATATGACGAGCCGTTTCAAACGCCTTTTGACAAATTATTTGATATTTTCAAAGAACTGATTACTCATACCTCCGGTGATTTTGATGAAGCTATTGATTGGTTACGGCAGTTGGACAAAGAATTTAAACTGACCACTCCAGAATATACCATAGACGATTTCATTGCTGATCTAAAGAATAAAGGATATATCAGAGAAAAATTGGAGCAAGATGGCAGTGGTGGGGTAGATATTACCTCTAAGTTGGAAAAAGCATTACGGCAGCATGCATTGGACCAGATTTTTGGAAAAATGCGAAAAGGAAAATCAGGCAATCATAAAACCAATCATCAAGGGCGGAGTGACGAAAATATGGGTGATTTTAGAAGTTATCAATATGGAGACAGCCTGGAGAAAATAGCTTTGACCGAGAGCTTGAAAAATGCCCAGATTAATCATGGTATAGGAGAGTTTGCCTTATCAGAAAATGATCTTGTTGTCGAAGATACGCAGTTCAAGTCACAGATGAGTACGGTGTTGATGATCGATATCAGCCATAGTATGATTTTATATGGGGAAGACCGGATCACACCCGCAAAAAAGGTGGCAATGGCCTTATCAGAGCTTATCTTGACACGGTACCCAAAAGATTCACTGGACATTATTGTCTTTGGTAACGATGCCTGGCCTATAGCGATAAAAGATCTACCATACCTGCAAGTGGGACCTTTTCATACCAATACGGTTGCGGGATTGAAATTAGCGATGGAGATACTCAGACGTAAGCGACATGCAAACAAGCAGATATTTATGATTACCGACGGAAAACCGAGCTGTCTAAACATGCCGGATGGTAGTTATTATAAAAATCCAATGGGTTTGGATCCTTTTATTACCAGTAAGTGTTATAGCATGGCAGCACAAGCACGAAAGCTGGGCATACCCATTACAACCTTTATGATTACATCAGATCCCTATCTACAGCAATTTGTTGACGAATTCACAGCATCAAATCAAGGGAAGGCTTATTATACAGGACTTGGAGATCTCGGAGAAATGATTTTTGAGGATTACGAAGAAAATCGCAGAAAAAGAATACGATAAGCAATTACCTGAACGAAAATAGGATATACATTTTGCGCAACATTTGCGCTTTATTAAAAGAACATATGGATTACACGAAGAATACGACATTTGGCGCACTGAAAGCTTCAGGTTACAGGCCAAAGACAATAAAAGAAGAACTGCGACAAAATCTGATTACAAAGATAAGCAAAGGCGAATCTGTATTTAATGGAGTATATGGATACGAGGACACGGTTATTCCAGAACTTGAAAGAGCGATATTATCCAAACATAATATTAATTTACTTGGTCTCCGCGGTCAAGCAAAGACACGACTAGCGAGGCTTATGGTTGACCTGTTGGATGAATATGTACCTATGGTACAAGGTTCAGAGATCAATGATGATCCCTTTAGCCCAATATCACGCTATGCAGTGGAACTATTGAAGGAAAAGGGCGATGACACACCAATTGATTGGCTTCATAGAAGTGAACGTTTTGCCGAGAAACTGGCCACACCCGATGTCACTGTAGCGGATTTGATTGGCGATGTAGATCCGATCAAAGCAGCAAATCTGAGATTGAGTTATGCAGACGATCGTGTGATTCATTTTGGCATGATCCCACGAGCCAACCGCTCGATATTTGTTATTAATGAACTGCCCGATCTACAGGCGAGGATCCAGGTAGCACTTTTCAATATATTGCAAGAAGGAGATATTCAGATCCGCGGATTTAAATTGCGCCTTCCGCTAGATGTACAGTTTGTCTTCACCGCAAATCCGGAGGATTACACCAATAGGGGAAGTATCGTGACGCCTCTAAAAGATCGAATAGGATCACAGATATTGACGCATTATCCCGAAACAGTGGAGATAGCGAAGACCATTACCGCCCAAGAAGCTAACTTGGAAGCTGCACAAAAGGAGCAAATATACGTTCCTGAACTTGCTCGAGAATTGATTGAGCAGATTAGTTTTGAAGCACGAAATAGCGAATATGTTGACGAGAAAAGTGGTGTCAGCGCACGTATGAGCATTACCGCATTTCAGAACTTATTAAGCACTGCCGAGTTGCGTATGCTTAAAAACGGAGCAGGAGCTACTGCTGTACGATTGAGTGATTTTATGGGTATTGTCCCTGCTATAACCGGTAAAGTTGAGCTCGTCTATGAAGGAGAGCAAGAGGGAGCTGCTACTGTCGCGCTGCAGTTGATTGAAAGTGCAGTTAAAAGTCTATTTCTTAGCTTATTTCCAAAAATTGAGAAGTTTGAAAAGGAAAACCAACGCTATCCGTATGATGACATTGTTCGCTGGTTCTCAGAATCGGAGGGTATCGAACTGTCCGATGAACTCCATGATGTAGATTATGAGTGCGTATTGGACCAAGTAGCACCTATCCGTACTTTAATACAGCAATACCAGCCGCAAACGAAACCCGAAGATTCCTATTTTCTAACCGAATTCATTCTTTGGGGACTCACATTGCATAACAAATTAAGTAAATATAGAGTAGGCAGTGGTCTGCAGTTTCAAGATAAATTTCAAGAATATCTGAGAAACAATTTATAATAACATAAGTCTTTGCTTGCTCTGAGTAAATGATTCACTAGCAGTGGAAGTAATTCTGACACTGTTAGTGAGTTTATTTGCTTTACTTCACCGTCATCTTTGTTATCAACTTTCCTTTTATGATCCCTAATTCCTTCTCTTATTCCCCTTTATCTTCTTAGGCATTTTACGAAATTCCTCTTATAGAAATTCATACCAATCCAGTTCAGAATAATACCACTCATTAAAATTAAAAAAGGCGGAAGAGATCATCTCATTTTATTTAAATAAAGGACGGAATATGGGCATTCAACTTAAATTTTCCTGTACTCATTTACTTTATTCCTGCTTCTATTATTCTATATGCGGTTGTCACATGATCTTGCCCTAGTTTTGCTATACCAAAAAATAAAACAGATGAACAGAGAACTAGCCTTTTTAAGAACATTCGCAATAACGTGCGGAATCGGTATGACTTTATTGACCACTTTGGCATTTAAAAAGTATGGAAATCATAAATTTAATGAAATAGACGTCGAGCGTATTAACATTGTAGAGAAAGATGGTACCATCAAAATGATCATCACAAGTGTGGATAAATTCCCGAATGGTCAAGAAAAAATAAACGGAAAATCGACTAATGCAGATCGAAAAAAACGTTCCGGAATGTTGTTTTTTAACGAGGATGGAATAGAGTGTGGAGGTTTTATATACGATGGCAAAAAATCAGAAAATGGGCATAGTTCAGGTTTATCGCTCACTTATGATCAATTTGATGGTGACCAAGTGATGCAATTATTAACGCAAGACTACCAGAAGGGAGATAAAAGGTTTGTGAGTAGTTCTTTGTCATTTAATGATCGACCAGCAAAAGAATCGCAAGCCAAAACGATGGAGATCATGAAAGAATTGGAAGCTCTCCGTAAAAAGGATCCTAAACTGATGCAAGAAAAATATAAATTATATGAAAGGGAAGGATTAATTGGTGGTGCCCCCCGCTTAATGCTTGGGAAATCTAGAGAACAAAATAATGGACTATTTCTCTTTGATGATAAAGGTATGCCTAGAGCAATGTTTTATGTTGATAAAAATAATGTAGCAAAGCTAGACTTTTTAGATGAGAAAGGAAATACGATCGATTCGTTTCCGAAAAGAAAAGAATAGTATCATATCCTTTTGCAAATAGTCCTATAGGTTTAAAGGACTATTTTTGTAAATTGATACATCAAATATATCATGAGAGATTTTCTAAGAAAAATAGAGAAAAATAAATATTTTCTAACATTCGTTTTATTATTTGCTTATGCACAGTCCATTCAAACCAGGATCCGGATAAGAGGTGAAATCAATGTTTATATTTTTACACCCGAAGCTGCGATCATGACATGTGTTGCTGCCAGTTTACTATTTTCAATCATCAAGTTTTATATCAGAAACTGGCAGAAATCATCTGTCTTTAGCTTAAGTGAAGTCATTAAAATCTTTAGTGCATCTTTACTGAGTTATGTTTTATTGATAAAAGCACTAGGTTATGTGATTGCCTTATTGTTTGATACTGTACAGCGAAATTTCAATAGCAAGACATTAGCTATTTCTACATTTTCAGATTTTATGGACGGAATAATTTTTGGTAGTTTTTTTCTAGCATATTATTATTATAGTAAAAATAAAAATCATCAACAGGAATTATCCATTTATCATCAGGCACTGCTAGAAAGTAGAATAAGCCAACTTAAGGCGCAGCTTAATCCACATTTTCTGTTTAATAATTTAAATATACTTGATCAGTTTATCGAAGAGGACCAACAAAAAGCATCATCATTTTTGAATGAGTTTGCTGAAATTTATCGCTATGTTTTACATGCCTCAGATAGAAAAATTGTCACCATTCATGAAGAATTAATCTTTGCAGAGCAATATTTCAAATTAATACAGTATAAGTATGGAAATGCCTATCAACTAAACATAAAGACAATATCTAGCGTTGGCTACATCTTACCACTCACGCTGCAATTACTCATTGAAAATGCTGTCCAACATAATATAGGAACAGAGGAAAATCCCGTAATCATCACCATAGAGATTACCACTATATGCACTGTATCCAATACGTTAATTCCGAAACAAAGTATGAAATCAAGATCGGGAAGAGCTTTGAATAACCTGAAAGAACAATATAAATTATTGACCAATAAACCGATTGAGATCCAAAAAAGCGAAAGCGATTTTTCTATTTTTATACCCGTGATATATACACTATAAGATGATAAAAGTACTTATTATTGAAGATGAAATTCCTGCAAGAAAAAAGATAAAAAGATTGCTCGAAGAACTGAGTACACCCAACCAAGTACTAGCAGAAATTGATACAGTAGATACAGCGATTTCCTTCTTAAAAAATAATACTGTGGATTTGATATTTTCGGATATAGAACTGTTGGATGGTAATGCATTTGACATCTACCGGGAGATTCATCTCAATTGTCCAATTATTTTTACTACAGCTTATGATCAGTTCTGGATGGATGCATTTGACACTAACGGTATCGCCTATTTATTAAAACCATTTTCGAAAGAACGCTTTCAAAAAGCTTGGGATAAATTCTTGTTGTTACGAAATACAGAAGATGTGATGATAGAAAGAATTGCAAAGTTAATGGAGCAAAACTTTTCAACAAAGGCATATAAAAAAAGATTTACCATACGTCTTCATCAGGGAATTTATTTTTTAGACACTGAAAAAATCACCTTTTTTGAAGCCTCCGATGGCGTTTTATTTGCTTATGATATCTTAGGTAAAAAACATGTATTGAGTGAGTCGACTTTAAAAGAAATAGAAGAGCAGCTGGAACCTTCAGATTTTTTTAGGATTAACCGAAGCGAACTTATTTGCAAAAAATATGTAGAAAAAATAGAACGCTACAACAAGAATTCATTAGCGGTAAAACTACAAGGACATCAAGAATATCTTAAAACCAGCCAAACGATGACAGCAGCTTTCCGAAGTTGGATAGAAGATTAAGTGATGCGGATTTAACTACCGTGAATATCAGAAAGAAATTGAATGAAATCAACAACACCCCACAAATGTTTTTGAATCCTAATTATTTCAACTCAATAATTTTATGGTTATTATTACTTTGTTTGATATCTTGTTCAATAGCAATAGTTAGATTTGAAAATACTGTTAGTACAACCAATACAATTAGGGCTAAAGGAAATATGATACCAATAACGATAGCCCATAGAAGTGAGATCTGCAAGTATACTTTCCCATCACTAGCGGAAACTTTAAGTTTAGAAGATTGCAAACAATCAAATGCTTTTTTAAAACCATTGGAGATTGTTTTGCTATTGATGTCGAAGATTGTTTTAGTTTTCATGATAAATATGTTTATTTATGATTCAAAAATAACTCGATTTAGTTTTGGAACTAATTGCTAATAGGCGGATGAGGATAGAAAGTCGGTAAACCAGTACTATATTACGGTTAGTCAGATTATTTCTGTAGCTCTGGATTAAAAAAAATAATAATTTTATAGAAATATAAGACCAAAATGATAAATATAGATTTCTCAACTTTTCCTAATTTGGAAACAGAAAGACTTAAACTGAGACGTGCCGATTTAAAAGATGTCAATGAACTATATGCACTCCGATCTGATACAGAAATAATGAAATATATTCCTCGTCCTGTAGCTACAACTCTAGACGAAATATCAGAATTTATTAAACTAACTGATGAAAAAATTAACAGTAGTGAGCTGATTAATTGGGTTATTACCATAAAAGGTAATCCCAAAATGATTGGTACAATAGGTTATTATTATATTAAACCTGAGCATTACCGAGCAGAGATAGGTTATATGTTACTTCCCGAATTTCAAGGACGAGGTTATATCACAGAAGCAATAGCAAAAGTAGTTAACTATGGTTTTACGGAGATGAAACTGCACTCCATTGAAGCAATCATAGACCCACAAAATTTTGCTTCCGCCAAGGTATTAGAGAAATGTAATTTCAATAAGGAAGGACATTTAAAGGAAAGTGAGTTTTATAATGGAAAATTTCTCGATACCGTTATTTATTCAAAATTAAATGACTCTGTGTAGTAAAAATAATTTAAAATAGTTAGGATTATACACAGGACTACAACATTCAAAAGAATATAGTGTGCAGCCATTCATATCCGTTTCCTATATTCTTTTGGAGTAGTAACTAATTGTTTTTTCACATATCGTTGTATCCATTCCGAAGCCGCAATTCGGGTATTAACTTTGCAAATATTATTGAGATATTTGGGTGTGATATTGAGTTTATCACTATAAACGCAAACTTCTCGTTCAGTCTGACCATTTTCCGGTGCTAACTGCGGTGACGAATACTAAAAGAATCGAGATTAACGTCATCTTTCATCACTCTATCTGAATTGAATAGGCGAAAAATTCTTTTCACCTATTCAGTTTGAATGAGCTATATATCAAAAGGGCATTTGTTTGAATCAACGTTTCAATACATGTCCAGGTATGGATGTCAGGAGTATAGGAAGCCGGCTCTAATGCGTATCTTAATGATCTTTTTTGCCTCTATTTTGAGCTTTAGTTAAAGTTGGAATATAAACCAAATAGTCGTAACCTTTTATAATTCTTTCCAGTGTCAAATCCTCCACTTTAAGCTTCTTTTTAGAAATTGCTTGTTTCAAAGGCCTTAAATCAAAAGCATACCAATTGTCATCTTTTACCACGGTTAGGAAAGCTTTATATTGTTCTAGATCAGCCAATGTTTCACCCTCTTCCTTTCCGGTGATCATAATGTGTAATGACTTCCTGTAGTTTGCATCTTCAATATTGGCCACCAGGTTTCCAAGATCGAAAATTTCCATTAAACTTTCTCCTTTAGGCATGTGATTAGCACCATATTTGAAAAGATTCTTTTTGTTTTTCCATTCAGGGAGTTTTTCAATCACCAAGTGTTTTATGTATTGAATTCTTAACCCATGAATTCGATTTAAATACAGTTCTTTGCTTAATTGGAGTGCTGCAAGCTGCTCTTTCTCGTTAGCTGATAAATTGAGCGTGCTCAATGCGCTCATTTTTGCTACAAAATCGTCAGAGAACAAATAGAATGTGCTGTTGTTTTTTGTATCATAAGCAGCAGAATTAGCGATCATCTGCTTATAAATTTCTTTTGCCTTGGTATTTTTGGATTGTTTAATCAATTCCGAAAAGAGTAATTGGTCTGAAAATAGACTAATTTGCTCAGCTCCATAGATGTTGATGTTCTGATCAACGATGTTTTTGAATAAATCGAACTCAGTTTCTCCTTTTAAAAAAGATAAAGCTGAACCTGATTCATCACGGAATTTATCCAATTCTGCAGGAGATAAGGATTTAATTTTTTTTGTTATGGTGTTGGTGGTATAGGGATCAATTTCCAAAATATAGTTGTCGAACTTGATATTATTGATAATCGCATTTGTAAAGTAAGGAACTTCATTGGTAAAATGTGACTCGCCCAATAATACAGAATTGTTTTTGATGATTTCATCTTGAAGGGTATCCCATCCCTTGCCTTCGAAAGTGTTGCTCTTGTTTTTTTTAAATGTAGAGTAGTTTTTTTGAATTATACTATCCATTAATGTGGTTTGAGCATAATTGAAATTTGCAATAAATAAGGTTAAAATTAGGAGGTTGGTTTTCTTCATTTCTTTTTTTTAGAAAGATACAATAAATTGATAAATAAATTGATTTTGTCGAAAGAATGTTGAATATAATGGGAAAAATAGGCACTCTTTTTTTAACCCTAAAGGATCCATATAGTACATAACAAAACACAGATCAGCCTACAGCAACACATGCTGTACTATGCCAACAAGGTCACTGTAGGCAACGTGTCCAATGGCAGCTGTCAAGCCCAGAATTATGCTATATTTTTGTTTGTTGCCTCAACTCTTATAGATAGCATAACAGCAAGAATGGATCACAAGTTTCAATATTTTTTGTCTAGGACACCGGAACCGTATATAACTTGCTTAATTCAGAGACCAAAGTCTCCCAGTTGAATCCAAATTCCGTAGGAATTAATTTTCCTTCAGGTGTTATGATATATTTACTTGGGTATCCACGCACTTTATAATTTTGTTCTACTTTAGAGTCGGACATCAATACCGGTATATCGTAATTATTGTTTGATAAAAATCGTTGTACTTTTTCTTTTGTATCACTACAAGCTATGCTCATAAAGTTGATTTTACTCATTTTATCCTGCTTTAGCGCTAGGTAATACTGGTTTAATTTGGGCATTTCAGCGACACAAGGACCACACCAGGTACCCCAAAAATCGATAACGGTCCATTTTCCGCTCAATTGTGCGGATGAGAACTCCTTATCCTGTATGTCTTTTAACAAAAATGATGGCGCATCTGCAAGTTTGGGAACAATCTCTTTTTTGAAAAAATCACTGAAATTGCTTTCATTATAATTTTCACGATAAAAAGTGGACAAGCTTTTAAAACTACTCGCTGGATTATTCAGAAACTCCTGTATATAGTTTTGAAGAGCAATATCCTTCTTGCCCTTCTTACTTAATAAAGCCATATAATCGTCATTATAGTTCTCTTTTGATTTCAAAAATACGCGATCATAGAAACTTCCATGTTCCTTTTCAGCTGCACTTTTTGGAGAATAATAGGCCGCTTTTTCCAATAATAGGAGCGCCCGATCTTCTTGGTCTACTGGTGTCATTCCATAAGCCAGATAATATGCATATGCCAAATGAGCTTTTTGTAAGAACCGTTTCTTATTTGACTCGTCTTCATATAGAACACTAATTTTATCGATGATTTTCTGCATCGTCTGTGCATCATATCCTGCATGCTCAGCAAGTAGCTTCTGTATCAAAAGAGCATATCGACCGGCATTTCCTTGGTTCCAGTAACTGTTATCCATGTTTAGGATTTCATTTTGGATTTGTTTAAGGCTATCTACATCCTTTATCTGCATTGCTGTGGTCCAAAGGTACAAGGGTCTAGCCGCTACTCGCTCTTTCTCGCTAAGCTGATTGGCAATAAGTTGGGCCTTCTGCAAGGAGGCGCTGTCAAGAGATAAGATGTATTGACTTAGCGAATGTTGCAGATAATCGAAGAGTTGCACATCATTCAGGAGTGGTATGATTTCTTTAAAGTCATGGTCTGAAATATTATCGGATGTAACCCTGTTGCTGAGATGATAAGTACCGGCTATCAGCTTTGGAGCTATAGATGATAATGCATCATCATACTGCTTATTCCGCAACTTTTGCAAATGGCCCAATTTATTTTTGATGTAATCGCGGTTGTCTGCATATTTTGCTTCGTATAAATCTATATAACGTTGTACTTTGAGACTATCCGTTTTATCTTTAGTATTTACTGCGTTGCTCCAATAACTACCTGTTATGAGCATATCATAATAATCATTTTCAATTACTGCTGCAGTATAGTTGCTAGCGCGCTGTATCGATTTGGCAAATTGGCCGCTTATTTTTTTTCCATTTGCATCTAAAAATGAATAGTTAGATTTTCTAGATTCATCGACTACAAGGTGCGTTTTTGGATCAAAGCTCGTACTGCCTTCCAATGTCGAAGAGCTGTCTACTTGTGAATAATGGATAGCAATCACCGATTTATCTTGCTTCACCATATGATATGTCATACCATTTTTTGTGATATCTGATGTTTTCAATGCATTTTCATCCGACGATGATATTTCTGCAAAATAGAGCGATTGCAAAAGGTTACTATATTCTGAAAATGTATTGTTTAAAGAATTTTCAAAAACATCATCTTGTATTTCCCATGCTGCAAGCTGTTGTTTTATTTCATCTTTCCATTCAAGTGTATCGATGTTGACCAGTCCTTTATTGACTGTAAATTGAAATGGTTTTTTCAAACCATAGATATTGGAAATTGCCGCAGTCGACGTCAAGAAATTCTCTCCTTTGTCCAAGTCAGCAGTAGAGAATAAACAGTCGCCATTTTTGTTCTCAAAACCAACTATGCGCAATTGCATAAGATCCCCTTGTTTGGATGATTTCTTCACCTTTTCTACTGCTATATAATAGGTTTTTTCATCAGCATTTCGGTTGTAACTGCTGTTTTGTTTGACAATATAATGAACGGTTGGTTTCTTTTGCGCCACAGCAACTTGTACACACAAACTGGCCACTAGGAGTAGGTACTTCATCGGTTAATTGGTTAAATTACTCTAATATAGGAAATTTAATAGAAATAATTATGTCTCAGAGGAATTTTAGGTAATGAAGTAATTTTAATTACGGATAATTTATTTAAATATGCATTTGATTCACCTTAGTTGGAGTGCCATGCATAATATGATGAAGCAACAAGTCATAGTTTTATCCTTTACATGTTGGACGAAGTAGGAATGACCATATCTAACCGAAGTCGTTTAGCCATATTTTTGCAGTGGCCTGTTGTGCACTTTTTCATTTTTCAATTAGTCGTCTGTGATAGTTTACTTGCCCAAGATGATAAGCCAAATGAGTGGCTAAGTGAACTAAAAAAAACTCAGTAGAGGTCTTATTGTCAAGTACCAAAATTGGGTATTCGGCTTCTAAAAGATTTTCATCAAAATGATCCAATGTCTGGTTAATCATTTCTATCGTATTTTCAACCATTTGAATTAATTCTTGCCTTGATATATCTTTAGATGAAAACTCTAATTCCCGATTTCTTACATAACCTGTCTTGCCTAATTCTCTTCCAATGTAAGTATTTAAATTGCCGACCAAATGCAAACAAAGATTACCTGCCGAGTTATTTATTTGGCCATTAATTTTCCAAATATCAGATTCGCTTTTGTACTGTTTGACTTCAGAGATCAATTTGTTTAAATCTCTGTGGAATAATGTCTTTAGTGTATTGATAATCATGATCTTAAAATTAATTTTCGTTTTAAAATTGTTACAGCGTCGCTTACGATTTAAAGTTTAGTACTCACACAAAGACGCTTTGGCAAGATCTTGCTACCATCAAGTAAAATAGTTACCCGTTATCACTAGTCACCGCGGTTATTTTTTTCTGTAAAGAATCAAAAAATCCCATCAGTAATATGATGCCAACAAAAACACTTTTTTACGAAGTCGCTATTTATAGCTCTAATATAATAACTTTCACAACAATGATAGAATTCTCAGCTGTTTTAAAAAGATATCTTTATGAGCTCTCATCAACATACACGATCAAATCACAGCTTATAAAAAGAACGTTCAACTTCTATTTATTGACTCAACTATCGTATTAAATATTGAAGTAGAGCCTTGCTGTGCATGATCATTAAATTAGTTTTACCTACCCATTTCTACCATTCACCGAGTTTTTAGTTGGTTTAGTCTAATTGCCATATAGGAGGCACGATTAACACCCTACTTTTGAATCAACAATTACGTCAGCATACATCCGAGTTTGAGTTGGTGGATGAGGGGCTGATGCAATTACGAACAAAAAAACTAACAATATAACATAAAGACAATATGAATACTTTAGCAAAAACATTCGCAGTAGCAGCCTTGATCGCAGTATCTACATGCACCATGGCAGCAGGCAAACCCGTAGGAGACAATTCTAAAAAAGCAGTAGTAAACTTATCGACAGCAGATCTCGCTATCGACCATTATGTCGCAGTTATGACCGAAGGGCAGTCAACAGGAGTAGAGCAGCTTTTTACATCTGAATTCAGTCAAAAAATCCAAGCCGCAACAGATAAAACGAATAGCCGCCGAGAAGTTATCTCCTTATTGAAAAAGCAAAAAGGCGAGCAGTTGAACTGTAGGACAAACACCACAATCGTGGAGCAGTCAAGTAACTATGTAGTTGCAAAAGTGAGCCAACAATTTGAAGGGTTTACCAAGACCGATTTAATTACTTTGGTCAATGACGGCGGAAATTGGAAAGTATCCCAATCTATCAACTCTTATAAGTAATTACTGTTTAATCATATGTTTAGTAATGGCCACGTCGACAGATGTGGCTTTACTTTTTAGAGTACTCCGTTGTGTTGCGCGATAACTTTTTTGAAAGAGACTCGTCCACAGCCGGATTACTCGCGCAAATCTGCAGTAGAAGCCACTAATTCCAGCTCCTTATTACATATAATAAAAGAAAAATCTGTGCTTATATTATTACTGTTGTAACGGATGATTTCTTCCGATTCTAAATCACTTAATGTTAAGGGATAATTTGGATCTTTTTGTACGATTAATACATTTTTGTAAAATAGCACATAACCCAATAGGGGTAAGTGAGCATTCATTTGATTATTCAGATAGTTTGTGTAACAAATGATCGAGTGCTCGTCACCAAAATCAACTTCAAAATCCACCCGCTGCTGTGTCACCAGAATACCTTCATTTCCATAAATTTGAACGACACCGATTATCTCTGGATTGCCCGTCAACATCGCCCAATCGGGGAGAGCATAAACAAATTTTTCACTGTAATCAGCTTCTATTTTTTGTTTAGCCAAATCGGCTCCCTTTTGGGTTATCTTAGTATGGATACCATTAAATCTGTTCATATCTTATTCCTATTTGTTTAAAAATAGTATTCTTTTTGATTCTCTTTTTTTTAACCATTCCGTTGGTATAGATGCTTGCACAAACCATTTATACTCCTTGCTGTTTTTAAGTGGCTATAATAAATGCTTTAATCGCCCTGTTTTTTCACTTCGTGTCATAGTTGCAGGATTTTGCATGACCATAATCGCGTTGAAAATATTTTTAACCTCTCCTTAAGTTTGAGTAGGAGCATCGTTGATCTGTTATTCAAAATTACATAGAATAGTTCTACTAGCGCATCCCAATAATCGGGGATATTACAAAGGAATGTAGACGATTGAACTTAGTGGGAAGTTCTTCTCGTCATGTAAGCTCATTAAATAAAGTGTTGGTTTTAATAATGAAGAGCTTACTTTTTCGTAATCTAGAGCTTTCCACGCAAACTACAAAAAAAGAGTACAATGTTTTTGCTTAGATGTAGACGCGGTACTGGTACATGCCAATCCACAGAAACTATACCATCCAAATATTCATCAAAAATTATAGTTGATCCCCAGCGCAAAATAGCGCGGCAAAAGGCGGTATTCGGTTACAGCCCGATATGTATCAGTAACAATGGCATTCCTAAATTGACGGTTGTTAAATAGGTTTTTGGCCGATATATTAAATTTGGTCTTGATTTTCTTGGCATCATAAGAAAGAGAAAGATCCGAAAAGAAATATGTTTTGGGCGATTCAGAGAGAAAATCACCAAAATGATAGGCTTCATTTTTCATATTGGCCTGAATATCCTTGACAACATGGAAGAAAAAATGCAGAAAACTGTAGGTATTTTTTAGTTTATCTTGGTTGTCACTCTTGAAAGATCTAATCTGTATCTGCGATCCGGTATGTATGTTCAATCTGGATTTCCACACACTTCTAAATGACACACCATAGTCGTAGGAACTGGAAGCAATGCTACGCCTTCCTACACCGACGATACTGGCTTCATAAGCTGAAAAATCTGCCCCCATATCCAACCTGAAATTCCCATTTACCAACTTGACATAATAATTGAGTTGTGCTTTATAAAACATTGTTTTTTTATCTTTCAGCAATATCTTCTCCGTTAGATTAAAATTAGGATTTAGTATGCGTTGGCTACTGATGTAATCAAACATTGTTTGATGACCAAAGGAGAAATTGGCGAAAAATTTATCCAGCATATTACCATAGGCATAGGTGATTACCGCAGCAGAGTTGTTCAATGTAGCCATCTCGTCGAGGCCTTTTACAAAATTCCGGACGCCAGTATTAAAATAATTTGGCGCGACATCCATCAGCTCAGTACTAGTTTGTTGGAAAGAAAGTTCGCCTTCCAGCTTCCCCTTAGGATGTATTAACCATTTTGTAGACAAGCTCGGAGAAATCAACCAGTTATTTTGACTCGTTGCGATGCCATCATGACGTAAATCACGCTGTATAAATCCCGCACGCAACTGGGGGGTCAATTCCCACTTCCTTCTTTTTACAGTATACTTGGTCATGAAATGCGTATTATTGGTCCTAAAATTGATCCCATTTGAAAATCCCGAAGGGCGGATTTGGCTGCCATCTTCCCGCTGCAATATAAAGTCAGTCACCAGTGTCTGATTCTTGTATTCATTGGCAATAGCCACTTCCATAAAGTCACCACCTTGCTGTCTCTTTACATAATGCGATGTGACCCCGACATACTGAAGGTCATTTTTGGCATGCTGGTCGACATTCGAGATCCCTTTAATCTGAAACAGGTCCTCGTAATAATATTGATCGATATGATAATCCAATGGTGATTTTTGCATAATCCAACGGGCAGAACTCACAATAGCTTCGTTGTCCGACAGCTTATAAGTATGTGTTAAGAGCTGGTTGGTCAGAAAGCCCTTCATTTTGCTCAGTTCTGTGGTACCTTCGCCATTAAGCAGCAGAGCCCCATTATCGTATTTACCCAGTGATCCCAGACTTCCGGTGTAGATCAAAGTAGAGCGACTGTTGACATCATATTGCATCTCCCATCTGGAATAATAATTATTTATTTTCTTATCAAGTTTATATCCTTCAGTATAGCTAAATTGAATATCCTCAATATCATATTCTTGCACTGTATTTCGGTAGAACGTTTTTTTTGTTGGATTTGCAAAACCTAGCCATTTGATCTTGAGACGCTTTGAAGGATTCAAGATCGTATTGAAAGACAGTAGCTTATCATGATTAAAATTAGTCCTTCTATAATCAAAACCCGGTAGGTCGGGAGTATTGTCGATAAGAGTGGGAGTGGTGAGACCGACACCGATTTGGCCAGGTTCACCAGTTTGTCCCGAGTAAAGCAAATGATTGATACTGCCCACGGCATCTACACCGTTATTATTAGCTGTTCCCAACAAATAAAACTTGTTTCTTTTTCCAAAGTTCATCACATGAATATTGGCTTGGTAAAATAACGGTTCGAACGGCGTTCCAGAAGCTGATACCGAACCCAGCCATTGATTTTTACTGTCTTCTTTAAGTTGTAGGTTCAATGCGACTTTATCTGAATTTTCAATCCCTTTCAAATGTTTATTGTTCGAATAACGTTGTAATACCTGCACTTTATCCAACGGTTGTACCGACATGTTTTGTGTCAATAAACGATAGCCCTTTTCAAAAAAATCATCTCCTTCTATCATGACTTTCTCGACTTCCTTTTCACCAATTTTGATACTGCCATCGCTACCGATATTCAGTCCGGGAATCTTTCTCAGCAGATCCTCCACGTTACGTTCATCGCCCTGCAGAAATGATTTTACATCCAGTTCTATAGTATCCCTGCCACGTCTATAAGGACGCTTTGCGTTAACCACTATCTCCTGCAGTCGCTCCACACCGCCAGTTATAAGCGCTATGTTAATCAAGGTGTCAGTCAGCGTCGGTCCAATTACTTTTGTCACCGGTTCATAGCTTAATGATTTGAAGCTGACAGCAATTTTACCTGTTTGACCTATAAGTAAACGGTATCTGCCATTCCCATCTGTAAAAGAGTAAGCTATCAAGGCCGAAGTTCCCGCTAGGCGGGCATCTACCCGAACCCCTCCGAGGGGCACCCCCGCAGTCGTTACCTGTCCATGAATAGCTACCTGCGCCTGCACACAATAAACGACAGACCATAGGCCGATCATCAATAGATAGCGATACAGACCAACATGATTAATCATTTTCCTTTAACTGATTCCCATTCATAAACCTGCTCAACAGTACCGCGTACTTTATTTCTTTCCACCGTCACACCATCCATTACAGGCATTTTGCTTTCCATGATGCGCATCTGTTCTTCTATCAGTACCTCATCTTTCTTGACATAATCTTCCAATGATAATTTAGGCAACGAAAGGATATATTTTTCATCTACCGGGATATCCCCATTGTAGGGATAGGAGACTTTTTTGAGCATCCAGTAATTCGGGTTAGCACTTTCATTGTACAACATCACGATCAGTCCCGGAAGTCCTCCAAATTTGTAAGGGCCGGCCGGTACCGGAATTTCATTTGTGTAGTAAGCGATCAATGTCGTACCTCGATATTTCGCTGTCGCCTTATGACAGATATACTGACCCAAGGTGTCCGTTTCCGTATAGTTGGTGTTCCATTCGATATCAGGAAATTTATCTGTCACCAAATAATTCTTTCCTTGGAGTGTACGCGTTTCCACCAAGTCACTATTCCCATCTTTCTGTATCACGATGCTCCTGTAGTTTGTACCGGTATTCAGCATCATCGAAAAATCAGCAGATAATTCATCATTTTCCGCATCGCCTGCAGCAGAAGCGACCGTTATAGAATCGCGTACTGCAGTCTTCACAGCATCGGCATAATACACCTGTTCACGAAAAGTCGCCATAGCAGAAGGAATATATTCATACTCGACTTGCAATTTTTGCGCCTGTACATAATCGGCTGAACAGTATAATAGGAGAAATAATAAGTAGTATTTCATAAATTTAAAAGTGATGAAAGTGCTGTTTCCTATATGCGTCATCGACAGCAATAGGAAACAGCGCCCTTCTAGTAGATATCATATACAAGACTAAAAGCCCTTCTTATTCTTGCGAAAAAAATGTCGCAACTAGGAAAGCCCTTCTTCGTTACCCAAAAAGGCTAAACATAATTCATTAACCTACGTTGTAGACAACTGCTTGATAAATATGCATATAGCTGGTTCTCATATGTTTAAAATAAGCTCCGCAATTATCCCAAGAGAATCCGTAACCATTTTCGGCCCCCAGCTCATAACTGTGGTTATGTGTAGTGGTCAGCTGTCCAGACGAATTATAAACTCTGAGGGTATACACACAGGTTTGACCGACAGCATTTCCCGTCTGGGTTTGTTTCACTTCCTCCGTTACATGAACTACATTTGTCCCGACCTTCATTTTGTGTACAGTGGTTGTATTAACCGATTTTTCTGCAGCAGCTTTTTCACCTGAATCTGCAAAGGCAGCTGATGACATCACAGTCAGCGCTACCATACTCATAAATAATTTTTTCATTTTTTCATTTTTTTAGTAAAACCATTGCGTAGGACAAGCCTAGGCGTTAATTGATGATTAAAAATAATACCCATTGTGCTTAGATGTGCAAATCCTTTATGATTCGCTATTTCCGGTTTACAATCCGTCACACAATGATGACAACTGGCCTAATTTGAACTATAAGAGCTCGCAATTCTGGTCTCATTGCGAGGACAAAACTTAAAAAGTGTCAACTTGAGGATTTTTAGACGGTTTGTAAAAACTACAAACGAATTGTAAACGAACTAAAGCAACAAACCCAGTAATATATTATCTTTAGCGTAAATAAATACATGACCTTTATGATCAAAGTTGTTATTGTCGAAGATGAGCCGGCCGTCCGTAAAGAGATCAGCTTTCTCATCGGATTGGAAAAAGATGCAGAACTGCTGGGTTGGGCAGACAGTGTACGTACAGCTCAAAATCTGATTGTCGAGACACAACCTGATGTGGTTTTATTGGATATACAGCTTCGTGATGGAACAGCTTTCGATTTATTGAAAAAGCTCGATCCTATTCCTCCCAATATTATCTTTATTACCGCATACAATCATTTTGCCATTAAAGCGATCAAATTCGGAGCATTGGATTACCTGTTGAAACCTGTCGACCAGACCGAGCTCAAAGAAGCACTGGAACGCTTTCGACGACGTCGCCAAAGCCATCCACAATGGATGCAGCAATTGTCAGTGACGCAGAATAGCATGTCCGTAGGCGAGCTTCCTGAAAGCATCGTGCTGAGTACCCTCAACAATATGCGGATTGTATCCGTAAATGATATTGTCTATTGCAAAGGAGATGGGCCATACACATTTTTCTATTTCAGTGACGGCACAGAAGAACTCATTTCCAAACCGCTCAAATATTATGAAGACCTGCTGCCTGCACCCCATTTTTTACGGACACATCAATCGTATCTGGTCAATAGGCAGTATGTGACAGGAATTAACCGCTCAGAGTATATCGTACTTAAAAACAAAGAAGAAATTCCCATTTCCATGCGCCGAAAAAGTGCGATATTGACGCTACTATCAATAAAAAAATGAGACAAACAACACGATTGATACTTTGTGTAGCGCTATGCTTTTGGCTTTTCTCCTGCTATCAGCATAGCAATCCAATTTTTCAGCAAGAAACATCCATTTCAACGCAGATCGATACCTTAAAAAAGGTGACCCTAGCATCTACTAACAGCGACTCGCTGCTTCATGTATGGCAGCAGATGGCTATGAAACCGTCTGTCCTAAAAGATACCCTGCTTCATGTGGAGGTAAAATATCAATTGGCGCGGCTCTACGGTATGCAGAGAAAAGATTCTGCCCGTATTTTAATTGGTCAAGCACTCGAATTGATTGAACCGACAAACGGCAACCTTAAAATGAAGGCACTTATCTACAATGGCTTGGGTAATGTGTGCAGTATGGAGTCACGGCAAAAAGAAGCTGGCTACTATTATAATAAAGCAGCAGCGATTGTTCTATCAGATTCTACCATCGATTTATCTTTTCAAGCAAAATCTGCGATGTTGCTTTCCGCTGCACAAAGCAACTTGAAAACTTTTCAATATGACCTCGCCGAGAAAATGAACCGTGCAGCATTACCACTATGTGATTCGTTGCCCGAGGGTGATATACACAAACAGCGCGTGTTGGTACAATTGATTCAGACATTGAAGATGCGGGACAAACCAGCGGCAAGTTTTCTGCCTTATCTCCGCAGATTGGAGGCCTTACATAACCAGCATCCCGACAAGTACCATATAAGTTACCTATACGATTCCAAGATACAATATTTTAGCACCATCGGGCAGAAAGACTCGCTGCTCCATTATCAGTTGTTAAAAATGCAAAGCGACGAACAGCGCTATGAGACTGAAAAATCGATCGTTGTTATCAACAACCTATTTATTGCCTATTGCAATGTAGCAACCTTTCATCTTGAGCATAACCGTCAGACGTTGGCAGCAGGCTATATTCAACAAGCGACCGATCTAGAGGAAACACACCCAGATGTCATATTTGCCAGTAATGAGATTATTTATCAAGAGGCCTTAGCCGCTCTATACCAATTGCAAGGTAAAAAAGACCAGGCAATAGCTGCATGGAAACATGTATCGATGATACAGAAGGAGGTTTATGAAATGGAAAATACACAAGTCGCGGCGGAGATGAATTCACTTTATCAATTGCAGGCAAAAGATCGTTCCATTCGTACTTTAAATGAGAATATTAAAATCAATCAGCTGCAATTGCAGCAAAATCGCTTATGGCTTGCTGTTTTGGTATTGGGTATCATATTACTGGGTATGATGATGCTGTTTTTATATTATAGCTTTCGTCAGCGTCGTTTCAGAGCAGAAAAAGAAAAGGTTTTATTGCAGCAGAAATTGTTGCGCACACAAATGGAACCTCATTTTATCTTTAATACACTTGCGGCTGTACAAAGTTTCGTTCGTCTGGATAAAAAGGAAGCAGCCATTAAGTACCTCAACCGTTTCAGTCGTTTGTTGCGTAGTAGTTTGGAAATGAGTCGTGAAGATTGGGTTCCATTAAGTGAGGAAATTGAGGCCTTGGAAAATTATATCAGTCTGCAACATATGCGTTGTGAAGAAGCATTTAGCTATACGATCGTACAATCGGAAATTCAGGATCCGGATGGGGTATTGCTGCCGCCGATGTTGATACAACCCTATGTTGAAAATGCTATTCTTCATGGTCTCGATCTGGAGAGCGGAGAGGGGGATATTCATATTCGTTTTCAATTGGAAGATGATCTTCTAACCGTAACAATTGAAGACAGTGGTAAAATAGGAAAAGTAATTGTTGATCCCGCGCATAGGTCGCTTTCGGGCATCATCAGTCGCGAACGTATGCAGTTACTGGGCAAAAGGGCAAGCGTACAAGTCACTAAATCATCCGGAGCCAGTGGAACCATCATTACTATGAAGATTCCTGTTGTATTTGGATGATATTTATATCGAATTCCATATTTAAAAAGTGGGAGTAGGCAGAGTTTAATGTATAAGATATTCTTTGAAGATCATGTTGTGTAGTTTAAATTTGTCAGTAAGCATTCCTAACATTGTCTAATCGAAAAAAGCGAAATATATCTTCATCAAGATGATCTTTGGATCAATTATTTGGCATATCATTTTTTTAAAAATAGGAGCCATACGTTGTCCATGTAATTTATTACCAAATAGTGGTGTTAATACTTGAAATCAATCAGGACAGTGAACTCCTCTTCCGATAGGTTGTTATTCCAGTAGAAATATTTACAAAGTAACTCATGTATTATGGAAAATCACTTGAACAACCCGGAAATTATCAATGACCTGATAAAAATTAATAATGATCGAGTGGAAGGTTATAAAACTGCTTTAGATCTTTCGCATACGCTAAGTTTAGATAGTTTACAGCAATTATTTGCAAAATATGTTTTGCAATCGCAGCATTTTATTGAAGAGCTGAAACCTTTTGTAGTTTTAGAAGGTGCACAGCCAACTGATGCAACCATGTTAAGTGGTAAACTGTTTAGAATGTGGATGAACATAAAAGTAACCATTGCAGGTAATGACAGAAAAAGTTTATTAGAAAG
The DNA here is from genome assembly GCF_023273895.1 of Sphingobacterium sp. PCS056. Taxonomy (NCBI): domain Bacteria; kingdom Pseudomonadati; phylum Bacteroidota; class Sphingobacteriia; order Sphingobacteriales; family Sphingobacteriaceae; genus Sphingobacterium; species Sphingobacterium sp. PCS056. The sequence continues at coordinate 3,770,732 of NZ_CP096883.1, read as the reverse complement.
TTGTGAAAAGGGAGAGGATGCGTTTAAGGAAACGTACAAAAAAATTCTGGAAGAGGATAATGATCAATTATCGGTTGAGGTGAAAAATATACTTTTAAAGCAGTTGGATAAACAGCTGGAGGCACATGATGCCATTAAAATGTTGCGTGACGAGGTGTCGCTTTAAATCATGTACCATGAAAACCGAAACGGCAGTCACCGCGAAATTTAAAAATAAAACTATTTCCTTTATTTCAATATAAAGGTTGAATGAACGATTATTATTGCTGTCATTAAAATACCCGGTTTTTCCGGGTATTTTATTTTAGAGTTTTCATGGAAAAGCCGTACTGATTTTCGGCAACTCTTGTTTTCAGTAGTTTTCTAATTCAGCCTTGTTTAGGCTTTGGAATTTTTCAATAGACCATATATACTCAGATCGTTACGAAACCCAAAAAAAATAGAATTGGCGGAAACAGATAAAAATCTATCCATGATTTATATAGACTTCACATAAAATGATTCTCATTTAAACAAGTAGGTGATTTTTTTGATCGATATCCCTATTGTTCAATAAATAGCAGTTTCCAATTCGATATAGTAGATGAAAGCTGGATTAGGTAACACCTTGTGAACCTTTGATTATGCAATTGTAGGTAACTTGACCCTTATGATAAACTTTGATAGCATGTTGATGTTATATTGTAAGTGTATTCATTCCCTATGTATATTTTAGAATATCTGAATATATTATCTGATGAATCATCTTTATAATCCGGTGCATCTATGATTTCGATGATAAATTGTTTATACACTTTAGTCATCATTAATAGGAGATAATCATAACAAATTTTAATAATTTTAAGTTGTCAATATAACGGAAGTGTGCAAAGACAAAAAATAACAGATCGGTCCTCAACCAAGCTGTTGTCAAAAATTTTATTCATTTTGTAATTTCTATTTTTCTTCTTGGCTCTAAAATTGTTTCAATTCAATTGCTGATAGCAAGCAGAGGAATAGGAGATCTCAGAAATAAGATTGATATGACTTATAGATTGCCTCTTAAAGGCCAATCTTTTAATGACTGTTTACACAATGTTGTTAGAATTCTTTAGTTTTGACCCTACTAGCTAAAGGATGATGACAACATAGCTTCATCGGCAAAGGAACATTTAGAAAATACCCAGAAATACGGAAGAACAATGATATTGATAAAAAGAATTGACCACAACTACCTGAAATACCTATTTACTGTAGCGATTTCAACTTTGATGGTTACGGGCTATGGGCAGCAAGTAGAGAAACAGCAGATCGAAAAGCAACAACTGGACGAATATCAAATTAAAACGGTGGATTCCATTGATGTCGTACGCGACTACCGACCTGTGCTGGCCGATGCCGTAAAGGTTCGCAGGAGCCCAGATATGAGTCTTATCAATCGGGAAGCCATTGAGACAGAGCTACGCCAAATAGCCACGGCTACTTATTTTGCAAATAAGACATTCAAACAAGCTTATTACACTAAATTGCTTAAACAGCATCCAAACGCTTTAAGTAGCAATATTGAGAATTACCGTATCAGCTATCTGGCTTACCAAGAACGTGAATATACAAGAGCGGCCTCTATTTTGAAGTCACTGGATGCTTCTGATGCCTTTTATCAGGGGTCGATCATTACTCTGGGTCATATTGCCCTAGAAACCGGCGATAAGCAACAAGCACGAAATGCATTTGTCAAAGCGATGAAACTAGATTTCGACCTCCAGTTGAAAGCAGATGCGTTATTTAACTACGCCAAGGTGTTGTATGCAATGGACTCCACCCAAGCCGCTCAGAAAGTTCTCGAGAAGTATATTGTTCAAGAATATGGAGGTCGTGAACCGGGCGCTCAAACACAAGAAAGTGCGGAAATATTATCCGCTCAAATCTTGTTGGGCACGAGCAATTTCCATACCGGAGTAAGTCTGCTGGAATCTTTGAAAGATCGAGGGCGGGAAGCGGATGCTACCTATCAGAAAGCAACGTACTATCGCGGACTCGAGTTTTATAACGAGCGTGCTTTTGAAAATAGCATATCGATATTCATGAGATCGGAAAAATTCCCGATCGATGCAAAAATGGCAGCACTGGCTACGTATTGGAAAGCAGAAGCGATGTATGAAGTACGCAAATACGGAGAGGCAGTAGAAAACTTCTCCAGATTCCTACGATTGCCTGTTGCAAAAAACACCGACGTATATAACTATGCAAACTATGGGTTGGCTTATGCAGCGTTCAGAAATAACAGTTTTCATATGTCGGCCGATTATTTTGAACGCTTTTTGGCAGTCGAGGGAAGTTCGCTAGATGAAAAAATACGTCATGACGTAATCGCACGTTTGGGCGATTCCTATTTATCCATGCGAAATTACGACCGTGCCAACCAATATTATGACCAGCTTATCAACAGCAAAACTTCCAATCAGGATTATGCGTTGTTCCAACGCGGAGTTATCTTTGGATTGCAGGGAGACCATCAAACCAAGCTAAAGATTCTGCAGTCTGTTTTGAAACAATTTCCGAGTTCTAACTATGCTGATGACGCCGCCTTTGAGATTCCCTATACGTATTTCACTACGGGAGATTATGATCGCGCTATCGATGGATTGCAACGGATGATCGAAAAGTACCCGCGCAGCAGCTATGTACCCCGTGCATTGATGACCATAGGGCTCGTGCAGTATAATAAAGATGAATCCGAAGCGGCGAAAGCCACTTTCAAAAGTGTTGTGGAGAAATATTCCAAAACCAATGAGGCACAGCAAGCGATGCGTTTTATTGAAAACATCTATCTAGACCAAGGGGATGCTACAAGCTATATTCATTACGCTATCGGCACCAATGTCAGTAATTTGAGTCCTGCGGAGCAAGACAATATGGCTTTTCAAGCAGCCCAATCTCTGTTTGCCAAGCAGCAATACGCAGCTTCGGTCGAAGCCATCAATGCTTATTTTGATAAATTTCCGAAACCCAAACAAGAAAAATATGCCCGTTATATCCGCGGTGTGAGTTCATACCGCACTGGGCATCCAAAGGAAGCACTGCACGATCTGAATATCATCCTGAATGACTGGACAAGCAAGTATACTGAAAATACCTTGCTGACAGTTGCTGCGCTATACCTGGATCTAAAAGAATACAACGAGGCAATTGTGCATCTCAAAAAATTGGAGCTCAATTCAGAGTATAAAAAGAACTATGGTTATGCAATAAGTAACCTGATGATCTGTTATTTCGAACTCGGCGATATGGAGCAGATGGCCAAGTATGTGAAGTTGATCAAGGATTACGATGGCGCATCGCAGGAGGAAATTGCCAGAGCTCATTTATACAGTGGAAGGGTATTGCTACAACAAAAGAACATCGTGTCTGCCCTGAAGGAACTCAATTTGGCTGCTCTGAAGAGCCAAAAGGCGGTTGGCGCAGAAGCGCGATACCGTGTTGGGCAACTGCAGTATGATAACAAGGAATACGACAAAGCCATTGAAACAGCTTTTGAGGTGATTAACAGTAATGAAGAAAATGCATACTGGGAAGCTAAGAGTTTCCTATTGCTTGCTGATAGCTATGCGCGTAAAGGCAATGCTTTGCAAGCAAAGAGTACGTTGGAAAGTGTCATTGAAAATTATGAAGAAAAAGATGATGATATCATTCCGTCAGCAAAAGAACGTTTACAGAAATTGAACAAAAAGTAACATTGAAAATATCAAAAAACTGACATAGAACATCAAAATAAAATGTATAAAACCGCTGGGATGACCAAGCGGTTTTTTTTGTGCAATTCCAGATCATTCCTTCTGTATGAAAGGTAGTTTTCTGCTTTCGATATTCTAGTATATCTGCTTATTAGAATAAACTTTTCTTTTAGTCATGAAGCGAAGAAAAGCAAATCCTCATGAGTCATGCCGACAAGTTGTTCTAGTTGTTTTCTACTAAAATTCATAACCTACATTCTTTACCACAATAATTGCAGTTATATTCTGCTCAATTATTTTGTTTTCCTAAAAACGACTCAAGCTCTGCTACAATGCGTTTCGACTGAGTATGATGTAGATAATGAGAACCCGGCAGTAAGATGAGTTTTCCCTTATCCACGCTGTTGGCTTGCTCTTGGTGCAGTTCTGTCCAGCCTTTGACAGCTGAGTTTTTGTCCGCAAATAATAAAACAGGCAAATCCTTCGGGAAAGCTAGTTTTTGAGCATCTTTAAAACTATTACTCAATGATGTTGCTTCTCTGTCCAAAGTATTATTTCCGGTTACTTTCATCGTAATCATGTGTTTTTGTTCAAAACGGTGTGCTTCTGATTCGTCTTTAGGTTTTTCCTCTCCAAAAAACTTTAAAAATGCACGCATTACACCTGCTTTGGCTAAAAAATCCATAGGTGCCGAATTATACCCCGGCCACGGTTGTGTTGGCACACTGCTATCAATGCCTACAAAAGCGGTTGCTTCACCTGGATACTTGTTGATGTATGCTAAGCTGTAAAGCCCGGCAATGGAATGCCCCATTAATATAAAACGGTTAAGATTTAATTGCTTCACCACTTCGTGGATTTCTTCCGCCATATTATTCAAACTGCGTTCACGCTTTGTTTCACTGCTCAATCCATAACCAAAAGGTTCAATCGTGATTACGGTATATTTCTGGTCTAATTCTCTGATCAGTGGTTCAAAATCCAATCTTGGGCTTGCCGTTCCAAATCCCGTGAGTAATACGATCGTATCTGCACCCTGTCCATCTATTGTCACATTCATGGTACCGTCAAAAATTTTTATTTTTTGACCATAATCTTCAATTTTATCGGCTTCGCGACTTAAATTGATCCGATGAATTACGAATGTAGCAAGGAGTAGGATAGCGATTATCACTACAATTCCGATGATTGTTTTCAAGAATATTTTTGCTATTCTCTTTATGAGTGAAGGACGGTTTTTATCCATTTTTTTTAATTTCGGTATGTGCACTATAAAAACAGGTTAATTTCATTAAATCCTTAATATCATTTAAGACTGATTATTCTTTTACTTCCTACAAAAATCATTTCATTACTTTTGTCCGTATATGGATTTAATTGCCAGTCACCGTACAAATGTTTAACACTTAATTCTGCTTGATCAAGTAATGAATAAATTTCTTCTTTCATAGGGAAAGAAATCTGAGAAGAAGCCACCCACCTTTTATCAGTATGCAAAACCTCATAAAAGGTTTGGTATGTTATAATTTCATCTTTCGCTTCCCAATCATTCCATGCTTTTATGATTCCGTAATTAGGATGCTTAAAATATCGAATCGACTCTTTTTCTCCCCATGTAGTCCATTCTTGCACTAATGGATTTCGACTATCAAAAACGAAAGTTCCATCATCTTTTAAGTGATTTTCGATATTTTTCAAGAGTTTTAAACGATCATTTTCAGTTAACAGCGTCTGAAAGCTATGACCCGATAAAAAAATGAAATCAAACTTCTTATCAAATGAAAATGATGAAGCACTAGCATGGATCCAATTGACGTTTAATGTTTTTTCCTTTGCTCTTGTTAACATCTCTACAGATATATCCAAAGCGTATATTTCTTTACATCTATGGATAAGCTCGCTTGCTAATGTACCTGTGCCGCAGCCTATATCTAAAACGCTATCATCTATTTTTACGAAATTACTTATCACATCATAACTCTCTGACCATGGATTATCATAGTCATAGAATTGCACCAAATTTAAATCCTGGTATAATTTATCAATCATTATATTTTAATTTACAACCTAAAGTCAGATTTTTGAACCTAAAATAAGATATATTTAAGCAAATGTTGCATTGTACTAAAATTCATTAACAGTCTTATACAACGGAGTTCCTCATGTTAGTAAATTATTTATTCTTCTATTGAATTAAATATACCGTTTTGTACCGATGATTGTTTATTTTTTAATCGCTCTCCAACATGATTAGAAGCACAACAAGCTTCGCGCTCACTATCCTTTAAATTTCCCATTTTCTCACAGATTTTATCTACTAAAAATATTAGCATTTCTCTTCTTTATTTTGTATCTTTACTATAGTAACCTTATTATAAGCAATTTATTATGAGTACATCTTCCAATCGCGTTGATGATCTGCTCTGGAAGTCTATTATAGAGCAGACTTTTGCACATTTTTTAGCGTTTTTCTTTGCCGATGCAGCAGATATATTCGATTTGAGTAAACCCTTTGATTATTTAGACAAAGAGTTTGAGTCCTTATTTCCTCCAGAGCCCAACGGCAAGGGAGTACGTTTTGTAGATAAGTTGGTCAAAGTCTATTTGAAAGACGGTGGTGAGCAGTTTGTGCTGTGCCATATTGAGGTACAGTCCAGTAGAGGCAAGGGAGATCTTGCAGAGCGCATGTTTCGATATTACTATAAAATATCCGATAAGTATCAGGTTCCAATCTCTGCCATTGCCATTCTTGCCGACGATAACCAAAGTTACCATCCATCTATTTATGTTAAAGAGTTCATGGGCACCATTCTCCATTACCGTTTTAATAGTTACAAGGTGTTGCATCAAGATGAGGTAGCGTTACGTTCAAATAGTAATCCCTTTTCAGTCGTAGTTTTAACTACATTACTGGCTATCAAGAATAAAAATATCAGTGACGAAAAACTGAAGGATATCAAGCATGATCTGTATGATGAGATGATGAGTCGCAAAATGGATAAGAGTACGCGTCAGGGTCTCTATAATTTTTTAACGTATTACGTACGCTTTGAAAATCAGGGTAGTTTAGCTATATTTGAGTCAGAAATTGAAAACAAATTAGGAAGGAGTAATATAATGGGCACTCAAGAATATTTATTGGATAAAGCAGAGAAGCAAGGTATTGCTAAAGGCATTGAGAAAGGGCGTTTAGAAGAGCGTGCTAAGCTTAAGGCAGAAAAGCTTGCTATTGCATTAGAATTTAAGAAAATGGGTTTACCTGTAGCAGATATTGCTAAGGGTACCGGTCTTGCCATCGAGGAAATCGAAAAACTGAAGTAGAACATATTTTCAAAATATACAGAACCGCTTGGATGACCAAGCGGTTTTTTTTGTGACCTTCACCTACCTATTTCCACCATTCACCGAGTTTTTAGTTGGTTTAATCTAACTGCCATAGGGTAGGGACGATTTACACCCTACTTTTGAATCAACAACTAAAATAAAAAATTAACAATATAACATAAAGACAATATGAAAACTTTAGCAAAAACATTCGCAGCAGCAGCCTTGATCGCAGTATCTACTTTCACTATGGCAGCAGCAAAACCAGCAGGAGACAACTCTAAAAAAGCAACTGTCAACCTATCCACATCGGATCTAGCCATTGATCATTACGTAGCCGTTATGACCGAAGGACAGTCAGCAGGAGTAGAGCAATTGTTTACATCCGACTTCAGTCAAAAAGTACGTGCATCAAATGATCAAACCAACAGCCGTTCAGAAGTTATTTCCTTTTTGAAAAAACAAAAAGGCGAGCAGTTAAATTGTAAGACAAGCACCACAATCGTTGAGCAGTCAAGTGATTATATGCTTGCAAAAGTGACCCAACAATTTGAAGGATTTACCAAGACCGACTTAGTCACCTTGGTCAATGATGGCGGCAACTGGAAAGTATCCCAATCCATCAACTCGTATAAGTAATTTACTGTTTAATCATATGTTTAGTAAAAGCCATGTCGCAAGATGTGGCTTTGCTTTTTAGTATCCTCAGCTGTGTTGCCCGATCAATACGATTTAACATCTTTATTTAACAATTAGCGGTCTAATAGGTTCTCCAACAATGCTGATTACGCCATTAGGTGAAATTGCTAAATCATTAATATAAGATGTCCGTGGAGCGACACTAGTTGAGCTTGCATGAGCATGGTATATATATTTATATCCGCCATCAGCACTTATAAATGGAGCTCCATGACCTGTGCCGAGCAATCCCGATGCTGAGGGATGGTCTCTCCTTAGGATGGGGTTGCCACTATATTTCTTCCAAGGACCTTTGGGTGAACTGGCTGTTGCATAGCCTACGGCGTAATCCTGGCTTTCAAAATGATTGGCAGAGTAAATTAAATAGTACGTATTGCCTCGTTTTAAGATCGACGGCCCTTCGACGACTGTAGCTTGCTTCTTCTCCCATGGTTCACTTGCGCTCATGCATTTTGTGAGCGTTTCTGCTTTTATACTTTGTAAATCATTGTTCATCTCAGCCATCCAAATGACATTTCCATCCGTAAATCGGACATAAAATAAATATGGAGTTCCGTCATCATCGATAAAAAGAGAACTGTCAATTCCTTTTTCTTTGGCAATAATAGGTTTTTTTTCTTCTTGAATAAAAGGCCCTTCCGGGCTTGAGGAAGAAGCCACACAAATATGTTCATCAACGGAATAGAACATGTAAAACTTTTTCTTAGCGGTTACGTAATATACCTCTGGTGCCCAGAACCATCGTGTTCCCCAAGAGTCTTGAGGGGAAAGTGCTAAATTTTCATTACGCTTCCAATGCTTGAGATCCTCGGAAATATAAACTTCAAAACCATCTATGCGGGTGCCATATGCATAGTATTTGCCATTATGGAATAATACGTAAGGGTCTGCAATAGGTAGCTCGTTTTCGATAATTTTAATAGACTTATCATCATTGGCATTACAATATAACGATAGTATAAAAAATAAACATATAATCGATATTAAACGATAAGGAATGCTTGTCATAATTTTCATTTTTTTTGAATTCAAATCTTGTGAAGAATTGGCCATAAATTCAAATACCGATGAATCTGTTGATCATTTTGCTCACACATGATACAAATTGGAATGATTTTGAATAAAATGGGCAATATGATGTAAAGTTTAATTTACATTTTTACGTGATATAGATTTGTAATTGGGCTTCAATACAATTATAAACAAAAAAAATAAAATTGATAAATAAAAAGATAAATTACAGAACCTGAGATGAATAGTCTATCGGTAGATATGAATAGCCAAATTGTGAACAGATGTGAAATTAAAACAGCGCTTTAAGTTTTTAGTTTATTCTATTGGATTATGGTTGATTAGGGAGATAGTAAAGGGAATCGATTGATGCCTATCTTACGATCGGACGATCTGGTATATTGGGCGGAGGTGGGCACTGTATTAAAAAAATAATTGAAATATGATTACTAAAAATGTATGTTTATTCTTATTGATGGGTTGCTGGCAGTTGTTTTTCTCCACCTCACAAGCCCAATCAAATAATCCACTCGATGTTGCTTTTGGTGACCCATTTGTACTCTATGATCAAGAAACAGATGCCTATTATATGTATGGTACTGGTGGAGTAGAGCATGGTTTTGTAGCCTATTCTTCTAAGGATCTAAAACAATGGGAGCATAGGGGGACCGTGTATACCGCTCAGCAAGATAAAAGCTGGGGGACGAAAGATTTTTGGGCTCCAGAAGTATATAAGCGTGGAGGAAAGTACTATATGTTTTACAGTGCACATTGGAAAGAAAATCCGAATGATGAATTAGAAAATTATCGTATTGGTATCGCAACCTCAACCCATCCTACAGGCCCATTTATTGATTTGACAGGTCGTCCCTTATTTGACCCCGGATATCCCATTATTGACGGTAATGTGTACTTTGCTGAAGATGGACGTTTGTATCTTTACTATTCCAGATGCTGTTATAAAAATCCAGTTCAATCGGAGATTGCAGCTTGGGCAAAGCAACAGGGGATGTATGATGAAATAGAAGAAAGCTGGATATATGGAGTAGAGCTAGCTTCAGATTTTTCGCATGTAATTGGAGAGCCAACATTATTGTTACGTCCTCCTGTCTCCATGGATGATAAACAATCTGAATGGGAAAGCAGGTCTGTGACTTCAGGTGAAGTGAATAGAAGATGGACAGAAGGATCCTATCTCTTTAAGCATAACAATCTCTATTACATGATGTACTCCGCAAATCATTTCGGAGGAGAGAATTATGCTGTTGGCTATGCAACAGCATCAAATCCACTTGGCCCATTCGAAAAGTCTGCAACAAACCCTATATTACAAAAAAACATATCCCATGGAGGTATTGTTTCAGGGACGGGTCACAACAGTCTTTTGAGAGATAAAGAAGGCAAAGTATGGTGTGTATATCATGCCCGCACGACTAAAACAGGCAGTCAGCGCTTAGTATTCTTAGATGAACTGAAAATTTTACCTAACGGTCAACTTATAGTGGACGGTCCAACTGTCAAACCTTAATAAAGCTGATGTTTTCAGTTTATTGTATTGCGACTTTGATGAGATAGGAAATACCATATAATAAATTAAAATTCAAAAAGTTGATTATTGATTATATTTCAATAATATTATACATAATAACCCAGATTCAATATAGAGAATACCACCGTTTACTTAAATAGTGGCATTCTCTATGTTATTATGCGCCATATACCTTTTTTGTTGCTGCTTGTTTTCTATCTTGAAATCGTTCCTCCGCAAGATTAAATCCATAACACACATACCAACTTTGATCTGCAAATTTCGTACTGCTTTAAAGAACTTATCTTCACCTCCCTATTTCCACCATTCACCGAGTTTTTAATTGGTCTCGTCTAATTGCCATAGTGTAGGGACGATTTACACCCTACTTTTGAATTAACAATTACAAACATGTATAAACAAAAAACTAACAATATAATATAAAGACATTATGAAAACTTTAGCAAAAACATTCGCAGCAGCAGCCTTGATCGCAGTATCAACATGCACTATGGCAGCAGCAAAACCAACAGTAGACAACTCTAAAAAAGCAACTGTCAACCTATCCACAGCAGATCTAGCCATTGATCATTATGTTGCTGTGATGACCGAAGGACAGTCAGCAGGAGTAGAGCAATTGTTTACATCAGATTTTAATCAGAAAGTACATGCTTCAACAAATAGGATCAATAGTCGTTCCGAAGTAATCTCATTCTTGAAAAAGCAAAAAGGCCAGCAGTTGAACTGTAAAACAAGTGCTACAATCGTTGAGCAGTCAAGTGATTATATGCTAGCCAAAGTAACCATGCAGTTTGACGGATTTACCAAAATTGATCTCGTGACTTTAGTCAATGACGGTGGCAGCTGGAAGGTATCCCAATCCATCAATTCGTATAAGTAAGTTAAGTTTAATTCATATGTTTAGTAAAAGCCACATCGTGAGATGAGGCTTTGCTTTTTAGTATCCTCAGACGCGCTGGACAACAGTACTCGACTACCATATGGATCATATTTAGGATTTTATAAATTTGGTTTCAATAATCTTTCCTCATATGTATTGTAAGAAATTCATTTTTGCACAAGTCTTAACAGCTATTCTAACAGCAATCTTTGTCTCGTGCAATACTAAGAACCGTGGCGAATGGCAATTATCAGATATGCGTAAAGACACGCTGTTTATTGCAGAAACTGATGGACATACAGATGACTCAATAAAAGTACATGGAATCTCAATCGCTGGCGGAGATATTAAAAAGGAACTGAAAGTTGATTGGTATAATCCAAAAGTTGCAGTTCGGTTTCAGGCTTATCTAGCAAAAAAGGGAAGTCTAAAGATTAAATACTCTGTGCCTACAAACTACTAGTTCACAATAACTAGTAGTTATGTGCTGTTTTTATTGCTATTCATCACTTGGTTGGGCATATTGTCATATGGATATTCATAACCACAATCGTCTTCCCATTCTTTTTTAACCATGTCGCCATAATTGAAAAACTGAACTTGAATGTAGCACTAAAACCACCATTTTGCTAAAATGTTAGCGTTATGTTTTATTCAATTCTATCTGTGTTGTATTTCTGTTTAAAATCTCTTATAGATTTCTTCTTATCTTCATTGTTAAAGTTAAGATTATCTTTATTGAAAAATCTATGTTTCAATTCGTTAAGTTCTCTAGTTTTTTCATACTCAAATTCTTTGTCGTAGATTTTGTCTGAACCAAAGTAAATTCTGTCTTCATGAAAATAAAAAATTCCCCAATTTAGTGTTTCGTCAAATATGATTAAGTCATCAGCAAAAAAAATTCCTTCCCAATATTTAATTACCATCTTCCAAGTCAGTGTTACAGATTGTCCACTTCTATCACTGTAAATAAATACAAACTTGTTGAACGGAATAGGTTTCGAATAAAGCCATTTTTTTATTTCGTGTTCACAGTCTTCTGTTACTTCAAATTCTTCAATTGTTTCAAAGTATTTTTCATTAAATGGTTTCCATAATGGGCCTGTAATCATTTTCGAGCTGTTGATATAGTTTTCTACAAACTCGCTTGCTTCGTTATTCAGAAAGAAGATTTGGTCTTTATGTTCCTGCGGTATTTTACTTGCCTCTTCTGTTGACCACAAAAAACTCCAAGCCTCTGGGAATTCAGTTGAATAAGTTTTTATGTTTTCAAAATTTATCATTCTTGTTTGGCTGTGGCATTTTCTAAAATTACCGCTCATATTTTGTTTACGAAACTAATATAATAAAAGATTAGTCAATCCATCAACTCCTATAAGTAAGTTTAGTAAATTTCATATGTTTAGTAAAAGCCAGGTCGAGAGATGTGGCTTTTCTTTCTTTTCTAATGTATCTCTAAAGATTGCTCTAAATTGTGCTAGCCGACAACAAACGACAACAAACGTTTAATAACCGACTAATATTTTTAGTTTTTATCATATTTGATTTATGTAATTAATTATTTAAGTAAATCCTAGAATTATGTTAGCGCATTCACAACCCGTCTTTATTGATCCAACCACCGATGAAGGATTCAAGCGGTTATTCGGAGACAAGATCAACCTGATCAACTTTCTAAACATCATCTTTCGTGGTCGTAAGACCATCACAGATCTTACTTATCGGGATACCGAGCGTATCGGAGCGACCGAAGAGATTGGTAAAGTTATCTTTGATTTGGTTGTCCAAATTAGTACAGGAGAAGAGATCATCATCGAGATGCAGACGAGTACACAGACCAACCTGAAGCAACGCATGCTGTACTATGCCAGCAAGGTCATTTCAGACACAGCACCCAAAGGAAACCGCAAAGCCTGGGCGTATGCCATTCCAGAGGTTTACACCATTGTCTTGATGGATGGCTTTCATATGCCAGGGGGTGATCGGAGTACATATTTTCATGATACCTGCCTGTGTCATAGAGATTCAGGACAAATTTTTTACGAGGGTTTGGGCTTTATCTATTTAGAAATTATTAACTTTGTTAAAAGCGAAGCAGAGGTTGAAGATGAACTCGACAAAGTATTCTTTATGCTCAAGAATATGTCAACGTTAAAGACCTTGCCACGAATTATGAATTCGGCCGTATTTCAGCGGTTCTTTCAGTTGGCCAGCTACGCAAAATTGACAAAGGAGGAACGAACTATGTATGATATTAGTTTAAAACGTAAGTGGGATGCTGAAGCAGTGCGGATGTATCAACAAGAGCAACAGAAACGGCTGGAAGGACTAGAAAAGCAATTGAAAGAAGCTATAAGAGAAGCTAAGAAAGCAGAAAAAGAAGCTAAAGCAAAAGGAAAAGCAGAAGGTCTTGCAGAAGGTCTTGCTGAAGGAGAGCATAAAAAATCCATTGAAACAGCTTTGAGGTTTAAAGAGATGGGTTTACCTGTAGAGCAAATCGCTAAGGGTACCGGACTTTCAATAGAAGAGATCGAAAAACTGAAGTAGAACAGGATTCTAAAATATACAGAACCGTTTGGGATGACCAAGCGGTTTTTTTTGCCCATGTTACTTACAAGTGAGCGACACTCAAATAACCATTTTTTTAAAGAGTCTTATTTAGTGGTGGGAAAGTTTTATTAAATATGTTGGTCATAATTTTTAAAACACAGCTTAAAAAAGTAATTAAATATTGTGTTGGGATCATCCTGAATTATCATATCCTCGATCTGAAAAATAATCCGATCCGATTGCACATTCTATTACTGGTGCACGAATCCTTTGGTGTATTAATTTATCTATCCGATTGTTAATCGGTTGATCAAATAATTTTGAATACCAGGAGGAACATTATTGGAGTAAAAATCAATCATTACTTCTCCATAACCATATTGTAGTCATAATCTTTAATTCAATTTTGTAGGAGCAGTGTATAATCTGGCACAGGATCACATCTGTGATCTTATCCACGACAATTACATAAATATGTTCATCATAAAGCAGGATCAACGGTTGACATTCCTATTGTCAGGTCATCAGTTGGACTGAATAACTACTCTATTGGGGCAGTATGTTAAGTGGAGTGATCAATATCACCAATATAACCTATTAAGGCTTACATAAATCTTTTATTAGATCCGAAATATATTTCGATCTACAGAGCATTAGCTTCATCATTAATTGTTCAGGGAAGATTACCGTACTTAAAATATACTAGATAATTCTTTTGTCAAAAAAAAATATTAAATTTATATAAAATATTAACCATAATAAATAAATACATGAAAAAATTATTAATTATTTCAAGCTTTCTTTTGCTTGGGCTTACTTCTTGTAATAAAGAAGAAAAATCAATTAAGCAAGATTCACTTCCAATAAATAAATCTGATTCAGCAATTTATCACACTTTTAGCGTTGATGGGAAACCATTTTTAGTAAAGCAGATAGGTGATAATTATTATATTTCCGATGATGTAATGATTAGCAAACGCCAATTAAATGTAATTAAAAATATAAAATCATCAAATGGTGGAAAAATTTCCTCCATCAGGAAAGGAACACATAGTGATTTTATTTATAAATGGACTAATGGTATCTTATACTATAAAATAGAATCATCAAGAAGATCCCAAATTTTACAAGCGTTTAGTATGATTGAAGCAAAATCAAATATTAAATTTATTGAGAGAACAAATCAACAAGAGTACGTTACATTTATTGATGATTCAAGTGAGGGTACCTCATATAGTTCACACATTGGAATGGAAACCGGTGCAAATAAGATTGTTGCACTTTATCCAACTCAAGGACTTGGAACAATAGTACATGAAACTTTACATGCTTTAGGATATTTTCATGAACATACTAGACCAGATAGAGATGCATATGTTGCAGTTAATACTAGTGGTTTAGGTCAAAATGCTGCTTTTCAATATCAAAAACAACCTTATTCAACGTCATATGGTAATTTAGATTTCAATTCTATAATGATGTATCCAAGTTCAAGTGTAATGGTAAAAGTTGGTGGAGGAACTTGGGCTGCTCAAAGAGATTCACTAAGTACTGGTGATATTGAAGGACTAAATATGTTTTATGGTTCAAAAATCATAGGCTCAAATAATACTTGTTCTAATGAAATCTATACAATTCTACACCCAAATACTGTTACACTTGAAAATGCAATTGGAGTTGCTACATTGACCTCTCTTGGTAATAATAAATGGAAAGTTGAAAGAATAGGTAACAATTCAGGATTAGTGACATTGAAATCAATAAATGCAGATAACGTAATTTCAACCTCTACAATCAATATCGGTGGAGATTTTACTTTTACTGGTAGACCTATTGTAAATCCAGGCCAGATCTATACTTACACGGTTGATCCATCGGTAAATAATGTTACTTTTTCAGTCGGTGGAGCAACCATTCTATCACAAACATCAAATACAGTTAGAATTAGAGTTTTAAATACTGCATCAAATGGAGCATTACCATATGTTCAAATTTCAGCAACAGGCACCAGTACCTGTGGTGTTATTACAAAAACTATTATACCAGATGTGGTCATATAGATGTAGTCATGCATTAAAATAAAATTAGAGACTGTAACGTGAACTGTGTCAACGGAATAATTCAATAAGGTTTTTTATATTTAATTATTCAAACGACATGGTCATGAAAGAAAAGACCCCATTTGATTTTTCGTTCGTGTTTGTTTTTAAAGGAACTCAAGAGGGCGTCGCCGTTTTGAACGCTTCAAAGGGGAAGCTATGCAAGGTCTTTATAACGGAAAGAGTTTATCTCCCAATGATGGCGTTCTAGCGCCCTTAATGAAGCACTTACTGGAGTCGATGATGGATAGCGAGCTGGAAAGTCACCTTCAGGAAGATAAAGCTTCCGGGAACTCCAAGCGTCGGAATGGCAAGACCAAAAAGACTGTTCGAGGTCTTAATACAGGTACTTTTGAACTGGAGTCTGGACGGGATAGATCTGGTACATTTGAGCCCAAGGTAGTTCCCAAACGTCAGCTTATTATAACAGAACAGCTGGAAGGTCATGTGCTGAGCATGTATGCCAAAGGTATGAGCACACGTGCAATAAGTGATTTTATCCGTGAGATGTATGCTATGGAGATTTCTGCAACTGAAATATCCCGTATTACAGAAAGCGTCATACCTGCTGTTAACGAGTGGCGAAGTCGTCCGCTAGAAGCCGTCTATTCCTTTGTTTTCCTAGACTGCATGCATTATAAAGTCCGTCAGAACGGTACGGTTGAGTCCCGGGCCATTTATAATATCCTGGGCATAGGAATGGATGGTCGCAAGAACTGATAGGGTTATATAGTTCGGAAAACGAAGGAGCAAAATTCTGGTTATCCGTACTCACCGATCTAAAGCAACGCGGTGTAGAGGACATCCTGATAGCCTGTATTGATGGACTGAAGGGCTTTCCTGAAGCTATAGAAGCTATTTTTCCAAAAACAAAAGTTCAGTTATGCATTGTCCACCAGATCAGATCAAGTATGCGCTACGTTACAGAAAAGGATACAAAGCAGTTATTGAAGACCTAAAGCCGGTTTATAAAGCTGTCAATGAAGAAATGGGCTATGAAAATCTACTGGTCTTAGAAAAGAATTGGGGCAAAAAATATCCAATAGCTGCTAAGTCATGGCTGGAAAACTGGACCAATCTCTCTACTTTTTCGAGTATGATGAACAGGTACGTAAGACTATTTATACTACTAATCCTATTGAAGGAATGCACCGTCAGATCCGTAAAATTACAAAACCGAGCACAGCGAGCTCATGAATACCTATAAAAATAAAAACGAATGAATAAACCAAAGGTGCATTCAATTCTGAGCAGGCTCTTATGAAGCTGATGTTTCTGATAATAAAGGACATCTCTAAAAAGTGGACAATGCCAGTGCATAACTGGGGCTTGACCATATCCCAACTTTACATTAAATTTGGGGATAGGCTCAAACTTGATAGAGGCTTTTAGATTTTGGTTAATTATCCAATGACACAGTTTGAGTTACACTCCCCAATTTTATAAGTTATAAAAATGGTATATACTCTGATCCTAATTATGAATTTTATATAATCCATACTGATAATAAGGAAAGGCTATTTAAAAATGAAATTCTTGGTGAAAATGCTTCAATGCCATCTATTTGGAAGCATGGCATTAGTTATGGTGTGGCTGTTAATAGATATGAAAAAAGTGTAATTTATTGGTTTGCAATGTGGTAGTAACTAGAAAGTGTTAGCCAGTATGATTACGGGGCTAGGTTTTATGACGCGGAGATAGGTAGGTGGAATGTAGTTGATCCAGCAGCGGATTATTATCCAGAAGTTACCCCGTATGCTTATGTGCTTAATGACCCACACTTAGTTATACAGATGAAAATGGAGAGATTCCAGGACCTGTTGGAGCTGTTATTGGTATAGCTGCTGATTATATTCAGCAGGTTGGTATTAACTATTTTATTAATGGAAAAGATTTTGGGACTTCCTTAACTGATATTAGTTATTGGTCTTTGGCAGTATCAGGTGCCTCAGGTTTGGCTACGGGAGGTATTAGCTCTCTAACTAATACTTTATCCAGTCAGGTCGGGAAGAAAGCTCTAACAAAGATAATCGATGTCGGTGTAGATGTAATGGTAAGTACAGTAGAGAGTGCAATAACAAATATGGCGGAAAAAGGAAGTTTTGACGTGTGGAAATCTTTTACAGGAGGTTTGTTAGAAGCGGGTATTGGTAAGTTTATCCCCTTGAAATATGTTGATAAACTTGAAAAAAAAATATTTAAAAAGATGAATGTTAGTGCACGCAAAGCCGAAAAGTATAAACGCAGAATGGCAAATGATAGCCATCGTAATAAAAATACCCAAAAACGTAATCGAAATAAATTTGAAGAATTTTCTAAACAGAATAGTAGTTATACAAGAGCATATATGGGAGTAAAAACAGTGAATGACGCTTATAAGGGAGGCGGAGCAGAAGCTTTACAGCAATTGAATCTTTATTTCACTAGTCCTACTAGTCCGAAGGGTATCGTTGAAGCAGGAGTGCCCCAAATTATTAAAGTTTCTAACTAAGCTATATGAATTATTCTAAAATACGGCCATTTTTGATTGCAATATTAGTTGTTGGGGTAGCTTATAATGTTTACTTCTATCTTCAAAATAGTAGATTGGAAAAGCAAGTACCAGTATCACATGTTGTAATTGAGCAATATTGCAGATCTTATAAGGGGAGTTCATCTGTCCATATCAATTATCACGGGAAAGTATACTATGTCAGAATGGCTAATGAGGAATGTTTGAAGTATCCTAAGGGGTCAAAGATATCTTTAGTTTATAATGATAGATCTGATTACTTTTACCAGCCAGATGGTTCACGGAGAGACTCTTTCAGGTTATTTTTTTTCCCATTTCTTTTATTTCTCTCAATTATACCATGGAACCGTTTTTCAAACAGAAAAAATAAATAATAGAAATACCTCTTATTTGAAAAGCCCAATCTTAATCGGATCGGGCTTTTTATTACCTACATGTTGGCAATGCTTTTCAGCTTGACTGATTTAATAAACGCATCGACGGTAGCAGACACAAATTCTATGGCGCAAATATAGAACTACAATGGATAATATGAATATTTATGATGCTACAGTAAAAGATGTTTAAAAAAACTTAATTGGTGTACTAAAGTTATCCCCGCTCTAGCGCATGTTAACAGAGTTTGAATGGCTGAATGTTTCGTTTACAGCGTCTTAAACAGCGATTTATATTAATTTTATAAAAAGAGTTATTTTTTTCATATTTCAGCTAATCCATCTCATCACTTACTAAACTAAAAATAAAATAGTTTAAAAAGATTCACCTACCCATTTCCACCATTCACCGAGTTTTTAGTTGGTTTAATCTAATTGCCATAGGGTAGGAACGATTTACACCCTACTTTTGAATCAACAATTAAGAACAATAAACTAACAATATAATATAAAGACATTATGAACACTTTAGCAAAAACATTCGCAGCAGCAGCCTTGATTGCAGTATCAACATTCACTATGGCAGCTGGCAAACCAGCAGGAGACAAATCTAAAAAAGCAACTGTCAACCTATCCACAGCAGATCTAGCCATTGACCATTACGTAGGCGTTATGACCGAAGGACAGTCAGCAGGAGTAGAGCAGTTGTTCGCATCTGACTTCAGTCAGAAAGTACATGCATCAAATGATCAGACCAACAGCCGTTCAGAAGTTATTTCCTTCTTGAAAAAACAAAAAGGCGAGCAGTTGAACTGTAAAACAAGTACCACAATCGTTGAGCAATCCAGTGACTATGTAGTTGCAAAAGTGACCCAACAATTTGAAGGGTTTACCAAGACCGATCTGGTGACATTGGTCAATGATGGCGGCAACTGGAAAGTATCTCAATACATCAACTCGTATAAGTAAGTTAAGTAAATTTCATATGTTTAGTCAAAGCCACGTCGAGAGATGTGGCTTTTCTTTTTAGTATTCACAGCTATTTTACCCAACAACAAACGTTTTTTCCTATTCTTTTAACAGTAAGTAGAGAAATATTTGATTTGATAAATAATTTAGTATTTTTGCTAAATTATTTGGTTTAAAAGGTTTTTGTTTTTTATTTTTACTTGATAACCAATAATATACCATTATGAGTGTAAAGATAAGTAACCTTTCGAAGTACATCGATATCTTAAGTGACTTCGGTTGGAAATTTTATTTCGGTCGAGAGGAGAATAAGGGTAACCTAATTAATTTTCTGAATAGTATTTTAGAAGGCGAACATGTTGTAGAGGATCTTACCTATAGCAATGTGGAGGAAGATGGCGATGAACCTAATGAGCGCAAAGTTATTTTTGATTTGCGATGTGTTGGTGTAGGTGGAGAAGTTTTTCTAGTGGAGATGCAATTGCAGAATCAGGATTTCTTTTTTGATCGTGCGGTGGGTTACACCTCTAGGACCATTAGTCGTCTAGCTAAAAAAGGAAAGAAAGGAGATAATTATGAGTTACCGCCAATTTATTTTATCGCTGTTTTAGGCTTTCGTTTGGATGTTGCCAATAGTGATAAGTACTTTTATAGTGGTAAGATTATTGACGAATTCGATCAGGAGGTGCTATATCCTAAGTTGAGTTACAAGATGCTTGTATTACCTAATTTTATAAAGCTAAAGCCGATTTACCGACGATTCTGGATCAATGGATGTATCTTATGAAGCACTTGGATAAAATCGATAAGCTACCTAACTATTTGGATAAAAGAATATTCTCCCGTATCTTTGAACTAGGAGAACTGGCAAAACTAACGCCTGAGGAACAGATGTCTTACATATCCAGCTTAGATCGTAAACGCGATTATACCAACACGTTGGCATACGCAAAAAAAGAAGGCCAGAAAGAAGGTCAGAAAAAGGCCGAGGCTAAAGCCTATGCTGAGAAAATCGCTTCAGCAAGAGAGTTAAAGAAATCTGGTGTAAGCGATGAAATTATTTCAAAGAGTTTAGGCATATCTTTGGAGGTTATTAACAAACTTTAAAATCGAAAAACTGAAGTAGAACTTCGTTCTAAAATATACAGAACCGTTTGGGATTCCAAGCGGTTTTTTTATGGCATTTTTACATTTTATTTCCCCTTTGTTTGTTACAGTTTCGGGACATGTCTACTTTTTTCCTAAAGTTTTCTATAGAAACAGTAGGCAAATGGTAGGCTCCGCACAAGAGGCTAATGCTACCGTTTGTTTTAGTAAAACTAAATTATGGTGCAAAGACAGTGTTTTAAATCCTATAATTTACAGAATTATCTTATACAAATGGTCTTCCGAATATATTTAAGCACAAATATTTGGTCTGCCAACTTTCACGATTTCCTCAACCCCAAATTGGTCAAAGCGCTCCAACAAAGCGGTGGCGCCATTTTGTTTCTTAAATTCGAGCTCCTCTTTGTAAAGCGGAATTAAAGTAAAAATGGTCACGAACTCTTCATTATCAAGTTCGATCTGAGTGAAATCGTCAGGTAGCTCCATAGAATTTGCAAGCATCACCGAATTAAAACCAATTCTCTCCGCAAATTCCTCATCATCCTCATGAGCAAAGGTATGGCCAAATCCTAGCCAAGTTTCATCAGGATGAGGCAAAATCATTATTTCTTTCATCAAGCGAATTGGCCAATAATTTCGTTCATCCTTAAAGGAGTCATATTCTAAGTTCCATTCTTTAGGTAACAAAATCATGACCTCAGCATAAGGAGAGGAATCAATGTCTTCAGGAATTTTCATGGGCAAAGCGCTCATGCCACAACTTAACAAAATATGATATGGCCTGTCTTCATTTGCTTTTACAAAATACACATCTCTATGAATGACATCTGATTCAATTTCATCAAAGACGACAATGTCATCATTTTCATCGAAAAACTGGTCTAAATGTTTATCAATTAGTTCGACACTATTGGGTACAGAGTTTTTCATATTCTACGAATATTGTTTATAAAAGAAAGCCATAGAGATAAATTTCCCCTACTATACAAGTCAGGGGCAAACTGTCTACACCCAAAGGTAATAACTCCAATGCAGATATTCATGACAAAGTAGAAAGCATTTAACAGCGGCAACAAATTGGATCAAGAGAATCGATCTTTTACAACACTATTACTTCTTTTTAAAGCAGAAGTAATTATTTCAAGTCAATTGGATCAGGACAAAAAGTATAAAGCAGTTTATAAGGTAACCAAGTTGGTTCGAATCAGAAGGGCATGTATCGTAGCCGGTACGAGTGTACTTTGGGTTTTATCTTTTTGTCCACATAAGTCTTGTTGCCATTGGAGTTTATATAATAGCAGCCTGCGCTAGGGCCGTGGATATATGATCTATTGGATGCCTAACCATAAATCCACAAATGTCTTATTTTCTTGCAAATAGCTGTACGAAGTATTCATTTAAAAGTCCTTTCTTTTCCGAATATAGGTCTAAAATCAATTTAGCTACTTTTGGCTTCAGATCTTCATATTCGAGTTTTTCTTTATGTGTAGGTTTCTCATAACTACCTAGCAGGATCATTTTGAATATTAAATTTTGAGGATTTATTTCAGTAGACTTTTTTAGTAAATTTTCACCTACTTCTTCTAGTTCCGTATAGTCTCCAAATTCATACGGAAAGATGGAAATTGTATACCCTGCAATAAGATTAAATTCGGCTATGTTTTCAAAATTATCAAGTCCATATTGTAATTCTTTTTTTAACTCTTTATGCAGTTCTTCGTTTTTTAAGACGGAAAAAATTCCAATCCCATCCTCAAGCATTGACCAAAGAAAAAAGAAGTAATGTTTCCAATATTCGAAATTAAGCGGCTCTGATTTGAGAAGTATTTTGTAAAGAGAAAATGCCTCATCAAATTTTTGATCCGGTTCCAGTATGAAAATCTCATTTAGAGGCTGTTTCATGTTTTTTTGCTCAACGTTTAATATTCTTATAAGAATATCATGTTGTCTTTGAACTGGCTAGTCACTTTTGTTTGAAAAAGTATTTATTGAATTTAAACTGTAATAAGCAATACCGTTATCTGGATATTCTTTCAGGATTTGTTCATAAAGATCCTTTGCTTTTTCAGCTTCATTTGTTTGCGAATAACAGAATGCCATATTGCAAAGAGACATTTCTCGATAAGACATTTTTGCTGCACTCAATAGTGTGATCGCGCGGTACTTATCTACCCAGTCATATTGTGTAAATAAATCGACACTCTTATTGAAGAATTCTAGTGCTGTCTTGAAATCATTTTTTTTGATCGCTTTCATTCCCTTTAGAAGACTAGTGGGTATTAGCCTTTGTAATGACACCATTAATATAAAAAATAGGATAGAGCCGATATAAATACCATCAATTTGGAACAAAAATGTAAAAGCAGCCATAAAAATAATCCATACGAAGATGATGACTATAACCGATAGCCATGATGCTGTTCTAACAATAGGTACATTTGCACTTATTTTATCAATTTATAACGTTGGTGATCAGTTCCCTAAAACTACTAAAACTGATCAATAATTTAAGTCATTAGATCAAGAATGTGTTTAATCTCTTAATAGATGTTAACAGCAGTGGTTGATTGTTTTCAATGACTTCCATTCATGTTCAATGTTTTCCATCAATATAGCGTTGTCAAATTGTATTGAACCTGTTGGAAAGATGTCTTTATTTTCGAAAAAACTTGATTTTACATTTTCTACTTCAAGCGGTTTCACTTCCCATTTATAAGTTTCAAGTTTTAGACCGTCAAAATTTTTTCCGTTAGGGGAGTAGCCTACAGATCCGTTTTCAAAAAATGCTGAAACATTTTCTATAGTTTCAAATATGGAGTTGTCGTTTAGCTTATGGTTCAATTTTGCGTCAATCTCAATTGTTGTATTATCAGAACTTACAAAGTCAATGTGAAAATGATTGTTTTGCTCTTTCACATTAAAGGTTGCTAAATTATAGACGGTGCAATTGTCAAAACAATCTCCCAGTCTAAAATAATGGTTGCTAATTCTAAAGGCGATGTAAAATCAATTCCGGTTTTTTATCATCCAGGGAATTTGTCTTTATTTAAAATGGATAGCGAATATATTTTGTCATTAAGTGATAGCACTAATCTAGCATTAGAATTCGGTAATTATGAGTACACGAAAACGGGTAATCAGCATTTTAAAACTTACAACATTAAAATAGGTAAGAACTGGCTAAAACAACCTTACATTGTTTTGTTAATATATAATACTGATAAAAAACAGTATAAGGGAAAACTTGATCCTATACCGGGCAAAAATTATACTTTTGAATTAGATTATCCAGGAGGTCAGATGCTAAGGGTAAGGAAAAAATAGTTGTTTTTTTAATGAGTGAGCAAAAGAAATTATGACATTTCTCGTAAGAGCTATTTTAACAGATGAGGAAAATAGATCGCAAGTATATAAAAAATATAGAGAAATCCAGATACTAAAAAAGACTGTACTTATTATCAATTTTAAGTAATTCAATAATCTTGTTTAGATTAGGTTTCATTGTTTCTTTGTTCATTTTTAATGCAACAGCACCCTTATTTAACAAAGTATTATTACCTAATGCAGATTCTGGAATATTCATGTATTGAGGAACAAATAGCGCTTTATTCATTTCCAGCGTTTTATGTCCTGCATCTAGACTTCCACCAGTTTCGCCGGCTTCCACTACCATAATTACATCACTGAGTGCTATAATCGTTTTATTTCTATTCATGGCTCTACTTGCCATCCATTTTTCAATAGGTTTAAACTCACTGATGATCAATACACGATCCCAATCCCATACATCCTTAAACTCTTTTTTTATGCTAAAATGATTAATACCTTCAGGAAGTACAATAATTGTGGTGCCGCCGTTTTTCAGAGCAGTATAATGAGCTGTAAAATCGACACCTTTAGCATAACCCGATACAATAGCGATATTCTGCTTTATCAATTCAGTTACTGCGTCTTCAGTAATTTTAATTCCCTTCTCAGACACATTTCTAGACCCACTAAAAGCTACTTTTTTTTGTTGCAATAGCTCCTTATTACCAATTACTGAAAGAACGGGAGGAGCAGAGGTACTTAAAAATTTCTTTAAATCTTCTGGGTAATTCTCCTCTTGTAACAAAATGAATTCGACATCAAATTTTGATTTTATTTCAATAGGTTGATCTTTAATAATATCAAATTCTTCTTTTTGTTTTCCATTCAGTAAGTTGAATGCTATATTTTGCAAATTCAAAGGAGAATAGTCATCCAGTGCAAGTAACAATCTATTCGTTTGCACAGGGCCAATTCCCTTCACGCTCATGAAGTTGAATATGGTATCGATAATATTTTGATTTTTAATCATTATTAAAGTGCTGTGTTACTTCTAGATTTAACAATACTTATACCAAAAACACGATCTACGCCTGCTTCTTTTAGTTTCATCGCTACAAATTGCATGCTAATACCCGACATATATAGATCATCCAGTAAAATTACGTTTTTTCCTTTCAAATCAGAAGTAATCTCTAGTTCAAATTCCTGAAGAGCAGCTAGCTTTTCTTCTACCGTCCCCAATTCTTTAATACTTTTATCTTTTTTCTTCCATTTTAATGCTGATGAGATATTCTCATATCCCTCAATACGATCTACAATCTGCCTCGGTAAACCTGCTCGTTCAGGTTTACTACAGGGCATTGCGCAGATCGCATCAGCAGAATTATAAAATGGAAGCTTCTTCAACCAATCCTGAACTAATGCCACAAGATAATTTTCTGCACCTTCATTTTCTTGAAATTTTGCTTGATACTCTAGTTCACCTATCTCTGTCCGGTTGTCTTTATCTAATATATTCATAGATAAAGCAAGCGATAGATCCAAAGTATCACGCAAAAAAACAATTTGGTTATGCTCCTCTACAAATGATTTGCAACTCTCATAATCTTCTTTTGAATTAAATCCTCTCCAAAATCCAGGGTTAATTTTATTTGAAAAAATATACTGATTCATGCCTCCTTCAAATTTTTGCGAAAGAATTGGACCTATGGTATTATTGAAGGGAACGTTTAATACTCCATGATATTTTTCATTCCCAGCTTTTAGTGCTCCACTATGTGAAGTTGCAAAATGAATTCTTTTAGTACCCTGATCTTCCATGAACACCTTTATATCTTCGATAGAAGTTTGTTTCTTATTTAATGCTATATATCTAAAATCAAATATCATAATTATATTTTCTAAATTACATTAACACTTTCATTTCATTGACAGTTTGCATCAGCGGTGATTTGATTTCACTAGTGCTGATAGGAGTATAAGAGATATGGTTGAGTGAATTCACGTCAACAGCCAAGCAGTAATCCATATCGATTTCATATTTGCTCGTATAGTTAGTATCTAGATAACGATACAAAAGGTCTGTCACCATTGCTAACTCGTCAATTTTAAAACCTCCTTTTTTTGCAACAAACCATACAGCACCAATTTTCTGAATTTCATTTTCTTCAAATGAGAATACATGATGAGGCATGGCATAAAGCGGTAGATTTTTAATATCTATTATAGATTTAGCTTTATTCTTTTTGATGAAAACTAATTTAGTATTAGGTTTTATTGCAGTAAAATCATACTCTTCAAAGTCCTGTAAGATATTTATATTTCCCTGATACATGTCTTTTGCTTTTTTAGTTTTAGCAAATTCAATTTTATCAATTAATTCGTCTATTTTACCACCAATAATATTTTGCGAATTATCGACAAAAGCTTTGGCAAGACAACTTAATGCGGAAATCCAATAATTTCCTCCGCTATCATCGGGTGTTTTTTCTTTGGGTGTTTTGAGATTGTTTATCAGTGTTTGCCTTCCCCTAGGTGTTTTTCGGACAAAGTCAACAAGATCTGTGACTGTTATTTTATTCATAATTGGATACTTTAGTTATTATTGGCTATATTTTCACATGTAAGATATTAAAAAATAATGAAACACTATATCACTTGATTGATGAAAAATATATTTTAACAACATTTAGTTAATTTTACGGTTTCCCGTATAACAAGTAAAATAAGATTACTTATCATTGCGTGCAATTGCGAAATGCATAACTATTTTGCTTTTAAATTTTTAATCTTTGATTTTATTTTGCAGATGATTTTTACACAGCCATATTGTTTGAAAGGAATTCCGATTTAATTATGAAAAGATTCGTAATACCTACTTAGGTTGGAGTAATTGTCCATGGCAATTACTATACAAATTATAGGGTAGAGGATAGACCTATTATGAAGCATAGATCCAGCAGTGGAAATACAATTAATCTATTATCACAATTTAAAATAAAATTCATTAAAGTTTTGAATAATTAAGGACTGTAATACTGGCAGAACTGAAAAATGCGATCGTACTAAATGAAATAATATATTAACAAAATTTATTTAATAAACATAAATGCAAATAATATCACCACAATATGAAGTAAGGTACGATATCTATAACAAGATTATAATTGAAAACTGGCCAAAGGCTGTTTTTAGAGAAATGACTGATTTGGAAAGTATTAAGAAATTTTATAATGATTGTTATAATTCTCTAAAATTAGAGTTAGAAAATGAGCTAAGTAAATTTCATCCTGCTGCTTGGATCCGAGAAGCTTATATACAACTTGAACTTTGGACCGTAATACATTATGATGATCCAGCTGAAAATGTTATAGGAAATAAAATATTTTCTCCAATAGGTCGTTATGGTTGGCGCTACATTATAGATATTTGTTTAGAAAAGCTAGAAACTAATACAATACATAATCAAGAAAGACCAACAACAGAAAATATTAATGTGATTTTTACATTATTAGTTGCTATGGGGCAGTGTTCCGAATATTCAAACTATTTACACTTCTTAAACAATAGACTGACCTTAGTAAAAATTGTATTTTCTCCATATTTATTAGTAAAATCTCCTGACTTTGATTTAGCTGGTAGAGAGTTATTCGATAATATTACTAAATCAATACTTTTAAAAACCGATTGGGATAAATATAGTCACTTTGCCCCAAATAATGAGGTTTTAACAAGCATGGTTGATACGTTTTTATCAAAACACTTTTCCATTTCTATGGAGGAGATTAAAAAAATAATTATTTCCATTGCAAACAAAATTTCTGTTGATATTGAGGCATCAATAATTATACAACCTTTAGATGACTTTATTCAGCTAGTTTCTAAGGTTTCTGGGGTATCAATTGAAAAAATTCAATCATTGATAAAGATTAGTTTTTTGAATATTGACAATGAGAATCATGCGACCCGCGATTTTTTAAGAAAAAATCAACAGGTTAGAATGTTATTTAACGCAGGGGTTATAGTTGATTTAGACTCTAGTTTTAAAACAATGTATGACAGTAGAAGTGCTGAAAGGAAATTTGTGACTTCTTCTAAAAAACATGTTATCATTAGTCCAAGGTTATATGTTGAATGGTTAGATATTTTTGTAACAAAGATTGTTTTGGGACAAAGAAATGACTTGAAGAATAATGTTAAGCTGGCGCAAGATATAATAGATATAGAAACCTTTTATAGAATGAAAGTGTTTGAAAAAGAGGTGACTAAAATGCTTTCTGATATTGGTTTTAACTGTCTAAATGTCGCTAAGATTGACGGAAAAGATATTGAATGTGGTGAGATTGATATTCTTGCATTCAAACCCGAGACAAATGAGTTATATATTGTTGAATGTAAAGCATATGCTCCAATTGTCGACGCTAGAGGATTAGGGCAGGTATGGAATGATCATTATAAGCAGAAAAAATACCATAAGAAATTTATTCGGAAAATAAGATGGACTGATGAACACAGAGGTAGCATAATAGAAATCTTCAAAAGCATATGTAATGTTCCAATTGATTTCAAATTAAATCCCTACTTTATAACAGCTTCACATAGTGCATTAGAGTTTATTGAAAATGAATACGAGATAATGACTTTTTATGAATTTGATAATTTTTTAAAAAATGGAACACGATAAATACGCGTTAATAAATTTAGTGATTTCTAAGATGGAAATTGATTCTTTAGATTTCAATGATGTTTTAAATACTTTAACGGAAATGCATGAAACACCAAAGAAGTATTTTAATAAGTTAGTACTGACAATTCATGGTTACGATAATGATAATAGAGAAGTTTACGAAATTCCGGAAATAAGGAATTTTCTTCAGTTTCTTGATCGTTCTTTTCCATATTGGTTTTATTATTTAAATACAGATTTTCCTAAAGAACATTCATCTCACGGTATTTTAGCAAGTTGTATTTGTGAAATAGACAATATTGTGCAAGTTGGAAACGTAAAAAATTTAGAATTCGATTTGGAATCATTAGAAACTTTTGTCTTAAATCACTTTAAGTATATGAACGAGATAATGGAGAAGGAGGGGTGTACAGAAATTGAAATTAAAGAATTAAGTGATCGAGTACTATCAAAATTGATGTAAAAAGTTATTGTAATGTAGTTTATAATAAAAAATGGTGTAATGTTAAGAAAGGTTTTCTGATGAAGGATTAAAAGTGTATTTGATACTAATGAAAAAGTATCAAATACACTCTTAGTTAATATTTTTTTTCAAAGATTGTAGCACCAACTAATATCTTTGAATATTATACTTAATCAATAGTTTTATATTAAAAACTAACTGAACAAAAGTATAAACTTGAACATCATTAAGGCATATCTTTTATAATAATGTTGCGACACAAAGCAACTTACTTTAGTCTTTTACTGAAGAGAACCCAAATAGTACTTAACGATATCAATTACTTTAAATTAATCCAGTATAATATATGATTATTGGTTACCTAAGGTACCTATGTATAGAATAATTATGAAATATATCTATTGTTAATGGCTTGTTTTAAAGCATTTTATATTTTATTTTACAATTTATTTGTTAAATTATATACAAAGTGGGTTACTTTTACTAAATTTGGGTATTAATAATAAAATCCTTGCTACGAACAAGGATTTTATTATTCACCACCTAGGGCGTGTTTAATCTTATTAATATGATAAATTTAGACAAAAATAGTGATCAATCACGAAGAATGCAAGGGAAAAGATCTCTTGCAGTATTGGAAGCTTGTAAATTAGAGCTTAAAAAGGAGCTGGGGGAGCTCCATAAAACATTCTCCCAAGCATTGGAAAAAACTCAGGAGGTGATGATGAATTTTCCTCCAATGTCGAGGTCAAGAAGTTTGGAAGCTTCAATAATGCAGTCTTTTTTTGCGGAGATGCTTTTTGAAAACTTTGGAGATAAAGCTTTTTATGGGAAATATAAGCGCTTGATTCTGAACATTAAGGGGTATTTAATTCTTTTCAAGAAACTGAATAGTAAAGGTATGCCAATGAATATCTATACATCGAATGTGCAGGGGATAATGAGTCAAAATATGACATTAGATTTATTCTCTTCGTCAAATTATAATGATGCACGAATATTATATTTTGGTTATCAAAAAAACAAAATTGGAGAATATATTAATCCGCAATTGCTATATATTGATGAAGGTAATGTGGTCTTTTCAATTGCTCTTGAGGATTATGAGAATAACATAAATTCAATAAACTTTAATAATGTTAGCTTAATAGAACCTAAATTAAAAAATAAAGTTCAAAATAGAAAAATAGTATAATTAACCAACATGTCCTGGTGGTGTTTATGTAAACTAATTTTTTGATAAAAATAAAATGAATAATAGACAATTAACATTTGCCCGTGAATACAGAGGATTGAGTCAATCGGATTTAGCTAGTAATATTAACGGTTTATCTCAATCAAATTTATCAAAATTTGAAAAGGGATTGGGATATTTGTCAGATAGTATTCAGAGAGATATTATTGAGTTTTTAAATTTTCCAAAAGGATTTTTTGATTTGAAAATAAATAATATTGTTGAAAATGCAAATTATAGAAAGAGATCTGGCGTAACAAAAGGTGCTGTACAGACTTTTGAGCTAAGATGTAAATTAATAGGATATATTATAGATCAAATGTCAGAAGATATTGATTGGCCAGAATTTACTTTCTCCCCATTAAATGTGGATGAAGGTTATTCTCCTGAATACATAGCTTCTTACACAAGAAAGAAACTAAATTTAGGCCAATTTGATCCTGTTAAAAATATCTTTACTTTAATTGAAAGTAAAGGGGTAATTATATATGAAATTGATGCTACAGAAAAGTTTGATGGTGTCTCTTTTATAACAGATAAAGGATATCCTTTAATTATAATAAATAAATCTTTTTCTAATGATAGAAAGAGATTTACTCTTGCGCATGAGCTCGGACATCTTTTAATGCATAATGAGAATAATTATCCAATACCTTCATATAGAGATAAGGAAAAGGAAGCAAATAATTTTGCTTCAGAGTTTTTAATGCCAGATAATGCAATTAAAAATTCATTAAGAGGATTGAAGTTTAATGACTTAGGTGAGTATAAAAGATATTGGTTAACTTCTATGGCATCAATAATTAGAAGAGCTTTCACTTTGGGTTGTATCAAACAGAATGAGTACACGTACTTCAATATTCAGATGAGTAGATTTGGATATAGTAAAATTGAACCAATTCAAGTTTATATTGATAGCCCTGCTTTATTTGATAAAGCAACTAAATTATTTCAAGTTGATCTTGCTTATTCGAATAATGAGTTGCAAGATTACTTAAAATTACCAATGGATATTCTTGATGAAATTATATTGAAAGAAAATATAAGTAAACTTAAAGTAATTAGATAGTATGAAAAGTTAGTGTTTTAATGGAGTTGATAATGAAGGGAAAAACTCAGGAAGATCCTACCCAACCTGAGTCTTATTAACTTTCATTGTTGTCAATTCAAGCAGCTAGGCTTAAATGAGAAATGATTATGTTGTATTTTAATAACGCCGCAAAGGTAAAATTAGTTTGCGGCAACTCAAAAAATATTTTTATTTCTTTTTTTCTGTTTGATTTCATGGTCGTTTATTAACGAAAGTCGTGATTACATGGTGTATTTGCAACTAGTCAACCGTGTCTGTTTTTTTGGCTGAATATGGTAATATAATACATTGATTAGTAATGGAAATAAGAGAATATTTTGTTCAAAGGCCAATACGCTTGGCTGAATTAGGAGAAGGAAGAGGATACGTTTCATCTGATTGCCTTCTAAATTTGATAAAAGATGATGAGGTAAAACAGTACGTTATAGATAAATATATTTTAGGTGATGGAGTTGATATAATGCTACCAAAGATAGATTTATTTACAGCTATTGTTAAAGATTATACAAATCGTTTCGATACTCAAAGAGTTAAAGTTTCGGAAGATAATGTTACAACATCTTTTGTAGAAAATCAACATAATGATGTAGATTTTATTTTGAAGAATGGTACTTTGGATGGTATGGAGATAGATGAATTAACTGCTATATCATTGTATGACTCCTTACGAATGTTTTATGATGATAGAAGACTGAGTCAGTATATTACTTATTTGAGAAAAGAACTTCGTGATAAAGATCTTTTAAAAGCTGTTAATCAATCTTGGGAGCAAAGATTCGAAAAGGAAAAAGCACGACCAAGTAACAAAATGTTTAGACTTATTTATGATAAAGTAGAAGAACAGCATTATGTTAAAGCTATAAACTCAGATAAATTTCGAGAATTTGGTATTGGTGAAACTTTTGTTGTTGCATTTTTAGAGCTCGCAAAGCTATCTAATCAGAAAGGTAATACCTTCTTTGTTAGTTCACTTTCATTGAGTGAATCAAAAATTGAGATAATTTTAAGAAGTTCAGTGCAAAAAAAAATTCCTGAATTAGGTTATGTTTATCCTTCAATCACAATCCGTAATGATGACCAAGGAAATGCTTCATTTGGATTATACAGTTCTTTAGAGTTTAAATTAGGTAATGTCGACAGTGATGGGAACCTTCACCTTTTTCCGAATAGGAATGCTGGTGGTATTGAGAATAGTAAGACTTATCAACATACTGTCACTGCTAAAACATTTGTCGATAGCTATGCTCAGATAGAAGATTTTTTTGCGGATATAGAAAATTTTGAAAGTGATTTTTACTTTTTATCAGAAGCTGTTGATCCAGATCATTTAAGAGCAAAAATTGGAGAGAGAATTCTTAGCGCTCGGAGTCCATTTAAGGATATTAAAGAACTGAAAGATTTGTTTAGTCGTGATAGTGTTGGACACGTAGAAAATCTATCGACACTTTTGAAATTATGTGGTCGAGCGGAAATGATTGATATGAATTTCGATTTGAAGTTTCAGTTGAGATATATTATATCTAACGTATTGCTATATGGAAATAATGGGATAGAATAATGAAATTTGTTAAAGCGGGGAATAAGTTATCTATTCTCCGCTTTTTTACATCAAAAAAAATTCTTGTATAATCGTATAGAAACTTGGGTTATGGCTCTGTTTATGTATGAAAAACAGTTTGAACTTATTTTAAGTAATAGAGCTCACTTTATTGGGGAGTGTAACTCGAACTGTGTCATTGGATAACTAACCTAATGCTAAAAGCGTCTATCAATTTTGAGTCTATCACCAAATTTAATGTAAAGTTGGAATATCGTCAAGCCCCAGTTGTGCATCGGCATTGTCCACTTTTTAGAGATGTCCTTTGTTATCAAGAACATCAACTTCATAAGAGCCTGCTCAGAACTGAATGCACCTTTAATTTATTCATTCGTTTTTATTTTTATAGGTATTCATGAGCTCGCTGTGCTCGGTTTTGTAATTTTACGGATCTGACGGTTGCATTCCATCAATAGGATTAGTAGTATAAATAGTCTTACGTACCTGTTCATCATACTCGAAAAAAGTAGAAAGGTTAGTCCAATTGTCCAACCAGGATTTAGCAGCAATTGGATACTTCTTACCCCATTTTTCCTCGAAAACGAGTAGATTTTCAGATCCTATTTCTTCGTTAATAGCTTTATAAACAGGCTTTAGATCTTCAATAACTGCTTTTTTATCCTTTTCTGTAACGTAGCGCATACTTGATCTGATCTGGTGGACAATGCATAACTGAACTTTAGTTTTTGGAAAAATAGCTTCGATAGCTTCAGGAAAGCCCTTTAGCCCATCAATACAGGCTATTAGAATATCTTCGACACCACGCTGTTTTTAGATCTGTAAGTACGGATAACCAGAACTTTGCGCCTTCGTTATCTGAGCTATAAAGTCCGATCAGGTCTTTGCGTCCATCCATTCCAATACCCAGTATATTATAAATAGCCCTAGAATCAACTGTGCCATTCTGACGAACTTTGTAGTGCATACAATCCAAGAAAACAAAGGGATAGACAGCTTACAAGGGACGACTTCTCCACTCATTGACCGCCGGCATGACGCTTTCTGTGATGCGGGATAATTCAGTAGCAGAAATATCCATGGCATACATCTCACGAATAAAATGCCTTTGGCATACATGCCAAGAACATGTCCTTCTAGCTGTTCTGTAATAATAAGTTGACGCTTGGGGACTACCTTAGGTTCGAAGGTACCGGATCTATCACGCCCAGATTCTAGCTCAAAGGTACCAGTATTAAGAGCTCGAACTGTCTTTTTAGTCTTTCCATTGCGACGATTAGAGCTATCAGGGGCCCTTCTCCTCTTAAAGATGGTTCTCTAGTTCTCCGTCCACCATAGACTCCAGTAAATGCTTCATTAAGGGCACTAGTACACCGTCGTTGGGAGATAAACTCTTCCCTTTGTAAAGATCTTGCATAGCTTGCTCTTTGAAGCGTTCAAAACGACGAAGCACTCTTGAATACAATTAAAAAACAACTATGAATGAAAAATCGAATGGGGTCTTTTCTTTCATGACCATATCGTTTGAATAATTAAATATATAAATTCTTATTAAATTATTCCACTGACACAGTTCACGATACAGTCTCGCTATTTTCGAGTTTGGCTCGTCTGCTTAGTCACTTAGGTTCCGTTATTGGCGGTGTTTTTGATATTCTCATCATACATTCCATTCCTTTATCAAAAATACCACGAGACACTAATTGATGTTTAGCCCTTCTTCGGGTTTAACATCAATTAGAGATCAGTGACACAATTCACTTTACACTACCAAAAGCTTTCAATTGAAAGCTTCTAATCCATTTCCCTTTAAATTATAAAGTGAAATAAAGGGTATTGCCAATTGCCTTGTTTTAAGATAAGGTGTCAACATATCTTCCTGTGTTACGAAAAATGACTTTACTGTATAATCGGATAAATCCAAACTGTACTCTATACTGAGTTTATTCAAATTTGCTTTTAACCATTTATCTCGCTCCACATGCTTATCGATCCAACCTTTATCCGAACCACTGCCAAGCAGTTTGTCAATCTCCCCAATCATTTCTTTGATGTTTCGACTTGGGGCCATGCTTTTACATTCCAAACTGTAAATAGTCTTTGTAGAAGTGTCTATTACAAGAATGTCAACATCACCGATGTCTGTATGATTTTTAAGGGCTGTTCTTGGATTAATTGGAACTTCAGAATCAATTATTAGGTCATTTGTGTCAAATACATTTAGAACAGATTCCACTAATTTTTTACCATTACGCTGTGCCAATTTACCTAAGACTTTTTGTACTGGTCCATCTTCACGCACTCTGAGTCTGTTGGTGGTACATTGATCATACCAATACATTCTACTTGAAAGCAGTTGTCTAAGTCCCCAGTAAACAATTGGGTTGTCTGGGTCTTCGGGATTGTCAACCAAGATTAAAGGTTTTCGAAGCAGGGAAAGTCTTCTGTTAAACCGCCAAGGTGAAATGTCAATGTTGTCAAAACCAGCAGGAACATGATGAATTTTTCCTCTATTAAATAAACTCAGATATGCTATTGCTGTATTAAATTCTTCCTCGGAATAGGTTTGATCATGTTTATTTATTTCAATGAATAAATCTTTTTTAAGCATGGTTGCACATGCGTCAGGTTGAGAGTAGGCTATAATTCCCAAGTCATTTACTACCTTACACAACCTTGAGAAGGAGATTTCAAACTCCTCTGTAAAAGCATTATCAAGACTTTCAGGTACATCTGAGCCTTCTATAGGATTAAGCTGTGGAAATACTTGTTGAAACGTGTCCATAGCATCGCGTACATTCTCCTGCGATTTCGAATAATAATAAGGATCAAAGATTTCTTTGAAAAGCTGCTTAGATATACCAATTCGGCCAGAAGGCAATATACCCATCTCTATTTCAAAAAGATCAAATTCAATCTGATCACCTATAGAACCCCAGTCAATTATAGCGTTCATAATTGCTATAAGCTCATCTATAGCCGTTGTGCTAACAATCTTATTTCCTGCGACAGGTTCAGCTGCTATATGTTCTATTAAACACCTTACTGCGATGGTAGTTTGATTGAGTTTGGCAAGGCTATCCTGTAGATCACTTGTTTGTTGTTCCTGAGTAACAAAGCATGCGATTCGGGTTGCTGTTTTGACTCTTAGTTCTTCTCTTTTATGAATTAAGCTTTCATTGAGGTTAATTAATCTTTTGAGGAGAGCTTCATTAGGGTATTGGCTGATTGTTGTCTGCAACATAGGTAGCAACACTCGCATCACTACATCCCTTGTCAATTTGGTCTTTGAGGCTTTATCAGTAATCTCTCCAAACGGAGGGCATAAGTTACCTAATCCCGGAATAAGACTATTTAATATAGTGTTTACATTGAAGCCCTGTAAATATCTATGACCTGTAAGGTTTGAAGGATCTAGTAATAGGTTGTCAGTCGTATCCAGAATAAAGATTTTCTTCTTAACTCCAAGTGGTGCTGCTGCATCAACAATTTGATTAATTCTAGCAGACTCGATAGTCGGCTTTTGTTGAGCTTCCAATAGCAGATTTATTCCTAAAAGAATCTGTCTTGTTAATTCTCGCTCTCCTTGGTTATCTGCCCCATATAGATATGGTATTATGGCAGGTGGTATCCATATTGAGATAGTATTGCCATCAATAGATATATTGAAATAACCGGCCAGTTCAGGATCACGTTCAAAGTTTCGTTCTATAGAATTAAAACGGTCTTCTTGTTCAAATTCGAACCTAAAAACAATAGGTGTTTGCTCAAGATGAGATAAATCGGTATTTATAAATTCCTGACATTGCCACAACCAAAAAGCGATAGCGTCAGTCATTTCAAAGTATAAATCTCTTAAAGCGGGAGGTATGTCAAATGAATTTTTATTTGGGCAAACCCAAACAGGTAAAGGAAACCCTTCGACAGCCATATTGAGATTGCCTGCTGACAATTCATCAACGGAGCAATAAATTGGAGCATACTTATCCTTTCGTGTTACAGGGATGTTAGCAAGCCTACCTTCGACTAATCGAGTTACCGAATGCTCGTCAGAAAGAAGTTTTGCTTCCTGATATAAACTGCCTGCATATCCCGGTTCTACGTGAAGGATTATACCGGAACTGTCATCTGAAACATAAAAGGAATCATCATTTTCCTTGTATACTTTAAAGACATCTAGAAAAGAAGCTCCAAACATGTTGCTGTCTGGGATTTGACTATCTCTTGCATTGGCGAAATTCCAAAGGTCAAAAGCCTCATGTTCCTTCAATTTGACTAATGTTTCAAAATCATAGATTTGCATTGCGATACTTAGAGAATTTTCTGTATACCTATACATAAAGAATAGGTCTTGCCCCATGGATGAAATCAAGGAGATGTCCATAAATTGGTATCCATCATATTCAGGTAATGCTAGTGTATCGTTGATAATTCGTTGCTTTCTTTCTTGATGTGATTGTTTTCCTGATGTTAGATATTGGACGAACGCAAGTTTGTCATCATCAAAGCGATATATCGCTTCTCTTATGTTAGAGGCAGTATTTTCAGAAATTGTAGGAATATCAATTCTTGAAAAGCCGAGTTGCTTTAGGTGAAGCTGCGTGTAATTCCAAATTACATTATGATAAGTGTTGCTAACATCAGGGAGGCAGCCCAATGTATTTGCTTCTGAATGGATGAAATCGACTAAAGCATAGCTGAGTGTTGCCGGGGAGGTAATGATGTATTCACCATTGCGGTGAATTATTGGTTTAGCTAGCAATGGACTTTCCTCAATATGATCATTAACTAATTCAGGATCGTGGATGTCAAGGACAAACATGTTCAGTGCTTCCCTTGCTATCTGCTTAGATTGAAGCAATTGGGTTATTTCCTCCTCAGAAAAAGTAACAGCTGCTTTTATTTCTGCAAGTAGTGTTGAATCAGGAATAGATATGAGATTATTTTCAACTTCTTCAAATTGGTATTTGCCATATCTTAAACGGGTAGCAATTCTGTCTGAAAGATTTAATATTAGTAGAAATGCATGCATGCAATTGTTTTTTAACCAGTCTGGAATCCCTGAATCCGGCCAATTGTAAATTGCCGTTAACAGCTTGGAAGGCACATAGCTACCACCTTCTGTTATGCCTGGGAAAATAATGTAGTCACCACCGTAGAATGTGATTAAGTCTGTGAATAGGTTCGTGACAGGATCTTCCATATAATGTGAGGGGTAATTCTCATTTAGGAAGGTCGTTAATGCTGCTTGAGATACATTAGGCTTATCATCATTAAAGTTTCGTAGGCATATGCTGGAAAGCTCTTCGAAACGGACGTTCTTGCCGTGATTTTGGGCAAGCAAGGTGAGACCAGCGAAGGATTTTAGAAGGTCAATTGAGTTGCATTCAGAGAAGAAGGGAGATTGTTGTTGAGCATCTGAAGTACTAAACGTACGACTAGAGTCCATACAACACTTTTTGTATTTTTTGTCGCTACCACATGGGCATTTATCATTTCTTGTTATTTTCATATTGTCTAATAATTGTTTTATAATAAATAGGGAAGTTTACCAAAGAGGGAGGGCTTTACATGCACCAACGTAATAAACCGAAAATCGAATCAGACAGTCTTACATGAGCTTTAATCTCAATATACTTTCCTAAATATGATTCACTTTTGAGTGGTCAGTATGCTCCAGTAAATCCAAATGACATAATTTGAGTGACATTCTCTATCATACTTGATATCATTTTCGTTGGAAGTTAAGTTTGTTTGTCTTACCAATTAGGACTTTCTTGAGTATTTTCTGAATGCAGATATTAGTTGAAAAACGAGATAAGCATTGATTAGTTTAGCGATGCTATCTATTAGTATAGCGCCGTTTGTGTGTTCATCCTTTGCTATTTGAAACACTTTGTCAAATAAATGAATTGGATTTACGAAAGTTAAAAAATATCCTATTTCATCTGCTATTAATTCTGCGCTAAAATATACTTGACCTAATTGAAATTTTATCAATGTGTAACAAATAGCTGAAAATGACAAAAGAATAAAAAGAGCTCTAAGCCAAGATAATCCGAAATTGTTTGATAAAAAGTTTGTATACAAAATAAATTTATCACTGAAACTAGTCTTGTTTTGCTTGCTAAGTTTCAAAAACATATGCATTTCATGTTTTTCAAACTTAAGTTTTGTATCAATATCTTCATTCTTTTTATTGATAAGTTTTAGTTGTCTGAAAATTTCTTTTTTTGCGGCTAAGCTTTCGCTATTTATGTTTTCGTAACACCAATTTACGTTTACTGGGATTACTTCTATGATATTAGTGTTACTTATTATTATTCGTCTATATTTAGAAAAATCACTACTAGATATTTGAGCTTTTCCCAGATAGGAGTTCTTTAGTATAATATTGGAGTTCTCATCTAATGCTTCTAAAGATGTTATTTTGAAATTACCGTAATTTGAGAAATCGTCTAAGACAGCAGTTCCAATGTTTATTTTATTTAAAATCAGACTTGAGTCTTTTACTGCGCCGTGTATTTGGATCTTTTTTGTAGATAAATTTCTTACAAGATAATCAGTTTTATGATTTTGATGTGTGAAAATCATAAAATCATCGATAATGTCACTCCTGTTTAGATATGAAAAAGAAATCAATCCCAACGATTCAGACCCTTCTAGAAACACTTTTCTTATTTTACGAGGCTTGATGTATATGTCATTTTTTATTGTGTTACCACAAAAATGAAAATTTTCACAGGAGAACTCTTGTAGCTGAGGTGTTTTGTTGCCGTTGAAGGTGCAGCTTTTAAATTTTATGTTTTCACTATCAATGTTTTGTAGTGATATCTGTCTTTCAAATGTGCAGTTCTCGAATGTGATATCGGATACCGAGGTTAAATTTGACAGATTAAACCTTTTTAAAAAATTGCAGTTAAAAAATCGAATCGAATGTTTGATTTTTATTTCCTTTAAAATTACTTCATCTTCAAAAATACAATTGTTAATAATGATATCACTCCATTGGGAGATGTCTGTCTTTGTTATTTGAAGACTTTGAGAAACTTTTCTTTTATTTATTTTAGCGTAAGTATTCAGGGTATCTATAAAATTACGCACATCCGTTTCCCTATATTTTATTTCTTGTGTCATTAATAAGGTTGATTATATTTGAATTTAATTAAGTGTTAGAGTAAAAGCGGTTAAAAGTGATCAACTAGATATAAAAAGCTAGTTCGTTAAAAATAAAAAAATGTAATAGTGGTACGGGGTTCAACTTGTCCAACGGTAACAATTAAACATCTTCCTTATTCAACAACCACTTCCCTACTGTTTTCGGAAGCTTTCTATGTTGTAGCAATTTTAGTTTTTTGCATTTATTACATATTGTTGTGTTAGCGCGAGAGACCAGGATAGAGCGGAAGGAACCGGGTATCTGTATTTTGACTTCTGCATATAACTCCAATAAATTTTGGTAAAGATTAAGATCGATGATATCGGTTTTGAAATAGTTCTTGCTTAGCGTAATTGATAATTATGTTATTCATAAACCCTAGCACCTTTTAAAACGGTCAGCAAATGTTGACCATTCTGGTGTGTCGGCGTTGATATTTTTGTTATATCCTTAGATATCTTCTATATATGAAGGCAATATTTCTAAAAAGTCAGGTAATGTTTTGTTTTCTCAACCTTCAGGATTATTAATAAAGTCCTCCCGCAATAACCCTAGAAACAGGATAAAACTTTATCTAGCTGTAATTTTCAACTCGTATAGTGGATTACTCATAATTTAAAAGATTTTCATTTTTTATCAAGCCCCAGTTTTATTTCTTCTGCTAGGATTATTTCAGCTAATTTCTCTTTTGATAGTGTACAGTATTCGTTGAAATAGTCTTTATTGATATAAATGCTTTGATTTCTATATTTATGCTTTAGTGTTTTAATTTTTTCATTTCGAGGAGAGTTACTTAATAATGCTGTTACCTCGGTTGATATTTTATTTTCGAATTCACTCCCCATTAGTTTAAGCAGTAATTTTGAAGTGTTTGGTTTGTTTAAATTGCCTTTAAGTATTAACTCATCAAGCCTAATAGAAAACTTATTTTCATTATCTCTTATAATAATACCTTTCTTCTCCCGTTCAACTATCTTCACTCTTGTAGCCTTAGGAAGTTGTTCTAATGAAGGGATTAATGATTGTGGATTCGCAAAATGATAATAGGGAATCCCAAATGCACTTGCGATGTTTATCATTTTTTTTATATTCAGACCAACCTCACCATTAATTATCTTTTTTATATTAATGGAGGTAGTACCTGTCAATTTAGCAAGGTCTTCTTCAATTAATCCAAAAGTTTCAAGATACTTTTGGACTTGCTTACCATATTCCTTAAAATACTCTTCTTCTATACTCATTAAAATTGTTGAGTTTATTTTGACTTATATATTTTATTACTTATCTTTGTTTAAGCGATTTGATATTCTCGGCTAATAAGCCTTGATTAACGATGTATCTCGATCCATAAACGACTAATTTATCTCGAGAGAAACCGTGCAATCGCCCCATGCTCAAAAAGTTTACTACATTTGTAGTTCTTTATAGAAGAAGCATGTGGGTGGTTCCGCGTGAACTCTAGAGATTGAGCCAAACTCCTTCGAGAATAGGCAAAAAGGTTAGTCACCTATGGATCTAGAGTTGGAACCATCCCTTGTTTTTTTAAGGTTTTTTTCCACTCCTCGACTTACATCGTTCGACATAACCAAAAATTAATTATGATTAAACGAAAAGTAACCACCCAAAGAACCACCCAAGGCATGATCCAGGATTATTGTCTCAGGTTCGCTCATTTCAATTTAAAAAAGAACATATCCTGTGCGCCAGAATAGGGCGTTTAGTAAAACATAAGTATAAATAGGATAGGGGATTTTGTTCCAAATCTAAAAAGCGCATTTTGGAAAAAGCATGGGGTAGCGACCATACTTAATATTAAAAATGACGTTCTAAGAAGGTTAAAACTAGCTTGTTCCCATGCTATGATGGCTTATGTTACCGACTTTCATTTTGATATACAATTGCTTGCATAGGCTAAATTGGATCGGATTTTAGACTTCGTAACCTAAAATTACACTTTTCTAGTCATAAAGCAAATTATTGTCATCAAGTTTTATTGAATTACATCAATAATGGGAAGTCGGTTCTTGTTCTTTAACCCAAATAATGCAATAATGCAGACCATTATATAACCAATTGACGACGACGTAAAATTGCATTTTCTTGATTTAATATTTTTTTAACTGGTTTCCTTACGGCGCGAGCCATGTCCAAAAAGTAAGGTTTTAAGGGAGCCAATTTAAATCTTTAAACAATGCAAAATATTTGCAAACAGGTATGCTATGCGCCGTCCACAAGGAGGAAACGGTCTTCAATATGGTATGAAAAACATGTTGCAGTTATTAAAAAACCTGTTATGATAACACATTTACCCGAACGATTCTTTAAAAATGTGTCGTTACCAATTTCCGAAAGCTCCGCGCAATCGGCGATGAAGTATGTCATGAAGGAAAGACCGGCACAGCGTTATTACTCGCTCCTGATCCGCTTGTTAGAGCCTTCGGATTCTTTCAGTATGGTGGTGCGCAATGACAATACCGATTTACTGCGGATCTCACTGATCAATATGACCGTCTATGAGATTTATCTCTTTGCTTTGGGACTGCCTGCTAACTTTCCGATTAACCAAATACTGGTGTTGGGAGAACATAAGGAGCAGTTTATACCAACAGAAAAAGGGGATTGTGTGTCTTCATATTGCTATGAACTGGCGGTACCTGCACGGACAGAAAGGGAAGAGTACCGACAACGAATACTGAACGATCTCAACAAGCACTTTGGAATAGAAGTGACTTTAGAAAGATTGACCATCGTAAAAGATAGTCGAAAGGTATTGAGCATAGCAGGAGACTCTTTGGAGCTGATATGGGAGGTGCAACTGATGATGATCATGAAAGCCAAATAAGTGATAAGAGAAAAGCAAGAATTAACATTAGAAAAGTATTAAAAAGAGTTTCTACCTGTGAACTCCAGATGCTGCCGAGGGAAAAAGGCTTCATGATCAAGCCTCCCTCGGTAGTAAAAGGAGCAGGGAAGCTTTATGTCAAAAAAATTAAAATAATGAACATAAACATACAATATATAGTCAAGTTCTGGGATTATCTCCGGAAACTATTTAAACCTGAAAGGGAAGGTGTGCTATTGAGCAGAATGGGTACGGAATTACCTAAATTTTCTGTTCTTAAAAATACACAAAATAATAATATTGCACAAGCAACTAGTGTAGGTTTTATCAGTCAATATGCCTTCGGTGAAGGTTCGACAAACGTTCGGGATAACCTTGGGACTGGTTCGGGACTGATGCGGAAATCATTCGGCAGTTCTTCGACTGCTGTTCGGCAAGTTGCCGAACAGCAGTCGAAGCGCAGTCGAACAGCACCCGAGCAAGACTCGAAGGACTGTCGAGCACGTGTCGAAGCGGACTCAAACAACACTCGAAGCGGACTAGAAGAAAAAATATCAAAAAGAAAAAATACCGATTTTTTCCTGACCAACTTCGCCCCATCTTCTAGGTCGCTACGAGTGGGCTACGAGTGGGCTACGAGGTGGCTTCGACGGGAGTGGGGGAAAACTCGAAGCCACCTCGAAGCGGACTTGCGTGGAGGTAGAACAATGCTAGAACAAAGGTCGAAGAAAGGTATAAGAAATGGAGTAAATAGTCAAATGGATGTTTCGGAGCAGTTTTTGGCAGCAACCAGATCTATACCATATCCTAAGCAGATTCGGACACTGTTTTACCAAAAGCCGTCATTACACCGCTTCTGCACCGTCTTTTTCCCGTTCCTGACCCGGGAAATGGACGGTGCAGGGACTTTGCAACTGCGGTGCAGGGACAGGAAAGTTCAAAACAAGGTGCGAACAAGGTTAAAACAAAGTACGAATCAGATCCAAATAGGCTTTTTGTCTTTTATATCGATTTTGATGCAAAAAATAGTTTTCAAATTGGCCAAGAGTGTACCGTTAGTGTACGGGTTATTCACGGGGAGTGTACCAATGCTGTACCGAGAATGTACGGAGAAGCTACTGCGAAGGTACCAAAGAGCTACTAAAGCCAGTAGCTTGGCTGAGGATCTACAGGCGGAGCGTAGACCAGCACGGGAACACGGTGGTTCATGCATGTCCCAAGCATGCGTAGTGCATATGCTAAGTAATGGTAAAGCATGGATAGTGCGTAAAACGGTACCTGTTGATACACTATCCATGCACTATCAACGCACTATCTATGCTTCATCTATACTTGATCCTTACTGGAAGGATGCTTTATCTCAAATAAGCGCTTTTAAGCGATCTAATTTATTTTATCGGGCATCTGA
Source organism: Sphingobacterium sp. PCS056 (assembly GCF_023273895.1). Classification (NCBI taxonomy): domain Bacteria; kingdom Pseudomonadati; phylum Bacteroidota; class Sphingobacteriia; order Sphingobacteriales; family Sphingobacteriaceae; genus Sphingobacterium; species Sphingobacterium sp. PCS056. The sequence continues at coordinate 3,726,198 of NZ_CP096883.1, read as the reverse complement.
GTGGTTTTGGATTAATAATCTTTCAAATCGCTTAGAATGCTTCTTAAATAAAAAGCTTGGAGCTATTCAGGATGTCTTGAAGACGTGCCACAAAGATTTTTTGTTAAAATCTAAATTTTCCGTTTCCATGATCGCACTGCTCGTGATGACCTTTGGCAAAGGGGCAATCCAGGCGCAGACCAAACCAAGTTATACCCTGCAGGGTATGGTCAGTTCTGCTGTAGATAAGAAGCCATTACAGGCTGTATCCGTGCGTGTTGAAGCGGATCAGGTGAAGACTTCGACTAACAAAGATGGTACATTTAGTGTTGCTGTTTCCCAACGCAGCGGTAGAGTGAAATTGACCTCTGTCGGTTACAAAACCGTTGAGCTGGATTATACCGCAGGCGCACTATTGCATGTGCAACTAACTCCTTTTGAAAATCAGCTGGATGAGGTCGAAGTAGTGTCTACAGGATACCAAAAAATACCAAAGGAAAGAGCGACAGGGAGCTTTGTTCAGATCGACAATAAACTCTTTAATAGAAAGGTGGGGAGCAATGTATTGGAAAGACTAGCGGATGTCACTCCGGGCTTGATCTTCAATAATGGTAAAGGCGGGGCTGCCCAAATGCGCATAAGAGGGCAAAATACCATATTTTCTGATGCATCGCCCTTGATTATCGTTGATAATTTTCCGTATGAAGGAGATATCAATAACATCAATCCAAATGATATAGAGAGTGTGACCGTATTGAAAGATGCTGCGGCAGCTTCGATTTGGGGTGCTCGGGCAGGGAATGGTGTTATTGTAATCAATATGAAGAAAGGTAATAGCTTAGGGGGTGAACAGGTGGAAATAAATGTCAATACAACCATCGGAAATACGCCCGATCTACATTATCAACCTATGATCTCGAGTGCTGATTTTATAGAAATCGAGCGGATGCTGTTTGATCGGGGTTTTTATAATAATTTCGAAATATCGCTAAGCAGAACACCTTTGAATCCGGCGGTTGAGCTGTTTATCCGTCAACGGGACCATCCTGAACAAAAAGGAGCTATTGAAGCGGAGATCGAAAAGTTGAAAGGATATGACATACGGTCAGATTATGAACAATATTTTTATCGGGCGCCTGTAACACAGCAGTATGCTTTTCGTACACAGGGTAGTAATGGAACCAATCGTTATCATGCTTCTGTGGGATATGACCGTAATCAAACGGAGGTTGTCGGCAACAACAGTAACCGGTTGACAGGTATTATAGGTAATCATTGGTCTTTCTTGAATAAAAAGCTGGAACTCACAGGACAAGCGGCTTTTACAGCACAGCGTAATGAAAGCAATGGACTAACCGAGATACACTATATGGGTTACCGTAATATCCCAACTTCAAAAATATATCCTTATGCTAGACTTGCCGACCAAAGTGGTCAGCCACTGGAAGTAACCAAAGATTACCGTTTGGGCTATCTCCACTCTGTAGCCAATGATGGTCTATTGGATTGGTCTTATAAACCGCTGCTAGACCGTGATCAGCAGGATAGGACAGGTAAAGGCAACGATCTCCGTATGGATGCGGCTATTCGTCATCAGATCAGGAAGGGAATACATGTACATGGTCAATATCAGTACTGGAATGGAAACGCCGCTAATAGGCAGTTGAATAGCATGGAGAGTTACTATACCCGTGATATGATCAACCGATTTACACAGCGCAATTTGTCGACCAATCAACTCGCTTATGCCATTCCAAAAGGGGGCATCTTAGATCTGGAATACATCCGTTCACAAGCACATAATGTACGTTTGCAAGCTGATTTTAATTTTCAAGTGGCATTATTGCATGAGATTAATGGGATCATGGGCTATGAAATCCGTGATCAGCATGCTGATGCAAACAAAACAAGATCTTATGGATATGATGAGCGTATAGGCATTAGCCAAGCGGTCAATTATAAGGATTATTACACCAGTTACTTCAATGCCTATAATACGTTTAATGTGATTCCTTTTATGGATCTCGAGACGGGTACTATTGATCGTTTTCGATCTGTTTTTAGCAATTTCTCTTATGCCTACGATGGTCGTTATACCTTTACCGGAAGTCTGCGTTTTGATGAGAGCAATCTATTTGGAGTGGATGCTAACCAAAAACGTGTCCCTCTATATTCGATCGGCTTAGGTTGGAATATCAGCAATGAACGTTTTTTTAAGGTGAAAGCTATTGATAGACTACACCTTAGAGCAACCTACGGTAGAAGTGGAAATATCAATAAAACACTGACCGCTTACACGACCGCCTATTATAATCAGGCCAATGTATTGACACAGTTGCCATTTGCTAGTATTGCTACGCCAAGAAATCCTGATCTGCGCTGGGAGAAAATCTCAACTTCGAATATAGGACTCGATTTTTCATTATTCCGATCTCGAATTTCAGGTTCTGCGGAGTATTACAATAAAGATGGTGATGATGTGATCGGTACGATTCCAACTCCTGGTACAGCGGGTATCAAAACAAAAACAGGAAATTATGCGCAAACAAATGCACATGGATTTGAACTGGTACTGAATACGGTACCGATTGATAAAAGCGTGAAATGGAGTAATCAGTTGCTGTTCAATACGGTCAAAGATAAAGTGACAAGTTATCAAGGTCCGGCTTTATCGGCTTTAAATGTCATGGGAGCTTCTGATGGCCAGTCAGCTTATCCGATAGTAGGACGTCCTTTATGGGCATTGTATAGCTTACCTTGGGGTGGATTGGATCCGGAAAATGGAGATCCTATAGGTTATCTTAACGGAGAAGAGTCAAAAGATTATGCGGCGATCATGAAAGCGGTGAACATGGATGCGCTCATTTATCATGGACCAGTGAGGCCAACACGTTATGCCTCTTTTCGAAATACCATAGAATGGAAACAACTGGCTTTTTCTTTTAACATGAGTTATAGGGGTGGTTATTATTTTAAAAAGGAGACGTTGAGCTATTATGATTTACTTAATGGCGTCACGACACATGGTGATTATGATCGAAGATGGCAAAAAACTGGCGATGAGAAGTTCACCGACATTCCGTCTTTTCAAGAGGTAATTAATACTCCACGTGCCCAAATATACACATACTCATCAGCTCGAATTTTAAGGGCTGATCATGTTCGTTTACAGGATGTGCGCATAGCGTATAGTCTTCCGCTGCATCGTTGGAATATGAAGAAGATCAGTCGATGCAGTCTTTATGTTTACGCTAATAACCTAGGATTGATCTGGAAGAAGGCTAATACCTCATACGATCCAGATTACGGACATGTTGAATATCTTCCTATTCGAACTTTCAGTCTGGGCGCTAGTATCATCCTTTAATCGTTTTTTTAAATATAACTATCATGAGAAAGAGTCATAGAAATACTTATATCATCAGTCTCTCCCTTGTCCTGACATGGACCGCATGCAGCAAGGAGTTTTTAGATGTCAAGCCACAGAAACAGCAAGTTGTGGTAGAGACACTTCAAGATGTTAACGCATTATTGGACAATGCCGAGGTGCTGAATCGTACCGATTACTTCCGGTTGATTTCGGATGGTGATCTGACATTCACGGAAAACAAACTTAAATCGGTATCAGAATTACAGCGTAATCTGTATCTGTGGAATAGAATAATTGATCCTACAGGGAAAAACACCTCGCCTTGGGATTTACCTTATCAGCAAATCATGTACGTCAACGTCGCCATGGAGACTTTAGACGCCATGAACAATTATGGCAATGACCGATCACTTTGGCAACGATTGTATAGCAGCGCACTTTTTTATAGGGCCTGGGCGCATTATCAACTATTGCAGGACTTTGCTCCAGGATTTAACAATGGATCAGATCAGTTGGGAGTACCCATTATTGCGGATAGCAAATATCCAAAATTGATTCAGAGAGCAACATTAACGGAATGCTACGATTTTATAATAAATGATCTAACAAGGGCAATAAGTGAATTGCCACTAAAAACAGATATAAAGACCAGACCGTCCAAGCAAGCGGCACATGCTTTACTCGCGCGGATTTATCAGAATCAGCATCAACATGATCTGGCACTGGTAGAGGTCAATAAGGCATTGGATATTGATCATCATGTACTGGATTATAATGATCTTAATTTTTCTGCTGCATTTCCTTTTTCTATGTTTAATTATCATACAAATCCAGAGATTATATTCTTTACCAATGCGGGCTTATCATTGGTATCAGTGGCTGGAGTGCAAGTGGCTGATGATTTATTATCTAGCTACCGTGAGAACGATCTGCGGGTAAAGGCTCTTTTTGATCGAAATAAACTTTATATAGGTACGTATTCTGGAAATTCTCTCTATCACTTTACGGGCCTGGCTATAGATGAGTTATATCTGGTGAAAGCAGAGAGCCTGATGAGAACGAATAGGTGGAAAGAAGGGATTGAGGTTTTAGAAGTCTTACTAAAGAAAAGGTACAAAAATGGACTACTACCAACGTTTACACCTCATGATGATCAAGAGGCACTGTCATTGATCTTGAATGAAAGACATAAAGAATTAGTTGGTAGAGGTACACGCTGGTCTGATCTGAAACGTCAAAATTTAGAGACTGCTACGCAAATAGATCTCACAAGAACCTATTTGAATGAAACTTTTCTATTGCCAGCAAATAGTAATCGATACGTTTTTGAAATACCCCAAACAGAGATCGAAATTTCTGGTATAGAGCAAAATATTCGTTAGAAATAAAATTATGAAAAATTTATTATGTGCACTTTTTGTACTGCTTTTTAGTCACGGTTTGATGGCGCAAAAGCAGTTGGTGAATATCGCTGTTGGAGAGCAAGTTCCCGATGTGGTGATTAAAGGTATAACAGATGCCAACTATAGTTCGGCATCCTTACATCAAATGAGCCAAGATCAATTGTTGATATTGGATTTTTGGGCTACTTGGTGTGCTCCATGCTTATACGCTTTACCTAAAATGGATAGTATACAACAAGAATTTAAAGATCAATTGAAAGTGATGTTAGTGACTTACCAAGGTGAAAAAGAGGTGCAGACTTTTTTTAAAGGCAGGATAAAAAATGGTTCTCCTGTTCCTAACCTGCCTAAAGTATTTGGTGATACATTATTGAGAAATCTTTTTCCGCACAATACGATACCTCACTATGTATGGATCAAGAATGGCTCTGTTATAGCGATTACGGAGTCTGTCGAGAGGGAGCAGGTCAAAAAAGCGCTAGTAGGACAAAAGGTAACTACCCAAACAAAGATCGATATGATCAAAGCAGATTATGACAGAGATAAAACTCCGCTGATTCAATTTCTAAATAATCCCCAGCAAAGGGAACAGAAGGGAAAAGTGGTTAATTATTCCATATTCACTAAATTTATTCCAGAACTGGGCTATAGTGGAGGTACATCTCTAGAATGGGATTCTTTGGGCAATATTAAACGTATCACCAATACGAATATCAATATTGTAAAACTGTATAAGATGGCCTACGGCAAGATGAGGACATTTATTAATGATGGAGCTGTCGATATTCTTTCTAATGATACTTTAGTAAGACGATTTAATGTGTCGGGAATGGCGGCAATGCCCATCATAGAAAAGAGAACATTTTGCTATGAAATCGTATCAGCAGATGATCATATTTTTGAAAAGATGCAACAGGATCTGAAAATTGCAGTGCCTGAATTTACTGCAAAAGTAATCGTAGCAAGGGACAGTTGTCTGGTACTAGAAAAAATCAATAATGATCTAGAAAGTTATGTAGTCGACTCCAAATCCAGATTAAGTGAATTTAAAGTAAACGGTAACTGTGTTTCTAACAAAAATTGTGATATGAGCAGCTTTCGCACTACTTTAGAAGCCGTTATATTTAGATACGCAAAATGGCCCATTGTGGATCAGACTGGATTTCTAAAAAGATTTGATATTGAATTTTGTTATGAAACAAATTCAATTGAAGACTTAAATATCGTGCTTTTGCCCTATGGTCTTCAGCTTTCCTTAAAAATTGCGGAGCATGAACGATTGGTTATCGAAAAAAGTTAATAAAAATAGCCTTTACCAGGTTTATCCGGTAAAGGCTATTTTCAATTTAATCAGTTAAGCATCCTAAAGACCTGGATAGTCTCCATCTTGAACTGATTGAAAAACCCCTGGTGAGGTTTGGATAGCTTTGCATTCTCTTTCTTCATTAAGAGTACAATTCAGACTTCCTGCTCCTCCCGGAGTGATCGGTTGCCAATTTGGCGTTTGATCTTCTGCATCAGCAGGGGTGGCATTGTAGTGTGTTGCAGTTTGCATTGCTGTTGCGTCTGCGTAACCTACCCCTGCGGAGAACATAATAGCAGCTGCTGCCATTACTCTCCAAAAATTAAATTTTGTTTTCATCATGATGATGATAGTTTATTGGTTATGAGCCTACTCTGGTAGCGGTTTTCGGCATACCCGCTTTATTTTTTTGATAAATATATAATGCAATTACAGCTAAAGTCCACATGATCAGACTAAAAACAAGATGACCTTTATAATTCATTTCTTTAAATATACCGGCACATGAACATGTTTCTTTGGCTATGATTTCAGATAATACCACTACAATAAAAAGGATGATAGCAGTAAGATAGGCTATTGATAATAGCAGTCCAGTTTTAAGGTTAAATACTAAAAAAACAAGGGAAATTATGGCCAGCACCGGAACGAAATAGGCTAAGAAAGTCGCTATAGGAGCTGGAAAAAACTGCTTATGCATGCTATCCATATTATAGGGCATATTGCCAAGTTTTATCGCTGCAGTATATGTCCAAAGTCCGATCAGGATAATTCTTATAATTTTGAGGATTGTATGCCCAGCTCTAGATGTAGCTAATGATTTGATATAAATTATTTGCTTTTTCATATCGATTAGTTTAGTCTTTTTAATCTGTTAATTCCTTCAGTTACTACAGTTCAATTCCATGTCGCCAAATCATTGCAACTAATTATTAATCAGTTATTTGTATTTGTTTATTTAATAATGGTGTTGTATCTTTGTTTTACCCGTTTATAAATTTATTGTCTTCTATATATAACTATCCCAACTATGGGAAATGTACTGCCTGCATTTTCATTTAATTTTTAATTAATTGATTGTCAGTGCTATAATTTCACTTTTTTAGTTAAGGATCGTTGAAGAATGGACATAAAACCTAAGGCATGGAAAATGAAGCATTTAAAATATTAATGGATGATCCGGACAGGGGACTTCGGTTTATCATTGATAAACATGGCCCTCAGTTGCTGAAGCAGATAACCCGTTGCATACAGAATGATGATGAACTCGTTAAAGATGTTTTTCAGCTTACACTGATCGCAATATGGACGGATCATAAAAAGATAGGAGAATTGGAAGATCCTTTTGCATGGATAATGGCTATTGCCCGAAATACGGCACTTAGTACGCTTCGTTCCGAAAGAATACGTCTAAAAGAACCGATTGAAGATCATGAAGACCTACGCAGTTCTGAACAGGCAGATACGGATCTGGTCTATAAAGAGACACTCGATGAGCTGCTGTTTCATGCCAGAAGGCTTACACCACGGGAAGAAGAGATTTTTATAGCCTCTAAAGTGGAAGGAATGGATAATAAGGAATTGGAAAATGTCCATAACCTCACGCCTCAACACGTCAGGAACTTGATTAGTTCTGCAAATAGGAAGATCAGGAAGCTACTAAAGCGCTGGTCGTAACAGTTAATGGAGTTATTCATACAATAGAACAATACACAATGGAACACACAGATATCAATATAAAAGAGTTAATCAAACAGCAGTTATTGGAACAGTTAACTGTGGAGGAAGAGAAGTTGTTGGAGGGTGAGAAGATACGGTATACCGAAGATGGATATGAACGTATGGTTATAGAGGTGTTGCGGGGACTGGGCGGACAATTGCCCAAAGGTATTCTGCAGGATTGGCAACCAGATGTTGATGCGATCATCGAAAAAGCGAAAGCCTTAAAAGCCGAAAAAGAAAAAGTGGTTAAAGTACAAAAGGAAGAAATAATTTATTTGGCTGTTGCTGTGGCTGCCCTTTTATTTTTTGGACTCGCTACGCTAATTTATTTTGCTTTAAGGCAGGAGGTTACGTATGTCCTTCCAGCTGGAAACAACAGTCTGCACTTTGCTAATGATGGAGATATTCCTTCTGAGGAGTCCTCCTGTATGCTTCTTGTGGGTAAATCGACATGGATTAAAGTTTACCCTGATCATGTCGGCAGAATCAAGCAGGTAGGGGATTTATTGATCAGCAGGACCAAAGAGGGGGTGTTGAAAATTGAGAGAAGAGCTGGGAATCATGAAGCGCCAACAATCCCAAATCTGGAGATCTACACGGAGGCGAGACAACAATGTGTACTGGAGACTGAAGATGGTACGCGTATCAGGATGAATGCACAGACCTGGGTGCGTTACCCGATACAGAAAAGGGACATAGCTTACATTGATTTGATAGGTGAGGCTTATGTTTCAACCAGTGATAAACCCTTTATTGTCGGGACTGTGAAAGGTAAAGTGACTTCGACCTCGAGTGACTTTGTGATTAAATCGGTAAAAGAATCAACCAAGATCGTACTTAATAATGGAAAGTTGAATTTATACGCGTATAGTCTTAAGAAAAGTAAAAGACTGCATAGCCCTCGCGATCTTGGGGTCCTGATGGCCGACTGGTTGGATAAATCCAGTGTGCCTAAAGACACGCTTTTCCGTATGGAGGATATGAATTTTGAAATGGCAAAAATGTGGACCCGTAAAGTCCGCACCTACGAAAATATTCCATTGCGTGCTTTTGTTGAAGAAATGAGCCGCTGGGAAGGATTTACAATTAAGCGATGGGACTGTCTTCCGAAGAATAAGTTAATCACAACATCTGTACATTATCAGAGTGCTAAAGAAGAGGTTTACAGTGCTATCAAAGATGTAGGTGTGCTTTTATACGAAGAAAGAGGAATGCTCAGTTTCTGCCCAGAAGATAAAAAGAATAAGATAGCAATGACTGAAAGGAGGAAACATCATGAGTAGTTATAAAAAGTTTGTGGACAGTGTGTTTTACAGTATCGAGATCAATGACGTGGTCGAGAGACGAAAATGCCGAGCAACTGGGAAAGTAAGATTCAACGGTGTTGCTGAAGCGACCTTCTTTATTCATTGGCTTAAATGGAGGATTCGGAAATGGCTAGAAAAACCTGTGCGGAGGAAGCATCGAAATAAAGGTTTCGGTGCTAAAACTGCAACTCCGCGATATGTGTACCACTGTGAATTCTGTGAGGGATATCATATTACCAAAGAGCATCCATACGACTACCAACTTAAAAAGGAAAAGTATCATCGGAAGTATTTCGGATAGTTATAGTCAAAAGAAACGAATAATAGGTATTGATATAATTTGACGATTAACTTTTTCTAAAAATATGTTAATTTTAAAGTTGGTAAGGAAAAAATGGGATACGATTAAAATTAATAGTAGGGAGTATTGGATTATTAAAAATAAAAGATGTCTAAAGAAAATTTAAATAGCCCATTTAAAATTATAATCTCGAACGGAATCACCTATAGAGAGGATGATCCCAATACCCCGTATTCTGGAGTTTACTACTGGTTGACTGATGATGGCTCTGCTGTAACATCAGTTTATGAAGATGGTTTTCATGTCAGTCAGTTGATTACGGACAATGGTCTGACTAGAAGTAAAACGCTATTTAGAAAAGATCACAGCAAAGAGATAACTATCTACGATGATAATGGAGATATTTCCATTAGAAATCAGATCGTGGATGGAAAATTGGAGGGCATGACAGAGATTTACACAGATGGAGTATTATTGATGACTGCTGAATTTAAAAAAGGAAGAAAAAATGGGGAGTGCATTGTGTACCACGCTGATGGGTCTATTGATAAGCGGGAGTATTATCTCAATAATGTTAAACAAGATTAGAAACACAAGATGACAGAAAGTGAATTGAAATATATTTGGAGTGTACCAAAATATTTATCGTATGTTCATCCTGAACTTACTCCTGAAATTCTGGAGCAAGCGCAGAAGCAAATTGGTTATAATCTTCCTGAGAAATTAGTAGAAATTGTAAAAATTCAGAATGGGGATATGTTAGATACAAACTTGCAGAGACTCTTCACGAACAGATAACGGGGATCGGGCCTTATTTTCTTTCATTGACTGATTTTGATAGGACACTAAGCTAGTGGACAGTGGTCTGTAAAAAGGCGAGGGTGCAGGGTAATTCAATGTTAAAGCGTACGCATGCGACACCAATACCTTACGAATCGTAAATGATGACCTTCAAATATGAATTGGTCATAGGTTGCCACTGATAAAACGTGTAATTTACGGGAGTTTTGAGTATTGCTAAATGAATATAATCATGATGAGAAAATATCTTTGTATAATGCTTCTTTTTATCGCTGCAGTGGATGGTCTGCGTGCGCAAACGGTGACCAGTAAATTGCTCCCAACCAAATTAAAAGCAAGTTTTGAACGTGTAAAACAGGCTATCCCAGATATGGATGGCTGGTATATTGATCAGGATATGGAGATTAAAGCCCTGGCCCATACAGATAGTACGGCGATCTTTGAAATCCAGGAGAAAGGTTTAAGTACTGAAATTCTTGTTGATAACGAAAAAGAATATAATAAGTTGGTCGCGGCGGCAGCAAAAGATGTTTCTAAACCAAGTATTTATATGCTCTATAATTACAAGTTAAAAGGCAAAAAAACGCAGTTTGTGCCGATAAAAAAAAGCTTCTTATTTCCTGAATATGGGTTTATCTGGACACTGGCCATAAAAAAAATAGCAGAAAACGAAACTGAACTTTCATTTTCATATAAGTCGCTGACCCCAACATTTGCCAATAAAATAGAGCAGGAATTTAAAGGCGATACCTATTATAGCAACAAAATTCTAAAAATTTCGGTCGATGATAGGCGGATACGTCAACGGATCAACGATATTTTGATCAATAAAATGCATGTCGACAGGGATTATCCGGCGCCATCATATCCAATGCGTAATTAGGTTTTATACTTGGTGCCAGGTTATCATCATTGAAATCTGATCCAGTTCAGATATTTCTACGGCGTAAATACCAGACTCCATGAAAATTGATGCAAGCCCTGCCAAAGGAGATTCCATCGACATACATATATTCCTTTGGATCGAGACCTTTCATAGCAGGATGTGCGCTTGCTTTGGCATAATCGGGCATACAATCTAGACTATAGATCAGATTGGTTAATCTTGCGGCATACAGAGGTTTGGGATTTTTAGCATTATATTTAAGTGACTTAGTGCATATATATGAAGAGAAAGTCTGCTTAGTTTTTGCCCAGAAGATGGTCGTAATCGGGTAGCTGTGATCGAAAGGAACAAGTTAGAGGAGCAAATGCAGCAACATTGGCTGAAAGAAAATAATGGCAAGCCCTATTCGATAAATGCGGATTTTATTAAATTATCTGTTATCTTGACGTGTAATCGAAAATCATATGATTAAAAAATATCTTGGGAACTGTTTTATTTTGATTTTACCGATACTGATCTGGAATATCCTATTGACGGATCATTTGCCAAAAACATATCAGCCTGAAGTATTTTCAAAAGATATTCCTTCTTCCATCATGTATGGGGAACAGATTTCCAGAATCATGATTTTTCTGTTGGCATTTTTGATGCCTCTCCATATCTCTAGAAGCAACAAAGGCCAAAGGCTTGGTCTCTACATCTACATCGTAGGCGTGCTGCTCTATTTTGCATCATGGATCATGTTGATTGGCTTGCCCAATAGTGCATGGAGCAACAGCATGGTCGGTTTTTCTGCCCCTGCCATTACTCCTGCATTATGGTTAGCGGGAATCGGCCTGATCGGAAATTCGTTTTATTTTAATTTACCATTCAGACGTTGGCCATTTATGTTCATATCGGCTATCTTTTTGTTTTTTCATATCAGTCATACCATAGGGGTGTACGACAACATTCACTCCTGATCCTTCCATGATCGGGTAGGATAGGTGAAACTAATTTTTTGCCAAATGACAAATATTTCTATTTTTGTTGATCCCAATTGGATTTTTAATGATTGACATCATTAATCCAGCACGAAAGGTAGAATTGAAAATTTTTAGAGATGATGTATATGAAAAAAATATTCAGTATGGCCGTACTTGTACTGCTTACGCAGTTGAGTTTCGCTCAATATTTTAAGCTCACGGACAAGGGTTTTGTATCCAATGAGAATCATGATTTTGCGGTAGTAGAAGTACCCAACGTCAAACAAATGGATGTGTACAAAAACGTACTCAATGCCATTAATTCGCTGTACAGCAATCCTCAAAAAGGCCTCAGTGTGCTGGAAGGTGAAAGCATCACGCTAACGGCATATGAAGAAAAAGCGCTTCCTGTGAGGCATGGCGGTGGGGGTCTGGGTAAATCAAATTATCAATATGACCTGTCGTATACCTTGTCCTTTCTTTTTAAAGATGGTAAAATCCGGATGAACAGCCCTACTTTTGAACTGAGAAGATGGTATGAACGTACTTCCAAAAATGGGAGCAATTGGGGTCGTAGTGGTTGGAGAATGCTCAATCTGGTGGAAGATAAGAAGAATAGCACCGCAATATATGACCAAAATGGTAAATTGATTTTAGAGGATGCCGCCAATGGATTGAACACTCACCTGAATGCTCTCTTAAAACAGATCATAGATAAATCGAATACGATCAACAATTGGTAAAAATGAGTTTAATATAGCTAGCATAAAAAACAGCGTCTTCGATAGGAAGGCGCTGTTTTTTTATGGTATAGCATCGGTCTACTAGCATGGTTGAGTGATAGAAGAAATCATCTCCATCATAACGGTTGATTATTGACCATTGCCCTGATGCTGTTGAGGAAGATGTTGATATAGATGATCTACGTCTTCCTTCAAAAAGAGCCCTGTTCCTTCTGCCATCGTGGTCGCTGTACCACAAGCAATGCCCATACGCAATAGCTCTTCCTCATTTCCCTCATTGACCAAAACAGAAACCATACCTGCGACCATACTATCTCCTGCTCCGACAGTACTCCTGACTTGTACAGGGGGAGCAGACTGTTGTATCTTTCCTTTTTTAGAATACAGTACAGCACCTTTAGCACCTAAAGAAACAACTATGATTTCCGCTTTACCGTTTTGTATCAAATGATTAGCGGCTTCATCCATGGTGGCTTCTGTCAGTTCGCTTTTTTCTGAAAGAGCTGCTAACTCTCCAATATTCGGCTTCACAAGAAATACACCCTCGTTCACAGCTATTTCCAATGCTTCACCCGAGGTGTCTATAATGACTTTACTGTTTTTGCGCTTACAGATCTGAATCATGTCCTTTAAAAATTCAGGCTTAACTTGTTCCGGTAAGCTACCGCTTATAATGGTAATGTCTGGAAAAGTATTGATGCTTTCAATCGTCCTTAACATATTGATTTGTTCTTCTTCAGATATGGACAATCCTGGAAAACCGAACCTGAATTGCTTGTTATTTAAAGCCTCTACTACAATAAAGTTTTCTCTGGTTTCATTTCCAACCGGAAAAGGAAAAATATCAAGTTCCTCTTTTTGTAAAAGCTCTTCAAGAAGTTTCCCTGTCCTGCCTCCCGATGTAAAAATGGTATCTGCCGCTATCCCTAATCTTTTTAATGCTCTCGATACATTAATACCTCCTCCACCGGGCTCATATTTTGGAGCTTCACAACGTAGTTTCTTTTCGGGTATAACCTCTTTAACTGTACTGCTTTTATCAATGCAGGGGTTTAATGTTATGGTTAGGACTGATTTTGACATTTTATATATATTTAGCTTTTGGCGAATCATAAAGTTGCCGTAGGGATTTTGAGGACTGTCATGTAATAGAAATTCCTATATTCAAATATAGTTAAAAAGTTCAATAGATTTCCTTCAGCACCTGTTTTGCTAAACGCCTGTTGTGCGTTCGCCCTTATTTTCGGCCGTGTTGTAGTCATATTCGTATTGCGGTGTTGTGGGATTGAGGCATTAGGTAGGATGCACCAATCAAGTTCAATACATGGCTTTCGCTTAGTAAATTTTCTTCTTAACCATTTGTATTTTATAGTTCAAATGATCATTTTTGAAGCATTATAAAAGCTAAAAATGAAAAAAATACTAGCCATTGCTTTTGTTAGCACTTTACTCGTGCAGGTACATGCACAAAAAAGAGTACGGGACTTCTCACTTGCTCCACCGACGGGCACTGTTGAAACAAGTCTTTACCAACATATCGATGTTATTGACGGACGGGACTTCAAGGAAAATCTAGGGATCATTCAAGTCGGCGCGCTCAATGCCAAAGCACAGGTGATACCAGAAATACCCCTTGAAAAGCAAATCCAGCAACAGTTTGGTCTTTTGGTACAGGGGAGGACAGGAGATGGAACGCTCGTTCTTCTCATCAAAAAATTTGCGGTGGCAGAGCTTACAGGTGCTTTTTCGGAATCGGGATTTTTTGATTTTAGAGCCGAACTATTTGTGAAAAACCCACTCAATTCTTATCAAAAATTAGCCAGCATTGACACCTCACATGTCAACAAGGGCATGGATGTAACGAAGGGTCTGCTCAGACATGCCAGCTGGATTGTTACCGATTTTTTGAAAGATAATTTAAATAAACTGCCGAGCGATACGACGCGATATAATATCGCTCAAATTAGTGATTTTGAAAATATGGAGAAAGCGAAAACACCGCTTTACCAGAATGCTGTATTAAAGGATGGGATATATACCGATTATAGGCATTTTAAAAATCAGATGCCGGATGGAGAGGCCACTCTTAAGGATCAGGATGCTGCCAAAGGTTTTTATACCTTGGATGCTAAAGGTAAATTGAAACGCATTAAGGCAAACTCCTGCTATGCTGTTGTCGTCAATGGAATGGCCTATATCTCGAGTGAAAATAATTTTTATCCGCTTTTCAGGGAAGGTCATGATTTCTTTTTTCAGGGACCTAGCAGGGCAACAGCCTCTGCCACAAATGTGGTTGCGGCATCCGTGATGTTCGGAGCATTAGGTGCAGTTTTAGCATCAAATAACGTGGAATATTACTTAACTAAGATTGATTTCTATAACGGTAGCTTTATCAAAATATCAAAATTGTAAGGTCAATAGCAAAAAGTTAGGGATAAGTGTATCTTGATTGACGGTGATGATTTTAATGAATGAAAGACTAATTTCTTCAACTCATTGGATTTGGTTATATTATTGGTTATGAAAGCCGATGATTTAGCGCTATAGAAGTCTTTAGCTATCGGAGTTTTAAACCATACATATTTGCTATCTTGTTAAAATGAAGAAATTGATTATCGCTACGATTATGGTATTTGTATTATTCTCATGCCAGAATAGTAATACAACAGTAGAAAATAAAAAAGTAACGAAAGCTAAGGAGGATGCACCTTATTTTAAACCAGGTTACCGTTATGTGCAGCAGATACCTGATAGCTTACAAACACCGGAGCAGCAAGCATTATTAAAAAAGCTTGCGATTGTTACTTATGAAAATCTTGCCGTAAAAGGTAACAAAATGGTGTTTAATTTAAGTGAAAAAGAGTTTGTTGCTAAAGGAATTCCTGTTGAATATTATGAACTAATTCAAAAAGATCTGGTCAATAATAATAAATTTATCAAAGAAAGTAATATTACGAATATAGATTCTATCCTAAACGAATCTAATAAGCAGATCAGAGATTCACTGGGGTTGTAGTAGTTCAGCGCACGATGATATATTCATATTATTCCCGAAAAGGCCGTTTTCAATTATGTAAATGGCTTTTTTTGGAAATAAGCTGTTGCTAAACAGGGAAATACAAAATAGCCAACTGATCGACATTCAGAAAACTGTCAAGAAGATTTTTATTTTAAAGTTTTCAGTAAAAAGCTTTTTCGGTTGAATACTAAGCTTTTATAGGGATAATCAAAGAATTCAGGTAACGATTTGGTAATGGTGCTTATTGCTTTGCTGTTCTACACCTTTCCGTTAGCTCATAACAAATAAACAAAAATTATTATGCCTATATTTTATTAAACAAAAAATGGAAAAGTTTAGGCGTCTGCCTTATTGCTGAAATACTCTCGCTCTGTTTTGGATACTCCTGTACTAAAATATTTCTTGTCGTTGCAAACTCCCTCGATTACTTATTTAAAGTCGTCTGCATCACTACCGATAAGCAAATAACCGTTAAAACCAATTTTCAAAAGAGATATTACAGCATCCTGCTTTAATAAGGTATATTACCTTTTATTAATCTCAAAACAACTTTTTGAATTTGAGGTAATAAGAGTAAAATAACAATTACGAAAATCACACCTGTTAACATCCAATCGTAATAATCTCTGGTAGCACGAGCCAATATTTGATGACCTACCATTTGATTAAAATAGCCTGAGGATACTGCTTTTGAAGTATAGATATCGTTACCGGCATTCATATATTGATTTTGAATATCCAGTAAGGTAGCGGGTAATTGAGGGTTGGTTTCCGTAATTGCTTCCCGAATCTTTTCGCGAACTCCTGATTTTGCAAATAATTGAAGTTCGTTATTCAGTGCCAGACTAGCTGTAAACCCTGTAAACCTAGCCAATATGCCCACAAGCGATGCATTGATAGCAATTGCTGGCGGTGCTGATGAAGCTGTAAACGAAACAATAGGAACAAATAAGACTCCTGTTGCCACACCATAAATAAACATAGGTAGAATGAAATCAATTGTTTCGCCCTGCACAGAAACAAATAGTATCATATAAGCATAATAAATCGCCATCATTCCAAAGCCAACAATAATCATCCTGATCAGGTTATAACCCATCAAGACAAATCTGGACGTAACGAACATACTCCCTGTAGTTCCAAAAATTACAGCCGTCCATATCGGAATGGTGCTCAGTGGGTCATTTCCTAAAATCACTTCTAGGTAGCCGTAGGCAAGTCCAGTGCTTCCTTTAAAAATATAAAATGTAAAAAGCAGGAATAACCCAACAACAAAATTCTTAGTCTTGAAAATCTGTAAGTTGATTAACGGTCGTTTAAGCTTTAATTCTCTAATGATGAAAAGTGAAAGAATAATTAGATTGACCACGCTTAGAGTAGTGATTAATGAACTACCCAACCATCCCAATTGTCGCCCGTATACAAGTATGTATCCTAAGATTAAGATAAAAGACACATAAAACAGATAGCCTATCCAATCCACCTGATAAAGTGGAATCTTCTTGGTAAACCGGGCTTTACTGTTCATCGTAAGCAAAACAGTAATTGTTAGCATGATGAGTATGACAATAAATCCGTAGAATAGCCAGTTAAAATCAAAAAAATGAATGACTACGCTGGTAAAAATAGAATAAAAAGGAACGGCAATCTGTATGCTGCCATACAGTAGACTAAAAGCAATCACACGGGCACGTACAGACTGTAATCTTGGAAAAATAAGTTGTAAGACGATTCCTGACATCAATGCACAGGTAATTCCTTGAAAAAACTGGCAAATAACAAACCAAGTCCAATCTTTGAAATGAAAACAGATCACGGAACATATTGCATTTACGGCAAGAGCAACCAGTAAATATTTTCTAGGTGCAAAATATTTTACAATCCGAAAATCAAGTGCTAAGAAAGCTACGGTAGAGCCATAAATAACGACCATGCCATATTGCACATCGGCAGGTTGTACACCGTAAAAGCCCATTGTTGCAATCGGACTGCTGTAAAAAGCGAAGCTAAATAGACAGGTCATCAGGATGGCAAATATGACGGATCTCGCCACCCATTCAGATACCCAGGATTTAAAGATTGGTATTTTATGTGCTTGCATCATTAATCTTTTAAAACATAAACGTTGGCATTCATTCCGGCAGAGAGTTTTACTAATTTTTCAGGCGTATCGGTCAGTTTAATTCTTACAGGAATTCGTTGGATGGTTTTGACAAAATTACCTGTAGCATTATCTGGTGGAAGTAGGGAATAACGTGAACCTGTGGTTGGCGAGTGTGATTCGATGATACCCTTGAATTTTTGATTCGGGAAAGCATCAACTTCTATGGATACCGCTTGCCCGATTTTGAAGTTGCCAATCTGTGTTTCTTTAAAGTTTGCAATTACCCATTTTTCCTCGGCTTTGTTCACCAAAAAAGCCAATGTTTGCCCAGCTTGTATCAGTTGACCTTCCTGAATGGTCTTTTTACCAATTTGTCCATCAAAAGGTGCAGTGATAACCGTATATCGAATGTCCAATTCCTGTCTTTGAACAAGTGTTTCTTTAATTTTTATCTCTGCCTGTACAGCATGATGTTGCGCTCTAAAAACATTCAGTTTAGATTCTGCTACTTGTAAAGAAGCTTTAGCCTGATCATAATCTGACTGTGCAATGGATAAAGAAGCACTGATGTTATCGAATTTCTGTTGTGTGGTAGATTCATCTGCTAGTAAATTTTTATAACGGTCAAATTCTTTTTGCTGTTGGCTCAATCTCGCTTTCGCTCCTGCCAATTGTGCTTTTATAACCTCAATACTTTTAAGTTGTGTTTCTTCGTTTGCGGTCAAGATGGGTAATTTGGCTTGTGAACTCATGAGTTCTGCTGATGCAGCATCTTTTTTCAGTCCATACTCGTCCAATTCAATGACCACAAGTGTATCACCTTTTTTAAGCAACTGATTGTCCTTGTAATATATTTTGCTGATATAGCCACCCACTTTTGCATTTATCGGTGAGAGATAAGCATCCACCTGAGCATCATTAGTCTGTTCATAGCGATATCTCTTTAAGAAATAGGTAGCTCCCCAAATAATAATTCCTACGAATAATGCAATTCCCAACCATTTGGTGAGGCTTACAATAATTTTATCTGTTTTATTTTTGTTCATCATATTTGTATTAAAGAATTCCTATGATTGCCAATAGTCTAATATGGGTTATGTTGACGTTTGTTTGTGCTGTTGTTAGATTGAATTTCGCTTCCAATAACGCATTTTCAGCTTCCAAAAGGTCGGTCAGTAGCGATTCCTGATTTAAATAGCTACTTCTGATAACACGGACAGTTTCGGTAGTTTTAATTATATTTTGTTCTGCCATTTCCACGCTCTCCAAAGCCTGCTGTTGCTGTAAATAAGCTTCTTTTACCTGAAGAGAGATTTCATCCTTCTTTATTTCTGCTTTTTCTTTAGCCTGATTGCTGACAACTTTGGCACGGGCAATGGTATGTTTGCTTTTGTACAAATTATCAATCGAATACTGTACTTTAATTCCTGTCTGACCAAATCCCCACAAGTCATTTGAATACGGATAAAAGGAAATCTGTGGATAGTTGTAATTATAGTTAGCGTACAAAGAAACTTTGGGCAATAGCATAGCTTTCACTTGTTTTACATTCAATTCGCTCCATTTGATGTCACTAGTGACTATTTTGTATTCTGGTGATTTGTTGAAAGCAATGTCTACATAGTCATTGTAGTCACCGTCTGTGATAGCGTTTAATTTAATTATATCTTCGTGTTTTATTGCTAATTCAGTATCATTTTCGCGCCCCATCAGTACATTAAGCCGTTGTTTAGCGATTTCAATCTTCTTTGTAACGTCGGAAAGATTAAGTTCCAGTTGAGATAATTTCACGGAGGTTCTCAGTACATCACTCTTTAGTACGGTACCGTTTCTATGCAGACTTTCTATCAATCTCAATTGCTTTTTTTCTGCTTCAATCTCTGCATTCAGAAAATCATAGAAATGCAAAAATTTGTATAAATCAAAATAAGCAACTGCGACATTATATTTTACACGATGCTTTTGCAGATCAACTTCATATTGTTTTCGTGTCTCTTCTTCCTTTTTTATGGCGATGTTTCTTTTGTCTTTACCACCATTATAAAGATTAAAGTTTAAGTTGTAGCCTACTCCGTACCCATAGCCTTTTACAGGCACATCCTGTGGAGAAGAGAATAATCCATTGTCATAAATCAGAAATTTGGAATTGAGTTTTACATCTCCACTTAACGAAAGCTCTGGTAACAAACGGTCTTTAGATTCCAATATTTCTATTTTACTTTGCTGATGATTTAGGTCAGATAGTTTCAGTTGTCGATTATTCATTTCTGCAACTTTCCATATTTCTTCCAAACTTAAAGGTTTGACTTTTTCTGTATACTGAGCATAAATACACTGAGTAGATAACAGTAACAGCATGCTCAAAATCCGGGTAGTTTTATATCGTTTCATGAGCTTTCTATTTATAAATGATGGTATCTTTCTTTGCTAACCATTGCTTTAGCATCTTTTTCAACTCTTCAAAAGCAAAGCTTAAATCGACCATTGGCATAAAGGGGCTGGAATAAGTACAAGACAGCCAGTAAATGTTGGCTTTATCAATTTCTTCATTTGTACGAGGTAATTTATGTTTAGATTTTTTGACTTGTGTTTCAAGTTCAAAATCTTTGTCGGGTTTTATGATTTTGCGTTTCATTATGATTCTGGTACTATTAATACTGCAAAATTATTCAACATACCTAGCTTCATTTTTATATAATTAGCCTAATATTTGCTATATTTGGCCATATGGATATACTTAGTCAATTAATAAGTAGTGTGGATCAAAATCCCGATTCAATCCTCGTGATGAGACAACAAACGGAGCAGCGTTTACCTGCTCATCAGCACGATAAGGCTCAGTTATTATTGGTATATGGTGGAATTGCTTACTTACAAACAGACGAAAAAGATTTGTATATTCCAGCTAATCATTATATCTGGATACCAAAAAATTATCCGCACAACCTGATGTTTAATACACAGGATTTGTACATTATCAATATTTACTTTCCAAACAAAAAAGCGGATAGTTTTTATGATGAATTGGGTATTTACCCTGTGAGTAAGCTTGTGGCAGAAATGCTCTCCTTTAGCGAGAAATGGAAAGGTGATTATTTTAAAGGTTCATGGGAATTTGAATTTTTATTAACGTTTAAAGGAGTATTATCAAAGGAAAATCTCAAAAAATTCTCCATTCAACTTCCTACAACGGACGATCAAAGGCTTAATGCAATAATCGACAGCTTTAGAAATCGATTAAATGAAAGTCTAAGTTTAGATAATATTGCTCAGCAATCGGGAATGAGTGTGAGAAGTTTGACCAGATTATTCCAAACGAAATTGCACATCACTTTCGTTCAATACTTAAAAATGCTTCGTATTATCAGAGCGATGGAATTGATTAAAGATACAAATTTGAATATGACGGAGATAGCCTATGAAATTGGATATTCGAATATATCGGCATTTAGCAATAATTTTCATCAACTGACCAATATGAGACCTACGGAATTTAAGGAAATGGCAGGTGACTAATGTTTATTCATATTATTCTGCGTCCATTTCTTCGGTGTGGATCCAAAATGTCTCTCAAATAATCTGCCGAAATAACTTAAATTGCTAAAACCTAGCTGGTAACCGACTTCAGAAACAGAGAGATGTTCTTCACGTAAAAGCCTTGCCGCTTCTTGCATACGCAAATGCTGATAATAAGGATACATGCCTTTACCAAATACTTGCGTGAAAAGTTTCCGGAGTTTAATGACATTCATACCGCTTAACTTCACTAACTCTTCGTGGAGAAACGGTTTGTCTATCGAAGCTGCGATTTTATCCCGTACGTTGTAAACCGATTCCAGTTCATATTTTGACAGATTCTGATGCGTAACATTTGCTCTTCTTGATAGGTTTTTAAACAAATAAAATAGTAGTTCAAGTGATTTTAGCCTATAGTAAGTATCTGATAGCGTATCCGGTATTTTTGTAATCGAAATCTCATTGGCCACTTCTGCTATTTCCGGAGACATGAATTCCTCAATCCAAAGCGTTTTCTCTTTATTAAAAAGATAATCGAATTTTATATGGTCTTTTCCGATAAAGCTTTTTAAATAATCAAGACTTATAATGATGGTTACCTGCTGAATATTTATATCTTTTGGAAAGCTCACCTCACTTTCTACATGCAGCGGGATAATGCGAACGTGGGGCTGTGTTTGTAGTAATGCTTGTTTGTCTTTGGCAGATCTGTTTAATGGCGAATTGATCATGTTTTGGAACGAAATGGATATTCCGCTCTCAAAAGCTGTTATCGGTTGTCGCCGAATAGAAAATGTTTCCTTAGCCACCACGGAGCGTACCATAACCAACATTTCGGGCATTAAATCTATGATTTTAAGCTCATTGACATATAGCATATCCAGTTCAGGTTGGGATGTTGTAAGCGAAACTCCTAAACGCTCCACCCAATAGTACATCTCTTGTTTTTTTATATGATCATCCATCTTATCAGACTATTTTTGTTTCTTACTGAGCTATTTTAGCATTAAAAGTATAAATAAATTTGCAATATCAATTTAAAAATATAAGAAATGAAAAAACACATTTTAATATCCGGGGCAGGGATTGCAGGTTTAACAGCAGCTAATTTTTTGGCAAAAGAAGGTCATAACGTTACTGTAATTGACAGGTCACCTTCATTCAGTAAAGCGGGATTTCTTATCTCCCTGAAGAGTTTTGGTGTAAAAATTATGGACGAATTGGGACTAACTGAAAATCTACAAGCTGAATCATCACCCTCTGAAACGGTTCATTTTGTAGAAACTAATGAGGAAATCATTCAGAGCATTGATTATGATAAAATGCATACAAATATTGAACGTTCCGTTCTAATAAGCCGAGGTGGATTACATCACGTTCTGTATGATTCGGTCAAAAATGATGTAAATGTGCTTTTTGACACAACGATTTCACAACTAGAAGAAAAATCAGATTTCACAAAAGTTATACTCTCAGACGGAAATTCGATACATGTTGATTTAGTAATTGTCTCGGAAGGATTGCGTTCTTCAACAAGAGAACGGTATTTTACCAATTACCAATTAGAAGATTTCAATACGCTTTATGTAGGAGGAAAATTAAAACAAAACCACGAAAAACAAGTTGGTGTATTTAAGGTCTATATAGATGTGAACAGATCACTACATATCTACCCTATAGCAGAGGACGAAATAGCCATTCAGTGTTATATCCGTAACTCCGAAGACCTTGGCTTTATCAAAGATCATGCTTCATCGATTCTTAAAGATTCTTTTGGTGATTATAATCCGGAAGTAAAGCAATTACTGCAAGATCTTCTGGACGATGGCTTTTTTTTCATGGACAAAATGGGCATGGTAAATGCTCCAAACCTGCATAATGGTCGTTTGGTTTTGTTGGGAGACGCAGGTTTTTGTCCGACTGCTTTATCAGGAATGGGAGCTTCCCTGTCTATTTATGGGGCAAAGGCATTAGCACACTATATTGCGGAATATCCGGGTGACATCCTAACCGCCTGTGATAACTATAACAAATTGATGCAGCCTATTGTAGAAAAATTTCAGACCAATGCAAAGAATAATGCAGCATCTTTTCTGCCCAGGAGCGAAGCTGAATTGGAGAAATTTGTTAATGGATTCCGGGCTGCTAATGATAAAGCTATTCAAAAAATAATGACAGAACCAATTGTACTTACAAAAGATCAGGAAAATTTTATACTCAACTAAAGAAGCAATGATATACTTTCAACAGGATGTAGAATAATAGGATTGCCCAGTTTTTTTATCTAAGAATAAATTTCCTAATTTATTGGAGTTCTATTTTGACAAGCTTTATTCGGATTATTACATCCTACGACTGAATATAAAATGAAATATATGTGTAAGGAAGAATAGTTGATTTACAATTTTCTCCCTTTCTTCTTTTTCTTCATCCGTTTTGCAAATTGTTCTTCGTCGTAATCTTGTCCTTGTGCATCGGGTAATAGGCTAAGCAATCCTAAATCAGAATTTTTCGAATAATCCTGTGGGATAAAGTTTTAGTAACCGTATTTTTGCCAAACCTCGCTTTTTACTGCTTTTTACCTCATTACCAAAAAATCATAAAACGGCTGTGAAGCCTTTATTTACAACCGTTTTAACTGTTTCTAATCTTTGATGTATTTTTACTGAAAATTTATTTTAAAAATAGCCACAAACTCCAGATGAATTGGCCAGCACGATATGTGCTGGCCTAGTACCTGTTTTGATCAGGAATATATTATACCTCGACGAGCAGATAGGACTGCCCATCTCGCTCTCGTTTTAATACTGGAAGAGCGACATTGTATACCGGAATCTCACTTGTCGTGTGACCGCTGAGCGTACCGCCATGTGCATGTCCATGAAAGGCAATAGACACCTGCCTTCTGGTCAAGGGTTCTGCCAGATGTGAGGAACCTAGAAAAGGAAACAATTGCTCGGGTTCACCGACTACGGTATCTTTGATCGGTGCATAATGCAGCAATACCGCTTTGGGTAAATGGGGGTAATCCTGTTCCAGGCGGGTCAGTGCACGGTCAAGCTGCAAAGATTCATTGACAGCTTCATGATCAAACTCTTTCATCATATCTTCCCCGAAAATAGACAGCATATATTGATCAAATCCTCCTCCAAATCCTTTTACTCCTGCAAAAGCAACATCTGCTAACACAATGGATTCGCCATCTAAGATCGTCATATGATGATCGGTCAATATCTGCTTAATGATCTTTTGTCGACCTTTTTCGTAATCATGATTGCCCAATACACCAACCACCGGGATGCGAAGTGCCTTTAACTCTTCACCGAGTACAACAGCTTCTTCTTCATCACCCGTATCGGTCAGATCACCGCATATCGCCAGTACATCGGCGGTTTCATTTAATTCTTCAAAGATATCGCGCAACTTGCCTTTGTCTGAAATCCGAATATGGATATCCGCCATGGCGGCAATTTTTGTTTTTTTTCTTTCTTCCATCAATTATATAGTCGTTATGGTATATGATTTATAATTCCATTCTTTGACATCGACTTCATATTGGGTCTGGTCGATGAGCGGTCCTCTGCATACTTTTTCTACAGGAGATGGGAGGTCATATTGCTCTGCAGCTCTTTTCATCAATTCGTCGAACAACCATTGCGGGATGATCTCCCGATAGTCGGCAGGATACACAAATTGAAAAATAAGTAACTGCGCCAGCAGCAGATGCCAATGGGGATCTAAGCGTTTTAAAAAAAATTCCCAATCCACACTTTTTCCATATTTAAGCAAAATATGGTTGATGTCTGCACTGTCGTGGCGCTCTCTGTTTTGTACATAAATTTTGCACCAAATGAGTTCTTCTACAGGAATAAACTGGACGGGTAGGTCAGCAAAATGACCACTGGGAGCACGTTCATACCAACTGTCATCCACGGTGCAGATATTGTTGACCGTATCGAATATAATATCGATAAAATAATCTCCATGAAATACTTTTGCAAGCCACCTCACATCCGTTAACTCTGTCTGATAGCCTTTTTCAGCAAAGTGCTTCAGTATTTTAGGGTATTCACTGCTCTTGCAGAAGATATCCAAATCTTTGGTGTCCCGAAAGATGCCTGTATAGTGGAACATGGCAAATGCTCCGCCCAACATAAATTGACAATCGCATTCTTGCAACAGCAGTATGGCATCCTTATAAAAATCTCCCGATTCTTTTTTTTCTTTATCCGTTGTGAGCATAATTTATCGTTCAATACTAAAGTTCGTCTTGATATAACAATTCCATAGACGTATTAGTTTGGTTAAGCCCGGTATTCGGTTTTTCCATCTGTTTCTGGAAAATTTGGAATAAAATGTTTTTTTGCTTTGTACACATCGTCATCTGCTACTGGTGTGCGATGTAGATCTTTAGTGATAAATTATTTAACGACTGTAGCTTCCATCTCAACTTGAAGGGTTTCAAACAGTTTTGGTACTTCCAGTACGGTACTGGTCTGCTGAATTTTGTGCTGACTGATCCATGCTTGGAAAACATCAAAATTTTTAAATAATGCTTCAGAATCTGTGGTATAAATATTCAACCTAACGATATTCGAGAGATCGAAGTCAGCCTGCTGTATTACTTTTTCAAGATTTTTTAAGGTCATTTCCAATTGGGTGCGCATATTTTCAGCACTGGAGATTCCATTTTCGTCAATTGCGGTCTGTCCTGATACATACAGTGTACTTTCAACATGCTTCACTTCAACAGCCTGTACATAACTTCGGGCATCTTGCCAAGTCCAAGGGTTAATGATCTTTTTTTCCATTTTATTGTTTTATTAAAGTATGGTACAAAGATCATGATGTACATGTAGAAGACGGTGTGACAAATATCACTTTTTCAAAAGCATTATAAAATACGGCTTAATGTTTCTCTGGATACACCTAGATAGGATGCCAACATGGATTTTGGGATACGTTGAACCAGTGCGGGATGGTTGGTGATCATGTGCTCATATCTTTGCTTCGCACTAGAAGTCAGGAAGGATAAAATACGTTGTTGCGAACCTATATGACCCGCAATAGATTTTTTAAGAAAAAAATGTTCCATTTTTTGAATGGTAGCACATAGCTTCTCAAAATGATCTAAGGTGAGGCACAGCATTTTGGTGTTTTCAATACATTTTAACGCGAATGTTGATCTGCTCTTGGAATAAAAGGCAACGAAATCTGTTTCCCACCAGTCCTCCATGGCAAAAGAAATAAGATGTTGCTTGGCATCCCGATCGCTGTAGCTCAGCACGACTAATCCTGATAGTACGAAATAGACATGCTTAACGGGTTGACCTTCTTCAAAGATCAGCTCATTTTTCTTGAATTCTTGAAAGGTGAAATGTTCATATATCCACGAAAACTCATCATCAGTAAGGCTGATTATTTTTTCAATATGCGTCCTCAATCTATCTTTTATATCATTCATTTAAGAGGCTAAAATTTAAAGTCAGTTGCAAGTTATGCATCGTATGCCAAGTTATAAAATGATGGCGCTGTTTTTTACGGGAATTTTTCTAAATCGCTGCTCGATCAACAGACATTTGATGTAGGAAACAGTAAATGCCTGTAAACAAGAAAAAGCTAATCCTTCGATTAGCTTTTTCTTTTGAAATCCTGCTGCTAGGAGTACATCAATTCCAGAACGGGTGGATAGAGTGCAGTTCCATAACAACTATGAAGTACTGTCTGCCATCTCTTATTTAGTCCAGACTTGTTTCTGGTGCTTTACCAATAAGCTCCATAAACTGATCTAACTTAGGCGTAATGATGATTTGAGTCCTTCTATTTTTTGCTTTTCCAGCTTCATTATCATTTGGAGCGACTGTATTATATTCGCCACGTCCTGCTGCGGTTAAACGTTTTGGATCTACTCCATAGGTGTTTTGCAATGCCATCACCACTGAAGAAGCTCTTAACGTACTTAAATCCCAGTTATTGCGGATATTAGGCATGCTGATCGGCACATTATCCGTGTTACCTTCTATGAGTACATCGTAACTGTTATAATCGGTGATAATCTTAGCAATCTTGGCTAATGTTTCACCTGCTTTGTCTGAGATCTCATAGCTTCCAGATTTATAGAGCATATTATCAGCAAGTGATATATAGACAACTCCTTTTAATACTTGAATATCCACATCTCTGATTTCTTCTCTGCTTAGAGAACGGGTCAGGTTGTTGGTCAAAACTAAATTGAGTGAATCACTTTTGTTTTTACTATTGACAAGCTGTTGAATGTATTTGTTGGACGAATTGATTTCATCCACAAGCTTTGAAATATTCACATTTCCTTGATTGCTGGAATTGAGACAGTTGTTCAAGGCCGTTTGTAAAGCGGCAACATTTGCTTTTTCAGAAGCAATTTGTTCATCCAGACTCTTAATTCTGATTTTAGAGCCATTTAAATCACTCTCAGTTGTCTGTAAGCGACTATTGAGTTCTTGATTACTTTGTTGTAGTTGCGTGTAACTTGCTTGTAGTGCAGCAAATTTTTTATTACTCGTACAACTTGATCCTAAAGTGGCTAACGCTAGGACAGCGTAAATAAATAATGGATGTTTCATAGATATAAAATTACAAGTTAATTCTCGATACACAGCTATAAGAAGTAAAAAAAGTAGCTTCTTTTTCTATCTTATCGATGGCCAGACCGTATGCAAAACACCAAACTGTTAGCCGTCCAGACGTACAATCTGATGTTTATACATCATATCATGATAAACGAAGAAAACTGTTTGTTATTTTAAAAAAGACAAAGGTTTTCCGTAAAAGTTTTATCCGAAGACTTCTTTGCTATTAAAATGCCGGTATCTTGAATGAAAAAATAGATCAGCTCTGGAGCTTAAGGAAAAAATATCTGGACTGAAAAAATATCATCAACGCTATTTAACCTATGTATTTATGCTGTTGTTGATGGTCAATCCTTGCAAACTAAGGCTTTTTGCCGATGAATATAGGCTGATAATAACCAGACTGTTGAGGCATTAGCCAGCTTATTTGTACAAAGCCTGCGATGTCAAAGATGTTCGTTAAATCAGTTCTCCGATATGCCCGATACTTGGTTTTGCGGAGATTCGTTTCAAATTGATCGTCTTTGCCTTTTAATGTAAAATGGTTGACGATATAAACATCTTGTTTTATCCAGTCCCATACCTGAAATGAAATGGTTCTTTTTCCTTCTTCGTTTTTTACGGTAGGCGGTGTGCTTACTGGTTTATTTTCGAGTATTTTATAGTAATCTCGTATACTGCCTATAAAAAGACTGCCTGATTTCATTTTTGTTAATATGCTTTTAGCCGCTAACAGCATATCGTGTTCATCTAATAAATGGGGCAGGGCATTGTCGCAAGCTATGACAACATCAAATACACCTGTTACCTGTTGCTCCAATGATCTAAAATCTGCTACAGCATAAGGTATGGGCAGTCCTCTTTGATCTGATTCTAATTTTGCTCGATCAATGGCTTTTGGGCTCAGATCTGTGCCCCATACTTGATAGCCAAGAGCAGCAAGTCCTATTGCTTGTGTGCCAATACCGCAGGCGCAGTCCAGGATAGTTGACGCGTCTGCTGCGGCATACGTCTTGATGATCTGTTGGAGCGTTGACGCCTGTTTGCTCATGGCCTCGTTCCAGTTATCAAAAATTAAATGATAATCGTCTGCTAATTCATCATAGAATTGTATGTTGAGATCTTTTTCCATCTGCGACTACGTGTTCTTTATTTTAAATGTAGCATATTAGTTTCAATATTAGGCGTCGATCTGGAGTTTTAATCTAAGCGAACTATAATTTTAATTCGTTGCTATTTAATTTTGTTCGTAAATTTGTGATAGCCAGTTATTCAAAAATTATCCATTCCCCATATTACCGAGTTACTACCATGATGTTAAGAGAAGCTAGAGTGGGCGATATCCCACAAATTCAAATCGTAAGAAATGCGGTGAAGGAAAACACCCTGTCCAATCCGGATCTGGTCACCGATCAGGACTGTGCAGATTTTATAAGCCAAAGAGGAAAGGGCTGGATCTGTGAAATGGAACACCAGATTGTTGGTTTTTCTATTGTTGATCTGGTAGACCATAATGTATGGGCTTTATTTGTACATCCAGACTTTGATAAACGTGGTATCGGGAAACAATTGCATGATATCATGCTCGATTGGTATTTTAATCAAACGCAACAATCGGTCTGGTTGGGGACTGCACCAGGTACAAGGGCAGAAGCATTTTACAGAAGAGCGGGATGGAAAGAGATTGGCCTACACGGTAAAGGGGAGATCAAGTTTGAAATGACCTTCGAAAAATGGAAACCATTGCCTTGATCTAAGCTTTAGCTCATGGGGAATAGGGTATGCCTGATCGTAAAGAAATGAATCATCAAACTGTTATCTACGGAGCAGTTCGGTCAGATAGATACCACGAAATAAAAACGTCATAGCAAAACAATGATCAATAAGGATTTGCGCCAGACAGAGCGAAAAGTTCAATTGAAAAACGATTTTTCAATTGAACATGATCCATATCTGCAGCTTTTGTTTTCGATCAGCTGCCCAGACGCAAATCCAAATATTGGCACTTATTACAGTAACCACATGAGAGGTATTGATTTATGTTTCCAAAGAATAGGTTTGATTGCTTATTTGCCTTCCATAGGGATCAAATCTCTCCACGAATAACTTTTATGCACTATTTTCCACGCACCGCCATACTTGAGGAGTAAAAAATAATCGGTGAACATACGCACATTTGGAATTAGAATCTCCGCCTTTGCAATGGCGGCATCTTTCGCTATGTCAATGGAGATGATTTTCCCGATTCTGTTTGTTTTTTCACCTACCTGTACATTCGAGATATACTGTTCACCTGAGCGTATCCACAAGGAATCTGTTGCTACGGTATACAAATTGAAACTGGTATGAAAGGCTTTTCGAAGTCTTTCTGGTTGTCCATTTGCCGTCCCTTCTATGTAGTGAAGCAGTGTTTCAGTCACTTGCTCTGAATCGGTTTTAACACTTCCATTGGGATTTTTAAAATGATGCTTTAACATTTTCACCACTTCACCTGCCACTTGGGTCGCGGAACTTGGATCTTGACCTGTTACAAATCTACCGTCGACTAGATGAAAACCATCGCCAGCTTTTTCAGAGTAAATAAAATTGCCTTCATTTTTTTGAATGGCCTGGTCCATGGAAAACGGAAATGATTTGTAGTAATCCATCTCGGTGTTTTCAAATTTGTCTGGGTAACCGGTGATTCTTTTTCCTGCATATAAAGATTTTCCATTTTCGTCTTTTAAATAGGCAATACCAGCTGTTCCGTGACAGATGGTGGAAATTACACCATTTTTATGGTAAATATTTCTGGCTATTTTTTGAATAGTCGTATCTTCCGCAACTCCAAACATGGCAGCGCCACCGCCACTGTAAAAAATGGCGACATAATTTTCGGCTATTATTTCGGTTGGTTTCCAGGTATGCTCTAATTTATCCATAAACCAGGCGTCATAGAGATATTTCTTTTGCAGACTATCGGAAGTATTGAGGTAACCAATCGGGATTGCACCACCTTTGGGACTGATGAAATCAACTTGGTAACCAGCTTGTATAAAGACTTCATAAGGTTCAATAATTTCCCCGAAATGGTTGGACGCACTGATTGTGGTGCTTCCATAAAAATCCTGATTGGAAGTAACAAACAAGATTTTGTTTTGCGCATAAATGCTTGTGCTCCAAGCTATAAAAGCAAGGAGCACTAAGAATAGTTTATTCATCGATAAAGATGTTTATGTGGATGGATTTGCCGGGATTTCTACTGTTCTGTGCGGACTTCTGGTCGAAATTTTATCGACAATAAACCAACCTTCGTTCGTCTTCATCAAATTAAAATAATCGGTAAACAGCAATTTTGCCGTGCTGATCTCTACTTTTGCGACGGCAACAGTATGGGTAATATCAATAAAAACAATACGCCCGGACCATTTTGGGGATTTTGCGTGCGGAGCTATATCGAATCGTTCCATATATTTTGGTTTCTTGATGATATTTATTTTGTCATCCTCAAGATATTTTAGTTGCCAAGAATCATGAAAGGATTGTGATACTTTAACGGAATCGCTCGTGCCAATTCCATCTATGTAGAGATGGAGGGTTTTCTGAACCAGATGCCAGTCGTTTGTGCCCTCATCAGTTTGGGCATTTACATGCAGAAGCAACAAATTTAGCCCGATAAATAAAAGTACTTTTCTCATTTTTTTAATGATTTAGATGTGTTAAATTAATGAGTACAAATATCTGATAAAGGCTTTTGATAGGGGTTTTGGTTTATAAATGGGAAGTTTGATTCTATAAAATAGAACTTATTTGGAATTCAATTTTTGATATTCTGCCGGTGTAAAACCTGTGATATTTTTAAATGCGGTAAAGAAGGTTGACTTTGAAGTAAAGCCACTGTCATAACCTAAACTTTCGATCGTATAGTTGCTTTGCGTTTCTAATAATTGTTTTGCTTTTTCAATGCGATGTTCTTTGATGAGACTGGAAAACGATTTTCCCAACTTTTCATTGATATATTGGGACAATAAATGCTTGGTTACTTTCAATTCTTTTGCGGCGATCTCCAGGGTAAAATTGGGGTCAAGGAACAATTCCTGCTCCACCATCAGCGCAAGTTTTTGGCGGATTAAATCCAATGTTTCTGGATCAATGTCTTTGTTTTTGTATTTTTCCTTTTCCTGAAAAAAAGTTGTTTCCCGGCTATTTCTAAAGATGACCAGTAATAGAATTAAGTAGAAGACAAAAGAGAACGACAGGGAGCCCACGATATAAGAGGCGTAGGTTCCAAATTTGTAAGCAAACCAAATGATGGCAACACCTGCATAAATACTGAGCAACCAAACATCGAGATCCTTTAATTTTTCTTTTGCCTTTATTTTTATTAAAATCGGTCTGAGGTATTTAAAAGATACTATCATATAAACCAGCCATTGCAGGTAAATACCCAGGACGATCCAATTGCTCCAGACCTGGCGGTGTTCGGTATAAGGGTAGCCCATTCCTAAAATTGTGATCCCGATGACGAAAGGTAGGGTCTGAATAGCCCAATTGGACTTTTTGTTGTCGGAAAAAGATTGGAGATACAAAAACAGAAATGGGCCAATCAAAATACAGGCGGAAAGTCCAATTTGAATAAAAATATTGGACAATTGTGGATTAAAATAGAAAAAAACTGACTTAATAATTCTGATGCTTAAAACCAGCAACAACAAGGCTAAAAAATAGTTGGCAAAAGCTTTTTTCTTCGTATGGATCGCAAAATAGAGGGAAAGTAGTAGACCATTGAAAGCACCTAATGCACTGAAAAAGAAAAGTAACTGATTGGGTTCTGTCATTGATTGAAGTAAAAATGTTTCAGCTAAAATAGTAAAATTTTATCTGATAGTTTTTATAAATTATCGTGATTATGGTCGATTATTTCTCTTACCCTGATTTCTCTTTCCTTGGGTTTTCAGTACTGATGATAATGAAATCTGCAGATTCATTGGAGTAGATCAAGGATTGGAAGTGATGGAATAGCAATTTAATTTTCCGTTAATTACTGTTCAGGTCAGTATTGCATCCATAATAAAAATCAGCGACTCCGCCTAGAAGTGCTGATTTTTATAATAACATTATCCCTTATTTTAATCTACTTCATGTTGTAGAGACGGAGATACGACTTTGTCTACGTGATCGATCTCCTCGTTTTCTGAAAGATCTTTAGGAAAGGTCACAAAACTCAGCAAAAACGTTATGGTCAAGAGCAGGATACTGACCCATAACACATTGTGAACGCCGTAATAAACACTGACGAGTCCTCCCAGAAAAGCTCCCAAGGATATGCCAATATTAAAGGAAGAAGTCAGTAGGCTATTGACAAATTCTAAAGCGTGATGGGGGACAGATTGTGTGGTGCGGATATTTGATGCTAGAAATCCTCCTGTATGGATCATTCCCCATAGCGATACGATGATCACCATCGGAATGTAATGTCCTCCAAAATAATAAGCGAGAATCTGCACGGTCACTAAGAGTATTAAAAATAGTCTTGCCGTCAACAGCACATTGCGGTTCAAGGCCAGTCCCATCAGCCAATTGCCTAAAGTGCCCATACCACCGAATAGGAGCAGCATGATACTGATCTGTGCACCATCCATCTTGGTGATCTGTTCCAGGTACGTGGTCAGGTAGGTATAGCTGGCAAACATCGCTGCTAAGGTAGCGATGGTCGAAATTAAATTGAGCCATAAAAGTGGACTTTTTAACACCGCTACCTGGTTTTTCGTAGAAATGGATGGATCTGCCGGAAGAGAGGGTATAAAGAGCAAGAGACCAATAAAAGCAATCAAACTAATGGCGCTACTCAGGAAAAAGGAAGCTTGCCAATTATCGAACAGGTCTACGGCATAGGTGGTGAGGGGAATACCGAGCACCGTTGCCAAACTTAATCCCAACATGACGGTAGATACCCCTTTGGCACCTTTTTCCTTGAAGGCAATGGCGATGGCGATATTCCAAAATAGGGGATGCAAGATCGCAGGCAAGATCCGGGCAACCATAAGCATATTGAAATTGGTAGAAAATGCCGAAATTAAGTTGGATAGAACAAAGATACTCATGACCAGACAAAGCAGGAGTTTTCGGTTGATTTTGGTCGTAAAGGATGTGATAAAAGGGGACGATACGGCGACCGTGATCGCAAAGGCACTCAGGAGCCAACCTGCCGTATCGATGGATACATCAAATTGTCGACTGATAGTCGGCAGGATGCCGACGATTCCAAATTCAGTGGTTATGATGCCAAAAGCTCCCAGTGCTAAGACGTAAATAGATGTTTTCATGAATACTTAAAATTAATATGTAGCAAATTTGAACAGAAAAATCTTAAATAATCAGTATATATTAATGATAAATAGGTATTTTTACCCTATGAAACGAGAGAATATCGATCAATTGGTAAAGGTAGAATACCTGCAGTCAGTCAGCTGTCCACTTCAAGATAGCCAGTTCTCCTTTTTCCAAATCGTGTATGTCCTATCGGGAAAAGGATTTCTGAAGATCAACAACAATATGGCTTCATACAGTGAAGGCAGTCTGATCCTGCTGACACCAAATGATCTGCACTACTTGGAAATTCAGGAAAATACAGATCTTTTGCTGGTGAAGTTTAGTGAACGCTATGTGAAAAACTACAAGTGGAACAGTATTAATTCGATGCAATGTCTGCTGTATGGTGCTTCCTTTTTGTCCGGCTGTATTTTGCAAAATAAGCCTGACATTGTTTTGGTTAAATCGATTGTTGATTCCCTGCTCCATGGTATCCATCATCCGGATCTTTATCAAGATGAGCTCACTTTAACGTATGTTAATGCACTGATCGTCATCGCTGCAAGGAATATTTCCAAGATGAGAGCGGAGCATATCACGTCCAATACGGATAAAAGAGTCATCGATATCATCGATTATATTCAAGGAAACATCCATGACCCAGCATTACTAAAAGTCTCTTCGATCGCTAAGAAATTTGGCTTTTCAGAAACGTATCTCGGGAGTTACTTTAAAAAGCAGTCTGGAGAAACGATCCAGCAATATATCTTGAATTATAAGATGAGATTGATTGAACATCGGCTTTTATTCAGTGATATGCGGGTCAATGAAATCGTAACGGAATTTGGTTTTTCAGATGAAAGCCATTTGAATAAGTTTTTTAAAAAACGGCACCATATGAGCTTGACGGAATATAAAAAGGGGAAAGAACCTCAAGTAGTGGCTTAATGTAGACTCGAGACGCACAAATACATAAGAAGAGCTAAGTCCTGATTTTAGCGCAGTATTGATTTTAAAGAAATTCCAACCATAATTTTGAACAAATATAGCTGTAGATTATTGATTTTTTAATTATTTATACAGAACTTTAATGCTAAACGTTAATGTCATCAATATGATAAAAATAAGTAGCAATTTTTACAGTCGAATTGGTTTTTAAAAAAATACCAAAACTCTTTTGTAAATGATGATATAGATTAAAACTAAACCGAGCAACTGATTGTTAACTCTTTAAGGAATTTCGAATGGAAATTTGCAGACCAAGATGCAATGATCTAAATGTTGGCGGTGATTTTTGACGAAGTACGATGAAAGAAAAATTGAATCAGATCATTTCAGAAGTAGTAAAACCAGTACTCAAACAACATGGCTTTGGCAAAAAGGGCATGAACTTTTATAAAAGAATCGGTGATTTAATTTTCCTGGTAAACATTCAAAAGAGTCATGGAAATACGGCTGAACAGACTAAATTTTATATAAATTGTGGAATCCATTCTACGGATATGGATCGAGTAATCGGTCGTTCGGTACGGGTAGAGCCAAAAGAATATGAATGCTATTACAAGGATAGAATTTCTTCGATTGTCCATGCAGTCAATGACGGTTACTTGATCAGCAGTGATACGGACTTGCAAGCTTTAAATTCGACCATCAGCACGGATATAACAGCGGTGATTTCTCTGTTTGATACCATCAGAAAGACAAGCGATTTGACCGACTTGATGGTGGATAAAAGTGGCTTGAATCATTATCGGGAACTCGTTGAGTATTTTTTCTTAACCAATAATCAAGCCGATACAAAACGCTTCGTGAAAAATTTGCATGGAACTTTTGGGCAGGAAAAAAGATGGCAAATTTTTGAAGATAATCTGTCGGCGTTATTAATAAAAAATCAGCGAAAAGAAACTATTCAAGAACTATTAGATAAAGGATAACACGAGCTGTGAGCTAAGAATTGACGAAAACAAACTGGAACTGAATTTAAAGATTAAATAGACATGAATAAATTTTTTATCGTATTGCTGTTTTTATCTTTTATTTTTTTTGGTTCTCGCCCTCAAGATCAGGATGAGTCCAAAAACGCAACAGCAATCAGCCCATTAGCAATCAGGCTAAGCGAAACGGAAATTTTTCCATTTTCACTAACTGAAATGGAAAGCACAAAGGGAGCACAGCAAGACCGTTTGGATAGGGCATTTGTGGGAAAAACAACGCAAGAATTAAATCAATATAACTTGCACACATGCTTAGGGTCGATGCTTGAAGATGAGTCCGAAAATGACAAGTACGCAATGGCCATATTTTCTTTAAACCGGGACAACTGCCAACATGGTAAAAATAAAATTGTGCTGGAGAAGTTTATGCATTATTATGAGCAGGGTAAAGCAAACTTTGTTATACGCGACGAGCTCATCGTAATCAGTGATTATCCCAAAAGGTGCTATTCCAATGTTCGGCTAAAATTAGATCATCAAAAGCAGGAAAGAAATTATTTAATTGAATATGAAGATAATGCTAAACCAATGTTAGAAAAAATCCATAAATTATGGGAGATCGATCTAGAGAAAGAAAAATTTAAGGAAATAGCGTTGCCTAAAAATTTGCAGTGTTATAATCCGGACTATGCAGAGGGAATATAAAACTAAGATCCAATAGGATTTTTGCCCGTGAGGTTGAATATCCAAGTTAAATGCTGGTTTTCAATTGAATGTGATTGATCCATGTATCATCACTTTAATAGACCTGTAGTATCAATCTGTTAACTATACTAATTACAAACCCATATAAATAGATCATCGTATGACAAACAGTGAATTAAAAAATATTTGGAGTGTTCCCAAATATTTGCCCTATGTGCAACCCGAGTTGACTCCTGAGATTTTGGAACAAGCGGAGAAGCAAATTGGATACAAACTTCCTGCGAAACTGATAGAAATTCTAAAAATTCAGAATGGCGGTTATATCCGTTATAAAATTGCGGAAACCCCTCAGGAACAGATCATGGGTATCGGACCTTATTTTCCTTCATTGACGGACTTTGATTGGACAGAATCTCAAGAATATGTGAGTTTTGAACTGGATGGACTTGTTCCGCTTGATGGAGATGGACATTGGTACATATGTTTGGATTATAGGGAAAATAAAGAGGAACCGCAGGTTGCATGGATCGATATAGAGTGTGACCATCAGGAAAAAATAGCAAATTCTTTTGCTGAGTTTTTAGACTTGTTAACACTGGATGTCAATGAAGGGGATTTAGTGATCCAAACTGAACACTCCATAGAGGAAAATGCTAAACAGATCGAGCAGATCCTTGAAATAAAATTTGATGCACCTGAGCATTTTAACAGCGGATACGCGAGCTATCGAGGCAAATATAAAGATAGTTGGATCTGGTTGACTCCAAACCAAGTACCTGCTGGATTTGTAAGAGAAGATGACAAACGCTATCATGAACTGAAAGACAAAATGAGCTTTTCTGCTGTACAATATCTAGATATTCCTGAAAAAGATCTATTTCTTGTCCTTTCTGAAGAAGATTTAAATAGCGAAGTCATGGAAAGACTGGGCAACCACAATATGAAAATAAGACCCATTACTGAACTTTTGCAAAATAGCATGACGGGTTAAGTAGGTGCTCTTTCACCTATTGGATGGAACAGCTTTGACGGTATGCGCTTATGCAATTGGATAGCTATTGCGTCATTTAGCGTTCGGGCTAACGGTCGACAGACCATTGACCGAACGCTGTATCGCAACGAATAGTTAAAAAAAGCTGATGAAAAAGACCTATTAATTGTTTTTTATTCTTACATTAAATAATCGGATACGATATCACTAACTCAAAATTTTGAATCATGGGGACACTACTCTTAAGCGGAACGCTGCTCTTGTTACTTGCTTGCACAGGCCAAAGTAGCCCTGTGAAGCATCCATCTGAGGATGCTGTAGCTGCTGTTCAGCAAGAGCGAAAACAGTCTCAAAAAACCGCTATCATTTTGGACGCTTTTCAGATTTTGGATAGTGATGGTGGATCTAAAAATTTTGTTTTACAGATGGATAAAGAAGGAAAGTGCTACCTGGGCGAAGAGTTTCTCGGCACGATCACCGCATCGGGGGAATTGAAATCTGACAAAGGGGAGATACTGGTTCATTTACGTGGAGATGAGCTGCTATCCGATGAAGGAAAAGTGATACTGCTGATTAAAGAAGATGGTACGATTGTCAATGGATCAGGTAAAGATATCACGTGGGGAGCTGATGGTAGACTCAAAAGTGATGAATTGGGTCTGAAGCTTGTTCCTGCAGACAGTAAAGCAAAAAGAGCTGCTTCGCTGCTGATGTATTCGTATTTTGGTTCTGCAAATGCAGAACCTCAGCCATAACGTAAACCCAACTCGTTGTAAAAGGGAATAGCGCCAAATATAAACTGATGACCAACGAGCAAAACAACTGGCATATGGCAACGGCATTTGCCCAAACCTATTTTTATGGTACAAAGGCTGACTTAAAAATTGGCGATCTCATTCAGGCGGGTTTTCAGTCGAATCAGCAAGATAGGCAATTCAAGTATATGTATGTTATGGACATTCGGGTTGTAAGCGTTGCATAATGACCTCACGTAATTTTTCGGCATGTTCATCGCCCCAGTTTCCCAATGTAGAGATGACCGGAATGAGTGTTTTTCCAAATTCTGTTAAACTGTATTCGACTTTAGGTGGTACGATAGGATAGATTTTTTTGGTAATTAATTCATGTTCTTCAAGTTCCTTGAGTTGAATATTCAATACGCGCCTTGTGGCATCGGGTATTTTACGTTGCAGTTCACTGGGACGTTGATACCCTTCATGAATAAACCAGAGCAAGCGGATTTTCCATTTGCCATACAGGACTTCGCCAATCAAATCCAGACCGCAATTTAAGTTTGGTAAATTTTTTCTTTCATACATCGTACAAAGATAAACCTATGTTCCAAATGCTGCAATAGGGGAAAAATTTATCCCTATAAATCCGATATTACAAACTGCACTTCAAGTTGTGATCATCGTGGCGCTCTGTTCCAGTACCTACAACAAAACCGTGGGCAATAGGCCGTTCTTATTTTGCGATCCAGATGGAAATTTGATCAACTTCTATATGTGTGTCCGTGAACAAGCTAAAACTAAATTTGGATAACAAATAAGCATATCAGCTAATCAGTATTTTGCGATAAGAGGACGAAAGAAAGTCATTAAACAGGTGTCATTTTAAAACTTTTTATCTTAAATTTAGATGTGTACGATACTCAACAACTTGTATCGGCCAAAATCGTTGGTGGCATATGTAATCGAATCCGAAACTAAAAGAAAATGGCAAAAAAGAAAAAAACACTTCCCAAGAATTTTGATGAGTTAATCAAGGAAAACAAGCTTGAAAATCTTAAAAAAGTATTTGATACCTGTGAATTAGATGCAAGAGGTGGTTATGGAAAAGCAACGGCACTCAGCTTTTTTCATGTGCCTGATGAACTGGTTCGTTGGATGGTAGCAAGCGGAGCCGACATCGAAGCTGTGGACAGTTACAACCGTACAGCTCTTCACCAACATGCGATGACTCGAAGTGGCGATATCACGGTCTTTTTAGAACTTGGAGCAAATATACAGGCTGTGGATATCTATGGCGATACACCATTGCATTTTGCTGCGGGAAGTAGTTTTAATGTTTCATCTGTCAAAAAACTGGTTGCTCATGGGGCTGACACCCAGGCTTTAAATGCGACTAAACAAACGCCGCTTGAAAGGGCATTATCTCGCGCAAGCAATATCGACTTGATCCCGTTGGTGGAAGTATCGCGTATATTGCTCCAAGCCAATACCGAAATAACGCAAAAGATGAGGGATGAAATTATTCGGATAGGTGAGAATTTTGAATTCCATCGTGAAAATTTTAATAAAGACTATCTGCAAGAAACAGATCATGCACTCAGCAATCTTTATGAGATGTATCAAGTTGTACCTGTTAAAAAGCGTATCATGCATGATGGCGTGGCACCAATAAGCGTAGGTGGTACAAATTGGAAAGAGCAATTTGAAGAATTGTGGGAGCTTTTAATTCCTGCTAAGGGGAGTGCCCTAACAGTGCAAGGAGAGGTGGTCCGCATCGCTGGGAAAGTGCGTGATGAAATCTACCGAAATGGCGGGGGAAACTGGGACAAGGATTTTAAAAAAATGTTGGATGCATTTGACATACACGTATCTTCTGAACATGCTTTAGCTGCGAAAGAACTGGAAGAAGCCCGTATTCTTATCAAAGAGATTCGTAACACTGGATTTGCTGATGACCTTAATTTTTTGTGTGAACTTGCAACCAAGTGGGTACTTCTTAATCCGACTCCCATCTTGCTTAATAAGCCGAACTATACAAGATAAAATCGAAAACAACACTTTTAAGAAACGATAGATCTATCCGATCTTAGCTTGAGTTTTGATAGAAATCTTTCCTACTTGAAACAAGTTGTCGGGATATTAAAAATACTGCAATAGGGGAAAAATTTATCCCTATATGAATCGTAACTCCGTACTTGTGAGATCTGTACATAAGACTGAACTTTGTCCTAAATATTTCAATATATGGGACAAGAATTTAATTTTAATCATGAATTGGAGGGCAAAATTGCCCTCGTAACAGGTGGTACAAAAGGAACGGGTAAAGCCATTGCAGAGCGACTTTCAAATGCGGGTGCCACTGTTGTCATTACAGCGAGAAATGCACCTGATACGTTGCATGATCATCTGTATTTTATTGCTGCTGACTTGAGTGAAGCCGAAGGAGCGAGACGCGTAGCGGAAGAAGTTTTAGCAACATTTGGGAGACTGGATATTCTGATCAATGCGCTCGGGGGTTCGGAAACCCAAGGTGGGGGTTTTGCTGTACTGACCGATCAGGACTGGGAGCAGACGATCCGAACGAATCTGCTTGCTCCTGTACGGCTGGACAGGGCATTTTTACCACAAATGCTTGCGCAAAAAAGTGGTGTGATCATCCATATTGCATCCATTCAGGGAAGATTACCGTTATACGATTCTACTTTGCCTTATGCTGCAGCAAAAGCAGGGCTAATCAATTATAGTAAAGGTTTGTCAAAAGAAGTTTCGCCTAAAGGGATACGGGTACTCACCGTTTCGCCGGGTTGGATCATGACGGAATCATCAACGAGAATGATGGAACGAATTGCGGCAAGTACAGCTATCACGATAGAACAGGCGACGCAAAGCGTTATGGACGCATTGGGGGGAATTCCAATAGGAAGACCGGCACAACCCGAAGAAATTGCTGAATTTGTTGGATTTTTGGTTTCGCCAAGAGCCCATTACCTGACTGGTACAGAATATATCATGGACGGAGGCACAATTCCCACGATTTAATAACATTTTAACTCATAAAAAGATGAATTTACCAAAAGTAGTAGCCGATCTCGTACAGGCACAGGACAACTTTGATTCTATTGCTTACGCGAATTGTTTCGCAGAATCAGCCGTAGTTTTTGACGAAGGAAAAACACATAACGGCAGAAAGGAAATAGAAAATTGGATAGAAAGAGCCAACAAAGAATATCAAAGTACGATGAAACCTCTTGCATATTCAGAAACTGACCAGACGTTGAAAGCTGAAATTGCAGGCAATTTTCCGGGAAGTCCGCTAATATTGACTTATCACTATGAATTTAAAGATGGGCTGATTCAATCTCTGAAAATTACCGGTTAATGGGATCATTTATGTTCCATAACCGCCGATCTATTCAGGTTGATCATTGGTCATCATGATCTGGCCTTATCTGGAAAGGGGTATGTTAAGAAAGGCTTAGATTAATAAAAAATCCAAGCCTTTTTAAAGATGTATCGGTGCGATACATCTTCTTATTCAAGTTGATCTGATACTTCAGCATACGGTAATCTAACGATCTGCTGTGACGTCTCTTATATACGAACCGCTCCATTGTCTGGTATCTATCTGTTAAGACTCAATAAATGCCAACAGGTCTTTATTAATGGTTTTGGCTTCTGTGGTTGGCATACCGTGAGGGAAACCAGGATATGTGATGAGCTTTGCGTTTTTCAGTAATTTAGCTGATTTGACACCTGCATTTTGGTATGGAACGATCTGATCATCTTCACCGTGAAGAACTAAGACCGGAATGTCAACAGCTTGAAGATCTTCTCGAAAATCAGTTTCAGAAAATGCTTTGATACCTTCATAGTGTGCAACTATTCCGCCCATCATCCCTTGTCTCCACCAGTTTCTTTGCACTCCTTCTTTGACATCTGCACCTGCTCTATTATAGCCATAGAAGGGGATGGTCAGATCGATATAAAACTGTTGTCTATTGTTTAACGTCTGATCTCTGATCTGATCAAAAACCGCAAGTGGAACACCGTCTGGATTGCTGTCACTGGCGATCATGATTGGCGGAACAGCACTGATTAAGACTGCTTTTTTGGCTCTTCCCTGAGCATATTTATTTACATAGCGGATCACTTCTCCGCCACCCGTAGAGTGTCCAATGTGTACAACATCTTGGAGGTCAAGAAATGAGACCAGTTCTGCAGCATCCGCAGCATACGTCTCGATGTTGTGACCATAAATGTCCTGGCTAGATCTACCGTGACCCCTTCTGTCGTGCGTGACTACTCTATAACCTTTTTGTAAGAAGAAGATGACCTGTGCATCCCAGTCGTCTGAAGATAGGGGCCATCCATGATGAAACATCAATATGGGTCCTTCTCCTTGATCTTTATAAAAAATCTCTGTACCGTCTTTTAATTTAAGTATGCTCATTGTGTTAATTTTTAAGTATTGTTGATTTATATTAATTATTTCTTGTCTTAATTTTTTAGCTAAAAAGGTTCAGTGAAATGCAACCCTAGTTTCATATGGTATCCCGTTCGTTTTGGTAAAATATAGACAAGGATGATGCTAGGTGTCGCTGTCAACTATTGCCTTTTATTCGGCATTTTCGTCCAAAAGTCGAATTAAATCTATGGCAGCACCATCAAATTTTTTACCGTTGACGAAGAAGGAAGGCGTTCCATTTACGCCGCTGATAATTCCACTTTCGAAATCAGAATCTATTTTTTCTGCTAATGCTAGATTTTCAAGATCTTCTTTGAATTGGGAGATATCAAGTTTTAATTTTTCCGCTAATTTTATCAGCAAATTCTCATTCAAGTCTTTCTGATTTTCGTAAATAGCATCATGAATTTCCCAGAACTTACCTTGAAGATTTGCTGCTTCAGCTGCAATTGCTGCTGGTCTAGCATATGGATGCATTTCAGAAAGCGGAAAATTTCTAAATACGAATTTGATTTGACTTCCAAATTGACGCATTAATTCTTTAAGAACTGGATATGCGGCACCGCAGTAGGGACATTGATAATCTCCAAATTCTACTATGATGAGCTCGGCATCTAAATTGCCTTGTGCATGATCAGTGTGGCTGACGACTGGTTTTAATGACATAATTATTTTGTTTTAAGCATTTCTAAAGCTTCTAAAATTCCATCTGCTCCGGGATTGATTGCTGTAGGAGACAGGTAACTCCATGCGATAATCCCTTGTTTATCGATCACGAACAATGCGCGTTTACATTCGCCCTCTTCCTCATCGTAGACACCATATTGTTTAGCGATTTCTCCTTTAGCTTCGAAATCTGCTAATAAGGGAAAGTGTAAGTTACGGGATTGTGAGAAGGCTAAGTGACACCATTTACTATCTACAGATATTCCGAAAAGCTCTGCATCGTACTGTTTGAAAAATTTTAACGTTTCATTGTACAGAGCCATCTGATCACTACAAACGGGACTCCAGTCGGCAGGATAAAAAGCAAGAATAACATTCTTCCCTTTAAATTCGGAGAGATTAATTTTTTGATCGGGCGTTGCATACAATGTAAAATTGGGCGCAACATCATTTTGCTTTAACATAGTGTAAGTTTTTAAGGTTTAATAGTACAACAGGAGAGCCATAGACCAGCAATCAATAACAACAGAGCAGGAAGGATCAAGAACCAGTTTCTTAGTGCATCGAGCATGAGCGAAGCGGTATATGCACCAGATATAAACCCTATCCATACCAAAGAAAGATGATAGGCATGGGTCTTATACTGTTGTCTTTCCATTTTATCTTTGGTCATACTGAACATGGCGGTATTTCTTGCTAAACTGTTCAACGTGCCTGTCACGAAATCTGTATTTACTTTTTGGTTTCCGACAGCTGTTACAATCGTATTCATCAATCCGGTTGAAAATCCAATAATCGCAATGGATGACCCGATGTGTATTGTATAAATATAAGCAATTATCGTATAGCAAGTTAGCATGAATGAAACGATATAGCATGTGAATATTTGGTAATCCGTTTTTTTCCATAGTGATAGGCATGCTCCTGCATAAATCCCTAGGAGAAAGCAACTGATGGCGATACCTGAAGTCATGATGACCCCATCTTTATCCGTTGAAAGCGCGACGCCCAATTGCGTTGTGTTGCCGCTCATAAAAGATACATAAATCTTCCACTTGATCAGTCCTGTCGCATCTATGTATCCGGCAATAAAAGCGAGATAGATGGCTAATCTTTCTTGTATCCTGACAGATTC
This sequence comes from Sphingobacterium sp. PCS056, assembly GCF_023273895.1. NCBI lineage: Bacteria > Pseudomonadati > Bacteroidota > Sphingobacteriia > Sphingobacteriales > Sphingobacteriaceae > Sphingobacterium > Sphingobacterium sp. PCS056. The sequence goes on along the minus strand of NZ_CP096883.1, from coordinate 3,681,250 downwards.
TTTGGAGTCAAGATTATTGGGTTTAACGCAGGGATGATCCATGATTGTACTAGATCTGAATTAAATCTTTATTTTTTAGGTTGAATGAAAAGCTGCTTGGCTGGGAATCTTTCAATTTCTCCGTTTGCCAAACCAAAATTAGTCACCACGACATCTCTTGGATTTCCAGCTAGCCATGCGCTCAAATCAATTGACTGGTAGGTGCCGCTGTTGAATCCGATCAGGATTTCACATACTGTATTTCCAGTATTTTTGATGTAGTGGCCAGCGCCCATCGGAACATATCCGACGTCTCCTGCATTAAACTGTTCCGTTACGACTGTACTTTCTGCTAAGAAAACCGACATCTCTGCCTGTCCGGAAATATAATATTGCCATTCATCTGCATTCGGGTGCCAATGCATCTCTCTTAAGGCGCCAGGCTGTAATGTTATAATGGAGCCCGACATCGTACTGCTGATGGGAAATTCTTTGCTGGTAACCAATCTTTGTAAACCACCGCCGGGAACGATCCTTGGCTGTTGGGCGTGCAGAGGATAACGGTGCAAACTTGTTAATTCGATATCCGATTCACTAGGACGGGGGGCTGCAATAAATGAAGATTCATCTGGAACTACTCCTGCTGCAAAATAGACTTCCTTTTGGGGCAATGCTGCAACTTCTTCCAGTATCAAATTTAGATTTTGGGCCACAATCTCGGGAGGCATACTGGAAACAAAATCGGTCGCACTGAAGGTATGATCCTCAGAGAAATTGCCATTGTCAAAAATTAAGATGAAATGGCATTCAGTAGTTCCGGTGGCCTGAATAGAGTGACCGTAACCTTTTGGAAAATACCAGACATCACCTGGTGCAAAATTGTCCACATAACTGTGTCCGTCGGGATGAATGATCGTGGTACGTACAGTTCCTGAAATCACATACGCCCATTCCGCGGCGTTGGCATGCCAGTGCAGTTCTCTCATGCTTCCTGGCTGTAGTCTCATCGAAACTCCTGCAATACCAATCGACGCTGGGAAATCGCTTACTGATGCTCCTCTGGTAGTTCCACCATCGTTGGTACGGGGTTCTTTTTTCTCTAATTCGTATTTGAAACTTAATAATTCATTTTTCATCATCCTATCTTTATATGTTTGTCTTTATTCTATTCTAAATCTACGTAGGAATAAGGCATTTCGGAATTGGCATTCGATGAATAGGCAAAATGAGTCGGTGAAACTTTGAAAGAAATAGTTGCGGGCTAATCGATAGGAGATAAAAGATCGCATCATAAGAAAAAAATCCACTTCAATTGGATTGAAATGGATTTATAGGATTATTAAAACGAGGACTGCTAAGTAAACTGATACTAGCTATACAGCCATTTTTTGATGAGTTTGGTATAGTTTGGCATCACGACAAATACCATGAGCAGAACGATTATACCGGAATTGAAGAATCCATCCACATAGTGGTTTGCAGGAAGTTTCAAAAATCTCCATATTGGAACTGTGATCAGGGGAATGATGATCGATAGGGGATAAATGGCTGACCAGGTGACCAGATACTGTTTCCAGCGAACGGGTACGGTGTTGCTTTCGGTTTCATCATTAAATAGAAAATCCAGACCTGATTTTATCTGATACCGGTCATTTTTTCTAAAGAAAGGATGGGCCTTTTCAATTAATTTTTCTCGGCTGTCTGACTGCATCCATTTTTTTAGATTGTGGATGGTATCAAACCGGATAATTACGGTATAAACGAATGTTAATTGAGGTATAGGACGGACAATCTGCAAGTCTATAAAACCTGTTGAATGTTGGGTAATGGGAACAATTTCGTCCAACCATTTTTCATATTCGGTCTGTTTGTCATCCAAAATATGATGGGTGATGACCACGGATGCGCCAGAATTTTCCATATTGATGAGAATTTAGTAAAATTAAAAAGCTCTTTTATACTGCCAAGGGATTTCGGTTTCTATTTGCAGCTCTTTCGCGGCATGCAATGCAAAATATGGATCTCGTAAATGTTCTCTTGCAATAAAAACCAGATCGGCCTCTTCATTTGCAATGATACTGTTTGCCTGCATAGCTTCTGTAATCATTCCGACTGCTCCGGTTGCAATAGCAGTCTGTTGTTTTATGGTGGAGGCAAATGGTACCTGGTAATTGGGGAAAACCCGATCTTTACTGACATTTGCAAAACCACCTCCAGAAGCTGTGATGAGGTCTACACCATTTTCTTTCAGTATTTTTGCTAAGACAATGCTGTCTTCCAATGTCCAGGCATCTGCGGTTTCGAGATAATCGACAGCGGAAATCCGAACGAGTAACGGCATTCCATCTGGAAGTACTCTTCGGACTTCAACAACAGTTTCTACCAGAAACCGAATCCTATTTTCTAGGCTCCCACCATATTCGTCCAACCTTTTGTTGATCCATGCAGAATAGAACTGATGGAAAAGGTAGCCATGTCCAGCGTGTAATTCTACTGTATCAAATCCTGCTTCTACAGCACGAAGTGCAGCATCAGCAAACTTTACTTTTAATTTCTGAATTTCATCAATGGATAGCTCTTGCGGAATGATGCCATTCATTTCTGTGGGTGAAGAAGATTTTACAGTCCATCCTCCTTCGTCCTTGGTGAGCGGCTTCATACGTTCGTTAGGATGTTTGAGACTTCCTTTTCCACCAGAATGCCACAATTGGATTCCGATTTTTGCATCCTGATCATGGACAAATTCGACGATTTTTTTCCAGGCATTTTTTTGTTCGTCGTTCCAGATTCCGACATCGCTTAATGTTGCCAGGCCTTTGGGTTCAATGGCCGTACATTCGGTCATGATCAAACCGGCACCTCCTACAGCACGGCTGCCAAGATGCACCATGTGCCAGTTGCCCGGTACACCGTTTATTGCACTGTACTGTTGCATGGGTGAAACAACAATTCTATTTTTCAAGGATAGCTGACGAAGCTTTAAAGGAGAGAATAAGTCCATTTTTTTAATTTTTAGGTTGGTTAAGTGATTGTAAAAATAAGGTAGCTTCTTCATACGCCCTGTTAATGGTGTTTGTGATTTCTGCTAAAGCTTGTGTGATGTTAGGTTGTTGTGCGGTTGCCATTTCAAGCAGATTTACCTTTTCTTGTAATGCTGCTAACAGTCCCATCATTGCCAAACTTGATTTTAGATCGTGCGCTCTTAATTTTACGGTAGTGAAATCCTGATTTTGATAAGCCAGATTGAGTTGGTTTAAATTTGATGGAATATGGTCAATAAACTGTTTCGTAACTGTTTTTTCAAAAGTAGTATCACCGCCGCTGATGGAGCGCATATAACTGAGGTCGATGCATTGAAATTGGATTGGAGCGGCTTCTATGATGACCTCTTTTTTCGGATTCTCTTTTAGTCCGAAAGTAGAGATTAATTTTAACAGGTCCTCTTCGATGATGGGTTTAGAAATGTATTCGTTCATACCCCGGCTAAGGCACTTTTCGCGTTCGCCCGCCATGGCGTGTGCTGTCATGGCGATGATCGGTATATCCAGCTTCAGCACTTCACGGATGTGCTGAGTGGCCGCGTAACCATCCATTTTGGGCATCTGGATATCCATCAATATCAAATCGTAGGTTTCCTCGGTTAATTGTTCTATTGCTTCTAAACCATTAGATACGATTTGAAAGCTGATGTTCCACTGTAAGAGCAGATGATTAAGGAGGCTTTGATTGAGGGCATTATCATCAACCACCAGAACACGAAGGGGAGTACCAGGTTGTTTTGGGAGCGAAGCAGTTCGGTCGGTCGAAATGACATGGAGCTGTTCTTTGGCGATCCCATAAGGAATATGAAAAAGAAAAGTTGTTCCTTTTCCTTTCTCACTACTGACTGTGATGTCCCCATTTTGTAAAAGAATTAATTTTTTGACAATGGATAGTCCTAAACCTGTACCTCCGAAGTTGCGGGTAATGGAATCTTCGCCTTGATTGAATCGTTCAAAAACTTCATGTAATTTTTCTTTGTCAATCCCGATACCGGTATCAGAAATTTTGAATTCAAGAACGATATCTTGCCCAATTTGAGATCGATTAAGAACTTCAATATTAATTTTTCCTTGATGCGTAAATTTTATTGCATTTCCGATGAGGTTGACTAAAATTTGTGTCAATCTGGTGGCATCCCCAGTCAGTGTATCCGGAATGGAGGGATCTACGCTGCTGTATATGGTCAGTCCCTTTTCTTTGGCCCGTTCTAGGAATAGCGTTTCTACAGAGTTGATTAAGCCCGTAATGCTGAATATTCCCGGTGTGATGCGCATCATACCGGCTTCGATTTTAGATAGGTCTAAAATGTCATTGATTATGGCCATCAGATTTTCTCCGGCCCGCTGGATGGATGAAACAAATTCCGCGGATGTGGCATCCAATGGCCTTTTTTGCAACAGATTGGTAAAACCTAGAATGCCGGTCAGCGGTGTTCTGATCTCGTGGCTCATATTTGCCAGAAAATTTTCTTTCGTTTGCGCAGCGACTGATGCTTTTTTCTGGGCAATATCCAATTCTTTAATCAATACATGTTGTCGGCGAAACTGACGGATAATGTGATATCCAATAATGGAACCACTGATCACCAATAATATGAGCAGTGACATGTCGTAAAGTTTCGCTTTTTTTCCCATCTCTGCATTTTTCTTACTGAGATCAGCGACCTGAAGTCGTCGGCTTTTGTAGATCTGCGCCGTGATATCTGTGATTTCGTTGGATATTTGTCTAGCCCGTGGATTGGCGATGGAAGTTTGGTCGTCCATATTTCCCAAAGTCTTGTAGCGTTGCAAAAGGGTTTCTTTGATCATCTTTTTGTCCATGGCCAAAGCGCCAAGTCGTTTTATCAGCTTCTGCTGTTGCGCATCTGCATGATCTTTTGAAAGGGAATCTAAGAAATTTTCTACATCATCGATTTTTTGATCGACACCGTTAAGATGTGTGGTATCGTTGGTCGCAATTGATGCTCTGATCCTGCTCTCTACCCCTAAGATATCTCGGTCAATTTCTCTCAAGTGATTGCTAGATGTCAGTTCATGGAGCAGTGTGTTGTTGTTTTGTATCAGTTCCTTGGTATTTCGAGCAGAATTGACCTGAACTGCGATCAATAATATAGAATCTGCAAGGAAAGTAAGTACTATGAGATATGCAAATCGTTTGTTTCCCATTACCGAAGAAATATGGATCATTGTTAAATGTTAAAGTGATGCGGATTGACTTTTATTTTGGAACTAAAAATAACAGTTTGTGCCTTTTGAATTGAAATACTTGTATTGATGAGCCCATAGGAGCGTGGTAAACGTTCTTTGCAGAATCGATTGGAGGAGGAAGATGGATCAGTTACATACAAGTATTTTAAAAGACGTTCATTCGGGTATTGAGTGCTTTTCTGTAAGCATCTGCAACCGGAACAAATTTTCCATCTAGTACAATTCCACCATCCTGCAACGTGTCAATTTTACTCAAAGCGATGATGAAGGAACGATGCACTCTAATAAAATTGTCCTTTGGTAATCGTTCTTCAGCAGTTTTCATAGTGCCGTGAATGGCAAACATTTTGTCTTTCGTATAAAATTTGACATAGTCGCCCATCGCTTCTGCATACAAAATATCATCTAATTTTAACCGCCTCGTAACGTTGGAATCTCGTACAAAAATAAACTCTTCCTTTTCTACCTGCACCTGTTCTTTCTTACTGTTCCAGATCGTTTGTGCTTTGTTTACGGCCTGCAAAAATCGGGCTGGCGTGATTGGCTTCAAAATATAATCTGCAATATTGAGTTCGAAAGCTTCCAGTGCATATTCTTTGTTAGAAGAGGTGAAAATGATGATCGTATCTTTCTTGGGCAATGTTTTTGTCAGCTCAATTCCAGTCATTTCCGGCATTTCGATGTCTAAAAATATCAGGTCAACATGATTGTTCTGCAAATGATTGTAAGCTTCTATTGCGTTCGAATATTGATTTACAATAGTCAGAGTTGGAATTTGTTTTGCCAAATGTGCCAAGGTGGTTCTTGCCATATCATTATCGTCAACGATCAGAGCTTTCATGGGAATAGTTTATTAGGGTTGACACAAATATAATTATTCCTTTTTTATTTTGAAACGTCTGACACGGATTATCTGAAGTTTGAACGGATCATCCACGCCATTTCTTCGTGTGTCTCCATGATTCCGGTAACAAAATCGCTAGTACCATAATCTTTAAACTTTTCGGAAAAGGGTGTGATGTTGCCACGTATAAATTCGATAATACTTTCATGGTCTTTTAGCAGATCTTTCATAAAACCAATACCGTCGTTAGCTCTTTCGCTATATTCGGTAAGGTGAGTGAGCTCTGAATACATTTTCATGCTTGCAGGTGCATAGTGCCCGATTTTGCGCATACGTTCTGCAACGCTGTCAATCAATGCATCAAGCTGTTTGTATTGTTCCTCGAAGAAAATATGATTGGCGTGAAAATTGTCACCAGTGACATTCCAATGTGCATTTCTTGTTTTGATGTAGAGTACAAATTCGTCTGCTAATAATTTTGCTAATTCTGCTGCTACAGCATCTGCGTTTGGTGCTGTAAGTCCGATGTTTGTTTGCATAAGATAAAGTTTTTAATTTATAAAGTATTATTGATTTGATTCTGATGTAAATGTCCGTCGGAATTTTGTGAAAACAATCTGAATTTCGGTGAACAGGCAAAATGAATCGTTGAAATGGCTTTTATGAGGGCAATGGTAGTAAGGACATTTATCTTTTATTAGGTACTTGTTTATGATACCACCTGTGGAACGGTTGAGAGAATGACTAAGCAAAATCATTCTTTTGATCCATGCGGTACTTTTTTGCTCTGAAAATGGTGTGGTCGATACAACAGTATATCTGGATGCCGAAGTTCGATAGATGAGGCCTCAACATGCACTCATTGATAAACAGTGCAGAAATGAAAGTCCAACTGATACTTGATGGCTACTAATCGTAGAATGGGGATATAGGATCAACAACAATTTGTTTGCGCATATCAATATGGAAGATTTGGTTATTTTTGGTTAAAGATAACCATTGACTTTAATGAGTCAATTGTGGTAAATTTGCTAATCAATAAGAAATAATGATGCAAATCACAAAATATACATGGGCTTACAGGAAAAAAGGGTATCATCCAGATCTTAAAAACTTATCTTCCAAAGCTTTTTGTAATTAAATAACCTCATACTTTTTTTAGCTATGTTTTATCATTTACAACAAATTAAATTTGTCCAATGGATCATTATCCATATCCGCTATCTTATTGCATTGGCATTTGTACCCTCTGGATTTACAAAATTAGTGGGCGAAAGGTTTACTCAATTGCCAACAACTGGTGCGATAGGTCAGTTTTTTGAGGTACTTTATCTTTCCGGGATTTATTATAATTTTCTTGGCTTGGCTCAAATCGTCACCGCAATCCTGCTGATGACACAGCGCTTTGCGTTGATCGGGACATTTTTCTTTCTAGCCATAACAACCAATATCTGGATGATCACCATTTCTCTGCATTTTACAGGTACCTGGATCATCACGAGTTTAATGATGGTTGCGGGTTTGATTTTACTGTATTGGGATAAAAATAGAATAGCTGAATTATATTCTGAAAATGATCTACGCAGAAAGAAGTATGCTCCGAAGGTATCAAAGCTTTGGGTCAATGCTGGTGTAATATACATAAGTACGCTTCTCGTACTCTGTTTTTTGGGCCCGCAGAAAGATCTGATATCTAAAAGCATCAATGTGATCGCAATATTGATCTTGGTCGGGACGACCGTGTATACCAATGTTGTTTTCTGGAAAAAAAAGAAGTCCGTATAATACCCTATTTACGGTTTACAGGAGTTAAAATCAAGATGGACGAGGCTTTAAAAAGTGCGGTGGACGAGGTACAGTCATCATACACAAATTAAACACGGAAAGCTGATTTAGCTTGATTTCGTTAGGTGAAATGAGCGACTTAAGTGCCTTATATTGCACTAATCGGTACTACTATATATTTGAATATGAAAATACTTATACTTAAAATTTATTAGAAGATGAATCGTACGTGGACTATTTTATTATTGAGCTTAATATCATTCTTTTGTCAAGGTCAGGTGTCAAATGTCGGTGAACAGACGATCAGTTATATTGACCATGCTCGAGAGCGCCCCATAATGACTCAGATATGGTATCCAACAACTGACCAGGATGTAAAGGAGACAGCGTTACCCTTTGTATTACCTCCGACCATACAGAATGCGACTTTTATAAATAAGAAATATCCGTTGATCGTACTATCGCATGGCACAGGAGGAAACAGGCTGAGTTTAGCTTGGCTGGCCATTGAACTGGCAAAGAATGGATACATGGTTCTGGCACCGGATCATTGGGGAAATACTCTTGATCATAAAATTCCAGAATATTTTGTTCGCTATTGGGAAAGACCACTGGATCTGAGTTTTTTGATCTCTTCATTTTTACAGGACGAACGTTTTAACAGTTATGTGGACAGTAATCGTATTGGTACGATGGGTTTTTCGTTGGGCGGCTATACAGCACTGGCGCTAGCAGGCATTCAATTGGACTGTGAGCTACTGAAACGTAACGCTCTATCCGAACAAGGCCACAAAGAATTCATTGTTCCGGAGCTTGGTGACCTGACAGCATTATTGACAAGGATACCTTGCACAGAAATACCCACTACTTTAAAAGATAGTCGATTTAAAGTGCATATAGCACTAGCTCCAGCGTTAGGGTTGGGACTTTTGGAACAGAAGTATCAGAAAATGCCTCCAGTATTAATAATCGGTGCACATGATGACCAAATCGCCCCGATAGAAACCAATGGAATCAGATACAGTAACGTTATTGGAGGTTCAAAATTTGTTAAGCTGCCTAGAAACACAGGTCATTACATTTTTTTGAATGAGGGGAACCCGCAGTTGCAAAAAGAAGCATCAACTTATTATCAAGATGATCGCAGCATCGATAGAAAATTGATCCATCAACAAATAGCGACCGAAATCATCCATTATCTTGCTAATCATCTGAGGTAGAATTGAAAGGACTGTTTATGGCTGTCTTTTGCAAGTTTCTGTGCTTTCAGTTCATGACTATAAGAAGGGGAGGATCCTATACAAGTTGGCGATTTATGGAATGAATGTGTACGAATAGGCAAAAAAGGAGTAAGGTCGGATGAGCACCGATGGTGATCTATTTTTGCTATTTCAGAAACAAGTAATACAGGGAAAGAAGGCGAGTAGAAAGGTCGCGGTTAACGAGATAAAATTTGGAATTTATCGTGTTCAAAAGTTTTGATTTGCTTATCTTTATGAAGCGGTAGTACTGCATGGATTAGATTTGGTTTTATAAAATGGACTGCATTGCTGATTCGGATTTTTTAACCACATTGAACAATGGCAACCGATGATGCTGGATGTATAATGGCAAACGATATGAACTTACAGACATTACAGGCCTTTGAAGAGGTCACGAATCAATTGGTAACCTTGCTAGGGGGCATGGATGAAACCTTAATCAATAAAAAACCGGTAGACGGAGGCTGGTCTCCTGGACAGATAGCAGACCATATACGCAAATCCTATGCCTCTGCAGAAACGATGGATGGGGCATCGGAATCTGGTGATCGGTCACCAAATGAGAAGATCGATATGATCAAGAAAATATTTACGGATGATACCATCCGCATGAAGTCGCCAGATGCTATTATACCAACGGAAAAACCAGTGGACAAAGAGAGATTGATGGCTGGTTTACAGAACAGAATAGAGCAGATGGCAGCTGTGATTCGGACAAAAGATCTTTCGGATATCTGTACAGATTATGCTATTCCACAATATGGACCTTTTACACGACTGGAATGGGCTTGGTTTAATATCTACCATACGGAGCGTCATATTCGGCAGCTGAAGAAAAGTGTAAAGGACTTTAATTAACGGGTATGTCTTATTCTGATATAAAATGAAAAGTAAGAGCATGCTCCATGATTGTTTTAGCTTTATTTAGTTGCAATTCTTTATTTTTATTGCTTAAATACAAGCTCGACTGTTGTTTCAGGCAACAGTTTTGTGGTATTGCAACATAAGATATAAATCAAGCTATTAAAAAACATCTATGCAAAGTTGTAATTTGCTCACGTAACATAAATTGAATATGGAGTCCTCTCTTGAAGCATTACTAAAAGTTGAACATGGTTTTAAGCCTTTCGAAGAAGAGGCAAAAAAAATAGTGACCACGCAGTCCAGAGCTGAGTCTAAAGAAATCGCCTTAGATCTATTAAAGAGCAAGTTTTACCAGTTACGTTGTTGCGCAATTTTTATCTTGGGTTTTATAGCTGCTCAGGATCGATCAGTTCTTGTGGTACTGAAAGAACGTGCACATGTAGACGATAGCTGGCAAGTTCAGGAGATTATTGCAAAAGCCTTCGATCAATACTGTGCAGATCATGGTTACGAAAATTCGCTCCCTGAAATTAAAGAATGGCTGAGCGATCAAAATCCAAATGTTTGTCGTGCTGTGACCGAAGGCTTGAGGATCTGGACAAGCCGCGCTTACTTTAAAGACCATCCTCAGGTGGCAATCGAATTAATTACTCAGCACAAAGCAAGCGATAGCGAATATCTGCGTAAATCTGTCGGTAACGCTTTAAGGGATATCAGCAAAAAACATCCGGAATTAATTGAGAAAGAGATTTGGAGTTGGGATTTGAATACTACCACTATTGCGTACACATATGCGTATGTAAAAAAGAGGCATTGAGCAGATATTAACCAGAAATATGACGGTCTCTATAACGGCTGCATGGTACAATCGGTTTGAATCTCCGATGCATGCATGACTGTTTTGAGTTCACCCAGTTTTACAATTTATCCATTTGATTGCTTTAACCCTTAGCTTGCTGTACCCTTATTTTCTCCGCTTTGCAACAAGCGATCAATTTCTTGTCTGAGTGTCTCTTTTTCTATGTTGGATTTGGTCAAATCAATTGCTTTTGTATAATGTTGAATTGAAATAGGCATATCTATTTGAGCGTATAAATAACCCAATAATGCATGGTAGTAGTTGTTCTCCGGAAGATTTAACTTTTCCACCTCCTCGATTGCCTTTTCGCTACCATAGACTTTAGCGTAAGCAAATGCTCGATTTAAGGCTGTAACTGGTGAGTATTCGATCAGGATAAGCCTATTATATAATTGTAAAATATGTTTCCATTTGTTCGTATCGGTGGAGGTTGTATGCCAATATGCTATAGCTGCCTCTAAGTGGTATTTTGAAACTTCTTCAGCGTTGCAGGCGTGGATTAAATAATAATTTCCCCTGTCGATGAGTGCCTGATCCCAGAGATTTTTGTCCTGTTTGTCAAAAAGGATGGCTTCGCCATTGGTACCAGTTCTTGCATCCAGTCTCGAACTCTGAAAGCAGATCAAAGCAAGCAAGGCATTTACTTGCGGTGTATTGGTGAGTGGATTTTCAGCTAAGACCAGCGTAAGCCGAGCGGATTCTGAACAAAGCTCTTTTCTGATGAGCTGAGTGTGGGTTGTGGAAAAATAGCCTTCGTTGAAGAGCAAATACAATGTTTTTAGAACCGTGTCCAACCTCGCTTGTATATCATTTGCAGTTAAGTCTTGCATTTGAAAATGATTATATCGTAAGTTGGTGCGTGCCCTTTGCAATCGCTTTTTAATGGTTTCTCTATTTGTCAAAAAGGCCTTGGCGATTTCCTCGACACTAAAACCACCTAAAATCTGAAGTGCCAATGCGATCTGTGCTTCTGTAGAGTTTGTCGGATGACATACGGCAAAAATCATAGCCAATTGACTGTCGGCAATGATTTGATCATCAAATTCCAGAATCTTCTCTATCTCCATTGCTTGAACAGTTACTGCATCTTTAATTCTGCTATCAAAAATAGATCTGTGCTTGAAATAATCTTTTAGTTTGTTTGCGGCCACGGTATATAGCCATGCGGTCGGATTATCGGGTACACCATGGACAGCCCAGTATTCAGATGCTTTTAGAAAGGTATCACTAGCAATATCTTCGGCAATTTCGATATTTGCCAATCCAAAATGACGGCAAAGGACAGCCGTCATTTTAGCATATTCCTGTCGGAATAAATGCGGTAAAAGTTCCGTATATGATTTTGGGTTAGTCACGTTTTATTACTTCTCGTACTTCAATGCTTCCGCCCACTTGATCAAAGATCGGGTTACTTTTTGCCATTTCTACTGCTTCATCAATGGTGTCTGCTTTTATGACAATGTAGCCACTGATAAATTCCTTGATTTCGGTGTAGGCACCATCTGTGATCACATTGTTTGGCTTTACAGTTTTAGCATTTCCTGCAAATGGTAAGAGGGTATTTCCCTTATCCACTAATTTGTTTTGTGAGGCAATACCTGCTAACCAATTCATTCTTTCCTGCATTTGTTCCGGTGATGGTTTGAAATCGGAAATGTCTTGTAGTCTGAAAATTAATGCAAATTCTTTCATCGTGTTAAAATTTTTAAATTAAATATACCTCAATGACGACCGAGTTCTCCGAATGGGGACAGCTTCTATGATTTTTTTTCTATTTGGTACTTTGTTGCTAAAACAGGAGTGAAGATCAATAAGTCACTCTTCAGTGCTATTCCTCTCAATTGGTCTTACGAAAACAAATGTATAGAATCACAAAGAAAGTGGCAAATGTGTCTACATTCTTTCTGATCTCTCATGTCTTTAAAATTAAAGAAAGCTCATATTGCGATTAGCTTTACCTTCATGATCCCGCTGAGATTTAAGCAGTCCTGCCATCCCAAATTCTCTACCGTGAACAAGAAAGTTGGCTCAGTCCCCTAAATGCCCGCACACGATCATGAGCCTCTATTGGTTCGAAACTCGCCGACCCTGATATGATGACTGTACTATTGAGCTCTATGGGAGGCGCAATCCACTACCACGCTAATGATAGTTGACGAATTATGGGAAAAGCGTCCACCAATTAAAGAATACGCCATCAGAGCGACAGATTTCTATTCTGAATATACAAACAAAAGCTGATGAAATAAAATGGAGTAACAGTCAGTAAATGGAAAGATCATGCCCTGTAATGTGCTAGTAAAGTGAACTAAAAAAGCTATAGATGCAGCTTTTTGTGAATGTACAATAATTGTTAGATTTGGATGTTGGATTGGATATGTATCCATAGACGGTTAAAAGGAAAATGAAAGGACAAGAAGAGTGCGAAATGACTGACGTATTTGAAAATTACCTATCCTCAACACGAGGACTATCGGCTGAGGAAATCAACTTTTCTATGCAGTTTTTCAAACCAATGCGCTTAAAAAAGGGTGATTTTTTTATTCGTGAGGATGAATCCTGCCGTCATATTGGATTAATCGCTAGTGGCGCAGTAAAGGCGTACGCGATCGATAAAGAAGGTAAGGAGAATATAACTTGCTTCAAGTTTGAAAATGAATTTGTGACCTCATTTCCGGAGTTTGTGGCGCAGGAAAAATCGAGAAGGAGTATCAGGGCTATAGAAGATAGCCTGATCTATCGGATAGACTACTCGAACTATCAGCATCTGCTTGGTGAGGTGACCGCCTGGAACGGGGTTATAAAATCGGTGATGGAGCGGGAGTATAACCAAAAGGAACGTTATCTGCTGAATTACAATAATAGGTCGGCTGTGGATAAATACCGCCATGTCCTGTCTAGCGAACCGATGCTCGTGCAGCGCATAGCGACGCAGGATCTGGCATCGTACCTGGGCATCACGCAGCGATCACTGACACGAGCGAAAGGACAAATACATAGACCCAATGTATTATAGGACAAATGTCCTTATGCCGTCCTGGTCAGCGGTGTAGATTTGCATAAAAAAACAATGTTACATCAAATTGCTCCCGAAGTTTTCCAGATTTCATTGATGCCACGAAACAGTATCAACTGTTATATTATCGAAGGTGTATTGGTCGACTCCGGAATAAGGAGTTCGTATACCACTGTAAAGAAAGCTCTCCAGAAAATCCCCGTTTACCAACATGTACTGACGCATTCGCATGCGGACCACCAAGGCTGTAGCGATCTGATATGCGCTGAGTTTGCGATACCTTTGCTCTGTCATCCCAGTGAAGTTTTTAGGACTGAAACGGGTATGGTAACCCACGACTATCCAACTCCGCAACATTGGGTAGCAAAGCTTCAACAAAAGTACTGGGCAGGTCAGGGGTATCAAGTGGAGCACACAATTGTTGAAAACGATAGGATCGGAAACTTTCGGGTAATAGAGACTCCCGGACATTCGGCAGGTCATATTTCTTTTTTCCGTGAGCGGGATGGTGTACTGATAATCGGGGATGCTGCGACAAATATGAACCTGCTCACCACAGCGACTGGTCTGCGGCTTCCGCCAAATATATTCACCTCCGATCAGCGGCTCAACATCAAATCGCTCCAGAAGTTAGCAAATCTAAATCCTGCTATCATCTGCTTCGGTCATGGACCGATCATGCGAAATACAGATCGGAAGTTTGAGCAATTTGTGGCTAAATGCAGCGCGGTTATGTAAAGATAGATTGCAAAAAAAGCCTCACATTTCTGTGAAGCTTCTTTGTGATCCCGCTGGGATTTATTGCGACCCACATACCCCAAACGCATGTCCGCAATGAAAAAGGTCGAACCCATCCCAACGCTTCTGTTCTCATCCCATTGGATACAAAAAAAGCCTCACATTTCTGTGAAGCTTCTTTGTGATCCCGCTGGGATTTATTGCGACCCACATACCCCAAACGCATGTCCGCAATGAAAAAGGTCGAACCCATCCCAACGCTTCTGTTCTCATCCCATTGGATACAAAAAAAGCCTCACATTTCTGTGAAGCTTTCTTGTGATCCCGCTGGGATTTATTGCGAACCACATACCCCAAACGCATGTCCGCAATGAAAAAGGTCGAACCCATCCCAACGCTTCTGTTCTCATCCCATTGGATACAAAAAAAGCCTCACATTTCTGTGAAGCTTCTTTGTGATCCCGCTGGGATTCGAACCCAGGACCCATACATTAAAAGTGTATTGCTCTACCAGCTGAGCTACGGAATCTTACTCTTTTTTTGAAGTTTCCTTCGTTGTTTGGAGTGATGCAAAGGTAGAAAAAACTACTATACAGTGCAAATAAAACGACTATTTAATTACAAAGGACCTTCTTGTCCTTTCATTTATAGGGTATTAATTTTTACAAATCAGGAAATATAATCGCGATCTTCATTGCTCAATGTTGATTTGGAGCTCGATATTTCGTCCATATCTGATGTCGTAGAGGGATTGACCTGAATCACTTCGGTCTTTCTTTTCCTTGGTCGTAATAGAATAGCACCAATAATGATCCCAATAAAGAGGGTGATGGCTATAATAGAGGAAAGCGCAAAAATATGCTTGCCAAAAAACCAGAACTCCACAGGAGCAGTATTCTGCATAAAAAAAATCGTAATAATGACGACTAGGATTAAAAGTATGATCGTTTTGAAATTCATTTTGCGCTTTATTTTTTGTCAAAAATAATCATTGTAGGCGATACTTTATATGCTTGATTAAGAAAGCTATTACAGAGTGATCATTTATGCCGCTAAAATTTAAACTTTATTGATTTTTCATGATGTTCTATCTTTCCACATGTTGAACAAGTAACGTGAAGCGAAGTAGGTCAGAAAGGAGCAGATTAGATTTGCCGCTACAGCGAGCAATGAATAATGGCTAAAGCCTTCCATTTGTCCAGTATCTAAACTTTGTCCAACACCTTCCTTGTAATACGTAAGCGGAAATCCTATAGTTGTTAAACCATGATAAGCCATTCCATTATGATAGGAAAGCCAGCTCAGTAAGCCGAAGATCAACAGGGTCCCTAAGAAGTAATGCCATATTTTCATTGTTTACCATCATTGATTTAGGTGAAATAACGTCTCAATATGAAACTGGATGAATTCTTCGTGCAGCGCCCATACTTCGTTGAAAGTAACAAATTAATCTCAAACAATGAAGGAGATCGATCTGTAATTTTCTGGAAAATGCTCGTATTGATGGGATAAACCAAAAAAACATCAACTAATTTCCATATTCGGTATCGTCAAAGTCTTTTGCAGCAATTGAACCGAAACTGTATTGTTCCAATAATTCCTCTTGTGTAATTGCTCGACGATTGACAAGGACTCTTTGTTTTAAGCTTTGGAGCTGCTGATCGATCAATGGATATAGCAAAACCTCTGGCGAATGAGCGATCAACTGTTTTTGTTTCTGTAATTGCTGCTTCAAATATATGGTTATAATTAATCTTATTCTCTTCGGAAATCATCATGTAGCTACGAAAAATAGCCTCTTTTTTAAGAGGCTATTTTCAAATATGTAGACCTGATGCAGGTCTGTAGTAGCAATTATTTCGCATCAATATCGACCGTATTGAGTCGCAATGAGTTTAAAATGACGGATACTGAACTCAGACTCATCGCTGCTGCGGCGAGCATCGGCGATAACAATATACCAAAAGTAGGGTATAGGATACCGGCTGCAATAGGAATACCTAAGACATTGTACAAAAAGGCGAAGAGTAGATTCTGCTTGATATTGCTCACCAATTTATGGCTCAGTATTTTTGCTTTGACCACACCTAGTAAATCTCCTTTTAGTAAGGTCACCTCAGCGCTTTCGATGGCTACATCTGTACCTGTACCCATGGCAATACCGATATCGGCTTGCGCCAAAGCGGGTGCATCATTGATCCCGTCACCGGTCATGGCTACGACTTTATTTTCTTGCTGTAGCTTTTTGATTTCCATTAATTTATCCTGTGGCAGTGCTTGCGCTTTAAAGTGTTTAATACCCAGCTCATCGGCTACTGCTTTGGCTGTTTTTGCATTATCACCGGTTAACATAATCACGTCAACACCATGATCCATCAAATAATGGATGGCTTGTTTTGCGGTATCTTTGATTTTATCAGCGATCACTAAATACCCTAACAGTGTCGTACCTTGAGCCAAATAGGAAACGGTACGGCCTTTTTGCTGCTCGACGGCAACTTGTTCTTTGACTGCATCGGTGATCGTGATGCCATCATCTGCTAATAAGGATTCATTTCCCAATAACACTTTTTGATTGGCGATATAACCGATCACACCTTTGCCATTGATGGTGTCAAAACGATCGGTATCCTGGAATGTTAATGATGACTCTTTAGCTTTCTTGACTACAGCTTCTGCTAATGGGTGGGAGCTATTTGCATTGACAGAAGCGGCTAGTATCAATAGTTCTTCAGTAGTGTGGCTGGAGGTACTGAATATCTGTTCCAGACTTGGTCTTCCTTCGGTTATGGTTCCTGTTTTGTCGGTCACCAAGACATTGACTTTATCTAGTTTTTCAAGTGCTTCTGCATTTTTGATGAGAATACCATTTTTAGCACCTTTACCTATACCTACCATCACTGACATCGGGGTTGCCAGACCTAATGCACATGGACATGCAACGATGAGTACGGCTAATGCATTGGCCAATGCGAAAGCAAGTTTGGATTCGACGCCATAAATCATCCAAGCGGCAAACGTTAATATGGCAATACCGATCACAACGGGGACAAAAATACGGGATACACGATCTGTCAGTTTTTGAATGGGCGCTTTACTACGGCTTGCACTGTTGACCATTTCAATTATTTGTGCCAATAAGGTGTCGTCACCTACGCGGTTGGCTTTCATCAAGAAGGTTTGGTTCCCATTAATGGTTCCTGCACTCACGTTGTCGCCTTCTTTTTTGTCTACCGGAACGGGTTCTCCTGTTAACATGGATTCGTCAATGGTGCTATAACCCGATGTAATTGCTCCATCTACAGGGATTTTCTCTCCTGGTTTAACGCGTAATACCTGATCCAACTGAATGTCGGCGACGGAAATTTTCTTCTCCACACCGTTTTCAACCAAATTTGCTTCCGCAGGCGATAGTTTGATCAGTTCTTTAATGGCTGAATTTGTTTTGGAATGAGCTTTTGCTTCCATCATCTGTCCCAATAGGACTAGGGTCAGGATAACAGCGACAGATTCAAAATATAGGGCAACTTGCCCATGATGTCCGAGAAGCTCATCTGGAAAGAGCGATGGAAAACAAAGGGCAACGACACTGTATAAAAAACCTGCTCCTGCTCCTAGACCGATCAAGCTGAACATATTCAAATTCCAGGTTTTGAAGGATGTCCAAGCGCGCTCAAAGAACATCCATGCGGCATAAAAGACAACAGGAATAGTTAAAAATAGCTGCACCCAACCTGACATCTTTGGTGTAATGAGCTGACCAATCGGGTTGCCTGGGATCATTTCACCCATGGACAGTATAAATAAGGGTACCGTAAATAAGATGGCAATCCAAAGTTTTTTCCTCAGATCTTGATAGGTATGATCTACCTCCTCTGCAGCGGCATTGGCGACTAGATCCATACCACAGATGGGACATGATCCGGGTTTGTCGCTTTCGACTTCTGGATGCATCGGACAACTGTAGGTGACTGCCGCCTTCTTTTCAGGGATTTTTTCTAAATTCATTCCACATACGGGACATGATCCGGGCTTATCATACAGTTTGTCACCTTCACACATCATAGGGCAATAGTATTTTCCGGCCGACTGGGCTGTAACCTTTGGTTTATCTACTTTTTCATGTGTTGAACAGCAGGAGGCTTGCGTATGACTATGCCCCTCTGCCTGATCTGCCAAGGACTCAAGAGGAACGAGAAACATACCGCAGACGGGACAGGAGCCAGGCGCATCGTATGTATGATCATGTCCTTCGCAATACATGGGACAGATATACTTACCCGAAGCTGCTGTAGATGTTGCTGCTACTGGATTGTCAAGTTTTTTTGACGAACAGCAGGAAGCTTTGGGTATTTCAACTTGATTTGCTGCCTGATCTGCCAAGGACTCAACAGGAATGAGAAACATACCGCAGACCGGACAGGAGCCAGGTGCATCGTATGTATGATCATGTCCTTCGCAATACATGGGACAGATATACTTACCCGAAGCTGCTGTAGATGTTGCTGTTACTGGATTGTCCTGTTTTTTTGACGAACAGCAGGAAGCTTTGGGTACTTCAACTTGATTTGCTGCCTGATGTGCCAAGGACTCAACAGGAACGAGAAACATACCGCAGACGGGACAGGAGCCAGGTGCATCGTATGTATGATCATGTCCTTCGCAATACATGGGACAGATATACTTACCAGAAGGTGAAACTGCTGCTTTGGTTATCGTTTGATATTCTTTTCTATGTTGTGTTGAATTAGATTCGTTATTTTCAATTACTGTTTCCCTGATTTTATAATCACCAATCTCGGATAGTGTATCATTCAATTGTTCGATATCAATAGCCTGTTCGCTATCAATGATCACTTCGGCAGGATCTAATGTAACGATCGCTTTGATCCCAGGTATTTGATTGAGTTTATCCGATACATGGGTGCGGCACCCATTGCAAGTCATGCCTGATATTTGATATTTTTGATTCATAATCTGCTTTAAATTAACTTAAACAAATATCCCTGTTTGGATAAAAATTTATACTGTAACATTTGAGGTTTAAATTACAAGATTTTACCTGAAGTGTAAGTGCGCTTAAAAAGGATGATCAACAACCGTAAAAACAACAAAGTATAGGTAACTTTGTTTGTAATTGAAAATTGTCAATGGATACAAATCATAATCAAGATAAACGGGAAAGTACAGGACGTACTTCTCATATATTAAATACGTCGGCCAATTTACTCGGAATTTGTTTTTTAGTCTTAACGACAATAAAAAAAATGAAATTAACAGAGGAGAGCTTAATTGATGAGTGTGCTGCCCTTGCGATCTTTATATTTATGGCAAGCTGTATCATCTCTTTTATTGCGATGAAAAGAGGTCATTTGAGGGAAGTTAAAAGATTGGAAAATATTGCAGATATTATCTTTTTAACGGGCCTGTTTGTACTATTTATAACTTCTTTATTATTGATCTTTAACTTGATCGAGTAGCGTCAACTGCAAGGGGTAGAGCTGATCCGATTTTGGCTTGATGGCGATAATCAATAATAAATACACTGAAGCGTCTCTGGAGTTCAACGCTACACTTCTGTTCTATTACTATATTTTAATGCTTTAAATCGCTTAAAAAGCGCCTTAAATAAAAAGATATGTTCAGCAATGGATCTTAACGTGAGGGAGTGATTTTTGATGCGGAAAGGAGATATAAACAGTATAATACAAAAAATTTATATACTGTTTATAATGCATTGCCTAATAATATTTTATGCAAATAGCATAACTTCAGGATGTTTTAAGATGTTTTTGATCAAGGGTTTAGCATCGCCATCAATGACTGCCTTATAGTGGGGTTCAGGAATGAAAAGTTTGAAGGTTTTTTTCTCAATTTTTACGACAAAAATGACCCCATGAACAATTTGTTTATCGTCGATCACCATTGAAAACTCATCAACTGGCTGATTAGCAAGTTTGTTCTTTTCAACTAACTTTAAAAGTTTTTCCATAGTCAAAACTACATATTCTCGTCAATATATTAAGTACATATTGACGAGAATATCATTAATTTTTAGCAATTAGATCTCTTAGAGCTACTGATGCGATGGCGCCTCCAAAGGCAGCTGGGAGATAAGACATGGTGCCATAAGCCGATTTCTTATAATTGCTTCCATCCGTATATAATAGAGATGCTTTATCTGGCAATTCTGTTGAAAATACCGCTTTGAAGCCACTTCGTATACCATGCTTATATAGTTTTTTGCGAATATGGTGGGCAAGTTTACAATTATACGTTTCTCCGATATCGGCAATTTCTATTTTGGTGGGATCCATTTTACCTCCGGCACCCATTGAACTTACAAAGCGAACTTTTCTTTCTAAGGCCTGACGGATGAAAAACAATTTTGGCGTAATGCTATCGATGGCTTCTACGGCATAATCTGGCTTGAGATCTAATAGATCGGAAATTTTTTCGGGAAGAACAAAATCCTCGATAATGGTTAAATCCAATTCTGGATTGATAGCCAACAAGCGATCGCGCATGATCTGCGCTTTGGACATACCATGATTTGTTGCCAGTGCAGGCAATTGTCTATTTCTATTGGATGGATCAACCGTATCACCATCAATGATGGTCATTTTGCCAACTCCGCCACGACAGATAAATTCTGCTGCAAATGAACCTACACCACCCAGTCCTAAAACCATGACGTGAGAATTTGCCAATTTTTCTAAAGCTTCACGTCCCACTAATGCTTCTGTGCGTGATAGCCATGATAAGTCTTTCATATTTTATCCAAATACAAGTTGATAGTTATTAAATACGGTATTCTTTAGTTCTTCTAAAGATATTTTTTTTAACTGCGCCAAATAGGCATACAAGGTCCTAATATCTAGCGTTGCATCGTCTGTCTCTAAAAACAGCTGATCTAGGGGTGCAGATGCGAGTGCTTCATCGTGCTTACCAGTCAATATGGAAGCTCCGAACGAAAGGTAATATCCTTTTTTTAATAATTGCTCTGCAAGTTCTTTATTCTTGTTAAATCCATGAAAGATGCTCTTGCCCGCAAATTGCTCTTCTTTTAGTATATATTGTACTTCCTCAAAAGCACGTACACAATGAATAATCAATGGTTTAGCATATTCTTTGGCTAGCCTAACTTGCTTTTGAAATACGTCCTGTTGTACCTGTATGGGGACAGGAATTATTTTATCGATACCACATTCACCGACTGCTAAGATTTCCTGATCTTGGAGTAATTCTTCCAGGAGCGGTAAACCTTTAAATGGATCTTCTGCTGCGATATGCCAAGGATGTAATCCTGCGGTGAGGGGTGAAAAAAAACTATGATCTTGATCACTGTTAAGCATATTGTTGTATACACAAAAGAGATCTGCCTCTGGCGGGCGGTGCTGATGGGTATGAATGTCAATATAGAGCTGTGCCATAATCAGGCGCAAATTTGAGAAAAAAAAATGAAGATTGATAATTTTATCCTACTAAAGGTGTAGATATTTATTGGATATGGGTATCAAGTACTTTCAACATGCCATTTGCTTTTAATAAGCATTCCTGATATTCATCCTCTGCATTGGCCTGAATAGTAATGGCACCACCGGTTTGAAAGGATAAATACTTGTTTTGGGCATTATATAAAATGGTCCTAATGACGACATTGAAATCAAAATTACCATTTGGGTCAAAATAACCGATAGATCCGGCATATAGTGAACGTCGATTTGCTTCGACTTGATCGCAGATCTGCATTGCTGCTATTTTAGGTGCTCCGGTCATGGAACCTGCTGGAAAAGTATTTTTAATGACTTCGATATCTGATACATCGGGGCTGATCTCACAGGTGATTGTTGAAATCATCTGATGGACCAGTTTGAATGTGTGGATTTCAAATAGATGGTCTGCTTTAACTGATTTTGGAACTGCGCTTCTTGTTAAATCATTACGAACGAGATCGACGATCATCACATTTTCAGCAATTTCTTTTTTAGAGTTCAACATGCGATTTATGATCTGCTGATCTTCTTCATCTGTAAATCCGCGCTTTGCTGTTCCTTTTATGGGTTGAGAGATCAGTTGCCTATCGCGTTTGGCAAGAAATCTTTCTGGTGAAGCGGACAGGATATATTTGTCCTGAAATTTAAAAAAAGCGGCAAAAGGTGTAGGGGAGATTTGATTTAATTTTTCAAATGCTGCCAAAGGATTTAGATCGACCTGCTCTGCATAGAATTCCTGACAAAGGTTGACCTCGTAAATATCTCCTCGTTGGATATGATCCTGCATCTTGCTAAATGCTGTAAGGTATTCTTCCTTGGTCCATCTGGTCTGTACCTGACCACTAAAACCGACCGCTTCGTTTTTTATTTCAAGGGCTAGAATGGCTCGAAATATTTCATCAGGCTTTTCGGCACTGATCGATACGGTATTTCCGATGATCTTAATCGTAATAGCCGGAATGAAAAAATATGCAAGTGGAAAGTCCAACCGATCGACGTGATGGGTTTGGAGTTGCTCAATTTCGTTTTTCAGATCGTATGAAAGAAAACCTGGTATATAAGTATGGGGATGATCCGAAACGAATTGTTGAACCTCAGCGAGGCTATGCTGATGGGTAGAGGTATACTGCTCAGTGGCTTGAACAGCAATTAAACAGTCAAATGCACTCCATTGATCCGTCTGTTCGTTAGAATGGAGGTAGGCTACTTCATCAAATTGCGCTGCCCATTGCAGCGCTTTTTGATGAAAATTATACTTTGAATCTATAACAAAATTGTCTTCGACCCGCATTAACTATTTAGTCAATTTTAATGTTTGTTTACGATCTGGTCCTACTGATAAGAACGTGATAGGCACTTCTAATGCTTTCTCTAGATACGTAATGTAGTTTTGCAATGCTGTTGGGATTTCGCTCTCTTGCGTAATTCCTGTTAAATCTTGATTCCACCCATCGATTTCTTCTAAAATAGGCTCAGCCTCGTTTGTGATGATTTCGTATGGCATATAATCAATTACTTTGCCTTCATGTCTGTAGTGTGTACACACTTGGATTTTTTCAAATGTATCCAATACATCGGCTTTCATCATGATCAATTCGGTCACACCGTTTAACATGATAGCATATTTTAATGCAGGAATATCAATCCAACCTGTACGACGTGCACGACCTGTAGTGGCACCAAATTCATGTCCTAATTGACGTAAATTTTCACCTACTTGATCATGTAACTCTGTTGGGAATGGACCTCCACCTACACGTGTTGCATAAGCTTTGAAGATACCATATACTGCACCAATTTTATTTGGAGCGATACCTAGACCTGTACATGCACCTGCAGTAGTTGTGTTGGATGATGTTACAAATGGATATGATCCAAAATCAACATCTAACAAAGTACCTTGAGCGCCTTCAGCTAATACTTTTTTGCCATCCTTCAAGTATTGATTTACTAAATGCTCAGAATCAACATGTGGAATTGTTTTAATGAATTCGATCGCCGCTAAGAAAGCTTCTTCTTTTTCAGAAAAATCAGGGATTTCACCGTAATGTGCTAAAATAGAAAGGTGTTTTTCTCTCAGTTTCTCATAGCGTTCTTTGAAATCTGCTAATGTAGTATCACCCACACGTAGGCCATTACGACCTGTTTTATCCATATAGGTAGGACCGATACCTTTTAATGTCGAACCAATTTTGCCTTCACCCATTTTAGATTCTGAAGCAGCATCTAATAATTGGTGTGTAGGAAGGATTAAATGCGCTTTGCGAGCTAACACTAAATTTCCTTTTCCAACTGGATCAAATCCAGCAGTTTTCAAATTGTCTAGTTCTCTCTTTAAAATAATCGGGTCGATAACAACACCATTTCCGATTAGGTTAAGAATTCCTTCATTGAAGATACCCGAAGGGATCGTGTTTAAAACGAATTTTTTGTTATCAAACTCCAATGTGTGTCCGGCGTTAGGGCCGCCTTGGAAACGAGCAATTAAATCGTATTGTGGACAAAATACATCAACGATTTTACCTTTACCTTCGTCTCCCCATTGTAAGCCCAAAAGCACATCAACTTGCATAGCTTTTAAAGTATTGTGATTAAGAATTTATGTTAATTTTTTTGAATTATCTAAAAACAAAATGTTCAGAAAAATGAGCAAATCATTTTCTGAACAAATGTACTATTATATTTTACCAATCCTCAGATTAATTTGAAATAACCTCTTTTTTAGCTTTTGCAGCAGCAATACTTTGCTGACACTCATTGCAAATACCATAAAGATTGAGGGAGTGATGTTTAATATCAAATTTCAATAGATCGCCCATAAGACTCTGAATCTGGTTAATACGGGGGTCGCAAAACTCAACTACTTTATTGCACTCGATACAGATGACATGGTCATGTTGCTTAAATCCATAAGATTTTTCAAATTGTGCCATATTACGGCCAAATTGATGTTTGGTCACCAAATCACAGGAAACTAATAATTCTAATGTGTTGTAAACAGTAGCACGGCTAACTCGATATTTTTTATTCTTCATGTGGATGTACAATGACTCAACGTCAAAGTGGTCCGTGCGGGAATAAATTTCTTCTAAAATAGCATATCGCTCTGGAGTTTTTCTTAGATTTTTATTCTCTAAGTAGGCTTCAAAGATCTTTTTTACTGTTGCGTAATTTTCAGCTGAGTTCATATTAATCAATAAGATTCTTTACAAATTTACCAATTTTGATTCAATTATCGTAAGATAAAAAAAATGTGATATTAAACTGATGTTAACTTTCAGATTCATAACGCGAAACAGTTGTGATGCCCTGTACTTGTTTAAGGGTTTTCATTAAGCTCTCCAATTGTGCGATATCATTGACAAACACCATAATGTTACCCTCAAAGATGCCTTCGTTGCTCGTGATACTGAGTGAACGTATATTGACGTTGAACTCTTGTGAAATCACCGTGGTCAGTTTATTGACCAAGCCGACATCGTCGATCCCTACTATACGCAATCCGGTTAAGAAGGAAACATCATTTTTGGAGGTCCATCTGGCCTTCATAATCCGATAACCATAATTTGCCATCAATTTAGATGCATTTGGACAGCTTGTGCGGTGTATTTTGATACCGTCATTGACGGTTAAAAATCCAAATACATCGTCTCCGGGTATGGGATTGCAACAAGGAGCTAGTGTATAGTCTATCTGTTGCAGGTCGTCACCAATTAATAGGGTATCTTGGTCTTTTTTGTTAAATTTTTCGACCAGTCCACCAATATGGTTGTTGAATTGTGTGTTTTGTGTACTTAAGGTTGCATCGTTGTTTTTTTCATGTGCAACAAATTCTCGTAACTGTTTGATATCGACCAATCCTTTGGCTACATTATAAAACAGATCTTGAGAGCTGGAGAATTTTAGAAAGTTAGCGATCTTATTAATATTGTCCGTATTGTACGTAATTTTTAATGTTTTCAGCTTGCGTTCTAAAATTTCTTTTCCATCTTCGGCTACGCGACGTCTTTCTTCTTTTAAAGAAGAGCGGATCTTTGATTTTGCTTTGGCTGTAACGACAAAATTTAACCAATCTTCTTTTGGTGTCTGCTTGGTCGAAGTGATGATCTCTACTTGATCGCCATTTTGCAGCACGTGGCTGAGTGGTACCAATTTATGGTTGACTTTTGCTCCAATACAGGTGGCTCCGATATCGGAATGGATCTCAAATGCAAAATCTAAAGCTGTGGCCTCATGGGGAAGCTGAATTAAAGCTCCTTTTGGGGTGAAAATAAAGATCTCATCTGAGAATAAATTCATCTTGAAGTCATCGACAAAATCCAAGGCATTTTGCTCAGGATTGCTTAAGACATCTCTGATTTTTTTAATCCATTGGTCTAGTCCGCTATCGGAATTTGACTCTTTGTATTTCCAGTGTGCTGCAAAACCTTTTTCCGCAATTTCATTCATACGGCTGGTTCTGATCTGTACTTCAACCCATTGCCCTCTTGGTCCCATGACCGTTGTATGCAACGATTCGTATCCATTTCCTTTTGGAGAGGATACCCAGTCTCTTAAACGATCAGGATTTGGACGATAGAGGTCAGTAACGATAGAATAGACTTTCCAACATTCCGTTTTTTCGCGCTCATCATCTGTATCGATGACAATTCGAATAGCAAATAGATCATAAACCTCTTCAAAAGGAATAGATTTTTTACGCATTTTGCTCCAAATGGAATGGATGGATTTTGGTCTACCAAAGATCTGTGCCGAGATGCCTTGTTCGCGTAATATTTCTTGTACCGGCTCGATAAAGTCTGCAATGAATTTTTCCCTTTCGGCCTTTTTCTCATTGAGCTTGCGTGCGATAAACTTATAAGTATCCGGATCGGTAAATTTCATGGAGAGATCTTCGAGCTCGGACTTAATGGCATACAAACCCAAGCGATGGGCGAGTGGTGCATATAAATAGCTGGTCTCGGAAGCGATTTTGAGCTGCTTGTCGCGAGCCATAAACTCCATGGTGCGCATATTGTGGAGGCGATCGGCAAGTTTGATCAAGATCACGCGGACGTCATCGGCCAATGTCAACAACATCTTACGGAAATTTTCCGCTTGCATGGAGCTATTGGGATCAAAAATTCCTGAAATTTTTGTCAATCCATCAATGATACGACGTACTTTTTTACCAAACATCTGCTCGATTTCATCAAGGGTAATGTTGGTGTCTTCAACTACATCGTGTAATAGGGCACATACAATCGAGGTAGTCCCTAAGCCAATTTCTTCTGCAGCGATTTGCGCTACAGCTATTGGATGGAAAATATAAGGCTCGCCAGATTTTCGACGCATTTCTTTGTGGCTATCCAGAGCAAGATCAAAAGCTTTTCTGATCATCTGCTTGTCGCCTCGTTGCATCGTTGGTTTACATGCGCGTAGTAATGCTCTGTATCTTTTACGTATTTCTTTATTTTCTGCTTCTATATCAATCACATAATCTTTCATAAACTTGCAGTTGCATTATGATTTTAAAAATACATTTCTTAAATTAGTTAATGTTAATTTAATGGAATAAGTAGTAAACCAAATTTATTTTTATTAAATGTAATAATTTTTTAATACTATTGACAAAAAAAGGACAATTTTTAAATTGTAATGATCAAAATAAACTTACGCTGGATGCTTTTTTTGCTTTTCTTCGTTCCTCTTTTAGGGATGGCTCAAGCATTGACAGTACCTCGTTACGGGGAGGGGGAACAGGAAGTGCTGGAAGAATACAATATGACCACTTTGGAGACTGGTGAGCGACTGCCTTGGTTTTTAATTCCTGAAGTAAAAATCTCCAAACCGCGTATCTGGACTTCGGAGGATGCTAAGAAAGAATATTTGAGATTAAGAAGAAATGTCTTAAGAGTGTTACCGTATGCGATATTTGCTCAAAAAAGATACGATCAATTGGATCGTGAGCTGGCTTTGGAGACCGATAAAAAACAACAAAAGAAACTAATAGAAAATTGTGAAAATGAGGTGAAAGCCATGTTTAATAAAGAAATTAAAAACATGAGTATCACACAGGGGAAAATCTTAATTAAACTTATTGATAGACAGACTGGGCACTCGAGTTATGAAATGGTGAAACAGATGAAAGGCGGACTGACGGCATTTTTATATCAGGGAGTGGCTAAAATATTTGGACATAACCTCAAAAGTACGTATGATCCTAGAGAGGATTTTGAAATTGAAAATATCATCAGAGAATTTCAAAAAACGAGAAGGGATCCACGCTATTTTTAAAAAATAACAATAAATAATTTATGAAGACAGTTTATGATTTTAGAGCCTTACAGTTTAATGGTCAAGAAAAATCATTAGCTGATTACAAAGGAAAAGTGTTGCTGATCGTCAATACCGCGAGCCAGTGTGTTTTTACACGACAATTCAAATCTTTAGAAAAACTATACCAGACCTATAAAAACCAAGGCTTTGAGATATTGGGTTTTCCTTCCAATAATTTTGGAAAACAGGAACCATTGACCGGCTATACGCTGGAAACATTTTGTCGAATCAATCAACAAGTGAGTTTCCCGATCTTTAAACGCTCACATGTGGCTGGAGAATATGCATCACCCTTATACCGACATCTTTCTCATAGAGAAGAGAATGGCCGTATTGACAGTAAGCCTGTTTGGAATTTTCACAAATACCTCATCAATAAAAAGGAGAAGTCGTTGATTACTTCTATCCCATTACTTCACCGATGGCTGCTAAAGTGAAAAAGCGTGTCGAACAATTACTGATGGAAGAGTAAGATCAAAAGAGTAGAAAGAACAAAATGTTTAGTACTTTTGCCTACATTTAGTTGGTTAAACATTTAAAAATATACTCCCATGATAAAACTGGATTTATTAGTAATTGCTGTGCATCCTGATGACGCGGAATTGGGCGCAGGAGGAACGATAGCAAAATATGTAGCTGAGGGCAAAAAAGTAGGTGTCGTAGATTTAACTAGGGGTGAACTGGGTACGCGTGGCACGGCTGAAACAAGGGACCGGGAGGCAAATGATGCCGCCTCAATCTTGGGATTGACGGTAAGGGATAATTTAGCACTGCGCGATGGCTTTTTTAATAATAGTGAAGAGGATAAATTAGCGGTAATCCGTGCTATCCGTCAATATCAACCTGAAATTATCATTACCAATGCCATCACTGATCGCCATCCCGATCACGGAAGAGCAGGGCATATGGTTTCTGAAGCTTGTTTTTTATCGGGATTGCGCAAGATCGAAACTTCCTATGATGGTGTGCTACAGGAGGCGCATCGTCCTCGACTCGTACTGCAGATGATCCAGGATTATTATATTAAACCGGATATCGTGATGGATATTACCGATTTTTACGCTGTTAAAGAAAAATCAATTTTGGCGTATAAGACGCAGTTTTATACTGGTGAGGAGAGTGGTTCGGATGAACCTCAGACTTACATTTCAAATCCTGATTTTATGGAATCGACCGCAGCTCGTGCTCGAGAATTTGGGAGATCGATACAGGTTAAATATGCGGAAGGATTTACGGTGAAAAAAATATTAGGTGTAGATGATATATTTCATCTGATTTAATTTAAAATAATCAAATAAAAGCCGTTTCTTTATCATACTAAGAAACGGCTTTTGCTTTTACGGCATTTTTACATGAAAAATCAAAAATTCTCGCTACAAGATCGAATAAAAAGTTTTACTTATGCTTTTAATGGGTTTAAAATCTTATTGATTGAAGAACATAATGCGCGTATTCATCTTGCTGCGACCGTGGTAACGGTGATCGCAGGTTTCTATTTTGATATTTCTGCAGTCGAATGGATGTTTATTTTACTGTGCATTGGTGCTGTTTTTGCACTGGAAATAGTCAATTCGGCCATTGAGAATTTGGCAGACTTGGTGTGTCAAGAAAATAATGAATTTGTTAAAAAAACAAAAGATCTGGCAGCTGCAGCGGTATTGACCGCGGCGTTTGTCTCTGTTATAATAGCGCTTGTCATTTTTATTCCTAAAATCACGATGTTATGGTTGTAATTAGAGCTTACGAGGTAAGAGATCGGGAGATCGTATTGAGTGTCATGCAAGAAAATATTCCAGCTTATTTTGCTCAAGATGAAATGGAGGATTTGAAGTACTACCTCGATTTTGAAATCGAGCAATACTTTGTGCTGGAAGCGGAGGGTAAAATAGTGGCCTGTGGTGGTATCAACCTCGAACTGGAAGAAAGAAGGGGTGTAATCAGCTGGGATATTGTCCTGCCTAGTGAACAAGGTAAAGGCTACGGAAGAAAATTATTGGAACACCGGATTGCAATTTTAAAAAGTATGCCGGATATCGATCGGATTACGGTCCGTACTTCGCAGCTGACGTATTTGTTTTATCAAAAAAATGGTTTTATTTTAAACCAGATTGTAAAGGACTATTGGGCGAAAGATTTTGATCTTTATAGTATGGAATTGAGTTCTTAATCCATCAGATTAAAAACAAAAGATACTAATATAAAGATGGGAAGGATCAAGGCAGCGATCACATTGAACTTGAATTTTGCGATTTCATGCTTACGATATAAGAAAAAAGATTCTGCAAGTAGGTAGATCATCCAAACTAGATAATTTATACCCATAAAAAATAGGATAGCACCAATATCGCCGGTCCCGCAACGGCGAGCGGGATCGAGTTGTGCCATCGCAATGGGAATAGCTATGAACAACAATATAATTAGTGCTAAAATCCGAAAAACAACGTGTCTGATCATACTATCTCTTTTGTTATTCATACCGCTATATAAAAAAAGGTAACCCCATCGGTTACCTTTTTGCATTTATTTCGAAAAGATTAGTTCTTTTTATCGATTTTATAGAGTCTTCCTAAATCGGTGATCGCATATAGTGCGCCATCTTTGCCTTGCGTGATATCTCTAAAACGCTGTCCTTCTTTAGCCAATAATCGCTCTTCGCCAACGACTTTATTGTCTTTGATGACCAATCGCGCAATATGTGTACTGCTTAGACCGCTGATAAATAGGTTGTTTTTCCACTCCGGAATACGATCTCCGGTATAGAATGTTATACCGCTTGGCGATAAGACAGGATCCCAATAGTAAACGGGCTGTTCTAATCCTTCTTTTTGCTGAATGGCATCACCTACTTTTTCGCCACTGTACTCTAATCCATAAGTAATGGTCGGCCATCCGTAGTTTTTACCAGCTTCAATACGGTTCAATTCATCTCCGCCACGTGGACCAAATTCAGTTTCCCACAGATCACCAGTTTCTGGATGTAGTGCCAGACCTTGTACATTTCTATGACCGTAACTGTATATTTCTGGCCTTACATCAGCTTGTCCTGCAAATGGGTTGCCCGATGCAGGCGCACCATCTGTCGTGATTCTGACAATCTTACCTAATCCTGATTTGAGATCTTGTGCTTGTGGTCTGGTTGCTAGATCTGAACGTTCGCCGGTACTCACGATTAAATTGCCGGACTTGTCAAATAAGATCCGTCCACCGTAATGTAACTTGCCTTTGTATTTGGGAGTAGCTCGATAAATAACGGCTACATTTTCTATTGTTTTATCATCGGCAGATAATTTTCCTTTGCCTACTGCTGTCAAGTTGCCCTCTGCACTTGGCTCTGCAAAAACAAAGTAAATCATGCGATTGGTTTCAAAATTTGGATCGATTGTCAATCCTAACAATCCACCTTGCCCATCCGAATCTACTTTTGGCAGTCCTGTTATCGGCTCTGAAACTTTGCCATCGGTAGTAGCAATTCTAAATGTACCTTCTTTTTCTGTGATCAGTAACCGTCCATCTGGTAGCGCTGCTATGCCCCAAGGAGATTTTAAGGTGGTATTCAATACGACTCCTTCAAATGCCGTGTTGGTCTTTACGCCATTGATACGTGTTTGACCCGCAAAAGCAGGTTTGTATTTTGTATTGGCTTCATTTTTTTCAACAGCTGGATAGATGCTATCTACTGTATTGGTTTCTGCCCCCGTAGTCCCGTTTGAACACGAGTACAAGGCAAAAGAACTAATCAGTACGGTGGCTAATTTACTTTTCATAGACAAGTTGAATTGTTTCATATCATATAAAAATATAAATAATTTATTAAAAAATACGCACGTCAGCTCATTATCATGAAATAAATCCTTTGACGTATTGTCGGGTGATCTCATGTTTAGGATTTAAGAGTACTTCTTCTGTTTTTCCAAACTCAAGGATCTCTCCACCATATACAAAAATAATATAATCGGATACACGGCGTGCTTGTCTCAGGATGTGGGTAACCAGTACAATGGTATAATCTTTCTTGAGTTCAATCAAAAGATTTTCAATGGTCTGCGTGGAGATCGGATCGAGTGCAGATGTCGATTCGTCTCCTAAGATAATCTCTGGTTTGACCGCTAGTCCTCGAGCTAAGCATAGGCGTTGCTGTTGACCAATAGAAAGCCTCGTGGCGGATTGGTCCAATCGATCTTTGACCTCTTCCCAAAGGCCTACATTCTTCAGCTGTGTCTCTACGATTGCGTTTAATTCCTTTTTGTTTCGTGTACCATGGATGCGTGGCCCATAAGCGATATTATCATAGATCGACATCGGTAGTGGAAAAGGTTTTTGAGAAAGCAGTCCCATTTTTTTTCGGATATGGGTCACTTCGGCATTTGGTGCATAAATATCTTCACCATTGACAAAGACTGATCCGGATACCTGCACACCTTTAGTATCATCGATCAGGCGGTTCAGTGTTTTTAATAATGTTGTCTTTCCACAGCCTGATGGACCAATGATCGAGGTGATACTATTATTGGGTAGTGACAAATTGATGTTTTTTAAAATATGGTGCCCATCAATATGAATATTCAGATCTTGTATTTGAATATGCGGCTGAATAGCAGGGTTTACAACTTGTGTTTGTTCTGTTTCGATGATAGGATGTGAGTGCATATAACAATAATTAGAATGATAAAAGTTAAAATAAGTGCAGATGCGTAGGCACGACCTTGGACTTCAGGAATAGGACTGCTTAACTGGAAAAAAATAGCCAGCGGTAGAGTTGCTGCTGGTTCGTCAATATACCGTGGGAGATTGTCACTGAATCCCGTGGTCAACAACACGCCAGCGACATCACCAATAGAACGTCCAAATGCCAATAATATAGCGGTGAAAATACCTGGTTTAATATGTAAAATAAAGACCTTTGCTACTTCCCAGTTGGTGGCACCTAAGGACAAAGTCACATGCTTCAAATCGTTGGGGACTGTTCGGATCAATTCATCGACTGTACGGACCACGATCGGTATAGTTAGTAATGTAATGGTGATAATACCCCCAAGTAAGGATGCACGGATACCAAAATAGACCATAATAGTAAATCCTACAGCACCATATACGATGGAAGGGATACCGTAAAGAATATCGAACATCAATTTTGAATATTGCGCTAATCTGGAAGAGGTTTTGATGTATATATTTAAAAATAAAGCGATCGGAACTCCAATGATAGTCGCTAACAGGGTCGCGACCCCAGCGAGATAGAGCGAACCGAGAATAGCATTTAATATTCCTCCTTCTTTACCCATATAAAATCCTCCTTGAGGCAGTTGGCTGACCATCTCCCAAGATAGATATGGTAAACCCTTGTAGAGTATTGTACCGATAATAAAAAAAAGTGAACCTGTGACCAGCATACCTGATAGCCGCATAAAGCCTTTCGCAATCTTTTCTTTAAAAAGTCTTTTTTTTAGATTATCCATTGTGTTTGCCCTCCAATCTGTTTAATATGATACGTGAAATTAAGTTGAATCCGAAAATAATCACAAATAGGAGTAAAGCGGAAAACATCAGTGCTGAATCGTAAAGGGGAATAGACATCATCTCGCCAAAGTTATTGGCAATTAGTGCTGGAATCGGATATCCTGCGTCAAAGATGGATGTTGGTATCTTGGGCACATTGCCACAGACCATCAAGACGGCTATTGTTTCTCCAAATGCTCGGGAGATGGCGAGAACAATCGCGGCAATAATACCCGGTTTTGCTCGGCGTAAGATCACCTTTTGGGCAGTTTCCCATTTGGTCGCTCCTAAAGATAGAGAAGCGGCTTTGAGTTCCGCAGGTATTGTTTTGAGTACTTCGACCATAATACTGATCATGATCGGAAAGATCATAACCGATAATACGATGCCGCCGGCTAAAATCGTATATCCTGAAGTAGAGACACCAAATATAGGAGCTATGTAGGATTGTATTGCTGGTACAATAAACAGTACGCCCCATACCCCATATAGTACGGGAGGAATTGCAGCCAAGACGTTGATCAGAGGTAACACGATATTTTTTAATGTATCGGAAGCATATTCCGTCAAATAAATTGAACTGAGGATACAAAGTGGGCAAGAGATGAGCAGGGCGACAAGTGTGACACTTAATGTACCCATAATGAAAGGGAGAAATCCAAAACTTCCTTTCATGGGCGCCCAGATATGATTCGTCAGAAGATCCCAAATATTGAAGGTTTCAAATAAAGGGATCGACTTGAAAGTCAAGCCAATACCAATAATGATCACAACCGAAAGGGAGATAAGCAACAAAACAAAGCTTGACTGCTTTGCAATAGCATTTTTTATTAATCTTGTTCGCAACATATTATAACTTTTTCAATTCTTCGTTCATAAATGTTTCTGTTAGCGGCACATAGCCATTCTCCAGTAAATAGCTCTGCGATTTTTTCTTTAAGACGAAAGAGATGAATTCTTTAAGCAGTAAATTGTCGGGCTTGCCTTTTGTGATAAAAGACAGGTCTCTGGATGGCGGGCTTGGATATCTATTATTACTCACGGCATCTGTCAGTTCATCAATCGTATTATAGAAACTTTCCTGTTCATTGATGCTGCCATCGCCATTGAGATCTATGGGCAGTACATCAATCTTATCCATTACTTTTTTTGTCTTTAAATCATAGACATAATTGATATTATTGAAACCGATGGCATTTTGATCATCTTTGACCGCTTGTGCAATGCCGGGATCACCAAATATGCCGACTCCTTTTAAATCTTCTTGTTTACTTTTAAAAAAATTGGCCCATGTTTCAGCTGCTCCAGCAGCATCTGCACGTGTATACACCGTTACAGGATCTGTTGTAAAACGTTTATCAATGTCATTCCACGTTTTATACTTATTGTAAATAAAGATATTTTTTAGTTCTGCATTGGTCAATCCGCGTTCCTTCAGTAGACGGTAGTTTGGATTGTCGGCATTGATGGTACAGATAACGGCATCTTTTGCAACATGAATGGGATATGCACCATTTTTCATTTCTTCGGGATGAAGATCGCGAGAAATCAGTCCAATATCGACCATTCCAGTCAGCGCATCGGCAATTCCTTTTCCGGCTCCACCGGCAGAAATATTAAAGCGAACAAGTGGATGTTCCTTTTTAAATTCTTCACTCCATAAAACAACTAAAGGATAGAGGGCAAATGCTCCAGACAAAGAAATATTTCCTTCGAAACCTCGTTCCTTAGTGTATCCGTTTTCAATTTTTGGAGCGCATGCATTATTATTAAGCAACAACAATAAGCTTATTACAAGTAAATTACAGTTGTTTTTTATCATTTTATGTATATCTATAGGATTGGTCTACAATAATATTTTTGACAAATATATATTAATTTAATAGATTTTATAGATTATATCGTTTTTTTTTCTACTTTTGAACCAATAGAAGAGAATACAGACCAAATAAATACAATTTCAGCATATGCAAAGTTTCCGTACAGAGCTTGAAAACCCTGTGGTTGAGCAAGAGATTATAGATTTAGAAAAGAAAATTAGACTTTTTCAAGAGGGGAAGATTACGGATGAAAAATTTCGTTCTTTACGCCTAGCAAGAGGGGTTTACGGACAACGTCAGCCCGGAGTGCAAATGGTGCGTATTAAATTGCCTTTTGGAAAAGCAACTTTCAAACAAGTCATCAAAATATCGGACGTTTCTGATGAATATGCGATTCGTAATTTGCATATCACGACAAGACAGGATATTCAGATTCACTTTGTTAGTCTAGATCGTACACCAGAATTATGGGCTCAATTGGCTGAGGATGATATTACTTTACGTGAAGCATGTGGCAACACGGTGCGTAATGTAACAGCATCTCCTACAGCCGGTATAGATCCAAAAGAACCTTTTGATGTTTCTCCTTACGCACAGGCTGTTTTTGAATTTTGTTTAAGAAACCCGATCTGTGCGGAAATGGGCCGTAAATTTAAAATGTCATTTTCGTCGTCAGATGATGATACTGCTTTTTCTTATATCCATGATCTGGGCTTTATTCCTAAAGTAAAGATCGTTGATGGACAGGAGGAACGCGGTTTTAAAGTTCTATTAGGTGGTGGACTGGGATCTCAACCTTTTCTAGCACATCTGGTACATGAATTTTTACATGAAGATCAGTTGATTCCTTTTGTGGAGTCTTCTTTACGTGTCTTTGACCGCTATGGTGAACGTAATAATCGAAATAAAGCACGTTTTAAATACTTGATCCAAAAATTGGGTATTGATGAAGTATTGCGACTGATCGCGGAAGAGCGTGTTGCAAATGCTGTTAAATCTTTTCCGATTGACCGAGATACCATTAGTCAACCGACTCCGCCAGATACAAGTGCTATTGCGCATCTATCATTGGATGAAGACGCTGAATATCTGATCTGGAAGTCGACAAATACGTTTGAACAAAAGCAGAAAGGCTATTATGGGGTATTTGTTAAGATATCTACAGGTGATCTTCCTACGGAAAAAGCGCGAGCGCTAGTCGCAGGACTAGATGGTCTAGTAGCCGATGAGATTCGTTTCACACAAAATCAAGGATTACTCTTAAAATATGCTACTGAGCGATCTCTGCCTCATATCTATCAGCAGTTGAAGAAACTGGAATTGGCTTCTGCGGGATTTCAGAGCACATCGGATGTGACGACTTGTCCAGGTACGGATACTTGTAATTTGGGTATCTCCAATAGTACAGAGATGGCTCGGGTGATCGAAACGTATATCCGTGAGTTTTATGCCGACTTTGTCTATAATAAGGAACTAAAGATAAAAATATCGGGTTGTATGAATTCTTGTGGTCAACATGGTTTGGCCCATCTGGGATTTCATGGTAGCTCTGTCAAAGCGAATGGGAAAGTTGTTCCTGCAGCACAAGTGATGATCGGTGGTGGTACTGTTGGCGATGGCGTGGGCCGTGTGGCTGAAAGAATCATTAAAGTGCCGACGAAAAGAGTGTTACATGTGGTAGATTTGGTCTTATCGGATTATAAAAAGAATGTACAGGAAGGTGAAAACTTCCATGCTTATTATGACCGTCAGTCAAAAAATTACTTTTATACCTTATTGAAGCCATTGGCAGACTTGACGACATTGTCGGATGATGAATATATTGATTGGGGACATCAAGAGACTTTTGAAACAGCAATTGGCGTAGGTGAATGTGCGGGTGTGGTGATTGATCTGGTCGCTACCTTGATCTATGAAGCCGAAGAAAAGAAAGGCTGGGCGATTTCTGCTTTTGAAGAAAGGAAATATGCGGATTCGATATACCATGCCTATAGTACGTTTGTCGGTTGTGCCAAAGCTTTATTATTGGATAAAGGTGTAAATGTGAGTTCACAGCATGCTGTGATCCAGGAATTTCAAACCCAATTTGTGGAGCAGCAGTTGTTTAGTTTGGAAACGACATTTCCAGAATTGGTTTTACAAATTAATAAGAATGAACCTACACCCGAGTTTGCTGAAAATTATCTTGCGAGCTTGAATATTTTCTTTAATGCAGTGTATGCGTATAGAAATAGTGTGAAGGTCAATTAATGAGGAGGATAGAAGAATGAATATTAAACCCAAAGTAACCTTGGTCGGAGCTGGTCCTGGAGATCCTGAATTGATCAGTTTAAAAGGTATAAAGGCAATCAAATCTGCCGATGTGATTTTATATGATGCCTTAGTTGATGAAAGTCTATTGGATTTTGCTAGTGAAAATTGCACAAAAATATATGTAGGAAAACGGGCGGAACAGCTCTCTACTTCACAAGACCAGATCAATCAGCTATTGGTTGATTATGCATGCACACATGGTCATGTGGTGCGTCTGAAAGGTGGCGATCCATTTGTCTTTGGCCGTGGTGGTGAAGAGCTGGATTTTGTGAGCCAATTTGACATTGAAACAGCTGTTGTCCCAGGTATCTCTTCGAGCATCGGGCTTACTGGTTTGCAAAAAATTCCGTTGACTTTCCGCGGCATAAGTGAAAGTTTTTGGGTGATCACGGGGTCTACGACTGCTGGTAAACTGTCTGAAGATCTATATGCTGCTGTTAAAACCAATGCTACAGTTGTAGTTTTGATGGGTTTTGGAAAGCTGACGGAGATCGTGGAATTGTATAGAAAGCATGGCAAAGAAAATCTTCCCATTGCGTTGATCCAAAATGGCTCTACGCCAGATGAGAAAATTATAATGGGCACTATTAATGATATTTTGGATGAAACGCAAGAAAAACGTATTGGTGTTCCTGCAATAATTGTATTGGGAGAAGTGGTTTCGAAACATCCCAATTTCAAAAATATCGTAGAAAAATATGCAACAGCTTAAATGAATACGCTATTTCCAATTTTTATCAAGCCAGATCAAATTCAGATCCTATTAGTAGGTGGTGGACCGATTGGTTTAGAAAAATTTCAAGCGATCATTCAAAATAATGATCAAGCACAGATCACCGTGATCGCTACTGAAATATGCTGCGAGTTTAAGATTATATTAATGCAATATGCGCATATAAAATTTGAAGAGCGTGATTTTGTGGAGTCTGATCTAGATCATAAGCATCTGGTGATGTTAGCGACAAATAACCATGAACTCAATGATCAGATCAGAGCGTTAGCCAGTGCTCGCTTTATTTTGCTGAATGCAGCTGATAAGCCTGAGTTATGTGATTTTTATCTGGGATCTATTGTAAAAAAAGGAAATTTAAAAATTGCGATTTCGACAAATGGGAAATCGCCAACTATAGCAAAACGGGTGAAGGAACTGTTGCAGAATATGCTTCCTGAAGAAATTGATGATACGTTGGAGTTGATGAGTCAACTGCGGGATCAATTGAAGGGAGATTTTCAAGCGAAAGTAAATGCACTTAATGAACATACTAAATCATTGATTGAGCGAGATGGAGATCAGTAACATTAAAGAACTTTTATCAGGTAAGCAGGGAGTCGAATTGCTTGAGGCTATTGCTGAGCACTATCCTAATCAGGTGGTGTTTTCGACATCTTTTGGTATCGAAGACCAGATCATCACCGATTGGATCGGAAAAAGCAAAGTGAATATTGCAGTTTTCACCTTGGATACTGGACGATTGTTTAAGGAGACGTATTCGCTATGGAGCAGAACGGTAGAACGATATGCATTGAAGATCGATACGTACTACCCGAATACAGAGCAAATCCAAGAATTTGTTTCGCAAAAGGGTCCAAATGCTTTTTATGAATCTGTTGAAAATAGAAAGACCTGCTGTTATATTCGTAAAATAGAACCGCTGCAAAGGGCATTGCGCGGAGCTAAAATCTGGATCACTGGGATTCGCGCTGAACAGTCTGCTAATCGTCATGATATGGACTATATTGAGTATGATCAGGTGAATGACATTATTAAAATTCATCCCTTGTTTGACTGGACTTTTGATATGGTGAATGATTATATTAAAGGGGAGCGTATCCCTTATAACGTGCTGCATGATAAAGGCTTCCCGAGCATAGGATGCGCACCCTGCACCCGTGCGGTACAAGAAGGTGAAGATTTTCGTGCCGGCCGCTGGTGGTGGGAAGATCAGAGTAAAAAGGAGTGTGGATTACATGTGACAACAAAATAAAAAATATTAAATGGATTATTTAGATCAACTAGAAGCAGAATCAATCTATATATTACGTGAAGTGGCTGGACAGTTTGAAAATCCTGCCCTCTTATTTTCAGGGGGAAAAGATTCGATTACGTTGGTTCATTTGGCATTAAAGGCATTTAGACCAGGTAAATTTCCTTTTCCTTTGGTACATATAGATACTGGGCATAATTTCCCTGAAACAATCGCTTACCGCGATTGGTTGATCGAGCAGATCGGTGAAAAACTGATTGTAGGTCATGTACAGGATAGTATCGATGCCGGTAAAGTGATAGAACAAAAGGGTAAAAATGCAAGTAGAAATGCATTGCAAACGGTGACGCTGTTGGATACCATAGCGGAAAATGGTTTTGATGCTTGTATCGGTGGTGCTCGTCGTGATGAGGAAAAAGCGAGGGCAAAAGAACGCGTGTTTTCTGTGCGTGATGAATTTGGACAATGGGATCCGAAGCGCCAACGTCCTGAACTATGGAATATATTTAACGGAAAAATCAATAAAGGAGAGAATGTCCGTGTATTTCCCATATCAAACTGGACAGAACTGGACGTTTGGAATTATATCAAACGGGAAAATATTCAGCTACCGAGTATATACTTTAGCCATGAGCGTGAAGTGATCACGCGTAATGGTCAGTTGATGGCTGCTGCTCCTTTCTTAAATATTGATGAGGAGGACGTGATCGAAACGAAATCGGTACGATTTAGAACTGTAGGTGACATGACTTGTACAGCAGCTGTGGATTCTGTAGCGACTGCACTAGACGATATCATTGCCGAAATCAAAGCTTCCACGGTTAGTGAACGCGGAGCAAGGATGGATGATAAGGTGTCGGAAGCGGCAATGGAAGATCGTAAAAAACAAGGGTACTTCTAAAGGGAAATTCACCAGATTTGAAGATTAAAAATTATAATCTAAAACATGAAAATTTTAAAATTTATAACGGCTGGTTCTGTTGATGATGGCAAAAGTACATTGATCGGCCGTTTACTATATGATACGGATTCGATATTAGACGATCAACTGGAAGCGATCAAAAAGGCCAACCGTAAAAATAACGATGGTACAGTTGATTTGGCAATTTTAACGGATGGACTAAAGGCGGAGCGGGAGCAAGGGATTACCATTGATGTTGCTTATAAATATTTTCAAACGGAAAATCGTAAGTTTATCATCGCTGATGCGCCAGGACACATACAATACACACGCAATATGATCACTGGGGCTTCCAACTCCGATCTTATCATTATATTAGTGGATGCACGCAAAGGTGTGATCGAACAAACAAAGCGTCATTCTTTCTTAGCTAAATTATTGGCTTTGAAGAAAGTACTGGTTTGTATCAATAAAATGGATATGGTGGACTACAGTGAGGAGGTATTTGAAACCATCAAGGCAGATTACCAAGTGCTGGCAGAACGATTAGAATTGAAGGACGTTGATTTTATGCCTGTTTCGGCATTGAAAGGTGATAATATCGTGAATTCTTCACTTCATTTTGATTGGTATAAGGGACCTTCGTTGCTTTCTTATTTGGAAACTGTTGAATTTGATGAGGTGGACAACCAAGCATGGCGCTTGCCTGTACAATGGGTTGTAAGGCCGCAGACGGATGAACTACATGACTATCGTGGATATGCTGGACGTGTGGTGGGAAATGGCTTGAAAGTTGGTGATGATGTCGTTATTTTACCTTCTTCGGTCAAAAGTAAAATTAAAAGAATTGAACTAGCAGGACTGGATTTGGATCAGGCGGAAGATGGACAATCTGTGATCGTTCATCTGACCGATCATGTTGATATCAGCCGGGGTGATACCATCGTAACCGCTCGTGATGCAGGTCTAGTGGAACGAAATATCGAGGCGAATATCTGTTGGTTTGATAATAAGGCTCTGGATACGAATCAGATCTATCTTTTTCAAAATTTTGGTCGAACAACGAAAGTTAAAATTAACGAAATCATTCATAAGGTCGACATCAACAATCAGGAGTATAAGTATGGTGAACAGATCGCGCTCAATGATATCGGTCGTGTTCAGATCAAGGCTGCTGAAGATCTTTCATTTGATCTTTATCAAGATCATCAGGCCACGGGACGGGGAATCATCATTGATCCGCGTACCAATCTAACGGTTGCGGCTGTTATGATCGAAAGTGTTGCCTAGTTATTAGTTTATAAAAAGAGGGTTGGCTTTTGTTTAAGCCAACCCTCTTTTTATACATTTTACTTTTTATTGCCAACCTCCACCTAAGGCTTTGTAAAGAACCAATTGATTTAAGATTTTTTCTTCGAGAATGTTGACTTGCTCTATCTGAGCAGCTAGGGATTCTCTCTGACTGGTAATAATCTCTAAATAATTGATACGTCCTGCCAAAAATAGATCATGTGCAGAATCTACAGAAGATTCTAGTGCGACCACTTGTTCATTTTTATGTTGAAAACGATCAATAATATGGTCTTCGGTCAATAGCGCATTGGAAACTTCATTGTAAGCTTGCAGCACGATCTTTTCATAGTTGAGGAAAGCAATTCCGTAGTTTCCCTTATATTGCTCGTACTGTGTTTTCAATTCTCTTTGATTGAAAATGGGTGCTGTAATACCTCCAAATAATCCATAAGTGGCAGATTTATTGATATCTATCAATTTGTCAAAACTAAAGGAATTGAGTCCGATAAATGGAGACA
This sequence comes from Sphingobacterium sp. PCS056, assembly GCF_023273895.1. Classification (NCBI taxonomy): domain Bacteria; kingdom Pseudomonadati; phylum Bacteroidota; class Sphingobacteriia; order Sphingobacteriales; family Sphingobacteriaceae; genus Sphingobacterium; species Sphingobacterium sp. PCS056. The sequence continues at coordinate 3,638,514 of NZ_CP096883.1, read as the reverse complement.
ATACTACTGCGGGGAGAAATGCCGCTTTTGCCGCATGCACTTCGTGCATCGCAGATATCATCTGATGCGATGCTTCACGGATGTCGGGCCTTAGAGCAAGCATCAATGCGGGATCTCCCGAAGCTAACTTATCAAATAAATGCACTTCCTCCAGTTTGATAGCGGTACGTTCAATTGGTTTATTGACTCTGCCAATTAGAAAATTGATATGATTTTCGAGTATGCTGATTTCCTGTTTTGTCTTGGCACGATCGGATTTTGAATTGGCAAGAATGGCTTTAAACTGCTGAACGGCTAACGCTGTGGCACGTCCTGCTTCTTTCTGAACTTCAATGATGGCTAAGGCTTTTTCCTGTAACTTGAGATTCTTTTCAAAAACAGCCAATTGATTATCCAAACTGATCAGCTGATAATAAGCAGAACCAATATTGGATACTAGCTCTGTGGCAATTAATTGTTTTGCTTCGAGCTGTGCTAGGTAATTTTCATAAGAAGATTGTCTCAGGTTTTTTAATTTTCCCCAAACATCGATTTCCCATGAACTGCGCAGTCCAACAAAATAGTCTGGAATAGCAGGCGATGGTATCTTTTCGTCTGATTTGAGGTTTTCGGAAAAATTACTATCGTAATTACCTATTCCTTCCTCAGTATAGAAACCATATTTTGTCAATCCAGCGCCTACCTCTGCATTTACTTTGGGAAATAAGGCTGCTTTTTTCTGTCTAAAACTTGCTTGAGCGATTTCAATACGCTTGATTGCCATCTGTAAATCGTAATTGTACACTAATGCTGAATCGATCAGTGCAATCAGCTTTTTGTCTTCAAATACTTTTCTCCAAGGAATCTGACCAATAGAGGTGTCTGTTTTACTTGTTGTGGGCGAAAATTTTTCTGGCAGTACCGTAGATTGCAGGGCTGTCAGATTTTTTGGAACGGAGCAGCTGGATACCAATAGTAAAACTAGAACGATAGAAGCGATGGTACCTGCTTTTTTCTGATTCACCTTTTTAGGTTTTTTGGAACAAAGGACATATAATGCTGGAATAATCAATACCCCTATAATGGTACCAATCAACATACCACCGACAGAGGCTGTACCTATTGTTCGATTTCCGATTGCACTTGCACCAGATGAGAACATTAAGGGAATTAAACCAGCGACGAAAGCAAACGAGGTCATTAAAATCGGTCTTAAACGGGCGATGGCTCCATCGATAGCAGCCTGTACAATAGACATGCCTTGCTTGTTTTTAAGTACTGCGTATTCGACAATCAAAATAGCATTTTTCCCTAAAAGACCGATTAACATGACGAGTGCGACCTGCGCATAGATGTTGTTTTCTAGACCTAATAATTTTAAGAATAGGAAGGCTCCAAACATTCCTGCTGGAATACATAATATAACGGGCAGGGGCAGAAAGAAGCTCTCGTACTGAGCGGCTAATAATAGATAAACAAACAATAACACTAAGGCAAAGATATAAATCGTCTGGTCGCCGGAAGCGATTTGCTCTTTGGTCATACCCGACCATTCGATACTATACCCCTGTGGTAGTGTTTTCGCTATTTCTTGTATTGTTTCTATTGCTTGTCCTGTACTGAACCCTGCCGCTGGCTGACCATTGATCATAGCACTTGTAAACATATTATAACGTGTAATCTGCTCTGGACCAAATACACGTTTCATCGTCATAAATGCTGAATATGGCACCATTTCGCCATTGTCGGTTTTGACAAAAAGATTCAGTACATCTTCAGGTTGCTTTCGATAATGTGCATCTGCTTGAACCATTACTTTATACATCTGGCCATAGCGAATGAAATTGGTGGCGTAGAAACTACCCATTAAGGTTTGCAATGTATTCATTGCATTATCGACTGATATGCCCTTCTTGGCTGCCAAATCATAGTCTATTTCTAGCATATATTGGGGGAAATTAACGTCAAATCCCGAAGAAACGCTCTCAATAGACTCGCTGGCATTGAGCTTATTCATAAAATCTTCAAGTACGACAGCAGTTTTATTTAAATCCTCGGTTCCTGTTTTGTCCAGTAAGCGAACTTCAAAACCTGCAGCATTACCAAATCCGGGAACGGTAGGCGGAGGGAAGAACTCAATTTGGGCATCGGCGATATGTGCTGTTTTTTCTTTGAGCTCATTCATCACATCATCGACCGTCTGTGAGCGGTCTTCCCACGATTTTAAGTTGATCATCCCCATGCCGTATGATGATCCGGACACCTCGGTTAAGATGCTATAGCCTGCTAGTGTGGAAACGGTTTCAACAGATTCTAAACTTCTGGAGATCCGGTCGACTTCATCCAATGCTTTTTCAGTACGGTCTACAGTAGCCCCAGGAGGAGTGGTTACACTGACATAGACCATTCCCTGATCTTCTGTTGGGATAAACCCGGATGGTAAGATCGCACTGGTTCCCCAAGTCGCTATAAAAGATAGGACCAATACCAGGACTGTAAGTCCTCTACGGCTAACGGTTTTGGATAGAAACCCACGGTATTTGCCTGCTAATTTATCGTATGCACTATTGAATTTTTTAAAGAATCGCGTCATCCAGTTATTTTTCTCTTTCTGATCGTGTGGATTCTTTAACATCAGCGCACATAATGCAGGTGTCAATGTCAATGCATTGATACCAGAAATGATAATGGCAGAGGCTAATGTGAGAGAGAATTGTCTATAAAAAATACCGACCGGTCCATCTAGGAAGGCTACAGGTATAAATACAGCTGACATAACCAGCGTAATCGCTATCACGGCTGTACCGACTTCTTTCATTGCAGCAAGGGTAGCTTCCATCGGTGGCAGATTTTCTTCCTCCATCTTTGCAAATACGGCCTCGACGACTACAATACCATTGTCGATCACAATACCAATAGCGAGTACGAGTGCAAATAAGGTCAATAGATTGATCGAGAATCCGAGCATCTGCATGCAAAATAGGGATCCGATCAAACTGACTGGAACAGCTAATATCGGAATTAATGTCGCTCTAAAATTCTGTAGGAAAATAAATACAACAATAAATACCAATAAAAATGCCTCCAACAATGTTTTGATCACACTGGAAATCGATGCATCTAAAAATCGGGAGACGTCATAGCCCATGGTATACTTCATCCCAGCAGGAAAAGTCGCTTTTTGCAGTTCGGCCATGCGATCTTTGACACGTTTAATTACATCTTGAGCATTGGAACCTGGTAATTGTTTCAGCATGATGGACGCTGATGGTCTACCGTCGGTTTTTGAAACCATTTCGTAATCTAAAGAGCCAAATTCAATTTCGGCAACATCTTTTATGCGGATAATGGTTCCATCTGAATTGGCACGAATGGGTACATTGGCATATTCTTCAGGTTCTGAAAATTTGCCAGGATAACGGAGCACATATTGCTGCATATTGACCATTTTATCGGAGCTGATACCGGTCTGCCCTGGAGCTGCTTCAATATTTTGTTTTCGCAAGGAGGCAATCAACTCATCGGTTGATATATTGTAAGCAGCCAATCGATCTGGCTTGACCCAAACACGCATCGCATAATCGCGCATGCCCATGATTTGAGCAAAACCGACACCTTCAATGCGCTTTAGCTCTTTGAGCACATTGATATCGGTGAAGTTGTAAATAAAACGCTCATCTGCAGTTTCATCTTCGGTATAAAGATTTAAATACATCAACATACTATTTACTTCCTTCTCTGTTGTTACTCCGGCGCGGGTTACTTCTTCTGGAAGTTCATCAAGTACAGTGGTGACGCGATTTTGCACATTCACTGCCGCAATATCGGGATCGATACCCACTTTAAATACCACCTGAATCAGCGTCGTACCATTATTGGTCGATACTGTATTCATAGAGGTCATACCTGCAACACCGTTTATAGCACGCTCCAATGGAATCGCAACAGCATTGGTACTGACTTCAGCATTGGCACCTGTATAGTTTGCTGTGACAACCACAGAAGGAGGAACAATATCTGGAAACTGGGTAACAGGTAATGTAAATAAGGCCAATAATCCCAATAAGGTTATAAATAATGATATAACCAACGATAGGATAGGTCTTTTTATATAAACATCAAACATAATTTTTATTCAAGAACGTGTTACAATTTAACTGGGACAACTTCTACCTTCATACCGTCCTTTAATGATTGGACCCCTTCGTATACAATCTGATCTTGATCTGATAAACCTGCATTGACGATGTAGTAATGGCCTACGCGCTGACCTGCTTCAAATGATTTCATTGAAACGGTTTTATCTTTATTCAAGATGTAGACGTAAGTTTTATCTTGAATTTCAAAGACAGACTTTTGGTGAACAAATTTTGTGTCTCCAGTTTGAATCGGCACAGATATTTTTCCAGATGCTCCATGCTTAAGCATTCCTTGTGGATTGACAAATTTTGCACGTAATGAAATGGATCCCGTATTTTTTTCGAATTCACTTTCTACAATTGTCGCTTTTCCAGAATAAGGATAGGTATTGCCATCGGCAAGGATCAATTTTACATCCTTATTGAAAGAATTGTGGTTAAATGAGGAATCTGAAACGATACGGAGGTATTCATTTTCAGAGATATCAAAATAGACATTCACTTCGTTCATCGAAGACACGGTAGTCAATAAGGAGCCTTGTTCTAAGAGTGATCCTTCTTTTAGTGGTATACGATCGATCTTACCGTCAAAAGGAGCACGTACTAATGTATAATCGAGCTGTGTCTTCGCTTGCTGCATCATTGATCTCGCTTCTTCAACCTTTGACTCAGCAGCTGTATATTGCAATTTGAGCAATTCAACTTCTGTTTTACTCACTATATTTTTAGCAGCAAGGTCTTTGGTACGTTCTAATTCTAGCATCACTTTTTTAACATCAGTCAAAGCAGTATTAAAATTAGCCTTCGCGCGCGCATAATCTGCTTTGTACATGTCATCGCTCAATCTGAACAGCACTTGTCCTTTTTTGACAGATGCACCTTCATCAACATATATATGTTCTAAAAAACCACTCAATCGAGATCGAAGTTCAATATTTTTGACCGATTGTATATCAGCGATATAATCTTTGTAAATTGTTGTATCCATCACGACTAGATTGGAAACGGGCACTTTTTTTGGAGCTGTACTAACTTGCTTATCGTTGCTTTTGGCTGTACAAGCAGATAAAATCGCAAGGCATGACAGTGCATACCAAGACATGGAACGTGTTTTCATATAAAAAATAAAATGTTGACAAATAGAAGTAACCAATACAAGGTATTGATTTTTAGAGTGTTAGATTATAAAAATCTAACTTAAAATTAAAAAATAGGGCAGGAGTGGATTAGAATAAACTGTATCGGTATAAATACTGATAATAACCTGATAAGCAGGCATTTTTTTTACTATAAAGGGGATGCTTTTTCTGTTTTAAAATGGATAAAGCAGAATAAACGATACCGAGAACAAAAATAAAAATGGATAAAATCTGGGGGTTGAAATTAAAAATGCGGTAATCGTCAAATTGAACCTCAGCATCTTTTTCGGGAATTTCAATTGGAATATCGAGCACATCGTCTAGCACAAATTCTAGTAATGAATCGCCCATAAAATATTGTGTGGGAATATTTGTCGCATGCGCATTAGGATTGACCCCAGCTTGATAAAAAAGCAAGTTCAAGTAACTGAATAACGCCAAGAAATAAAATATTCTAGTCCACATAAAAAACAAATATAGAAAATCAAATAACTAAGGTGGAACATCTACATAAATATTACAAAAGAAAAACATACGATTGACATTTAATAATAGATGCGTTTTTAATAAAATTCCTAATCGCTGAGATTTCAATAAAAAAAATCGCGTGAGTCTTACTCCGAATAATCAAAATCTCAGCTTAGGGTTTTAAATGAAAAATCAATGAATTTCACTAGAAAATAAATAACTGAAAAGAGCTGATGAAATATGTGTTCATTTAAAATTGACCATCGATTTAAAGATTCTTGTAGAAGGACTGTATAATTTGAGTCCATGTTAATTGACATAAGGATATATAACCTTTGGAAAAAATGATAATGATGCATTGTCGCAGTTAGATGTTTGGTGTAAGTCCATACAGGTAACAAAGCTTGCCAAGTAAACTTTTGTAATCATAAGATTGCACGGTATGAGACTACAGCTAGCTGGTAGCGAATTATATAATCAGGTTGTGCATATAAAATAGTCATTGTAGGCATCACTGTAAATGAGGATTTTAACAAGTCGTATAATTTATATTATGTTAAATAGAAAATAAATACCATCACCTTCCATTATTCAACTGGGATTATTTATTTAATGAAATACATTTTCACTAACACCCATTTTAGCTCTTATATCCGATTATTTTTTACTGGCAACGCATGCACTATTCTTACATAATCTAGTGGATTGGGACGCTTGTAATTGTGTTTATTTTAATCCTTAATCCTGCTTTAACCAATCTTCTTCAATCTGAAAATAAATGTGGATAAATCATCATTTTATTCTGTTTAGATGACTCTATTACAATTTTTTTTACTCAAGAATGAAACTGTATACTGTTGACTATCATGATATTATTTCTTAAATTTACCTAACAATGTATCTTATAAAAGTGTAAATCATATGAAAAAAACAAAATGGCTTATAGACTCAGCCCATTCCTCGGTACAGTTTCGCATCACTTATCTGGTAATTGCTTCTATTAGAGGTAGTTTTAATACTTTTCATGGTTTTGCTGAATGGAATGATAATTTTGAAAATGCTGCTATAGAATTTACTATTGATGCTAATAGTATTAATACAAATGTCGAAGAAAGAGATAAACATCTGAAAAGTGCCGATTTTTTTGACACAGAATTGTATCCTACGATATCGTTTAGATCAACTACTTTTAAAAAAATTAATGATGAAATTTTTAGGCTTGAGGGTCTTTTGACTATGCATGGTCATACCAAGTTGGTAGAATTGAAGGTGGATTATAATGGTCAGATCGTGGATCAATATGGTATGGAAAGAATTTCTTTTGATGTAACTGGTAAAGTGAGTCGTTGGGAATTTGATATGAAGTATAATTCTGTTTTAGAGGCTAATAGTCTATTGATTGATGAAGACATTGATATATCAATTCATTTGTTACTGCATAAAGAACAATAAATTTATTATTTTGCGTCAGTAAATTAAATATTTTATAAAAATGGCACACGAACTTTTGGCAAGTCTTGCGAACAAAGAAATTGTATTTTCTGATGTTTTAGCTTATATAGCAGCTCGTTATGAGCACTCTCCTACTGCATTTACTAATGGAGATCAAGTTAACGAGGAGACCGAAAATCAAGGTAGTGCAAAGATCTTGGCTTTTGCCAGCTTGAATAATTTGGATAAAGAGCAGACACTCGCTCTATTTGCTGAGCATTATGAAGCTGTTTTAAACGATCCTGAAGGTGATAATCATCAAAATATACGCCAGTTTATGTTGAATGGCTGGGATGGTGTATCGTTCAGCGGCGTTGCATTGACGCTAAAATAGTATAATAATAGAGAAGCCATTAAGATAATTAATGGCTTCTCTATTTATTTCATAATGCTTTCCTCGGAAATGATATCTGGATACCGTGCATTAATGAGAATGTTCTCCTGAATTTGTCATTTTGGCCAATAAGAAAAATGCTCCTTTTTGAACAATCTTGGTCTGCTCATCTAGCTCTTTTATTGGCGTTATAGCTGTGAAACCACGTGATGACACGCCTTTAACTATAGCTACTCTTTCATATTCATGTCCGTCCTTACCGTGATCATGTCCTTCATGACTCTCCTCTTTAGTAGTGGTAGTCGCATTTTTTTCCTGTTCAGCATGCTCCTCTTTTAAGATGAATATGTAGTCTTTGCCTTCTGTGCTAACGATGCAATCTGTGGGTACGGCTAGAGACTTGTCGTCGCCGATGACTACTGTTCCCTGTACTTGCATCCCATTGATAAGGCCTTCTTTGTTACCCAAGACCTGCGCGTGAACGGCGATCGCATTTGTTTCTTTTTCAAATGCCTGTCCCAATTGATCGATCTGTGCTTCATAAGAAATATGGGCATTATTAACAGGTGAAAATAGAATTTTTTGTCCCTTTTTGACTTTTGAAAAATCCTTTTCATAGACGTACATGTCGACATGCAAAGCTTCATTGTTGACAATTTCTAGAATTGGCGATGAAGCTTCTATGCGGGTTCCGATCAATCCTTGTATGGACGCAACCACTCCTGAGATTGGTGCTTTGATGGTAATCTGGGATGAAATTTGTAAAGAACCTCCTCCGGCTGACAATTGTCTGGATAAGCTGTTTTTCTGCGCTTTTAAATTGGCAAGCTCCACCTCGACTTGTTGGAGTTTTTTTAGAGGTGCAGCATTGCCTTCTACCAATTCCTGTTGACGAATCAGTTCTAGTTGTGTCAACGAGATCTGATTGTTAATCAATTGCAGCTGTTCTTGCATTTTAATCAAATCGGGATTGAGTACCTTACCTAGTACCTGTCCTTTTTTAACAAAATCTCCTGGTCGCGCGTAAAGTTCTTCCAACACTCCACCGTACACGGATGTCACATATGCTTTTTTATCGTTAGGGACATCAAGTACGCCGTTTAATACAAGACCATTGCTTAATATTTGGTAGGATAAGGTGGTGTAGCTGATTCCGACCTGCTTTTCCTGCGCTGCTGTCAGCATTAGCGCCTCTTCTTCTTCGTGATCATGCCCTTGATGTTCTTCTGTTACTTCTTTGTGTTCTGAAGAATTTGTTTGACAAGAAGCTACAAGAATGCTGCCCGCAAAAAATAAACTATATCGAATTAAAAAATGTAGTTTCATAATTATTAATTTGAATGGTAATATTGATACTGAATCACACTTTGATTATACGCATTCAAAGCTGTTAGGTAATTTATCTTGATATCAATGGACTGTGAAAAGAATTGAATAAGATCTGCATAACTGATTTCGCCGCTCTGGTAGGCTAAATTGGCGGCTTTCATGATGGCTTCGGATTGTTTCAATCCGGATTGTTCATAAAACTGCAGTTGTTTTTCATTTTTGGTGATTTCTTTTTTTGCATTGCTTTTTTGCGCTGTAAGATTCATCTTTAACTGTTCCAGCTCTTGTTTCTCTATTGCCGTTTCCAGTTCGGCTACTTTGATTTTGTTTTGATAATATTGATTTGAAAACATAGGTACATTCATCGTTAGTGAAATTCCCGTCACAGGATTACGCTGCCCCCAGAGTCTTTGGGAGAATGCTCTTCCAGAAAAATCCGGCAATTTTGACTGCGCTTCCATTTTTGTGTTGGCTTCAGCTATTTCTATTGATTTTTGCTGTATTTTAATTAAGGGATGCTCTCCTATTGAATCCGGATGTTGAGAAGTTTTAATTTTTTGCAAAGACTCTTTTACAGGGAGAATAACGGAATTGTCATTTAATAAAACGCTAAAATTTTGCGCTGCAATAGCCAAATCTTGCTCATTTTGCAACATAGTGGTCTTATTTTCCTGCCATTTCGTTTCGGCTGCCATTTGCTCCAATCCTGCCGCCTCCCCTGTTTTTACACGTAGCTTTGCTGATTCATATAATTTTTGATGGGTGCTATCGAGTTGCGAAAAGAATAATTGCCGCGCTTCTAGATAGACCAACTGATAGTAATTTAGAGATACATCGCGGATCAATTGCTTTCGAGCATCTTCACGCTGTTCTGATACCATTTGACTGGTTTTCCTTAGAAGCTCTTTTCTTGCCTTGTAGAAACCTGGCCAAGCAAAATCCTGACTAAGTCCAACTTTCCATAGTCCATTTGGCTCTAATGGTGAAAAATCTTCATTTTCAATAAATATGCCTGTTTTCCTATCAAAAGATCTTTGTTGATCAAGCTGTGATTTTTCAAGCTCCAGTGCTGTATTTTTAAAATTGAGGTTGGCATTTAGGGCTTGTGTGATTGCTTCCTCTAATTGTATCCGCTTTATATTGCTCTGTGCAAAGATTATGTTTGGAAACGATAGGAATAGTATGACCAATGACGTGATGATTGTTGATTTTCCGATTTTCATTTTTTTGCTATTAAAAAATAACACATATAGACATGGTAATATAAATAATGTTAAAAATGTTGCAGATAGTAATCCGCCTATCACGACTGTTGCAAGTGGCTTCTGTACTTCGGCACCGGCTCCAGTACTTAAAGCCATTGGCAAAAAACCTAAAGATGCAACCGTAGCTGTCATCAATACAGGTCTTAGTCGAATTTTGGTTCCTTCCCACACGCGTTGAAATACATTGGTCATTCCTTCTTTTTCCAATTGATTGAATGTAGAAATCAATACAATGCCATTTAATACTGCTACTCCAAATAGGGCAATAAACCCAACACCTGCAGAAATACTAAAGGGCATATCTCGAATCAAAAGTGCAAAGATGCCACCAATGGCACTCATTGGTATTGCTGTAAAAATTAATAAAGACTCTTTGAGCGACCGAAATGTAAGATAAAGCAATATGAAAATAAGTAACAAAGCTCCTGGAACGGCTAGTGCCAATCTTTTTGTGGCGGCATTGAGGTTTTCAAACGTTCCTCCGAAGGTATAATAATACCCTGCGGGCATGACATCCATGCTGGTTAGCTTTTCTTGGATCTCATTGACCACGGAGGTTACATCACGATCTTTTATATTAAACCCGATGACAACTAATCTTTTTCCAGATTCCCTACTGATCTGCGCAGGGCCATCCTTCATGGTAATGGTTGCAAGCTGACTTAAGGGAACCTGATCACCGTCTCCTGTCAAAATTGGCAGATTCTCTACATCTGCCATAGATGTCTTAAAGGAGCTATCTAAGCGAACAACTAGATCAAACTTGCGCTCGTTTTCATATATTGATCCTGTACTTGTCCCTGCAAAAGACATGGCGATCACTTTGTTTAATTCATTGACCGTGACATCATGTAAGGCAAGCTGTGTCCGATTGTAGATGATGGATATCTGCGGGAGCCCTGTCGTGCGTTCGATCTGCGGAGCCGAAGCGCCATTGACACTTTGCACTACTTGTCCTACGCGACTTGCGATAGTTGCTAAACTATCAATATTTTCTCCGAATATTTTAATCGCCACATCTTGTCGGACTCCAGTCATCAATTCATTAAAACGCATTTGAATGGGTTGAGAAGCTTCAAAGAATACACCTGGAATCACTGAAAGTGAATCCAACATCCGGTCTGCTAACCCGGTATAAGTATCTCCTGATTTCCACTCGGACATGGGTTTTAATGTAATGATCATGTCGGTCGCCTCTGGAGGCATTGGATCTGTCGGGATCTCGGCACTACCGGTCTTACCGACCACAATTTTGACTTCTGGAAATTTTTTAATGATCTTAGCGGCCTGCATGGAAGTTTCTATGCTTTGAGAAAGCGAGGATCCCTGTGGTAAGATACAGTGAAATGCGTAATCTCCTTCCTGAAGTTGAGGGATAAATTCACTGCCCATCTTGCTGAATAGAAATCCTGAGAAAGCCAATAGTGCCAAGGTCAATATTAATAATGTTTTTCTAATACTGACGGCTTTTTGCACCAGTGGTGTATACCATAATTGCAGTTTAGCCATCATTTTGTCGGCGAATGTAATCTGGTGCTGAGGTTTTTTAGATAAAAATAATGCACTCATCATTGGGATATAGGTCAATGACAAGACTAAGGCTCCTATAATGGCAAAACTCACTGTCTGTGCCATCGGTCCAAACATTTTACCTTCTACACCTACTAGTGTTAATATGGGAATGTAAACAATCAGGATAATGATTTCACCAAAAGCCGCACTATTTCTAATTTTTGAAGATGACTGATATACTTCTTCATCCATCTCCACTTGGCTCAGTACATGTTTTGTCTTTCTCAGTCCTAAATGATGCATAGTGGCTTCCACAACAATCAATGCTCCATCGACGATAAGTCCAAAATCTATGGCTCCTAGACTCATTAAATTGGCGCTTACTCCAAATAAACGCATCATACCTAGTGCGAAGAGCATGGACAATGGTATAGCAGAGGCAACAATCAGTCCTGCTCGTAGATTACCTAAAAAGATGACTAAAACAAAAATAACGATCAGTGCACCTTCAATCAAATTTTTCTCGACTGTACCGATGGCACGATTGACTAAATCTGTACGGTCAGAAAAAGCTTCTACTACGATATCTTTTGGTAGTGATTGCTTGATTCGCTCTAGCTTTTCCTTGACAGCAGCCACCACTTCGGCTGAATTCTCGCCTTTGAGCATCATAACGATACCGCCTACAGCTTCTTTTTCACCATTGTAAGTAAGTGCACCGTAGCGCACGGCCGAGCCCTCACGCACTTCTGCTACATCTCTAATATAGATGGGGAAACCATTTTTATTTTTTATAGCAACATTGCCAATATCTTCCATGGATGTCAAAAGTCCGATGCCGCGGATAAAATATGCGCTTGGCTTTTTGTCAATATAGGCTCCTCCGGTATTTTGATTATTCTGTTCTAATGCGGAAAAGATCTCGTTGATCCCGACTCCTGTTACTTTTAGTTTGTATGGATTGACAGCGACTTCGTATTGTTTGAGCTTTCCTCCGAAACTATTTACTTCGGCTACCCCAGGGGTTCCATAGAGCTGCCTGGCGATGATCCAGTCTTGTATCGTCCGTAAATCTGCTGCGGAGTATTTGGACTCTGCCCCCTTTGCCGGATGGATGACGTATTGATAGATCTCGCCTAATCCTGTACTAATAGGTGCTAACTCTGGACTTCCGAGACCGTCTGGAATATTTTCCTTTGCTTCTTGCAGTTTTTCACTGATCAATTGGCGAGCGAAATAAATATTGACATCGTCGTCAAAAACTGCGGTGACGACAGATAACCCAAATCGTGATATGGAACGTAGTTCCACGAGATCAGGAAAGTTTGTTAGTTTTTGTTCGATCGGATAAGTGACAAACTGCTCCACCTCTTGGGTGGCTAATGCAGGTGAGCTGGTTATGATCTGTACTTGATTATTCGTTATATCTGGATTGGCATCTATAGGAATATGAAAGGCACTCCATATCCCCCAGATGATCCATATCAAAGTAAAGAGTCCAATAATAATTTTATTACGGATACTGAACTTGATGATTGCGTTCAACATAATATTCTACTTAAAAATAGCGATACAAAAATACTCATTGAAAATATGAGTGAATGAAATTTAGTCTGTTAAGACTTTAAGAAAACGAGTGTTAACCGAGTTGAGGCGGATGCCAGATGCTGGAGTAATCAAAAGAATAAAAAATGCTTTCGTACGCAATTTCATCTTTTGACTGCAATAATACGGTGACAAAGGAAAAGATAGTATTGTCTGCTATGTTTAAAACTGTAGAGCAGCATGCGCATATGCAGAATGGGGAACAATAATCCACATGTTCTTCTTCACTATGATGGATATCTTTGGACTGTGTCGTGTGTACGAAAGAAGATTCTTGTACATGATCTGCACAAGGTACCATCGTCAATGCGATGAAATATAAGCTTAATATATAGACAAATATCTTCAAGTACTGGATTTAAATATAGTACAAAAATAATAAATTAATTAAGAACGCAAAATTAATGGCTCCTTTTTAATTTTTACATGTAACGGTTATGTTTTATAAAAAAAATGTAATGAAATATGTTTAATTTTTATATATTAGCAATTCAAAAGGGAAAAATTTACTATAATACATGTCAAATACTTTTAACGAATTCATCAATTACGTTGAGAAACGCAATCCAAATGAACCAGAATTTCTACAAGCTGTACAAGAAGTTACAGAGGATTTAATTCCATTTATTTCTGAAAGTCATCCAGAATTACTTAAACTGAAGATTTTAGAAAGATTAGTTGAGCCAGAGCGTGTTATATCATTTCGTGTGGCTTGGTTAAACGATAAAAACGAAGTTGAGATCAATAGAGGTTACCGTGTTCAGATGAGCAGTGCTATCGGTCCATATAAAGGTGGATTACGATTTGCGCCATCGGTAAACCTGAGTATCTTGAAATTTTTGGCTTTCGAACAAGTGTTTAAAAATAGCTTGACGGGCTTACCTATAGGTGGCGGTAAAGGTGGCGCTGATTTTAATCCTAAAGGAAAATCGGATGCTGAAATTATGCGTTTCTGCCAGAGCTTTATGACTGAGCTGTTCAGACATATTGGTCCAGATACAGATGTGCCTGCTGGTGATATCGGTGTTGGTACACGTGAAATTGGTTATTTATTTGGACAGTACAAAAGATTGCAAAATGCATTTACGGGTGTGTTAACCGGTAAAGGCAGTGCGTGGGGTGGCTCCTATACGAGACCGGAGGCCACGGGTTACGGCTTGCTTTACTTTGTTGAATGCATCTATGACTTCAACAATCAAGATTTAAAAGATAAAGTAGTGGCGATATCTGGAGCGGGTAATGTAGCGTATTATGCTGCTGAAAAATCGATACACCTAGGTGCAAAAGTAATTACCTTATCCAATAGTCAGGGTACGCTTTATGATGAAGATGGAATAACTTCTGAAAAATTGGCATATATCGGAACTATCGGACGTGATTTGGATCAATACATCATCAAATATCCGAACGCAAAATATTTTACGGATAAAAAACCATGGGAATTTAAATGCGATATCGCGCTCCCATGTGCTACTCAAAATGAATTGACAAAAGAAGATGCACTTACCTTAGTTGCCAATGGCTGTCAATGTATTGCTGAAGGTGCAAATATGCCTTCTACAGCTGAGGCCATTAAAATTTTCCATGACTCCAAAATTAGTTTTGCACCAGGAAAGGCTGCAAATGCAGGTGGTGTAGCTGTTTCTGGTTTAGAGATGTCGCAAAACTCAATTCGTCAACAATGGACGAAAGAAGAAGTTGATTGCAAATTAAAAGATATTATGGTCAATATTCATAAGACTTGCGTCAAATATGGACATGATAAAGATTATATCAACTACCTAAAAGGAGCCAATATTGGTGGCTTTTTGAAAGTAGCTAGAGCAATGACTGAACAAGGGATTGTCTAATTTTACGTTTTATTTTTCCATATAACGGTTAATCCTTCAACAGGATTAGCCGTTTTTTTATTTACTTTGTAAAAATTAGTAACATGAGAATATTAGCAGAATTACCACATCCAGATTGTAAGATATCTATATTTGGTATGAACCAAAAGTTCATCATCAAATTTGAGCAGGGAACCTTAGAACAATCTTATAAGATTGCAGAAACAGATATTGTAGGGGGAGTTAATGGTGTCTTCGAATTGCTTGACGATGCCTTCATTACAGAAGTACTTCAACACTTCAATGGCATGCGCAGCTCTTTCCTGAATGCCTTTGAGAGATATGATTCTTAACTTAATGATAACACGACATTTATCTTATTGTCAATTGATTAGAATTCAATAAAGCTTGAAACAAAATATTATTTGGCACTTTTGGGGCGCTTGTAGACCATCTAGAGACCAAGCCTATATTTAAACCATAGGTAAAGCTCGTAAAGTGCTGTAAAACAAAAAACTATATACAATGACAAAATATAATTTGGTGTATGATTATTTTTGTTTTAAGATAAAAAAGGGTATCCAAAATTTGGATACCCTTTTTCAGTATTTTGATATAAGATTGATTACAATGAATCTTTATTTCTTAAAAAATCATTGATGACGGCAGGCACCATATTGACAATTGAACCCTTATTTTTCCAGACATCTCGAACGATCGTGGAAGAGATATGAGCGAGTCCACTCCTGCTCATTAAAAAGTATGTTTCGATGTGTGGAGCTAATATTAAGTTGTTTTGTGCGATACTGTTTTCAAATTCAAAATCTGCAGTATTTCGCAGTCCTCTCAGTAAAAAGTTGGCTCCAACTCTATGGCAGAAATTGATGGTCAACCCTTCAAAAGAAACAACTTCAATGGTTGACCTATCTTTAAAAACTGCTTGTATGGTTGCCAGCTTATCTGCTGCAGTCAACAATCCCTGTTTAGCACTATTGACACCAATTGCAATATAAATTTTATCGAAGAGAGGTACAGCGCGTTCCACAAGGTCTTGATGTGCTAATGTAAATGGATCAAATGATCCCGGAAAAACAGCAATTTTCATAACTTAACACGTATAAAATGAGAATGATGAATACCCATACTTTCTTTTTTCGACAAAATTTGGATGTGGATCCATTTCTCTAGTTGATGGATGTTCAATAATTAATAAACCACCCTTATTGAGAAGCTCATTTTCCAATATCAGATGTGCTAGCTGAGGTAATTTTGGAATATCGTATGGAGGATCTGCAAAAATAAAGTCAAACTTGTGCTTTGCGGTTTGGATATACTTAAAGACATCAGCTTTTTTAGCTTTTATACTTGAAATATTCATCTTTTTTGCCGTTTCGGCAATGTATTGTACACATTTGAAGTGTAAATCGATTGATTCTACAGCATGTGCATACCGAGACGCGAGTTCAAAACTAATATTACCGGTACCAGCAAATAAATCAAGACAAGTTAACTCGTCAAAATCTAGACGGTTTTGTAAGATATTAAACAGTGCTTCCTTTGCGATATCCGTCGTTGGTCTTACGGGTAAGTTTGTGGGTGGATTAAGACGTATACCACCATATTGTCCTCCTATTATTCGCATAGTATCGCGTCAAATAATGTGTTATAATTTTTTAAATTAATGTCGTCGCTCTCATGATTAATATGAACCTTACTTTTTGATGATAAGTAGGCTACATTATCAGAATATCTTTCTAAACATTTCATATAACTGTCGTTTGGTATATCTCCAGATATCAATACTTTAGATACTTTTTCAGACAAAGAAAACTGTTGTAAAATATTTAGAATATAGTAATTTAGGTCTTCAGCAAAATAAACGTCAAAAGAATTGTATAAGATGAATTGTCCGTTTTGAAATACATACAGGTCTACCAAATGGTCAGATACAAAATGCACACCAAGGACCGATCCTCTAATGGGTACCAGATCTTGGGCCTGATCAAGTATAATACAAAATTCAGGAAAGATTTGAGCATCTGGAAATAAAGCTTTCCATCTGTTGTATAAAATCAAGTCGTATTCAAATACTGCTACAATACCTAGATTTTTCATCTCATAGGTGTGTATATGGTTGGGTACATGCTCTACGAGATAGGGTGCATAGTCACTTAAGCGATCCTCTTGAAAAACTTCTTTTGGAATAAAGGTTAAACTTTGGTGCGGTATTACCACTTTGACAAATCGAAAGGGTAAGCTCAAAATTTGAGTGGCTTCCAATTTTGGATTTTCAGCATCATATTCCAGTAAGAGATTCAGGTTTAACTCCTTATCGGTTACTGTAATAACGTCTTTGCTAAAACCTGCTTTTGCCGATAAGGTATATTCTGGCAAAAAATGGATATTGAAGTCCTCAGAGATATAATTCATATGTATGCTTTCCAAATTCAATTTTTAAATTGTACAACCTAACAAAATTAACTTTTCTAAACGATAAGACAAACCTTTTAGATAACTTTGATGGTGCTTATTAAAGATTTATTAATCCAACGCTTTCCTTGGACAGCAACTCCACAGCAAAATTCTGTGTTTGAATTGTTAGCTCAATTTTTGAGTTCCTTTCACACGCAAGATTGTTTTGTCTTAAAAGGCTATGCGGGTACAGGTAAGACCACCATCATCTCCTCTTTGGTCAAAACATTGCCTTACATTAAGAAAAAGGCAGTTTTACTAGCTCCTACAGGACGTGCCGCCAAAGTAATGAGTTTCTATTCCGGTAGACCTGCCCTTACTATCCATAAAAAAATATACCGTAAGAAAAATGCGATTTCTTTTCAACTTGATTTTACATTAGCTGAAAACTTGCATGAAGACACGTTGTTTATTATTGATGAATCGTCAATGATCTCAAATGAAAGCGTTAATATGTTTTCAAAAAGTTTACTCGACGACCTGGTTAGATACGTACGTAGCGGTAAGCATTGTTCAATTATGTTTGTGGGCGATACGGCTCAGCTACCACCAGTAGGACTATGGGAAAGTCCCGCTCTCAATCCAGCTTACCTCGAAAATGAATTCTATTTTCATCCTTACACGTTCGAGTTGACCGACGTCGTACGACAACAAAAGGATTCGGGTATTTTATTCAATGCGACAAAGATCAGGCAAGAAATAAACTTGGAAGAACTGGAGGGCACTTACCCTTTTCCAAAGTTTATAACAAATGGATTTAAAGATATTTATCGCATGACAGGCGAACGTTTAATTGAAGGTATTAATTACGCTTATGATAAGTTTGGGATTGAAAATACGATGATAATCTGCCGTTCCAATAGGTCAGCCAATTTGTATAATCAACATATCCGCAATCAAATTTTATTTCGCGATGAAGAGATCACGGGAGGTGATCATATTATGGTGGTCCGTAACAATTATTTCTGGCTACAAGATAATGGTGTCGAGAATGGTTTTATTGCAAATGGTGATATGGCTAAAATAAGAAAGGTGAGCAATGTCCACGAACAGCATGGTTTTCGGTTTGCGGATATCACCATTGAATTTATGGATACCCAACATCAAGAGCCTATCACTTGTCGTGTTATCTTGGATAGTTTATATACCGATAGTCCTAATCTTCCATATGAAGATCAAAAAAAGCTATATGAGGCGGTAGCTCTCGATTATGAAGATATATTTCTGAAGCAAGATCGCCTAGAAGCTATCAAGAAGGATCCATACTATAATGCGTTGCAAATTAAATTTGCCTTTGCTATTACCTGTCACAAAGCACAAGGTGGCCAATGGCCTGCTGTTTTTGTAGATCAAGGCTATTTGACGGATGAAATGTTGACAACAGAATTTTTAAGATGGCTTTATACGGGCATAACAAGGGCCACAGAAGAGCTATTTTTAGTAAATTTTAATGAAAAATTCTTTTCTTAAGGGTCATTAACTAAAATTTTACAAGACTTACTTCTTTCTTATGCGATTACTTAATACTTTTGAGTTTATTATACATATAAAACTAAAGAATGAATAAAATTTACTTATTCTTAAGCCTGTTGCTACTATCTTTTTATGCAACAGCACAAGAATCAACCCCTCCTCCTAAAGCAAATTATCAATTGGCGGCTAAATTTTCGCCTGAGAAGCTTAAGAAAATGATCTTCTCGACAACAATTAAACCCAATTGGATTAATTTTACCGATCGATTTTGGTATGATTTTACTACTCCTCAGGGTAAAAACTGGTATTTAGTAGATCCTGCTACCAATAAAAAGGAAGTCCTTTTTGATAATGAAAAGCTAGCTGCCCAAATTACCAAAATCGTAAAAAACCCATTTGACGCACAGCATCTTACTCTTCAAAATCTAAAGTTTACAAAAGATGAAAAGAAAATTAGATTTGAAGTTGCAAGTACCAAAGATACCGTGAAATCTAAAGAAGAGATTGAAAAGTTGAAAGTAAAGACGGATACGTTAAAAAAGAAAATCTTCTTCTTGGAATACGATCTGGCTACACAAAAAGTTAGGGAGCTAAGTGATAAAACAAAAGAGAAACAAGCATTATCTTGGGCTACCTTCTCTCCTGACACCAATACGATTTATTTTGCAAAGGATTTCAATCTATTCTGGATGGATCGCGCCAATTATGAAAAAGCTGTTAAAAATGAAAAAGACAGTACGATCATAGAACATCAAATCACAAAGGATGGGGTTCAATATTATGCCTGGGCTGGTGACGAATACAGCACCACAACAGGTGATGATAAAAAGGACGACGATATTGTTAAACGTAAACGTGTATGGATGAACTGGTCTCCTGATGGAAAACACTTCGTGATTACGCGTAAAGACAATAGAAGCCTAAATCCCCTATGGGTTATCAATAATGTAGGCAGTAAACGTCCGACTTTGGAGACTTATAAATATCAGATGCCCGGTGAGACGGATTCTACGGAGACGCAGTTATTTGTTTTTAACGCTTCTGATAAATCGTACAAACAAATAAAAATTGGAGCTTTTAAAAATCAGACTTTAAGTAATTGGTCAAAAAATGTTGACAAAAATAGCTATAAAGGTGATTACTTTATCAACTACTGGTTAGGAACAAATGATGCTTTTTATCTTGCTCGATCTAGTCGCGACTTAAAACGTATCGACTTGGTTAAAGTAAATATAGATGGTTCAACTCAAGTATTGGTAGAGGAAAGATCCAACGTTTATCAAGATATCAAAAAACCATTATTGATCAATAATGGTACAGAGTTTATCCACTGGTCACAACGCGATGGATGGGGTCATTTTTATCTATACGATAGCCAAGGCAACCTGAAACAACAAGTGACCAGTGGTTCTTTCAATTGTGAAGAGATTACGGGATCTGATATGGCGGCAAGGACCTTGTACTTTACGGCAAATGGTAAAGACCAAAATGAAGACCCCTATTATTTGCATCATTATAGTGTAGGGTTTAATGGAGCAAATCTGAAATTATTAAATCCAGGTAACTTTGATCACCAAGTTGATGTCAGTGAAAGTTCTCGTTATTTTGTGAATAATTTTTCTAGGGTAAATAGCATTCCTGAAATCGCATTGTATCAAAGCAATGGAAAAAAAATAATGACCTTAGAGAAGGCCGATCTCTCCTTACTATTTGCTGCTGGATATAAATTTCCACAACCTTTTAAAGTTAAAGCTGGCGATGGTATCACAGACCTATATGGCGTGATGTATAAGCCATTTGATTTTGATAGCACAAAAACGTATCCAATCGTAGAATACATCTATCCAGGGCCACAAACGGAGGCTGTCAATCAATCATTTGGCAGAAGTATGGACAGGATCGACCGATTAGCTCAATTTGGTATGATTGTCATCACTGTTGGTAACCGTGGTGGACATCCAGCAAGATCAAAATGGTACCATACGTTTGGTTATGGAAACTTAAGAGATTATGGACTGGAGGATAAAAAGGCTGCAGCCGAACAATTGGCCGATCGTTACAAATTTATCGACATCAACCGTGTCGGTATCACGGGACACTCTGGTGGAGGTTTTATGTCCACAGCAGCCATGCTGGTATATCCTGACTTTTTTAAAGTAGCCGTTTCTGGTGCTGGAAACCATGAAAATAACATTTATAACAGATGGTGGAGCGAAAGACATCATGGGGTTACAGAAAAAGTTAGTACCAAAGGGGATACGACTTTTACTTATCAGATCGATAAAAATACTGATTTAGCAAAAAATTTGAAAGGTAAGTTATTAATCGCAACTGGCGATATTGACAATAACGTTCACCCCGCCAATTCAATTCGAATGGTCAACGCATTGATCAAAGCCAATAAGCGATTCGACTTCTTATTATTGCCTGGTCAACGTCACGGATTTGGTGATATGACGGAATATTTCTTCTGGAAAATGGGCGATTACTTTTCCGAGTACCTGATCGGTGATTCAAAAATCAAAGAGGTCAATATGATGGAAATAAATAGAGAAATACCATTGAGTAGATAATCAATGATAACAAAACAAAAATTAGAAATTTTTTCCGCTATCTATACGCAGTATCAGGTAGCGGATTTTTCTTTGAATATATTACAAGGACTTTCTTTGATCGACTTATTGGAGCTATCGATGTATCAGGAAGATAAGCAACTTGCTTTTCGGAGTGCTTGGATATTTGAAACGATTGTACTGAAAGACAAAAAGCTGTTAGACAAAAACATCTCTACCCTGCTTATCCAAAACTTAAGTACCCTGAATAACTGGAGTTGTGCTAGAAGCTATACTAAAGTTCTCATGCACCTCACTTCCCCTAAAGCGACAGCTATCCAATTGGATGATGTGGAATATGACATTATAATCCATGTGTCTTTCAGCTGGTTAATTGACCCTTCCTGCCCTATTGCTGTACTTACAAATTGCATGGATATTTTAGATCAACTGCGCGTCAGATATCCTTGGATAAAAGAGGAGCTGTACACACAAGTCGAATACTTACTTCGCATAAATCCTACTCCAGCTATAAAAAGCCGGAGTTTAAAGATTTTAAAAAAGCATAAAAAATAGTGCTGATATGCACATTTCGATCACGATATTGCTTGATCATATCCAACCTATATCATGACAAAGGAGAGATTTTAAAAAAGCGTATTTCCCTTATGGGCATATGCTCTACCGAGATGTCTAAAAGCGGCTTCTGTACATTCACGCCCTCTTGATGTACGCATGAGATAACCCTCTTGAATCAAGAAAGGTTCATACACCTCTTCAATAGTTCCCTCGTCTTCACCGACTGCGGTGGCAATTGTTTTTAAACCGACAGGTCCACCTTTAAATTTGTCGATAATGGTACTTAAAATGCGATTATCCATTTCATCTAAGCCATTTTCATCCACATTTAATGCATTCAATGCATATTTGGCAATTTCCCGTTCAATAGAGCCTGTCCCTTTGATCTGGGCAAAATCTCGTGTTCTTCTTAAAAGGGCATTGGCGATACGTGGTGTTCCCCTACTTCTACGTGCTATTTCATAAGCACCCTCATCGCTGATTGGTGTTTTAAGTATATCTGCAGACCTCAATACAATAGTGGTCAATAGTTTGACGTCATAATATTGTAGGCGTGCATTGATCCCAAAACGCGCTCGTAAAGGAGATGTTAATAGTCCTGACCGTGTCGTTGCTCCAATTAATGTGAATGGATTTAGTGATATTTGTACTGAACGCGCATTAGGTCCAGTTTCTAGCATGATATCGATCTTAAAGTCTTCCATAGCCGAATACAGGTATTCTTCCACAATTGGACTTAAACGATGGATCTCATCAATAAATAGCACGTCACCTTCTTCAAGATTGGTCAATAGACCGGCCAAATCTCCTGGTTTGTCCAGCACAGGCCCTGAGGTGATCTTGATGCCTACTCCCATCTCATTGGCTATGATATTGGAGAGCGTCGTTTTACCTAGACCTGGAGGGCCATGAAGTAAAACATGGTCCAAGGACTCGCCTCTCAATTTAGCGGCCTTAACGAAAATATTAAGATTCTCTAAAATTTTCTCCTGCCCAGTGAAATCTTCAAATACTTGCGGACGCAATACACGTTCGATATCCCGATCCGTATGATTTAAATTCTCCGCATTCGGATCTAAGTGCTCATTCATTTACGCTTCCCTTTCTTAGATTTAATTATATTTTCGCGTCCAACTTGAAATTTTCAGTTGGATAACGCCAAAAAAAGCTTCTTTAAAAATACTTGTACTCATTTTTGATGTTCCTTCGGTACGATCTGTAAAGATTATAGGAACTTCTACAACCTTGAAGCCATATTGGATTGCTGTAAATTTCATTTCAATTTGAAACGCATAACCTACAAATTTAATTTTATCCAGAGGTATCCGCTCCAAAACTCTCCTCCTAAAACAGACAAAACCAGCTGTTGCATCTTGAATATTGATCCCTGTAATAAATCGCACATATACGGAAGCAAAGTAAGACATCAACACCCTATTCATCGGCCAATTGACAACATTTACTCCTTTAATATAACGCGATCCAATACTCATATCTGATCCATCTATGCAGCTTTGTCTTAAACGTATCAGATCTTCGGGATTATGACTAAAGTCTGCGTCCATTTCAAATATAAATTCATAATGGCGTTCCAGAGCCCATCTAAACCCGTGGATATAGGCTGTACCCAATCCTAATTTCCCAATGCGTTCTTCGATAAATAATCGTCCTACAAACTCTGCCTGCAAAGATCGCACGATCTGCGCAGTTCCATCTGGCGAACAGTCATCAACGATTAAAATATGAAATGGTACAGCGAGCGAAAATACTTTACGAATTATCTTTTCGATATTTTCTTTCTCGTTGTATGTAGGTATGATAACTAAACTATCGGACACTTTAAAAACATTTTGTATGTGGTAAAGTTACTAATTATATTGGGATTTTGATTGGACTTTGATGTCAATAATAGGTGTATATCAAAAATAAAAAAGTCCACTATTTTGCAATAGCGGACTTTTATTAACCAATTATAAACTTAAATTATGAGACTACAAATATATGATAAAAGGTTTTACCAAGCAAAGAATTTGCGTTTTTCCGCCTGTTCATAACATAAAAATTACAAAGTCCCGAATTAACGATCCACCTCGCCCAGTACGATATCCATAGAACCCAATATGGCGATGAGGTCTGCTATCAGGGTTCCTTTCCCCAATTCAGGTAATACAGAAAGATTATTAAAACTGGGGCCACGTGCTTTCACTCTTTTGGGGATATCAGACTTTTCTTGAGTGACGAAGTAAAACCCTAATTCACCTTTCGGATTTTCTGCTCGTACATAATAATCTTGTGCTTTTAAATTTACTTTTTTAGGCACTAAAGCCCTAGGGTCAAACGTATCGGTGCGTGGAAAATCTTTTACTAGTCTTTCCAAACATTGTTCAATGATCTTTACTGATTCTTTTACTTCATCAACACGTATTTTATAACGGTCCCAACAATCGCCCACTGATCCCATCTCTCCTTTTCCGATTGGGATTTCAAAATCAATCTCTGGGTACGCAGAATAGGCATCGATTCTCCTGAGATCCCATTTTATTCCTGACGCTCTTAACATGGGCCCCGATACACCATAATTAATGGCAACATCGGCTGGCAATATACCAATGTTAGCTGTTCTGGATATAAAGATTTGATTTTCGGTCAATAATTGATCAAGTTCTACCAATTTTGGTTTAAAATAGGTGATAAATTCGGCACATCGCTGTTCGAAACCTACAGGTAGATCGTAAAATAAACCTCCCACCCAAATATAATTGTACAACATACGTGAACCGGATACCCATTCCAGCATATTCATGATATGTTCCCGATCTCTAAAACACCACATAAATGGTGTAAATGCACCAATATCGATACCGTATGTCCCTATTCCGATCAAATGTGAGGCGATGCGGTTAAGTTCGCAGACCAATACACGTATATATTCTACTCTTTTTGGAATTTTATCGGCGATACCCAACATTCTTTCTACTCCCATTACAAATGCATGGCTATTATTCATCGACGATAAATAGTCTAACCGATCTGTAAACGGAATACTCTTTCCATAGTTCATGGATTCGGCATGTTTATCAAAACACCGATGCAAATAACCCAAATGCGGAATAACCTCTTTTACGATTTCACCATCAGTTATCAACTGCAATCGAAGCACACCGTGCGTGGAAGGATGTTGAGGCCCCATATTTATAATCATTTCCTGAGAGCCAATACTTGCTAGATGTTGTTCATATTTTTCTAAAGCAGCAGTATATTTCGTATTCGACATATTTGTTGTTATCGAGTTCTTATTTATTTAATTTTGATTCCATGATAACTTTCAGGATCTTGATAATCTTTTCTTAAGGGGTAGCCTTCCCAATCGTCAGGAAGTAAGATACGCCGGAGATCAGGATGATTGGTAAAAAATATGCCCATCAGATCAAATGCTTCGCGTTCATGCCAATCTGCTGTTTTCCATACGGCTGACACGGATGGAACCTCTGGCAGATGTGCTTCATCTCGATCATTCTCGATTAACACCTTCAACACCAAGGTATGTAAATAAGGAATAGATGTTAGGTGATAGGTGATTAAAAATCCATTTTCATGGAGGTCAACTGCCGAGATATTGTTTAAAAAATCAAAATATAATCCTTCTTCGTCCCGTAAATAAAAGCAGATATCTTCTAAAAGATCGACTTGAACAAAAAGTGCTGGCTGAAGCCCCGTCTCCTCAATCTTTTCAATAGCATGTTGTCCGAATCTGGAAACGATTAGAGTTGAAATTTCTTGCGTATTCATGATACTAAGGTGCTAAGCGTATTATTTTCCAAGAATCAGAAACTTTTTGGAAAGCAATTCTATCGTGTAGACGACTAGAGCGACCTTGCCAAAATTCGATATATAGTGGCTTAATTAAGTAACCGCCCCAAAACTCTGGTCGAGGTACCAATTCTTGGTTTTCAAATTGCTTTTCAAGATCTGCTACTCTTCCCTCTAAAAAAGAACGATTGGGAATGGTTTCACTCTGTGGTGATGCTAAAGCACCAATGCGACTTCCTTTGGGTCTAGATTGAAAATATTCGTCCGAATCTTCTGCTGGAAGCTTTTCTATTAATCCTTCAATACGCACCTGACGCTGCAGTTCTGGCCAGAAAAATAATGCTGCCACATGTGGGTTGCCAAACATTTCTATACCTTTGCGACTATTGAAGTTTGTAAAAAAACTAAATCCATTATTTTTCAGATCTTTTAATAATACAATCCGTGATGAAGGTAAAGCAAACTCTCCCACTGTGGATAAAACCATTGCGTTGGCTTCAAGCACCTCACTATGAATAGCTTCGTTAAACCATTTTTCAAATTGCACTAAAGGATCGTTGCTAACGTCGCTTTCACTTAGATTACCCAATGCATAATCTTGTCGGATAGCGGCAATATCTTTGTGTTCGATTGCCATGACTTTAAATTTATGTATGTCACAAACATACTAAATTCACTTATTTTTATCGACTAATCTAGTATAAATTAATCAGCAAAATGACTTTGGCATTAATTTTATTGTACTATAAGTCTAATTTATAAAGAAAATGTTTAACGAACTTGATCCACAAACAGGCTGTTTACTAATATCTGAACCCTTTATGCTCGACACCGACTTCGAGCGATCGGTCATTTTGTTGTGCAATCATGATCATGAAGGAACCCTAGGGTTTATTCTCAATAAAAAAGTGGTAGGCTGTGTTGGAGACCTTGTTAAAGAAATGGCAACATGCACATTTCCGCTTCATATTGGTGGACCTGTGGCACAAAATGAATTATTTTTCATCCACTCGCGGTTTGATCTGCTATTAAGTGGTGATGAAATCCGTGAAAATATCTATTTTGGAGGAGACCCAGAATTACTATTTTCATTGATCAATGAAGGAAAAATCAAAGAGGATGAAGTGAAATTTTTCTTAGGCTATTCTGGCTGGCAGCCAGCACAATTAGACGCAGAAATTAACGTAAACAGTTGGGCTGTTCAAAATAAATTTCCAACAGCTTTAGTGTTTGAAAAGGACACGGAACTACTTTGGAAAGAGGCTGTTATCAGTCTGGGAGCTAAGTATGCTCATGTAGCAAATTTTCCACAATCACCAAGCTTAAATTAAATTGTTATTTTGTCGGATTTTTTATGAATAAAATATAATATTCACTAATTTTTAGTATATTTGTGTCATTAAGCAGAGTCCTTACGTTTTAAAACATATCAATTTTTCTTAATTCGAGATATGGCTTTCACCTTTGAATTTATTTAATGCGATGATTTTTGTTTAATTAAACTGCTAAAAATTGAGTAGTTTAATATGGTTTAATATTAATTTTAAATAAATAAATGAGTAGTTCAGAAAGTTTTAGCAAAAAAGAAAAAGAGAAAAAGAAGTTAAAAAAGAAACAAGATAAGGAACAAAAGAAAGAAGAAAGAAAGAACAATACCGATAAAGGTAAAAGTCTAGAAGAAATGTTTGTTTATGTCGATGAATATGGAAATATAACTTCAACACCTCCTGATCCAACGAAAAAAACAAAAATTAATGTAGAAGATATCGCGATATCAACTGCTAAATATGAAGCAAATCCAGAAGATTTAATCAAATCAGGTATTGTGAATTTTTACAATACTGATAAAGGTTTTGGTTTCATCCGTGATCTCAAAACTCAGGATAAAATATTTTTCCACGTTAATGGTCTAATTGACGCTGTTAAAGAGAATGATAAAGTTACTTTTGAAACAGAAAAAGGATTAAAAGGTATGAATGCCGTTAATGTTAAATTGCAAAAATAACATTGACCGTTGTATATCAAAAAAAGGGATTTAAGTAATTAAATCCCTTTTTTGTGTTTTATTATTTCAACAGCTTGACTTCATATAGGTCTTTTCGACGATCTTTCATAATTTTGACTGTACCATATTCGTGAAGGTCGCGAAGTGCATATAGATCCACATCAGCAATCAATACCATTTCGGTATTTGGAGTTGCTTCTGCCTTAATCGCATTATTTGGAAATGCAAAATCTGATGGAGTAAATACCGCTGATTGTGAATATTGAATATCCATATTATTAACACGGGGTAGATTGCCCACAGATCCCGCTATCGCAACATAACATTCATTTTCAATAGCACGAGCCTGAGCGCAAGACCTGACACGAATATAACCATTTTGTGTGTCGGTCATAAATGGGACAAATAAGATCTGCATGCCTTGATCTGCGAGGATGCGGCTGAGTTCAGGAAATTCGACATCATAACAAATCAATAAACCTACTTTTCCACAATCGGTATCAAATACTTTTACTTCATTACCTCCTGTCATTCCATAGTATTTACTTTCATTTGGAGTTATGTGTATCTTTTTAAAAGAATCCAGTTTACCGTTCCGGTGACAGAGATAAGAAATGTTATACAACTTTTTATTTTCCATAATAGGCATCGATCCAGCGATGATATTGACATTATAGGAAACTGCAAATTGTTGGATTTTATCAATAATCTCAGAAGTCTTCTCCGCTAATTTTTCCATCGCCAACCGTTCTGGTAATTCATTATAAGGACTCATTAATGGCGAATTGAAAAATTCGGGAAACATAATAAAATCTGTTCCATAATCACTTACCGTATCGACAAAGAACTCAATCTGATCATAAAACGCATCAATATTGTCAAATAAACGCATTTGCCATTGTACCAAACCTAAACGGATTGTTTGTTTGGTTGTTGATATAGAGCGTGATTCCGACTCATAATAAATATTATTCCATTCTAATAAGGTGGCAAACTCCATGGATTCGGAATCTTCTGGAAGATAATGCTTCAATATTTTTTTAACATGAAAGTCGTTGGACAATTGAAAAGTTAAGGTCGGATCAAAAATCTCTTTTCTCTTTACTTTTTCAATGTATGTCCTTGGACTCATTTTATCCGAATAGTTGTGATAATTGGGAATCCTACCTCCAGCTATAATAGATTTCAAGTTCATCTGCTCACAGAGTTCTTTTCGTGCATCATATAGACGTCTTCCTAACCTTAAAGCCCTATGATCTGGATGTACGAACACTTCTATCCCGTAGAGGGTATCTCCATCGCTGGTATGTTTGGAAAATTTTCCGTCGTCAATAATTTCGTAATAGCTGTCGTATATATTACTTTTCTTCGAGTTTAAAATAATAGAAAGTGCACAAGCGACCACATGGCCATCAATTTCTACACATAACTGCCCCTCTGGAAATAAATCGATGAGATCGACAATATTTTCTCTTGTCCAGACATCTCCCACTCCTTGGTAAGCTTCGGTCATTGACCTTCTCAAATCAACATAATCTTTCTTCGTCAAGTTCCTGACTTGAATATCCATACAATATAATTTTAGTGACTTAAATTTAAACAAAATTCAAGCCTAAAAGCACGGTTATTTGGTTTTAAAAGAAAAAGAGCTATAGCCGCTGGCTATAGCTCTTCTAAAAAGCTGATTTATTGCATTTTGTAATGCGAAAAATTACGCTTGACCTGTTGTTCCTCCAAAAGGGAACGCAACAGTTGGATCACCACCGATTACTTCTGCATCAGTAGTTTGGTTTCCAGCAGCAGCAATAGCGTCAAAGCGGATAACGTTATCTTGTAATGCACCTAACAAACGCTTAGCATGTTCAGGTGTCAAAACGATTCTAGATTTCACTTTAGCTTTCGGCACACCTGGCATTACACGTACGAAGTCAATCACAAACTCTGTGTTTGAATGTGTAATGATCGCTAGATTTGAGTAGATCCCTTCTGCTACTTCTTCTGTCAACTCGATACTCAATTCGTTTTGATTTTGATTATTTTCCATAAAATTTATTATAAGTATTTGAAATATATGTTTTTCTATTAATTACTAAAAGTTCTAAAGTCCTGTCCTGCTTCAATATTCAATAATGTCTCATAAATCAATCGGATCACATTGTCCACATCTTCTTTATGCACCATTTCTACCGTAGTATGCATGTAGCGTAAAGGTAAGGAAATCAAAGCAGATGGCACACCTCCGTTACTGTATGCAAATGCGTCGGTGTCTGTACCCGTAGATCGTGACGAAGCTTGACGTTGAAAAGGAATTGCATTTTTTTCCGCAACTTGAACCAACAATTTGTTTAGATTAATCTGTACAGCTGGTGCATACGATAATACAGGTCCACCTCCAGATGACAGATCCCCTTGCGTGATCTTGTTGATCATCGGTGTTTGCGTATCGTGTGTCACATCGGTGACGATTGCAACATTAGGTTTGATGCGTTGTGCGATCATTTCAGCGCCACGTAGACCGATTTCTTCTTGTACAGAGTTCACTATATACAAGCCAAATGGCAATTTTTTCTTATTTTCTTTGAGTAAACGCGCTACCTCTGCAATCATAAAGCCACCAGCACGGTTATCCATTGCCCGACCTACGTAGTAACGGTTATTCAGGATACTGAATTCATCTTCATAAGTAACCACGCAACCGACATGAATACCTAATGCTTCTACTTCTTCCTTGGAAATACAGCCACAATCGAGGAAGATATTTTTTAAAGTAGGTGCTTCTTCTTTCTCGCCAGAACGTGTATGGATTGCGGGCCAGCCAAATACTGCTTTTACAATCCCTTTATCGGTATGAATATTTACTTTCTTGGATGGCGCGATCTGATGATCCGAACCACCATTGCGGATGACATAAATTAATCCATCTTTTGTGATGTAGTTAACAAACCAAGAAATCTCATCAGCATGAGCTTCTATAACTACTTTATATTCAGCCTGAGGATTGATCACTCCTACAGCAGTACCATAATTGTCCGTAAATGTTTCGTCAACATATGGCTTCAAATAATCTAACCACAGGCGCTGTCCCTCCCATTCAAATCCAGTTGGTGATGGATTATTAATATATTTTTCAAAAAAGAAATCGAGTCCTTTGTTACTATTGAAATATGTTTATTTTCTTTCTTCTTCTTGTCTGCCATGCTCCAAATTTTATTTCCGACGTCAAATTATGAAAAATTATAGTAACCACAAAAGTA
This sequence comes from Sphingobacterium sp. PCS056, assembly GCF_023273895.1. Taxonomy (NCBI): domain Bacteria; kingdom Pseudomonadati; phylum Bacteroidota; class Sphingobacteriia; order Sphingobacteriales; family Sphingobacteriaceae; genus Sphingobacterium; species Sphingobacterium sp. PCS056. The sequence continues at coordinate 3,607,279 of NZ_CP096883.1, read as the reverse complement.
AAAATTGAATTTATTTAATCTGGGACGATATCACGCACTTTTCTCCGTTTTTTAGCTTTATTCCTATTAAATGATGTTATGAAAATGATTTTAAACATTATATTTACGCTTATAAAAAATTAACAGACAATATGGAGAATTTATTCAGCGTCATACATTGGAATTTAGATCCTGAAATATTTAAAATCGGCACTTTTGGTCTTCGTTACTATGCATTATGTTGGCTAGCGGCTTTTGCAGTATCGTATATGATCATGCTTAAAATATTCAGAAATGAAAATAAGAGTCAAGAATTATTGGATCAATTGAGTATTTATATCTTTCTTGGCACTTTAATTGGCGCAAGATTAGGTCATTGTCTATTTTATGAATTCGATTATTATAAAGACCATTTGTGGGAGATGGTATTGCCCTTTAAATTTGTAAACGGTCAATTTCAGATGACTGGATTTGCAGGATTGGCTAGCCATGGTGGTGCTATTGGTATATTGACCGCATTATATTTATTCTGTAGAAAAACGAAAACAAATTTTTTGTGGTTAGCAGATCGTCTGGTGGTTGTCGTACCTATTGCAGGAGCATTTATTCGTTTGGGTAACTTTTTCAATTCGGAGATTATTGGTACACCAACGGATAAACCATGGGCGGTTGTTTTTGATCATGTAGATCAAGTGCCCCGTCACCCAGGACAACTTTATGAAGCTATTGCTTACATCATCATCTTCTTTATTATTGCTTACCTATTTAAGAGCAAAAAAATGGAGAAGCCAGGTTCTCTAATGGGACTCTTCTTTGTATTGCTTTTCTCCGCCCGTCTTTATCTCGAAACGTTTAAAATAGATCAAGAAGATTTTGAGCAAGGTATGGCACTAAATATGGGACAGCTTTTAAGTATTCCTTTTATATTAGGTGGACTCTATTTTATATTTAGAAAGCCAAAAGAAGTGAAACGCTAAGCAGGAAATTTCTAAAATTTAATAACATAAAAGAGGCTATATCCAAAGTCAATTTTACTAGATTGACAACAAATAAAATTTCGACGCTTTGTTAGATTAAGCGAAAAAGGATCAAATCTCTGAGGAGTTTTGATCCTTTTTTTATGACTTCTGTAATTAAAAGCTATCTCAACAAAGAGAGAATTATAGACAATAACCTGTTTATTGGTTTAAGACTATAATCTTTGTATATTTTTAGAAAGGATACAAAGCGGATCCTAAGATGTAAAAAAAACAGGGTGTTGTTAGTAAGCTAACAACACCCTGTTTTATACATAATTTTTGGAGATCTTATTTCATAAAAAATGGGGATGCAATATATGCATACCCCTTTTTATATAGATCAATTTGTATTTAATTAAATTTGAATTTGATACCAAACTGCATATAATATGTTGATGTTATTGTTTCATTAACGCGAGTTGTTGATCTAATTACATCTCCGTTTGCACCATTTAATCTAAATGTCGGATTTATATTTCCTTGAACATCTAAAGCTGGAGTTGAACTTGTACTCGTCATGTTGGTCGGGATTAGCAATAAATTATTACTTGTTTTAAATACACCCCAATCTGAATTGAATAAATTTCCAACATTAAATACATCCCAGAAAAATTCTAATGAATTTTTACCACCACCTATTCCATTGAATAATTCTTGAGATAATCTTAGATCAAACTGATGTCTCCACGGCATAGTACCACCATTACGTTCAGCATACTGACCTTTTCTACTTTTTAAGTAATCGTCATTATCAATAAGGTCAAAAAATATGTCAGATTGTTCTTTTGCTGTATATGCTTTTCCACCATATATTGATCCTGGTGAAGCTGCAATATTTACAAATGTAATCTCAGACGCATCCTTAGGTACATAAATTAAATCATTGTTCTGTCCGTCACGGTTAAAGTCTGCAGAATAGGCATATGAAACACGTCCTGTTGAAGATCCAGAATAAAATATTGTCACAGCGGTATTCAAGTTTTTAATCCACTTATTATTATAGGAAACTGATCCCACCAAGCGATCTGGCAACACATTATCGGTATATCCTAATGTTGGAATATTTGAATTACCTATTGATTGATAAGGTAGAGACCATAAATTCGCGATTTGACTTCCTGCTCCATCACCGTAATTTTTAGCTCCACTTCTAGTATAAGCTAAAGATGCAGAGAAACCATCTTCAAATGCTTTTGCCAATTGTGCAGTTACTGACCAATAGTGTCCTCCCTTTTGGTTTGACATTTGAATAGCAGAAAATGCGCTTTTACCAGTTGAAGATGCCTGCCCTTTATCTAATTTATTGATGTATTTATCTATGTTTGCATCCCCATATATAAAGCGGTGATCTGCATATCCGGCAATATTCATTTCTTTTGGATCCGCTAAATTAACATTCCTAGCAACTACTGCATTGATATCTTTATTATAAATTGCTTCTAGAGTTCCGACCACCCCAAAAGGTAATTTATAGTCAAAAGCAAGACTAGATTTCCATGTAGACGGGAATTTCAAATTAGGATCCATAACCGAAATACTTGATGATGATATTGAAGTTGTGGGATCAGCAATAGTAGCTGGGTAATTTGCTTTAATATCTGGACTAAAATTAGGAACATCTGGCCCAGATTTTGTAATCGAAGCTTGTAGCATTCCTGAATCCCCCGATTGGGACACAATCCATACAAATGGTATACGACCAGTAAAAACTCCCGTTCCTCCTCTTAACATAAGTGATCGGTCTCCAAGAACATCATAGTTAAAACCAAATCTTGGCGAAACCATTATTTTTGTTTTTGGTAAAACACCTGTGTTTATTTTCAAACCATCAGCAAATGTTAAAGCTGAAATTAAAGGATGTTCTTTTACTTGACTTACATCTGGGTAACCTGGAAGTTCAAAGCGTAAGCCTCCAGTTAATTTTAACTTTTCATTTACAGTGTATTGATCTTGAAAGTAAAGAGACCATTGATTGAATTTAAAGCCTGGAAATGCTTGAGAACCATCAGGTGTTAATGGATAAGTTAGGGCATAATTAGTTGCTTTCGCGCCGTTCTTAAAATCATCCCATGAGTTAAACAAATAATAGCCTGCACCAAATCTTTGAAATCCATTTTTAACATTACTATTTTCAAATTGCAATCCAGCTGTAAAGTTATGGTTATCAACGGTATAATCTACATCATAATTTGCAGTCCATGTTTTTACGGATCTTAAATTTCCATATGAAAATGGTTCATAGCCAAAAGTAGTTATAACATTATCACCTTGTTTGATATCAACCAATGGAAATAAACCGCCATTTACTGAGCGAGGTTCGTCTTGGTTGACATAAGAAATCCTAGCAGATTGATTAACATTTCCAATTTTACCGGTGTATTCTAAAGTTCCAGAATATAAATTTGTTTCTTGAAAGTAATTGGAGTTTGAAAAATGTAAAGCATTACTACCTGTACGACTTATACCAGATACTCCAGAACCTGTATAGGAGTTACTGATCGTGGCTGGAGTTTTAGCTTTAACTTGATTATATCTAAAATTAATTTTATGATTATTTGCTATATTCCAGTCAATTCGTGCAAATATTTTATCATTATTACTTTTATTTGAGTATCCTTGATATGGGCCAGTCTCATAACCATATTTATCCCTCAGGTAATTCGAAACTTCGTCCATAAAAGCTTCTGTTGGTCGTGCGACATAAGAAGGAGTTGTTGCAGCTCCAAATACATTTGATGGTGAAGAGGCAATTTTAACTGGTCCTGGCTCTTCAGTCTTATTTTGTTCTAAGTTTACAAAGAAGAACAATTTATCTTTAATAATTGGTCCGCCTAAACTTACACCATATTGTTTTACTGAAAGTTGATTTACGGGAGTTAAAACATCTCCAATTCGAGTACCTTGTTGCTTGTCAGAACGACCAGTGTAAAAAGCTGATCCAAAGAACTCATTTCTACCTGATCTAGTAACTGCATTTATTGCTGCTCCAGTAAATCCAGATTGTCTGACATCATAAGGCGTTACATTTACAGAAATTTGTTCAATCGCATCAATAGATATTGGAGAGCCATCTGCAGGCACATTACTTCCAATACCAAATTGGTTATTAAAATTGGCACCATCCAGTGTAAAATTATTTGATCTAAAATTACCTCCCCCAATTGATGCACCATTAGCTTGCGGTGTCAATCTTGTCAGATCATTTACGCTACGAGTAATAGATGGTAAATTTTCAATTTGACGGCGACCAACAATTGTAGAAGCTCCATTTTTTTCACTTTTAAGTGTGTTTCGGCCTGTTACGACAACTTCATTCAAATTGGTTGTTTCATTTCCAAAAATAGGGTTTAAAACAAAAGGCTCGCCTAACTGTAAATAGACATCATCGTAAACAACCGGCTTCTGTCCAATAAAAGTAACAACGATCTTGTATGGGCCTCCAACACGCATATTGGCTAAATTAAAGCGTCCAGCTGCATTTGCTGCACTCGAATAAACCGTACCTGAAGGAACGTGAGTGGCTTTAATCGTTGCTCCAGATGTCACTTGACCTGAGGATTCTTTTACAATCCCAGTCACACTACTCGTGGTTACTTGAGCATGAATGGTACCATAACTTGCTAATACAAGCGCAAAAAAGAGTAAGGGTCTTTTCATAAAGAAAATTTTTGTTAATAGTTATGCCGCAAAAGTAAAAAGAGAATTTAACATTGGAAGCACTTAACAAAAACTTAATATACTCTTAACAAGAGTGTTTACTTGTTGAGCTCTTTGTTAAAATCATAAATAATTACGAAATCCGAAAATTTAACAAAATTTAACATATGGTTTTACAATAATTCTATTGAACGTCAATAAGTATTATTAAAATTACAAATCAATCGATTGTGATATCTTGTAATTTAGATTGAAAATAAATTTGAATATTACCCTCTTGTGTAATATTTGACATAACTCAAAACAAAAAATAGGAGTTATTGTTTAGGTGCCTTTGCGATTATGTTTAAAAAGCCAGTTGTAGATTTCGTCTTTATGGAACAAATTTTCTACACTTCCATGTGTACCTCCTGGTATAATCGTTAAGGTAACATCAGCCTCAGGATCTGCTTTTTTTATGGCATTGACGATTTTTTTTGACTCGGACATCGGTACGGCTCGATCACGATTACCATGTTGCACCCATAGGGGTACCTGACTTAGATTGTCGGCATATTTAACACTTCCTCCACCACATATGGCTACAGCTGCTGCGATACGATCAGGATACTTTCCTGCTACATCCATGGTTCCATAACCTCCCATACTCATGCCACAAACATAAACGCGATCTGCATCTGCATTATAATGCTCGATCACATAATCCACGATCTCCATGACTTTGTCAGGATCCCAGCCACCTCTAGATTGGGGAGCTATAATTATCCCCGGGACTTCTTGCCCTTTATCCATTGCATACAATACGCCATACCTTTTGACACGGTCCAAGTTGGTTCCTGAAAGGCTTCTTCCGTGTAAAAATATAAGAATAGGCTGTTTTGTAGTAGCCTCTCCTTCTGGCAGATTGAGTAAAAATGGATAAGCGGTCTGTCCTTTTATAGCTTTCAATTGAGCTTGACAATCCTGGTGCAGGATGCTAAAAAATAAGGTTAAAACAAGGTTAAAAACCAAAAAAGGATATGGATTGCGATCTTTCGTTATATGCATAAGAAACAAAAATACATTTTATTCTGAATCAGCAAAATAGATATTAATATTAATTAACTTCTTTTTTATAGAAAATTCGAGGTAATTTTAAGTTTTCACGCATAAAACATGTCGCTAAAAATTTTACATACAGCCGATTGGCATTTAGGTAAACGATTGGATTATTTCTCCAGATTTGATGAACAAAAAGCAGTATTGGAAGAAATTATTGCAATCGCAGATCAGGAGCAAGTAGACGTTATTCTTGTTGCCGGAGATCTATTTGATGCCTTTAACCCTCCTGTAGAAGCTATAGAACTGCTTTATAAAACACTTAAACGCCTGACCAATAATGGCACTAGGCCAGTTATTGCTATTGCAGGCAACCATGACTCTCCTGATCGTATAGATGCACCAGATAGTTTGGCAAGGGATTGCGGTATTTTATTTGCCGGTAGGCCCAATATGCGATTTGCCCCTTATCAGATTGAAAATGGTTTTGAGATTAGTAAAGGTGATGTCGGTTTTCTTGAAATTAAATTGTCCCATCTAGATTTTCCTCTTCGGGTTATCGTAACGGCTTTTGCCAATGAACATCGGTTAAAAGAATATCTAGGAGAAGATGAACAGTTGGGACTTAATGAAGTAATCACTCAAAAATGGCAATCTTTGGCCGACCAATATTGCGATTCCAACGGTGCCAATATCTTAGTATCACATTTATACATGAACAAAAAAGGTGGTCCTGTCCTAGAAGAACCCGAGGGAGAGAAACCTTTACGTATTGGTTTTGCTGATACTGTTTTTACAGATTGTATTCCTTCACAAATACAATATACGGCACTTGGTCATCTTCATCGCTATCAGGAAATCGGTGGACATCAAGCACCTGTTGTGTATTCAAGTAGCCCCCTATGTTATTCTTTTTCAGAAGCTGGACAAGATAAACATGTTGTTATCGTGACTGTTCAACCTCAAAAAGAAGCTACTTATAAAACCATTGCCTTACGATCTGGTAAGCAATTAATTCGTAAAAAATTTAATGCGGTATCGGATGCTATCGAGTGGTTACAAGATCATCAAGATAGTTTAGTTGAACTAACACTTGTCTCCGAAACATCGTTGACACAGGCCGAAAGAAAACGTATTGAAGACAGTCATCCCGGTATAATCTACCTCATTCCCGAAGTACATAGTCGCCGTGATGGACAACAAGAAGTCCTCGTATCCAGAAGAAGTAAGAGCATTAACGAAAATTTCGCCGATTATTACCGTCACAGAAATAATGATCAAGCGCCATCGGAAGAATTGTTAGCACTATTTAATGAAGTATTAGGAACTCAAAACGAAAAGGAGAATTAGTCATATGTTGCCACTATATCTATCGATAGAAGGACTCTACTCCTATCAGACGAAACAGGAAATAGATTTTACATCCTTGACTTCCGCCGGTCTCTTCGGTATTTTTGGAAAAGTCGGATCAGGAAAATCATCGATCCTAGAAGCCATTACTTTCGCGCTATTTGCTAATACAAATCGGCTAAACAGTAATAATAGAGCCTATAATATGATGAATTTGAATGCTAACCTGCTTAGAATCGAATTTCACTTTATCGGCAAGGAAAATAAAAAATATGCATTTGAAGCATCTTGGAGAAGAAATGGTAAACAGTTTGATAAAGTCACCACTCCTATACGAAAAGCTTATGTATTTGATGGTGAAGAAAAGATACCACTAGAGAGTACGGATGCTGAAACAATACTGGGCATCTCTTACAAAAACTTTAATCGTACTGTTATTGTTCCACAGGGACAATTCAAGGAATTTCTTGAGCTTAAGGGTGCCGAACGATCCAGTATGATGAAAGAACTTTTCAACTTGGATCACTATGACCTTTTTTATAAAGTTGCTGCTCTCAATAAAGAAACAGACTTGAAACTCCAACATCTTTCAGGGGCGGTTCAGACATTGGAAGACTATACCGAAGAAAGCATTGCGGACTTACTTACACAGTTGGAAAAAGAAGAATTGGATCTCCTTGATGTGACCAAAAAACACCAACTGTTGGAGCAACATCATCAAAAGTTATTAGAGGTTCAACAGCTTCATTTTGAAATTGCAAAAAAGAAAGCGGTTTTTGCGCAACTAAGTACAGAGCAGGTTCATATTGAAACGCTTAAAACTCAGATTCAGCTTTTTCAGAAAGTAGAGCGAATTTTCAAAAATATATTGGATAGCGTTGCTAGGGAACTTAGCGAAGAATCAAAATTGCAAGAAGATGTAAACAGTGCACAGTTACAATTAAATACTGTGCAGGGCGCATTGATCCATGCAAATAGTCGATACAAACTGGTGGAAGGTGACTTCAATCTGCTTGATCATAAAAAATTAGAAGTCGAGGATCTTAAAAATATTGTTCAAGTTCTACAATTGCAGGGTGATATTAGCAAAGATAATGATCGATTAGCTAAGGGCAAGCTTGTTCTTCATGATGTGGAACAAGAAATCCAGAAAAAACAAGTTTTCATTCAGGAAAAACAGCAGGAAATAATAAAATTAAAGGAAAAACGTATTTCAGGTAACCTACTCGTAGCAATTCATGCTTGGTATACCAAGCATGAATTGTTCATTAAAAGCCAAAGTGAGCTTCAGGTAGAATTGCTGACTAGGAAAAAAGAACTGCAAGCTATTCTATTGCAATTTGAACAGGAAGATCTAGATCCATCCAATTGGAATGAAAAATTGAATGATCAAGAAATAACGGCAAACCAACGGTTGGAGATGATACAGTCCGATGAAAATAAGGCTCAGGTCCAACAACAATTAGCGAGTTATTCTCATGCATTAACAGCAGGTGAAGCCTGTCCACTATGCGGATCTGAACACCACCCTCATATCATGCAAACTGAAGACCTGTCTTCATTATTGAATTCATTACAGTCTGAAAAATCAAATGTGATTGCTGAATTAGTTCAAATTCAAAAACAAAAACAGCGGTTTATTCAACTCGCTGCGCAGTTGTCAAATCTGCAGAAAGATGTGGATTTAAATACCGCCAAGTTGGACACTATAGCTATCGATTTGAGTGACCACCTTAAACAATTTACGTGGACCACATTTCAGCCAAATGACCGTCAGGCATTTGACCAATGGCAGTTGGAAGCGGTCACGATAGAGCAGAATTGTACAGTAGCAGAAAGCAACTTAAGCTTGTTACAAGATGAATTGAATGAATTAAAGGCTAAAAAGGAAAAGTATAATCAGGTGCTGACTAATATTGCGGTATCTAAATCGGCAATTGAGGGCCGCGCTTCGAGTCATCAGCAATTGATCAAACGGCTGAACCTACCCGATTTTCAGCTCATGCCCATTTCCGATATTGAAAATACAATTGCACAATCAGTTCAGTCTATCATCGCTACAGAGCAAGAATTCAAGAACTTATCTGATGAAATTAATCGATTAAATGTTGCGATAGCAACGCAATCTACGCATACTACGAGTCTGCAGCTACAATTAGACACGACACGTTTAAAAATTGAATCTTATCAGAAATCGATAGCTGAATTATTACAGGTACATGGTTTTGAATCTACGGAGGCGATACAGCAAATACTGCAACAGCAGTATGATCTGGAAAATGAAGAATCCCGAATTAAACAGTTTGAAGAACAATTTGCTATTGTAAAAACAGCAATACGACAACTAGAGGACAGAATAAAGCAAGAAGCAGTTGATATATCGCAACTAGATACCGTAAGTCAAGAACTACAGCTTACCAAAGATGTCAAGGACAAATTGATCGGTCAGCTGCAATCATTAAAGGATCAACTTATCATCTCGAAAAAGAAATATGCAGAAAAAATACAGTTACAAAGTGAACTGGATAAGCACATACTGCGAAGTAAGAATCTAAATATACTATCTAATCTATTTAAAGGAAATGGATTTGTAGATTATATCTCGACGCAATATTTAGAAGATTTATGTCAGATTGCCAATCAACGATTCGAACGTTTGACAAGAGGTCATCTCAAATTAATGATCAATGCAGATAATGATTTTGAAGTTATAGATCATCTTAATGGAGGTAAAACCCGATCAGTCAGAACATTATCAGGAGGTCAGTTTTTTCAGGCATCCTTGTGTTTGGCACTCGCATTAGCAGAAAGTACACGTAGTCTAAATCGAAATGAAAAGAATTTCTTTTTTATTGATGAGGGATTTGGTACGCAAGATACTGATTCTGTTAACCTCATTTTTGAAACGCTAAATGCCCTTCATAAAGAAAATAGAATTGTAGGCATCATTTCCCATGTAGATGAACTACAAGAGCGTATTCCAGCGTCAATAAAAATTGTCAAAGATGAAGAAAGAGGAAGTCTAGTGATCCATAATTTTTAAAAACTAGGTCATCTTAATTTATATACGGATTAGTGACTTGTATGAATCTAAAAATAGAGGCCTAGGCCCCTATTTTTATATTTCTTGCTTATGGGCAATTTCTAGATTAATAATAACATCTCGAATTTTCCCTTCTACAAAGGATAGATTGCCGATCACAAAGACACCTTTATTTAAACTATTCTTTTCTGCAATACCATAGACCGTATTTTCATCATCAGGATTTGAATCTCCTTCATAACGGTATACATAGTCAATCTTATAATTGGATGGATTAGCAATTAAAGGTTCTAACTCTATATTATAATCAATCACATAACCAGCCTCTTTCAATTTTTCTAAAGCAACAGTAGCAGAATCATATTTATTCCTATTATCCATAATCGTATATTTTGATCTTTACTAAAATAACAATTGGAACAGCAAAACGTTTTTTATCGTTCGCTTATTTTTTGGTGAACATACCAACGATATCATCAATGGCACTACCATCTTTATTTTTGTCAAAAAAATCAGAGATCTTATCGGTCAATCCTCCACCGGATGAAACTGTTGCTCCTTCTGCTTTTTCATCCCCTCCAAATATATTTCCTATTATACTCCCTATTCCACCTCCAGCGTTAGAATTTCCACCTAAAAACCCACCTAATAGATCTCCTAACGGATTGCTGGTACCACTTTGTGCATGATTTGCCTTTTCTTTACCTAAGTACCCCATCACGATCGGTGCCAAAGTAGCCAATACTCCTGTGATCTGCGCAGAGCTAAATCCACTTTTCGTAGCCAGATTTGAGCTTACATATTCAGCATTACTGCCAAAGATGTGCTGTACGATCTTATTGCCATCTTCTGTAGGTCCTTGTTCGATGACTTCATCGACATGATCTAAGATTGCTCCATTATGTTTGGTGTCCAACGCTTCGGCAAAACCATTTACATGATTGGCATCTCCTTTACTTTGGTTATATTTAATTGCGCCCGCAATTAGAGGAACTGCTATTGCTAAGATCCAAGTTGCTTTAGTGGAGTCAATCCCCAACTTTTTAGACAATCCTGCGGCCATTTTATTTCCAAGGCCACCTGTTATTAAATCAGTCATTCCCATAATTTTATATTTTAATATGAATCAATGAAAGTTGACAATAATTAAGCCAAGCATCAAGGTATAAGCAGCTCGAACGCCACAAAAAAAGAGGTTCGTAAACCTCTTTTTTATATTAGTACTTTTAAAGTGTTATTTTTTGTAATATTTTAATGCCTCTGGTAGCATCTTTTGAATGTCACTGATACGTCTAGCATCACTTGGGTGTGTACTTAGAAACTCTGGTGTTCCTTTTGATCCACCGGTTGCCATACGTTCCCAAAATTTGACAGCTTCACTTGGATTATAACCCGCCATGGCCATGATGACAAGCCCCATATGATCAGCTTCCGATTCATTTCCGCGAGAATACTTCAGAGAAGTCAGCTGGCCACCGATGCCATATGCACTATTAATAACACCAGCATAACTTGTTCCTGATGTTGCGACTCCAATGACATTTCCTAATGCCTGTGTTGCATATTGTCTGGACATTTGCTCCATTGAGTGACGAGCGATCGCATGCGCGATTTCGTGTCCCATCACAGTCGCAAGACCTGTTTCATTTTGTGTAACTGGAAGAATACCGGTATAAATAGCTACTTTTCCACCAGGCATACACCAAGCATTGATCTCATCACTCTGTACCAAGTTAAACTCCCAATTGAAATTAAACTGATCTGCTATCCCCTGTTGGGTCAGGTACTGATTGACTGCTATAGCCAACTTGTTGCCAACTTTTTTAACTAATGTGGCTTGACTAGTACCTGTAATTACTTTTGTTTTTGAGGAATTTAAAAATTGCTTATAAGAAGATGCCGCTTGCTCTTGAATCTGACTATCACTGACTAAACTTAATTGTTTACGCCCTGTGATCGGAACAGTAGAGCATGAAGCTAAAGTAGCTCCTATCAAGAGCATACTAGTATATTTAAAAACCTTTTTCATATGTTAATTGTTAGACATTGCATTATAAAGTAACTAATGCAATTCCTATGCCTAAATATTCTTTTTCCTTTTAAAAAGGTAAACTTTAGATTCGTGTCCTTTCAGCAAACGCTCGATGTTCTTTTGATGGGTGATTAAAATCAGCGCACAGATCGCGATACCATAGAGTAAAACTGATGGAATAGATGTTTTAAATAAGAATGCGATACTGAATGGAAAAGTGAAACCAGCCATAATCGAACTTAACGAGACATAATGTGTGGTCAATAAAATAATAATAAATATGCTCACACAAAGTAATGCGGCTGGCGCATGAATAGCGAGTATCATACCAAATAAAGTGGCAACTCCTTTCCCTCCCCTAAATCCAGCAAATACTGGAAATAAATGACCCAAGACAGCGATTACCCCTAACGCCAACTGATAGTTGACAAATTGTACATTACTGGTGCTCTGACCAGCTTCTATTAGATAAGCTAAATTCGTAGATGTAAACCCTTTAAAAATATCAACAAACATCACTACAGCACCTGCTTTGGGCCCTAAAACACGAAAAGTATTAGTTGCTCCAGCATTTCCACTACCGTATTCTCTTACGTCAACACCATAAAATGCTTGTCCAAACCATACCGCAGTAGGGATTGATCCAAATAAATAAGCTAGTAATACTGCACTTACTAAATAAATAGAAATCATTAATTATTGTTAAATCCTAAATTAATTTGGCTTTTAAACTTAAATCCAAACTTTTGACAGAATGTGTCAAAGCTCCTGCTGAAATGTAATCTACCCCTGCTGCTGCATATGCTTGAAGCGTTTCTTCTGTAATTCCACCAGAAGCCTCAGTAACAAATCTTTCGGCAATGATATCGACTGCTTTCTTTACATCCGCAGGGCTGAAATTATCCAACATGATGCGATCAACATGCCCAAAGGTAATAACTTCAGCTAGTTCATCAAAATTTCTAACTTCAATTTCGATTTCAATAGGCTTATTCAAGGTCGCTCTGTAAGCATTAGCGCTAGCTAAAGCCTGTGTTACACTTCCGCTGTAATCCACATGATTGTCTTTAATCAAAATCATATCGTACAGACCAAAACGGTGATTGGTGCCCCCTCCAATTTTGACTGCTTCTTTTTCTAACAAACGAAGTAAGGGAGTTGTTTTACGAGTATCTAATATTTTCGTTTTTGTACCTGCCAACAACTTGGCATAACGGTGAGTAGTCGTAGCTATTCCGCTCATACGCTGCATCACATTTAAGATCAAACGTTCTGCAATTAAAATACTATGGATCTTTCCTTTTAAGAATAAGGCGATATCACCTACTTGTACAGCACTTCCATCTTGGATAAGGACTTCACAAGTAAGCGTCGGGTCAATTTGCTCGATAATTTCTAAAGCAACCTCTACACCTGCTAAAATACCATCTTCCTTGACAATTAATTTGGCTTCACCAATTTTATCCTTTGGAATAGTTGAAAGTGTTGTATGATCGCCATCGCCAACATCTTCTAGTATTGCATCGTGAACAAATTTTTTAATATATTCTCTTTTTTCCATCTTGAGTTGTCACTAATAATGTAGCGAAGATGGAAATTTAAATTTTATTCAAGAAAATAATTTCGAAATATTATTTAGAGGCCTGTTTTTCAACTCTAAATTCTTCGATTGTCTGCCCACTTTTTGATAAATTGATTTTAATAAAAACTCGAAATAAATTTTTGTTACTTGAAAGCTGGTAGACGTAGTAACTATAATTGGTTTTATTTGTAATTTTCTGTAGTAATTTTACTGCACTAGGTTTATTTTTAGAGAAAAAACCTTGTAACAGCATTTCGGCCTGAAATTTTGAATAAAGACCATCTTCATTCAAAATTGACAATGTTATATTTGAAGCGAAAAATCGTGCTATATTCTTCGCATTTCCAGTTTTAAGTTCGATCAGAAGGGTATCATTTATGTCCGCCATGTTAGGTGTCATCATAAATGACTGATAACATAAAATAGCATTATTTCCTCTCATATGATTAGCAAATACGCACACGCTCATGCACATGAAAATACTAATAAAAAATATAATTCTTTTCATTAATGTAGATAATTAAACCTGATGTAGTCCAGGAACTTACTTAAATAGTTATTGCTGGTAGACTAAACTGTTGTGATTTTAGTAGATGAGTTACATAAACAATGCCAAATCTACGGAAATTTACATTGAAAAAACATTAATTTTCTAATACCGCACGTATAGCCTTGAAATATCACTTGTTTTAAATTATATTTGCTTATATCATTATGGAAAAAAAAGTAGCACTATTAATCCTAGACGGATTAGGATACGGAAAAGAAGATCAATCTGATGCTGCATTTGCAGCTCATACGCCCTATCTCGATTATTTAAAAGCAAACTATCCAAACTCAAAACTTGAAGCTTCAGGTGAAGCTGTTGGTTTGCCTGAAGGTCAGATGGGTAACTCTGAAGTAGGACATATGAACTTAGGCGCTGGCCGTGTTGTCTATCAAGAACTAGGTCGCATTCACAAAGCAGTTCGAGATGGTGTATTCAATACCGATACAACCATTCAAGATGCTTTTAAATATGCCTTGAACAATAATAAAAAAGTACATTTAATAGGATTGCTTTCAGACGGTGGCGTTCATGCGCACACGAGCCATCTGCGAGGTCTATGTGACGCGGCTAAATATGCTGGGTTACATTCAGACCAAGTCTTTATTCATGCATTTCTAGATGGTCGTGACACTGATCCAAACTCTGGAATTACTTATGTTAAAGCATTGCAAGATTTCTTACCACAATCTGTAGGTACGCTAGCATCCGCTATTGGACGTTATTATGCCATGGATCGTGACAATCGTTGGGAACGTGTGAAGTTGGCTTACGATCTAATGGTACATGGTACAGGTACGGCAACCAAAGACATCTTGGAGTCTATACAACATTCATATGATCAAGAAGTGACAGATGAATTTGTTCAACCTCTTGTATTAACCAATGCTGCTGGTCAACCTATGGCAACCATTCAGGATGGTGATGTCGTGATCTGTTACAACTTTAGAACAGATCGTGGACGTGAGATTACAGTAGCTTTAACACAGAAAGCATTTCCAGAGTATGATTTAAAGCCACTTGACCTGTACTATGTCACGATGACCGCATATGACGAGTCGTTTAAAAATGTAAAGGTTATTTTTAACAAAGACAATTTAACCAATACACTTGGTGAAGTATTGGCTGCAAATCATAAAACACAGGTACGTATTGCCGAGACAGAAAAATATCCGCACGTTACTTTCTTCTTTTCAGGAGGACGTGAACAAGAATTTGATGGTGAACGTCGTTTATTGATCCCTTCGCCAAAGGTAGCGACCTATGATTTGCAACCTGAGATGTCTGCCCAAGGCATTACTGATGCTATCGTAAAAGATATGGAAGAAGCACAACCGGACTTTATTTGTTTAAATTTTGCTAATCCAGATATGGTTGGCCATACAGGTGTGTTCGATGCCGTTGTCAAAGCCGTAGAGACTGTTGACAATTGTACAAAACAAGTCGTAGAAAAGGGATTACAATACGGTTATTCTTTTATCATTATTGCCGATCACGGTAACTCTGAGTTTATGCTCAATGCAGATGGCTCCGTCAATACTGCACATACAACGAATTTGGTTCCATGCATCTTGATTGATAAAGATTATAAAAAAGTAAAAGATGGAAAATTAGGTGATATAGCACCTACTATATTGAAATTATTGAAAGTTGAGATCCCTTTACAAATGGATGGTCAAGTATTGGTAGAAGACTAATATGAAAAATAAACATATCAACAACACACTCTTGCTATTTATAGGGAGTGTGTTGTTATTTTGGTCCTGTAGCAACGAAAAATCGGTCCAACATGCCAAAGGATCCACACTTTCTTTGGACTCATTTTTTAATGCTGAAATTGAAAAGTTAACAAAATTAGATCCCACTGTCGTCAAGACAGTAGCTAAAGATGAGGATAGTGAAACTAAATCTGTAAAGATTCCAAACTGGCACACTGAATTAAGTGGATTTATTGCCGCTGATATTACCAAAGATGCAGATCCAAATCTCTACGATTTTAAAGAAGTAGATTGCAAAACGATCTATCAAGCTAAGGATCATCGTTTAGCAATTCAGTACTTAGCTGTAGAGCATGATTTAAAAGGAAAGATTCAACAAGTTGTTATCAAACGAAAAGTTGATAATAGTTTATATTCGAGTAATGAAAAACTTATTTACGACGTAGATTCCTTATATCAGATTGAAAAAGATCAAGACATACTCATCTTGGGCAAAAGTCAATATAAGATTACTGGTCAGTTAAAATCACATTAATGAACGATCACCTCTCCTAATGGCAGGGATGTAAAATAAAAAAGCACTTTATGTTTTTTAATCATAAAGTGCTTTTTACTGTTTTGAAAATACTATTTCAAGTTATCACGGTAGATTTTAGCTTTTTTAATCTCCGTTTGAATATCTTTACGAGAAGCATCGAAAGTCAATACTTTTTCGTAATCTTTTACTGCATTATTGTAAGCGTCAGTCGCTACAGCTTTATTGTAATTAGCCACTCCCGCTGTACCTACCAAAATTCCATAGTCACGGTATGCTAATGCTCTGTTTTGGTATAATTTAACATCATTTGCGTTCAAAGCGATTGCTTTAGAATAATCTTCGATAGCAATCTTCAATAGCGACTCACGTGCTGAACTGTTCAATTTTGTTGACGTTTGAGTTGCTAAATTATTATTAGCTTTTCCTTTAAAGTAGTAACCATTTGCATTTTTACTGTCCAACGTAACAACTTTTCCAAAAGATTCTGCTGCTTTTTTGAAGTCGCCATTTTGAAATTGAGAGTAACCCAACATATATAATACATCTGGATCTTTACTCTCTGCAGGTAAAGACTTTTCTAAGTAGACAGCAGCATTTTTAAAATCACCGTCTAATAGTGCTTTTTGCCCTAAACGAACATTTGGATTGGAGTGTTCCTCTTGTTTTGCTGTCTGTGCATATGATGAAAGAGACATCAAAGCAAATGCACCAGTAAATAAGCCTAATTTAACTGATTTAAGATTCATATTTAAATAATTACGTTTCATTTTAAAGTATTTAATTCATATTCAAGCGTTTACTGTAATTTTTGAAAACCTTTTCCATTACGCTCCCACTTACAACGCTATTCCTGCATCAATATTACAATTATTATGCCTATTTACACAATATTTAAATTAAATAATCTGACATTATGGAGTACATAGACTGCCTTTTTTGCTTAATGCACTGCAATATTGAATCATTAGTTTTCAAATAATAGGTTGGCATCTTACTTGCAATACCCTACAATAACAATTTTAAAATAACTTTTTATCAGTTTTACGACATGTTGTCATAAACTGACATAAAATAAAAATATACCTTAACATAATATGAGCAAATTCGAAACATTTGATTTCAATCAGGCGATTCCCATTATATCTGAAGATACCGAATTCTTTCCATTATTAAGTCAACAAGACGAAGATGACATGCGCAATGCCGAAATTCCTGAGTCGTTATCCATTTTATCTCTTCGCAATACCGTTTTATTTCCTGGTGTTGTTATTCCGATAACTGTGGGACGTGACAAATCCATCAAATTAGTTAAAGATGCTTATCAAGGAGATAAAACAATAGGAGTTGTTGCCCAGAAAGATATGTCTATGGAAGACCCAACTATTGATGAACTCTATCAAGTAGGTACCGTAGCACATATCATTAAGGTGCTGCAAATGCCTGATGGAAACACAACGGTTATCTTGCAGGGTAAACAACGGTTCAAATTAATTGAAGCCGTTCAAACAGAACCATATCTTAAAGCAAACGTCGAGAAATATAAGGAAGAAAAACCGAAAGCAACTAAAGAGTTCAAAGCTCTGATTGCGACTTTAAAGGAAATGGCGCTTCAAATTATTCAATTATCGCCCAACTTGCCAAGTGAAGCTGGTATTGCTATAAAAAACATTGAAAGCCCTACTTTCTTAATTAATTTTATCTCTTCGAATATCAATGTTGACTTGATTCAAAAGCAACAATTGTTAGAGTTGTTAAATGCAGATGAGAAAGCACGTCTTTTATTAGAATTGTTGACTTCTGAGATTCAGATTTTAGAATTGAAAAATCAAATCCAAAATAAAGTAAGAATTGATCTGGACAAACAACAACGGGATTATTTCTTAAATCAACAATTAAAAACAATTCAAGAAGAATTGGGTGGTAATACTCCTGATCTGGAAATTATTGAATTGAAAAAAAGAGCATCAAAGAAAAAATGGAATGATGTTGTAGCGAAACATTTTGAAAAAGAAATCGAAAAATTAGCGCGTATCAATCCTGCAGCAGCAGACTATTCTGTTCAGATCAATTATTTGGAATTATTGCTCGACCTACCTTGGAATGAGTTTACAAAAGATAATTTTGATCTAACTAGAGCACAAAAAGTGTTGGACAAAGACCATTACGGATTGGATAAAGTTAAACAGCGTATTATTGAGTATTTGGCAGTATTGAAATTAAAGAACAATATGAAAGCCCCAATTTTATGTTTGGTAGGGCCTCCCGGAGTCGGTAAAACATCTTTAGGTAAATCGATTGCAAAGGCCTTGGGACGTAAATATACAAGAATGGCACTTGGAGGAGTACGTGATGAGGCAGAAATAAGAGGTCATCGCAAGACCTATATTGGTGCCATGCCAGGCCGTATTATCCAGTCTTTGAAAAAAGCCGGAGCTGCTAACCCTGTTTTTGTACTCGACGAAATCGACAAGATGAGTGCAGACTTTAAGGGCGATCCATCTTCAGCTCTTCTAGAAGTATTAGATCCAGAACAAAACACAAGCTTCTATGATCATTACGTAGAGATGGAGTATGATTTGTCTAAAGTGATGTTTATTGCTACTGCAAACTCCTTAAATAATATACAACCAGCGCTACTGGATCGTATGGAGATTATTGAAGTCAATGGCTATACAATCGAAGAAAAAATTGAGATTGCTAAAAAACATCTCATTCCGAAACAACGTGAAGCGCACGGTCTAACAGCCAAAGATATAACGCTGAAACCTAAAATTATCGAAAGAATAATTGAAGAATATACTCGTGAGTCTGGTGTCCGTGGATTAGAGAAAAAAATAGGTTCGACCGTACGTGGTATTGCAACTCGTATTGTAATGGAGAAAGAATATAATGTCAATATCAATGAGAAGGATCTTGTCGAAATTTTAGGGGCTCCTATTTTCGATAAAGATAGCTATGAAAACAATGAAGTGGCAGGTGTGGTGACCGGATTAGCTTGGACCTCGGTTGGTGGCGATATTTTATTTATTGAATCAAGTTTGAGCCCAGGAAAAGGAAAAATGAGTTTAACTGGTAACTTAGGTGATGTCATGAAAGAATCAGCTTCCATTGCTATGGCATATTTACGTTCACATGCTGAAGAATTCAATATTGATTATCGGGTATTTGATCACTGGGATGTACATATTCATGTACCGGCAGGAGCTACTCCAAAAGATGGACCTTCGGCAGGTGTAACGATGTTGACTGCATTGACATCTCTATTCACACAGCGCAAAGTGAAAGAAAACTTAGCCATGACAGGTGAGATTACCTTACGTGGAAAAGTACTTCCTGTAGGTGGTATCAAAGAAAAAATATTGGCAGCTAAGCGTGCAAATATTAAGGAGATTATTTTATGTAAATCCAATCAAAAGGATATTGAAGAGATCAAAGAAAGTTACATCAAAGACATGAAGTTTCACTATGTAACAGAAATGGCTGATGTCATTGCGCTCGGATTATTAGATAAGAAAGTAAAACATGCAAAAGATCTGACTAAAGGATTAGAACCAAAGAAATAGTCAAAATTGTTCTAAAAATAAAAAGCCGCTATAAATTGATCTTTATAGCGGCTTTTACATGTAGACACATGAACAACTCTGACTAGACATTGACATACTTGAAATAATTAAATAAAAGTGGGAAAGGTCTATAAACACAAAATGCTTTCTGTTTAGGAAAAGCAAGTGTCTAATTTGTGGTTTTAAAAGCGTTGAGAATTATTTCTCAAGCTTATCGTTTTCTTTCTTCAATGCTACGGGACGATCTTCTTTAATCTCCGTTTCCATAAATCCCCAGTTCGTCATGTAGTACATGTATGGGTTTTGTTCAATTTTTGATTTTCTTGTTCTTTCTCTTTTTATCATATATATATTGTTTTGATTGTTTATTATTCTTCAAATATCGAGCCAAACTCTACTAATTATGCATGTAAATGATATTATTTGGTTGAATTACACTTAATTCTTAAAAATTGTAAAAGCTGACCATAATGCTCCTTATTTTCAATAATTGAATAAGTGCTTTTTTAATAATAGTTTTGACTTCTTTAATGCTCAAAAGTTTAATCGACAACTACCTACAAATATTATATATAGTGATTTTTAACAGTTTAAAGTAACTATTTAGCAAGGTATATGTGCAAGATTGTATTCTTTAGGGAGAATCTTATTTCTAAAATAACCAGAAGATATAGATAAATGCTCAAGAATATACGCTTATCTGTGACGCTATCATTATGAAGAGGTGATTTTTAGAAAATTCACAATTGTATCAGATTTTGTATATTTGGTTATATAATAAACCGGGCATTTTATAACAGTGAACTGCCCAGTTTATTATTTACAATCTCATTTGAGACAATTCAACTACTTTTGTATTGCGCCTAAGACTTGAGCAATTTTTTTGAAAAGTTCGGTATTCTGATAATAACCCAAAAAGTTTTGAGCTCCGGGGCCATAAGCCATTACAGGAACCATCATTGCACTATGATCATTAGATGCAAAATTGGCCTGTATTGCCCCTGTCTTTGTATCGGCATCTAACAAAGAAAGTGCGCCGGTTTCATGATCTGCTGTTACAATTACCAAGGTTTCACCATTCTGATCAGCATAACGAAGTGCTTCGCCGACTGCCTGATCAAAATCCAAAGCTTCTGTTACTACATAATTTAAATCTCGCGCATGGCCGCCGTAGTCAATCTGAGCACCCTCGGCCATGATAAAGAATCCACTTCCCATACCCTGAAGTTTACTGATGCTCATTGCGAGCAATTCTTTTAAAATACTACCTCTACCATCTTTGACAGCTACCATATCTTGTTCATCAAAATAGACTATTGTTTTCTCTGATTTGGCGTTTTTTAATCCGCTTAGATTATCAACAACTTGATATCCGGCTTGATTTAATTTTTTTTCCAATTTATCTTTTCTTTCCTTTTCTCGATAAGGTCCAGGTAGTTCACCAGCCAATATCTTAACATACTTATTCTCGATGAGCGCTTCTGTAATTGCGATAGATGCATTTCGGTCTATATTAGACGCATAAAATGCTGCGGGAGTCGCATCCGAGGCATCCCCTGTGGATAGTATTCCGCTTACCTTTCCAACTCTTGCTAATAGTTCTGGTAATCTCAGTAACCGATTACCAGATGTATCTACGCTTATCGTACCGTTATATGATTTATGCCCGGTAGCAATTGCTGATCCCCCAGCTCCTGAATCTGTATTACCTGGACTAGCTGATGCTGTTAAAGAAAAACCTAAATATTTCATCTGTGCCATATGCAGCTGACCACGGTTGGCAACCATAGCAGCTTGAATATGCCCTAACCCCATACCGTCGCCAATTAGCAGAATCACATTTTTGACTGTATCCTTACTCCCATCTTTTGCAAAAGTAGGTTGATATAAAGCGTAAGGGTTATTTGCCTTAAAACGTGAACTCTCCAAATCATCTAAATATGCTTTTAGCACATCAGGATGATCTGTATTTAGCCAGGTAACGCCCATTTTTTCTAATACTATCCACGTATTGACACTCTCGGGTGCGCCCCAAAGACGAAATGGTTTACCCCATTTTCGTGCCTTAATTCCTTGCTGTTCTATTTTCAATTGCTCTTGCTTCGTGGGCACCCCCTTCCCATTCCATTGCGTATAGGTTCGTAAGTTATCGCTCATCATAGCTACCCGTTGCAGTTGCTGGCTGGTGTATGTGGTTTCAAATCTACCGTCAAAGGATATGTAGTCTGGATAGTTTTTAAAGAGAGCAGGTGGTGGCATATTGCCACTGATTACTATTTGAATGGCATGTTTATTTTGTTTAGAATCTACTAGGTAACGATAAGGCTCTAACAGGCTTACTAACTTTGGCATCATAATCTGAAAATCTTCTTTCAAATCTAAAACCAGCTGTAAGTTTTTACTGCTGTCAGCAAAGGGATGTAGATTATTTTGTTTAAATAGGTTTGCCAAAGGCTTAATATATAGATTTTCCAAGGTTCGTCCTATTTTGATATCTTTAGCCTCATGCGCCACATATAAGGTATCATCTCGTAGGAATAGGTCTGCTTCAATGGATTCCATTCCCGCGTAGTAAGCACGTAACAAGGGAATATCCTGTTCATAATCATTATGACTATGACCACGGACCCGAAGTGCATGGTGCTGCTGATGCGTACTATACATGAGTTTATCAAAACGATTAGCAGCTGTTTCCTGTGCATCAAGCCGGACGATTATAACAACTAAGGGCAGTATTAATAATAACTTAGCAAATTTCATTTTCATTCTTTCTATTGGACAAAAAACGACAGACCACATCAATCTTTTGCATCTTTATAGTCTGCCGTCTTTGTTGATTCAAATTACTTGTAGGATAGCTTTACCATCCCTCATTTTGACTAATCCCAGAATTACTCAAATCTGATGGCGGAATTGGCCATACATGATGAATAGCAGGATTAAAAGTTCGGGCAGGCCAAACTTGCACTATGGTGTAGCTAGAGGTTGGATCAGTTTTAGCATTATGTTGCCTTCCAGTTGCTGGTCGTGCATAGGCAGCTTGAGCATCACCCCAACGAACCAGGTCACTATGCCTATCGGTATATTCTGCAGCAAACTCTGAACGACGTTCTCTTTTTAAATCAACCATTGTTGCGCCGCTTAATGCTGGAAGCCCTGCGCGGTTACGTACTAAATTGATCTCCACATCTCCAGATTTCCCTTGTTTAATCTGCGCTTCGGCTTTCATTAAAAGAATATCTGCATAACGGATTAAAGGAATATTTAGATCAGAAGTTGGGTAATCTCCACTTGGATTTAAATGTTGCTCCTTTGGAAAACGGAAAGGTTGCATATACTTTTTGAACTGAAAACCAGTTTGAGAATTAGACGAATAATATTTCCGATTCAATCCGAATAACGTAAATGTATCGTTAAATTCAAGTATGGTTGCCTTTTTACGATTGTCTCCTGATTCGAAAGCATTGTACAATTCCAAAGTGGGGTGAAAATATCCCCAACCATTATAAAGTCCGTAACCTGTATTTTCGAATAATACAGCCGGCAATATGGAACCCTGAATTTTATTAGAAACTACTGAAAAGATATATTCAGATGAAAAGTTATTTTCGATGTAAAATACACTTGCAAAATCTGTTTCTGGTTTTCCTGTATTAATTAATTTACGGCCTGATCCTGAGTTGGTCACCATATCGCAGTACTTAGCAACCTGCGTCCATTTACTCTCGTCATATCGTGCCCATTGCAAATTTGTTTTGGCTAAATAGGCATAGGCAGCGTCTTTATGTGCTCTTCCTAAATCATCTGCTCCATATGTATTGACAAGTGGCAATAGTTCTGCCGCCTTTAAAAGATCCCCTTCAATCTGCGCAAAATTCTCTTTCACATGCGCCGGTCGTACAAATTTAATTTCATTCATATTTGAATCAGTAACGATGGGAACACCGGCACGTTGATCACCATAATATTGTGACAAATAGAAATAGGCATAACCTCGCATGAAATATGCTTGTCCTAATACACGGTTTTTTACATTATCGCTAATGCTCATAGTTGGCACTTTAGTGATGATGGTATTTGCACGTTGTATGATCTGATAAAATTTCTTGTACATACTATTTATACGACTTTCAGCACCTGTAGCTGTAAAATTCCGCACTGCTGCTGATCCTGCATCTGTACGTCCTGTTACCATATCGTCTGATGCGTTGATAAACCAAAACAGACCTCTTCCGAACATATTATCGTCATTGAAATGTTCATAAAGACCATTACTGGCAAAGATGGCATCTGCTTCTGTTTTCCAGAAGTTTTCATTGGTGATTGATCCTTTTGGAGTCAGATCAGTAAAACTTTTACTACAGCCTTGTATACCTATGCTCAATCCCAGTAATGCTATTGTAATGTATTTGTATTTTTTTATGGATGGTGTTTTCATGATTTTCATTCTTAAAAATTAACATTTAATCCTATCGTGTATGTCTTGGCTAAAGGATAATTTGCTACATCTAATCCGATACTGCCGACCTCTGGATCTATACCTGAATAAGAGGTAAAGGTGAACGGATTCTCAGCAGAAAAATAGATCCTAGATTGCAGTTTGTTCAAAAACTTAGGTAAGTTATAGCCAATAGTAATGTTTTTTATACGGAAATAATCGCCACTCTCAAGGTACCAATCTGATATCGTTCCGTAATTAGCATTTGGATCTTTAGAAGAAAGAGCTGGAATATTACTATTTAGATTATTGGGCGTCCAGGCATTGAGAATACGGTTGTCCAGATTATACCCCTGTAAACCGGCGTTGTAGGCTGTGAATTTATATCCGTTAAAAATTTTTGCTCCTGAAATACCATAGGTTAATACATTTAGATCAAAGTTTTTATAATCTAAATTAAGGGCAAAACCATAGGTAAACTTAGGAACCGCACTACCCATATATACACGATCATCAAAACTGATTTTCCCGTCACCATTTGTATCTTCGAATTTTAAATCACCAGGCCGTGCAAAGGGTTGAATAAGCTTGCCATTAATACTATGGGCTTGTACTTCTGCTTCGGAATTAAATATTCCGTTATTCGGAATCAAATAGTATGAATATAATGCTTGTCCTGGCGTAGAACGATATGGAGACAATATGCCACGAACATTATCGCCGTGTTCAATAAAGTCACTTCCTAACCCATCAATATTTAATACCTCATTTCGGTTGAAGGCGATATTAGCATTTAAGCCAAGTTTCCAATCTCTAAATTGATGATTATATTTTGTGCTGAATTCAAATCCTTTGTTCATAATATCACCTGTATTACTTGTAGGGCCTCTCTGCATACCTGAATGTGGATCAGGTTGAATTTCATAGATCATTCCGATGGTCTTTTTACGATAATAATCTGCTGTAAAACTCAACTGACGAAATAAAGTCATATCTAGCCCGATATCCCATGATTCAGAAGTCTCCCAGATCAGATTTGGATTACCCTGTTTATTTAATGCAAAATGACGTACCAAAAGACCCTCAGAACCTAAAGGTGTGACAGTACGGCTATTCAAAGGTAGGTTATAGGCATATTTATCAACGGATTGAATATTTCCAATCTGCCCCCAAGAAGCGCGTAGTTTTAAATCATGAATAAAATCACTTTTAAAAAATGATTCTGAAGAAATTTTCCATGCTCCCGAAATTGATGTAAATACGTCCGATCGATTATTTTTTGGTAAGCGTGAACTTCGGTCCTGCCGGATACTCGCTCCTAAATAATACCGTCCTGCATAATTGTAATTAACACGAGCAATAGCTGAGGTTAATGCATCTTCCCAAACATCACTTGTTGGAATTCCTGGTATAGATAGTGCATTCTCGATATATTGATACCAATCATCCTCCCGTTCAAATCCCATTCCTTGAATATAGTATTGTTCATACTTTGTTTTCTGCGCAGAGTATACTGCTACAGCATCAATCTGGTGGTCACCAAAACGTTTGGTATAATTCAACTGCTGATCCCAAATCCAACGATCCGTACGTGCTTCTTCTTGAGTCAAATAATTGTTACCATTTGATCTTCCAATTTCTGGTATTTTGGGATCAAATCTTTTTAAAGAATACCGATTGATATCCAAAACAAAATTAGATTTGAAAGTTAGACCATCCCATAAATTCACTTTGGCAAAAACATTACCATTGAGGTTAAGTGTCGGATTGTTAACTGTTGGGCGTAGAAGTAAAGCTACTGGATTATAAGTATCGCCATATGCAGATGAAAATTGTGATAAATTAAAAGGTACAGTACCGTGAAATAATCCTTTCTCATCATAAACAGGCGCTGCAGGATTCATATAAATTGCATTGATGATAGATCCACTATAACTACTTGAGGTATTTGTACCTCGAGCGGTAGTATGGTTGACATAAAAATTTTGTCCTAATGTCAATCGATCAAAAAAATCAAATTCGGATTTCAAACGATAAGCAAAACGCTTGTAACCTGTATTGAGCAATAAGCCTTCTTTATCGTGATAACCAAATGAAGAACTATACCTGGATCGGTCTGATCCACCAGACACCTGCGCATTTGCATTTAAAATATTACCAGTTCTGAAGATTTCATTCATCCAATTCGTACGTGTTTCCTGTCCCCAAGGGTTTAATGTAGCATTATGACCATCTGCAGGATTCACTCCGTCTCTTTTTGCGGCATCATTATAAGCCTGGGCATATTGTGTCGCATTCAAAGCAGTAGGTAGATTGCTCGCATTTTGCCAACCGCGATAGAGATCTATACTTAATTTTGGTGCTCCAGCCTTACCACTTTTAGTTGTGATCACGATAACTCCAGATGATGCCTGTGCTCCATATATAGCTGCAGACGCTGCATCTTTCAAGATATCCATACTTTCAATATCATTTGGATTGATAGGTCCGCCATAATAGGGCGCTCCATCAACTACATAAAGTGGAGATTCGGGGTTTAGGGTTCCCATTCCTCTAATCATCACTTTAGGCATTGCCGAAGGATCTCCGCCTGCAGACATCACGGTTACACCTGCCACGTTTCCTTGCATCAGGTCTGCAACATTCGTCAAAGGACGAGCAACATTTTCTGCAACATTAGGTAAGGAGCTTACCGCAGTTGTTAAATCTCCCCTTTTTTGCTGACCGTAACCAATGACTACCACTTCATTAAGGGCTGAAAGTTGCTCTTTCAGAGTAATCAAAATCGAATTACTGTCACCGCTCTTTATCCCTTTGAGATCTTCAAGGTAAGATTCGTAACCAATCATGGAAACCTTTATTTTATACTTAGCATCTTCATTTAATTCTTTAAATACAAATACACCTTTTTGATCTGTCGATATACTTGTGACCACTTGTCCTTTCGTATCTAAAAGTACAACCGTCGCTCCTGTTTTGACGACACCATTATTATCCATAATGGTACCTCTTATTTGCCCACTGGACTGGGAATAAGATTGCAGAGCAACTGAGATCGATAGCATTGTCAATAATGCTCTTAACTTCATAGGGTTTCTTTTCATTTCATTTAGTCTTTTAATTTGTAGGTGGTTTGTACCGCATGAACTAAAATTTAAACGGTATTATTTACTTCTTTTATTGATTTTTATTTTTAATGATTATGCTGTTATTGCTGTGGGTATAGGTAAGTTCATTCATCTGACAAATAATGGACAACATAACATCCAGTGGATAATGTTCTTCAAATTTCCCAGTAAAGGATAGTCCTTCAAGAGATGCCTCTTCTAGATTGATGATTACACCCTTGAGATTTTCAATCTTAGAAAATACCTCTGGAAGTGGCATTTGATCAAACTGTAATCCGCTCTCCTGTGCATGCTTATCTGCTTTCACGTTGCCCGCTAATTTCAAATTATCCACTTTTTCTTGGCGATCAACTAATAAAGCTGTTTTAAGATGATCATCAATCAATAACTGTTGCCCAGGCTTGAGAACCTGATCTTTCATTTCAAATGGACTTCGATTCGTTGATTTCACAACTATTTTCCCTGATAGTAACCTAACCGATAATTTACTTTTAGTATAACTTTCAACTGTAAATTCAGTACCAAGTGCAGTTGTTGTATAACCATTGGCAGATACAATAAATGGTCGTTGTACATCATGAGCAACATTAAATCTTGCTTCTCCAATAAGTGTTAGTTTTCTATCGGTGTCTCCATATCCTTTTGTATAATAAATAGTACTATGTGGGGATAAACTGATGCGAGACCCATCTTTCATTTTATAGGTAAGCGTATCTGTACTGCTGTTGGCCAGTTTGTGTATGAGTGGTTCTGGTATTTGTACCGTTGTACTGGGACCGGGTAAATTTGTTTGGACAAAGTGATACCCAAATATTCCCATTGCCAGTAAAATGGAGGCGGCAATTGACCAACCTATTTTTAAACGACGTCGATCAGGTAATACTTTGATCACCCCCATTTTTTCATGAATAACGAGTAGCATCTCTTGATACTCTTCCTCTGTTGCCAACTTTTCGTTTTCTTGTACTGCTGCAAAATCGTTCCTAAGTTTCTCCAGTAGAAGTTGTTTGGAATCTTCTAAGTCGGACAATAGTTTATGTTGATCATTTTTAGAAAGTTTTCCTTCCCAAAAACGCGTAATTAAATTAAGAATCTGTTGCTTCATCAATAGTAAATACACAGGAAATTTCCAAAGGGGATGCTTTTGTTGTTAAGAAATTATTAATAAAAAATAAATTAAACATGTGGATACATCGTTTAATATTAAAGACATGATCACGTATGAGAAAGATTATATCCGAGCCTTAATGTAAGCGCAATACTCTTCCATTTTATACATATTAAAAAAAGGCAAATTTTTCGGAGAGATGAATCACCCAATGTATTCAAAAAGAAATAATAAGGCGGATTTAAGGGATGTAAAAAGTATTATTTTTTTGTAAAAAAGCCCTTTATAAAGTTCTTATGAGGCGGTTTTCTATGATTCTGATCGGAATGTTCCAGAGATAAGGCAATAGGGAGTGACTCAAAAAAATTAAAGATTCGCGAGAAGAAAGACGATGAGTAATGATCTTTCTGCATAAGCAGGGTATTGCTTAGCGACATATTCTCTGATGGCTTTGTTCGATTGTTTGAGATAATCTGCTACCGATTGTGGGCTAAGTCCTAAAAGATCAGCTACATCTTCTTTTGTGCGCCCCTCATAACGACACAATTTAAATACTTCCCGTTTTCTTTTTGGTAATACGGCAACGGCTTCTTCCAAGATTTCCATTTGCTTATTGAAAATTTCTTCTTGAATACTACTATCTTCCTCCGCATAAACTTCTTCGGGATAATTGGCAATATACGCAACTGATTCTTTCAACTTACTACGTAGAACATTAAGCGATTTATTATAACTGACAACAAATAACCAGCCTCCAACAGGACGATCTACCTGTATCTTAAATCGATTCTGCCAAAGCAATAAGAAAACATCTTGCAACACTTCCGTAGCTAATTCACGATTATCGATTAATTTTAGAATATTTGCATGTACAGGTTTATGGTACCGCGCATACAATGCATTGAAAGCCTTTACGTCCCCCCTAGACATTGCTACGATTTCTTCAATTTCTTTTACCATTTTATTCATGTTAATTGATATGTTTTCTCTTCTGCACCTGTGGTTTTGTGGTTTGAAAACCACGGGCAAATTTATTTAAAAAATAAACAGCTTAATCCTTTTAGTAGGTTATCAAATTGTTAAGAATATAGGCTGTGTGAAGAAATTGAATAAGTGATTGACGCTCATAAATGAACCAAAAAGCTCTACATAGCATGGTAAAAACGCCAACGTCATCATATGACGTTGGCGTTTCAGATTTCGACCATACATTCTTATATTGGAATATAAAGGCTATGATCCGATTTAGGCGTTAGGATTTAGTGTTTAATGCGTGTTAGGTATAGTTTCTATTCTTTTACCACGTCCTTACACCATTATTTTGGCCGGTTGCATTGATTATTAGTCGGCATGATTTTTTAACCATTCAAGACGTCTTTGATCGGCTAGGTGTTTTACAGAAAAGTTTTCAAATGTTGCATCAAACCCATTACCATCTGGACATGCAGCCATCAAGCCAACCATTACCGGTGTATTATCTTGCAGATAAGCATTACGCATTAAGGTATATTTTTTGTCATCAAATGAATAAAAGATCTCCACAGCATCTAAGCGTCTTACAGCTTTTATCCAAACATACGGTACCGCATTTTCAAGACTAATGATACTCCAATCGCTCGTACGATGCGTTACTACTGTACTTAAATTATATTTTCCGTCGACAAATTCGATTCCAGCTTTAATATAATTCTCTTTATCGATGCGCAGCATCAGTCCCATCTGATCAAATCTAGCTTTGTAGTCAGCAGAAATTTTGACTTTAGTTTCAAATTCTCCACCATAGGTACCATAATAAAATGGCGCATCATCAACGGTAAAACCATAATGTGAAATCCTCCAATAATCACTCTGTGGTGTGACAAACATATGGAGCGCCTGATCTTTTATTTCCCACTTTGCTGGCTCATTAAACCATTGCATTTTAGTTAGATTTTGTGCCACTGTCCACTGTTGCCAAAGTATAGTCACGATGACCAATATTAATTTCTTCATCAGTTTATCCAAATAATCTTATAATTTTTTACTTTAGCAAAGGTATACGTGCACATAAAGATTGTCAATACTGATAAATAACCATTTTTACGAAATGAATAATATTGCTGGAATCCTTAATGAAAAGCTTTTAAAGCAGGTATTTGATCAAGAAGTGGATCCCTCCAAACAGCTGGAGCAGTACCGATATATCGCACAATTTTATGCCCACATCGAAAATGCTATAGCAGTTTTAAGCGATCTTAAGAATAATAAAAGCTATATCTATGCAGGTGGTCTTGCCAAAACATTGGGAATATCTGATCATAATGTAGAGATTGATTCCATCTGGGAAGATGCTATTTTTAATCTTATTCATCCGGACGATCTAATAAAAAAGCATATGCTGGAATTGCAATATTTTCATTTTCTAAAACATGTCCCACTAACGGAGCGGCATAATTATCATGTGATCAGTAAAATCAGAATGTACAATCATGAAAATCAATATAGCTGGATATCCCATCGTATGTATTATGTACGTAATTCACCCAATGGCAGTATTTGGTTAGCACTCTGTTTATACAATTTTGCTCATTTCTCTGAAAATACAGAAGCCTACCAGGGTTGTATTGTGAATAGTGTCACTGGACAGATCATTCAATCTGAAAATCAGGAAAGTAATAATTTGCTATCTAAGCGCGAAATCGAAATTCTTCGCTTGATCAAACTTGGTAAAAGAAGTAAGGAAATAGCCCATGTTCTCTCCATCAGTATTAATACAGTCAATCGACACCGTCAAAATATACTTGAAAAACTCCGTGTCACAAACTCTATAGCAGCATGCCGTATCGCATCCTCTTTAAATCTGCTATAATTCATCATCAATATAATGAGTTTTTTAGGCTGAGTAAAAAAATCTAGCACAATCAGGAGTGATGATCGTACAGATACCTACTACTGAGCCATATATTTGTGTGGGATACATGACAAAATTGGCGTGAAGCTATTTCTTCACGCCAATGATAAATAAGGTTGCTATGATGAAAAAGCCTACTCCTGTTAATATAGGCGGCAATAAATCTGATCTAAATCCTAGATAAATCATTATTAAAGCAATTAGACCAAGCAGCACGATTAATATTATTTTCATATTATTCCAGATATTATCAATCACATTTGCTCCAATTTAATTAAAAATAAACAAACGAAATGTGATCCCCTGTTCATAACCATGATTTGCCCCTATTTACCGATGATTACTACCATTTCGATCAAAACATGCCTTATTCGCCAACTTCATTCAATAGCTTGAGATCTTCATGGTCTAAACAAATCTTAGGTGCATCAAACAGTGTTTTTAATTGATTTTTACTCGTTGCACTAACAATAGGAGCTGTAATTAATGGATTGGCTAGCAACCATGCTAAGGCTACTGTAGCGGGTTGGGTATCATATTTCAATGCTATTGTATCAAGAGCCGTTAGCACATTCAGACCAGTTGCATTTAAATATTTACGCACACCTTCCCCACGAGCACTCTTGCTCAGGTCGGATTCATTTCTATATTTTCCAGTTAAAAAACCAGCTGCCAAAGACCAATAAGGAAAAGTACTCAACTGATATTGCTCGACTAAAGGCGCATAATCATTTTCAAAGGAGCTGCGTTCCATCAAATTATAGTGCGGCTGTAGCGCAACGTATTTCGGAAGATTGTTTTTCTCAGCAACTTCAAAGGATGCTCTTAATCGTTCTGGTGAAAGGTTTGAGGCAGCGATATAACGTACCTTACCCGCTTTTATAATTTCATCGTATGCTGATAACGTCTCCTCGATAGGAGTTATTTTATCATCAAAATGTGTATAATATAAATCGATATAATCAGTACCTAAACGCTGTAAAGACTCATCGACAGATTTCAGAATATGCCTTTTGCTGATGTCAAAACCATGCTCTTTCGTCTCCGACCCAACTTTTGTCGCAATGACCATTTTCTCCCTGTTATTCCGGTTTTTCATCCATTTCCCGATGATCGTTTCAGATTGGCCCCCTACTCCATTTACCCACCAAGAATACGTATCTGCCGTATCTACAAAATTGAAACCTTCCGCAACAAAAGCATCTAAAATGTCAAACGATTCCTTTTCATCCAAAGTCCATCCAAAAACATTACCTCCAAAATTGATCGGTGCAATGTCCAGATCTGTATTTTTAATTGTTATTTTTTTCATGTTTTGTCGAATCAATATTTAAGTAAAAGTACTTCATTGACCATGCAATTGATTCATATTTTTGTAAAGATGTTGACTGTATACCATTATGCTTCATTTTGGAGGCATATTACTTATTTTAATAGGCAAACACGGTAATCATCGTTGAACGCGATATAGCGCAAAAAAAAGCCATATCTTACGATATGGCTTACTGTTAAACCGATAAATA
Source organism: Sphingobacterium sp. PCS056 (assembly GCF_023273895.1). Taxonomy (NCBI): domain Bacteria; kingdom Pseudomonadati; phylum Bacteroidota; class Sphingobacteriia; order Sphingobacteriales; family Sphingobacteriaceae; genus Sphingobacterium; species Sphingobacterium sp. PCS056. The sequence continues at coordinate 3,574,126 of NZ_CP096883.1, read as the reverse complement.
GCTCAGATTCTGATTCAAAAAAATAATGAAATCAATTATTTCGCAGCTTTTTCATTCTTTTTATCCAACAGCGCGATATACTTTCCATACCCTTTTGCTTTCATTTCTTCTTTAGGAATAAATTTTAGTGAGGCACTATTTATACAGTATCTCAAACCACCTTTATCAGCAGGGCCATCGTTAAAAATATGCCCAAGATGTGCATCCCCAGTTTTACTACGTACCTCTGTACGTTTCATACCATAGGAATTATCAGCAAGTTCTTTAACCATTTTTTCATTGATTGGTTTTGAGAAACTCGGCCATCCACATCCCGATTCAAACTTATCTGTTGAGACGAATAGCGGTTCCCCTGTCGTAACATCCACATAAATTCCTTCTCTAAATTCATCCCAATATTCATTTTCAAATGCTCTTTCTGTCGCATTATTTTGTGTTACCTCATATTGCAGATCCGAAAGCTCTTTTTTAAGCGTCTTTTGATCTTTTTTCTTATAATCAGCGTCTTTAGGAGGGTTTGCTTTTTTTGCTAGATCAAATAGATCGGGTCCAATGTGACAATACCCCCCTGGATTTTTATCCAAGTAGTCCTGATGATAGGTTTCAGCATCATAGAAACTTTTGATCGGTCCAAACTCTACCACAATTTTCTTCGGATACAATGTTCCCAATTCTTGAATCTTTTGTTTGACCAAAGCCTCATCCGTTTTATCCGAGAAGAAAATACCCGTCCGATATTGCGTACCAACATCATTTCCCTGTTGATTCAATAAAGTAGGGTCAATTGTTTTAAAATAAAGATCGATCAATAAGTTGAGATCTATGACTTCTGGATCATAAATAACTTTTACGGTCTCAGCAGCACCGGTCACTCCTTTGGAAACTTCCTGATAAGTAGGTTTTTTAATCGTGCCATTAGCATAACCCACTTCTGTCCCCGTCACTCCCCTCACTTGTTTGAAAAAATGTTCCGTTCCCCAAAAGCAGCCTCCTGCAAAATAAATTTCTTTTGTTTTGTTATCTGTCTTCATTTCCATACTTGTTTGTCCTGTAGGCGCTGTTGCCTTTTTGTTTATAGAAAAGCCCATTGCAGTCAATGCAACGACCAAAATACAACATGCCACGATGATTAAGCTATTTTTCATTGTATTATTATTTTAAAGTTTACGAGATATCATTAACTGTATTCCAAATCCCAAATACATCAAATCCTTAAGGATAAAAAAATCAGTATGCGGCACACCATCTATGACACTCCACATGTTAGGAGTAGTAAATACATAACTGAGAGTCATAAGAAAAATGACACACATGCCCATTCCAGTATAGAATTTTAGCTGTTCAAATTTTAAAGTCAATAGCAATAAAATAGCAACTATAATTTCGACCATACCTATCATATTGGAGACAGTCTGTACATGCAGTACATTGTACATCCAGCCAGTCATGGGATGATTTTCGATTAAAGGTTTAATCGCCTGCGCTTCCGTTGGGGTAAATTTAAAAATTCCGACCCACAGGAGTATAAGAACCGAACCAAAAAGAGAAATGTAATATCCCACTGAAGACACTACATACGAATTACTATTTTTGTTTGCTACATACATATGAATTGATTTTGAAGTACTACGTATTGATTATATGATATATCCATAGTCGCACTAACTTCAAAATCCTGACAGCAGCATTAGTTATTTTTTATCTTTTCTCTAATTTTATTTTTAAGTTGCTCAAGATCAATTGGATTAAATACTATCGCATGCTCCTGAGGTACATGGTGCCGTAATACTTTATCCATTCGGATAGATTTTTTTTGATAAGCTTTGCACAACTTGCAAATAGCAAGATGTAATTTCAGTCTTAATTTTTGAATAGAAGAAAGCTGTCCACTTTGTTGCATTTCGATGAACAATGTAGTCTGACTACAAGAAAGTAGTAAAAAATGTATCATTCTTTTTAACATAGCAATCGATCAATTTTGGGTATTAAACCAATTATTTTCCAAACAAACACGCAGTTGCAAACGGCTTCTCTGAAGAATTTTCCAAAGGTTAGTCGAAGAAATTCCCATTTCCTGACAAACCACAGTTGCTTTTTTTTCTTCCAAATAGTACAGCTTCACAGGAATCTTCCATTTAGGTGGTAGATCTTCGAGACAATGTTCCATTATTGCCATAAATTCTGCATCATCCATCAAGTTGAGATCTTCAGAAGACCAATCTCGGATCATAGCCGTATCTCTCCATGAACCGGTCTCATCAAAAAAATAATCCAAACTAATCGGGTTACTATTTCGATATTTCTTTCTATAAAAATCAGCAGCTTTGTTTTTCAATATATGCATCAACCACGTTAATGGAGCGCTATTTCCTTTAAATTTAGGATAAGAATCAAAAGCAGCAATAAAAACATCCTGCACCAAATCTTCAGCATCCTGTCTATCCGACAGCAAATATAGCGCACGTTTCAAGAGTGCCCCGCTGTACTCTTCGACCCACTGATCAAAAATATGTACATGATCTACCATACTTTACCCATCATATATTGCTATCAAAATACTTGTTTGGTAAAGTTAAAGAATAAATCTCTGACTTATACAAGTTTAATATGCACCCATATATGAAACCAATGGGATCGATAAAAAGTCAAGACAAAGACCATGCAGATTAGATCAGCTAGATGGACTTATCCATTCCTATTGATTCAGCGTTACATGTGCTCATACTTGTACAATAAAGGATTATTTACCTCCTAAAAGTCCGTGGAATAGCTGTAAGGACTTTCGGTTTGATTTCATATGCATCCATAAAAATAGAGATCCAATGGCAACACCAGTAGCCAGAAAACTGAATGAAGCAACAGGAGACAGATCAAGCGGGTTCAACAGATATAACATCATTAAATTAAAAAAAACAAGTATGAGCATGATACCCTTTCCCAGACGTTCTTGTTTACGATATTTTATAGCGTAACTAACCTTATAACTCGTCATGGAAGCATGGAGCAGTTTATCCGAAAATTCTTTCGAAGGCACATCCATTAATTCCTTGTTTAGCATACTTGCTAATGGATCATTTTCTCTTGATATTCTATTTTTCATAATAAATCCCTCAGTTCATCATTCAATAAATCTTTTAAAGTTTTCTCTAGTTTTTTCCTTCCCCGCATCAATTTCATTTTAATGGCAGATTTCCCGATATCAAGTATTTCCGCTATCTCCGAAATACTTTTTTCGCCCAGATAATGCAGCGTAATGACCATTCTCTCTTCTTCTGCTAGCTTCTCGAGCGCTAAAGTGAGGTATTTCTTGCGATCAGCCACAACTAGGTTATTAAATTCATTTTTTTCGTCTAATATATATGCAGACGCCCCAGATTCCTCATAAAGTTCTGTAGTATCATGACGTTCATTGTTCTTTTTTGTTAGTGCTGTATAGTACACTATTTTATAAAGCCATGTTGAAAATTTTGAAGCATGACGAAAATGAGATAGCGCGCTAAAGGCTTTCATAAATGCATCCTGTACCACCTCTTCTGCATTTTCACTATTACCACAAATTTTAAGCGCGAGTGTATAGGCCAAGTTTCTATAAGTAGCCACCAGATATTCAAACCCTTCGCGTTCGCCCAGAATTGCCTGCTGCAAATAATAATCTTCTTTCTTACGGGGCTTTCCAAATAGCATACTTGTCAATAGATTAATTTTCTTCTACTCATGCTTAGACTCCGTTTAAAATAAATTGGTCACATTGGTGACCAATGATAAAGATTTTCAGTCTTATTAAGAAATTAACATTAAATAATTTAAAATGGAAACTACATCAGCAGCACTATTTATATCCATATCACTCGTTATATTCGGAATCAGTTATTATTATTTCACCACTAGGCACAAGGAGCGGATGGAAATTCTCGAAAGAGCATTACCACCAGATTACTTCAACGGTCAATCTGATTTTTCACCTCTCTTATTAGTGCTCGGGATCATCAGTATTGGAATATCTCTGGGTATTGTTTGCGGTACGCTATTCAGTGATCTATTCCCTACACATCAGGTCCATCTCATGATCATCAGTATTTTTCTTGGTTTGGGGATAGCACTGATCATATCATACTTTATAATCCGAAAAAAGCAAAAAAAGGATTAGGATAACCACTAAAATCAATTTTAATTTCATACTTACCTAAATTTTATAAAATGAAAACATCATTTATGGCATTGCTATGCCTTGGATTTTCAGTTCTTTTTCCACAATTAAGTCCGGCGCAGGATCATACCAACCAATTGGACTCCTTAGTCAACGATGGACTTCCCAACAATGCTCCTGGCACTGTCCTGTACCTCACAAAAGGAGATCAGGTTCTTTATCAAAAAGCATTAGGCAAGGCCAATTTGGAGCTCGATGTTGATCTACAGGTCGATCATGTATTTCGATTGGGATCAGTCAGCAAACAATTTACAGCATGTGCTATTTTAAAACTAGCAGAAGAAGGTAAACTGTCTCTTCAAGATGATATTCGTCAATACATTCCCGATTTTCCAATAAAAGATCAAATGATCGCTATTGAGGCCTTACTCACGCATACTGCTGGAGTGAAAAATTATACTGGCCTGGCCAGCTTCACAGAAGAATTAAAGAGAAAAGACCTCAGCCCCGCAGCATTGATCAATCTTTTTAAAAATGAACCGCTTGAATATGAACCAGGGACGAATTATAAATATTCCAACTCAGGTTATATCCTTTTAGGCTACATCATTGAAAAAATTACAGGTCAGACTTATGCCACATATATCGAAGAAACTTTCTTTAAGCCACTGGGAATGAAACACTCCTATTTTGATCATCCCGTTAACCTTATTAAAGGAAGAGTATCAGGATATTCTCAAAGAAATGGTAGGTATCAAAATGCCCATTACTTGAGTATGACATTGCCGTATGCAGCAGGATCACTGGCCTCTACTCCAGGAGATATCCAAATCTGGTATCATGCCCTGTATCATGGACAGGTTCTAAAACCTGAAACATTAAAACATGCCTTTACCTCCTATACACTCATCAATGGAAGATCAACAGGGTACGGGTATGGTTGGGAAATCGGTAATATAAAGGGAACCCCGAATGTCAAACATGTTGGTGTCATCAACGGTTTTTATACCTATGTAGCTTATTTACCAGAAGAGCAGATCACTATATCCATTTTTAGAAATAGTGATAGTCCTACTGATCTTGACATACTCGCATCCAAAATGCTCGCTGTCGTATTAGAAAAACCCTATATGACAAAAGAGCTCATGATGACAGCTGCTCAATTGACAATTTATCAAGGTGTGTACACATTAGACAATGGTGAGGAATACCGTATTCGATTAGAGGACGGATATCTTGTATATTTCAACGCTGGAGGAACAAAAACGCGATTAGTTCCAACGGCAAAAGATCAATTTATACTAGGAAATAGTTTGAATACCTTAAGTTTTAAAAGAACTAAACAGGGTAAGGTCGCAGATTTTATAATAAAGGGTACAGGAATAGCATCCAATGGTTATCGAAAAAACGTCAAGATCAGTTTACAGTCAAAAATGGAGATGTCCCTACAGATGTTGCAGCGATATGTAGGTGATTATCAATTTCAACCAGGACCGGTATTTGAAGTCATACTAGAGAACAATAAACTGTATGGACAAGTTGGACATGATAAAAAAGAATTGGTTCCATATGCAGAGCACAAATTTTTCGCTCGAGATTTAGATGCTTCACTTATTTTTCAGGTCAATTCAAAGGGCAGTGTTATAGGTTTGACCAAGATCCAGAATGGCGAGATGACAGCTACGAAGTTATAAGCCCACAGCGAGCTTCCAATCATTAAAATGGAAGCTCGCTTTCGATATAAAATTAGCTGTGCTCGAAGTTTTATTAACCAAAAAAGGCCACATCCCATCATGTAGCCTAATATTAAAGATTTGATTTTTACGAAATTCTCTATTGATAAGAAGTCACTGATGCTGTTACTTTCCAAACGCCAGATTCGTTTATTAAGGTTACTAAATCACTTTTAGTAAAGCCTTCAAATTGCATCGTAACTTTAGCAATTGCATAATTTGTAGATGCTTCAATAATCTCAGTACTCGTTTTACAGTTTAATTTCTCCCCTTTTTGCTTTTTCAAAAAATCAATTACTTCCGAGCGATTATTCGTTTTTATGCTCGCACCTTGTGACTTTTGAGTGAAATCCGACGCAAGTAATTGTTCTAAACCGATAGACTGTCCTTCGGTAAGGATATCAACATAATGATCTAGTGCATCAGTCGCGCTAGAAAGATTGATTGTTTTTTTGTCGGGTTTGCCAGCTGCCATAGCGAAAGTACTGATAGCGATCAATGCCGCTGCTGCAAATGTTTTTACTAAAGTTTTCATAATGTCTTTATTTTATTGTTTTAGTTATGAGTCTTTTATCAATAAGTCCATCAAAAATAGATGTTGTTTTTATTTCCTTTAACTTGATGATTCAAAATTAAGACAAACAACCTAATCTAATTATTACATTTAGATTAACATTATATTAAACTCGGTAAGACGCGGAAAAATAAAGGTAAAATGAAATAATATAAGTTAATCAGCATTGCCCCCCTTAAAATTGATTACTTTCGCTATTCATTAATTCCAATTTGATATATGAGTAAAGAAATAAAAATCTACAGAAATACCATTAAAACTAGAAATTTACTATTAAGTTCAGCTGCCATCTGTATTCTGCTAGCCGCTGTATTCATCTATGGACTAGGTCTTTTTGATCATATTTTTAAGGCAAAAGTGGCAGTTGGTAGTGGCGCAGTTTTATTGATTATGTTGATTCTAGTCATTAAAAGCCTAATCAACATGAACGATAAATCTGCCATGTTTGAATTCAACGAAAACACGATAAGTGGAAAATCAGCTCCTTTATCCAAAGCTATCGGGCCAATTGCCTGGAAAGATGTTACAGCCATAGAGAAACATAAGGTCGGCGGCGATACGCTAGTCGTCGTGTATTTAAAAAATGCCGAATCCTATAAGACGAGGCTCTCCAAAATGTATTGGAATATGGCATTTGAAGAGCAATCTCAGGAATTGCAAATTATGTATTCCGCTTCCGAAATTGATATGAACATCGACGAATTACTGGATCTATTTTTATCGTATTGGAAGCAATCTGCTGAGTAAGTAAGCACTATAGGTTGAATGCAGAGCACCATTATAATTAAAAAAGGAGCAGAAAAAACTAGGATTTTGCTTCTTTTTTATGCTTATAACAGTTATTGCAAGAGTAGAAAATAATCATATTCCTTGTTTAAATTAGTGTTCTTTCAGCAACTCTACCCAAAAAATCACTTCATAACTTATTTAAATTAATACACCGATGGATTAGGGTATAGATTTCGGATTGTTTACTTGTTCGACGACAGTAAGATTATGGTACCCGTTTTTACGACGAATAGATAGGCCGGTGGAATGTGCCAGATCCAGTATTAACAGAACAGTTTCTCAGAAATTCCACCAGATTCACTCATATCAACCGACTTGCTATGGTTTTCTAGCATAGTTTTCATAAATTTACGCCATGAGCAACAATGATATTATGAAAAAGCTACGCGTAGCTTTAAAATTTACTGACGACGATATTGTTGGAGTATTGGCCCTGGTGGACTTCAGAATTACAAAGACAGAATTGGGTGCAATATTCCGTAAGGAAGACCACCCAAATTTTAAGCCTTGTGGTGACCAGTTGTTAAGAAATTTCCTGAATGGGTTGATTATCTACAAGCGCGGCCCTAAACCTCGTACTAATCTAGAAGATTAAATTATAGGACAAGTGAACTTGTAAAATCATACCCATAAGCTTCTTTTAAGATTCTTTATCTCAATATTACAGATATCGCTGTAAGTGTTTTTTGAAGTAGGCAGCATCATCAGCTGCACTTTTCATGGGGCTGTGTGCAAAATTACCTCCCTGCTCCAAATAGTAGAATTCCAGTCCTGACTTGATCGGATCTGGAAGTATTTCTACATAGTCAATCGAACCATTGCCCAACTCGGTATAATCTCTGGTCACTTTATCCATGTCCTTGATGTGCCACATCACATATCTCCCTGGCTGATTGTCGACCAATTCTTTGGGCGTGAGTGTAGAAGAATGCATCACCCAATACATATCCATTTGCAGCTTGACCAAAGAGCTGTCTGTTTCATTTAAAATGATATCAAAACCATTTTCTCCATCATGGTCAATAAATTCGAAGTCATGATGGTGATAAGCAAATCCAAGGCCTGCATGTTTTACCTGCTCTCCTATTACATTGAGTTCGTGTGCCATCAACTTGAAATTATCAATCGTCCTTTGTTCTGGTGCGATCCATGGCCAAGTGATATATTTCATATCCAAGTCAAGGGCTCCCTTTATGCACCGATCCACAAATCGCATCAATTCATCTTGTGGCTTTGTTAGATATGAAGAAAAACCGTAATGTCCACTAGAAGCTGTAATATCAAGGTCTTCTAATATCTTCTTGAACTCTGAAGACTTAAGTCCATAAAAGCTGCATTTCTCACTGTCAAATCCAAACGTCTCACAATCCGTATACCCCATCTCCTTTACAGCTTTCAAAGTGAGAAGAGGTGCTTGGGTCATATCCTTATGAATGGTAAAGAGCTGTAATCCCATTTTATACTTAGGCTGCTCAAACATTGAAAAACCAGAAAGGGGTAATGCAGCTATAGTTCCTAGCATTCCGGCAGATTCCAAAAATTTTCTTCGGTTCATTTTCATCTATGCAGTGAGATTAACTTGTTTTCAGATTTCGATTATCCAAACATACTATTTCTTAATTAGACCTCCAATATTAAAAGTGGAGACAGATTTGAAAAAATAGATTTAAATTTGTTTAATTATGAAAAGAGTATTGGATGATTCTTTTAAGAAGATGGAGCTAGATCTATGATATACAAAAGTATCGGTATCCGCAGCAGCAAAAGAACTAGATATTGATGCTAGTAGGATCAATGTAGCATAGATCCTATACAACTTACAACGTGAGTGGAGTAGATCAGGTAGTATATTATTCAAGTGGAAATAGAATTTTTATTTTTAAGGATGTACCAATTGTAGTTGTAATAACATCGACAGCATATGATACACCATATGGACACAAGCAAGTCGACAAAATAATGCAGTACTATTTAATAGAAGCAGTAGCGAAATGACAAGAAAAATAACATTTAAACATTTATTTAAGGCAACATTAAATTGGGTTTTGAAAAAACAACCAACCACAGCTGGATTTTATAGTAAAAGTCACCGCATTTCGATCGAAGGTAAAAAAGACATGGAGATTTCTGCTGCCAAAGCATTTAAAGGAGATCCCCAATTATATAATCCTGAAGACCTGTTGTTGAGCAGTTTAGTTTCATGTCATATGATGTCTTATCTATATGTTTGTGCCCAGAACAAAATAGAAATCCTCACCTACTCGGATCATGCTGAAGCAGTCTTGGAGGTCAATCCAGATGGAAGTGGACGTTTTGTTGAAGTTCGGCTAAATCCATGTATTACCATTACAGATCCTCAGCAAATAGCATTAGCAATGGATTTACATCAGAAAGCCAATCAACTGTGCTTTATAGCCAATTCTTGTAATTTTCCAGTAATACACCATCCAATTGTAGAAATGAAAAAATAACCCCCATAAATCCATCTGGAATCCGATGTTAATCTTTTCATCATTCATCTAAAAAGATCGAGCGCATCAGCTGATTTGATAGCTGATACCATGATTGGGTTTAGATGAGAATAAATGAAATATACCACTAAACTACAATAGTTAGCATGCTAATTTATTATACCAGTTGATAGCTGTTTTAACTCAAGTACAGCAAAAGTTTGACTACTTTTTAGCTTTCTCCGGTTCATAGTTGAGAAATTGCGGTCCCTAATTCCAAAATAGGTGTCACTTGTTGAGAAACTTCGACAGCAATTTATAAAATAGGTGTCACTTGTTGAGAAACTTCGACAGCAATTTCCAAAATAGATGTCGCTTGTTGAGAAACTTCGACAGCAATTTCCAAAATAGATGTCGCTTGTTGAGAAACTTCGACAGCAATTTCCAAAATAGATGTCACTTGTTGAGAAACTTCGACAGCAATTTCCAAAACAAGTATCACTTGTTGAGAAACTTGGATAGCCATTTTCAAATAAGGGACTGCAAGTTATTGATCTGTTGCCCCTGCTTTCTAACTTTCGATTCTTTGTTCCTAAATAGGGATTAAAGGTCGTCAATAAGTAGTCACAAAAAGCTAAGAAGCAGTCCAAGAAAGACGTCGATCTATACAGAAATACGCATCAAAGGCTCAAATAAGGCTTTTGAATCAATAAGGAGCCTCAGCACACTGTGTTCTGGTCAAGATTCTAAAATAGTTGCTTCATTAACTAATGAACAAAATCCCTTCCCTTACGCTGGTTTAATTAAGTTCCAAAAACTTATTTTTCTTCTCGTCTTAAACCCCAGCTTTTCGTAGAGATTGATAGCACCGCTATTATTTTCTGCCACATGTAGATAAGGTACTTTATTTTGTAAAAATATCTGGTGGCAAGTATGTGCAACTAATTTTTTAGCAAATCCAAGACCCGTATAACGAGGATGTGTGACCACAGCACTTACTTCTGTATAAGCGTTCATCTTCATCCGTTCACCTGTGACAGCAACAAGTTGACTGTCTTTATATATACCATAATAATTCCCCAATTCAGAAGTCTTATTTTTGAAATATCCAGGTTGAACTAAATTGACTAAGTTGAGGAGATCATCATGGTGATCGACATGAAGATCGACTATATGTTCATCCATTGCTATCGATATCTCCTTATCAAGCACCATTTGATGACAAACTAATTCTTGATGCAGTATGATCGGACTATTGAATTTGGGTTGATCACCCACAACATAGAAATTGGACGTATCTCGAGCATATTCAGCTATAGACTGTGCAGTCTGATCCATTTTTATAAAACCACCAAAAGGACAATACTGAGGCTTGTAGAATTTTACTCCATCAAATTCAAGTGCGCTATCGCGATGAGTTTCTGAAAGTGAATACCATACAGGATTATCTAATTTACTTGTATCCAATACCCTATCATTAAGTTAAAAAAAATAAAGCAATAGCCATTACTCCACTGCTTTGATACCTAAACAAGATAGTAAAACTTTATAAAAAAATCAATTTATCGGCCCGTAATGACAGAAATGAGTCCTTCTTATTTTCTGCAAAATACATCATCAATATAAAATCAATTGACTACATGATGATCTATACAAAAAAGGTTTATCCATATCCGGATAAACCTTTTTCTTTCAATACCGACATACTCCCTATATAAGAGAAGAGTATCTATCGAGCAGTCACTTTCTTTTATTGTTCCCAGCCATAAGTCTGGACTAAATTACTTCCTTGTAAAACCATCTCACTATTGGCTATTGGGTAATAATAGTATTTAGGCTTAACAAATTCTTTCTTTTTATCCCTTGCTACAGTAAACATAATATGTCCCTGATGACCATTTTCAAGATAGATACTGGTATTGTTGCCATTTCCATCTTTAAGATAATAAAGTGTGATATTTTTTAGCTGTTCTTCAGTCAGATGCGAAATTGGCTCCGTATTTTTAGCAGATTCTAGGATGGCTATATCGACAGCTCCATCACCTGTAACATCCAATGGACCAAGAGCTTTCACATACATTCCCTGTTGTTGATCAGCCAAACGTTCACCCACTTCCCATCTAAATACATCACGATACCGCTGTCCTTCACATGCCAGTTCCACACGTCTTTCCCTCCGAATTTCTAGGATTAAACCTGTATTTCCACCTTCTACATTATTATAGTAGGATTTCAATATTGGATCGACACTCCCACCCGCTTCACTTATTGTCATATTAGGCATCGCAACTCGAGCTCGCAACAAATTAATGGATTTATCCAGATCACCTTGGTTATTCAAGATTCCCAATTCTGCTTTTGCCTCAGCAAAAATGAGTAGTACCTCTGCATATCTGAATACAAAAGCATCTGTATATGAAGCTTCCCAACTGATCATATCCGTCACCTCTGGATAAAACTTAATTTGATTATAACCGCCTAAAGTCGGTTTCAAACGATGTGGAGATGCAGCATTGACAGGTTTAAAACCAGGCTTCATAAAAGTTTGCTCCAAGCGAGGGTCTCTATTAGTAAATATTTCATTTATATCCTTGGTTTTATAATGAGGTTGATTTGTAAATCGACTGCCATCTTTCATCAGATAACTTTCCATTAGCGTTTGGCTGAGCGCCCATTCATAGTCTAAAACCGTATGGGTATTCCTTCTTCTATTTAAATCCTTATCGTAATCGATAAATAAAATCGTTTCAGGATTAGCTTGTAGGTTTTGGCTGATGAAGAGATCCCTATACGCCCGATCAACACCGCCAGCCTTACTGATTTGAAAACCACCCTCTGTCATAATCTTTTCCGAAGCCGATATCGCTCTTTCCAGAAATCCCTTATACGTATCTTTTAAACCTAGGTAAGGATGATATTTTCGGTATGTCCCTTCTTGTAGTGCAAATTGCGCTAACTGGGCTAATGCGGCCCATTTCGTCACCGTAGATTTATGCCCATCAGGCTTGATATGCGCGACTGCAAATTCAAGGTCAGCCATGATGGAGTCTACCACTAATGTTCTACTGTCCTGTTTTTTATGCAGAGCTTCCGTATCCGCTGTACCTAAAGTATTTCCATACCAAGGCACATCATGGTACATGTTTACTTTATCTATATAAAAACGGGCACGAAAGAATTTAGCGATTCCAACATAATGATTCACATCCTCGACCTTGGCATTTTTAACTTTACCATAATTTTTTAGAAAAAAATTGATATTTCGCAATGCTGACCAACTCCATACTGCAGCATTTTGTGCTGTGATTCCTCCTCTCATCATTTGGTCAATGGTACTTCCAGAATTATGATGAGCGAGATTATCCGTGCCAATATCCGCAATCGGCGAACTTAAGCTACTGTAAAAACCATCAGTGTATGTCTTTAAATCAGATATATTACTAAAAAATACTTCTTCTGTAATTGATGTGGTAGGATATCGCTCCATAAAATCATCATTACAGCCTGTTAAAAGCGCTACCATTATCAACAATGCACCTCCAACATTAATCCATCTCTTTATATTTTCCATGATCAGTTTCGTCGTTTAAAAATTAAAATTTAAACCCAAAGAATAGGTTCTTTGAAAGGGGTACGCTGTTCTGTCTCCAACAATCTCGGGATCTAGATAGTCCATCAATGTGGTCAATTCAAATAGGTTTTCCCCACTTGCAAATACTCTGATACGATCTACTCCCCACTTATCCGTCAACGATTTTGGAAAAGTATAGCCTATTGTAATATTCTTTACCCTTAGATATCCAGCATTTTGTAAATATTTGGTCTGCGTAGCGGCCAATTCTATACCACTCTGTTCTGCAACATAGGATTTTGGCCTTGGTAGATAGGCATTTGGATTTTCAGGTGTCCAATGATCGAGGTTGAATTTGGTTAAGCTCGCCCACGGTTGTGCATAGATTCCCCAAAAATAATGATCTCCTCCAGGAGGGTAATAATTTCTTTTACCAACACCCTGTAGGAAAACACGAAGATCAATACCATTCCAAGCCGATGTTAGATCAACACCATAGGTATAGCGTTGTCTAGAATTGCCGATTACCTGGTAATCACCATGGTTGTCTAAAGTCCAATCTCCTTTATTAATTTTTCCATCTCCGTTGATATCTGCAAATTTTAGATCTCCTGGCTCTAACCCTCTCGTCCCCGGATATGAAGTCACATCAGTTTGATTAGCATGCGCTTTGATTTCTTCTGCCGACTGAAAAAATCCCAATGTGGTCAATCCCCACATTTCACCTATTTCCTGTCCCACATAATAGTCGTTGAGGTTATTCTTGGGATTATTAAATTTTTCAATATAAGCTCGGCTATCTGCTAGATTTACTCGGACAGAAAAAGAAAGTGGTTTGGCATCGACCCTAAACTCCTGATTATAGCCAAGTGTGAGCTCCCAACCTTTCGTTTTTAAGTCTGCCGCATTTTCCAAAGGAACTCCTGTACCGAGTACGATAGGCAATGTTCTACCTGCTGTGAGCATATCTTTGGTCATACGTCGATAGCTATCAAATGATCCAAAAAATTGATTTCCGAAAAGACCAACATCAACACCCATATTTGACTGCGTTACCGTCTCCCAGGTAAGTGTTGGCGATACCAATCCTGGACTCGTTACGATTGCCGGACGCTTTCCATCCAATATCACACCAGTGCCTTGTCCCATATTTGCGATATAGGGATAATAATTGTCGCGAAGATCTTGATTCGCTAACGATCCGTATGATCCCCTCACTTTGAAGTTAGAAACGGTCTCCGTAAGCGGATGGAAAAAATTTTCCTTTGATATTACCCAAGCTCCAGAAACGGAAGGATTAAACGCGAATCGATCTTTTTTAGGAAATCTGGAAGAACCATCGTATCTCAGATTTGATTCTAAAATATACTTATCCTTATAGGTGTAGTTTATTCGAGCAAAAGCACCACGTACGGCCCAAGCATAATCAGCAGCACCTACTGCTGGTGTTTCTCCCGTCGCTAAACCAATCGTCGGCAAAGAATTGGAAATCAACTGGTCACGAGATGCCGTGAAAGACTCATAAATACGCTCTTCTTGATTAAAGCCGACCATGACCGAAAAATAATGATCTGCAAGTGTTCTTTGGTACTGCGAAAAAACATTATATACATTATATCGGGTTTCATTACTTCCATTAGCGGCATAACTATTGAAATTTTGTCGATTAATAATACCAGGGCCTGTGCTATATTCCAATGGAACTGTAAAATAATGACTTTTACCTGAAACGCGTCTAAATGTCGCATCACCGTTCAATGTCCAGACGTTCTTGATCAAATCAATTTTAGCACCGAAACTACTTTGAAAATCATTGACTCTTCTTACACTCCTACCACCGTCAGCGACCGCTCCGATCATGTTTACTCCCGCCTCCGTATATGTTCCGTCGGGATTGCGCACTGTGTTTAATGAAGGTTGACGATTGACATTATGCCAATACAAGTAACCTTGGTCGATCGCAGAGGGTTGATCATATTTATCAGCAGTATAGGTTGTATTGCTCGATAAGGTAAACCAATCTGTTAACTTATAATCTCCTTTTGCTCTAAAGTTATAGCGATCATAAGTATCGGGACTGATTCGGAGCATACCATTTTGTCTATAATATTCACCAGAAAGATAAAATGAAGATTTCTCATTCTTTTGCGATATGTTGATGTTATTGGTGTAGGAAGGTTGTGCATCTTTATACACCTCTTTAAACCAATCTGTGGATCCTAAGTAGATATAAGCATTGGGATTTTGTGGGTCTACGATTACCCTTGGCAATGATGGATTATCACTGAGTTCTTTCCCATATTCAAGCATTTTTTCATCATAAAGATTATACCATGGAGCAGACATGATATTTCTATATTTCATCACTTCATACGGATTGTCTTCGATATCCACTGATCTCGTGATCGCCTTAGCCGCAAAAATAGAATTTGCAGCAATTTTTATTTCCTTAGTTGTCCCAGTTTTAGTCGTTACAAGTACTACCCCAAAAGCGGCCCGGCTACCGTATATAGCAGCAGAAGCTGCATCTTTTAATATGGTGACACTCGCTATATCAATGGGGTTCATACGATTTAATTCATCGTTGGTGGCAGGAACTCCATCAATCACAATTAAGGGGCCTCCTCCAGACAATGAAGTATATCCTCTCACATTGATTCCTGGAGAACTATTTGCTCGACCACTGGTGGGCGTAATATTCAGATTGGCCATTGCTCCCTGAAGTCCCGACCCTACATTCGTAATCGGTCTACTATCCAAAAATTTCTCATTGATCTGATCAACAGCGCCAGACAAATTCATCCTTTTTTGTGTACCATAACCGACTACGATCACTTCATCTAAATGCGATTCTGCAATTTCCATATGTACGTTGACCACGCTTTGCCCCCCCGTCGTGACTTCCTGATCCTTATATCCCAAAAACCGAAAGAGTAATACTGCTTTTTCAGGTACACGAATAGCATATCTACCGTTAGCATCAGTCTTGGCTGAAAGTCCTGAAACACCCAAGACTGACACCGTAACTCCAGGCATGACGGAAGTAGAATCACGAACGGTACCCGTTATCTCTCTATCTGTTTGATTGCGTTCTGTTATGACAATCGTACCGCCCATAATCTCAAAAGCAAGATTTTGGCCTTTCAGTGCGCGGTTTAATACGCTTCGAACATCAGACTTTGTTGTGAATACGTCAACTAGATCAGTTTGCGCTAATAATTTTTCATCATAAAAAAAACGCAATTTTGTCTGTCTCGATATCTCTTTAAGAATCTGTTCTATCTTTGCATTCTTCATCGAAATATGGACATGCTGTGCGTATCCCGATGCATTGGCTCCAAGTGTAAACACCAGAATCAGCATACAAATTAACTTCATAATGAGCAGGACTTTAAAAACATAGGCATAGGGTCGACTTCTCCGATTACCCCGGATTATTATAGGAGAAAAAAAATTCATAACTTTGAATTGTTAAAGGTTGATTAATCTATAGAATTCACATTTCAATAAAAATTGCCTTTATCCATTTGGGAGTGCGTCAACACTCCCTTTTTTTATGGATCGGGCCTTACGCTGTATAGTTGTTAGGTTTCGATCATATCTTTTAAAATTAAAAGGTTAATAACTTAATTATTGTATATAAACTTTACGTCCGTCAATTTCAAACTTCCTCTTTGTCGCATACGCCAATAAATTCAAAACTTCCGACAATTTAGAATCACGGCTCAGTGATCCCCTATAAGATGAGCTCAGCTTCAACGTCTCACCATTCACAATTTCAACATCATACCAGCGCGCTATCTGTTGGAGGATCTCCTGAAGATTATTGCCATCAAAATAAAATTCACCACGCTGCCATGCAATCTGCTTTGAAACATCCGTCTGCTCGATTTTGATCTCCTCTGGACCGATCGAAGCTTCTTCACCAGGAAGCAAGAAACGCTCGAGATTTCCTGTCAAGATCTTCACCTTTCCCTCCACTAAAGTGGTATTGACCTGCGCAGCATACGCGTTGACATTAAAGCTCGTTCCCAAAACTTCAATTAGACTACCCGCAACTTCGATCCGAAAAGGTCTATTTTTATCTTTAGTCACTTCAAAATACGCTTCTCCAGTCAATTTTACTCTTCGCTCCTGATCTCCAAAATCATCTGGATAATCCAATGAAGAAGAAGAATTCAGCCAAACTGATGTTCCATCTGCAAGCTGTAACTTATAAGTACCTGCATGAGGTACTTCTACCAGATAGCGACTATGAGCCGACTGTTTGTCCGTAAATTTATAAGGCTGATTTTTTTGATCTATAGCACGCTTTTCACCCCGATAAGATAGATACGCATAAGAAGATCCGGGCATGATATCATTTTTATATACTCCTGTGGTATCCGGAATTTGTGCCGCTAATTGAACTGGATCGGGATCCAAATTATTTTTCCAGTATGTACTTAGAGCAAAACTGACCAATACTAAAACAGCCGCAGCTAAAGAAAATCTTTTCCAGTCAAATAATTTTTTCTCTGGACATTGTTCAGGTTCAGGCACACCATCTAACCGGCGCATAATCTTAGATTTAGATCGTTCCAATGATTTTGAACGATCGTCAGACGAAGGCGCTGAAGCCACATCAGGATCAATACGATAAAACCAATTTAAAACTTGCCTTGATTCTTCAGGAGTACACTTTCCATCCAAATATTTTTGAAGTAATTGTTTTTGAGCATCTACAGGTTTATTTTCCTTCATACATCCTTATAACCCGACATGGGATCAATAAGTACCGAAAAAAAATAAAATATTTATTTGAGTTTAAATTTTAATCTGCTCATGGCCATCGAAACGTTATTTTTGACCGTTTGCTCCGATATTGAAAGTTGATGAGCAATGTCTTTTATGGACATCCCTTCAGTTCTGCTCAATCTAAATACAGAACGCATGGTAGGAGGCATATTTGCCATTTCATGGTCGAATAGAGAGGCTAGTTCTTTAGCAATAAGTTCATCCTCACTATTGGTACATATTAGATATTGGTCTTTATTGACTTCTAAGTACTCCAGATGTTGGCTCCTTTTTTCATTTTTCAACAACCAATCAATCACCTCATATTTAGCAGCCTTAAACAAATAGGGATAGATAGACTCTCCCACCTCTATTTTATTGCGTCTATTCCACATCGAGATAAAAACCTCCTGTAAAATATCTTCAACATCTGGAACAGATTCAATCCGTTTTTGGATGAAACGAAAAAGAATATCAGAATATCGGTCAAATAAAACAGAAAAGGCTATTTTATTATCCTTTTTAAGTTCATCAAACAATTGACTATCAGACCATGTCTTCATGATTTGTTTTTCTTAATCAAGTTAATTATCATAGTAGAACCCCATATTTTTTCTACTGCAAAGTTATAATCGGTGTGTTAAGATAGCGTTAATATAATATTTAACAAAAAACAAATTAAACATGAGCTCATTTTTTAGTTGAGTGACCATATTTTTCAGCTTGAGCTTATCAAAATAAACCCCCTGTATGTGACGATACAAGGGGTTTAGCGCAATGCCTGTTGAATCTTCTGAGCACGATCATAAGCAGGGTTTTATAAATTAAGATTTAAAATCGATGCCCTTAAAAACACGAGTCGGATTACCCCGCTCAATTTCAGCATGATTTTGCCACTGCTTATCGACATCCTGTTGCGCAGATTCATTTTGCAATTGCATTAACTTATGTGCCAACCGTTCCTTCGCTAATTTTTTATTTTGCAATTGCGATCTTGTATCCATGGCAACCGCAGTAATTCCTGTAGGCATGTGAAGCGCTCTAACAGCAGAGCTAACTTTGTTTACATGTTGTCCTCCTGCTCCCGAGCTTCGCATGACCTGATACAGAATATCTTTTTCCAACAGGATGATCTCTTTTTCTTTTGTAATGACAAAAAGTGCGATAAACCAATTTTTCCTTTTATGAAAACGGCGAAACGGACTTTCACAAATCCATAGTAGCGAACCTTTCCATGCTTGCAGAAAGATATCGATCTCTGCTCCCGTCAATTTACATAAGACAGACTGGATTAAACCGCTTCCACTTCTGTCTTCATTGATCACCATCACGTGTATCTGCTTTGTTAAAGCCTCCCTTTGAAAGATGCCTAACACATGCGTTAGGAAAAAGTCACATTCCTTGGGACCTTTTCCCGAACTTAATTGTATATATACCTCCATATATGTTAACTTTCCATACGAACAAATTTGGGTTTGAAAATACCCAATACCTGTATTAATTCTTTTTGAAGATGCATCACCTGATCGATGTCCTTGTAAGCCATCGGTGATTCATCCATACTTCCCCCCAGCAGTTGAACTCCAGCCTCTGCCAGATTCTTGTTCATTTCTGCTTTTGTAAAACTTGATTTTGCATCAGCTCTTGAATATAGACGTCCGGCGCCATGTGATGCCGAGTTGAGGCTATTTGGATTTCCTAGACCTTCAACAAGGTAACCCGGAGCAGTCATAGAGCCCGGAATAATACCCAATGTACCTTGAGCAGCTGGTGTTGCCCCCTTACGATGCACGACACATTCCTGACCATTCACAGTCTCCTTCCAAGCAAAATTGTGATGATTTTCGATGGTCAATGCGATACGCTTACCCAAAGCTTTCGCAATGCGCTGATGGATATTTTCGTGACAAGCTTTTGCATAATCTCCTGCCAGATTCATAGCCAGCCAATATTCCTGTCCATCATGTGTATCGAGATCGAGCCAAGCCAGATGCTGAACATGTTGTGGCAGCGGGCATTGTTTTTTAGCCAAATAGGTATAGTGCTTTGCAATAGCTGCTCCAAGTCCACGCGAACCACTATGCGATAGTACGGCCAAATAAGAGCCCGGACCAAGTTTCCACTCGGGCCGCGGTGCAGCCAGTTCGATGATACCAAATTCAACAAAATGATTTCCACCACCAGATGTTCCCAATTGTTTGTAAGCTTTATCTTGCAATCCCTTTAGCAACGGAATATCCTGAAATTCCGATCGGTATAAGACCTCATGGTCAATTTTGTTTTTATGTGTTTCATACATGCCAAATTTGGTATGCGCTGACAACATATTCAACAACATAGCATCTTTACCTTTTATAAAAGATGCGGGTAGATCAAATATGGACAGGCTCATACGACATCCAATATCAACACCCACCCCATAAGGTATAACGGATTGATGAGTCGCCAATACGCCACCTATAGGTAAGCCATAGCCAGAATGTGCATCCGGCATCAAGGCTCCAGCCATAGCTATTGGCAATTTTAGGGCATCATACAATTGAAATTTTGCCCGCTCATCAATGAGATCTTCTCCAAAGATTGAAAATGGAACACGATGGGTCAACAGTTCGTGCAAACGAACGTCAACTGGTTTGATTAAACTTTCTGCCAATTTGCCCCAGACTCCATGACCACTAAATCGTGCAGGAGCTAATAAAACTTCGTTTACTTCTTGTAAAACCGCTTCTTTTTTCTCCCGCTTTCTATAGCGTTGTATCTGAGATAAACCGATATTAATGCTGTAATTTTGTGGAAAACCTAGTTTTATAAGGTCTTTCCCTGAGATTTTACTTCCCATTATTGTATTATTAAATTGAAAAATGTGTTTAGAAAACACCATGATTGCGTTGGATATGGTATCCAACAGATTTCAATTCGGGAAATTTTGAGTGCAAAAAATGGAATAAACAAAAAAGCCCGAATCATCTTCGGGCTTTTCATATAATGATTGGATGAATCTCTTATATCTGGGCACGAAGAATCACTACCGCATCTATTGCAGTAATGTTAAACGCTATGATATCAGATATATTCATTTTTGTTTTCTCCGTTAAAGGGGTTTTTTATTATTTATCGGGACAAATATAGGATTTATTTTGAATTAGTAAAAAAAATATAAAAAATAATATAACATCAGGTTGATCCACATCAAATTAATTATTCTCCCTGCATCTGTTTACATGCGTCGGCTAAGTTCACCAATTCAGGTAACGCCTGAAACGAAAAATAGGATATATCATCATCTTGCCGCTCCTGTAATAGTTTGGTATAAGCTTGCACACAAGCATGGATATGTTGTTCAAATAATAATTTCCACTGTTTTTTATTTTTTTCATTATAATTTTCAAATGATTTTTCTCCCGCTTTCCATATCTGATCAAATTGACGCTGATCCAATTGAAGTGTCTTACCCTTTACGATTTCAAGTAAAATAGGTTGAGTCGTTTTATAGTAGTCTTTTATCCGCTTACAGAGTAATAGCATCTGTTTATCCGTGGTATGTTTTTCCATGAGCTGCGTCATGACCAGCCCTTCTGTACGCATGAAAACAATGTCCCTCAACGTATTTTCATCATTTAAATCTTGAGAAATTAGTGCCGAGCTTTGTAATAACAGGAAAATGGTGATGATAAAAGAATAGACTCTCATATTTGCTTGAATTATATTAATACTACGGTTTCATGATATTGCTATACATCAAGCAATAAATGTTCTATTTTTCTGTTTGCACTTATAAAACAAGTATTTACAACTAAAAAAAGGAGTTTATTACCATTGTAAGTATTTATACCTATATCCATTTTGCAAGCCCTGGAGCTTTCGTTTACCATATGTAAGCATACTGACCATAAAAAAAAGCAAGCATCCAAAGATGCTTGCCACACAAATTGTTTGAAGTTTCACCCATCAAAACAATGTTTTAAAGTATAAAAAAGAGATTACTGTCCAACAATTATAAATCCGCCATCCGCTTGAAGCGTTACTTTCAACTGTTTTCCTTTTTGTGCAGGCAATACCTGATACTGCGGTGATCGATCCCTATTGTCCTGATAAAGCTCCCATTTATTCCCCGAAAGCATGGGGAGGTTTAGCGTTAGTTCTTTTGCTTTTTTCTCCGCATTGATGCCAGCTATATACCATCGATCGCCATGTCTTCGAGCCAATACCACATATTGCCCCGGATAACCATCGATAAAAACAGTCTCATCCCAGACCGTAGGTACCTGTTTCATAAAGTCAATCACATATGCGGGCATTTCCGTTAGATTGTTGGGTGTAATTCCAAAATTTTGTACTGGGGTCTGAAATAAAACAGCAGTCGCCAATTGAAAAGTTTCGGTTGTTTTTCTGGTCATCCCACCATTGTTCTCCCGGTTATGTCTTTTATTCAGTAAAACTGGGCCAAAATCCATCGAACCTACAGCATTCCGAATAAAGGGATGCAAGCTCGCATGAAAGGCCTCTGTATCATTGGCATGTTGACTAAAGATCAGATTCTCCGATGCCAGTACCGCCTCACTACCAACAAAATTTGGATACATACGCTCCCAGCCGCGAGGCAAGGTGCATCCATGAAAAATAACAGTTAGACCATGATCATTAGCATCCGATAGAATATCCTCATAAAGCTTCATCGTCTCCTGTTTGTCTCCTCCAAAAAAATCCACTTTTATACCTTTTATGCCGACCTTTTGCATCCAAGCCATCTCTTTTTTTCTGGCAGCAGCAGTATTCATCATGTTTTTAGGAGTCTGTGGAGCGTCATTCCAAAAACCATTGGAATTGTACCACAAACAGATCCCTACACCTTTATCTTGACCATAGGCGATCAAGGTTTCGATTTTATCCCGACCGATTTTGTTATCCCACCAGTTGTCTACCAAAACAAACTCATAGCCCATAGCCGCAGAAAGATCTACAAATTTTTTCTGATCTTCCATATTGATACTCCCATCTTGCCATTCTAACCAGCTCCATGTTGAACGTCCAAACGTATACGGTTTAGAAGCTTTATACAGCGGTTCGACCACATCAAATGCAACGGTCGTTTCAACAATAGGTTTTAGCGTGCTTCCGACAGTCAACGTACGCCATGGTGTATTTCCTGGTAGTGCAATAACGGGTTGAGCGCTACCTACACCATTATTTTCATCCACCTCAGGGAAAGCAATCTGATAGAGACCATCTTTGGTCCCTTCACTCAGTTTCGATCCACAGTACAGTGCACCAACACCTGTTTCGGATACCAGTACCCAACCGCGGTCCCCCACGTGAAATAACCCAGGAAAGGTATAACCTAGCCCATACTTAGAACGCACGCCCAATTGCTCATCGGCAGTATATCCTTCTTCATAACTTGGCTTTGATTTCATCCAGCCAGACATCGCCGGTGCTTGAGGAGTTAGGAAAGTTGTCGTCAAATTCGGAAATTTAAAGGCACTCCGTTCTTCTTCAATATAAAAATTAGCAGCTTCACCCGATTGAGGTACATGGTAGCGAAAAGCAATATCATGATTGCTGACTCGAAATATAACATGCAAGGCTTGTTTATCCGCATTTTCTAATTTACAAATCAATTCATTTGCTTGGTAATGGACCTGTTTGCGCTTGATCTTCTGTTCCTCATATTGTTCATCAATTTGGTTATATACCTGATCAATTAATCTTAAATGAGTAGATAGATCGACCTCTCGTCCTTTTAAGCCAAGTGCCGACCTTTCGAGCATGACTTTTCCATCCAGTTGGACATCATAATAAAGTTGGCCATTTTCTAGAGACAGATTTACGACAAGTCGTTTATCAGGTCCGGCGACAGTCAGTTTTTGTGCAAACCCGAGGATCGATGTAAAGCCTAGAAAAATGACGATAAGAAAACGTTTCATTTTGTGTAAGTTTTTGTTTAAAAAATGATTAGGAAAGTAAAACTTTCTAATGAGTCGGAATTACTTTTTTAATACTTCCATCCGTACCAAATTCCATTTTATCCATACATACTTCGCGGTTAAAACCTGCTGCGTCACCCATATAGATACCGTCGGGGTAACTAAATCGGTGATACACAATATACCATTCATCAGTACCAGGCACTTGCAATACGGAATTGTGCCCCGTACCGTAAATTCCCTTTGATGGATCCTTTTCAATTACAATATTATTTTCAGGAATATGGATCGGCCCTGTCGGTGATGAAGACGTGCCATATCGTACCCGATAATTCTCACTGCGCGTATCATCTTCGGACCATAAAAAATAATAGGTACCATTTCGGAAGATCACATACACGCCCTCGCGAAACGTTCGGTCAACATTCAGTACCTGGAGCGTATTTTGTTTGATCGAGATCATATCTTTATTCAGTTCTGCAACAGCGAGGTATCCATTGCCCCAATACAGATAGCTTTTACCAGATTTAGGGTCATTAAAAACTGCAGGGTCGATTTCCTGCCCGCCCTTAATACCAGTCGGTTTAAAATCTATCAATGGTTTTCCCGAATCCTTAAATGGACCTGTAGGCAGATCAGCAACCGCAACACCTATCTTTTGAGCAGCAGTAAAATAGTAGTAATATTTATAATCACCTTTCACTTTTTTCTCTGCTATCGTAGGTGCCCAGGCATTCCTCGGTCCCCAGGGTACATCTTTCTTCAAATCCAAAATAACCCCTTCATCTTTCCAGTCTTGGAGATCAGTGGAAGAAAAGGTCTTAAAGTAATACCCGCCCCAACCATTGAATCCGTCACTCGTTGGATAGATATAATACTTTTTGGTTTTATTGGAATAAAGCACATCTGGATCGGCATAGAAACCATCCAATATGGGATTTTTCTTTGCCGACAACTTGATGTCCGAAGGTGTCCCCCAACGATCTGTCAGCTTTTTAAATTCACTTCTGGACAAAGGGATAATAGAACCATGCCTTGGGTGAAAGTCCATATTGACTTCATGGTCGATGACTTTAAACCGATCGAGATCAACAGATTCACAAAATTGATATTTCCCTTTTCCATATACATCATACATCAAAATATAGCGATCCGACTGATTGAGTTTAAAGACACTAGATCCCTCTACGGCATCATTAGTCTGCTGCTTATAGCCCGGTTGTTCAATCCATTTGCCTGATGTCAGCGAATCTGTCAATGCCAATTTTATTCCATTGCCATGTCCTTCAGTTTTATAAAATAGATAGAAGAGACCATTTTTATTGATGATATCCCCATCGATGCACGATTTGCCATTTTTAGGAAGAAATAATACCCGAGGCTCAGATTCCAAATCGGAGAACTCAGCATTCGCATATGCATAATATATCATATCAGCACCATCACCATGTTTCATCGACCAATAGACCATATATTTACCAGCAGCTGGATCATAGATCGTTTGTGGAGCCCATACCCGTTTAAGGTTTTCATGACCTTTAAATCGCTCTTGGATATTGATCACGTGATGCTTCCAGTGAATCAGATCTTCCGACTTCAATAAGATCATCGCACGATTGGAGTCCCACCCCTTAGAGGAGGTCATATCGGTCAATACCATATAAAAAGACTTGCCATCCTCCCCTCGGAGTATATGCGGATCCCGCACACCACCTGTTGTGCTGATGACCTTGGAGTCCAGTACGGGTTGATTGTTATGCAGCGCACGATAAGTATAACCATCGGTACTGACTGCAAAGCACACCGATTCATCCGCTACGGCATTGCCTTTAAAATAAGCAAATAAATAACCGACAAAGTCTTTTTCCGCTGGACCAGATCTATACTCCTGTCCAATAACTGGAGCTATGATGCTAAAGGCAATAAATGTGATCAAAATATGGGCGAGTTGCCCTTTTCTTTTGTTCATGTCAGATATAAGTTATGAAGTAAATATGCAGTTTAGAATATATAAAAAGCTATTATTAAATGTTAAGAGTACACTTAAAAAAAGTGACAAAATTTTTTTTGCTGATCAAAGCTCAAGCATTCCACTATGCATTCATACGCGTTGATTGAAGGTTTAAAAAATCTATTGGTTATAACAGTTAAACAAATATAAAAAAATAAATGTAAAACAAACATTTATTTTTCACACATCAATAATGCTTCACTTGACAAACAAAAGCAGATCGATCTGTATAGGCAAAAATGTGATAGTCGTACAGGACCGATCACTATTTAATCAAACCTGCACGACAAATAAATAAGACCGCTTTTACGCTTAAAGTCCAGCAGCAATACCAAATTTATGGGTCAGCGTTACTAGCTCTTCGGCAGTTATGGGCATGACCGATCCATGTCTGGGTGTAAATTCACCCCCTACCGGTGTATTCTGTATAAATGTGAACTCTGCCAAATCAGCACTTTTGCAAAATTGGTAGTAACCTTCCGTATAACAGTCATACATCAGGATGTATTCATCGGAATCAATCAACTTAAACACGCTAGAACCTTCAACAGGCTTCTTCTGATCTACATGGAGATGCCGATATTCTGTTTGATAAGGTCCTGTTAAGCTTTTACCTGTTGCTCGCATAACACCACTTTTAGTACGAAAACCCTGATTCATGGTCGATAAACCCTCATCCTTAAAAAATAAGACATAATTCTTATTCTTTTCATCGTACACGATATCAGCATCAATAGCGGCAGTTCCAAAATCAAACAACAGTTCAGGTGTACTGATATCGGTAAAATCAGCATTGGCATAAGAGTAGTAAATCTTAAAATAGGGTTGTTTTTTATCACCAACGGCATACTCCCAATCATGCCGACCTATTGAATAATAGATCATATACTGTTGTTTATCATGATCCCAGATGATCTGTGGAGCCCATACCGCATGCAAATTGTCCCGATCAAATCCTTTTAAATTAGGAAAACGCGTAGGAAAATCAATTGCTTGATGTTTCCAATGGATCAGGTCCGTACTTTGGAGCATGATGATACCATCATTACTCTGCCACCCCTCGCTAGAGCGCATATCGGTCATCACCATATAAAAGTATTTTCCATCGGGAGAACGCATGATATGTGGATCTCGGATTCCTTTTTTTAAAGCAATACTATCGGATGCAAGTACTGGTTTTCCAGCATTTAGAGGCTTAAAATTTAGACCATCACGGCTAAAAGCATATCGAAGCTGCTCACCGTCCGGGCTATTATCCGAAAAGTAAGCGAATAAATAACCGACAGGTTGACTTGCGGTATCTTTTTTATGTTGTCCATAGACAGATACGCCCTGTATGATGAAGCACATGACCAGCTGTAACTGGATGGTAAATGGTATCTTTCTCATCTGATCAACTACTTTTGTGCAGGTATACGGAAAACGGTAAAGGAATAAGGAGACAATTTGCAACGATCTAGCTCTAATGTTGCTGCGACAGGGCGCGCGGTACGATCTGTTGGTTTTCCTGCGATAACAGTTGCCTTTACCTCTTGCTTGCGAATTCCGATCGCCGAAAGATCGAGTTCAAGATCCACCTCAACAGGCAATAGATTCACCAATTTTACGATAATATCTCCAGTTTTTGCGTCGCGTACAATTGATTTACCGATGCGTTTGTTGACCGCTTCATCTTGATTAGATAGCTGCAGATCACTAAATAGATACGTTTGGCCAGCATGTTGTCCAAATGCCTGCTGGATGTAATAACCTACTGTGGGTTTTACGGTTGTATTATTAAAGTAGATCAAATCGGGAGACCATTGCGTATTCCCTTCTTTTGCTAGCAAAGGAGCATAAGAAGTCATCGTCACGACATCAGCATTCCGTTCGACATTGCACAGATGTAAAGCTTCCGCCAGCGCGGTTTCAATAGTACTGGCACGATCAGGGAGGTGTGCCGCATACTCTCCAAGATATACTTTAGACTTACTGCGGTCATAACGGTCGTAGAAATCCTGATTGTGGATAAACCAGCCCGGCGGATTGTAATAATGCTCATCGATCAACGGAACTTCTAATTTTGTTGCCAAATCCCAACCTGATACATAATCCGATCCTTCATAAAATGGGCCTGCAGTACCAATCACTTCGATATGCGGATATTTTTTATTTATCGCTTCATAGATCATCGTAAAGCGTTCTTTGAATATATCGGTAATTAAATCTTCATTACCGATACCGATATATTTCAAGTTAAAGGGAGCTGGATGTCCTGCTTCAGCGCGTTTTTTGCCCCAGACCGTATGGACATCTCCATTGGCATACTCAATCAGATCAAGGATATCTTGCACATAATGCCCCATCTCCTCCATCGGTATGCCGCACTGCTGACCACCAAGCTTATGGCCATGATGTGCCGAATTTTGACAAGGAACTCCGGCTGCTACGACCGGTACAGGTTCTGCACCCAGATCTTCACAAAATTGAAAATATTCAAAATACCCCAAACCAAAGGATTGATGGTATCCCCACAGATTGCGCTGTGGTTTTCGCTGTTCCACCGGACCAATGGTATTTTTCCAATGATAGATATTTTCAAGACCATCTCCATGCGCCACACATCCTCCTGGAAAACGGACAAAACGTGGTTTCATATCGGCAATAGTAGTAGCAAGATCTGCTCTCAGGCCATTTTCTCTATGATGAAATGTATTTTTAGGAAATAAAGAGACCATATCCAGATCAACTGTTCCATCCTGAGAATAGGTTATGACCAATCGGGCATCTGAAACGCTTGCATTTGCCAACATAGGTAAGGTATATTGCTGCCATTTTTTTGATAACTTCTTGGTTCGCGTCTCTGCAATGGTATTTCCGTCTCGATCTATTAATCGGATCAATAATTGGCCTAACGGTGCTGATTTTGCACGCGAATAAACGGAAAACTTATACTGCTCCCCTTTTTTGATCGCAATCCCACCAAAACCTTCATTCACGATTCCTGCACCATCTTTAACCTTCATGGTCACATAGTGCTGATTATGCTGATGGATCGGCAAGATCGTATCGATAACCAGAACTGCTCCATCGTCTGTCGCACTCCAAGCCGTCAGACTATTCCATTCTTTCCGGTCCTTTGACGTATATTCAAATCCCCTGTTCTGAATCAGCTCGGCATATAAGCCCCCGTCGGCCGCATAATTAATATCTTCAAAAAATGCACCTATTAGCAGATCACTGATCGCTCGGTCGGGCATATGTTCATCCAGCTTCAATCTGCCTTTAATAGCGGTTAGTGAAGCAAAACGAGTACCATCATCTGCCATCCGTTCCTGGTTCAACTTTCCCTTGTATGCATCTAACTGCTGCTTTTTCAGTAATTTTTCAATGGTCTCCCAAGCGACTTTATGGACCGTGCCCGGATAGGTTCCGTCTGACAGGCGTACCTGCTCCTTGGCATGCTGCTCCTGCATAACTTTTGTTGTCGCAGAAAATAGTTTAAAATCTTTCGTTTCTACAGCATAATTTCCGATAGAAGGGCGATCTGTTTTCCAGATTACTTGGTAAACACCGCTATTTTTCTGGTAATTGATGATTGGACTGAGGCAGTTACCGGAAGGAAAGACCAAAGGATAAGACTGGCTTTCCCAATGAATGAGATCTCTTGACTCACTATGTGCAAATGCACCATCTTCTTTATTCAAACTCCAGACACAATGCCAGGTACCTGTGGGTGACAAGAATAGAAAGGGATCAATCATTTTCTTCTGTGTACCCCACTGTCCATAATCAGAACGCAGAAAACTGGACTCAGGACCGATACTATGCCATTTCTTTTTGTCCATACTCCATGCAAAATGCAAACCATTGTGATGGTTGTTCTTTCCAGAGCTATAGGCAAAAAGATAAGCCGAATCGGGTTCATTAGCGTATAGCTTATTCTGCGTTACGGTAATGAAAACTAATAAGCATATATAAACAAGCTGTTTTTTCATCAGAATAAAATTAGTATTGGTTATTATGTTCAACGATTTCACGTTAACGATCACGATCTTGCACGGGATCTTGAAAAGGAAAGCATGGTCATTGAGTGTATCATGCGCCATTTTTATGACGGTTTATAAAAAGTCCTAGATGGCACCATTAAAATATAAGCATATGTAGCCTCACAGTTCAAACCCTATCACGAAAAACTGTTTCACATGAGCTGTACTGGTCTATGATGATCAAATTTGTTTAAAACGTAAAACAACACATACATTAGCCTAAAAGCACCAACACAACCATATGCTTGCTTTTAGTCAGGTTTCAAATCCTGTGCTGACGTACCGGCGATCCTACATCATCTATAAATCATATTCAACCCCAGCTACCACATAAACATCTACACAACATCGATGTCTATCACAGCTCCGTTTAAGAGGCTGTTTTCATACACTTGTTCTTCTAAATGGCACCAAATAGAACTCACAACCTTATCCAAACCCACATTGAGCTATACGATCGCTGCCTATGGCAGCATAACGAACACAACAGGGTAAAGACAATGATCCGATCATGAGCCTATTTTGGTGCTGACACCTAGGTGGAGGTATCAGCATAAAATATAGTGCTCAGCTGTCCAAGACAAGCTTTGTTTAGTTTATGGTGATTGGCACACAAATGTGCCCCTCATGATCAGATCATTGCAAGAGTTATTATTTTTTATTGTACAAGCAGTTTAATTACTGTCAATGAATACGGAGCAAAAGTATCCGATATTTTTTTCCCTTTATACTTGACCTCTTCCACTTTAGGTTGTATTTTCAATGGTTCCTCAAAACTAGTGGAAACATTCAAGTCCGCATTGGCCAATGTAGTTTTCACAGCGACCTGCTTCAATTTCTTCTGCGAATTGATATCAAAGTTAGCCTGAATAGGTTTGCTGTTGTAATTGACAAATTTGATAATCAGTTCTTTCGCTTTACTGTCATAGACCGCTGAAGCAAATAAACTGTCTTTACCTGCAATTGTCTCTCCATTCCATTTAATCGGTATAATGTCGGTACCCGTATGCGTCGAATACAATTTTTGAACCTGATAACTTGGTGTACCGTATACCTGTAGGTTATCGACCCAGATCAAATCAGGACTCCACTGCCAACCATCGACATGGCCAAACAGCGGTGCATATGAAGCCATTTGGACAACATCGGCATTACGTTCCAAACCGGTCAAGAAAGCTGCTTCTGAAAGTGCGGCTTCCCAAGTACTACGACCAGGACCATTTGGTCTTGTGGTATGTGAAGCATATTCGCCAGCAAACACTTTCGGGCCATTTCGATCATAATCATCATAGCGAGAGACGCTGGACAAAAACCACGATGGTGGTCGGTAGTAATGCTCATCGATGATATCGATTTTCATCTCACGGAGCTGCTCGTCCAGATAGGCAAAACGCTCCCCGTCGGGATCCGTACCTGAACTGGCGATAATCGCTATTTCGGGATGTTTCTCCTTTAATACTTTTTTAAATGCAGCTAGACGCTCCACATACTGAGGACCCCAGTTTTCATTGCCCACGCCCAACATTTCCAGATTAAAGGGTGCTGGGTGTCCCATATCCGATCGGAGCTTACCCCAAGTTGTGCTAACCGATCCATTAGCAAATTCAATCAGATCCAAAGCATCTTGTATATACGTGTCCAGTTCCTCCATTGGCACAAGTTCTCCGGTATTAAACTGGCAGGCCATCCCACAGTTTAAGATCGGTACAGCTTTAGCGCCAATATCTTCGGCCATTAAGAAGTATTCATAAAATCCCAATCCAAAGGTTTGAAAGTAATCTGGCGCTGGCCTATGCTTAAATTCCGTATTCCAGCGGTTGATGATCAACTCACGCTCTTCAATAGGACCAACGGTCTTTTTCCATTGAAAACGACTTGCTAAGTCCCTACCTTCTACGATACAGCCTCCTGGGAAACGAATAAATCCGGGTTTCATATCGGCCAGCATCTGGACCATATCTTTACGCAGGCCTTTTGGTCTATTTTTCCAAGTATCCGTTGGAAAAAGGGAGATCATATCAAGCTCTGCATCACCAGAACCTTCGATCCAAACATTCAGCTTTCCTTTTGCAGTAGTTTCAGAAACGGTAAATTTACTGCTTCCACTTTGCCAATTACTTCCACTAGATAAGGCTAAAGTACTTGTTCCGATTACTTTATCTTGTTCATTTAACACTTCAACACGGATGCGCATGCCCGCAGAAGCTTGTTTAAAAAGCAATGAAAATTCATATTGCTCCCCTTTTTTGATTCCCATACCCCGGAATCCTTCATTTTGAAGACCCAATTGTATCCCTTTAGGATTATGGATTTTCAAGGAACGAGGATTACCCTTTCGTGTGCTATTGTTAACAATCAAAAAAGTACCTTCAGGTTCTTTGGTCAATTTTTTCCAGCCCATCCAAGGTTCATTAAATTCGAATGATCGATTTTTAACCAATTCGGCATATATTCCCCCGTCGGCACCCATGTTAATATCCTCAAAAAATACGCCCCACATATCTGGCGATATCTTGCCCGTTGGCCGATCAAGATCTACTTTAAAATTTACAGGGCTTTGTGCAAATACAGGTGTAGAACCAACCATTAAAACTGTTAGTAGTAGCTCAATTTTTTTCATGCTATATTATCTTATCGTAAATCTATATTCTGATTTTGAGGTGTACGTCTGGTCAGGTTTCACTACTGTCGAAGCAAATGTCGGATGATTAGGTGCATCTGGATAGTGCTGTGTTTCTAAGCAAAAGGCTGAACGGAAAGGATAAACCAAACCATTTTTCCCCTTCGGATCAGTGTCTGACATGAAATTGCCACTATAGAACTGCAGTCCCGGTTCTGTCGTCCATATCTGCATTTCTATCCCTGTTTTTGCGGCATAGACAGCAGCAACTTTTCTAAAACCGGTAGATTTTGACAATTCAAAGTTATGATCGTACCCTTTTCCGATTTTCAGTTGCGCATGGTCTACATCGATACGATCGCCGATTACAAATGCTTTGCGGAAATCAAATGGTGTTCCAGCTACAGGAATACTTTTTCCTGTCGGAATCAAGGTGTCATCCACTTCTGTAATGGCTTCCGCATCAATTTGCAGTTCGTGGTCCAGTATCGTTTCAGATCCAGCACCACTGAGATTAAAATAAGCATGATTAGTGAGGTTCAACACCGTTTCTTTATCCGTATTGGCTTGATAATCCATGACCAGTCCGCCGGTATGATTTAACGTATAGGTCACTTGCATTTTCACATTTCCGGGATATCCGGCTTCGCCATCAGGCGAAAGATAAGTGAAGGTGATGGAGGAATCCGAACGATTAGCGACATCCCACACTTGATTGTATACGCCATGTGTACCGCCATGCAGGGAGTTTTTCCCATCATTCTTTTCCAGTTCATATTTGACTCCTTGTAAAGTGAAAGTCGCATCACCGATCCGATTTCCATAACGCCCTACAATAGCTCCGTAAAAATTATCAGCATTCGCTTTGTACCCATCAGCACGGTCATAACCTAGGATCACATCCGTCAGATGACCTGCCTGATCAGGCACTTCTAAACTAACCAATCTTGCACCATAATTGGTCAGTGCAGCTTTGAGCTTCCCATTGGTTAAGGTATAGCGTTTAACCTCCTTATTGTCGATCGTCGTCTCAAACGAGTGGACTGTACTATCTTGACTTGTAGCCGTATGTTGCTTATTGGAATTTTGCTGACAGCCGCAAGCAAATGCGGATGTCAACAATAAACCACTTAATATTTTATTATTCATATCGTTATGATTTAAAATGGGTTAATAGATTATATCTCTACCAAAAACGCACATATATAGCCGTTACTAATAGTAGTGTGACCACGATTAGGACTAAGATAGATGGTTCTACTTTGAACATCTTTTTATCAAGTGCAAATGCTTTTGGATTCTCTTTTGGACCAAACAAACTCACCCCGATCATCAAAGCTAACGTAAACGCGAAAGCCAATCCCATACAGATCTGGAATGGAATTTCATAGTGGCCACTTTTATTGATATATGCTGTATACAACCACGTTTCAGGACCAAATACTTTTGTCGCAAATTCGTTGAAGAAGATGGACAGACCGAAACCTGAAATCAAACCCGTTATGGCAGCAGGTCCTGTCGTGCGTTTCCAAAACATCCCCAGTAAAAACATGGCAAATACCCCTGGACTGATAAAACCTGTATATTTTTGAATAAAGGTAAATCCACCAGCTCCACCGATACCCAACGTATCGTTCCACGTAAATAATACCGCGACCACGATCGATACCACGATCGTAATTTTTCCGATCCACACCATTTTCGCTTCAGATGCTGCCGTGTTGATATACTTTTTATAGATATCCAAGGTATAGATGGTCGCAATACTATTGGCTTTACCTGCAAGACCAGCCACGATAGCCGCAGTCAACGCTGCCAGAGCCAAGCCTTTCATTCCATTTGGCAAATGTCCAAGAATAGCGGAGTATGCATTATCAGCATGGAAAACGCCTCCTGGTGCCATTTCCTCTTGCAATGCACCATTTTTATAGAGCACATAAGCCGCGATTCCGGGCAACATGACGATAAGCGGCATCAACAGTTTCAAAAGACCTGCAAATAAAATACCCATACGGGCAGTTTTTAGATCTGCTCCCAAAGCACGTTGTGTGATGTATTGGTTACATCCCCAATAATTCAGATTTACAATCCAGATACCGGCCAGATACATCCCGATACCAGGCAACATGAGGTATTTGTTTATCTCCTCTTGTGTCGCGCCAACACCTGGTTTATCCACGATCATTTCAAAATGCTTAGGTGAATCTTCCATGAGTTTATTGAAACCGGCCAAAACATCTTTTCCAAGACCAAAGTGCTCACTCACCAAAGTTAAAGCCACATAAGTCGTAGCAATACCGCCGATGATCAAAACCACCACTTGAATCACATCGGTAAAACCGATCACGCGCATACCACCCAATGTGATAATGACAGCAAATACAGCCAATGCGACCATGATCAGGTGAAAGCTATCTCCGCCACCAGCCATACTTGATATGGCGATTGCTCCGAGGTATAAGATCGACGTTAAGTTGACAAACACATATAAGAAAAGCCAGAAAACAGCCATAATCAGACTGGTCGTTTCATTGTATCGATTGTTTAAAAACTGGGGCATCGTGAAGATCTTGTTCTTCAGGTAGACCGGTATAAACCACACGGCCACAATGATTAAAGCCACAGCAGCAATCAGCTCGTAGGCCGCTACGGCAATACCGACCTCAAAACCATTACCGCTCATTCCAATAAATTGTTCGGCAGAGATATTGGATGCAATCAACGATGCTCCGATAGCCCACCATGTCAAAGAACCTTCTGCCAAGAAATAGTCCTTACTACTATTGTTGGCAGCTGTTTTTCTGCTGTAGATCCAGTAGCCATATCCAGCTACAATAATGAAGTAGACGACGAAGATGACGTAATCTACTGTTGCAAATTTTTCCATAGTCTTGCGAGTTGCTTATGATGAAGTCTCGCTCTTTTTAGAAAAGAGCAGGACTATTCAGGTTATTTTTTCATTAAAAAATAGAGTTCATTCCACTTCAACTGGTTTTCCAGATGTGTTAGCGTCGTATTTTCATCAATCGCTACATACTCCAACCCAGCAATTCGCGCAAAATCTTCCAAGTATTCTGGTGTCAAACTCAAACTGTAAGCAGTATGGTGAGCACCACCAGCGTATATCCACGCACTACAAGCGGTTTTCATATCCGGAAGCGGTTTCCACAGCACACGTGCAACAGGCAATTTCGGCAGTTCCTCTTTGACATCTACACCGACTACTTTATTGACGATCAAGCGAAAGCGTGTTCCCAAATCAATCAATGAAGCATTGAGAGCAGGACCGCTCAAGCCATCAAATACCAGACGTGCCGGATCGGCTTTACCACCAATCCCCAGCGGATGTACTTCAATTCTAGGTTTATCAGCCGCTAAAGCCGGATCTACTTCCAGCATGTGCGAGCCCAAGACCATCTCATTCTGCGGATCAAAATGATACGTATAATCTTCCATAAAAGCTGTAGTTCCCGGCAAACCAGCACCCATCACTTTACATGCTCTCACCAAAGCCGGAGTTTTCCAGTCGCCCTCACCGGCAAATCCATAGCCTTCAGCCATCAATCGTTGTACGGCCAAACCTGGTAGTTGCACCAGACCATGCAGATCTTCAAATGTATCGGTAAAACCTTTATAGTTCCCCGCTTCTAAAAACGTTCTTAATCCAATTTCGATACGGGCTGCTTCCACCAAACTTTGACGTTGCTCTCCGCCCTCCATGACATTGGGCGCCAGATCATAGGTCGCCTCATACTCCTCGAGTAAAGTATTGATTTGTGATGCTGAGACCGCATTGACGATCGCAACAAGATCACCAACAGCATAAGTATTGACAGAGAAACCAAATTGTGTCTCTGCAGATACTTTATCCCCATCGGTAACTGCGACGTAACGCATATTATCGCCAAAACGAACAAATTTAGCGCCTTGCCAGTCGTGCCAAGCTGCTGCTGCGCGTACCCATACTTGGATACGCGCGATCACTTCTTCATCCTGCCAATGTCCAGTCACTACTTTTCTGCCGATATTTAAACGGGTGACAATATGACCAAATTCACGATCACCGTGCGCACTTTGGTTTAGGTTCATAAAATCCATATCCATGGTACTCCATGGAATATCCCGATTGTATTGCGTATGCAGATGCAATAATGGTTTCTGCAAAGCCTGCAATCCTCTGATCCACATTTTAGCAGGTGAAAAAGTATGCATCCAAGTGACCACCCCGATACAATTCACAGCAGCATTTGCTGCGGTCAACGTATGGTAGATTTCTTCACCATTTTTCACGATAGGTTTGTAGACAACCTGCACAGGAATTTGGCTGTGCGCAGAAAAATACTGTGCCACTTCTTCAGCATGTAGCGCAACCTGTTTTAAGGTTTCTTCACCATATAAATCCTGGCTCCCTGTGACGAACCAAACTTCCAATTTATTTAAATCGATATTCATATTTTAGCGTTTATCGGATTGGTTGTAGATCCAATCTCCTTTCAATTTTATTTAGTTTATAGTTGATTATTGATATGATTTATTCTTGACCATAGTACGCTGCACCACCGTGCTTACGTTCGTAATGTTTTTTAATCAAAGCATCTTTTAGACGTGGCGCCTTGGGATTGATCTGCTCGGTCAGGAGTGCCATCTGTGCGACAGTTTCCAATACCGCACTGTTATAGACCGATTTGGCTCCCGTTTTTCCCCAGGTAAATGGGGCATGGTTACCAACTAGAATCATTTCGACTTCCTTGTAGTCCAGTTGAAGTTTATTAAAATGATTCATAATTTGAAATCCGGTTTCATACTCATAGTTGCCCGCGATCATATGATCATCCATCGGAGCGGCACACGGGATGTCGGAGGTCAGGTGATCCGCATGGGTCGTTCCAAAAATAGGAATATCGCGTTGGCTCTGTGCCCAAGCTGTGGCATATGTCGAATGGGTATGTGTGATACCGCCGATCCCTTCCCAGTGTTTATAGAGGACTGCGTGGGTCTTAGTATCCGACGAAGGTCTCAGTTTACCTTCGACGACCTGACCATCAAAATCAACGATCACCATATGATCCGGCGTCAATTCCTCATACGGAACCCCGCTGGGTTTAATGGCAAATACAGCCTGATCACGATCCGCGACACTTACATTACCAAAGGTAAAAAGGACCAATCCCAATTTCGGCAATTGCATGTTGCACTGATAGGCTTCTTCTTTTATGGATGTATAACTCATGATGCTAAAGTTTCAAAAAAAAATTAAAAATTATAATGACAGCAAAGACCGCTGAGACGATGCCTCAGACAGTCGCTCACTTAGTTTTGCTCGATAAATGCACCCAGTTGCTTATACTGTTCGTATCGTTTGGCATAGATGGCAACCATTTCGGCACGAGGTTCGTACGTTTTCTCGAAGCCCTGTCCCATCGCTTCCATCGCATCTTCCACCTTAGGATATAGACCCGCCGCCGTAGCCGCAAACATGGCAGCTCCAAGAGCACAGGTCTGTTCGGATTTATGGATGCGGATCGGCATATTCATCACATCGGCCATTGTCTGCATGATGTAAGCAGATTTTTTAGCGACGCCACCAAGACCGATCAATCCTTTTACCGGAATACCCTGCTCGACAAACCGATCGGCTATGCTTTTAGCTCCAAAGCAAGTTGCTTCGACAATAGAACGAAAGATTCGCACAGCATCAGTTCCGAGATGAAGACCAGACAAAGCACCCTTTAATGTTTGATCGGCATCAGGTGTACGACGTCCATTGAACCAGTCAATCGCCAATTCCGAAGACTCGGTCACAGGCAGTTCTGCTGCTTTCTTACTTAATTCTGGGATCAACTGTGTGTCGATCAGGTTTGCAATCTTCGCTTTATCTTCGGGAGAGATATCTTCACACTGTCCGATCAGATTTGTGACAGGCCATGATAACACCTGCTTGAACCAAGCATAAGCATCTCCAAAAGCAGATTGACCCGCTTCCATACCGATCATACCTGGGATAATCGACCCATCGACCTGCCCACAGATTCCTCTTACCAAGGTATCGCCCACTTCATCAGGAGGTGCCACCAGCATATCACAAGTCGAAGTTCCCATCACTTTACTTAAGTAATAAGGTTCGATCTGTCCACCTACGGCTCCCATATGGCAGTCGAAAGCACCTACACCCACCACGACATCAGTAGACAGCCCCAATCGGTTTGCCCATTCTTCAGAGAGCGTGCCAGCAGATTGTGCAGAAGTATAAGTATTGCTAAATAAACGATCCACAAGGCCGTCTAATACCGGATCCAATTCAGCAAAAAATTGATTCGGCGGAAGACCTCCAAAATCAGCTGCCCACAAAGACTTATGTCCTGCAGCACAGACACTACGCTTAATATCTTGCGCATGCGTACCGCCCGTTAGTAAAAATGGGATATAATCACAGTGCTCGACCCAAGTATAGAGGGCATCGCGCACCTCCTGATCTTTACGCAGTACATGAAGCAATTTTGCCCAAAACCATTCTGAAGAATAGATTCCGCCCACATATTTTAAATAATCGGGATCGTATTTTTTTGCATGATCATTGATCTCCTGAGCTTCCTTCACTGCCGTATGGTCTTTCCAAAGCACAAACATCGCGTTTGGATTGTCAGCAAAGCGTTCGGATAAAGCAAGCGGTACCCCGCGTTCATCCACAGCTACTGGTGTAGATCCTGTTGAATCAACAGAAATCGCTTTCACAGCTTTGGCAATATCAGGATTACCCACTTTTTCAAGGCAGGATTTAATGGTAGATTCCAAACCCTCGATATAGTCTAAGGGGTGCTGTCTAAATTGGTTAGTCATCGGATCACAAAATTTGCCACTGTTCCATCGCGGATAGTAGAACACTGCACTAGATAGCTCCTCGCCATTCGCTGCATCTACTAAAACCGATCGAACGGAATCACTTCCATAATCTAAGCCGATCACATATGCTTTGCTCATTATTTGTAGTTTTGGTTTATAATATTGATTTATAATCTGTTATACTTTAATCCCCTTTCTGAATCCATCATACGATCCGGTATTTAAAGTAATTAATGTCAAATTAACATTTATTTTTTTAAAAAATGAAATTTTAATTTTTTTTTCGTTGATTTGTATTGCAATAGGAATAAATAGTTACCTGCTTTGATAAGCTAATCAATTAAATAGGTAGAAAAATGTGTTTTTTTATGAAACATTTTAGATATTGTAACAGATACGAGACATTTTGTATCACTAATTAATTATAAAACGAGAGTAATCAATGATGGATTTTTACAAAAACGAACCAAGCTTATTATTAGCTGTGGACTGTATTATTTTTGGATTTAATGGAGAATCTTTAGAAATTCTGCTGATAAAACGAGGATTTGAGCCCGAACGAAATAAATGGAGCTTAATGGGCGGATTTGTTCAACCCGATGAAAATCCCCAGCAGGCTGCTTCACGCATATTAAAAAAGCTCACAGGGTTAGAAGATGTCTATATGGAAGACTGTGGTATCTTTGGAGATCCTAACCGTGAAAAATATGGACGCGTAGTGAGTATCGCACATTTTGCGCTGATCGATACCCACCAATATAAACATATCATCAGTGAGGAATTTGAAGCACGTTGGTTTCCGCTCAAAGAACTGCCGCAACTGATTTTTGACCACGAGCAGATGATTGAAAAAGCTAAACGGGAACTTCGTGCCAAGGCAGCTCTTTACCCTATTCTATTTGAACTCTTGCCCGAGAAATTTACGATTCCGCAGATTGTATCCCTTTACGAAGGCGTATATGATACCGAGCTCGATACCCGAAATTTTAGCCGTAAATTGCTTTCCTCAGAACTGATCATTAAGCTCAAGGAAAAAGATAAAGAAAACTCTAAAAAAGGAGCTTTCTACTTCCGCTTGAACAAAGATATCTACAAAGAAAAAATCATGTCTTTTTTAAGCTATTTGCCAAGTTGGTCTATTAACGATTAATGGTAACACCTACGTTAGCATAGCCAATTATTTTTTCTAATCAAATAAATGTATAAATAACATTTAATTTACTGCAAACCGTTGTCTCCAATGGTATCACCTAAACCCGAATTGTTATGAAGCTGAAGAGCATCCTTTCCTATCTCACCTGTATGGTCATCTGTACTGCTGAATTATCAGCACAGACAAAACCGGTATTGTCCTATTTTGATCTCAAAGATGTACGTCTGCTCCCTGGACCTTTCAAGCATGCTGAAGATCTGGATTTAACTTATCTATTGACACTTGATGCAGATCGTCTACTGGCTCCTTTCCTTAGAGAAGCTGGTCTACCACAAAAGAAAGAATCCTATACCAATTGGGAAAATACAGGACTGGACGGTCATATCGGTGGACACTATATTTCTGCCTTGGCTCATATGTATGCGTCTACAGGTGATTTACAGATCAAAAGAAGATTGGATTACATGTTGTCTACCCTCAAACAATGTCAAGATGCAAATGGAAATGGATACATTGGTGGAGTACCTG
This sequence comes from Sphingobacterium sp. PCS056, assembly GCF_023273895.1. NCBI lineage: Bacteria > Pseudomonadati > Bacteroidota > Sphingobacteriia > Sphingobacteriales > Sphingobacteriaceae > Sphingobacterium > Sphingobacterium sp. PCS056. The sequence goes on along the minus strand of NZ_CP096883.1, from coordinate 3,532,982 downwards.
GAGGTCAGGTGATCTGGGAAGAAATTAGGCAGGGAAATATTCAAGCCGGCGGTTTCAACTTAAACGGCAAATGGGTGCCCTTATACAATATTCATAAGACTTATGCAGGCTTACGTGATGCTTACTTGTTAACCGGCAATAAAGAGGCTAAAGATATGCTGATCAAAATGACAGACTGGGCGATTAGGCTTGTCCAGCAGTTGTCGGATAAGCAGATTCAGGATATGTTGCGGAGTGAACATGGCGGACTGAACGAAACATTTGCCGATGTGGCTGCCATCACGCAAAATCCAGCTTATCTGACACTAGCCCGCAAGTTCAGCCATCAGGAGATCTTGACCCCGTTGATCCAACATCAAGATCAATTGACCGGCAAGCATGCCAACACCCAAATTCCAAAAGTGCTGGGGTTTAAAAGGATCGCAGATATAGCACAGGATGAAACTTGGGAAGATGCTGCGCGCTACTTTTGGGAACTTGTTGTATCCAAACGTTCGATCTCCATCGGTGGTAACAGTGTCAGTGAACATTTTAACCCGACGGATGATTTTTCCAAAATGGTCCACAGCATTGAAGGACCCGAAACCTGCAATACCTACAATATGCTCCGGTTGACAAAAATGCTTCACCAAACAGATCCGCAAGGCAAATACCTCGATTATTACGAGCGAAGCTTATATAATCATATCTTATCCAGCCAACATCCAGAGCATGGAGGTTTTGTTTACTTTACACAAATTCGTCCAGGACATTACAGGGTATATTCGCAGCCGCATACCAGCATGTGGTGCTGTGTGGGATCGGGCATAGAAAACCATGCTAAATATGGTGAAATGATCTATGCACACCAAGATGATCAGCTCTATGTCAATCTCTTTATCCCCTCCCGATTAAACTGGCGTGAGCAAGGAGTCGAAGTGGTACAGGAAAATAATTATCCAGAACAAGCCAGTACACGCCTTATTATCCATCCTAAACAAAAAACATCGACTTTTACATTGCACATACGGAAACCGATCTGGTTAAAGGAGGCTCCAACAGTACGGATCAATGGTCAGGTGTATCAGATCACAGAACAGGATCAAGATATGCTATCGATCAAACGTAAATGGAAAAAAGGTGATCGCGTAGATATTGAGCTTCCTATGGCTATCCGTACCGAACAGCTGCCGGATCGGAGCAATTATTATAGCCTGCTCTATGGTCCTATTGTATTGGGCGCACGTGTAGCTACGGAAATATTACCCGATTTACGTGCTGACGACAGCCGAATGGGCCATGTCGCCAAAGGCAGGCAGATACCGTCTTCCGATTTACCGATCTTAACAACTGATCCATCCGAGATCCCGAACCTGGTTAAACCTATTGCTGCAAAGCCTTTGCACTTTTCATTAGCAGGACTGCGATTAGGAAAAGAGCACATCAGCATGGAACTTGAACCCTTTTACAAAATACACGATAGCCGCTATATCATTTATTGGCCACAGGCAACCGAAAAAGAACTGGCCGAATTACAGGAAAAAATGGAACGTGACGAGCTGGAAAGTTTAAAATTAGATGCTTTGACCCTAGATAAGGTCGTCTGTGGAGAGCAACAACCTGAGTCCGATCATTTTATTCAACAACAAAACAGTGTTGCGGGCGTATTTGACGATACCCGTTGGCGTGAAGCGGAGGGCTGGTTTAGTTACATGATGAAAAAAGAGCGTAACCAGACAGCTGATATCTATATCAAATATGTGGATGAACAAGCAGCACGAGCAACGGAGATATGGGTCAACGATACGCAAACAGGCACATTGTCAACAGAAGCTGGCACACCAGGTATTAAGACGGTGCGATTTACACTGGCACAGAAGCTATTAACAGCCAGCGAATTAAAGATTAAGGTGGCTGGATCAGGCTCAGCTAAGAGCCATAAAATACTCGAAATCAGATTAGTGAGCAGGCCTTAACCTAACCGTATTAAAATAACAGAATCCTCGTGCATAAGGAGCAAGTATTGATAAATTGATAAACAAATTTTACTAACTTTAGTTATTAAATATATCTATCCTAATATCTAAAAAATTTGATTTAAGATGAATAAACTTGTTTACATGTTATTTGGCTTACTGATGGGACCATTATCAAGCTTTTGTCAGGAAAAAACACTAACCGCAGATGAACTTTTTGTAAAAGCTCGTACCGTTGCCTTTGATCAAAAAAATTATGCCGAGGCCATAAAAATCAGTAAGCAGGCATTACAGCAGGCTCCAGATTATACCGATATACGGATTTTTTTAGGACGGCTTTACACCTGGTCTGATCAAACCGATTCAGCTCGGTCTGTATTTGAACAGCTCCATAGATCCCATGTTCAAGATGAAGATTTCTACTTGGCGTATGCATCGTTTGTCTATTGGAATGATCAACCTGCACAAGCTATTGAACTGATCGACCAAGGTCTTTCCTTTCATCCGACTTCACAGGACCTGCTTCTGTTAAAGGCAAAAGTAGCCTACAGCAACAATGCCTATGCAAGTGCCGAACAATCAGTAAACCAGTTGTTACAATTAAATCCTAAGCATGCTGAGGCAAGAGCACTGGCCAAAAATATACAAGAGTACACCGCTAAGAATGCCATAGGCCTCAATTATAATTTTGTCCACTTTGACAAACAGTTTGATCATGACTGGCACATCGTAGCGCTGAGTTATAAAAGAGCAACGCCGTTGGGTTCTGTTATTTTCAGAACTAACTATGCCAATAAATTTGCTGAAAATGGGGTTCAGTTTGAAGTAGAAGCGTATCCCAGATTGTCCAAGATGTTTTACCTCTATGTGGCAGGTGGATATTCAAATAACGTAGGCATATTTCCAAAATATAGAACTGGCGTATCTTTATACGCCAACCTACCCCATAGTTTTGAAGGCGAGATTGGGTACAGACAGCTTTACTTTACAGACAATATCTGGATGTATACAGCATCTATAGGCAAATACTATCAAAACTTTTGGTTCAATTTAAAGACCTATTTGACTCCTAGTCACCAGAATATCTCGCAATCCTATGCAGGTACAGTACGTTACTATACCAAAGGGGCAAATGACTATTTGGGATTTATTATCGGCACGGGTCTAAGCCCTGAAGAAAACAGAAATAATCTTTTGGAAATTTCTAATTACAAATTGAAAACGTTTAAAGTCGGTGCCGAATATAACTTCTCCATCAATCGGACCAATCTCTTTTCCATTTCTTCAACCTACTACAATCAAGAATTTAGATTAGGTGAGAAAGGCAATCAAATCGACGTCACATTGGGCTATATCAAAACCTTTTAAGGTTTTGATATCGCTTGTTTGAAATAATTCGTATAAATACTATCGGGAAACAATTGTTTGCTGGTATAAAATCTTTTATTGTTATTTTTAAAAGTATTAAAGCGCTTAGAAAGCAGTTCTCTTGAAGACTCATCCACAATAGGTTCCTCATTCATATGCGCATCCAATTGATACAACTGTCCATCTGACAGATGGTAGTCGCCATAGACAAAGTCTATCAATTGATTTTTGCTCTGCATCATCGCAGCACCGTTACTTTTAGCAGAGGTGCCGATCTCTAAACCCTTTCCTATCCACGTGACCTGCTTAGGAGTATGAACTCCATAGTTTTCTCTGTAGTAGGCTAGCAGTGATGGTGTGACATCAAAGTGACTCACCTTATTATGAAAGGTATGGCCCGCTTTTAGCAAAGGTGAATAAATGATCAGGGGAACATGATAACGATCGATCTTGCTCTCCAATGGAATCTCGGGCATGGCATGGTCACCCGTAATCACAAAGATGGTATTGCCGTAATCAGCTCTTCGCTGATAAGCTTTAAAAAATTGACTCATGGCATCATCCAGATTTAAAACAGAAACCAATTGGGTTCGATTTTCCAATGCCCACTTTCGTTGATCTGCCGTGAGTGTTTGTGTCGCCATTCGCTGATCAAAAAGCTGTTCATAGTAAGCAGCATTATTGATCAAAAATGGATTGTGCGTTGATAAGGTCAACAGGACATGAAAATAGGGTTTTGACTGCACCTGCTGTACTTCCAACAATTTATTAAAGACGGCCTGATCTTCATATCCCCAGCTTTCACCCCCTTTCTCCGGAAGTTTTTTGTAAGGGGCACGAAATGCTTTTTGATCAATTAAGGTATCGATCTGATTACTGTCCATGTATTTTTGCATGAAATCAAAATGAGCATCGCCACCATAGAAAAAACCGGTGTTAAAATCATTGGCCTGTAAGATATTAAATAGACTGAAATGCTTGGGCAAGGTATCTTGTTCTAAGAAGCCATGAGAAGCAAAGGGCAATGAGCCCGTTAAGGTCGAAAGGACCGAAAAAGTCCGTCCTGAAGAGCTTAGATTATTATCCCAATACAACGAACTCTTTTTCAGATCATCAATAAAAGGCGTAAAATTTCCAATATATCCAGCCGGAGAACTGTAAGAATGCCCCAACCCCTCGACGATGATGATGACGAGATTGGGTGCTGCTGCTGCTTTTTCAAAATAAGGACCCAACATATCTTTGGTATCCTCATCATGGAGAAAAGGAAAACTTTCATTGCTTCCTACAGCATCATCTTGGGCACCAAAAGCCAGCATGCCCGGATGCTCATCGAGATAGTTGGTCACATTTGACTTTAAAAAATAACGCCATTTACTTCGCACCGAATTTTGGACAAACTCATCTCCACCTGCTGAAAAACGCTTAAAATAATCGAGCGGTAAACCACTTGCCGCCAGCCCCAGTATAAATACAGTGATACTGACATAAATCGTCTTCAGCGGTTTTCTTGACGCTAGCCAAAAAGTAATATAGGTACCTACTACCAATAAAATCAGTAAGGCGACATTGGTGATGCTCAACATACCGCTCGCTTGTAAGATCTGCATCAGATCGGCGGTATTGTAATAAAATAGATCAGCTCCAAGCAAATTGCGAGATTCTGCAAAGTAAAGAAACAAGACATATTGCATCACGACGACCAATGTCAGGAGTAGATGCGCTTGCAACCTAGCCAAGGGGATACTGACAAACTGCAGGATCAGATAGATCAGACCACCCACAGCCAATACCTCAAAAGCCAAAGCCAGGTTGTCCAATACAAGTTGGACGATACCTGGATGATGATTTAATTGTGCAAACTGTCTACCATACCACCACCATTCGACACCGACCGAAAACAGGAACAGCCCTAAAAATACAAGTGCAATGATTCCATAATTTTTCAATCCTATCACGAGCTGCATACCTACGCGCTTTAGAAAAGATGCATCAGGTGCTGCCTGTTGAAAACCCTGGCGCTTCATATCTCCCCAACTATGCTGCTTTCGAAAATAATCCAATGAACCGCGCACAGCGGCACAGACAATGAGGGGATGAAAGTAAAATGGCTCTAAAATAGCCGTTGTAATTAATTTCGAAAGATCCTGTTTCTTGCTGTAAACTTGGTGACTGACCAAGTCAACTAATATCGCATATATCGAGTACAAGATACCAGAGGAAATAACCAGGGCAAATAGGGCAAAGAAAAAAGTCCAATTAATGATGCCCAAAAAAAAGAAAACAATAAAGACGATATAGCCAAAAAATTCGATCAGAGGACCTAGAAACTCAAAGAAAAACCAATAGGGAATACTGAGCATCCCGAGTTTTCCATATTTGGGATTAAACATGAGTTTGCGGTGCTTCCATAAGGTCTCCATCGTACCTCGCATCCAGCGATTGCGCTGTTTTTTCAAGACCTCTTTGGACTCCGGCACCTCTGTCCAACAGAGCGGATCGGGAATATTGACAACTTCATAAGGAAGTTTTTCTTCTTCCATATATCGGCGCATGCGCACGACGAGCTCGATGTCTTCACCAACGGTCTGGCTATCATATCCACCGCAAGCAAGCACGATCTGTTTATCAAAGGCTCCAAATGCTCCTGAGATCAAGATAAGACCTGACGCCCTGGACCAGGCCATTCTGCCCAAAACAAAGGCTCTGATATATTCTAGCGCTTGGGTACGTCCAAGCCATGACTGCGGTAAATTGATATCGACGACTTTGCCATTTTCGATTTTGCAATTATTGGCCAGACGAATCACACCTCCACAAGCGATGACACGTTTATCGGTTTGTTCCAAAAATGGCTTTGCCAGCTTCAATAATGCGTCCTGTTCTAAGATACAATCGACATCGATACAGACGATATAATCCCCAGATGATATATTGACCCCAACATTGAGCGCATCGGCCTTACCGCCATTTTCCTTATCTACCACGATCAGCTTTTTAAAAGCCGAATTTTTACTTTTGTAGATGCCTTTTATGGCCTTGGTTTCGATATTTCCCTGTATAAAAAAAGGAACCGATTCAAGCTCATATGCCGCGATGAGCTTGTCCATCGAGTCGTCCCGGCTCCCATCATTGACGATGATAATTTCCAGATTGTGGTAATATAGAGACAGGAGCGAACGTACATTTTCAACCACGGTCATGCCTTCATTGTAGGCGGGTGCGATCACGCTAAAATTAGGCGCATTGGCATTGGTGGCAATCAAATTATAGTCGGTAAACGTATTATCGTTTTTATATCGGGATACTGCTCCATAAGCATACAATCCTATCCAGCTATAAATCAAAAATATAGCCGCTGAATACACCAAAAATATCCAGATGACGACTTCATAGACAATATGAGCAAATTCTAACATATCTTTTTCTGCAAAGCATGGTTGACAATCTGTTTAAAACGCAAGGCCGTGTTACTGTCCAGAGCCATATCCGTGAGGTACTGCTCTTGACCCAGGCAGACCATCACTTCAGCAGCAGCGATTTTGATGGCATTATCCGGATGTTCCAAAAACTGCTGCTTCAGAAATGCCAGACACTCCATACTTTTAGATATTTTCAATGCCTTTAATATCTCCAGCTGTACCGGTAGCGGCTGCTGCGGGAATGATGTTGTCAACTGATGGGCGGTATCATCATTTTCCAATGACTCCAGTGTTCTGACGGCTTCCCTCCTAACATGCACATGATCATGATCTAACAGTTTCAAAACTGCATTGTAAAAAGTGAGCAGCTGAAATTTCCGTATCAAGCGAAAGGTGAAAACAATCACTGTGATATTGCTACTCTCCAACCATAAGGCGGGACTCAGGTCATGTGAATCCGGTATTTCCGTTATCGAATGTAGCAAACGCAGTTGCTGCCAGTCAGAAAGTGGTGAATGCAGCGTATTTAAAAAAGATAAGCCCTCAAATCCCTTAAACGTGAGGACCGCATATTGTGCTTCTTGATAGATAAGCCGATCCGAATGTTTGAGCAATGATGTAAATACAGAGAGCGCACGTGTTACACCCATCGCCGAAAGCTCTTGAATACCCGCTACCACAAGGTAGTTTTTTTTCTTTTTAAGATTTTTCCAGGCCTCCTTTTCTAAGTGATACTGGTGAAAGAGAAAGCTGATCTCCTGACGGGCAGCACCAGAAAATTTTCGTTCAGAAGTGACCAATAAGCCTAAGAAAAGGTCACGAAAAGCATATTTTCGGAGATTGCTATTGAAAGATTGATCATCTGCTATCGCTTGATGACCACCAACAATCGATTCGATAATCTTGTTTTCAATGATACGGGTCCAAATCTGCCTATTGTGCAATATCCGATACTGATATAAACTATATAAAAGTACCGCGATGATCATGACCATAACCATCATAAAGACGATTATAATCGCGATAACAAGTTCATTTAAGGTGATTTGGTGTACCATGGCCTATCTGTATAGATTAACTTTTTAAACGTTTGATACGCAAAAGCAGCTCGTTTGGACTGAAAGGCTTGACCATAAAATCCGCAGCTCCCAGATCAAACGCATCGATCACGACTTCTTCCTGCCCCATGCTCGAAAGCACGATGACAGGAGTTTTTTTGCCAAATGATCGGATCGCCGAAAGAATTTCTATTCCAGAGGCAAAAGGCATCATGATATCGGTCACCACAAGATCAATATCCAGCTCTTGTAATTTTTCGATTGCCTCCTTACCATTTCGTGTCAAAATAACAGTATGGCCCTCTTTTACCAGTTTATGTTCGATCGTGCGCAAGATCAATTCGTCATCTTCAGCAATTAAAATCAACATACTATTGCTCGTTTAAAAGTTTAGTTATTAAATATATTCCAATTTCAATTTCTCGCTCGATCTGATCCAACAAAGGCAGGGATTGTGCGATCGATGTCAATTCTTTTTCCATATCGGCCGTTAGCTTGGCCAGTTTGATTAGACCCGCGGTAGAAGTCGTGCCCCTCAATTTATGCAGCACAATACGCATATGTTGACTGTCATCAGCTGCTCTGGCGCTTTTGAGTTGCGTCGTTGCCTGCTGCAGCTCTTTGATCACCAGATTAAGAAAGAAAGATTTAAAGCTAGGATCGTCGTCGATCCGCTCAGTCAGTGCCTGGATATCTACTCGTCCATCCATGCCCATGTCGCTTTGATCCTCAATGGGCGTAGTTTCAATAAAATTCTGCAGCACAGCATACAGCTCTTGTTGTCGTAAAGGTTTCGGAAGAAAATCTGACATTCCCGCTTCTAGGCATCTTTCTCTTTCACCACGAATGTTACCCGCTGTAATCCCGATAATAGGAATATCTTGGTAACCTTCAAGCAGACGAATTTCTTGAGTTGCTTCTACACCATCCATCTCAGGCATTTGTACATCCATCAAAATCAGGTCAAAATGATATTCCATACATTGATAAACTGCGTCTTTACCATTCGACACTTCGATAAGCTCAGCATTGGGCATAATTAAGTTCATGATCCTTTTGTTGAGCGCCATATTGACGGAATTGTCATCTGCTAAAAGCACCCTTGCACGTTGCTCATAAATCGTTGAATTAGGCAACGATTCGGTTAATTTATCCAATTTAGGATCTATTTTACTTTGTTTGATCGCTCGTCGCAGGGTAACATACAGTTCTTCCGATCGAATGGGTTTTAAGAGACAAAATGAACGTTCTTCCTGACGAAATGCTGAAATCACCTCATGTTCTTCTGAAGACGTGTGCAACACAATCAATGGGATACTTTCTCCTTGTTTGTAAAAGAGCTCTTTGATCTTTTCAATCGTCTCCAAGCCTGACAAAATCGGCATATGGTAGTCCATCAAAATAACATCAAATCGTTCGCCACTCATCAAGAGCTGTAAAGCAGCTAAACCATTCTCAGCGAGTACAGATTCAATCTTTTTGTAGGTCAACATATGTTGTATGATGGTGCGGTTGTTGGCATTGTCGTCCACCACCAAGATCCGGCTCAGCGCAAGGTCATCCTCCTCTTCTAATTCTCCTTCTTCATAAGGCATATCCACTTCAAAATAAAAATCAGATCCTTTATTATACTCGCTCTCCAAGCACAATTTGCTGCCCATATATTTCAATAAATTATTGGAAATCGTAAGTCCCAATCCAGTACCCCCATAACGCTTGCTTACCGAACTGTCTTCTTGTGTAAAAGCATCAAAAATACGTTGCTGTCTTTCGATGGGGATGCCGATACCTGTATCGCGAACAGAAAAACGCAACTTGAGTTTGTCATTGCCACTTTCCAATTTTTCGACCTTCAGTTCAATTTCTCCTTTTTCGGTAAATTTAACGGCATTGCCCAGCAAGTTGATCAATACCTGCTTTAATCGGGCTTCATCGATCCAGATCGACTGCGGCAGACCTTGTTCAATATTCAATAAGAGCTCGATATCCTTTCGTTGCGCCTGATACAGAACCACATTGATCACCTGGTGTGCCAGATCATACACATTGGATTTGTCAATGTATAGTTCCAGTTTACCCGATTCAATTTTTGAAAAATCAAGGATATCATTGATGATATTCAATAGACTGCTACCCGATTCATTGATGTAGTTGAGGTATTGTTTTTGGACATCGTTGAGCGGAGTTTTGAGCAGCAGATCCGAAAATCCAATGACCCCATTCAAAGGTGTTCTGATTTCATGGCTCATGTTGGCCAAAAATTCTGATTTTGCTTGACTAGCCAGATCGGCTAATTTTTTAGCCTGCTTGAGTTCCAGATTGACCTGAACGGATTCAGTGATATTTTGCGTAAAAATGATGATTCCTCCGATACTGCCGTCAGCAAGGTGCCATGGTCTGACCTCCCAATTGAAGTGCTGCGGTTGCTCCTGTCCTTCTACATCGATCAATTCATCGACATTTTTATACGCTTCCCCATTTAGCGCATCATAATAAATTTTCTTTCTACTCTCTGGGATATTGGGAAAGAGTTCAAAAAGATACTGATCTAAAATCCTTTCTTCATCTTTATGAAAATCGTCTACCCATTGGTGACTGACTGAAACATAGCGCAGGTCGCGGTCAAACATGGCGACACAGGCAGGAACATAATCGACAAATGCCTGTAGCATCGCTTCCTTGCGTGCCAACTGGAGATATACATTTTTGCTCTGGTCTATATCTTGGATGATACCAAACACACGCTTACAGATACCCTTTTCAAATTCGGGAATACCCTTTACACGAACCCATATGACTTCACCACTTGCTTTTTTGAGTCGCAATTCGACATCATAAGAAGTACCTTCGATGACCGATTTATTAAATATCTCGGTGATTTTTGCTTGGCTTTCTTCTTCATAAAAACCGATAGCATGTTCAAAATCAGGCATAAAATCATGCCCCACACCATGGATCAATTTGGTAGAATTTGACCAAAATACTTTATTTTCTTCCAGATTGACTTCCCATCCACCGACCTGTGCCACGGCATTGGTCTGCTCTAGGATCTGCTTAGTATGGATCAGATCATTCTCCAGCTGTATACGCTCCGTCATATTGAGCGCAGTGCTCACCACATACGTTTTGCCGTCCACATCTTTTTCCAGCATATTATGGTAGAGCCAGTAGATTTTTTCACCCGTTTTTGATTTTAGAATCATCATGCCCGAATCCTCACCATTAGATTTGATGCGTTCTAGGTAACCCTGCAGACCTGACAGATGGTGCTGCGGGACGAGCTGTCTGAGATTGAGACTATTCACCTCCTCCTTGGAGTATCTGAGCAGATTTCGACCTTTTTCATTGACCTCGAGTATATTTCCTTCCAGGTCATGCATACTCATCAGACCGATGCCATTCTCAAAGAAATTGCGAAAACGGCGTTCCGAATTCTCCAGCTTCTGTTGCTCTTCGCGCTCCTGGGTCACATTGCGACCAAAAGCAAATATTTCACCCGTATTGGCATCATACTTAAAGAACCATTCAATAATAATATCGTTACCATCCGCCTGTGGTAGTACAGTTGTGCAGGGCACACCCTGGTGCGATTCGGCGATTTCATACAAGCATTCTTGAAAATCTTTGGCGTTATGCTGCAGCAAGGTGAGAAACGAAGTGCCCAAGATTTGCGATTTCTCCACTTTTACGAGTTCTGCAAAAGCAGGATTGACCTCCTTGATCAGGTACTGACTATCTAAAACACAGATCAGATTGTTGGTCAGATGAAAAATCTCTTCAAAATAGCCCGCTTGTATCTTTCGTCTTTTGCTCAATAAAATTTTTGTAACCGCTTTTCCTAACTGCTCCAAAGATTCCACCTGTTTCTCGCTCAGTGATTTGGGCTCAAAATCAATGACGCAGATCGTTCCTAAAGCATATCCTTCATCATCCAATAAAGGAACACCAGCATAAAAACGAATATTTCCTTCACGGATCAGCGGATTGGCTGATGATCGCGGATCATCGAGCGTGTCCGTTATGACCAGAAGTTCTTTACTCATAATGGTGTACTGGCACACCGTATGACGTCGCTCAACGGTATCCAATTCCATCCCGACACAACTCTGTATCCGCTGCGTATCCTCCTCCATCATCGCGATCAGCGAAGCAGGACAGTCTGCAATAAGACAAGCCGCCTGAGCAAAAACGTCAAGATCGGGATCCTTCCCCAATCCTAAAAGTTCATGTGATCTTAGCTGACGGATTCGCTCCAATTCGTTCTCCGGGAGTGGGTAGTTGTCCATACCTTATAAAATAAATAGATGTTTTAGTTTTAATTGGTGAAAATAATAAAAACATTTAACCTTTTATACAGACAAGATAGGAAAAATAGCGTTAATTTTAAATAATAATTTATAGCAATATTCTACTAAGATATTATCCATTTATAAAAAAAAACTATTTAAAAATACTCATCCCTTCATCGTAAACTGGACTTTGTACATTTAAGAATTTTAACACACTGTGAAACACGTGGTTTTGAGATAATATTTTATTGGGCTTCACCATTTTTGAACCATCGGATACCCATACGATAAATGGGATCTCATACTGTTCTTTCGGAGCGATGCTCATCGGCACCCCGTGCATGTATAAGTTTTTTTCTCCTAAAGACTCACCATGATCCGACACAAACATCATTGCGCTCTGATAGTCTTTCAACTGCTTTAGATCGTCAATGATTTTTGCAAGCATATAATCGGTATAGACAATGGTATTGTCATAAGCATTGATCAGCTCTGCTTGCGAACATTTACCTAAATCAACACTTTTACATACGGGCTTAAAAACTTCAAAACGAGCTGGATATTTGGTATTGTAAGTTGGACCATGACTGGTACTGGTATGCAATATAACCAATACCTTGTTCTTTTTGCTTGTCAAAATCTGCTCCTTCAGACCCGACAGCAGTACCTCGTCATAGTTACATCCTTCGCCCTTACAATGTGGCATTAAAGCTTCGGTCTTTTGATAGGTTTTGATATGGACGGGAGGTTCGCCCCAATTGGAAGTTCTCCACACGACATCCACATCGTTTCGATATAAATAATTGGGCAAGATCTCATATAACTTATCCGTATCGGTATGTTCCAAAATCGATTTTACACCTGCAGTGGTGTAAGTGGCAGAGGAATTTGCATCAAAATGATATAAATTGGGTACTTTGGAAAGCAAGGGATTGGTATTTTTACTGTAACCATATAACGAAAAATTAGCCCGTCTTGCCGATTCGCCAATGACCAAAACCACCACCGATTTCTGCCGATCTGCAACGACTGCATCTGGCAGCAAAATTTCCTTTTCATGACTCTTATATCGATCGCTGTAAAAAAGGATGGTAAATTTTAATTCCAAAGATCTTTTATACTGCTTCACCCATCATGTTAAACGGACAATAGTCCATATTCTGATATGGGTATATTTTTTTGACGTACCTACAGAAGATGCTATACAGTAAAAAATATTTTTCGAACTGAAAAACACAGAAAATGAAGGAACTACCCTAGTGATGTCAACCTATAGCGTGCCTATGGCTCAATTTTTGATTTCATTGGCAGACAATCCTGTTTTTAAATCAAACAGATCATTTTATTAAGAAACTAAAAACAAATTACATGAAAAGCACCTTTAAATCGTTATTTGCTCCATTATGCATCCTCCTCTTGACATCAGTTATGTTCTTACAATCCTGTTCCGAACCTGCAGATAAATTTTTTGGTGTCGCGATTTTAAATACCAATATGATTACAGATTTTGGCACACCTGCATTTACCAAACAGCTCCATGACCATAGCGTAGAATATCCCGATATTCCTTCCAGTAAAAAAAATGGTAATGAAGCAGCAGAGGTGGTCAAAAACAAAGTGCTCTATCTGGAGAAAGTGTTGAAAGATCTTGAGGCATTATCGGCCAATGATGATGGCAGAAAAGAGATTAAAGAGCAAGCCATAGCACTATATGAATTTGTCTTGCCGGTATATAAAAACGAATATACAGCTTATGCAAAACTGTGTGATGCCCATGCGCCACAGGAACAGAAAGAAGAGATTTCGACAGCTATCGAGCAAAAATACAGTGCCGAGTTTGAGAAAAGAATCACTTCTTTATTAGCATTAGGTAAAGAATTTGCAACAGAAAACAACCTCAATGTCAACTGGGACTAGTCGCTCGTTGATGATATGACATAGAAATGGCCGCTCTAGAGCGGCCATTTCTATGCTATAAAGTATCCTACGGTTGATGCCGACTATTGGTTGGAGACATGGATTTCAACGTCCATATTTCCACGCGTCGCATTTGAATACGGACAGATCTGGTGTGCCTTTTCGGTCAAAGCTTGTGCCTCTTCCAAACTCACCCCCGGGATATTGGCGTGCAATGCTGCAGCCAAACCAAAACCACCGTTTTCTAATTGGCCGATGCTTACTTTTGCCGTTACCGAAGTTTCACCGGTTTGTACTTTGGCCTGTTTGATGACCAGATTCAACGCACTGTCAAAACAGGCTGCATAGCCCGCCGCAAAAAGCATTTCAGGATTAGCATAATCATCGTTAGCACCTCCCAGTGCCTTTGGCATACGCACTTCCAGATCCAAGATATTGTTTTCGCTTTTTACTTGACCATTTCTACCTCCAGTAGCTTGGGCACCAATTGTATACAATGTTTTCATCTTTATTTATTTTTTAATTCTTACTTTTTTCTTCCAAAGCACAGCAAACTAGATTTTCAAAAATAGACTCTGCCGTATGCTCGATCATCTGGACGATCTAGTTCACATCTGATTGCTTGAAACAAATGTACACTATTTTATATTGTGCACAATATAATTTATAGCAATACAATTGGTTTTTACTTCAGCCTGACAAATCGGAGGACTCTTATCTTGCTTTTCTGTTTAATATAGCTTACAGGATCCAAACCGACGATATACAGAAAGGAACACATACAACATGTGCTCCTTCTCGCATGAATACACATGCTTATATCTAAAAAAATAGGATATCGACTAAAGAATAATTTTTTGCCCATCTGCTGGTATGATCACTTTATCAGCAATTCCCTTTTCTTTTACATAGTCAGCCAATGCTTTGCGCGTTAGCATACAGTGATTAATCGCTTCCATATGAATCGCAATAATCGTTGCCTTTGGCAAGATGTGGTGCACTTTGTATACATCTTCTTCACCCATAATAATGGCACCAAAACCATCTACTTGAGCATCACCTGTATTCAGTACGACTACATCAGGATTTAGTTTTTTCAACTGCAATTCAAAATCATTATTCCAGATCGCATCACCCGCAAAATATACAGACTTCTGACCTGCATGAGTAAAAAATATGCCCGATGCGTGTCCTAATAATTTCCCCATTTGTGTATCGGCATACGCTTCGTCTGAACCATGCTGTGCATGCGTTTTTTGCAATTTGATGTTCCCAAAACGAGTATCCGCAGTCATCACCTCTATCTTTTTAAATCCTTGTTGCTTGATGGCCGCAGCGTCAGCATCATTTTGTGCAAATACGATTTTATCTTTTGGAAGCACCTGTATGGCGACTTCATCCCAGTGATCGGCATGCATATGGGTAACAATTAGGGCATCCGGATTTAATAAATTTTCTACCGCCACAGGCAGTTCCACCATGGGATTACGTAAATGCGCATTTGCTGTACCAGGAAAGCCTGGGTAAGCTCCCTTCTTGGCCAGCATGGGATCGATAAGAAATTCCTTACCTCCATATTTAAATACTACAGTGGCATTTCTGATCAACTGCACACTAGCCTTATTTTCCACTTTCAATTGACCAAACGTCACGAATGCCGCTAGGGTCAAGGCAATACCAAAAATCATTTTTTTCATAGCTTTAATTTTTTTATATCTTTTAATAAAGGTGTATACGATCTATGCACTGAAGATCCGTATGACATATTAAACAGATACAAAAATAGTTGGTCATGATCGATCCTATTCTACCCAGAAGTTACGAATAAATACCATTTTGATAATTGGCACAAAACTGACCAGTAGTCATTCCTGTTTGTGTTTTAAAGAAACGCATCAGATGATTGGGTTCTGAAAAGTGTAACTCATAAGCTATTTCTGTGACCGTTTTACCCGAGTGGATCAATTCGTTTTTGATTTCAAAAAGCAGCCGTTGTTTCAAAAGATGGGTTGCTGTTACATGGAAAAGCTTTTTTACGGCAGCATTTAGCGTTATTCTGCTTACTCCCAACAATTTGACGTAATCATCGATCCTTTGATAATGGCGTATATGCTGCTCCAACAGCAGTTTGTATTGATAAGCAAAATTATGCTCAGCACTATCCAGAGACAATTTATTCTGAAAAGCGTAGGTGCGATTGAATTTCTGCAGTAGGTAATAAGTCAGCGATCTGATGATATGTGCGCTATCCGGTTTAGGAGATATAAGTTCAAGCTTAATTTCGGATAGCATGGTACAAATTTTAGCGATCTCCTCTCGTTCCACGAGAATATCGAGCGGAAAATTCAATTGATAAAAATATAAAAGACGATAGCTAAACAATTTGTCCGAAAAAAAATCATTTAAAAAATTTTCCTGAAAAACAAGCACCGTAAAATCAAGATGATCAGCTTCTAATTTCCATCTTCTCTTTTGGAAGGGCGAAATAAAAACAATACTGTTATCTGTTAAATGGATTTTTTGCTGATTCAAGATCAACGTCCCCGATACCTGCTTAAAAATAACAATTTCAAAAAAATCGGTATTAAAAGTATCCGTATCCAGGTAACTCTCTTTTACATCCTCACCAATCAAAACATTGAGCAAAACCTCCACACCGCAGTCAGATTTATGAAATTTGATTGTTTGCATATCATCGTATTTAATTTCTGTTGTTCATTCTACATCAGAATGAAGCATGTTGCACTGTTTATGATATCAAGTTACTGTTAATATATTTGAAGTTGATGACTTGTCAGCTTTTATTTCCACAGCATATTATGGAAAAACAAAAAGTATCATCTTAAAAAGAGCCCATTTTACCGGACTCTTTATCTGAGATTTAATAAACAATATCGGATACAAGTTCAGTGACATTTCCTGTCTTTATTATTGCCCAAATTTAACATACATACTAGATCCAGTTTATACCATAATGTATGATTAAACTACCATTTTGATTATACATTTTCAAGATGCTTGATCAGTACGGAAGCTAAGGAGAACGTCAATAATCATCTTGATCAGCATAATCCACATTATGCTATCAAGATATTACCCACAGGGTTATGCAATGAAATAATCTTTATTATCGCGGGCCCATTGCGCTAGCGAGGTCATCTGAACGGGAAGTTTTTCCAAAATTTCATACATTTTTGAATTAAACTTGGATGGGTATTCAGTTGCATTTTGAAGACTCTCGTAATAGGCTGCAACGCTAGCAGCTCCTGCTTCTCCTACAAACGCCTGTAAGATATCAGCAAATTCTTTAGGCTTTTGAGCATAATACACGATTTCTTGATCTACCCCTTTAGAAAACTGAACCGCCAGATCATTCCCTTTTAGGTTTTCCATCCCACTGATTTTGAATGTATCTGCTTTTAGATCAGTATGGTAAATTGCTTCAACGACAAAAGCGCTCACATCTCTGGATGCGATCCAGCCAATGGGCATTGCCTCAGGAGTAGGGTAAGCCAATTTATTCTCGTTGGTTATAAACGGTGCACAAAATGCGCCCATCATATTTTCCATATAGATAGTCGGTTGGATGATGACGTAGTCCACTCCACTATTTTTCAAATAATCTTGAACATCCAATTTTACGTCATCCACCGGAGAACCTACTTTTTGAGACTCCAGCCAACCACTTGTATTCCAGACGATTTTACTTACTCCATTTGCTTTCGCTGCATCAATCAGATTTTTTGAATATGGCAATCCATCCAATGGATTGGGCAATGAAACAGGAATCATAAAAGCAATTGCATCCATGCCTTGAGTAATTTCTAGCATTTTATCGGCGTCTTTCAGGTTGGCCAATACCGGTGTTGCACCTGCTTGTATTAATTTTTCAAATTTTTTTTCCGAACTGGTAACCGCAAATACGTCTGCACCTTTTTTCTTTGCTTCGTCAATGACATGGGACTGCTGTGAGCCCGTAGCTCCAAATACTAAAATTCTCATATGCGCTAATCTTTATTTGATGTATAACTTGTTCAAATCTATTAATTAACTTACTTTTGTACAAGTACTTACCACTTAGTTAGGTACTTACCAAATGGTTAGAATCACTGAATATCAATGGGAAAAAAAATAAAATCAATAGCTCCTTGTGACGAAAGTTGTCCTGTAAGAGCATCACTATCATTGTTGGCCGGTAAATGGACACTGATGATCCTATTCCAGATCAATGAAAATACGGTGCGCTATGGTGAACTCAAAAGAGCTGTCACCGGCATTAGTGAAAAGATGCTCATTCAAGAATTAAATATGCTTGTTGAGCATAAATTGGTCACGAAGAAAGTCTATCCCCAGATTCCTCCAAAAGTTGAATATAGCCTCACCGAATTAGGATTGAAAACCCTTCCGATAGTTGATCAGCTGGCTCAATTTGGTCTCCAAAATTTAGTCTAATGCTCAATTTTACAAATTATGATGTACAAATACTAGCCGTATCAAATTAGACTAAATCGATAAATTTATCCAGATTTAAGTCAGTTTCTCCGGCTGGATGCTATATTTGCATTAAGTAAAGCGTTTATAAAGCCCAGCGTTCATTTAATATTTTGTTTATCCATGGATCTTGACAGATTACAGTACTTACAACCGCTCGTTCATTACAGCTTACATTTTTTAGTCCCAGGATTATTGGCTTATCTGTTTTTTAGAGAACAATGGAAACGGGCCTGGTTGATTATGATCGGTACGATGCTCGTGGATCTGGATCATTTGTTAGCGACACCGATCTTCGATCCGGGGCGCTGTAGCATAGGCTATCATCCACTGCACTCCTATTATGCCATTGCGGTGTACTTCATATTGCTATTTTTTCCGAAAACGCGCATTGTTGCTGTCGGATTACTCTTCCATATGTTGACCGATTGGCAAGACTGCCTATGGCATTAACCCAAGTTGTTTCTTTCGCCTGCTATTGGTCCCCATCAGTCTCAAGCGTACGATAGGAAGCTACGCAAAAAGTGCATAGCGCGGCAGCAATCCTTCTATGATCTAGGAGATGCCAAATAGCCGTTTTAGGTCGAGCCAGCGGTTATCCAATAGATCTAAAAATGGCTTATAAAAACAATGGCTGGGATACCACCATTGCCTTTTCGTACGGTTGCAAGCTATTTTTTGCTGTAGTCATCGATGATCTTTTTGAGATCAATGCCTTTACCCAAAACTGGCTTAAAGATATCGCCTTCACTTTCAAGTCGTTCCAGTGCATTAAAAATGGTGAAATCGCTCATCTTTAATCCTTTTTTCACTTCGTCCCAATGCAAGGGCATCGATACCGTTGCGCCGGGCTTTGGACGTACCGAGTACGCAGCAGCAATGGTAGCATGCGGTCTATTCTGCAGAAAATCCAGGTACATCTTCCCTTTGCGGTCCTTGATGGTACGTTCCAACGTCGTATAGTCTGGAAGCTGTCGATTGATGAGCGTCACGATGACGCGGGCAAATTCTTTGGACTGGTCATACGTATATTTATTATTCAAAGGAATATAGATATGCAGACCGGTAGAGCCGCTTGTTTTGCAGTAGCAGGGTACATGCATGCTATCCAGTATTTCTTTGGTCACCTGTGCCGTCTCGATGACCTGATCAAATGAATTTTTACCAGGGTCAAGGTCGATAATACAAAAGGTCGGATGGTCCGGTTTTTTGACCGTACTGCTCCAGGGATTCATTTCGATACAACCTAGATTGGCCATATACAGCAAAGTCGCCTCATCTTTCCCGACCAGGTACTGCTTGTCTTTGTCATCCGTTTCGCTTGTATATAAGTAGGTTTCTGCCCAATCGGGAGCACTATCGGTTACATTTTTAAAATAAAATCCCTCCCCTGTTATACCGTCGGGAAAACGGTTCATGCTCTGCGGTCTATCTTTTAAATAGGGCAATATATAGGGTGCCACCTGATGGTAGTAATTGATCAGGTCACGTTTTGCAATGTTCTCTTTGGGCCAAAAAATCTTATCGAGGTTGGTGAACTTGAGTTCATGTTTGTTGATTTTTTTGACCTGTGTTTGGTCCTTCGGATTCAGTAAAGTCTTTTTCATTTTTCCTGAAGCTACGGTTATTTGATCATCCGATCCGTCGACAACCTGACGGGTCGATACCTCTTTTTCCAATACGATGCTTTTGGGGTCCTTATCTTCCCGTAAACCGAGAAATGAAGGATGGCGCATCACAGCATCTGCTGTCATTTCTGTAAAGCTCACTTCGCAGATGAGCTGTGGTCTCAGCCACGTAACATCCGCATGCGGCGGATCTGGACGAAACCGCGAAGCTTTATTGACATCGGGCTTTGTACTAAAGGGAGAAGTTTTGCGGGTCAGCTTTTTAAATTTTTCGAGCAGCTCCAGTTGCAGTTTGTCACTAAAACCGGTGCCCACCTTGCCCGTGTAGACCAGGTCTTTGTCTTGGTAGACACCGACGAGGAGGCTACTGAATGCTTTACTGGAACCTTCATTTTTAGTGAAACCACCAATTAAGACCTCCTGTCGGCTGTTGGCTTTTATTTTCAACCAGTCTTTTGTTCTGCTATGGCTATGATAAAGGCTATCCATGCGTTTTGCCATAATCCCTTCCAGTCCCATCTTCTTTGCCGATTCCAAAAATTTAATGCCTGAAGTGTAAAATGGAGTGCTCAATCTGATAAGATCACTTTCGGGCAAAATCTCTTCGAGTATCCCCTTTCTTTCGGACAAGGTCAGGTGTGTGAGGTCCTTGCCGTTGTACCATAAGATATCAAAGACATAATACAATAATTCTCCATCTGCTTCACTTCGCCAGTTCTGCAGGGCACCAAAATTGGCATGGCCCTCTTTTCCTACGACAACGACTTCACCATCTAAAACCGCGTCGAGCTTCATGGACTTTAGGGCTTGATAGATGGGATAAAATTTTTCATTAAAGCTCTTATCATTGCGTGATTTGATCTCGACCTCTTCACCTTTCAGAAATGAAACGGCCCTATAGCCATCCCATTTTACTTCGTACAGCCACCCATCATGGTCAAAAGGCTGGTCCGTAAGTGTCGCAAGCATCGGTTCTACGCGCTTATAAAATGCTTGTTTGGGGGCCTTTTTCAGTAGTTTCGCTACATCGACATCCGTTCGCTCCGTTTCTCCAGCATCTGCGATCTGCTCGTCGATACGGGCAGCTGCTTTTTTCTTTCCAGCAGGCTTGTCCTTTGCCGTACTATTTTTTTTGATGATTTTCTTGCCATAGACGTGATCAGGAGACTTCTCCATCTGGGCAATACTTTTTTTAGAAATAACCGACTTGTCTTTTAGCGTGATATCTTTCTTACTGGCGTACTTATCCTTCAGTTTCATGAAGAGCCAGCTGTTTTCGGATTTCCCGTAAGCTTTCACCAGAGCAAATTCGCCTTTGAGCTTTTCACCGTTGAGTTTAAATTTCAATTTGCCGGCTTTTAACTGCTTTAGCAGTTCTTTTTCTTGTTTTTTGAGGTCTCCCGCTACCGGTTCAGCAGGTTCGTAAGTCCCTTCATCCCAAACAATCACCGTACCACCCCCATATTGTCCTTTTGGGATGATGCCTTCAAAAGTCCTGTAATCATAAGGGTGATCTTCGACCATCATGGCCAGTCGCTTGATATCCGGATCGAGCGATGGGCCTTTCGGAACAGCCCAACTTTTGAGTACTCCCTCCATTTCCAGCCGAAAATCATAGTGCAAGTGGGAAGCATCATGTTTCTGGACCACAAACCGTAATTCCTGACCCGAAGATTGACCTCCAAAGGGTTCGGTCGTTTTATCCTGCGCTCGTTTTTCTCGGTATTGATCTAAAGCCATTGTTCAAGAGATTTAAGTTCAAAAAGAAGATGCCTTATTCGTCTATTTTTTATCATGGACTGAAAAAAGATTGTCCAGACATGGATGTGCACATGTTCTGAACACCATCTCCAGTATAACAAACTGACCACAAGAAAGTTCGAAAATGATAGGTAACAATTACATCCCAGCTTTAAAATGATATCGAGAAACTTCGCTTGTCAAAACAAGACAGGGATCCGTCGAAGCAAGCTATAGCAGCAACGATCTGTGGTGAGGACCAGCCAATTGGTAAACTACTGCAATTTTTTAAAAATTTCGAGCATCGCATCCCGATCGATATGGGTCATATCAATCAGCTTTAAGGATTTGACCATGGGCAGTGTAGACGATTTATAGTGTTCAAAATGAGGAGTCTTCAAGTGGGATTGGTAGGCTTCTTTATCGGCATAGATCTCTACAATTCGTACTTGGGTCGGATCTTCCTGTTGGTACATCGGAAAGATCGCGATGACCCCTGGTTCCAGAGCAACAGAAGCCGCGGCTTCCTCTTTCAGAATGGCTTGGTAAGCTTCCAGATATTCGGGCTGTATGGCTATTTCCGAGATCCGAACCATCATATCCGGCTTGATTACGGGTACCGCAGGTATATCGATCAGTTTCCTGACGGTATTAGCCTGTGTGGTACTCACATTTGTTTCGATGATTCCAGCCAGTTGTTCGAGTTGATGCTGCGTGATACCGGTATTCTTGCCCATATGGATATGTGACTTTAACTGTGCTTCTACACCGGGCATGGATGCCAGCGCAGCAATGGTGACCAGTTCCCTTTGCTGATAACTCAGTACATCGCTTGCAAAAATATCGGCAAACAGATGTTCTTTCAAAAAAGCATCCATGCGCGGGGCAAATTCGCCAAAGCCAGGCGCTGGTTTAGCCTGTGTGGTCTTTGTCAGCTCTTCCAGCACTTTTCTGCCTTGCTCGTATTTGTCCTTTGTGCTGTTGTTGACCGTAATTTCCTGACCAGTTGCATCGACTATGCCTCTGCGCTTTCTTTCATCCACAACAGTCATCAACATCTGGATCGCGTTGAGGCTTCTGGGGAAACCTGTATACGCGTAGAGCTGTACCAGTGCCTCTTTGATTTCATTCTGGGAAAGACCTGCATCCAAACCCTTGTGGAGTGCGGTATGGAGCTGGTCCATATTTCCGGTTGCAGTCGAAGCCGCCATGTTGATTAGGCCCTGCTGCTGGCCAGACAGCTCCGTCGTATGGTGTTGTGCATGTATCATCACTGTCGTGATCGAGAGCACAAAAACGAGTAGCGCCCTGAGTGGTTTGTTTTTGTTCATGTTATCCGTTTTTATGACTAGTATTGTTGTTCCTTATTTTCCTATACAAAGCTCACCTTTATAAGTTTAACTATTTTATATATATTACTGATTTATTTACCATTTTTACGGATTTAGCCGATCAGATATTCATGCTATCCGCGCATTTCGTAATTTTGTTTTATAATCATTTTTAACACGATGGATGAGATACACAGAATCGACACGGTCAAGCAGTATAATGACTCTTTAGGAGTAGACACCCTGCATCCGCTGGTCAGTGTCGTGGATTTTGACCACATGCCGACTTACCACTATTTTAAGAGGTATATGGGTATTTATGCCATTTTTTTGAAATATATTAAATGTGGTGACATGCGCTATGGCAATCAGCCTTATGATTATGCGGATGGTACCCTGGTCTTTATAGCTCCGGGTCAGGTCTACGGAATCGAGGGCGAGCCGATTAAGCCACAGGGCAAAGCATTGGTCTTTCATCCTGACTTAATTGCAAACACGCATCTGGGCAGTAAAATAAAAGATTATCCGTTCTTTTCTTACGCAGTGCATGAAGCGCTCCATCTTTCTAAAAAAGAAAGGGTGGCTATTAACGATTGTTTTGATAAAATTGCCTATGAAACTGAGCAGAACCTGGACAAACATAGCAAAACGCTGCTCGTTTCTCATATCGAACTCTTTCTGAACTATTGTCTACGTTTTTATGATCGACAGTTTATCACGCGTAGCCACGCAAACAAGGATATCCTCTTTAGATTTGAACAGCTATTAGATGCCTATTTTCGATCTAAACAACCGCTGAAATTGGGCATACCCGCTGTACGTTATTGCGCTGATCAGCTCCATCTCTCGGCCAACTATTTTGGCGATCTGATTAAAAAGGAAACCGGGAGTACGGCATTGGATTACATTCAATCTAAAATAATCAATGAAGCGAAAATCATGTTAGGGGACAACAAAAAACAGATCAGTGAAGTTGCACAACAGTTGGGATTCACTTATCAGCAACATTTTACTCGTCTTTTTAAGCAAAAAACGGGCGTGACACCACATGAATTTAGAAATTCGAATTAAGCTCATGCTCAGAAATCAGGGCAGGAAAACAGTATTTTACGGAGTAGTTTGAAGATAAGCATCCACAAAACAATCTGCTACGGAAAAACGAATAAGCTTATGCATGACACAGCATAAGCCTATTCATTTCTGCTATCTGCGCCTCCACTTCCCTAATAGCCTACTGGTCAGATAGCTCACGGCCGTACCGACCACGGCCATAAGTGCCGTCTGCAAAAGGTCGCCAAAGGAAAAGCTCGCGTAGATGGAACACAGCGTGCCACCGAGCGTCCCGATCCGGATATCATGCCCTTTCATCGGGCACCTCCTTTTCTTTTTGCGCGGTTCCCTTCTCCGTTGGCGGAGACTCCTCCGTTTCCTTTTTGTGTGGATCATCCAATACCGTTTCCACCACACCAAGCCCCAGTGCGATATATTTGAACATCTGTAAGGCCTTACCAGGCCATTTAATCGGCGCAAGCAGGACCACCTGCAGCGCACGGTTTATTTTTGTTATTATTTTTTTCATGTTTTGAATGTTAGTCAGAAGCTAGAAAGTCACTCCGTCACTTGATCACTCGTTACTTGATCACTTATTACTCCGTTACTTGGTCACTTGATCACTCCGTCACTTGATCACTTATTACTCCGTTACTTGATCACTCGTTACTTGATCACTTATTACTCCGTTACTTGATCACTCGTTACTTGATCACTTATTACTCCGTCACTTGATCACTCGTTACCTGGTCACTTGATCACTTCGTTACTCTGTCACTTAATCACCAAATACACCTCCTCACCTTTTTCCAAAAAAGCATAGACCAGCGCCTTGAGTTTGGCCAGCGCTTGACCGCTTGCATGTCCTTTTCCTTCACCTGTGAGAGTGGTGACCGGAGCGATACAGCCCAACAGTTCTTTTTGCGCGTCATTTGCAGCATGGATCAAGATCGCCTCCCGCCCCAGCACATTCGGAATACCGATCTGCTCCCCATGTCTGGGGTAGCGCCGTTTTTGCAATCGATATTGACCCGTTGGGATGCAGCTGATCCGAGGAATATTATTGCGATCTGGCAGTTCGATCGTATGGCAGATCAGCTCACCGCGATAGGTCAAAGTTCCATTAGTTCCATTTTCTCCATACATCCGTTGGAGCAGCAGGATATGTTTCATTTTCATCATGTTGAATAACCTAAATATTGCGAACGTGCATATTTTTGTCCTGTCCGTTCTGCCACCATCAGATAGAGGTGCAGGCCATCATCCTGAAATTCGCTCAGCAAGGGTAAGATGACTTTGCCCTCCCGCCTCTTCCAGGTCAGCTCATTGACAAAAGCATACCCTTTTTCTACCTGATAGGCACAGAGCGTCAGGTAATCATCGGCGGCACTATATGCGGCAGGAAACCAGTGATGTGTCACCTCAATCCGATCGGGGTAACGGTGTATCTGGTCAACCTGCACATCAGCCACTGTACCGATGCTCAGCAGCACTTTAGATGGATCCACCTGCGGCTCACCATCCACGATGTGGATAGCCGTACGGAGCAGATGGCCCAGCGCGAGCGCTGATGCAAATGATTTTTTTCGTTTAGCCTTTTCAGCATAGCCTTTCTCGACCAAGTCTTTCAGCGGAACCAGGTAGGCAATCGCCGCTTTAAATGCAGCCCGTACACGCTCCTGTGCAGGACTGCCCTTTTTTTTAGCCATATCAATTGATCTTTTTAAATCAGGGGCCAAGCCAGATCGGCCTGACCCCATAGGTGCATTAGTCGAGCTGTACCTCTCCCAGATACACACTTTTGGATACTCTGGTTTTCGACCGGTTGGACAAGAAAATCCAGGTGTGGACCGAACCTGTCTGCAGATGATCCGAAACGATAAAGTTGATTTCCCCATTGGCTCGCGTCCCCGGATTCGGAGTCGACATAAATTCATCTTTTTCCGGATGGTAAGCCAATACGTACACCAGGTCGTCGCCATAGGTCTTGAAGTTCTCGCTGACACCCGTATCCCAGGTGAAGCTGAGTTCACCTGCGGTGTACAGGACACCTAGCGTCCCTGCACCATACAGCGTACCGTCCGAGATGCTGACCTTGGCATAGTCAAGTTCAAAGTTGGGGTAAGTCCCCCTGATCGCTTTTTTGAGATTAAACTGAAAAGCCGCATTGATTGGCGTTACTTTTTCCATATTTTTACGACCGAACCCGATCTGCAAAAAGACATTGATCGGCAGTAGAAAACGCATCAATGTTTTGAATTTTTCCTGCTGCACCATCTGCTGTTCAGACGAGGGCTTGGATCTTTTTTTATAAAGACCCTTGATGTAGTTGATACTTTTCCAGCTACTTCCTATTACGGAGCCGGCTTTACCCTTAAAGCCACCATTTGCTCCATGTACAATTGTTCCCATATTTTTTTTATTCAAGTCAAGGTTGTTTTATACCGGTATCATCCATTGACATAACAAACATAAGACGCATTAAATCAGCAATCAATATCAATAAGTTGAAAGACCGATCCTTGACCGACCGGCATCGTGTTTTTGACCGATGTCCGACTGTATGCGACAGAAAATAAATTGAAAACAGGAGATTTTTGCGTCAAGAGATCCATCAACAGCCCATCAATAGCAGACCAATTCCTGCCCATTGCCCAGCTCGCTTTGAGTCTGCTTCGAGTCCGCTTCGAGCTGGCTTCGACTTTTCATGCTGTTGTATCGAAGGAGCCTCGAAGCCCGGTCGAAGCGCACTGAAGAAAAGGTAGAAGTTGGTTAGAAGAAAGTCAGAAGAAAACTATAAAAACAGGAGAACACCCCCCATTTCCAGTTCCACAAAAAATCGTCTCTCTAGGTGCGAGAGACGATGGATCACAGACGCTGCATGCAGCTCAGTATACAAAGAGTTGGAGCCTTATCCGCGATCATGCTGACGCAGCCGCTCGACATCCGCATCGCGGTAGCAGCGTTTGTTGCGGCTGCGTTTAGCTACACAAACATGGGTTCATCTTCCATGAGGTCGAAGACGGTGTAGCCCGCGATCCAGATGTCATCCAGCGTTTGCATGTCGTTTTCCATCATTTTCAATTTTAAGTGAAACCATATATTCATTTATCAGCTGATACCCAAAAATGCAGAAGATTTTGATCAATAGCGATTTGGGGGAAATATGATCAAAAAGGCAGTGTGAATGGTTAAAAGCAGCATGAGTTCCATCTGAAATTACCATTCATCCCTCATATTGGTCATTCACACCTGATATAGGTTAGTTTTCCCTGAATACATGGATCTAAAAAAGTATTGTATATATTATGCGTCTTTTTTTTCTCCTGTTGAGGCTTAAAACAAGGATCAATGTAGTCATCTTGATGGTCTGCACGGTGTCATGATGTTTAATTTTATCGGAACCGCTTGATGAAAATATGGGTTGAGCCCTAAGAATGGAGCAGATCTGGAGGGAAGAGTTTTGCAGAAAATCGGATGAAAGAGTTAGGAGCTGATTTTAGGATCAGTAAGCTTTGTATTCGGAGGTCCTCGGGGGATGTCTTTGCTTGAAGTCGGGCTGGTCCAGGTAGCACGCCCATCCCTATCCGCACTAAAGCTACAGAGATGGTTAGAGACGAATGATTACATTTTTTTAGATGCAGTAACCCCTCTGGCATACCATAAAAAAAGGGGAATTCTCCCCTTTCTTATGCGTAAGCGCTTTAGCTCTTGCAAATCATACTTTCTCACTGTTCAATATGTACAAACCGGCATCAATCGGCTGCTAACACCTGATCTCGCAGTGCTTTAACCTCATCATGCGCAACCAGTTGACGGCTCAACTGATCTCCTATTAAATGTTGAACAGGGACAGACAATGATTCTCGATCCTCCGCTAATATTTTCTTGTACATATCTCTAAAGGCATCTTCCCCTTTTTCACAACTTTCTAGTAAACTTTTTCGATCGTTTCCAGCGACGCTTACTTTTATATTCATCCACAATCTAAACAGCTTACCGCTCAGCATGGTGCTGTCTGTAGGCTCCTCTCCCTCTCGTATCACATGAGGTGTGAGTTCAGTGATAAATCGCTCCGATTGGAGGATATATTTTGCAAATATTCCACCTAGATCGTCTATATGCATACTATGCGCGAGATCTAAAGCTGTTCTATATCCAGCTATTCGATCATTATTAATTTTTATCAAATCGTTGATCATTTCCGGATCATTTACTTTACTGTCCATAACTGCTCTTTTAAAATATTATTAAATTAAAAATATGATTACCTGTTTATAGGTCATACAACTCACCTAAATAAATCGTTCAGACTCGGACCGATTTCCCGTATTTGTAATTTACGTATGGGAGAGCCTATTTTTTGACCTGTTCTCTTGGAAAGGTATCCGGCTCAGGCATATCGTTCAATTGTTCGTTTTGCGGATCAACACCAGCCTCGCCATCACCTTCTTGTTTCTTATGTCTCTTATCCACAACTGAAGTAATGGTTTTCTTTTTCTTCGGCTGTTTATCTTCATCGATTAGACCGACTTTTGCATTTTCATTTTTTGTTGCCATGATCGTATTGATTAAGTTTAACTTAACATATAACGTGTCGGCAGGTCAAAAGTTTGTATTTTCTAAACCGTATAAAATACCTAAAATAAAAACAGAATACTTGTTCTGTCCCTATAATATCTATTTAAACGTACTTGATGGAGGTCTCCATCGATCAAAGCACTAGTACATAAACTTTTCTTGTCCCAGATGTGTTCTTTGCATGACAAGATCATCAATAGAGTCATTTAAATTATAAATCAAATGAGTATGGATCAGACTTACGCCTATGTACACGAACTGTTAAACCGTCAGATGGCGCTACGGGCCAAAATTGAAGCAAGTCCACTTGCAGGAGATATCCAGTTTGAATACGGTAAAGATTACTATCAGGAAGAAACCCGATCGATGGGACTGCGCATGATCCGAGATGGATTAGAAAAGGAAGGTGAAAAACTGATCTTGGATTTTGTTACGGAACATTATCCTGGAAATGAAGAGCGTGAAAAGAATTGGATCGGTAAGATGATGCATGAACTCGAAGCCATCACGCCGACTCTCATTGAGAATCTCTTGGCAGATGGCTATCGTGCGCTACAGAGCAATGTTGAACTGCCCAATGAAAATGCCCTATTCTGCCCTATTGAAGACCTAAATCGCGATACGAAACGGCTATTATTTATGGATAGCACGATTTTAGTTGATCTGCAACAAGCTGATGCATTTGAAAATCTAGCAGGCTGGGTCTATTATCCGGCCAAGTAAGTATCGTGTTTCTACGTAGAAAAACAAAAAATACAATGGTTAAAATAAAAGTCAACCTAAGGTTGTTATAAATTAAATAAAGATGAAAAACATAATCCCAACTCAAAAAGAAGGCAATAAATTAGACTGTTTTGAATCGGTTGAATTTTCGACGACGGAAATAGCAAGCAAGGCTTTCATGGTCGCATGTATCAACCTACTTGCCATCAACGACTGGCACCGTATTGCCGAAATTCCAGCGGCAGTTTTTAACCTGGTGGATCGCCGGGGCATGGAGCTGCACCGCCCGCTGCAGTTACATGATTATATTAAAATTGATATCCCTGGTCCAGGATTACCCAGAACCAAAGGGTTCGACTGGGTCAATGTCGTCCATATGGAGTCCAAAGATCTGTCCGAATTTAAAATCTTATCGATCAGTTTGAAGCCTTGTCCTGACCCTACCGATCCAGAAAACAACGATACGGCACATTTTTTCGAAGGCATCGCTACGTCAACCCTAATTGTTGAGCAACGGAATAACAGCCTGCTGTTTCAATATGCAGGTCGTAATGAAGTGTTGAATACGGAGAATTCGCATCTGGTGGATAATGTGCGAAATTTTATGGTGGGACTTGGAGCTATAATAGGTGCCTCCTATCCACAATGGAAAGCTCTGATCAAGGGATTTGCCAATCAGGTAAAAGAAGCGTAAACGCCTAGTAACCTGCATTTTTTATAGACACTACATATCTACATTTTATGACTCAAATGACTGAAATCACCCTTCATGCTGCGCGGATAGGCAATTTGGAGGTACTCCAAGAATTAATCCGCCAAAACATAGATGTCAACTGCAGGGATGAAAAGGGCTTCACCCCGCTCATCATCGCCTGTTACAATAATCGAAAAGATGCCGCCAAATTATTGCTGGATGCTGGAGCTGATGTCAATGCACAGGACAATGGCGGTAATACCGCACTGATGGGCGTCGCCTTTAAAGGTTATGTAGAAATAGCCACTCTATTGATCGGTTATGGTGCCGATCTCGACCTACAGCATGGCAATGGTGGTACGGCACTGATGTTCGCTGCGATGTTCGGCAGAAATGATGTGTTACAGCTCTTACTGGAAAGTGGAGCTCAAAAGGATATCGTAGATGTCCGCGGTCTTTCGGTACTGGAGCTTGCTGCCCAACAGGGTAATGAGCGCGCCATCGCAATTTTAGAAGCTTAAAGAATCAAAATACAAAAAATACATCCAGCTTAAGCTGGGTGTATTTTTTGTATTTAAATGTTCTACGCTGGAACTAAACGTGGCTTTTCACGATTCCAGAAACGGTGTTGTGCGATTGCTTTGATAAAGAGCGCCGCAAGTCTAAATCCCTTATTACCGTAAACAATTCCTTCAGAAAGTACCGTTTCCTCTGAAAATTCATCGGGGATTTTTTGGCTAAAGTACGTCGCTTCTAATATTTGTAATGCCTGTTCATCTGCAGCAATAGCCTTGCAATGCTTGAAAGCCTCATTGAGAAAATGCACCGCATTGGCCTCAGCTTCTAACGTCGCCACGCTATTCGTGCCCCCTGGGACATAAACGGCATCATATAAAACTGAGGCTGCAGTAAGAAAGCTCTCGTCAACGGGAATCTGGCTGTTATCTGCAGCAAGTAAGACTCCTAGTTTTGGTGCAATAATATGGACGAAACCGCCCGCATCTTCAAGGGCTTCTTTCATGGAATTGAGCGACTTGGCATCTACTCCATCGGCAGCAAGTATCGCAATTTTACGGCTGACAATTCCATCTTTTACCGTATTTTCCATACTCAATGCTGCGGATCTAGCGATTGGTGATTCGACTTCTATCGGCTGATAATCGGTGACAACACCATCTGCTGGTATGCTTCGATTAATCGGTTGCTCTATTTTTTTAGGCACTTTTAATCCCAATTGAAAAGCCACTTCCGCTGCAATAGCCGGATCGACCAAGGATAAGATACCAAGCATACGCTCCCGGATAGCAATGGTCTTTACTTTTCCTAGCTCAAAGCTAAAAGCATCAATCATATGATTTTTTTCAGGTTCGGACTGACTGTTGAAAAATAATCGGGCTTGACTAAAATGATCAAAAAAACTCTTACTTCTATTCCGTATCTTCTTGGCATCAACCCGTTCCTGATAAGAGGTGAAACCACCATCTGCCTCGCGGACTTGCTGTGGGTCGTTATTTCCCAAAGCATTGGGTCCGTAGCTCGTCTTCCCTTTGTTAATTTGTTGGCGCATAAAGCCGTCCCGCTGGTTATTATAAATAGGTACGATCGGACGATTGATCGGTATTTCATGAAAATTAGGTCCTCCGAGTCGAATCAGCTGGGTATCGGTATAGGAAAATAACCTGCCTTGCAACAAGGGGTCATTCGTAAAATCAATACCAGGTACAATATTACCAACATGAAACGCAACTTGTTCCGTTTCTGCGAAAAAATTGTCAGGATTACGGTTCAAGGTCATCTTACCAATTCGTTCAACTGGAACAAGTTCTTCTGGAATAATTTTAGTAGGATCTAACAAATCGATTCCAAATTTAAACTCATCTTCTTCTGGTACAATCTGGACTCCAAGCTCCCATTCCGGAAAGGCACCACTTTCGATCGCTTCCCATAAATCTCTTCTATGGAAATCTGGATCCTTGCCAGAAATATTCTGGGCTTCGTCCCAAGCCACGGAATGTACCCCCAATAGCGGTTTCCAATGAAATTTTACAAAACTGGCCACACCCTTTTCATTGATCAAGCGGAAGGTATGTACCCCAAATCCCTCCATCATGCGGTAACTGCGCGGTATGGCACGATCACTCATCAGCCACATGATCATATGCGTGGACTCGGGCATTAACGAAATGAAGTCCCAAAACGTATCATGTGCCGAGGCTGCTTGTGGAATTTCATTGTCCGGTTCTGGTTTGACCGCATGTACCAAATCCGGAAACTTCATGGCATCTTGAATAAAAAATACGGGCATATTATTGCCCACTAAATCAAAATTTCCTTGCTCAGTATAAAATTTTACGGCAAATCCCCTGACATCTCGCGCGAGATCGGTCGACCCTTTGGAACCTGCAACGGTGGAGAAACGCACAAATACTGGAGTTTCCACTTCTGTATCATTTAAGAAGACAGCTTTAG
The DNA here is from genome assembly GCF_023273895.1 of Sphingobacterium sp. PCS056. Lineage (NCBI taxonomy): Bacteria > Pseudomonadati > Bacteroidota > Sphingobacteriia > Sphingobacteriales > Sphingobacteriaceae > Sphingobacterium > Sphingobacterium sp. PCS056. The sequence goes on along the minus strand of NZ_CP096883.1, from coordinate 3,500,266 downwards.
TAACCTTGTTCAAAGGCTTATACAATTTAAATACGCCATGTGCGCCTGAACCTCTTGCATGGACAATGCGTTCGGGAATGCGCTCATGATCAAAATGTGTCAACTTTTCTCGAAGAATAAAATCTTCCAGTAAAGTAGCTCCCCGTTCTCCGGCTTTTAACGAATTTTGATCGTCATTGATCAACAAGCCATGATCGGTCGTCATCTGTTGTCCGGAGGCATCAGCTATATGTGGCTGCAGCGACTGGACTTTTTTATTGTCCACCGGCTTGGTGGTATAATCTTCGGTTTTATTTTTTTTCATGGGGTTGATTTTAATAGGTTTTACGATTCTTCTGATGCCTGATAATTAACTCCTTCTTCGGCCACTTCTGTCAATATGAGATCAGCTGCTTTTTCTTCTTCCAAAGTTTGCTCTAGGAGTGTCGCTACCTCGGTCAATCCCAGTGTGGCAGCAAGCTGCAGCAGACCACCATAACTCGCAATTTCATAGTGTTCTACTTTTTGGGAGGCTAGTATAATACCCACATCACGGGTTGCCGTCCCTGCTTCTGTACTTTCAATGATCTCTTCGCCTTCTTTGGCCAAGCCCTCCATGGCATTGCATTTTTTAGCAATTGGCTCTTTTCCCATGATATCAAATATCGTTTCGAGCCTAGCAACATGTCCTTCTGTCTCTTTCAGATGATTTTCGATGGCCTTGCTGAGTGCTGCTGAGGTAGCAGCTTTAATCATTTTCGGCAAGGTTTTAAGGAGATGGTTTTCGGCCCAATACAGATCCCGGATGCCATCAAAAAAAAGTTCATTTAAAGCAGGCTCAGAATGAACCGACGTTTTCATTTTAAATTTTGGCGTTGTGCCCGTTTCGTTTTTCATAATGTATTCATTAAAGGTGAAAAATTAAAATTTGATAGTTTACTTCGGAAGCAAACTGAAAAACTTACAAGAAAGTGAGCATATCGCTTCATTAATATCCTGCTTCTTGGTTGCTTTTTCTTTCTTGTTTAATCATCTCCATTTATTTCATAAGCAGGTAAGCCTGTTGTGGCTGGACCAGTAAGCAAAAGGCCAGTCGGATCATATCGAGCGCCATGACAAGGACAGTCCCAGCTTCGCTCCGTGCTATTCCACTGCACGACGCAGCCGGCATGTTTGCACACTGGATCTACCGCAAATAACTGACCTGTGTCATCTTTAAAAAGGCCAATATCTCGGTTTTCAAAATTGATAATGCGCCCCTCTCCTTTGGCAATTTCGGCATAGCTGTGGATCTTGGATACCGAGAGCTTATCGGTAATCAGATGTTTGGCGACATCTATATTTTCAGTCATAAAATTAGAAAAACCGGCAATTGGCTTACATCGTGAAGGCGAAAATAGCGCTTCATACGTACTTTTGCCATGCACAATCAGGTCCGAAATGATTTGAGCAGATAAGGTTCCGAAGATCATACCGTTACCGCTATAACCAGTTGCCACAAATATCCGCTTGTTCTTTTTACCTGGAAAATATCCAATATAGGGTAAGCCGTCGGTACTTTCGTAATATTGCGATGACCACTTATATACGACTTCTTTCACCTTATATGTATTTCTGACAAATGATTCCAGTTCTGTAAAATTAAAATCTGTATTGTTGTGCTGACCGGTTTTATGATCCTGCCCCCCTACTAGTAACAGTTGTCGATCTTGATAGTCGGCTTTTCTAAAATAGTGAAACGGATCTTGCATATCATAAATAAGGTCTTCAGGATAAGATTCGTTATCTGCTAATTCGATCCCCATCACATAACTACGGTAAGGAGCTAGTTTGAACGTCAACAGATGAACTCCCGGTGGCGTATGGGTAGCATAGACCACATGATCAGCATAATAGCTTTTATCACCTGCTGTCTCTACACGTTGAAAACCTTCCTGATCAATGATTTTGACCACTTTTGTATTTTCCAGAATATGACCGCCTAATTTCAAAAATTCAGCATACAGCGCTTTTAAATACTTAAGGGGATGAAAGCGTCCTTGCCCTCCAAACTTTATCGCCCGAGTAAAATCCATCGGACCAGGGATATTGTCGACAAACTCGGCATGAATACCCACTTCGTTGATGGCTTCTAAGGTTTCGACCAGCTCTTTTTCTTCGTCCTGCTGTGTCGCATACATGTAGCCATCGCAACGGCTAAAGTCGCAGGAAATCTGAAATTTTTCAATAAAACCGGCTATTTGTTCTAGTGCCTGTTGAACAGCCTCAGCAGCCAGTATGGCTTGTTGTTTTCCAAAATTGGAAATGAGTGTTTGATAGGGTGTATCCAATACCGTATTCAGATGAGCCGATGTTCCGGCGGTCGTCCCAAATCCGACGGTATGTGCTTCAAGAATTAAGCATTTCTTACCTTGCGCTTGCAACTTCAATGCGGTCGTGATACCTGTTATACCAGCGCCAACAATAATGACATCAAACTGATCAGAGGGTGGCACCTGCTGGTAACCCTCCAAATCTTCCAGATCTTGCCATAAGCTTATATTTTTACCGTCTCTTTTAATCATAGCTGAACCGTTGAATTTGCTGTTTTTAATACTTTAACAGTACTTAAACGTTTATTAAACTGATCTTGTTAAATCAATCGAGTTGATTACTGCCGCATGGGCTATTAACCTGATACATTTACGCTAGGATAACAACCCCTTCATCCTAATCGTTCATAAATTGTCGATAAGGGGCATAAATACCTATCAAAACATATTTATACGTTGCACGCGACTTTACAGTGTGAAATTTGTATTAGGAAATGCTACTCTTAGATGTAAGCATGATATGCCGCATCTGACAAGCACGGCGAAAATGGCGGTAAAAGGAATAGAGTGAGCAAGGTTATGCTGATATCGTATGTTAAGTTGTATACTTTATCCTGCTCATGGAGAATAAAAGGGAGATTTTCTACCTTAATATTGAAATCCCAAAAGATCCGGCGTTATGATAGGTCGACAGCACTGTTAACTTCGCAAAGTTTAGTGACTGGAATGTGTTTACTTCTATGTGGAAAGCATACATATTCATCATTAATTGATACTATTACATATTAAGACGAAGCCCATAAGCGGAGTCCGGAAAAAATTTATTTTTATTTTGAGAATTTAAAGACAATTATTATTTTTATACTGCTCTCTCACGGAGTCTTATCATAAAGATTACTACAGATTAACGATCAAGTCCTAAGATCCCCTCTTAGGACTTTGATAAAAAAATTATTACTCAATTTTTATACAAATCATCTAAGGTAATACGTCACAAAATAGGATGACAGAATAAATGCAATTATCAAAATAAAGACCTCCTATAAAATAGCTTGATGCATCTTAATTGGAGACTAAATATACTATAAATTCGGATCCGTGACCAAGCTTACTTTTTACCAGAATTTTACCTTTCGCATTTTTCACAATACTGTTAACTAAATATAATCCCACTCCGGAGCCATCTGCCAATGAGGTCGCTCTTTTGAATTTGTCAAAAATAGTGGCTATATCTTTTTCAGCCATACCGATACCATTGTCCTTAATACGGATAACCATGAAGGCATCTTCTTGGTAAGCGTGAATTTTTATGTCAGGTTCGCGGTCTGCCGGTGTATATTTGATCGCGTTGCTGAGAATATTGTACAACACACTACGAAGCTTCCGTCGCACAAATTTGATCTCGGATACTTCAATATTTTGAGAAATGTTGGCATTTTAAGCGATGATCTGCGGAGCTAGTGCCAGTCTGACGTCTTCCAAGATATGGGGTAGATCCAATAGTTCTTCAGCCGCCTGATATTTTTGTTTTCCCCAGCGACTTTCTGTTAAATCGTAAATGACCTTTTTGATATTGACCAGTCCCCTCTCCAGATTTTCGATCATCAGCTTAAACTTTGATGATTTATTTTCTGGCAATATTTTGAGCAGATCACAGGTTAGATAAAGACCTGCTAATGGACTTTTAATATCATGAGCGATCTGATCCAACAGTAATTCATGTTCCATAATCAGTTTTTCCTGCTCTTTCAAATCTTTGATCCGAGCCGTTATATCAACAAATGTAATAATGACACCATTTGTTTTACTATCCTTTCGCGTGATATAGGGCAGAATATTCATCAGATACCAGCGCATGTCCGTAGTCTGACCTTCTTTTTCCAGCATTTTACCTGTAGAAATCACTATACTGATAATATTGGGATATCTAAAATTTTCATTAATATCTTCCAAAGAGAGTCCGATATAGTCTTGTTTTAAAACAAGTAATCGTGCAACAGATAAGAATTAAATGATTGTATGTCAATACGTTTAAGGCATTGACTGTAGATAGAGTGATATTTATTAACAGGCTAACGGAGGATATCAAGCAATATTATTCCATATTCTAATGAATTGGAAAATGGCAAAGCCATCAATTATATGATGGCTCAGCCTTATTACATTATTTTGTTTTGATCCGCTTTTTCAGTTGATAAAGAGCCACTACAGCTCCAAGGGTAGCTGCGGCCATAACCATTTTCTGTATGAGCACCGGTCGATTGTATTTCCACTCTGCATTCCAGCCTCTCTCCACGAATATATTGGGAATCTTTCCTTTTGCTAGATCATCCGCTATACCCTCCACTACGTTTATCCTATCGGCCAATAGTAAAGGTAACCAATGACCATAACTAGATTCACTAAATTGAAAAGCATATCTTCTGACCATCCCACTGAGTCTAGTTGGCGGTACTGTCTCCCCTATTACGGCAGAGTAAGTTGGCCTTTCATTGGAATGTAATACTTCCACACTTGGCTTCTGTAGGGCTGGACGATCCCAATTGCTTCGCTGATGATCGTCTCCCGTATAATTTTTCATCGGATATGTGGGTTCATTGTCCGCATCTGCATCAATGCCCCAGCCCGGTATGTTTTTAAAATGTTCTTGCTCTTGTTTCATAATAATTCAATTTATGTTATCCTTTTCCTGGAATAATTACGGGTTTGATGCAACCGTCAAGTTTTGAAGAAAAAATATGATACGCATCCGCGACCTCCGATAAAGGAATGCGGTGGGTAATGATGCCTTTTGGATCTAAAACCCCCGACTTAATATGTTCAATCAATCGCGGCAACAACCGTTTGACTGACGCCTGATTAGCACGAATGGTCAATCCTTTATTGACCACATTTCCTATGGGAACCAGATTATCTGTCGGGCCGTATACACCTACTACGGAGACAATGCCTCCTTTTTTAACAGCATTGACTGCCCAATGTAGTGCCGTTGCTGCACCTGCTTGCAACATGAGCTTTTTACCAGTAATGGTATGGAGCATGCTTCCACAAGCATCTGACCCAACGGCATCGATACATACATCAGCACCGAACCAATCCGTTGTCTTTTTAATAAAAAGCACTGGATCTACCAGAGATTTGAAATTATAGGCTTCACATTGAGCATACTGACGAACAAAATCCAATCTATACTCGAGATGATCAATCACAATGACACGTCCTGCTCCAAAGAGCCATGCACATTTAGCCGCCATGATACCGATCGGTCCTGCACCAAACACCACGACAGTATCTCCTTTTTTAATACCACCCATCTCAGCAGCTTGATAACCTGTCGGGACTACATCCGTTAATAGCAAGGCATCATCTAAATCCATACCTTCGGGAATGACGGTTGGACCAACATCGGCATAAGGAACGCGCACATATTCCGCCTGTCCACCATCGAAGCCACCTGCAGTATGCGAATAGCCAAATATTCCACCAACAGCCGTTGCCATAGAATTTGATTCGTGACAATTGCCATATAGCCCTTGTTTACAAAATGCGCATTGTCCACAGGCTATATTAAAGGGTACTAGCACCTGATCCCCAACTTTAAGTTTTTGTACCGTCGGACCAACTTCTTCCACCACACCGATAAACTCATGTCCAAAAGTGCTTCCCACGCGAGTATCTGGAACCATGCCGTGATACAGATGGAGATCTGAACCGCAAATACAGGCTCTGGTGACCCGTATAATGGCATCGTCGGGATGAAGTATTTCTGGCATCGGTTTTTCGGCTATCCGAACCCGCTTAGGCCCTCTGTAATTCATTGCTTGCATAAAAAAATCTCCTTTCTAATTTAATAAATAGACAGTTAAGTATTTGTTAAGGTGAACAATTCCGAGGTAGAATCGTTTAATTTTTTCTGCAGCAGCATACTATTCCAGTATTAATAGTTAATAGGAGTTGTAAATACCCGACATAGTGACCTAAATACTTGCTAGTAACTACCTTCAAATAAGTATTTTTTGCGTATTAATGTGCCTATCCAGCAAATTCGAAATACCTTAAAAAAACGATACGACGATCTACAGAGATAATGAGTAACGATTGTAATTGATCCACAGATTGCATTCTGATTGAATAATTTAATAAAAAATTATTCGTTAAATATAATATTTATAGTATTTTTACTATTAGTGATTATCCTATTCATTTTAATAAAATAGTATTTATCAGCATGGAACCTAATCAAACACCTGGAAGTATAGCAACTCTAGAAAAGGAAAATGAGGAGCTTAAAGATCGAGTAGCACAACTCACAGATTTTATAGAGCATGGAGCAGTACCCCTTCACTGGGTCAATGCGGATGGTATTATCATATGGGCAAATCAAGCAGAACTGGATTTGTTAGGTTACGATAGAGATGAATACTTGGGGAAGCCGATTACCGATTTTCATCAAGATCCAACGATTATTCATGAGCTCTTTAAGCGCCTTTTAGATCATGAAACATTGAGAGACTATCCCGCCACATTAATATGCAAAGATGGAACGTTGAAGTATGTGGTGATCAGTTCAAATGGACTTTTTAAAGATGGCGAATTTATACATTCCCGATGTTTTACAAAAGATATTACTGCATTAGTGAGAGAGGAAGAACGGCGAAATCATCTCATGCATTTGCTTAAGAAAAGCGAAGAAAGGCTGAGATTAGCCATCGAAGCAACCGCATTAGGAACTTGGGACTGGGTGCTGGAAGAAGGAAAAATATATTTATCTACGGAAACGAAAAAGATATTGGAGCTGGAGGATGATATTTTATACCCCGATCATATTCTTGCGCTTGTTCATCCCGATGACCGGGGCGAAGTGAGCCTTAAAATCGAAAGATTACAACATCATATTTCGGATAGGTCTTTTGACTTCATCTGCCAAACCAACAAATCAACGGTCAACAATACCTGCTGGATAAAGGTGCAAGGTTTAATACACTTTGATACCGATCAAGGATTGCACCGGATTATTGGATCCATCCTCGATATTACCGATCTTAAAGTCGCTGAAACGACGAATGCAGAATTGGTTGCTATTGTCAACTGCTCTAACGATGCTATTATTGGAAAATCACTGGATGGGACCATCACGAGTTGGAACCATGCAGCCCAAGAGGTATTTGGCTATAGTGCTGCTGAAATGATCGGCCATTCGACTGAAAAATTAGTGCCAGAGAACCTTAAAGATCAGGAAAATGATCTTTTACAGCGGTTGCGAACTGGTGAGTCTCTGAAACATTTTGAAACTAAACGCAGAACTAAATCCGGTAAACTACTGGATGTTTCCTTGACCATATCTCCCATAAGTGATGATCAAGGAAAAATTTTTGGTATCTCAAAAATTGCCCGCGACATCACGGATAAAAAGCTCGAGGAGAGACGGAAAAATGATTTTATTTCCATGGTCAGTCATGAACTAAAAACACCGTTGACCTCCGTACTATTATTTACCCAAGTACTGAAGCAAAAATTTAATGACAGCAACGATGATCTTGGCTTGCAGATGACTGCAAAAATTGAAAATCAAGCTAAGAAAATGAATTCTCTGATCCGGGATTTTCTGAGTCTAGCCAGAATCGAAGAAGGAAAATTGCAGGTAAATATAGAACCTATCTCGCTCCTCAGTTTATTTGAGGAAATTAAAAACGAAGCAGAACTCTTGATCAACAAACATCATATTACATTTGCATGCGACAGCAATATCACCATTATGGCTGATCGGGACAAGATGGGGCAAGTATTGATGAATCTCCTTTCTAATGCCATCAAATATTCACCTGATGGCGGAACCATTACATTAGGATGTGAGAAGTTTGGTGAAAAAATTAAATTATATGTTCAAGATGAAGGCATTGGGATCGATTTGGCAGATCAAAAAAAATTATTTAACCGGTTTTATCGAGTAGATAGCGAGCAAACTAATCATATTTCGGGATTCGGTATCGGACTGTATATTGTATCGGAGATACTTCGTTACCATCAGTCTACCATTGAATTAGAAAGTAAAAAAGGAGTGGGTACAACCTTTTACTTTTTCTTGGATGTGACCCCTGAAAGTCAACGCTGAAGATCTCATCATACATTATACTAAGCCACCATCGCATACCCACAACTAGCCTATAAAACATCTTATCTACACTGAATTGATTAGTTTCCCTATACGGACAATAAATACTCATATTGAATCATTGTTCGTTTTATACACGATCCTTTCCCCTTTTATGACCGATATCTTGTTGCACCAATATTTTATTCTCAAATAAGCCAATGAAGGGAGTCGTTGCGTACTTGTTCCTTTTTTCGGGTATTTTACGGCTCAACTATTTGTTGTGCGGAGCTGTTCTTATAAAATAAATTAGACCCTTAAAAATAAAAACGATGAACTTACATGCAGAAACCGCCGACAAAAGACTAGGTCTTATCGTGGCAGCAATGATGGTCAATCCAGATCAATCCGATAACCAAGATCCAAACCGATCCTCCCACAATGACACGGACGAAGATGATGATAGCACTCTTACCCATCCAGATCCTGAGTTAGAAGATCCAAATGCTAAACCAGAACGTCATCAGGAACATCAAGAAAGCGACCTGGAGGAATATTCACGTGATGAAACTCACGGTCGGGATCGAGATGATTTAATAGACCCGATCGACCCATTGAATTAGCCGAAGCGATCAACATGATGCAGCTCCTGATGATGAGATGAAAGGGATCATGTCGCGGATGTTAACAATCTGACCGATCAGGTCATATGTAAAAAAATCACGTTAAGTTAGCATACAATTTATGATATCTAACTTAACGTGATCTCTCATATTATGAAGTTCATGACTTCAAATATTTATTATGTTCTTACTTGTTTACGCTGCCCAGTGTATGAGGTGGGATACTAACGGCAGTTTCGGTCATGTCATCTGCAACAAGTACACGAGCTTGGTCCAGATGTGCTTTAAGTCCTGGTAAAGTACCAATGATCCAATTTTTAAGTTCGGCGTTTTTGATGTTTTCATTTTTAGCAGCATCTTCAAATAGCGCAATGGCTTTTTGATGTGAAGCGACAGCATCGTCTTTAAACGTGCGATCAAAGCTGGTACTATCCGCACCATTTACCTTGTCCCATTCCTTTTGATGGTCGGCATCCAGTCCGTCCACCAAGGTTATGCCCTGTGTAGCAGCCATTTTTTGAAGGTCACCAATTTGTTTTTGATGATCATCAATCAACATACTGGCATAGGTCTTTACCGCATCATTTTTTGATTTTTCACTGGCGAGCTTGGCAACAGCAATTTCATACTGATTGGACATATACGCTTTAGTGATAAATTCCTGTTCTGCATTTTGCTGTTTAAAAGCGAGAAGGGCAATAATTCCTAGAAATATGCCGCATAGTTTCAAATTTCTGATCATAATGTTAAAATTTAAAAGTAGTCTTGCTCTTTTTCTTCTTTAGAATAATTTTTTTTTAAGATTGATGGTCTTGCTGATCGTGGCCCTGTGTTTTTACGATTTTATTATAAATACCGAATAGTAAAAATGGCGCGACCCACTGTCCAACAAATAGTGCGGTATGCTTATGACCCACACATTTTAATGCTGCTGCACCAACCATAGCCGTGATGGCCGCACATAAATACACTTTAGAAGGTATTTGAGCAGTTTTATCTTCGATCTTTTTCGTTGTTTCCCCTTCTGTAGGATTTTTGTTTTCTAAATTTTCCATCTTGGTTTTTTTTTAAGTGAGTGATATTATTTCATATGTTATACTTCAAGAATCAATCTCTACCCACAATCGTTCAATAAAAATATGATTAGGGTACTTCACACATAGCCAATAGGTGTTTTCATACATAAAATATTGATTTTATGTGTTATACCAAGTATGTGGTAAATGCCCATTTCAAAAAAATAAACACCTGTTTGCGTCTACTACTTTAAGTACTCTTAAAGAAATCATATTGCTCAAAAACCCCTTTGTAATGGAAATGATACACTTTTTTAAAGCAGAATACATAACAGTACTTTATACCCATTGCTATCTTCTTTTTCGCACAGCAAGATCTGGATTAAACTATTAGCGCATATTATACGTTATTTTAGTATCGATTAAGTTAAATGGATTAAGTTAATATGTTAATTAGGAGATTTTATGGAAAATGCAGATCTAAATGTCTTGTTCACGGAAAAAAGACAACAACTCAACCAGTTCGCCAGTCAATTTACATCCGATTATGATGAAAAAGAGGATCTGGTGCAGGAAACCTTCATTCGAGCATTAAAATCCATTCATAATTTTATCCATGATCCAAAATTGATGACCTGGCTATATGTGATTATGAAAAATATCTACATCAATCAATACCGCCGTGAAAAACGAAAAAGCGCCATCTACGATGAATATGTTCATACCGATTATTTCGATGGTATATCGATCAATCAAACAGAAAACAAGATGATCCATGATGATATCAACAAAGCATTTGAAAGCTTATCTGAGGATAATGCCGAAATATTTCGTATGTACCTGGATGGTTATAAATATCAGGAAATAGCTGAGGTCTATGATCTTCCCGAAGGAACCATTAAATCACGGATCCATGTGATCCGAAAAACATTGAAGGAAAAATTAAAAATGTATCAGATCAATTGATACGATATCATGGAAGAAGGCAGTCAGAGATATAACAATAATGTCCAATCGACCTTAAACTAAATAAAAACACTTGACAACGTTAAACTAAACTAGACAATCATGAAAAAAATGAAATTTTTATTTGGTGCTATAATGAGTATAATTTTAGCATCAGCCTGCGGAAACAGTACAAATCATAATGAAAATAATATGGACAGTATGTCTACGGATACCACTATGCAGCGAGATACCATGATGCCCGATACAAGCATGATCCAGTATCGCGATTCCAATTCGACAGAATCATCAAATGGTGTCATCCCACCTACCTCATAAGGAAACTTCAGTGCTGTTATGACGAGCAGGGTCTCTTATTCTACTTAACTCAGCATAATACGTAGCTTCTATATTTAAATCTCCAAGACGATGGTCTCACCATCGTCGTTTGGAGATTTTTTGTGTTTTGTCTGGTCAATAGATCATCACCACGCTTATTAAGAAAAGATGACCGAAGTGATCAACCGTTAGGGTCAAAAACAAAAAAAGCTGGCTCCTAAAAACCAGCTTTGATATTTTGACTATTGAGTCCGTACCTTTTATTGAGCCTCTCCCACATTGGCTTCATCCATGGCAATTTCGGTCAGTAAAACATCTGTTTCTTTCTCTTCGGCAAGTGTAGCAGCCAAAAATTCTTCCGCTTCCGTATGTTCCATCAGCCTGGCATAAGTGACCAGACAACCGTAACTGGCAATTTCATAATGTTCCACTTTCTGAGCAGCACAGATCAACGCTGCATCTAACACCTCTGGACTGTCCTGGAACTCTTCCATAATTTCTTCAGCCTCGTTCAAAAGGCCTTCCATAGCTTTACACTTTTTGCCCCTTGCGGTCAGATCTAAACTGGAGAATACGGATTTTAACCGTTCTATCTGGCCTTCTGTCTGCTTATAGTGCGTTTTAAAAGCTTCCTTCAGCGTATCACTATGGGCTCCGTCTGATAACTTTTTTAGTCCTTTGAGCAATTGTCTTTCAGCACCTAGGATGTCTTTTAGTTCATCTACAAACAACTCATGTAAATGTGCATTTGGCATTTCGCCCGATTTGTTTTTACTAGCCATAATCATATCTTTTAATGTAACAAATAACGTTAGATCAGAACTCTTCCAACTAACTGCGTTTAGAACTCATCAACTCGATGAATAGTTCACAACAAGATGGATATTGCGTATAAAATTCAAATGTCAGGTAAAAACTACGGCTTCCTATAGAATTTTACATCGATTCGCAGGTCATGATTGATGAAGTTCTATTTCAAATAATTCGTCCCTCCAAAAAAGAGAGACGAATGACAGAAAGTAGTGGTTATAGCAAAAGATCAAGCGATCATGTAGCACTACCCACGGTAACTATTTCGCAGACGCTCCACATCCACATCGCGGTAATAGCGTTTGTTTCGGGTGCGTTTGGCCACGCAGATATACCCGTCCCGTTGTAGACGGTAGAGCGTTTCGGTTGAAATACCCACGTAAGATTTGACATAGTCCGCATCCCGCAGCTTTACGTTGTCCTCCTCCATCTGCTCACGAAGTATAAGATAGCTAGCCAACTTTCGCTTGGTAGCCATAAGCTCCAACAAGATTAATTTTTGGGCATAGGAGTACCCTGGGCTTATGAGAAAGCCCCTTAAATGGCGATTTTTACGCATAGTTATATATTTAGATTTATAATAGTAAGCCCATCAATTTATATTGTACAGTCGTTTTAACCCTACATCACTTACTTTAAGCTGCAGGTCCGGTCGGTCCGGCAGTACAAACGTTTTATCAACTATTTTTGTTGTAAAATCTGTATTGACAATAAAACCGCGGTGTACCCTTACGAAGGTTCTTTTTGGCAAAAGCTGTTCGGCCTGTTCCATCGTAAGGCGGTACTCAAAGTCCTCCTCTGCTTCACGTAAATGAAAAATGACATAATTTTTGATAGACGCAATCGCGACCACGTCACCGAATTTAATAAAACGGTCTGTGTTTTTAAATTTGAACCACTGCCCACTCGGTTCTATTTCCAAATCAATCTTAACCGTGATATTTTTCTGCTCCAGAGCGCGCTTAAAGGCAATGTATAAATCGGGAAAACTGACCGGTTTGATCAGATAATCTGCAACAGCCATTTTAATGCCTTTGTAGCTATATTTTTCTGTTTTGGTGTACAGAATAACTGGTGGTCTTTTATCAACGGGCAAAGTAAGATAAAGGTCCAGTCCGGACATGTCGGGCATTTCAACATCGAGCAATAAGACATCAGGCGGACAGTCAATGATGGCATTAAAACCATCAATGGCTTTCGTATAGCTCTTCACTTCTCCCATCTGCGGAATTCCTCTTAATGCTTTTTCAGCTTTTCGGATATCGAATAAATCATCATCGATAATCATGACATCATATTTGGCCATTGGATTAAGATTTAAAGGTTAATTTAATAACAAAGTATTTCTGATCATCAAGAGCATACTCCAGTTCAATAAAGTGATTGTTCATCTGCTCATAAAGCCTGTTAACAAGTTGTAATCCTTTACCTGTCCCATGCTGCAGATCTGCCGAGGATATACAATTTTTAATCTGGAGCTGCATTCCGTGCTGTGTTCTGATCCAACGGATGACAATCGGTTCTACCGGATCACAGGGACTATAAGCAATGGCATTTTCAATCCAGGTCATCATAGACAGCGTGGGCACAGATCTGTTCCACATTCCCCGATCCAGCAATTCATCCCCTTCGACCATAAAACTGCGGTCCGTGCTATAGGAAACCAATAGCATTAAGTAATGCCATTCCTCTTTTAAAGGAACCAATACGGTAGGCTTAGCTATTTTATCGGTCACATACTGAAAGAAATCCAGGCTTTCGCTCTGAACAGATTTGGGCTGGACACGGACAATATTGTACAGCCGCCTCATAAAATGACCGGACAGCAATTGCACATCGGACATGCTGTGCAGCTGTGCCCGTACTTTTTTGGAAAGCAAATACGTATAGAAATGTGCCCAAGCAAAATAGTCGGCCGCCGCGATCACAACAAAGAAAAGCAGACCACTACTAATACGGGAAAGCAGCTCGGTTCGATGTTCTGGTTTCCAGTCGGTGGTAAATCCGTTGAAAAACAGCGGTACCAGGTCATAATAATAGTACTTGACACACCTATAGGTCATCCCCACGCACAGCAAAAGCAACAAGCACCATACAAACCAAAACCTACCCTTAGCTAGTGCCATTCGATAACAGATGTACATGGCTGAAAAGAAGAGCATAAAAGGCAGTACATAGACGGTAAAAGTCAGTGGTGTAAAAAGATGGAGCTTACCGAAATTGACAATCGTCAGGCCCAGTAATAAGATTAACAGACAGATAGCCATACGCTTCAAAAGACTATGCTGGATTGATGTTAGGATTGATTGCATATTCATTATACTCAGGTTTATATTGACAAAGGTTAACTCAAACATAATAATTAACTATCAGTAAAACAAAAAGCTACTTCAAAAAATTGCCTGTTCTTTACGTCAAATAAATATTTTTTACGGTTATATTCGAACGGAGCTAGCCAGCTTCCCTTTGCTGTAATACCTTTCTTTCCTAGTGCATCCTGTCCATTATACTGATGTATAAAAGCCCAGTTTTCCCAATAGATCCATCCCTGCTGCATCATCTGGTGAAATGCCATCTGCAGCGCGGAAAATGCGCCCATCATGAGTTCTTCTCCCTGTCCTTTCGCCGTATCCATAATAGTTATAAAAGGCGATATTTGCCATTGGACAGCGTTATTTGCCCGCTTCATAAATGAGCAGAGCACCGGGATCTGGAAGCGGCACGCCAGTTTAAAAATATTGGTCCGCCAGTAGAAGAAGTGGCTTCCAAAAGGAACAGCCAGCTTTTGTCCACCGATACCCTCCTTCTCTTTTCCCACCCCTTCGTCGGCATCCATAAATATCAACACCAAGCGTTTATGTTGAATAGCCCGCAGGATATGTCGGAGTGAGTTTGCCTCATTTGCATCAATACATTCCAGTTGATTTTGTAACATTCCGGCATCCTCGAGTTCCGATCGGTAATAGTTGAGCTCTCGTTCCAATACAGCCCCAGATACCAGTAAGGTGACCTGATAACCCATTTGCACCAGCAATTTGGGCAACAGTCGGTATGGACCATAGTGAAAGGTGATCAAGATCCCAGTGATTTCAGCCCGCTCAACACCGGCCTTATTCAATTGACCCAACCTTTTTAAAGGGAATTCGCGGTATAATGTTTCAAAATTATCCCGATTGTTGATCCAAGTGGTATAATGCTCCCATAAGATGGAGACCGGTTTGTCCTGAAAAAACTGCTGGACATTTGCCAGCCACATCAACCGGTGTAGATTTTGTTTTTCTTTTACTTTCATATCGTTTACAGCATATGGATAGCATCATTCAATGAACCAGAGAGAAGACAGCTTCTCTCTGGTTCGGGAAAAGCATTTCTCCTAACTAAAATGAAGAAGGCCAGCACTTGCCGCTACCTAAATCAATTAGTGGAGTATCTTCAGTAAAAAGCTCAAAGATTGAACTTCCTTCAAAGACTACCGGCTCGATTTTTTGAATTTCGATTTCCATAATCGTCTATTTCGTTTACGACCTATAACCATCCGGGTCAGGTCAATCCCGTTGCCATAATGGGCAGTTATTTCTCCTTTTTGCTGGCCAGCAGAACAAATATGAAAGTTGCTTTCTAAATAAAAAATAATTGGGAAATATTGCTTTATCGAGGGATAAAACGATATTTCATCCAAATACCCTCGCTAAATGTTTGGATTCATCCCTCTATCAAGGTGATTCGTCCCTACATATGCCTTTATTTCCCAAGAATTGATTTTGCAAACATCGTTTAATAAATTGTGGGTCTATTTTATGCTCAATACCAGCCAATACTTAATTATGAAGAAAAGTAAGGTAGAGATTTTAGCCAGTTTTTTAATAGACATCCATGCAGAATGGGTATCTGCCATACCTGAACTAACGGATGCATTTGAGGAGATCCGCTTTGTTAAGGGCGAGTACCTGACCAACAACTGGGGAGAGCTCTATCTTATAGCCGAGGGTTTATTTGGAAAGTATGAAAAGACCTGTCCGGTCAGGTATGCCATTAATGGCGAATCGCTGATGATCCCCTACCACAGGCATGACTATCAGTTTATCGCACTCAGTGACTGCAGGACATTCATGACCACACGGAAACAGCTATATACGATTAATGCGAAAAACCCAAAGCTTTTCCCGATCTACGCCAGCCTGATGGACAAACAGCAACAGTATCTGGATTATCGGGCAAAGTTGCTCTCATTGCCCAATCCTGATAAATATGATTTTGTCTTTGACAAATATCCGGATATACGCCAGTATATCAAACATAAAGAATTAGCCCAGTTTATGGGGATCAGTGAAGAGTTGCTTCGTCGACTTATACGCGAAAGAGAATAGGCATTTTCCCAATAATTTGGGTTTTTATGCCCAATAATTTGGGCATAAAAACCCAAAACATAGTGTCCAAATTCCCAAAATATAACAGACAATGCTGTTGATATTTGTAATAGCAGATCGGATGAAAGCATTTATGTCCGTCAAACTTAATCGTATCAGTACCATTTTCTTCCGATCTGCTCACTAAAAAAACACATTATGAAACAGTACAAGAAAAAATTTGCAACCTTCCCCATCGGCGGGTAAGACCCGCATACAGGAAATCAGTTAACGGGAGTTGACTATTCCGTCGCATGGATAGAAGAAACATCACAACGCAAAAACATGGAACATATCATCAACAACAAGGGCAACAAAGTACACCCGGCAACATCCACAAAAAATGGTAGTTTAATCCGTCGGAGTGCACGTTGGATCAAGCCTCGCATACCTACTTTGATTATTTATGGCTATGCTTTTTTATATTTCTATACAGGAATTGCGAAGCTGCAAATTATCGCTGAATTTATTCGGGGAAACAGCAAGATCCCCTATTTAGGGAAATATGCTGAACTGATCGGCTGGGGCATTCCCATCTTGGAAATCCTGCTGGCTGTATTATTGATTGTCCCGGTAAACAAGATAAAGCGTTTTGCCCTACATGCATCTACTTTTTTGATGGGCATATTCGCACTTTATCTGACCTTAATGGTCGCTTTTGTTGAAAAAAAACTCTGTAATTGCGGAGGTGTGATCGAATCCATGGGCTGGAAAACACACATTATCTTTAATGTGGTCTGGTTTATCGCCGGAATCTACGCCCTAAAAAAAACAAAAATTATAAACAATTAAAACTAAAGGTATGAAAACCTCATTAAAAAATTTCACAAAAGTGCTACTTGGAGTAGCTGTATTAGGCGGTGCGGCAATGACGCAATCATTTACACAAAAACCAAAAGCTGATAAAAAGTTAGCGGGGGTTCATCGTTTTTATAATAAAACCGGAATTCCTTCAACTAATCCTGCTGATTTCATTTATCAAGATGAGGAAAACCTGTTATGTCAGGAAAATCAGGAAAAAGATTGTTCTGCAGAATGGAATCTTGGTACTGCAAATCCTGTAGTCGGTCAAGCGCCACCTTCGACAGCCACTATAGTCCCCAATAGTGCAGAAAAAGGCGAATATCAAGAACCTATGAACTAGGTTGCAAAAGCCGGAAATAATACTTCCGGCTTTTGTATTAATGAATCAAACTTTTCTCTATGGTTTTTATCAGTGTTTCGGCACTGGAACTAGCTATTCCTAAATTGACATTATCCGAAGTCTCAATTAGACCATTCTTACCCATCAAAATTGGAAAAGGATACCCATTTATTCTAAGGTTTTTTATAAGAACATGATTATTACCTTCTCCGTTGGTATATAGTTTCAAACTATGTTCAGAATTATATTTTTCAGATTCGACCGACCTCCTCCAAACTTCGAAATTTTTATCGATACTTACACTCACAAAAACAACATCTTCATTTTTCCTAAAATGTTCTTCAGCTTTTGAAACCTTGTTTTTAAAATAAGTAACACAATTTCCACAACCTGTATAATAAAAATCAAAGAAAACTACTTTACCCAATAGATCATTTTTTGTCCAGCGTTTACCTTTCAAATCTGTTAATTCAAAATCTGGAAAAGGCATTCCCGCCCCAATTGCCCTCATTTCTTCCAGCTTAACCAATCTCATCGGTGACTTTGTTATTGAAATCATCCAATTCAAAATATTCAATCTGTCAGCTCCTTTTACTTGATAAAATGTCCTGGATAGATAAGCATAAGCCATTTTTTCTAAAGATTCGCCTTTAAAGTCAGTTTGCAACTTATGTAACTGATATTCTACTTTGTTCTCCTCTGAAAATGTTGCCTCTAATTTTGAATAAAGTAAATAAAAAAGCATATAGTCTGTCGATAGCTTCATGTTTCCCGGAACTGCACCATTCCCATAATTAGATTTAAATTGATTGAAAACATCTTTAATCGCTCTTGTTCGCTCTAGATCATTTGATACAAAAGATAGTATTAATGGCTTCAAAAAATAAGCAGTATATATTTTATAAAACATATTGGTGAGCATCCATTTTTTACAATTACTATCGAAACCAGTTTCATTGATCAATCTTCCAACTTCAATATTCATATCAACAGCTCGATCATAACCAAATGATCGAGCAAAATCACTGGTAAAATAATCAAGTGTTGTTGGATAGTTTGGATAAGTAATTCTATTTCCAACTATTCCATCTAGTTTATATTGCAATTCATATAGGGCCGACCCACGTCCGTTAATGGAAATACGATCAAAATTACGCTTTGAATCATTATCCTCAATAACAATACTGTCGGTATTATTCACAAACCAATTTGCAATTAAACCATATCTAGTTCCTCTCGAATATAAATTAACGGTTAATATAAAATTATTAGGTACTTGGTCCAGTTTGATGGTGCCCACTCCGCCCTCAAGTGGAAAAATATTTCCATTAATCAGTTCTGTTTCATTTTTTAATACATCGGCATGTTCATCCAGATGCTGCACAGTAACCACTGCCTTGTCGTATGAATCAAATCCTTTCAATTGAATCGTAAAATTTGATTTGTTCTGTGCTTCAAGTAATAAAGTGCGACAAAGTATTATAAATAAAATTATTATCTTTTTTCGCATATTATCTTGGGTTTTGGGGCATTTCACTAATCAATAACTCTTTTTGCGGAATTGGAAGAGCATACTTAGGATCATTAGGCATTAAAGTAATCTCCACGCCGTTGATTTTCCTTTTCATAAAAACTTGCTGCTGCAAAGTTTTATTAAGCCGCTTGATATCGGACAGACGTAAACATCGGAACAATAGAGATTTACGCCTTTCTTCCAGAACAAGTGATAATGCATTATTTAGATCTTTAAAAGCAACCTCGCTATATTGACCTACCTTCCAACGCGTTGACATGAATTTGTTAAACAAAATCATTGCATCATTCAATTGCTCGGTCCGTATCAAACATTCAATTGCATTGAGATATACCTCATCTAAAGCTAATCCTGCAAAACAATTTGCGACGCCAAAGTATCCACCTTTAAAACGAGGTAATCCAGCATTTAGACGAAAGAATAACTGCTTACGAAGATCATTTTCGGCATAAGAACGATAAAGTGTACTATCGATCACGTGATTAGTCTGAGACAGCACTGCTGGATTTGCGATATACACCGAAAATATCACCTCAGCATTAAAACGGTCAAATGGAAATGAAGCCGCCGTATTTAATTTATTATAATCTAGCAATACATCATTATTGGATAAACAAAGCCGCGCATAATGTAGAGCGGTACTATAATCCGACATAGCAAGATAGACCCTCGAGAGCATAGCCCATACCGCCATTCTTGATGGTCTCATTTTATTAATTGCTGTGACCGGCAACAATGACTCCGCATCTTTTAAATCGTTGACGACGTGATCATAACTAGCCTTCACTGAGCTACGGACCATTTTATCATTGACATTTCCAGAACTTTTGATCGGAATACCTAAAAGATCATTCTCACTGTACGCTTGACAGAATTCAGATAATAGCGCATAATGGTAAAATGCACGATAGAATAACGCGCTACCTTTTACATTATCCCAACCTTCGGGATCAGTCATTCTATTGACCTTGTTAACTCCCTCGTTTATGATATTTATCTGCAGTAATTTCTCGTAAGCATCGTGCCAGCCTGCACTTCCTTGTCCTTCATAAAAATCATTTCCACCTTTTGCCCATGAATAGATGTTGCGTGCCGCAACTGTACTCAGTGCATTGTATGTAGCATCAGTAAGATATAGGTTGTCTGCTGTAACTTCCATGTTTCCAAAAGAACTAGATCGATTGAATTCAGAAACATTGTCTAACCAAGCCTGAAGGTCTTTAACACTCGTAGGCACAACCAATGACTGATCTGGTTTTACCTCGAGCCATGAACTCGAACAACTTATTGTTGTGCATAAAAGGACTGCTGTTATAGCATATATTATTTTCATATCATCTATATTTAATAGGTTAAAGAGACACCAATTGTCATTTGCATCGGCGCCGGGTAAGTACTCAAAGTACTGGCATTTCCAGAGATGTAATCCGGATCATAGCCCCATCTATTCGCTTTCCACAGTAAGCCTAAATTCTCAACCTGACAAAGTAATCGAAGAAGTGTCTTTCTCCCCCCTATGTCAGGCTGAAGCTTGTATGAAACATATACATCTTGCAGGCGAAAATGAGCAGCTTTGCCCACATTGACCGTGCTGTACTGATAGATATTATCTCGATTTTGGTTTCCGGGATAAGTAAAACTGGGAACATCTGTTTTCAAGTCGTCACCTACCACTTGCCAACGATCTGCAAATTCAGCATGTCCAGTAAGTTTACTAGAACTTGTCAGCTCTGCATAAGATAAACTCGGCTTACGAAATACATGTCCCAATTTATAAAGTATGCTCGCTCCTACTTCAATATTTTTTAGCTGGACACGATTCACCCAACTACCGAAATACTTGGCGCGAGTCATTCCTCCGTAAATCAGGTTCTCCGCCTGTAGATTATTGAGTAGCTCATTATAATCGCCACTTATATTTCCTGCGACATCCCTGATAAGTGGGCCACCATTAGCTGGGTCAAGCCCCGCCCATTCGAAACTGTATAGACTATGCACAGGATATCCTACACGGGGGATGTTGTCATTCGCCGTGTAATACATGACAGAAGTGCGACCTATGTCATATGCTTTTACTTGATCATAAGTGTAGCTGAAGTAAAAATCAGATCGCACACTCAAAGACTTCCTATTAACAAGATGTGCGGTTAATTTTACATCCAACCCCTCACCAGAAATGGTACTATAGTTACCCCTCATATTGGATACACCACTGCTGGGAGCAAATGGTTTATCACCAATCATATCTTTACCATTTTTCAGATAATATTCCAGACTTCCTTCCAGCCATTTGTTTGCTAAACGAAAATCTATAGCAAAATTAGCCTGACCGATACGCTCCCATCGGAGATCAGGATTTCCGAGATTGACCATCGTTGCATAAGGAAGTCCTGTAAAACCCGCATTACTTCGATATTGCAAAGTGGTAACACCAGTTAAATTAGATGCAAGATTACCGCTATAGCCATAAGTTGCTCTCAAATCAAACTGGTCAAATATTCCATTTTGGAAAAAAGATTCTTTCGATACTCGCCATTTTGAACCTACAGACCAAAGTGGAACCATCTTTTGGTTTGCATTGACTCCAAAATAATTTGAACCGTCTACCCGACCACTGAGTGAAAAAACATAGCGTTCTCGAAAAGCAAAAGATCCATTAAAAAAGGAAGATACAAAGCGAGAAATTCCCTTTCCCTGACCAGTATAATTTGGAATCGCTGCAGTAGTTCCATAAGGATTAAGAGTAAAATACGATCGGTAATCTACAGGTTGAGCAGTTAATATTTCGGCATCGTAGCCATACAGCCTAAAATAGTCCGAAGCTCGGTTTGTCTGTGAGATCTCTGTTCCTAATAACGCATCAAGACGCCATTCATTACCAACTAAATTATAATTTAACTGCCCTCTGAGATTAGCTGAGCGTACCTGTGCTTTTGAAAAATTTGCAATACCTCCAATCGGAATATTAAAACCCACCACCTTTCCATCCAGTATTTGTGCATACTGATTGGTCATATTGCGGGCTAGGAAAGATTCTTGCGGAGCCACAATATTATTATTAGAAAAGCTCTGTTGCATCTGACTGCTGATATCGGCAGTAAGTCCTTTCAGCAATTTCAGATTGAGCGATGTATAAGCACGAATATCATGTGCTGTAGTCTCATTTTTTGTACGACCCAATTCTTGTATTGGCCAATAATTCCAGTCCAAAAAACTCTTTTGGGGAGCCAACTCATCAACCCAGGTGCTACTAAACAAAGGATAGTAAGGCACTTCATTTCCTTCAGTGTCCCGAAAGCGGGAATATGGATAAAAGCTACTGCCACTTAAAACTTCTGAAACCGTATTATCTAATTCATTTTTTGATTTGATATAATTCAATCCCAACGTCCATTTAATACGATCGGAAATTGAAAAGGTATTTGACATATTGATTGTCAACCGATCTCCGTGGTTGTGATTTAAAGTTTGTAAATCCTTGTTATAACCTATCGACGTGAAATATTGCCCTTTATCATAACCTCCGCTGATATTAAGGTCATAGTTTTGGAGGAGTTTGTTTCTATAGAAGGTAGATGATATTTCTTTTCTCACATCGTAACCAGTTAATGTTTCTTTTAGACGTTCAGCTTCAGCCATTTGTCCCTGATAAAGTAGTTGCACATAGGGAGATATTACCGGATAGTTCTGTGTATCATCGAAAGCAGAATTATACCGTCCACTATCAAAAAGTAATTTTTCTGCGGATAAGTACGTCTTTGCATCCATATAATTGGGAGCATATTTTAAATTAGGAACTGATGAAATAGATATGCGAGTATTAAAAGAAATTACAGGAGGTTGACCAATAACACCCTTTTTAGTTGATATTACAATAACACCATTTCCTGCTCTAGCCCCCCATATACTTGCAGCCGCCGCATCTTTGAGTACATCGACAGAAAGGATATCTTCAGGATTGAGCATATTAATATCTCCACTATAAGCAAATCCATCAACAACAATCAAAGGTTGGTCATTTGCAAATATTGTGCTCTGCCCCCTTATAGAAATATCTTTTTCATTGTTAAAGCGCAGTCCACTAACAAGTCCTTTCAATCTAGATAAAACAGTAGATGCGGGACGCGTATTGTAATAATTCATATCTGCTTGAGCAAAACTCCCTGTTGCACGTTCTTTCGGTATCTTCTGATATCCGGTAGATACTACGTTTACTTCTTCGAGTTTATTATCTTCAGGTATCAATTTCACAGTCATTGATACTCCTGCGGTATAATTGAGTTCTTGGCTTTTGAAACCGATGGAAGAGAATCTGATCTTTCCATTTTTATTACTGATCGTCAATTGAAACCTTCCATCTTGGGAAGTTTTGATCTGTAAGTTGTCGGCATCGATGCGAACAGATACTCCTTGCAGTGGTGTACCATCTGTGGAAGATACAACTACACCAGTTAGCTCATATTTTACCTGCCCATTCACCCCGCTGTCCTTGCGGGGTGTCTGAGCGTAAGCACTCAGCATAAAAGCGTTAGACATCAAGGTGAACAATAACATCTTACTGATCAGCAAGATGCTATCCCCCTTGGATTTAAATAGCTTTTGGAGATCGCTCCAAAGCTTTATTCTATATAGGTCATCTGTATTCATTGTTGTTAATTTTTTGGGTATAGTTCCACCATCCCCATTTCATGCCGAGGGTTTACTTTTATCATGTCAGTTGTATCCCTCGGCAGAATTGAGATTCACGGGTAGAAAATTTATTTTTAATACTTCAGCTACGGTCTTTTAATAGACGAGCTTTCCTATTTGGTTTCCTTTGGTTCTCATAATCATCGTTTTCTGATCCTCCCAGATCAGTTCTACCGACTCGCCATTTTCAGTAGTGATCGGTCTGCTATTTGTGACAATGGACAGCTGCTCTACTTTGACATCCAATTGAAAATGATCATTCAGATCGTTACGGATCCGTTGCTGATACTCTTCAATGGCGGTATCGGCAGGTACGGTGAGTTCATAATGGTAGATCAGCTTTTCACCATAGTCACAGGATCGGCAAGGGATATACCTGGCTCGGTCTTGTCCAAACACGATAATCTGTTCTTTTGGAAAGTTGGATGGCAGCCCCAAGGCAAATAGGTAGCCTTCATAGATCGACACGCAGACCATCGTGATCCGAAGTACATCTTTGCGCGCATCACTCACTATAGTGATATAGGGATCGGTCTTTTCCACCGCGGGAACCAGTATCGAATAGTATCGATCGTCTGGTCTTTGCGCTATAACTGATACAGGCACATGAGGTACGCGACCTCTGGACCTGACGGATGTAGGCTTTTTAGATTTCTGTTTTGGTATTAGTGTTGTCATAATGGGTTCTTTGGTTATTGGAACACTTTTTTCACTCAAAAACGAAGACAGTTCTCTCCCTGGGGACAGCACATAGCTCTCCCTAACACAAGTTTTTTGCATTATTTAATGGTTTACATTGAAGGTGAGTCAGGAGCTAAAATTCAGGCAATAAGCATCCTCTTCAACCGTCAAATGGTTAAAAAATAAACTGGAAAAAATGCAATTAAAAGGTCTTCATCAATGGTTATAATATGCTGTACATGATTGCATTTCTAAATAGACACCCATCATAGAAACTAAGTTTTCGCTTTTATAATGGAATAGTCATCAAGGTCAATCCTTTTTACCGAAAAGTGCGTAGTCAAATTGTCGGAACTTCAGTTCTTCTTCCGATAACTTTTTGGTAGGTAAAAAAGGTATTTCCAAATTTTCCATATTGAAATTATGTTTGTGGGCAAGGTAATAAGCAACCAACGCTCTAAACAAGTCTAACGAATAAGCTTGTAATTGAAGCTTATCTGGTTGCTCCATTATACCTTCGGGATCATCTACATGTCCCAAAAACATGGCCACAATATGATCTCTACTACTGTTGATATCATATTTCTTCCAAAAATTTTCAATATTTACGATTGGATTATATCCTGGTACATGGACTTCATTGAAGACCTGATCAAATGGAATTAATTTAAAATAATCTGCGTTCATTTTCATAATAGTTTTTTGAATAATTACAGTAATTCAAAAGGTATAACAAAGTAAATATTTCTCCTTCTAAATGGCGAATAGTTCTCCTTGTATGCAAGTTCTTCACATTTTTTGGATTGATTTAATAGGTTAACGGCAAATCATCAGTAGACCGGTCATACCGACAATCTTAGCTCACCAGGTAAAAAAAATAAATAAGGAAAATGCAATTAAAAGGTCTTCATCAATGGTTATAATATGCTATACATGATTGCATTTTGAATGGATAGTCACATAGTGACTTGGCGCAGCAGATCAACCTGCCGGCTTGATAATGTTTTTGATTGTTTGTTTTCTGTTCATAACTCTCTTTTTTAAGTTTATAAAAAAACTTGAGCAATGAATCTAGTATATAAAAAGGAAAGTTCATCAAAAAAGAGATGGGACAAACCTTATTTCCAATCGAGGGTCGTAGGAGAACCTTTTAACAAAAACAAGAGAATGCCCATCTCTCCTTTGGAAATACAAAGATAGAGATTGGGCTTTGATCTCCTGAACTTGTGTCAAATGAAAATTTCCTACGTTTTCGATTACAAGATCCAGCATCAATAGCCTTTAAAATACTAATAAAGATACCATTAAGATATATTTACATAACAAACATAATAACAATATTCGATTATTACAAATTTTCTTTTACACTATTATAGTTCTGAATTATGCTATTTGGATAAAAGTAATTACCAATGGCAAAAATTAACAGACAATCTCTGTATTTTATAAATGAATCAAAATTCTGGAGATTAGTTAAAGGTTATTCTCTTCGCGAATTTGCGGAAAGAATTAATAAATCTGAGGGCTACACAGGGATGGCTGAAAGTACGGCGACTGACCATAAGTATAACATTGCTGACTATCCTGTTGTTTCTGATGCACTTTGTGTCAATCTTGATCAGTTAACACCTCCAGATGATTGGGAGGTTAGTGACTCACATCTTAAAGTTGAAAAGATTATATTCTCTTTAGAAGATCCACAATTTGCAAAACGAGTAATAATTGCAATACAAGATAGACAGCCCGAATCACTAGCTACAATAGAATGTTTATATAAACATCTTAATCTTCAAACAGAAAAAGAAAAACAAGTTGTAAAAGATGTTTGGAAAAAGTTTGTCGTAAACAATAAATAGTAACGGTAACGGTCGTATTTAGCTATCAATTTATTTTAGTAAATTCGAATTATAATTTATAAGCTCACCATTCAGACTGAGGTTATGATTTGTATTTATTAATAATTTAAAAGGTAGCCTAAATTGATTGAAATAGTAAAAAGAGAATCGGTACGAAAGAAGGACGGTCCAGTAGTGACTATGTCTCATATGGATTATCATATTATATGCAAAGTCATTGATCTAATAGGACAAATAGGAATGGATGATGAGGAATTATCGTTTCTACTGGGAAAAGCCAACAATTACGTCTTTAGCTACATCGCTAATCCAAACGATAAAAATAAGTTCAAGTCTGATCAGGTTGACCTGCTCCCCTATTTACTAAATTGTTATTTCTCTGATTTATTCTCGAATAATTGCCCGAAAGGCAATATCCAGCTCTTCCACAGCCAGGAAATAAATACCGACGAAGACAAAGGTTTTAGCCATATTATCTACGACAGCAACGGAAAAGGCACACGAATTATATGGACAAAGAAGAAAAATGAAAAGGGAGCATTCAGAAAAACCAATAAAAATTTACTTGATCTTCTAAAAAAATGGATCGATGAAAGTATCCTCGATTTACCAACGTCCTCAATTGATATTTGGAAAAAGCTCAAATCAGAAGCACAGTTTACATTTTTTATCAGTGATCTAGAAAAATGCATCAAAATACTATCTACCAAAAGCATTTTAACTAAGCAAACTATTAATGGTATAATCTATTATTGGAAGTCTCACCCTCAAACTTCTATTATAGTCCATTACATCAATGCATACAATGCTTTTAAACCTAAAGATATGTGCAAGAATATAGCTGAGGATGTTGTGTTTGAGAATATCCATGATGGTAATACAACGATGTCGTTAAAAGGCAAAGATGCCTTTCTAGAACAGGCTGTGTCGGTGTTAGATTTATTTGCGACTCGCAAGCAGATTATCACCTCCATCCTACACCGCAACAATATCTCTGAAATCACAATCGACTACGAAGCTAAATTAGCCAAAGATCTTCCAAATGGTCTAAAGAAAGGGCAAGAACTAAAGCTAAAAGGCAAGTCAATATTTGAGTTTTCTGATGATGGAAAGATTATGAAGTTGGTGGATGTTAGTGGGTAAAGGTTTAAATTTCTAAAAATATTTGTAACAACGCGATAGTGCATAAACATTTATTATAAAACAATGTCCGATAAATACGATCTAAATTGGGAGGAATATGAAGCCATCACTAAATACATTTATGAGGCACTGGGGGTTGAGTATGGAATTAAAGTACTAGGATTTGGAAGAACATCAAAAGTAAAAGGGAGATCAGGTGTGAAGCATCAGGTTGACGTGCTAACTGAACAATTTAATGGTGAACAGCAAATACTTACAGCAATCGAATGTAAGTATGTGAATAAAAAAGTTAACAAGGACGTCGTTATGAAACTTTCCAAGATTATGGAGGATTCGGATATAGCGAGTGGCATCATTGTTTGTAAAGCGGGTTTTACTAGAGACACATTGATTTTTGCCGAACATGAAGGAATAAAATTGGTTGAACTAAGGGAAGCCGACGAAAATGATGAGGATTTCAAAAAGACGTTCGAAATTGGAACACTCAATCTTCACATCAATATGATAGTTTCTCGGGCTAACGTCACAAGCATAGATTTTGGTAGCATAACTATTACTGATGAAAAGAAAATAATGTCACTATATTATATGAATCTGAATGATTCATATAATATAGTGACTCCTTTTAGTAAGTACCTGAGAATGTTTTCTGATGAATTGGAATTGAGAAAAAGTCTTTTAAAAACTACAACTATAGATTTTTCAATAAGCAAAAAGCTGTCATTGAAGTTACCGAATGAAGAAATCGCTGTCGAAAAAATATCAATTACAGGATTTTTTACAAAGACAGATAGAAGTTCCAAGAGATCATTCCTGTTGAAAGATCAGGTTTGGATGATAATGGAAGAGCTATTTGATAAAAGGAAACTAACTTTGTCAAAAAGTGGATTAATTTGGAATCTACCACAGACTCACCAATAATTACCGTCTCTACGATTAAATTGAAATGCGTTTTTGAACCTATCAATTTTTAGAGTAAAAACGGATAAATCTACCAATAGACTATTTCGCTTTATTAATGAATAAAGCGAAATCAGCACGACTTATAGTAGCACGAAATCTGTTGAAAATTTAGTTATCGATTGTATAAGTGATAAATCTTAAAAGTAATAGTATTTAAACTCATTTTATTTTTATTTAATTTTATCGTATCTTAATTGCAAAATTCCTCGCAGGAATACCATATTATTAAACATATACAAATTCATTAATGGGAGAATTATCAAAATCAATCGGGGAAAAAGGTGAAGAAATTGCCAAATTTTTATTTGAAGAGGTTTTAGGATATCCAAATATCGAAACAGGAATCAAACTTAATTGCATTCATAATTTAAAACACAAGTCAAGCTCCGCAAAAGGTGAACGTCAAACTCACGGAATAGATGGTTTTATATCTTATGCATCACCTGTGGAAGACGAAGTATTAGACTTAGTTATTATGTCCTCCAAATACACTAAAAACCCTTATCCCTCTATAACTAAAACAAAAAGCACTTTTAAAAATCATCTTAAAGATTTAACTCAAACATATGAATGTTTTTCAAATTCCCAGATTAGGAATGGTGCTCTAAAACAATTTAATGGTATTAAAAGATCTGATACAATAGGAGTCTTAGTATGGTTGTCAGAGGATTCTCCAAATGAGACTTCAATAATTGGAGAAATAAGTAATTCCATTATTGAATTTGACATGGCTTTTGATAGTGTAATAATTGTTGATAATGCTAGGATAAATTTCTTATACAATAGTATCTTAAGCATGCGGAGATTAGAAGGAAATGATAATTTGGATTTTGTTTACATTAATAATTCTTTAAATCCAAATTCTTACGCAGAGGAACCATTTGGCAAAACTTTTCCAATTCACTATCTCTATTCTGATATTATTCCTATGAGAATTGCGAAAGAAGGTAAAATTGAACTTCATATTTATATTAATATGGAGATTAATGAGTTTACTGCAGAACAGATTATTGGTTTAGCCAGCTCAATAAATACTTTGGGAGCTTTAAATAAAACAGTTTTAAATTTTAAAAACTATAGTTCGTTGGATCATGAAACAACGGTTAAAGGTGCACTTCGAAAATTTAGACAGTTCCAATTTGACAAAAATTTCTATGTTCAAAAATTTCCAAAAGATTTTAAAAATTAAAAAATGAGTGATTTTTCATATTTACCACAAGGTGACCTGATCCGTCAATTACTAGTCAAAACCAATATTTCTGATTTTAAAATACATTCGTTGCTACGAGATAAAGGTGTTTTTCTACCTAATCAGGAAAAAAACGGATCGGTACCACTACTGATGAAAACTATAATAAGTCCTAATGATTTCCATTACTTTTTAGAGACGCAAAAAAACAAAGAAGACAAAACAAAATATAGAACAGCAAGTATTCAATGCGAAAGCGTTTTTTCTCTAACCGAAATAATAGAAAAAGGATTTGATATCAATAAATTAATAGATGACAGTAGCCCTTATAAGCAATATTTCACTGTAAAAGGAAATCCAACATTTTATTTGGAGGACAATAATACTGCTATTTTAGATTACGAATTAGAAAGAGAAAATTTACTGTTTGATTTCCAAAATAAGACTTCAACACACTCAGGAAGAGTTATCATTAAGAAAAACAAGGATAGTGAACTTCAGCTTACTTTACAACAAAATATTACTGCGAAAGAAACACACAATGTTAATGAGCTAATCATCAAAAACATAAAACAAAGATTAACGGAAAAGTCAATAGTTAAATCTGGGACAGATTTTGTGCGGATCAGATTTTGTGATTTTGACAATAAGAAAAGAGTTCAATTCCTAAATTCTTTCGCCATAACTAAAATCGCTTATTTAACTTTTGCTAGCACCTCGGATGTTGACTTATATTTGGACGAAAAAGTCGAAAGTCATAAAGATATTCAAAGATTTTTGAATGATATAGACAATTTAAAATTAAATGGAAAATCTCTTCAAAATCACATCCTACTAAATAATGCTGCGTATTTCCCTAAGCTTATATTAAGCATGGTTAAATTAAAATATAACTTAAATTATCAAGGATTAACTGGTAAATGCGATGTTGTATTCAGTTTTCCTGATTACATCGGTAAATCTAGAGATATAACGTCCGAGCTCCAAATTACCTTAGATATCCAGTTAGATAAAGAATCTAAATCGTTTCTTAATCAACAAAAAATCAATAAAGTAATTTTTGATATAATAGAAAAAATAAAAATAACCAAATTCAACCAATTCAAATTGACAGGTGAGATAGATTAATACCCTTACATAGTAATATTGATCATTTTTGATAAAAAAATAAAAAAATACATTTTATAAATAATAAAGGTGTATTTTTGTTTATCAAATTTGATAAATCATGAACAACATCAACGAACTATATGATATTTTAGGAATACGACATCAAAAAAATCTTGTGGATTTGATTGAGGAAAAAAAAGCGCTTCTGAATATAAAAACAAATATTCATCTTGCTGCAATACTAAGTATTAATAAAGATACCCTATCTCGAATTATAAAAAATGAAGACTATAAAATCGATATTGTTAGTCTGATCAAATTAGCTAATTTCTTAGAATTGGATGTTGATAAAGTTGTTTCAGCTTATATAGCAAATACAACAAAAGAAATAATCGAAGAAATTGAACATAGTAAAAAAGCTTCTTTTATTGCAAACAACTTTGATCTTAATGGATTAGAAAAAATAAATTTTATAAAAGATAAAAGCAACATAATCGATATTGAACATAGAATTGTAGATTTTTTCGGTCTTAAATCGATTTATGATTATAAAGAAAATTTTGCTTACTCTTTATTCAGTAAATCTAAATTAAAATCACAGGATTTCATGAATGAATTCTGGATTAAGTGTGCATATAATCAATTTAACAGAATTCAAAACAATAATGATTTTTCTGTTGAAAGATTAGAAGATATGGTGACTAAAATTCGTCCATATACACTCAATATAGATACTGGTCTCCTAACAATTGTAAGAGCTTTATTCAATATCGGAATAACAGTCATTGTGCAAGATTATATATCTAAAACTGCTGTTTTTGGTGCTAGTTTTTTCATTAACAACAAACCTTGTATTGTTTTGACAAATCATTACAAGAGATATGATTTATTATGGTTTACGCTATTTCATGAACTTGCACATATCATTTTTGATTTAGAAGAGTTAAAATCTCAAAAATTTCACCTAAGTGGAATGGCAGACTTACTATTATTAAATGAGGAAAGAGCAAATAGGTTTGCAGAAGAAATGCTGTTCAATGAAGATAAATTAAATTACATTTCTTCAAATATAAATAACTACAATTTAGTGAAAGCATATGCAGAACGAAACTATGTACATCCTTCGATAATTTATGGTTTCTATATAAAGAAGAATTCCAATAAAGAGGAACATTATAAGAGATATAGTAAATATTTAATTTCGTCTGAACAGGCAATTGCCCCACTAAAATCTAACATATGGGACTACGATAAAAATGTTCAATTAGAACTGGAAAAGATTCTTGATAAAATAAACGCATAATTATGGATAATAAAACAGACAAATACAATGAGCTTTCTCTACTTAAAATCAGAGAATTAGCAAAAAAAGCAGATGAAAACAAAGCATTTGAATTAGGCTTTGAAAAACCGGAAGAATTTAAAAATATTGAGATTGACTACGGTAATGATGTTCAAAATCCAGATAAATCTTACAAAATATTTTATGCGATACAGGGGATACTTAAAACCCATCTTCCTGAAGGAGACAGTAACAAAGAAATTAGAGATATTATTAGAGAAGAGAAATCAATTTTTCTAACAGGGGGAAAAAAGAAAAATGCTCAAGGAATAAGAGGTGCGGATAGTAGACAAGCATATATATCGACTCATTTAGAGGTAGCACTTAATGTTCTTTTCGAATGGCTGAACAGCGATAGAAATACACTAGATCTATTTTTAAAGTTTAGGGATTTAAATATTGAATATGGGTATTTTTCATCCGAAGAAAGAGGAACTATGGATCAAAGTCAATAAATTTGAAATTTTAATAAAAATATACTGGTAAAAAACACCCGTATATTTTTATTAAAAAGGGAATGTACAACAAAATATGTCATTAACCTTTTAAAGGTGCTATTTTGAGCAGACATTAAGTGAATTCTATACCTTAACAGAAATTATGTCACGAGAAATAAAAAAGTATCTATAAAAGATCGAACTTATGATTGTTGAAATGAGTAATAAACATACAGGTGTGGCTTAGTAAACCAATGAATTAGACATTAAGTTCTCATTATTACACCGTTGGGGAAAACAGTTTTCTGAAAAGCAGACATCTAGCTAACCCAGTAACGGAAAAGTAAATTTTAGCGCCAAAGAACAAGAATTGGCTCAATAAAAAAGAACTCAAGGGAACGCAAATTGAAGGGATATTTTTAAAATCGATCTACAGCTTCTAGAGCTGTGAAATTGTCAATACAACCAAACGGGATAAAATCCGTTAATTGTCTTAATTTTCAATGAAGCTATGACCTTAAATGGTAGGCAGCAAGTCTTCCTTAAAATCTAGGCTGCCTGCTGTAAGGGTAGACTTACCTGTTCTCCAACCTCGAGCTTCCACATAAGATTTTCTCAATACAATGACCATGCCTGTTATACTGCATAAATTAGTTTTCTATACTGCTATTGTTTTTTCTACAAGTTCATAAATGTCCCTAAGTTTTTTGCTAACAATTACAGCTTGCGCTCTGTAGATTGAACAGATGAAGACAAGCAAAATTATAAGCGTTCTTATTGTTTTAATCATTTATAGGTGTTTTGAATTTATCAGAATTCAAAATCTCAGAAATAGCCTGTGCTACAATGGGATTACTGAGATATCCTTCGATACCATGCCTATTTTTAGTTGTATTTACAACGATATGGTTGATAATCATGGGATCAACTTTAAAATGACCACCATTGAGCGGTCTTAGCGATACAAAATCCGATTCATCGTAAATATTGGTCCAATTTCCTCTGATGACCATAGGGAATGATGGCGGCGGATATAACTGCCTGATAACTGAATTTACACCCAACGGGCTACCTAATGTAATTACCCCACGGATATCGTAATTTTCTCTCTTTAATGTGTGCAACATGTCATATGCGATAATGGTACCCAATGAATGGGCTATTACAATAGTCGGTTCTTTACTGAGCACTTCTGTAAAGTACTTATTTATAACTTTCTTTGCTTCTGGGACAACAAGGTACGTGACAACATCAGATGTCCCCAGCCGTACGATCATATTTGAAATCTTTCTTTGTCTCTCATCTAACCGTCTAGCTATTTTAAGAACTGTTTCCTTATTCTTCCATCCACGCTGCTGTTCGTTTCCTCGCATTAACAAGGCAAATTCTTCGTCGCTAATGCCTGCGTGCTTGCGAAGATCATCAATAAGTGCCAATTGGATAATACCAATATCATCTAGGCTTTCTTCATCACCGGCGGATTTCATTTGGTACTTACCACTTCTAATATCTTTTTTATACTTATCACGTAGTTCAATAAGTTCCTTGCCATAATGCGGCATTTTTATCTCAAGTCTCTCGGTGTAAGGAATACGGGCTTGTTCGAAAGACTGTTTCAGGTTTTCAGTCCAAAGGCCGAGCAATGTCTCCTGACTGAATCTTTGTTGGTCCCTTCCGTGTATAAATATGATCTGCATCTATATTTGTCTAAAATTATATCTATGATAAAGAAAATCGAAACCTTTTCGGGTAAATGACGTCCATAACCCGGGCTGTAGCTGCGAAGACAGTTCTTCATACGGATTATCCAGCATTTTTAAATATGACCAGCCCTCTGTTAATAATGGAAGTGGAATTTCATAAGGATACGGATCCCATACCGTTCCCCTAGAAAGAAAATTAAGAAGCCATATATCCTCGACTATGGTTTGGCGATCATTTAGCATAAAGTCAAATACTGACCTTACTCCAGCATAGTCCCCACGTTGGAAATAAGCATAGGCGGCAAAAAGTCCAAGTGTGGGATCAAGATGTTTATAAGAACGTAAATATCCCGCAAGTTCCTGAGTTCCCTGAAAAATGCCGTTTTTTGCGGCCAGAATAATATGTGCCTTTCGTTCCGCAACTTCATCCGCAAAACGTCTCGCTTCGTATTTAGCATTCCCGCTCGTAGGATAGTAGTTAACTGTTAAAATTTCCCCTTTTTCAAATATGACATGCGTAAAGAAACCCGGAATAACATTAACTGGATAATATCTGTCACTACGTTTATTTCCGACTAAATATATTGCTCCACCGCCAAGGTCAATATCATTAAAATTGAAAACCCTTGTAGATGCATTGTACGCCCTGTTTTTCCAATCAGACTCTCTTCTGCTGAAAATTAAAGGTTTGTTTATTCCTGTAACGTGTAATCCTGTCATTTCTTCTCTGAAAAGCTTCTCCATGGTGAAAAAATGATAATCCTTTCTGAAGTTATTTACCAGATTCCTCATTGATCTTTTGGTCGGTCCAACTTTTAATTTGATCATTGAATCGAGCTTTTCATCAAGCATTCTTGTGTCGCGAGATTGTTTAGGATCACCTGCCCAATACTCGAGTCCAGTCTCGTTAATTTGTTGCGTTCTGTTTTGTTCACCAAAGCTTGATAAAAAATAAGGATCTCTGGAATTAATTTCACCCATCGGTACCTGTTCTCTTGAACCAGCATCTCGCATTAATCTCGGTACATTTTCCTTTAAATAACTATTTAGCTCGTAAGATAAAACAGCAGGGAAGCCTGGGACTATGCGAGTAATGTTACTGATAACCTCATCAACTCTACCATGCAAACATTCTATTAAACATTCACTGTAAATACTCCTGTACTCATCTCCTTCAACCCTTACATCTGTAGAAATCTGCCCCGGCCATGTAGAGTAAAGGACATCAACTTCCGTTTGAGGATTCATCCTATCCATGGATGGGATGATTTCATTTCCCTGAACAGCCCGCAGAGAATTAGTAGAAGAACGTGATCTACATGTGTCTGATATAAAAACGATGTGAGGTACTCCGGATGTATACGCAAGCGCCTTGTTGAGAAAAATGCTTATTGACTCAGCAGAATTACGACGATAACCCGGAAGTAGCCAGATATCATTTCCCGCAGTCTGTTCAAATCCGTGCCCCGCAAAATAAATGAGAATTTTGTCGGTTCCCTGTTCGATAATGTCAGAAATTGCATTTAAAATCAGTTCGCGATTACATTCTCTACTTTGAATTCCTTCTACTTGTTTATCAATGAAGAGGTGCGTAATATATCCTTGGGATTCGGCCCATTCTTGCATCTGAATGGCGTATGAACACGGAGTTGATAAAAGATCCATTTCAGGAACTTTATTTACCCCGATTAATATTGCATGTTTGGTCATGAATGGCTACTAGTTTAATTGACGAAAATACAGATATTTTCTTTATACAGCAATCATTTTTCCTTTCTATTCAACCTTTAAGCTAAAATCGTAAATCTACGTCATTGAGATCTCAGTAGTTTTAAATTCTTTTCCTAAACTAAAGCCAACGCATATTTACACCTACCGCTTATGCTTGTATATGTTTAATTTCATTGAGCAATACTGGTGTACCGATAGCGGTGATCATAAACGATAGGCGTTCCTTTGCCCGACAGCTCATCAATATTGATGCTAAAGCCTATAACAGCATCTGCCCGATAGCTACGTGCATTTTGCTTTAAAGACTCCACTACGCTCTTATATAGCTCCTGTAATTTGTTTTCATAATTGCGGGAGCGCCCACCGAAAAAGTCCACGAAGCTGGCTCCGATTTCACTAAGAGCATTGGCTCCAATAACAGCTGTTGCTGAAATGGGATCAAAATAACGCAGGACTTCTCTCCCCTCGATGGTATTGGTACTGGTAACGATCATGGTGTATGATGAATACTGTTTTAAAAGCCCGAAATAAAGCATCGGTTTGATTAAAAAATAAGGTAAGCCGTAAGGATGGTATTAAACAAATAAAGCCATTCTTGACAGAATGGCTTTATTTGTTTATCTATATGATCTATTTATTTCAGCTTTTCGATCTCGTCGATGGTAAGGCCTGTACCTTTTGCAACTTTGTTATGTTATCTTTGGATCAGCAAATTATGACTATACAGTACATATCAAAGTAATAATATTACAAATATGTAACATGGATTTCAGGCATAGTCGATCATCAACAATCTAACAAAGCCATATGTGCCCGAACTGTCTAGCAGAAATCTATCCTCTGCTACAATACGTGCTATTACTCGGGTGCTGTACCAGTCTTATTATGTTCTATTATAAAAATATGCCATAGCACCTAATTTAATGACCAAGGCTTACTACTATTTATTTAACAACTATCAATTTATAAGTTTTCATTATTTAATAGTTCCTTAGGAACCAACTCTACTAAACCTCCTTCAGAAGCTTTACCTTCATTTTTTATATTAGCTTTATTATGATTAATTAAATCATTACCATTAAAATGTGCTAGCTTCATAAATAAAGTAACATTTTCAGTCCAATCAATACTGAAGGATTGTTTACTTTTCCACTTTACTGAAAAATTAGCTGCGGCTCCAACATTGCCTATATCCGATCCTGAAATAGAAATGTTTTTAGCAAATGCAGAAACATATAATGATCCGTTATCTTCGTTAGATTGATACGCTAAAACTTTTTCACATGTGATTACAGAAGTTACAATATAAAAATCATTCCAATCTCGTTCGCCTTGCACAATTTTTAAATGATCTTCTAAGGCAAACAGATCTTTTATACGTCGTTCTTTTCCATTAACTCCAAATAATAATATTGAACCTTTTTTTCCGAAACTAAATTTAACATCTCCTTTAATAACATTTGGAACCTCTGCTTCTAAAGCTGCAGAAACTGTTACTTCATTTTCGGAAACGAAATTATAAGACTTATTGTTCTGATCTACTTTTATTTCGAGAGAAATACCATTTCCTGTAGTATTGGTTATGTTTCCAATGATACTAAACGATCCAAAAGGTTTCTTAGCTTTATCAAATATTGTGGTTCCATATGAAATAATATCCCCTGGTTCAACTTCTGTACCTGGATAATAAACAGGAATTAAATCAAACTTCCTGATAATAGATTTTGAGTAATGCTCTCCTAAATTCATAATAATGTAATTTATGGTTAATAAACAATGTTCAATTCCTAAACATATTTATATATCATTTGTTTTATACACGATAAGTAAATATGACATATTATCATAACCTAAATACTATGGAACACAACAA
Organism: Sphingobacterium sp. PCS056; assembly: GCF_023273895.1. Taxonomy (NCBI): domain Bacteria; kingdom Pseudomonadati; phylum Bacteroidota; class Sphingobacteriia; order Sphingobacteriales; family Sphingobacteriaceae; genus Sphingobacterium; species Sphingobacterium sp. PCS056. The sequence continues at coordinate 3,462,350 of NZ_CP096883.1, read as the reverse complement.
ATTAATGACCAAGATCGACTTGTCACAATACTGTCCAACTGAAAAAGTACAATATAGAGCTACATGCTATGCATATGCTTTTGCATATACGGCACTCACTATCAATTATTGCGTAAAAAATAATATTGTTGACAAGGCAATGGTTGAAGCAAATGCTTTTTCACCCGGTTTTATAGCAAGTAGACATAGGCAGCAAGCAAATTTTAATTTATTTTGTGGGCGAAATGGAACCTATGATGTAGATTTAAAAATTTTTGCTCAAGATGGATGTCCTAAACTTCACCAATTTCCTTCTGACTGTACAACAAATATTCCTAAAGAATTTTTATTGAGTGCTAAAGAAGTTCAACTTAAACAATATGAATACCTTATATTAGAAAATGACGCTCTGGAAAAAAATGTTAAAAAGATCAAAGCAGTATTGTCACAAAAAATCCCAGTACTTATAGTTTTAAATACGACAGATTCATTTGCAGATATAGGCAGAGAATGTCTCAATTCACCTCCAATACTAAAGAATGGAAAGAAAAGTTCCACTAGTCATGATATCTGTATAATAGGATATGATGATGATCCCAGTTCTAAGTTTTTTGGTAGATTTTTAATAAAAAACAATTATAAATATTGGGGTGACGAAAGAAATATGGCATGGGTAAGATATGAAGACATGATGTACATGATAACCTATGCGCTATATTTTACTATTAAATAACAAATACTTATAAAGCGGTGACACCTATGCTTTAAGCCCTTCAAGATCTCGATTGTCAATGGTACATTCATCGCAATTAATATTTATTATTATCTCCTTATTCCAACAGGTTTAAATTTCGATCTTAATTCCTTACTATAAAGTGAAATTACAAAACCCTCTCCTGCTTTAAATCAATATTGAACAGAATGAACACGCAAGAATGTTGAGCAACCGGTTATCTTGTAGCATGTCCATCCTTATTCAATATCCAAAGATAAATAATAAAACTAAATACATTAGTTTATTTTTGCTATAAATTTTAGCTTAAATAGTTTTCAACTTAATATTTATGATACTAAGTTCTGGAAATACGGTTTCCCGTAAATATATCTTTCAAAGTTGTGATACTTTCGAAGTTTGCGAAATATTAATTGGTATTGTAAATACATGTAGAAATAACACTTTTAATAACGCAGTATTTAGAAAAATATAAAATTATAATTGTTTAAATAGAAGTAAAATATAATTGCTTCTCTCTATATTAATAACTTAACATGATATCAACAGATTTAGAAAATTACTGTTTAGAAAAAGAAAACGAGCTTTTAAAGATTTCTAATATGAGAGTAGATGACACTCATACTCCATCAACATTTTATTACCGAGATAATGCAGATATTGACTACTCTAGAGTGTTATATTCATCATCATGTAGAAGATTACAGGGAAAAATGCAACTATTTATTCCCAAAAGCCAAGTTTTCTACAGAAACAGACTAACACATAGTCTCGAGGTTGCGCAGATTGCAAAAACTATAAGTAAGAGGTTAAAGCTCGAAGACAATTTAACAGTACAAACTTGTGCCTTAGCACATGATATCGGTAATCCACCTTTCGGGCATGCTGGTGAGGTATTTTTAAGTAAAGTTTGTTCAGAAAATCCATATGAAGGTAATGCTCAAACTTTTAGAATATTAAATAAATTGGAAGAACGTCATCATGATTTTAATGGTTTAAATTTAACTATCAGAACTATGTTGGGAGTTGTTAAATATCTCAAGCCTGAATTTGAAGTTATAAATGGACCTGACGGAGATTATAAAAAATCAAATAAAAAATTCTTATATAATAGTGACTATAAATTAGTTACTAAATGGATTGAGAAACATAATATTACCCACAAGACTATTGATTGTGAAATTATGGATTTATCTGACGAAATAGCTTATGCAATTCATGATCTTGAAGATGCTCTGAAATTAAAGTACTTTACCATAGATGAATTATTATACGAATTTTCAATTGACGATAAATACAAAAAGGTACTTCTTCAATTTAAAAAATATATTGTAGCAGCCAGAAAATTTGCAGAAAAAGCGTCAGTATATAAAACATCTGAAGAATACGCAATGTTATATAGAAAGGAATTAACTTCAATTCTCACAACTGCGTTTGTTAATGATATAGATTTGATAGATGGTAAACTTGGTTATAAAGAATTGAATTTATTAGTATCTGGCTTAAAAGCTCTTACATTTAAGGCTATAAAAAGACAGCCGGATATAGTTGAGTATGAACAACTAGGCCAACATATTCTTACCAGATTGTATGAATTATATACAGATAAAACCTATAATCTGGAGATGGTCTTGTTACCAGCCAATTATAGAGCTGTAGATCATTGGGAGCGTAAAGTACAAGATTATATTGGAGGAATGATGGATATTTATGCTATTCAACAATATGAAAAATACTTTGGTCAATTAGATAAGAAAGGAATTTATTTCAAATAGATCATTAACCTAATCATTTTATTAAATAGCATTGGATGATGCGTACCTCTTCCAATTAGTAAGTAATACTTTAAAATCTAACTAAGAAAAATAATTTCGACAATCTTAAAAAATTATATTAAGATTTTTATAAAAAATACCAAATATTTTATTTGAAAATCATCACATAAAAATGCTTTTTTTAAATTATAAATTATAGCGTATATTAACATCAGATTTCATAATCTACGTTATGTTATTCCAATTATATTAACTAAACATGAATATTAAAAATAAATGGGAACTTCTCCTTAGCGATAAAAGATTCCGTGAAAAAACAACTATATTAGAAACCGATGCTAGAAATCCATTTGAAAATGATTACGGGCGTCTAATCTCTAGCTCACCAATAAGACGATTACAAGATAAAACACAAGTATTTCCTTTAGAACAAAGTGACTACATTAGAACACGTTTAACTCATTCCTTAGAGGTTTCATATATTGCAAGTTCAATTGGCCAAAGCCTTGAAAGCTGGCTAATATTAGAGGGTGATATTCCTGAAACAAAGAAGGGACATTTAAGCTCATTACTGAGAGTGTCCGGTTTGATTCATGATTTAGGAAATCCTCCTTTCGGACATTTTGGTGAGGAAGCTGTTAAAAAATTTTTTGTTGACTACTTTAATACAGCTAAATTCAAAAAACGTAATAAGGTAGAAAAAATTCTGAATGAAATGGAAATGGCAGATTTTACAAATTTTGACGGGAATGTTCAAACATTAAGAATCTTATCTAAATTGTATTATTTTGGTGATTCATTTGGTTATAATTTGACATACTCTACCCTAGCTTCTAGTATAAAATATCCATGTAATTCTCTGGAAGGTAATAAGAGGGATAATGAAAAAATTGCAAAAAAGAAATTTGGATATTTTATTACTGAAAAATCTACATATGATAAAATAAATGATTACTTAAATCTTAATAACAAAAGATCCCCAATAGTATATCTTATGGAAGCTGCAGATGATATTGCATATAGTGCAGCAGACATCGAAGATGGTATCAAATTAGGAATCGTAAATATTGAAGATGTAAGGAGAATTTTTAGTGATAACTTAGAAGATAATAAGGTTGAAGTTTTGAAGAACTTAGACAACTTGATCACTGATAAAAATAGTGGAATAATTGATGAGTCAATTGCAATTCAAAAGTTTAGAATTTATACACAAAGAATTATGATTTCTAATATAATCGAATGTTTTAAGTTGAAATATGAAATTATTATGGAGGGGCTATTAGAAGATGAAATTATCAAAGTATCTGGAGCTAAAGATATTCGAAAAGCATATAAGATGTTGCAATATAAAATATTTGATGATAGTAAAATTCTAAAAAAAGAAATAGCAGGCTGGGAGGCAATTTATGGCCTATTAAAAATCTTTGTTACTGCATCGGAGAGTGAAAAATTTAGTTCACAAGGAAATAATTACGAATCAAGGATTTACAAACTAATATCAGCTGGACATACCTATGTTTATGAAAATATTGAAACATATGAAAATCTGGAATATAAAAAATTCCAAATGATTGTTGATTTTATTTCAGGCATGACAGATACATATGCAATAAACTTGTATCAGGAATTAAAAGGAATTAAGTTATAATGTTCGAAAAACTCGAAATAAAAAGATCATTTTATAATCACTTTTCCAATGAAATGGATAAAAATGGTGCATTGCCACTATTTTATGAAATTCTTTCTTATGGAAATGCTTATGTAGTTGGCGGTTTTTTCAGGGATTTTTTATTAAATAAAAAAAGTCGTGATATTGACGTGATAGTTGATATAGATAATGATTTATTATTAGAAATTTTAAAAAATAATGCTTTGCAGTATGCTGTAAACCGGCATGGCGGAATTAAGGTTATATTTAAACATTACACTCTTGATATCTGGACCATTAGCAATAATTGGGCGTTTAAAAATAATTTAGTTAAGTTAAATAATGAAGATAAACTAAATAGTATCGCTAAAGGATGTTTTTATAATTATGATGCTTTAGTTATCAACATAATGGATTATTCATATAACTTGCGTTTCTTTAAAGATTTTTTTCAAAACAAAACATTAAATATTTTACAAGAAAAATCACTTTATAAGAATCTTAATCCTTCAGTAGAAGCAAATATTTTAAGATCTATTTATCTTAAAAAAGAATTTCAAATTTCCATGTCCAATAATACATTTTACTATCTTTTAAAAAAAATAGGTCAACTCTCTGATAAATACGATAGTGTTCAGGATCACTTAAGGTTAGTAAAAAAAAGTTACCCTAAGTATAACTTAGTTACTGACTTAGATATTACTCAGTTTATCCATTATTTAAAATATGATGTCAATCCTAATAATCAACTTTCATTAGATTTATGATACACTATTTATAATGCATCGATTTTCACCATCTTAAATCATAGAATTATATAAAAAAACATGAGATTAAATAACAAAGAATTGTATGAGTTTTTTGTTGATAAAGAAATTCCCACCCTATATCACGCTAATACAGTTACGACATCAATAACCTACATCGAACAATATGGGTTATTATCTAGAGGAGCTGTAGAAAAAATGGGACTTACTCAGACATCACAAAATTCAGACGAAATTGACAAAGTCTTAAATGTATGGAATGACGTATTTTTAGATACTATTGATTTACATTCTTTTTTTCCACGTCAAAATTATTATGGCCCAGTTCTATTTGAGTTTGATAGAGAACTCATTAAAGATGAGCAATTTGAAATTTGGATCACTAAAAATAATCCTATTAATTGGAAAAAAGAGATGGAAGATAGTGACCGTTATTTTATTAATATACAAGATTTAAGAGAAAAATGGGAAACTATCCCACGACAAAGGAAAATGATTACAATAAGAAACAATTTTTCACCAATTTTGTTTAACTATGCAAGAAGGGTAATAGTAGATGACCCTAAGAGGACTTTTATAGAAGATGGTAAAAAGCTTCATGTTTTTAATCAAAGTGTTAAAAATATAAAAGAAGTTTTGTCACCAGAACATCCCTTAAAAGGAAAGTTTATGACAAGAAATTGTCAAGGATTTTGCTATTGTACAAATAACTATTTGTATCAGCATAGCGTAACAGATATTAAAAAACTATTTCTATAAATTAATACAAAAATTATGAATTTGAATATTGAATGTGCTCAATGTAACACAGAGAATATTGTAATCAACAACAAATTATTCTTTCCTGAAAAAAGTGAAAAAGTTAAAATTTACTGTTCAGTGTGCTCATGTGAAATTACATCTTTAGAGACAGATGGCTGGTTTTTTGTAAAATCGAAAGAGCAATACGAATTAGATTTAAAAATAGATAAACAACAAGAGAATTTAAAATGCACCGATTTTTACTTGTAGAATTAAGTATTTTTAACATAGACGGGAGTAAAACTCAAACTTTGTTTAAGGATAGCTAACCTAATCCTACAAGCCTTAATCGAGCTTGACCATATTTCCAAATTTAATAATGTTGAGCTATGGTCAAGTTCTAATTGTGCATTGGCATTGTACACCTATTTAATATATCTTTTATGATTAGGTACATTAATTTTATTGGTGCCTTTTCTATACAGAAAAAAAAATTTGCTTTACTAATTCGTGTTTTTTATAAGTATTCATGAGCTATGTTTGGTAATCTTTGTATCTGGCGAAGGTTACTTCAATCGGATTAGCCGGGAAAATAGTCATACGAAAGAAATTAAATAAAATTAATTTCATCAATACCTGCTTTTTTTAAGTAACTCTCGACTTCCACAATAGTATTTCTTGAAAACAGCTCTTGATCCAAAGCAAATATTAGTGTATCGCAACTTCGTGTCAGTGCAACATATGCTTTATTCCAATTCTTATTGTGATACTTAGATTCTAGAATATTTTGAGTGATGTAGTCATACATTGTCTGATTCAATATGAAAATACATACTTCAGACTCCAATCCTTTTACTGCGTCAATACTAGAAACCACATATTTAGAGCTTTTAATCACGTCCAATAACTGTTGCAAATGTTGGATAAGTTCAGCATACTCCTTTTTTTCAAGTCTTAGATCAGAATATCTGGAAAGCCAAGCAATTATCTGTTTTGAAGAGTTATTATTGAGACGCTCAGCAATCTCTGAAAGGATTGATGATACGAATAAACGACCGTCTAAATCTCGGTTTATGGCAATGTCAATTAATTTTTCTTCTATGGACATTGGTAAGAAAAGATGACGGCTGGAATGTGTATCGTAGCACCCCTGTTTTTCTTCAATATAAACTAAATTCCCCATAGATTTGTAATGATCAATTATTGAATGATAATTTCTATTACTCGATTTAATATAACCTACCCTACCGACTTTTCCACTAGTATTGGTCTGTTTTTCATCACTTAAACACAGTTCGTTTGATAATTTTAAAATTTCAACTGGCACTCTTTTTGTAAAGTTATTATTGGATAAAACACTGAAATCTTTTCCTATAGCCTGCTTTATAAAATCTCTGAATACACCAGGGAACTTTATAGCCTGCTTAGGATCTCCAATCATAAATACAGCTATTTCATTCGCGCCCAAAATTTTAAATACACACAAGGCATCCCCATCTAGATCCTGGGCCTCATCAATAAAAATATGGCTGATTTTTGCAGCGATGTGAGAATTTACAAAATCAACTTTTGCTTTTTTTGCTTTATTTCCATGTTTGCTATTCGAGCGATCAATAATCATCTTTGCTTTATTAAAGACCGATTCGCTGTGGATTATATATTTTTCCTTTAACAACCTAATTTTCTTATATTTATAGGCATGAACAGTCGGAAGGGAATGCGCAACAGCATTATTATAAACCTCTGAAATTGTAAAATGAGAATACGGATAGATTATTTCATTAAGAAAAAAGCTATGAACTGTCTCAATTCTTACTTGATCCGGTATATATCCAAGTCTCTTCATAATTTGATCATTTATTTTATTCTTTGCTGCATTGGTATAAGTAATGGCATAAATCAGTTTATGTGAATCATTATCCTCGTGGAATTTGATGATTTTTTCTGATAAGTTATATGTCTTACCGGCACCGGCACCTGCGATCTGGATTTCTATCATTGCAAGTTCTTTAAAACAGAGGTTATGTGTTCAGGTATTGAAATTACTATACTTCCATCCTGCATCGCATTACAAAGGTCAAACATATAATCCACCTTACTAGATTTTAAAAAACCTGAGACCGTTTGCTCATCATTATTCAAACCAAAGTGTTTTGATATAAGTGCACAGTTATTTCCTGTGGAAACAATATCGTCTTCCAACGTATATCCTTTTGTAGTCTCTACGAAAATAGTCTTTTTGTTGTCGTAGGCATCGTGCTCCATTTTTGCATTGGGTTGATCATCATAATCACGAATTACACCAATTTTCTTAGTATTTCCTTCATTTAATTTTTTCCATATTTCAAGAAAAGTCTTATATCCTTTTTGGCTAATACTTATTACATCAATATTAGTTAGGATATTTTTGTCTAAATCCAGTATTGTATTAATAAACATTTCTTCGGTGGTTCCTTCCACTAGAATTATCCTATTGGAAAATAACAATTTCAATATATCAAAATTGGGACGTTTCGATAAATATTTTACCAACGCACTATCCACATTTTTAAAAGAGACAGCCATATTTCCAGAGAAAGCAATTACATTTTCAAATTCAAGCTTATTAATTACCTGAGGAGAATGACTTGATATTATCGTCTGAAACAGATTGCCGCTGATCGCTACACTTTTCTTAATGTAATCAATTACCAAATTTAAATTATTCGTGCTAAGATGCGATTCTGGTTCTTCGATAAAGCTTAAATTAAAACAGGACTTATTACTTTTAAAATGTTGAAAAAATAATATAATGAAAATAATATTTCGCTGGCCAAGCCCCTTTTGATATAAAAACTCGTCACCATAAGCCAAGGTAATATTAGACAATATATTTTTCAGATTCGCAAGATTTGGTATACAGTCAATATTGGCAACAAACCGATCCAGATCAGGAAATTCCACATCCCGTGTAAATATCTTTTTAAAATTATCCTGATCTTTAATCTCTTTAAAAAATCCAAAGTAAGCCTCGTGAATCTTAGCTTTTTCATCTTTACTAAGCTTCTTTTCCAACAAACGCGTCAAAATACTATTTGATTTCATAGAACTTGATTCCGAGAAATCATCCCGTTCAGCATTGATAGAGTTTATAGTAATATGTTTAAGATCGTTGTAAGGAATAGTCTTAAAATTATTAGTAGAGATTATCGAATACTCATAAAGTTCTGCAGGTATCAGTAGCGAGAGATCATTCTTATTTGAATCACTAGTCTGTATAAGCTTCTTTGTCAATTCAAGAAAGTCTTTCTCGTTTTTAGGTTGGTAATTGTACTGAATTTCATAAAAAGTATTGCCATTTTCAGTTTTTATCCAGTTTCCTACTATAGCTTTGGCATAATGATCATTTCCAACATTTTCAAATCGTACTGTAACCCTTATTCTTGGAATACTACCAGACAACTCCTTGTCATCAGCATCACTTTTTATCTTATCATAAAATTGTTTAACGCATTCTGCATTAAAATCTAACGACAAAAGATTTTTGCTTCTGAATTCAAGTTCATTTGAACAAAAGGAAGTTTTAAGGCGTGAAGAAAGTTAGATTTACCAGAATCATTTTCACCTATAATAATGGCCAACTTATTTAAAGTGGTTTCAAAATACTTAAAATTCCTATAATTCTCGATTCGGACGTAGTTTACTATCATAATCTAAAAATTCAATTATACGTGGTTTATCATTTAGTATGTAATATCCTAAACATTCGCAATTTGACACATCAATATAAACTGTTAATAAATAATTGGCTTTATACTTTTTCACACAAAATCAACCACAATATACCGTGAAAATTAAACATTAAAAAGTAAAATAGTTGTTTTCACTATTAAATTCCTTCAATAACCGCTAATCTCCGGTTAATCAGGTTCCGCACAGCCTCGGATTTTAATTCTTCAGAACAAAAGCCTCGTTTATCTTTGGTACAAGAACTACATGCTGTAGCATCAAGCTTATTACTATTGCCACATAAACATTCCCATACTTCTTTTCCCGATGAAAACATGCCCTTTGATTCTTTAACTGTCACTACTTCTGGAAATAGCTGTACCAAGCCCTCTCCTTTCAATGTCTGTAGATAGGCAATATCTTCAGCGGAATACCAGTCTTTGTCTAAGATAAGTACTTTCAGCGCTGTCTTTTTTGCCAATAAAGATCCTGCTAACAGTTTCGCCACCTGATCGTAATCGATAAGATTGGAACCGCTGATCGCTTTGTTAATGATTTTAAACTGCGCACCGGTTAAATCATCGGATAGCAATTGTCCATAGAGTATGGCTATAGCTTGATCTTTGTCCAGGAAATCAAAATAACGGGAGAGCGTGGCTTGACGGTCTTTGAATTCTTGATCCTCCCCTGTTTCATTCATCGCTTTGAATAGCAAGGGTACAAATTCGGTCAATCGGGATGTAGCTATAAAATCGGCTGTAGCATTGTCCATGGTATAGATACCGGTATAGCGTTCTATGATCAAGCTTGCTTTGACTTTGTTCTTAATAACAGATCCATCGATATCTCCACCTACCGCTTCAGCTTGTATATGTTTAATTTCATTGAGCAATACAGGTGTACCGATAGCGGTGATCATAAACGATTGGCGTTCCTTTGCCCGAGAGCTCATCAATATGGACGCTGAAGCCTATAACAGCATTTGCCCGATAGCTTCGTGCATTTTGCTTTAAAGACTCCACTACGCTCTTATATAGCTCCTATTTTTGTTTTCATAATTGCGGGAGTACCCACCGAAGAATCCCGAAGGGATCTGCGAAGCAAACGCTACGAAGCTCGCTCCGGATTGCACCCAAAGCATTCGCTCCAATAACAGCTGTTGCTGATATGGGATCAAAATAACGCAGGACTTCTCTCCCCTCGATGGTATGGGTACTGGTAACGATCATGGTGTATGATGAATACTGTTTTAAAAGCCCGAAAATAATGGATTGGTTTGATTAGTGGATACGGTAAACCGTAAGGAGGGTATAAAACGTATAAAGCCATTCTTAACAGAATGGCTTTATACGTTTTTTATATGATCTGAGTTTTATTTCAGTTTTTCAATCTCGTCGATGGTAAGACCTGTACCTTTTGCAATATCTGCAATAGGCAAGCCCATTTTTTTGAACTCTAAAGCAATGGCGATAGATTCTTCTCGCTTGCCTCTTTCAATTCCTTTTTCTATCCCTTTCTCTATCCCTTTTTCTATTCCAGACTGAATTCCTTTTTCTCTTTCTTGTCGTTTGATTGTTTCTATTACACCCATTTCGATTGTGCCTCCTGTCACTTGATAAATGTATTGATCAAAGTTACTATTTATTTCTTTATCTCGTATAAAAAGAAAACTCTTTAAAAAAACTAAAAAGCTCATTATACGATCTTTACTATACTTATTGGTCTCGATGAGCCTTCGAGCGATTGTACTACGCTGTTCGGCGAGCTCCTGCTCTGGGATCTTATCTTCATCTAAAGCTTTCTGGCATGCCAAAACAATATACGCAAATATATTGTCCATATCAAGTAGCTGTGATTCGTCATGATCAAAAATTTGATAGCTCAAATACTGAAAGCGTAATGACGTACGGAAAACTGCAAAATGGTATTCATCAGTACATGGCTGTGAACGCCCTCCAGTAAAAACAGCAATGGTCTCCACAGGAACTCGATAACGGTCTAGTAGTCTGTAAAAATATTGAAAGATACGATGTGAGAAATCGGAATCATGTCCGCCTTCAATTTCGGTATTCACTAAAATCCACTTCTCGCTTCCGTCTTTTAAATAAACTTTGACCAGAAGATCTGCGACACGCTTCCCTTTTTTACGCTCACGATAGGGAATGATCTCCAACAATTCTTTATCCATGAAAGTCAATCCACGCCCGAGATCAAAGGTAGCATCGGCATCTGGATACATAAACCGCAAAAAATCAGGAAAATTATCCTCAAAAATGGCTTTCAAAAGCTCATCATTCTTCTTAGGCGGCTTTAAACGTCTTGAATGTACACTCATAACGGTTTATCAATTGGTTAACAGTAATAAAGATACGAATAAAAACTAAATATATTAGTATTTTTTTTATTAAGCCATTGGATCTTTCTATAAATGTCTTGTAGCCACAACAGGGGCAAGCAAACTTTTCTGTTACCATATTTTCCACCAAGGTTTTTTATTCTCAAAATGAATAAAACTTCCACCCGTCAAAGTTTTTGTGTCAAGGTCATACTGAAACTCAATCCATTCGTCAGCATCATTCATTGGATAAAACGCTAATCCCGATACTAAATTATTTTCAACTTTAATTTCTGCTAATCCATCCCAAGAAATTCGTTCTGTATTCCAATGTGTTCCATCTTGCTCAAAAATTGTGGGGTCGATCTAGTCTTGAAATACATATCTATTTTTACTTGCTTTCAAAATATCGCAATAGCCAACTCCGAAAACGTCGATAGGTTTTGTGTCGTTGGGATTCATTATGTAACAAGTGCCACGAGCAATTACTAACAAGTTTTGTGTTTTTTCAAGTTCTATAATTTCTGCAAAGTCTGTCCAACCTGGTTGAAAGTTCGCTACCCATTCTGTGCCGTCATTTTTATAGAAACGAACAGGAAAACCTTCGGAATAAAATGGTTCTCCACTTTCTGTTACTGACACATCCATTGGTCCATAAACTGGCAAAGATGCTAATAGTTCATATGCCTTTTTTGTCGTCATTCAGTTTTTTGTAGTGTAATACCTGCAATCAAGCATATTTTCAAAACTTTTTTGTTATTTCCTCCAAATCATAATTACCTTACCAGTTATTTCTTTTTGAGAACCACTTCAAGTTCAAATATTGCATTTTCCTTTATAATTGGGTCATCAACTTTTGTTAACAACTTTAACTTTTGAACTGCTTCAGGTGTATTAACTGCACTTAATGCCCATATACATTTTTTTGCTATAGCTCTCATTTCATCGTAATCAGGAACGTCAAGAGCAACTTCATATAATTTGTTCACACTTTGAGGGTCTTTAATTAATTCAAGAACGGTTATAATGTCCTCTTCAGAAATGTGCCATTTCTCATCTAAAAGTTGTAGCAAAATATCTGTATAATCGCTGTCTGCTCCATCACTACAAAGAACTGCTAAGGTATTAGCTAATCCCTTTTCATCTTTATTTGCAACATTGTTTTTCAGTAAAGAAAGTGTTTCTTTTTTAAACTGTAAATGTCGCCCCTCAGGGAACTTATCCCAATAATTGTCGAAATAATTATCCCTACTAAACAGTCCTTTATAAAATTTCCAAAAATCAAACATTACTTAATTACTTTAAAGCTATTAATTAAATTATAAAATATAAATCCTAATTCAAGCCGGTGTTCTAACAATATTACCTCTTTTTTATTAGACTTTCACTTTTCTTAATACGGATTCTCCTTCGCCACAATAAATGACTCTGCAGTAAGTAAAAAGATGATTTATTGAGCTTTTCGTTATCAACATAATCCTCATCATCTGTCATTTACTCCATCTCAACCATTAACAAATAAATATTGAAATAATGATCCACTAATTTACTCGCGGATCTATCCAAAACAGATCACGGAGTTGCAGAAGTTCTTCTCTGTGCATCAAGTTATAAACCAGCTCATCCTTTTCTTCTTAAGGAATCGTTATTTGTTGATCCTTTCCAAGTAAAAAAATGGTTAAAATAACATCCTTGTCATATATTGAGATATCGGGTTGTACCATACTAACATCATGTGTGCTAAACCATTCCCTTGCCTGTTCTTGATCTAGACAGATCAGGGATCGGGTTAGATCTTCAAGATCTTGCATCTCATCGATGATATGAGTGGGATAATTTACGCCAATATAAGCTAAATAGAGAAGATGATTGCCAGTGCGCAAGGCATAATTACGTATTAAGACCCGCTTTGGATCGAATGAAAAAACATAATATTCTGGATTGGAGATAAACTTATACTGCTTGCCGTAAAACTGAATTTTATCCTCCAACTCTCCTAAATGATCTATTTCTATAAATACTTCTCCTGAAAGCTGCTCCTCATCTATATTGGCAAGTGCATCGTCAATGACCAATAGCGCTTGCTCTTCCATAGGAACAAAGCTTCCACTACAATCTAGGTGTAACAAATAATCATCAACATCTGGAACAGTTAACGGATACCATGTTGGGTTTTCGTCGTCAACTGTATTTTTAGATGTTAAAATGTTATAACCGTTACGCTTTAATTCTAATGGTATAATTCTGCTCAGGGGGACAAACTTCATAAGATCTTACACATATCACTAAAACAAACTTTGCTGCATGGGTCCATCCTGTCCTAAAGGTGGCAGATCTGACCATTGATAGGGCTCGTACCGATGCTTTCCATCTGGCCTATTGGGATATCCTCTTAAAGTATAAACAGGATAGTAATCCAGCTCCTGATCGGAGATCTCATAATTGAAAATAGGAATGAGTGCTTCTTCATCTTTGGCGGATAGCCATTGCTGTTCGAGTTCAGGAGTTAAGAATAAGGGCATTCGTCTTTTGTTCGGTCCATCGTTATGGATCTGGCCCATAACGGTATTGGCTTCACGGGTAAGCATACCGAAACTTCCTATTTTATGGATCTCTCCTTCCTCGTCAACAATCTCGTGCCATTGGTATAAACCTGGGATATAGAAGATCTCTCTTCCTTTCTCTCCAATGAAATAGGGTACTTTCTTTTTCCATCCGTGTACTTTACGGTGCTCAAAGGTGCCGGATACAGGGATAAGACAACGTTGATTTTTGAGTCTATGCCAATAGGATTTACTATCGGCAAGGATCCGCTCGCTCCGCACATTGATCATATTGCGACGGCGGTCTTCCTGCTCTTTGGGATCTTTGATATAGGTAGGCAATACGCCCCACTCCATTTCAAGTAAGCCCAGCTCCTCGCCTTCTTTGTCTTTGTAGATAATGGGATATGCGGGAAAGGTGATGGCCTGCACATTTTCAAAATAACGGTAGTCGTAATCGAGCTGTTTGCGTTCGTCCCGTAACTTAGGGAATGCTTTCTTGACGATTTCAAGATCGGAATAAAGTGATATGTCCCAGCACATAGTTGTTTATATTGATAGTATGTTTCTTGTTAAACACGGTGATGTATGCATTTGTTTTGTCTGCGGCTATTAACTGATGAGTTCAATAGCCCTGACTTTCTTTTGTGTCTTACCATCGGTAATGATCGCCCAGACGCGCCCATGTTCGAGGGTAAAGAGAATATCGATCGGATCTTTCCTCTTAAAAGTGGTCTGGTTACGGAGGTAACCGACAATCTTGCTTTCGTACATGCGTAGCATACGCTTGTCCCACTTTTCTTCGCGAAAGCGATTGTTGAAAATGCGATAGCCGGAATTGGTTTCCAATAACTGTTGTATATTGTGGGCATCTGCCGGTATCTGTATGGCTTTCCCTTCCTTGGGGCCCAGTTCTGCAGCATGTGCATGTGCTTCTTCGGCTGACCAATATGGCGAAAGGAGAAAACCTGTTCCTTTGAGAACATCGGGCCACTCGAAACGCTGCAGTACAAAATCACGGTAGCCCTGTTCCAAAAATTCCTGAAAAGTAGCACGAGTGAGTTGTTCAAATGGATTGTATAGCATAACGGTATCGTGTTGTTGATACGAATATAAGAAAATGACGGTTTAGTCTGCGTACAGATTTTTCAATATAAACTTTTGATTAATATCATTTATGGATGACTCAATTGTATTTGGTTTTGAATTTATAAGGTTTAAAAGATGTTAGAACTGGAGCGACAATGTAGTCGATCTGGCAACAATACTTTGAAAGAGATCCCAACTGAGCGTATCTGCTATGGATATGGATTATCTCCTTGTACTTCGCTACGTTAGTGAAACTTTATGTATATTAGTTTAGCTAAACAATTGTTACAAGCAAATCTAAAATACGATACAATAAGAGTGGAAATCGGGCAGTATAGTGAAGGAATAGATGAAATGGATAGGCTCAGGATAACTTGAACATAAACATATGAAATTTACTAAACTTGTAAATAGTATCCGAAATACTCACAGTGAGTTATATCTTGCTGCAGCGAAAGCGGTGAACCAGTCGCTAACAGTGCGCAATTGGCTGATTGGTCTGTCTATTGTTGAATTTGAACAACAGGGTGAAGATAGAGCTAAATATGGTGAGAAATTACTTTCTGATCTAGCTTTGTCTATTAAGATCAAAGGATTGTCTGAGACAAATTTGAAACTATGCAGACAGTTTTATATTGCATATCCTAACATCCTTGCTACAATAAAGGCTATGTTCGAAAACAAGGGTTATCTAATTAGTCAGACAGTGTCTGACCAATTACAAAACACTAATTTTGAAAACGATATATACCAAAAATCATTGCATCACCAGTTTAATTCTGACCGCATAAAGCCTGAAGAATTGCTTACAAAGCTATCATATTCTCATTTCTTGGAATTGATATCCATTTCAGATCTAAGTAAAAGAGAATTTTTTGAAATCGAAACTATAAAAAACACATGGAGTGTAAGAGAACTGAGAAGGCAAATCAATACACTCTATTTTGAAAGGAGTGGAATCAGTAAGAAACCTGACCAACTGTCTAAAATTATAAATGAGAAGGCTGAACGCATGAATCCGGAAGATATTATTAAATCTCCCTTCACCTTCGAATTTCTCGGTATAAGTCCTAAAGATGTTGTTTACGAAAATGATCTTGAAAAGGCACTATTGGATCATCTAGAGACTTTTCTATTAGAAATGGGACACGGCTTTTGTTTTGAGTCTAAACAAAAACGTATATTGATCGGTGGCGAATACTTCTTTATCGATCTCGTTTTCTATCATCGCATATTAAAATGTCATGTTTTAGTAGAACTAAAAGTAGATGAAGCTAAGCATGAGCATATAGGCCAATTGAAAACTTATGTAAACTATTATAAGAAGGAGATAATGCAAAAAGATGACAACCCTCCTGTAGGAATACTGCTTGTCACTAATCAGAACAAAGCACTGGTAGAATATGCTATTGCAGATAGCGATCAGCAATTATTTGTGAGTAAATATTTGCTTGAATTACCCTCAGAAAAAGAACTCATCGCAGAAATTCAAAGGGAAAATAATGTGTTAAGAGAACAGGAAGAAATTTATAAAAAGGTAGCTAAAGACAATTATAAAAGGTAATGAAAAATTTTATAATAGATATCTAAATCCATATATTATGCAGATACTTATCATCCTTATGATCATCATACTAATGGCAATTTTTATTGGCTTGATCTTTATTTTATATTTAAGAAGAAGAATAAAAGAGCAAGATAAAGTAATTATTGAAAAAGAGCGTTACTTGGAAAAATCGAAAAAAGAATATGAATCTTTGCTAGCTATTCATGCAAAGCTCAAAAAAACAGATACCTCGGGTGATCAATCACAGAAATAGCAGTGAAAACAGGTATCTATGATTGCTTAATAAACACAAACACTGACGATAGCCCTGTTCCAGAAATTCCTGAAAGGTAGCACGGGTGAGTTGTTCAAATGGATTGTAAAGCATAACGGTATCGCGTTTTTGATACGAATATAAGAAAATGACGGTTTAGTCTGCGTGCAGATTTTTCAATATAAACTTTTCAGAAAACTTACCATCTTCCATTCCTCTGAAATAGCTTTCAAAACCATTTTTGCAAAGTAATTTTCTTGAAGCCTCATTCTCCGGATCGATTATCGCAATCACATCCATGTTTGGATATGAATTATTGGCTTTGTAAACGAGCTGTTGTAGAATTGCCGTTCCATAGCCCATTCTCCAAAATTCTCTCTTAAGGACATAGCCAATTTCAAGAATTGCAGCATCATATTTGTAGGATTCCAGTGAACAGTTTCCTATAAATTCGTTTTTCTGATTGACTACTTTAAAAAAGCCTAATTTTTCGTGTTGAGTATTCATTCGCAGCATTGCATCGAACTGTAATCTTGCATCGTCTTCTGTCCAAACTATTCCGGTTATGAATCTCATTGTCTCCTCATCACTTACCATTCTTTTAAAAGAATCAAAGTCATCTTCTATATATTTGACCAGGGTTATATCCATTTCTTATATTTTTGAAAATATAGCAATTCGTGAATATAAATGCGAACAAAAACTGCATAAAGTTATCAAAGAACAATAACTAAACGCTAATTAAAATTGTTTATATACTCCTTGGATCTGGCTTAAGGGGCATCTTGGCACAGCGGATCACTTCCAGTGATGGACAACCAAACTCCTG
This sequence comes from Sphingobacterium sp. PCS056, assembly GCF_023273895.1. NCBI lineage: Bacteria > Pseudomonadati > Bacteroidota > Sphingobacteriia > Sphingobacteriales > Sphingobacteriaceae > Sphingobacterium > Sphingobacterium sp. PCS056. Next base: position 3,444,383 of record NZ_CP096883.1, on the reverse strand, counting down.
CACCACCTTCCCTTCTATGAGGTAGATACCTGCTCCCCGCAATGGATATTGCACGAGCGAGGGTGGAAAATGTACGGTATCGAAAAACTTGCCTTCGATATCCAGGAAGGTGCCGAATTTCATCAGCTCGCCACGCTTGGTCTTAACAAACTTTTCGGCTACAAAATCGCCTACCATACGTACGGTCTTACCGACATGATCCATCAGTTCACGGCTCTGCACATCGCCCCGAAAATCACTCCGGGCAAGATCAAAGAGGGTACCGCTGACACAGAAACCGATAAGTTCCATCTCATCATAATAGTCCTCCAGGATGTGGCTATCCAAAGGGGGCAAAACGGGTTTTCGGCTATTGGATTCAAACAGTTCGGCACTTGGACTCGCTTTTGTGTGCTTGTTCAGCAAAAGATGTGCTTCCCAGAGCAGTTCTTTTTTACTGCTACCGAAACTGCGAAATGCACCGATACGGATAAGAATGATCAACTGCTCGAGCCCAGTACCTGTACGTCTGATAAACTGTTCAAGATTCTGGTACAACCCATTACGCGTCCGCTCTTCTATTAACCGTTCAACTTGTTTGGATTCTACGTGCTGCATGCAGTCAAAACCGAGATAGATATCGCTGCCATGAATGCTGGTCTGATACTCCGACCGGTTGATACAGGGCAGACAGATGGTAGCGCCCGCGACACGGGCTTCGTTGACATAGACTTTGCGGTTATAAAAACCGCCATAATTGTTGAGCACGCTGACCATAAATTCGAGTGGAAAATAGGTCTTGAGATAGAGACTTTGATAACTCTCGACAGCAAAGGAGGCGGAATGGGCTTTGTTGAACGAGTACCCTGCAAAACTCTCCATCTGCCGCCAGATCTCCCGGCTCACTTTTTCGTCATACCCTTTTGCCTTGCAGTTGTCAAAATACTTCCCCTCGATCTCGATGAGGTGATCTTTGCTTCTGTATTTACCGGACATCATACGACGGAGGACATCGGCATCGGCCATATCCAGCCCACCGTAGGCATTGGCGATCTTCATCACGTCTTCCTGATAAACCATGACACCATAGGTTTCTTCCAGCTGCTCTTTGAATACGGGATGCGGATATACCACCTGACTGGGGTCATGGTGCCGCTGGATAAAGGCAGCCATCATGCCGCTGCTCGATACACCTGGTCGGATGATGGAGGATGCGGCAACGAGCGTAAGGTAATCGTCACAATGCAGTTTGGTTAGCAGCTGCCGCATGGCGGGGCTCTCGATGTAAAAACAGCCGATGGTATTGGCCGAGCGAAGCTGCTGGGCGATATGCGGATCTTCGAAAAATCGTTTTGGCTGACGGGTATCAATCGTAATGCCCTGATTGGCATGTACGATCTCCCGACAGTCTTTAATATGACCGATACCGCGTTGGGACAGGATATCGAATTTTTCAAATCCGATTTCTTCGGCGACATACATATCAAACTGCATGGTCGGCAATCCTTTTGGCGGATAGTCGACCGCACAATAACTGACCAATGGCTGTTCGGAAATAAGCACTCCGGAGGCGTGGATGGTCCGCTGATTGGGAAAATCGGCCATACGGTTGTAGACGCTCAAGATGGTATTGGTCACTTCATTTTTATTGAGCATATGCTCGGGTTCGTGTACAAGACGGTCAATTTCGGATTTGGGGAGGCCATAAACTTTGCCAAGTTCTCGCAGGATACTCCGTGACCGAAAGGTGCTCATCGCTCCCATTAGCGCGGTATAGCCGTGCTGATAACGGTTGAAAATATAGTCATACATATCGTCACGGTCTCGCCAACTAAAGTCAACATCAAAATCGGGCGGACTTTTACGCTTGGGATTGAGGAAACGCTCGAAAGGTAGTTTGAGGGCAATGGGATCGACATCAGTAATGCCCAGACAGTAAGCAACTGCGGAATTGGCACCGGAACCCCGACCTACGTAATGGTAATCGCGATGACGGGCATAACGGCAGATATCGTCCGTGATGAGAAAGTAACTGGAAAAATTGAGCTGTTCAATGATTTCCAGTTCGCGTGCTATGCGTTCCCGGGCTATGGGGTCGTTCTTGGCATAGCGGTGTTCGAATCCATCTCCGGTATATTTGAGCAGGAGCTGTTTATCATTATACCGATTTCCGGTGAAGGTAGCTTTGTTCTTCACGCTGTGGAAATCCATCTGAAAGCGGCATTGTGCCAACAATCGATGGGTGTTGTTCAAGAGCTGTGGGAGATCGGCATAGATTTTCATCAGCCGTGCTTTGGGTACAAAAACTTCATCGACAGGTGCTACTTGTTCGTCCGAGAGCTGCGAGATGAGCAGATTGTGATCAATAGCTCTGAGCTGACGATGAAAGATATGATCTGCCGTGCGGAATGTTACGGGTGCCAGTATAACGGCTTTGGAAAGCAACTGCTTATCCATCAGGATCGCCTTGCTCCGCTCCGACGGACGGATACCCATATATTCGTAGTCTTTCAGGGCAAAACTGCCCATGCGCTGCAAGGGATAGATGACAAATACTTCCTTGAACTCTGGTGCCTGCAGAGGAACTTTTGCGTTCTCGAAATTGAGCTGTGTACGGTAGGCATTGATCTCGCTAAAGCCCCGTTCATTTTGTGCAATGGCGATAAAACAGCAGGTGTCGTCCTGACGGAATTCCATGCCGGCCAGAATATTGAGTCCTGCCTGCTGGCCTTTGCGGATAAAGTCTATCGAACCGGTACTGTTGTTGATATCGGTGAGCACGGCAGTATCGTAGCCATTGGTAAGCATGCCTTCCAGCAGTTCGTCGAGACTTAAGGTGCCATGTCTAAGGCTATAGTAACTGTGCAGATTAAGGAGCATGGTTCCCTCCTTTCTTCGCCGTCGGATCGGGAGCACAGATGCCTTTCATCAGGTACTGGCTGCCGTAGCGTAAGCGGATCTTGTCCATGGCCTGTAGCAGGTTGACTTCGTCACTGCTGTCATTGAACAGATCGGTCTGATAGGCGCCATAGATGAGATTGGAAAACTTGATTCCGATGAGGCGGATAAGCATGCGCCGGCTGTAGAGCTTTTTAAATAGTGCCATTACTTTTTCGGTAATAAGCTTATCCGAGTTGGTGAAGGCTACCTTGACCTGCTGGGTATGGGTATCGAAATTACTGTAACGGATTTTGAGGGTGATACTGCTGGTGAGTTTCTGATCTTTGCGAAGCTCAAATGCAAGGGTATCGACCATACCGATCAGTGTTCGGCGCAGCAGATCCATATCAATGGTATCCTGCTCAAAAGTTGTTTCCTTGCTCATGGATTTCTGCTCCCGAAATGGCAGTACAAGGGAATCATCGAGACCGTTTGCTTTACGCCAGATGGTGACTCCGTTCTCCCCCATCACATGCTTCATGGTGAAGGCTTCCATCTGCTGCAGGGTACCGATCTTGCTGATGCCCATATTGCGGAGCAAGGTGTAGGACTTCTCGCCTACCATCGGGATCTTCCGGATGGAGAGCGGTGCTAAAAAGCCTTTTTCGGTACCGCTGTTGACAAACAGTTCACCGGATGGTTTGGCCTGACCTGTAGCAATCTTGCTAACGGTTTTATTGACGGACAGTCCAAAGCTGATGGGTAATCCTGTTTCTTTTATAATGCGCTGCCGTAGTTCCTGCGTCCACTGCCAGCATCCAAAGAAGCGGTCCATACCGGTCACGTCGAGGTAATGCTCATCGATACTGGCTTTTTCAACCACAGGTGTCACCTCTTCGATAATCTCGGTGACCATAGAAGAATAATGACTGTACAGGTCATGATCACCCCTGACAATGATTGCTTCGGGACACATACGCAATGCCAGCCGCATGGGCATGGCACTGTGTACACCATACTTACGAGCTTCGTACGAGCAGGATGCGACCACACCCCGATCGGAAGTCCCACCGATAAGCACAGGTTTATCCACCAGCCCTACGTTGAGCAAACGCTCTACGGACACAAAAAATGTGTCAAGATCACAATGCACTATATTCCGTTCCATTTTCTAAAAAATCATCTCTATCCCGTCTGTTGTTTATACTTTAAAGGTATAAATACTCGATCAAATATACTAATATATTTAGCTAAAATACATATGAAATTTACACAACTTGATAAACAACTGAATTACAAGACTAAAATATTTAGCCAAATATAATGTAAGGATTGATTTTTTAAAGGAAAGATTGAGGATTTAGTGACAGTCAATAAAACTGTAAACGTTTACGAAAATGCCAATTCTTGCGAAAAAACTATTCCTCATCCGTGCATTTGATTCATTTATCATCAGATTTGAAGAGTTGGGATTTAAGACAAGAAGAAACATAAATAAATTTTGTGTTATGTGAGTGTTATATTAGTTTTTACGAACATTGATCATTTTTTTATATATTAGTTTTACCAATACATGAGTAAGTGACAAGGGTAATATAAAGTTCTGTTTCACCAACATTGTTCTTGGCATTAATTTAAAACTGATCGCAACAATAGACAATGTTTAATATTTTTAAAAAGAGAACCATTCTTCCTGAAGATTACTCAAACCTTATAGACGAAAAATCTTATGAAATCTTTCTGAAGAAATGTCTGTTAACACTTAAGTATCTAGGTTATAAAGTTATAAGTTTTAACAATGGTGACATTGTGTATGAAAAAGAAAACAGCCTAGAAGCACATTTCTATTTAGACAACCTTCTAAGGAAATACATACAAGTAAATAATGAGGAACAAGATATTGTAATACAAACGCACTTCAGTAAATTAAAAGACCAATCAAAAGCATACACCTACCTTTACAAGGATTTTGATTATGCAAAGCAATTTCTTAAAATATTACTGAAAGCAGACGATATTTTACCCAACAATGAAGATTTCGTTTATCAAAAAAGCTATCCCAATTTATTGACATTTTTGGTCTTTGACTTTGAAGATCAATTTCATTATGTAGAAAAAAGCAAAGTACATCTTTGGGAAGTAGATGAGATCCAATTATTTGAAATTGCAAAAAATAACTTAAGAAAAGAAGAAATAGAAATTAAACAATACACATATGAAGATAAATACGATGTCTTTGTATTACTTAATGGCGACTTTTCAAGTTCATATACATTATTAATTGAACAAGATTTAGACTTCACTATTGGACAATTTGGAACTTTGATTGCTTTACCAACAAAAGGAACTGCCTTTCTATATCCCATTTCAGAAGCTGATATCTTAGACGTTATCGTAACAATCTATCCGACAGTTGAACAATGTTTTGATGAAGACCCAGGTAATATAACTCTTGATTTCTTTTGGTATTTTAATGGAAACTATGAATGTTTCATAAAAGAAAAAAATGATGACGGGACAATGAGTATTAGTACACCAAAAAAACTAGCGAAATTATTGAATAATAATTAAGTTAAAATGCATTGAACAAAAATTGATTATTGGAATATAGATACAGATATAAATCTTCAGAGGATCGATTTATAGCACATTCAGCAATAGTAAATGGTTCAGATAATTAGACTCATAAAAAACGGATAATGCTAGTATTCAAGACAACGTATCATTCACTGCTTTTACAGAAAATCATTTTTCAGCTGGTGATGATACAAATCTTTATTCCTACGATATTGTGTATTACACAATATAACTTTTAATATATGACTAACCGAAAATAATATATAGAATGAAAATATTTTTGTTTTTACCACTTACCATTACATTTCTAAATGGTAACTTTTGTATTGCTCAATCTCACAGACTAAAAGATCTGACTATTAACGGATTAAATAATTGTCACTCAGATTATTTTGAAAAAAATCAAGATTTAGATAGTTTAATTATTAACTACGACAAAAATGAACCTATAGAACTTTTTTTTAAATATGAAAATAAGAAAGCCGGACAAAATAGAAAATCCTACTTCTATTTAAAATTTCCAGGTGATTTATTCCTTTTAAAAAGAGACTATCCCAATTTAAAAATACCAGATTATCCAATATATAACTTAAAAATAATTGATGAAAAATATGATGAAAAAAATGAACTTATAAACTACACAATAACTGCAATACTGACAAAAGATAGTCTAAAATACATGCTAACAGAATGGTTGCATAAAGGAACAAAAGTTCAACGTGAACTTTCCAGTATCCCTTATGAAGGATTCAATGCTAGTTACAAAAAGGGTAACGCTGTCTTAGAAGAAAATTTAAATAAGGATATTCCTGGCATTAGAAATATAAATAAAGAAACTCATTATCTTTTTAAAGGTATAGTTGATCAGAAAGGATATATAAACAATATGCAAATGTTAATGGGTAATGACAAAGTAGGCAACCAAATACTTCGTTCACTACAGCAGTCTGGATCTGTATGGCAGCCAAGGATACTAGGAGGTCGAGTTGTGAAAAGCTATATTGAAATTTTTGCACAAGTCCAAAATGGCGCTTTAAAAGTATTTACCTGTGGTTATAATCGATAATCTCAACGTAGGGAGTTGTAAAGATCGAATAATGTAAACTGGCTTCCAGCTACTATAGATCGTGGACCTAAAGAATCAAAAATTAGGATATATGTACTACTTAATAGTGATGGCATATACTACGCTCTTATATAGCTCTTGTCATTTGTTTTCATAATTGCGGTAGCGCCCACCGAAAAATCCCGAAGGGATCTGCGAAGCAAACGCTACGAAGCTGGCTCCTATTTCACTCAAAGCATTGGCTCCAATAACAGCTGTTACTGAAATGAGATCAAAATAACGCAGGACTTCTCTCCCCTCTATGGTATTGGTACTTTTTTCTCCAGTCTTAAATTTGCAATATTTATAAAGCAGTTACCGTAATCTCTTTATCATTGATTTCTAAATTATGGTATTTAAAAATACGATGAAGACATTAATATCATTATCTTAATAAATGAAATATAATATTATTGACTTAGAGCTTCGCTAAATGATCTAAATTCCTGAGTGCACAAGTAACTATGCTCTTTGATCATATAATTTTATTTGGACGTTACTGACCGCTAATAACAATATTATGGTGTATTTCATATATTGGAAAGAGAAATAATAACATCGATTTTATATTCCTTTTTTAGTTTAAATTATTTAACTTTATTGTCACCGATAACCTGAAATTATGAAATATTTATTGTGCCTTTTTTTTCCCCTTATTCTCTTTGTATTGTGCTACTGCACAGATGTCACTAAACCAATCAGCTGAACCCGATCCGAACAGCTGGATATTAAAAGAACTAGCAAAGGCTAAAGTAAAAACAAATAAAGTAAGTTATAAGGACAATTTCTTCCAATTTGATACCGTAAGACTAATTGGATTTATTGAGGGTTATAATCCTAAATCGGAATTTACAAGTGGCATAATATATAGTAGCAATCAGCTGACTTGGGAAGATTATCCAACAACCGTTCAGATCTTTCCTGATGGTCGTTTTGAAGCGAGCTACCCTGTGACACATCCTGAAATTTCCTATATAAAATATAGAAATGACAGGTTTACATTTTATATTGAACCTGGGCAAACGTTAGCTTTGCGATTCAAAGTTACTCAAGATCAAAACCTCGAATTAATAGGTTTTGAGGGACCTCTTGCTGTCGAAAACCAACAATTAAAAGATTTTGCTTGGGGAAAGAATCCTCGGGCCTTCTACCAGAATCTGGAAAAGATATTAAAAGAACAACCTATTTCACAAGGCAAAATGCAAATTATTTCTGCTTGGGATTCGGTGCAAAATGAAGTAGACGTACGTTTTAGGAAATCCGGATTTTCACCCAAATTAAAAAATCTGATCCATACAGATATTGCACTTTACTATGCGACACAATTAATGGATCTCCAAATGACAAAAAAAAGTCTTTTAAGGGAAGATCCTAAAAATTCCTTTCTTAAAGAACCTCTTCCGACCGATTATTTTAATTTTATGGCTCGATTAGACCTAAACGATTTTGCTTTGTTGGTACCAAATGAATTTTCAAGTTTTATCAATCTTTTCGAATTTTCACCACTTTTTCGTACACAAGAATATAATAATGCCTTGAATCGTCAGTTTAAAGGCAACTTATACTTGGTGCAGGATTCGGCAAATAAAAAGTTTAATCCGACAATAGCCAATACCTTAGTTACAGAAGTTGCTAAATTGCGTACCTTGAAGCCTAAATTAGATTATGCTACAGATACCATAAAGATTACAAATTTAACAGGTGATCTGTTAACAGTATTAACCAATAAAGATTTAAAAAATGAAGCACTTAAATTGGCGGAGCGTGTAAAAATATCCAAAGACGGCTATTTATTACCAAATACTCCTGCTGGTGCTCTCTTTACCAAGATGACAGATAAATATCGTGGTAAGGTCGTGATCGTCGACTTTTGGGCACAATGGTGTGGACCGTGTCGCCAAGGCATAGAATCAATGAAGGAAAAACGGTTAAAATTCAAGGATAATCCGAATTTGGTATTTGTCTTCGTAACGGATAATGTGGGTACACCAGATGTGGATTTTTATAAGAATTATATTGTTGAAAATGATATGTCTGAATCATATAGAGTATCTGCAGATGAGTATATGGCATTGCGCGAACTATTTAAGTTTAACGGGATCCCCAGGTATGTTTTGATGGACCCGGATGGTAGAATCAGAAATGATGATTTCCAAATGCATAATTGGAAATCTGAACTCACTAAAAATTATCCTCAACTTTTTAATTATCAATTGATGGAGGAAATCTGATGTGCACTTCGGTTGCAGCTAGAAATAAAATCCGAAGATAAGTTAAGGAGTTTTTTAGATCATAATTCTGATTCTTGAACAGCTGCCTAGTCAATTTCCAGAAGTCAAGCGTCAATGTTCTCTTTTTTTTAAAAACTTCTAGGATGAGAAGAAAAATATCCAATCACCACATATTAATCGGCCAATCTCTTCTTCAGCAGTTCCAACTCTACTGCCTCAAAATATCAAAGAGCCCCGAAGGGCTCTGCGAAACTTAAATTAACTTAATGGTCTTCTCATTTACTATCAGTCAGTAACTTTAGATAATTACTGATAGTACACTCAATACAGGAAATGCTTAACTTATTGGAGCTTTTCTTGCTTAGCTTTTAGATCCTCCAACATCCTTTTTCGAAGTTTCTCTTCTCTAATGGAATCTATACGCTCCAAAACAATGATTCCCTGTAGATGTCTTGTCCGGTTGTTAGTAAATTTATCAAAGACGATCTTAATATCATATTCTAAGTAATTCCAACGGGGGGAAGTTAGGCTATCAAATGGAACTGCAACCAAGGAGTCACCTTTTTCAATGTAAACATCGTCTACCCAAGTCGCCGAAGCCGTATATGGTACTCCAGATTTTGTTGCCACATCCCGAATAGTTTGATGTGTGCGCTTTACAAGATCTTGTAATATGGATATCTTTTTATCTGCCTGGGCATAACTTGACATAAGCAGTAATGACAGTACTGTAGTCAGAAAACAATATTTTATTTTTTGCATATTTAATTTGGATTTGATGAAACACCGTGCACTGGACAGTTACCTCCATTTCCTAGGGTTTCATATGGTTTATAAGTTGTTTCAACACCATCTTTAGTGACCTTAATTTCTTGATTTTTTACCCAATCACTCGTTATATGTTCTGTAGAACCTCCAAAAGATGAATAACTTTCTGCGAATGAAAAAGCTTCCACCTCATCTTCAACACCATAATTTAAAAGTTTTTCATTATCAAAGGACTCAAATCCTATTCTGCCATCTAAAAATTGCTCTACATGCTTAAGCTCGTGAACCAAAACATTATTTACTAAGGCGTTATTTAACTCTCCTTGCTTATTCATAACAATATTGGTTCCAGGTACAAAAGTATCATTTTCATATACTAATTTTGATCTGTCCAAAGTCACTATCAGATTTTTATTGTCTTGCAGGCTTGTCAGGCCATCGGAACCTTTGGCATCACCAAACTCGATAACTAAATTGAAATTACTGTTTCCAATCCGATTTAAAATAGTTTGGATACCATTCAATGTATTTTTAAAAGACTGATTTGTATCGGGATTGTTCAAATCTGCAGTGATCGCCGCAGATAAATTCTTTTCTACACCTGTAGAGTCCATTAATAATCCTGAACCCTGACCTACAATACCTTGAGAACATGTACATTCATCCTGCTCTTCTTCTTCATTATTGTCTCCTCCCCCGCCATGATCTTCCCAATCATCTTCAGGTTCATCCCAAGGATCTTCCTGATCATCCCAAGGATCATCTGTTCCCCAATCATCTTCAGGTTCATCGCGATCTGGAGGAGTAATTTCAACCTCCTCCAGATCTCCGCCATCAATAGTGCCATCACTATAGCCACCTTTAAATTCAAAAAGTTCATTTTCAGGTAGTTCTTCGATATTACTTGAAATATCAAAAAAGTGTAAATTTGTTTTCCTTTTCATTATTTTTATTAATCTATTTAAATCCTACAATATGTCCGTTACTATTGGTCTCAATTGGAATTGTAACCTGTTTTACGGAATGATTTTTATATTTATGTGACCATGAAAATATTTTAATAGCACTTTCCCATCCTAAATACATCTTGTTCAATATATCTGTCGAAATATGTGGATGATAAAATTTACAGCCTTCGAATTGGATCTCTTTCAGAGGAAAGTAGCTTTCTTTTCTAAAGGTGTAACCATCATTGGTTTGAACCTCGTTTCCGACTTCCTGAGCCCACCAGATATCTACAAATGGAAATGTATAAGCGTAACCTTCAACCTTATATCCTCCTGGTTTCCATACTTTATAATAGACCTGTCCTGTCTTTTTCCAGGTCCACTCCATTACCTCATAAATACCATCTTTTTTTATTTTTTCGATTAATGACTTAACGTCTACATCCATAACCATCAGATCCACGTCATCATCCCAAGCCATTATTCCGCCATGTCGTATTGAACCCAACAAGGTGCCAGCATGTAAAAATATTTTCACATCTAAATTAGTTGCTACTTCGGAAATATAATGTAGAATTTTTCGAACTTCAATCAACTCATCTTCAGTCCATGCCGAATAATTTGACAGAAAATCCAGAATACTTGATCTCCTTGACAAATAGCTTGGAGATGTTGAAAAATCATAATCTATCCAGTTGGTATCCGAACAGATAAAGCGAATACTTTTGTTGATCCCAAAATCCAAAAGTTGCTCATCTAGTGGACAGTATATTTTCTGACATGTAACGAGCAGATCGCTTACCGTTTTTCTTGATATAAAATACGCATCACTCCCCCAGAAAAACCCAAATCGGCTAAGTGCTACAGACGGGCTGATCTTACAGTTAGCATTAATGAGATCATATGGAAAAAAAACATGGAAAAGAATATCGCATTCCACTAATATACTTTCCATAATGTCTACCGTGCTGTTCCAGACAACATCTACTGAAGTAATCAAACAAAATTCTTCTCTTGAATGATCAAGAAAATCTTGCCAGATGGCAAAATGAGTATTAAACCAGGTTATTTCAAATGGAGATATTGCTATACCATATAGATCCTTGAAATCTTGACCTACTTCTAGAAGTACTTGACTAGTTTTCTCTTCTTTTTTATCACTGTTTTTATAATAGGTCAATTCACGCGTTACTGTATAAGTATCCATTTGATGTAGCTTCTAAATCAATTAAAAAATTCTCTAATCCCTGCCCTATATAGATATCTTGTGGATGGGTAATTTTTATATTTTCATAATTACCGTGGCACAATTGAATCTTATAGCCTGCTTTTTCTACAATAGTGGCGTCATCTAGAAAAACTGGGGAATATGGCAACTTATAAGCATCCTTTATAATATCTGACCTAAAAACTTGCGGATTTTGCACAATTTTTATCTCAGCTCTATTGAGGGCTTCGTTAACTATACCTTTTTCTATTCGTATTGTATTAACAGCATCAAAATAAGGAACTGCGTTTCCCAGTCGCTCTGCAGTTTGAAAAGTATTGGAAATTGTTTCATAGGACACAAATGGTCGTACACCATCATGCACTCCTATGAGATCATGCTCTTTTGAATCGATAGTCTCCAATGCATTTTTAACAGAATGATATCGTTGAGGCCCTCCATAAACAGTGGGTATATCAGCTATAAAAGGATACTCATTTTTTATCTGTGACCATTCCAACTGATGTTCAGGATTAATGACTAACCGTAAACTTTGTATTGGAAATAATTTTAAAAATTTGCATAAAGTTTTCACAATTATGGGGCGGCCGTTTATCTTATGAAATTGCTTACTTAAGACAGCTCCGTACCTGCTTCCAACTCCACCAGCTAAGATGATAACATACTTCTTTATATATGACATAAAATCAATTGAAAAAAATCATCTCCATAGAAGATAAAAATTTAATACACTGTAATTAATGATGAAAATTAAGCAACATTTTTATCAAAAACATAGGAAAATAGATTGTTTAACAGAAAATTAATATTCAGTTAAAGAGATAGTGTGATATTCGAGCAATGTTTAACAAATTCCCTACAGAGATTCAGTACGATAAGATGGATTGCGGTCCTACCTGTCTAAAAATAATAGCCAAGCACTATGGTAGATTCTACACCTTACACTTTCTAAGAGAATTATGTGGTAAAACCAAAGAGGGTATTTCAATTCTCAATTTGATTTATGCTGCAGAAAAAATAGGTCTCAAATCCCGCGCTGTTAAATGCACGCTAAACCAACTTCAACACGACATTCCACTACCTGTAGTCATACATTGGAATGATTCACATTTTATGGTCGTATATAAAACCACAAAAAATTATATCTATGTTTCTGATCCTGCACAAGGTCTTGTAAAATATCCTACTAAATTGTTTGCTAAAAAATGGATAAAAGAAAATTCGAAGAAGGGAGTTTTAATTGGTTTTGATCCAGATATTAATTTTTCAGAAATCAATCATGAGGATAGCCTTGTAAAACATAAAAAATTTAATTCCATATTTAGTTATTTTAAACCATACAAAACCAGTATGGTAAACTTATTGATAGTCATGTTGTTTGTAACAAGTCTACAGGCAATTGTTCCATTTATTACCAGATCTATCATCGATGTGGGCGTAAGCACTCAAAATATGAATTTTGTGAACATTATGCTTATTGCAAACATTGCTATTCTATTGGCTACTACTTTTTCAAATGCCGTTAGAGATTGGATAATACTGCATCTAACTAGCAGAATAAATATATCTTTAATATCTGACTATCTCCTCAAATTAATGAAGTTGCCCATGTCATTTTTTGAGAATAAAACAATTGGAGATATATTACAGAGGGCACAGGATCATCAAAGAATAAAGGATTTTATAATGGGCAGTTCTCTGAACTTATTATTTTCAGGGATGACATTTTTAGTCTTTGCCGTTATATTAGCGATTTACAACAGTTTTATTTTTTGGGTATTTATTGCAGGAAGCGTAGTATACCTCATATGGGTAATGGCTTTTCTAGCCATTCGAAGAAGACTGGACACAAATTACTTTAGTCTGATGGCGAAAGATCAAAGTTATTGGGTAGAAACCATCTCAGGAATGCAGGATATTAAAATTAATAATTATGAAACTGAAAAAAGATGGAAATGGGAGAATTTGCAAGCCCGCCTTTACAAAGTTAATTTGAAACTTCATTCTATAACAAATTATCAAAATCTGGGTGGTCAATTTATTGATAATCTAAAAAACATCATTATTACCATCATATGTGCAAAGGCTGTAATTAATGGTGAAATGAGCTTTGGAATTATGATCTCTACACAGATAATTATTGGCATGCTAAATTCGCCTATTCAGCAATATATTCAATTTATTACATCGGCTCAATCTGCTAAAATATCATTTGCCAGAATAAATGAAATTCACGCACTGGAAGATGAGGAGCAGATTCAGGAATTCAATGATGCAGTGCTGCCTCAAGACCGAAGTATTATATTGAAAAATGTTTATTTCCAATATGCACCAAAGCACCCATACAGTGTTAGGGGTGTTAATTTAACTATTCCGTTTGGAAAGATAACAGCAATTGTTGGAGATAGCGGAAGTGGAAAAACGACTTTAATGAAATTAATCTTAAGGTTATATGGCCTAAGTCATGGTGAAATCTGTATTGGTCCTTTGAACGTAAAAAATATACCGCTAAGCTACTGGCGTTCGAAATGTGGGGTTGTACTGCAGGATGGCAAAATATTTAATGACACGGTTATTAATAATGTGGTACTTAATGATGAGGAACTTGATTTTGAAAGATTCAAAATAGCGATCGAAATTGCCAATATTCGTCAAGAGATCGAAGATATGCCCAAAGGATACAAAACAATGATGGGTGAACAAGGCAGAGGACTAAGCGGTGGTCAAAAACAACGTATACTTATTGCCAGAGCAATATACAAAAATCCAGACTACCTGTTCCTGGACGAAGCTACAAATTCACTGGATACATTAAATGAAAAAAAAATAGTTGAATCGTTAGATAAAGTTTTTAAAGATAAAACGGTCGTGGTTATCGCACATCGTCTGAGTACCATCAGAAAAGCAGATCAGATCGTCGTAATGAAAGATGGAAAGATCATAGAAGTGGGTAACCATAAATTACTGATGGATAAACAAGGCCATTATTATGATTTAATCAATTCGCAAGCCAACTTAAACTAATGAAAGATATTAATAAAATAAAAAAGGCGGAAGAAGTTGATCATATTATTAATAGGATGCCCAAAAAATTTGGTATTCAAATTACTGTTATTGTAATGTTGAGCATCTTATTGTTATTACTGTTTGGTTTCCTCATATCCTACCCCGATGTACAAACGGGCACCGTCTCAATAAATACAAAAAATCCTGCTATCAAAATTATAAGTCCAAATTCGGGAAAGATTATTTTGGTAAAAAAAAATCAGCAACATGTTTATAAAGATGAAATCATTGCTTACATAGATAATCCTGCACAAATGAATGATGTATTGCAGATAAAAGCACTTATTGAAAAAATTAATGTAAGCAATAGCAATTTATTGATGGATCTGAAGCCTTTACCAAACAGAATATACCTTGGCATCATTAACAATAAATATTACACGTTTTTAGATGCCTTACAACAATTTAAAAATTATCACCAAAATGGAACTTTCGACCATCAATTGAATACTTATCGAGAATTATTGCACGAGCAAAATAATATTTTAACCACAACAAAGCAGAAAGCAGAGTTGTCCAATAGAAGCATCAATTACATGAACAAATTTGCGGAACGTGATTCTATTCTTTTACAGAAAAAAGTGATCAGTGCAGCAGAATTTGAAAGAAATAAAATAAGCTATTTAAATGCTGCATATAGTGTTGTGAACAATAAAAATGAAGCATCGCAAATTATGTTAGAACTTTTTAGAACGCAAAATGCAATAACTGAAACCCAGATCAAAAAAGAAGAAATTGAAAAATCACTCTTATTAAATTTAAATTCATCGTATCACGAATTCTCAATGGTTCTAAAATCATTTGAAGAAAGCTATATTTTCAAAAGTCCTCAAACAGGGACTTTACAATACCTAAATTTTTGGAACGACAATATTTATGTTAAAGCTGGAGAACCTATTTTTTCAATTGTTCCAACTAATAATAAAATAATAGCTCAAATATTCCTACCAAATTCGGGGGCTGGAAAAGTAACTCATAATCAAAATGTAGTAATTAAATTAGATAATTATCCGTATAACGAATATGGTTCAATAAAAGGAATCGTAAATGATATTTCATTAGTAACAAACACACAGGAAACTGCTCAGGGAAGTATTGAAAGTTATCTCGTTCAAGTAGAGCTACCAGATGGTTTAAAAACTAATTATGGTAAAACGCTAAATTTCAAATATGAATTAAAAGGAATCGCAGAAATCATAACTAAAGATAGACGATTAATCGAACGAATTTTTGACAATTTAAAATATATGCTTACAGATAAAAATCAGCCTCCCTCCGGGGATGTAAATTAAAGTGTATCATTAATAAAAATTAATAATGAATAATTGCGATATTCTAATTTTATTCGGAAAGTAAAGATAAAACATAACTTGATTTTCATGCGTGTTTTATTTTATTGGTATTCACGAGTGCTTTGCCGTTTTGAAAGTTATAAAAAAGAAATTATAGAAGGTAGACTCTTATAAACTAATTGGTTAATTTAAGTATGAGTATTTTAAACGTGTTTTTTCTGCTATACAAAATAGTAATAACTTTAAACCGTTAACCTTACTGATGTTCGTCCACTAAACCGCTGCAGTACAAAATCGCGATAGCCCTGTTCCAGAAATTCCTGAAAGGTACTACGGAGGGTTTATTCAAATGGATTTTATAGCATAACGGTATCACGTGTTGATACTAATATAAAGAATATCAGTAGAAATTCTACGGCATTTACGGCTATATACTCCGTGGATCAGGCTTAAGGGGTATATTTGCACAGCGGATCACTTCCAGTGACGGACAACCAAACTCCTGCACGACCTTCCCTTCGATAAGATAAATGCCTGCTCGCCGTAAAGGATATTGTGCCAACGTGGGTGGAACATGTACGGTATCGAAAAACTTGCCTTCGATATCGAGGAAGGTGCCGAATTTCATGAGCTCGCCACACTTTGTCTTCACAAACTTTTCGGACACAAAATCGCCTACCATACGTACCGTCTTACCAACTGACCCAGCAGTTCTCGGCTCTGCACATCGCCCCTGAAATCGCTCCGGGCGAGATCAAACAGTGTACCGCTGACACAGAAACCGATAAGCTCCATATCATCATAATAGTCCTCCAGGATATGACTATCCAAAGGTGGCAAAAAGGGTTTGCGACTATTGGATTCAAGCAGTTCGGCACTTGGGCTTACTATTGTATGCTTGTTCAATAGGAGATGTGCTTCCCACAGCAGTTTTTTCTTGCTACTCCCGAAACTGCGAAATGCACCGATACGGATAAGGATGATTAATCAGTTTCTACACAGCTTCAGGTTTAAATTCTTCAGCACCGAAGCCTCGCTTATCTTTGGTACAAGAACTACATGCTGTAGCATCCAGCTTATTACTATAGCCACATAAACATTCCCATACTTCTTTGCCCGATGAAAACATGCCCTTTGATTCTTTAACGGTAACTACTTCAGGAAATAGCTGTACCAAGCCCTCTCCTCTCCATGTCTGTAGATAGGCAATATCTGGAGCTGAAGACCAGTCTTTGTCTAAGGTAAGTACCTTCAATGCTGCCTTTTTTGCCAATAAAGATCCTGCTAACAGTTTCGCCACCTGATCGTAATCGATAAGATTGGAACTACTGATAGCTTTGCAAATAATCTTAAACTGCGCACCGGTTAAATCATCCGACAGCAACTGTCCATAGAGTATGGCTGTAGCTTGGTCTTTGTCCAGGAAATCAAAATAACGAAAGAGCGTGGCTTGACGGTCTATAAATACCTGATCCTCCCCTGTTTCATTCATTGCTTTAAATAACTAGGGTACAAATTCGGTCAATCGGGATGTGGCTATAAATTCGGCTGTAGCATTGGTCATCGAATAGATACCGGTATAGCGTTCTATGATCAAGCTTGCTTTGACTTTGTTCTTAATAACTGATCCATCGATATCTCCACCTACTGCTTCTGCTTGTATATGTTTGATTTCATGGAGCAATACAGGTGTACCGATAGCGGTGATCATAAACATTTGAGTTCCCTTTCCCGAGAGCTCATCAATATGGACGCTGAAGCCTATAACCGCATCTGCCCGATAGCTACGTGCATTTTGCTTTAAAGACTCTACTACGCTCTTATATAGCTCCTGTAATTTGTTTTCATAATTGCGGGAGCGCCCACCGAAGAGGTCTACGAAGCTAGCTCCTGATTGAACTCAAAGCATTGGCTCCAATAACAGCTGTTGCTGATATGGGATCAAAATAACGCAGGACTTCTCTCCCTTCGATGGTATGGGTACTGGTAACGATCATGGTGTATGATGAATACTGTTTTAAAAGCTCGAAAATAATGGATTGGTTTGAGTAACGGATACGGTAAACCGTAAGGATGGTATAAAACATATAAAGCCATTCTTGACAGAATGGCTTTATTTGTTTTTTTTATATCCTATATGATTTATTTCAGTTTCTCAATCTCTTCGATGGTAAGGCCTGTAGCTTTGGCAATCTGATGGGTAGACAAACCCATCTCTTTCAAATTCAAAGCTGTTTCAATAGCTTTTTGGTGTTGGCCTTCAGCTTTAGCCTCTATTGCTGCTTTCTTGGATGCTTGCTTAGCCTCTTTCAATTGTTTTTCTAGTCCTCCCAATTGCTTTTCTAGTCCTTCAACTTGTTCCTGTTGATACATCCGCACTGCTTCGGCATCCCATTTACGTTTTAAACTAATATCATACATAGTTCGTTCCTCCTTTGTCAATTTTGCGTAGCTAGCCAACTGAAAGAATCGTTGAAATACCGCCGATTTCATGATCCGTGGCAAGGTCTTTAACGTAGACATATTCTTGAGCATAAAGAATACTTTATCCAGTTCGTCTTCAACCTCAGCTTCACTTTTAACAAAGTTAATCAATTCGAGGTAAATAAACCCAAATCCTTCATAGAAAATTTTCCCTGAATCTCTATGGCACAGGCAGGTATCATGAAAATATGTACTTCGATCACCTCCTGGAATAGGAAAACCATCCATCAATACAATGGTATAAACCTCGGGAATGGCGTATCCCCAGGCTTTACGGTTTCCTTTGGGCGCTATGTCTGAAATAACCTTACTAGCATAATACAACATGCGTTGCTTTAAATTAGTCTGACTGCTGGTCTGCATCTCATTGATAATCTCTTCGCCTGTACTGATCTGAACTACTAGATCAAATATAACTTTACCGATCTCTTCGGTCGCTCCGATACGCTCGGTATCTCGATAAGTCAGATCAACAATGGTCTTTCGACTACGAAAGATGATGTTAAGAAAGTTGATCAGGTTGACCTTGTCTCCGAATAACCGCTTGAATCCTTCATCGGTGGTCGGATCAATAAAAACGGGCTGAACGTGATTTTTCATAATTTTAGCTTTTGCTTAAATAATTAATTACATAAAGCAAACATCAGAAAAACTAAAATTTTTAGCCGGTTATTAAACGTTTGTAGTCGTTTGTAAACGTTTGTTGTCGGCTTGCAGGTAACAAAAGCATCAACTTGTTAACCTAGTCTTGCTTTCCGGACACAAAAAAAACCACATCTTAAGATGTGGCCTTAACTAAACATATGATTAAACAGTATATTACTTGTACGAATTGATCGATTGGGATATTTTCCAGTTACCGCCGTCATTCACTAAAGTCACGAGATCGGTTTTGGTAAAACCATCAAACTGCATGGTTACTTTGGCGATCATATAGTCTGCTGACTCCTGTACGATGGTGGTACTTGTTTTACAGTTTAACTGCTCACCTTTTTGCTTTTTCAAGAAGGAAATAACTTCAGAGCGGCTATTGGTTTTATCTTCTGATGCATGAACTTTTTGACTGAAGTCTGTTGTAAACAATTGCTCTACTCCTGCCGATTGACCTTCTGTCATAACCGCAACATAATGATCAATGGCGAGATCTGCTGTGGAAAGGTTGACAGTTGCTTTTGTAGAGTTGTCTCCTGCTGGTTTTGCTGCTGCCATATTAAATGTAGATACTGCGATCAAGGCTGCTGCTGCGAATGTTTTTGCTAAAGTATTCATAATGTCTTTATGTTATAGTTTGTTAGTTCTTGTTTGTTGATTCAAAAGTAGGGTGTAAATCGTCCCTACCCTATGGCAATTAGACTAAACCAACTAAAAACTCGGTAAATGAAGGAAATGGATAGGTGAAATTATTTTAAACTTTTTTGAACTATTCTATTCGACAGGTGTTCTTATTATATAAAGCGATAACAAACATACTTTCAGCATGAAAGTGTAAAACGATAAATGACGTAGTACAGTAAATAAATCCAATTGCTTGAAAACAATTTGGATGATGAAACAAAATAGAGGAAACGATAAGAAACATAAAAATTACTGTGCAGTTAAACGCCAAGATAAAGGGTCTAATGAGAATTAGGCCCTTTTGATGTTTAAAAATGGCCTAATTCTCATAATGATTTACAGTGTTAATATATCATTTTATACGTAACTTAATACGATTGAATTTATTGGATATGGTATTCAATATTGACATTTTTAAATCTAAAATAGCACAAAATTACAATGAATATATTTTTTATAGTTATAACTGCATTATGGATATGTCCATTTTTAAGTTATATTATTTACCAATTGACAAAGGGAAAACCAGTATTATTAAGAAGAGTATTATGGTCATTAATTGTCTTGGATTTATTGGCTATTGTGGGAATGAGAGTTGGTATATCTACATTATCTACTGAAATAAACTGGGTTATTATAATGACTATTTATCTTACAATTAGTTTATTATTTTGGATATTACAAGATCATAAAAATAAATTCATCAAAGTGACCACCATCATTCTTATGTTATTTACCTTTTTTTTCGGCATGTCAGCTGGGTCCATTGGTGCACTTGGAACTGCATTTATACTAGGTGAATATGAGGCTAAAATGTCAAAAAAAATAGCAACTAACCTAACTTATACCGAATTTACATTGGGTAATGCACTAAATGATTACAAAGGTAAACGTATTGAAATTGCTAAAAAAATCGCTTTCTTTCCCGTTTTACAATATTTGATCGTAAAAAAAGAATACTACGATATTAACGCCTATGCGCATGAATTAAATGTAAACTATAGTCAGGATAAAAATATATTAATTTTCTCTACATGGAATAATAAAGATTCAGAAAACAAGCTGTTCCCAGATACAATCGTCGTAAAATAATCATCTAAATTCTTAAAAATAAAGCTATGAACTGGACACCGATAACTTTTGAAGAACTAAAAATTTTGATCTCAAATGGTGAACATAATATGGATCAGAATCTTTTAGATTTTTGGGATAAAATAAAAACTGTACCAAAAAAATGGTCTGAAGCTGAATATGGAGATGAAGGAAATGGATTTTGGGTAGTAGCAAAATTTAAAAACTTAGTAGTATATTATAATGATATAGAAGAAGGGTTTAATATTTCTGAATTCAAATATGAAGGTGAAATACAAGAATACGGTGCAGAACAAGATGAATTAAACTTTGCAATTTATAAACTTGTAGAATTAAAAAATTACTTGTTTTTATCGTAATAACTACAGAAAAACCTAAAGGATTCATGTATCATAACAATCTAGCTGTCTCCAGGTCGCACTTAAAGTACTGGCTCAAATTGCAGCTGTTGCTGAAATGGGATTTTTGTGGTGATCGGTTTGATTAAAAAATACGGGAAGCCGTAAGGATGGTTTAAAACGTATAAAGCCATTCTTGACAGAATGGCTTTATACGTTTATTTTATATGATCCATTTGATTTATTTCAGTTTTTCAATCTCGTCGATGGTAAGGCCGGTACCCTCAGCAATTTGTTCTAAAGGTAAACCCATCTTTTTAAATTTTAAAGCTGTCTCAATGGCTTTTTTGTGTTCGCCTTCAGCTTTAGCCTCTATTGCTGCTTTCTTGGATGCTTGTTTAACCTCTTTCAATTGTTTTTCTAGTCCTCCCAATTGCTTTTCTAGTCCTTCAACTTGTTCCTGTTGATACATCCGCACTGCTTCAGCATCCCATTTACGTTTTAAACTAATATCATACATAGTTCGTTCCTCCTTTGTCAATTTTGCGTAGCTGGCCAACTGAAAGAATCGTTGAAATACCGCCGATTTCATGATCCGTGGCAAGGTCTTTAACGTAGACATATTTTTGAGCATAAAGAATACTTTATCCAGTTCGTCTTCAACCTCAGCTTCGCTTTTAACAAAGTTAATAATTTCTAAATAGATAAACCCCAAACCCTCGTAAAATATTTGCCCTGAATCTCTATTACACAGGCAAGTATCGTGAAAATAGGTTCTATGATCACCTCCCGGCATATGAAAACCGTCCATCAGGACAATGGTATAAACCTCGGGAATGGCATACCCCCAGGCTTTGCGGTTTCCTTTGGGCGCTGTATCTGAAATGACCTTGCTGGCATAATACAGCATGCGTTGCTTTAGATTAGTCTGACTGCTGGTCTGCATCTCAATGATGATCTCTTCGCCTGTGCTGATCTGAACTACTAGATCAAAGATAACTTTACCGATCTCTTCGGTTGCACCGATACGCTCGGTATCTCGATACGTCAGATCAACGATGGTCTTTCGACCACGAAAGATGATGTTAAGAAAGTTGATCAGGTTGACTTTGTCTCCGAATAACCGTTTAAAGCCCTCATCGGTGGTCGGATCAATAAAAACGGGCTGAACGTGATTTTTCATAATTTTAGGATCTGCTTAAATAATTAATGTTGCTAAGCAAACATCAGAAAAACTAAAATTATTAGCCGGTTATTAAATGTTTGTAGTCGTTTGTAAACGTTTGTTGTCGGCTAGCTGGCAACAAAAGCTTCAACTCGTTAACCTAGTCTTGCTTTCCGGACACAAAAAAAACCACATCTTACGACATGGCCTTAACTAAACATATGATTAAACAGTAAATTACTTATACGAGTTGATCGATTGTGATATTTTCCAGTTACCACCGTCATTGACTAAAGTCACGAGATCGGTTTTAATAAAACCTTCAAACTGCATCGTTATTTTAGCGATCATATAGTCTGCTGATTCCTGTAAAATTGTAGTACTCGCTTTACAATTCAACTGCTCACCTTTTTGCTTTTTCAAAAAGCTGATAACTTCTGAACGGCTATTTGTCTTCACCTCAGAGGCTTGTACTTTTTGACTAAAATCTGCTGTAAACAACTGCTCCACTCCTGCCGATTGTCCTTCTGTCATAACCGCAACACAATGATCAATGGCCAAATCTGCTGTGGATAAGTTGACTACTGTTTTTTTTGGGTTTGCTACCTCTGGTTTGCCTGCTGCCATAGTGAAAGTAGATACTGCGATCATGGCTGCTGCTGCGAATGTTTTTGCTAAAGTTTTCATAATATCTTTATGTTATATTGTTATTAAGTTGCATCAGCCCCACATCCACCAACTCAAACCCTGATGCCTGCTTTGCAGTTCTATTTGTTTGTTGATTCAAAAGTAGGATGTAATTCGTACGTACCCTATGGCAATTAGACTAAACCAACTAAAAACTCGGTGAATGAAGGAAATGGATAGGTGAAGTTGTGAGGATCGATTCAAAATGCTAAATTCATAATAAATAAGCCATATCAATTATGAATAATTTATACAATGAAAATAAAGAAAATTAATTTAATAAATTTCGGTAGTATCATTACCGATCACGAAGATAGAGAGAGCAATGAAAAGAGTGTCTCTGGATATTTTCTTTATACTAATGCCGTTAATTTCATTGATCAGACTGATGTTTTAAAAGGAACGATAGGTTTAAAATTTGGAATAGAGTACTTTATTCAAGGTTATACCCCAGAAAAATTTAAGGATGTGAATTTTAGATGTATAATTACTCACCCACCCCTTACAAACCCAGAAACTGGATTTTCTTCATCAAGGACAATCGAAACCAAAAACAATTATTTAAATGAAAATAATTTTGACTACTTCCATTTTGAATATCATTGGGAAATTTCACAGGGGATATGGACTTTTCAAATAATAGAAAACGATGTTATCAAACTTGAAAAGAGATTTGAGATAATATAATTGTCGGTAATATAAATGAATAATTATTAAATTTCTATATATTTAGTTTCATATAGAAATTCCTATTGAAAATGATTTATTAACAATGACAGACGAAATCGAACAGTTTTTTAAGGCATATTGGCAAGAGGGAATGAAGGCCGGTTACACCGAATATGTTCCAAAAGAAATGATGGTCTCGGCACCTAATAGTGAAGGAAGCTATGAGTGGAAACTAATTCCTGGAGTATTGACTAATGAAGATTATAAAAACGTAGAAACACAATTTAAAATCACTTTTCCAGAAAACTTCATAGCATGGCACAAACGTTATTTCTTCGAAGACTGCGATTGTTCAATCATCAGATTACCCTCCTCAAGTCCCAGTAGACCTTTACAGGAAATAATAGACAATCTTGACTGGTATATAGCAGAACAGCTGATTCCTCTTGGTCTTATTCCCTTTGCAAACGAAGGTAATGATGCTGGACCATTAGTCTTTGACACAAGAAACGCTAGCGGAAAGGAAGATTTTCCGATAAGAGTTTATGACCATGAATATGGTGGCGATCTAGATGGATTGAGTGAAATTATTTTTTCATCGTTTAGAAAAATGCTGACATGCTTAACACATTTCCTGACCGAAATTGAAAAAAGAAAACGTTTTGAAGTGTTTGCCGACTTCTATGAAATTGACCCTGAGGGTGCTGGTGCAACAGGTAAAGAGTACTGGGAAAGCTGGATCGCAATGGAAAAAGGAAACTTTGAAGAATTTGGATACTAGATTTTTAAAACCGAAAAGATGCTGAACTACAGAAAATTCTGTTACAATTATCATTTTATAAGGCAATAAAAGAATTTTATGAGCGACATATTTAAGGATGAAAACATATATCCGTATCAAGGAAAAATAAAAGAGCATTTTAAAGGATTTTACGATGCTGCATTTATAGCTTTTATTCCATTCTTTCAAATTGATTCACAGACTAATAATAAAGTAAGTCTCAAGAAATCAAAACTATTATCTCATGAAGAAGCTGTACAAGAATTTGAATTCTTGAAAGATCTTCCAAAAGCGAATAGGCAAATTTATAGTTACAAAAATGATGAATATCCCTCAAATGAAACTATTTTTTTGAAAGGCAAAGCAATCTCATGGAACAAGGTGGTTACGGGATCAGGGTTTACGGACTATGCTGAACTTAATAAAGCTTTACGAACTTCGATTGGTGCGCTAAATAACAATTATGCTAGACCAGACCTTTTGGAAAAGCTTAATGCATTTACTGATAAGAAAAGTATCTATCATCCGACTGAAGGTACTTTTGATATGTTATCAAAAGTAAGCATTTATAAAACTTTCCAATTTTTCAGAAAACCTCAGATTGTAATAACAGACGAATTCTACCAACAGACCTTTAGTATAAACCTCGATAAATTAAGTGAATTTGAATTTTGTAATCAAATTAATTTCAAAGATTACTACCTATATTCTGCTGATTTTGAACTTTTGTTTACGGTGGAATGGGATAGTTTTTTCTTTATTATTGCGACAGACAGCAAAAAAATGGAACAGTTAATAGAGAGCAAATTGTTTGAGGGTTTTCTATGTAATGATGAGACAGATCATCATTGGGATTATATGGATAAAAAGTAAAAGAATGGTTGTTACAAGCCAAAACCTTATAAGTATTTTCACTTGTTTAAATTTACTTTTCTTAGAGATATCATAAGATACCAAATCTTCTAATTAGAGGGCTTAATTGTAAATTAAAATAAGTGAAACGATTTTTGTGAATCCCACAAATTATGGAATATCTCCTATCCTAGCATCTACTTACATATGAAACTATTACTGCTATTTTTAATTTTCTTTAGCTTTTCTGCAAACGGGCAGTCATCAAAACAGCTTACTGATGAACTGAGTAAGGTTCTAAAGGATGAATTGGTGAGAGGAAAACAATTTTCAATCCATTTTAGTAAAGTGAGTAATGGGGAAATTAGCATTTTGACCCCTAGTATTCCAACAGATGACTTGTTATTAAATAAGATAAAGACTGTTTTAAAAAAAGACTCTCTACTTCAGTCTAAAAATTCGTACTTCTTACATATATACTGGGATCTATATTCAACAGAAGTTTACAGTTCAATAGGAAAGAAAGTTTCAGAGGGTTTTACAAATTATTCGAACTACATGCCTAGCCCCTCTGGTGGCATTGGATTATTTGTTAAAAATATGGTAGCTGAGCTAAAACGAAATAATTTCGACTTTCAAAATTATTCAAGGTATCAACATCAACTAGAAGTATATGTGGATGAAAAAGGGAACCATTCTTTTACGGGTTCCGACAAAATTCTGTCGTACTTGGACAGCACAAAACTGACCCGTTGGAGAATAGCTTTATATTATGGTAAACCTATTAAAAGTATATATGAAATCTCTTTAATCAATCCTCAACCCTTATCAGATAGTCTTAAAAGAATAGAATCTGCACAAGCTCCAGAGGTATTTGTGTGGGATCAACTTTATGAAAATCAGTATGTGCGCTATCAATCTGGTATACAACAAATCCCACAGGGAAAACTTATTATTTCATTTGTTCTCAACGCTTCATTAAATAGCTTTGAAAATCCAATAATACATCGTGGAAACCGAGATGATGCAAAGAAATTAATGAATTTCATCTTAATGCAGCATCCTTTCAAAAACAGTTTTTACTGGTCTGAATATCCAAAGTCTGACCGTTATTATTTCTACTTAAAATAGCGGATATTTTTTTGAATGCAAACTTCTGTTTTTCGTGTTCAATTTTTAGTGTTTTTTCTGATGCCTGTACTTTCTGGCTGAAGTCCTCTGTAAACAATTGCTCCACTCCTGCTGATTGACCATCTGTCATAACCGCAATATAATGATCAATGGCTAGATCTGTTGTAGATAAACTGACCACTGCTTTTTTAGGGTTCGAGACCTCTAGTTTACCTGCTCCCATAGTAAATGTTGATACTGAAATCAAGGCTGCTACTGCGAATGTTTTTGCTAAAGTTTTTTATCTAGATAATTTGTTATTTAAAGGTGATAAGGCTATCATGAGTATAAAGTCTACAACTAATTACCAATGTACCCATGATGGTTCATAATATTTTTATTGTTAGTTTCTATTTATAAGTTGCATCAGCCCCTCATCCACCAACTCAAACCCTGATGCTTGCTGAAGCAATTGTTGATTCAAAAGTAGAGTGTAAATCGTCCCTACCCTATGGCAATTAGACTAACACAATAAAAATCTCGGAGAATTTGGGAAATGAATAGGGGTAGTTGTAACCTATCATTTCTTTTGTTAAATTGGAAAGGATTACCGAACTAATAACGAATTAAAATATGCATACAATAATTTACCCTGAAGATTTGATAAATAAGCGATTTGACAAAGCTTGGTTCAACTGGGATTGTTGCTAATCATTTAATTTTATGGATGATTTTCTTTTTCCTTTGATTCTATTTCTCATCTTCATAGGTATACCAATTGTTGTGGGATTATTGATATATATAATACCTAAAAAACTGGGATACCCAAGGTTTGCAAGATCTCTGCTATTTACCTATGGTTTTATTTGCCTATTATTTACATGTTATCTATTTTTTAGTGATTATTTTTTCACAAAATCTGATGCGCTCAAACTAGTTGAAGAACAAGGGATAACATTAGTAGATGAATTTAAGATCAGTAACAATAACTCATCGTTTGCAATTGGTGAGAGTTATGAAACATTTACGCTTAAAATCTCTAATTTTGATAAACAAAAAGCTATTTCGAAAATTATAAATTCCAAAAATTTCCATTCGACCGAATTTTCTAATCACATTTTATCTTATAATTCATTAAATCAATATTGGGGTCCAAAAATTACACAGAATTATGAAACAGAAGATGCTTATGTTAGGGAGTATTTTAAACCCAGTGGACAAAATAATTATGCCCCTACTTTTAGAAAAATTAAGATAAGCAAACTAAAAAATGAATTAATATATGAGGATATAGACGAATAGAATCATTCTCTAATTTAATATATAAGTAGCGAAATTAGTTATAGAAATCGATTGATAAAAGTTTTTGTATATCAGTTTTACTACCGGATAGTACTAATACCGGTATAATACGCAAATAAAGAACGAAAATGTTATTCAATTTTATAAAACCAACAGTAATTTTTGCAATCGTCGGACTAATTATTCCAGGCTTTACTGCAATCGGACTATTAGGACTCCAAATGCTTTTAAATTATTTTGGTGTCAAGTGTCCTACTGCCTGGACAATTATCTGGACGACAACAAGTATTGCAGGACTTATTTTACCATTTTTGTTTTGCAGATACATAACTCGTTTAACAGTCGATAAATTACAATCACTAAAAACGCGTCTAACATTATTTAATTTATTTGAGTACATGTTTATTCAATCAAGTTTGACACCTTTATTTATAAGCGGAAAGACATTGTGCCATGGTCATGGCGGACAAAATGGACTGGAATTAGTATTTACAGCTTGGTTAGCTTTACCAATTTTAATACTATTTAGTTTTGTATTTAACCGTATATTCAAACCAACGAATTTTTATACAAAAAAATGAACAAATAAGAAATCACGAATATTAACGGGCTTTTTGCAAAAGAGCCTATTGATTGCTAAAAAAATTTTCTGCTTTTATTCAATTTCGATATTGATAAGTAGCTTTCTGTTCCTAAATCGCTTGTACGCTGGAATGTTGGTCAATTATAAGTTTAACCAAAAAAACAATGTTTATAAAAAAGATTTCAATTATTATAAAAACAAAAGTAAATAAAGACAAACTTTATGATGAGTTCAATTTACTCCTATCCTTTTATAGAGGAAACGGTCAAACGCAAGCAAATATTGAAAGCCAATACATCAAGAGAAATAAAATTGTAAGTCTTCCATATACACTTGAAAAAAAATCACTTAGTAAAAAGTATAATAACAAATATGTCCAAGACCAAATAGACAAAATTGAAAAACTTAGTGGATCGACAATTTCAATTAAGAATATAGGTAAAACAAGTTCAGAGTATAAGAAACCTTGTATATGTTGTAAATCTGAATTTTACATTCTTATCACAAACTACATTTCGATAGACTCTCCATTAACGTGTGGTACATGTAACAAATCTGTCCCACTTTATAAGCTACCAAAATTTTACGACTTTGGTTATATGCCAATTTTAAGTTGGGAAACAAACTATCAAGCTTGTGATAGCTTACAAATGAATTGTGAGGTCGGAGAACGTTGGTCTTTAAATCAGATGCAAGAAACAAAATCACCATTATCAAAGCAAGGTTTGGATATATGTAAACAAATTGAAGAACAAACGACAATTCCAACATTTTACTATTTATACAATTATAGAAAAAATACCGGCAATGATAAAAATAGACTCTGCCCAAATTGTAATAAAAAATGGACCTTAAAAACACAATTACACAATCTTTATGATTTCAAATGTGATAATTGTAGAATCATATCAACAATATCTACAAATACATAAATGACCCTAGACATCCTCTTTATAATATGTAAATCACTGGAGTGTTTAAAATACAGCAAGACAAGAGACATAAGTTAACTTTAAAATTTACGATGACTCTCTAGGTATATTGAAAATTTATGTAAATTTAAGCATTCAGTGTTTTAAACTGATAAGATCTAAAGAATATAGCTTAATTTAACTATAAAAACTCAGTGACAAATATCATTTCAAAATTAATTCAGTCAAAAATAGCTTCAGGTATTTTGTTAGCAAATTTATTTGCCATGACAGTTATCGGACTACAAAGCGCTTTTGGTCATGAAGATGCAGGAGTACTTATCTTTTCGGAATTTGTAATCATACCGATGCTCATGGGCATAATCTCAACCTGGTATTGGAAAAATCTGAATTTAAAGGGTAAACAGATAACAGGATATTCTATAATAAGTGGCATAATTGCTATTGCTTTAAGTTATTTTTTTTTAAATGAAGGAGTAATCTGCTTACTGATAGTATCTCCACTGATCTTTGGGTTTATCATTTCAGGGGCCTTCATAGGCAGAGCAATGTTTAAAAGAAACAATCAAAAACTGAATGGGAGTCTAATAAGCATCTTTATTCTCATTTTTATTGTAGATTCTATTTCTGACCACGATCATGAAAATATAGTTTCAGATAAAATAGTAATCAATGCGACCCCGGAAGAAATTTGGCAACACGTAGTTGCATTTGATAAGATTGAAAACAAAGAAAATTATTGGCTTTTCAAAATTGGTATGCCTAGTCCTATGGCGACTACAGTAAGTGACAGGAAGCTTGGTGCAAATCGTAAATGTATTTTTAGCAACGGCTACATATTTGACGAAACTATTGTTGAATTTGATATTAATAAAAACTTGACATTTGACATTATTGATCAACCTAAAGATCCTGAGATCATGGGGCATATTGATATCACAAAAGGTCAATTTTTATTACACGATAATGGTGACGGCACCACAACATTAACAGGAAACAGCTGGTATAAACTCCACGTGTTTCCTACTTGGTATTATGATTTATGGGCTGAAAGTATTACAAGAAATGTTCATTTTAGGGTAATGGAGCATGTTAAGGTTTTAAGTGAATCATAACTTATGTTTTCATTTGTCGTGAAATACCTGGGCTTCTTAAAGTCTATCCCTCTAATAGCAATTTTATATGACAGCCTCATTAGACTTTGGTTCTTTGCTACAAAACCACAACTGTTGGACTGGCTTGATGATATCGAAGAAACGATTTCAAAATATCCGAACACCAGTATTACTGTTCATAAATATGGTGGAACTCAATTTAATTACTTGGATAAAGAGTTTGGGCATTTGCATAGTAATGGATTATTAGACATCCGCTTAAATAAAACTATTAAACAACAGCTGCTCAAGGATGGTAAAATACAAAATCATCATGTTTTTAAAAATTCAGGCTGGATCAGTTTTTACATTACAAATGAACAGGACTGTAAGTACGCAATGGGATTGCTATTATTGGCTTATGAAAAAAAAGCCTCAATATTTAAATCTACATAATATTAAAACCAAAAGAATATCTACTAAAATGTTCGATTAACCAAAATGCTTAAAGCTTTTATAAATTATTGTTAAAATTCCAGATGCCACAAAAAATAGCCAATATTTTCTCATTTCACCATAGCCATCTTGAGAGGAATACTTTAACATAAATCCAAGACCGATAGAAAGAAAGGATGCGATTAAACCTAACATAGAAATACTGTTTAAATTTACTGATCAGTAAAAATATACTTATTTTTTTATATCGAGAACTTTTATCAACGCGAATCAATGGCGATAAAAAAGAAAAGCCACATCTCGCGACTTGGCCTTAACTAAACATATGATTAAACAGTAAGTTACTTGTATGAGTTGATCGATTGTGATACTTTCCACGTTTCGCCGTCATTGACTAAAGTCACGAGATCGGTTTTGGTAAAACCTTCAAACTGCATCGTTACTTTGGCGATCACGTAATCTCCCGTCTCCTGTACGATGGTGGTACTTGTTTTACAGTTTAATTGCTCTCCTTTTTGCTTTTTCAAGAAGGAAATAACTTCCGAACGGCTATTGGTTTTATCTTCTGATGCATGAACTTTTTGACTGAAGTCTGTTGTAAACAATTGCTCTACTCCTGCCGATTGACCTTCTGTCATAACCGCAACGTAATGATCAATGGCTAGATCTGCTGTAGATAAATTGACCACTGCTTTTTTAGGGTTTGCTACTTCTGGATTGCCCGCTGCCATAGTGAATGTAGATACTGCGATCAAGGCTGCTGCTGCGAATGTTTTTGCTAAAGTATTCATAATGTCTTTATATTATAGTTTGTTAGTTCTTGTTTGTTGATTCAAAAGTAGGGTGTAAATCGCTCCTACCCAATGGCAATTAGACTAAACCAACTAAAAACTCGGTAAATGAAGGAAATGGATAGGTGAAGGTGTAAGGGGCACGGTAATTATTTTTTTACCGTTATTATAATCTTATCATGCGTCCTATTCGAAGATCTATCAATTGCTGTAAAAATCAATTCAAAATCTCCAGGCACAGTGGGCTTTCCTGATAATTTCATTTGTTCACTATCAAAAATCAGCCAGTCAAATTTATTTTGATTAATACTGTAAATCAACTGTTTATCATCTATATCTTTAAAGTAATCTTTGGGGATGGATATTTCGAATTTCTCTCCAACTTGAATTGTTGTTGTGTCAGGAAGTGAATGATAAACGAAGGGTTTAAATAGTTTTGAAGTATTAACCCAATATATATCTGATTCGGTTAATCCCGTTTCTCCGATTTGTAATCGAGTAAAAAATAAAAATTTATTATCAATACTTACAAATGGTCTCCTATCCCAATCTTTTGAATTTATTGTTGAATTAATTATTTGAGGCTCAATCCATTTTTTATTACTATCACGATAACTAATATATAAATCCACTCCTGTATCGTTGTCTGTATATCTACAGAAAATTATGTAGTCTTCTTTAGGGGAAATGAAAACGCTTTCTTCATCATTCGGTGAAATAAATTCGGAAATAACATTCACACTTTGGTACTCATTCCCTATTGGTTTAGTACAGAACAAATCTGCGGTATGGCAATTATCCTTTCCATAACAATTCCTATTAGAAGAAAAATAGATTGTACCACCATATGTCATGCAAGCGTTAGCTTCCCTGCTTGTCGAACTTATTGGAGCTCGAATAATTTTTGGAGTACCCCACTCATCATTAATCTTTTCAACCATCCAAACATCTGTTTGCATGTTGTCTATATCTGCTTGACTTTGAGTATAAAGTAAGGATTTTCCATTAGGTGAAAAATAGGGTAGATATACACATTTATTTTTTAGTGGTTCAAAAACCATCGGCTCAGTCCATTTTTCGTTAATCCTCCTGGAATAAAATATTTCGCCACTAAAATCGTCCTTGTTTAATACTCCAAATGCTAATTCCCGTCTGTCAGGTGTAAATGAAATACCATGCTCTAATCTACCTTCCATTGAAACTACACCTGGTGCAAAAATCACAGGAATAGAATCTGGATATGTTTGGCCAAGATAATTAGTCGTTTTGGTAGACGATATGCAACTATGCAGTAAGAGAATGAGAATAAGTGGAAGGATTATTTTATTCATTATATATTAATCTTGCAGTATCTGTTTTTATGCTTCACAACAGCTATAGCTGAGGTGTGTATCACAAACTCTGGTATTGGCTTATAATTAGAACCTTCTATCTAGCTTACGCTTATTACCAAATTTAATATATAGTTATGATATGGTCAAGCCCTAATTGTGTATTGGCATCGTTCATTTCTTTAATATATCTTTTATGATCAGATTATCCAATTTCCGCTATTCCTCTTCTACACTGAATGCATATTGCGGGAGCGCCCACCGAAGAGGTCTACGAAACCCGCTACGGATTGCACTCAAAGCATTGGCTCCAATAACAGCTGTTGCTGATATGGGATCAAAATAACGCAGGACTTCTCTCCCCTCGATGGTATGGGTACTGGTAACGATCATGGTGTATGATGAATGCTGTTTTAAAGGCCCGAAAATAATGGATTGGTTTGATTAGTGGATACGGTAAACCGTAAAGAGGGTAATAAACATATAAAGTCATTCTTGACAGAATGACTTTATATGTTTTTTTTATATCCTATATGATTTATTTTAGTTTTTCGATCTCGTCGATGGTAAGGCCTGTACCTTTTGCAATATCGGCAATAGGTAAGCCCATTTTCTTGAACTCTAAAGCAATGGCAATAGATTCTTCTCGTTTGCCTCTTTCAATTCCTTTTTCAATTCCAGACTGAATTCCTTTTTCTCTTTCTTGTCGTTTGATTGTTTCTATTACACCCATTTCGATTGTGCCTCCTGTCACTTGATAAATGTATTGATCAAAGTTACTATTTATTTCTTTATCTCGTATAAAAAGAAAACTCTTTAAAAAAACTAAAAAGCTCATTATACGATCTTTACTATACTTATTGGTCTCGATGAGCCTTCGAGCGATTGTACTACGCTGTTCGGCGAGCTCCTGCTCTGGGATCCTATCTTCATCTAAAGCTTTCTGGCATGCCAAGACAATATAGGCAAATATATT
This sequence comes from Sphingobacterium sp. PCS056, assembly GCF_023273895.1. Classification (NCBI taxonomy): domain Bacteria; kingdom Pseudomonadati; phylum Bacteroidota; class Sphingobacteriia; order Sphingobacteriales; family Sphingobacteriaceae; genus Sphingobacterium; species Sphingobacterium sp. PCS056. The sequence goes on along the minus strand of NZ_CP096883.1, from coordinate 3,410,332 downwards.
GTCCATATCAAGTAGCTGTGATTCGTCATGATCAAAAATCTGATAGCTCAAATACTGAAAGCGTAACGACGTGCGAAAAACAGCAAAATGGTATTCATCAGTACATGGCTGTGAACGCCCTCCAGTAAAAACAGCAATGGTCTCCACAGGAACTCGATAACGGTCTAGTAGTCTGTAAAAATATTGAAAGATACGATGTGAGAAATCGGAATCATGTCCGCCTTCGATTTCGGTATTCACTAAAATCCACTTCTCGCTTCCGTCTTTTAAATAAACCTTGACCAGAAGGTCTGCCACACGCTTCCCTTTTTTACGCTCACGATAGGGAATGATCTCCAACAATTCTTTATCCATGAAAGTCAATCCACGCCCGAGATCAAAGGTAGCATCGGCATCTGGATACATAAACCGCAAAAAATCAGGAAAATTATCCTCAAAAATGGCTTTCAAAAGCTCATCATTCTTCTTGGCTGGCTTTAAACGTCTTGAATCTACACTCATAACGGTCTATCAATTGGTTAACAGAAATAAAGATACAAATAAAAACTAAATATATTAGCATTTGTTTCTTTATTTTCTTAACCTTAGAAGTACGCGTGTATCGATAACGGGATCTTAAACAATTGGCGTTCCTTTTCCAGAGACAGCATCAATGCAGAAAAAACAAAAGCCACATCTTACGACATAGCTTCTACTTATTATATGGATTAAACTTGATTACTGATAAGAATTGATTGATTGGGATACTTTCCAGTTACCGCCGTCATTGACTAAAGTCACGAGATCGGTTTTGGTAAAACCTTCAAACTGCATCGTTACTTTGGCGATCATATAGTCACCAGACTCCTGTACAATGGTAGTACTGGTTTTACAGTTGAACTGCTCTCCTTTTTGCTTTTTCAAGAAGGAAATAACTTCTGAACGGCTGTTAGTTTTATCTTCTGATGCCTGTACTTTCTGGCTGAAGTCTCATGTGAACAACTGCTCCACTCCTGCCGATTGACCTTCTGTCATAACCGCAACGTAATGATCAATGGCTAGATCTGCTGTAGATAAATTGACCACTGCTTTTTTAGGGTTTGCTACCTCTGGTTTGCCTGCTGCCATAGTGAATGTAGATACTGCGATCAAGGCTGCTGCTGCGAATGTTTTTGCTAAAGTATTCATAATGTCTTTATGTTATAGTTTGTTAGTTCTTGTTTGTTGATTCAAAAGTAGGGTGTAGATCGCTCCTACCCAATGGCAATTAGACTAAACCAACTAAAAACTCGGTGAATGGTGGAAATTGGTAGGTGAAGTTGTGAAGATCGATTCAAAATGCTAAATTAAGCACATAAATTGTTGTATAAAATATGATCAATGTTTATATAGATAAGTTGAAGAGGCATTATGAACAATACTTTGGTATTTCAGGAATTGTGCACAAAATTGGTAAGGGACCAATAAATAAACTCGATCCTGAATTTTTCATATTAGAGTTTCCTCCCAATCAGATTCATAATATGTACACCTATTGTACAGTAGGAATGTCATTAAACAGGTGGAATGAAAACTTAATTGAGTTATTCATTTATGCCGCTGAAAAGAATTCATTACTTGTAGACCTTCTCTGCTACTGTGCAAGCTACCATCGAAACGATGCGCCATTGAACTTACATCACACAGTTAATTTAGGACAACCTTGGTTGGGGGAATCGTTATGCGACCATGGCTTTATATCTTTTCCTTATCTGGAAAAACCTGAATTTGAGCAAATAGATATAGATCATAAAACTATCAAATGCTTTTGGTATATTCCTATAACAAAAGCTGAACGGGATTTTAAAATTGAATTTGGATATGATGCTCTAGAGACAATTTTTGAAGAAAAAGAATTAAATTATCTAAGTCCTAAAAGAGCCAGTTTAATTTAAAAATTAACATTTTTTGATTCAAGATTATTGTTCAGAATGTTATTACTATTCTTTCTTTTTGATCACTTCTCCACTTGATGATATTATATTGGTGAATGAATAATCATATACGCGGTGCAGTATTCCCATTTTCTTTAATATTTCTTCAGCATCAGTTCTTGTGTTTATCCAGCTCGGATGTTCTTCCAAATATTCCCAATCCCATATCTCACTTGGCATTTGATCGACCTTAGTTTTGAACCTCAGTAGTTCTTGCTTGTATATGATTGGTATTAGGTTTTTCCTAAATACCGTTTCGAAGCACACCGGTGTATATGCATATTCCAATTCCTGATAAAGCTCTGTCATTGGATCGAAAATGGGAGATGCCATAAGCTCTAGTTCTCTAGATTTATAAGTGAACAGAATAAGCGAATTGACGATATTGGTATAGTAGAACCTGACGTGCTTGTCATAATATTCCAATTCAGACTTAGTAAATCCTAATTCATCAACCTCGTCTATTTCATAAATTTCAGATGCTATCAGGTCAATTTGTTTTCGGCAATAATTTGCGTCTTCATCTAGCCCTATTTCTCTAGCTAGCTGATATAGTTCACACCACACTTCTTTAGTATAATGTGGCGGTCCCGTAACACCCAATTCTATCAGACTTTCAACCGCAAGCCCCCATTCATCCAAATGATTGTACTCTACACTTTGCTGAAAGTATTGCTTATCAGCAAATGATTCATAAAGGGAATTAAGCAGCTTTCTTAATCTCTTCTTTATTGAAGGTTTGCTATTGCATCGTTTCCAAAAATCGAATGTACCCATTTTAAAAAGAGGCTTTATTACTCCCAATCAAATATGTTTATTAATGATGAATATTTCAACATTTAATTTATTTTAAAATTACTGAATGAATTCGTAAATAAATAAGATTGAGAAATTATTGATTGTTTACTAGTGGAATTGAAATTAGAAGACAAGTAACAAATATTGAAGGAATCGCGGGTATACTTTTTTTAAACTGCTAAAATATTTATTAGAGATTTAACTTTTATTCACCCAACTTGTTCTTGTCAATTCAAACCAATCTGTGGGGTCGCCTTCATAGTCAAAAGTTTCTTGCAAGTCAAAGCCTAATTTAGTTAAAACCTTTTTTGAATTTACGTTTTTAGGATCGGTTATTGCATAAATTTTGTCAACCTTCATGCTTTTGAATCCATAGTCCAGTATTGCGGCAGATGCTTCGGTAGCAAAACCTTTGCCCCAATGTTTTCTTTTAAATCTATAACCAAGCTCGTAGAAATTAACGTGATTATTCAAATTTTCTCTGAAATATTTCAGTCCTGCCCAACCAATGCATTCGTTAGTTTCTTTGTCAACAACGGCCCAACGAGCAATTCCATTTTCCGCATATTGCTTTTTTAGCATTTCAATCACTTTCGAAATTTCGTCAATAGATTTAACAGGACTGTTTTCAATATATAAATGAACTTCTGGGTCAGAATCCATTTCAAACAAATCACTTTGGTCTGTAAATTCTAGCTCTCTTAAAATTAGTCGTTCCGTTTCTATAAATATATCCATATATGATTTGGTAAAATTGCGTTATCAACACCTAAATTTACAAAAAAAGCCAATGTGATTAACACGGAACTTTCTTGACGACTTAATCGTTTTCAGAGTTGCGGAAATAGGAATTGTCTACTCACTTAAATTTGCATTCTATATATTGCTTCCCGTGGTTTACATTCGCACATTAATTCACTTAAGATAAAGTACATGGACATACACCTTCATTTCTTTGATTAATTAATTTCTCAATGTCGGGGTCAATGTTGTCCACATGCAAAGCTTCTACAATTTGAAGAAAACTCTTCCATGACGATGACGGCACATTAATAAACCAATCTGTTCTTCAGCAATTCCAGCTCCCCTGCTATCATATCTGGCCAGCGAGCAAATCCTGCTCTAACAATCTCTTCCCCATATAATACCGTAAATAACCGGGAGATACTAAAGGCAGACTCTTTTTGCTGGAAAACCATTAATTGGAAGACATTATCTATACCATAAGTTTGTAGCTAATGTTGGAATCGGCGTGATGTATAACTAAAAAGACGCCCACCGAAGAGGTCTACGAAGCTTGCTCCTTTTTCACTCAAAGCATTGGCTCCAATAACAGCTGTTGCTGAAATGGGACCAAGATAACGAAAGACTTCTCTTCCCTAGATGGTATGGATACTGGTAACGATCATAGTCTATAATGAATACTGTTTTTAAAGCCCGAAAATAATGGATCGGTTTGCGTAACAGATACGGGAAACAGTAAGGATGGTGTTAAACAAACAAAGCCATTCTGTGAAGAATGGCTTTGTTTGTTTTTTTATATGATCTATTTGATTTATTTCAGCTTTTCGATTTCGTCAATGGTCAGGCCTGTAGCTTTGGCAATCTGATCAATAGACAAACCCATCTCTTTAAGATTCAAAGCTGTCTCAATGGCTTTTTTGTGCTCGCCTTGGGCAATGCCTTCTTTTAACCCCTCTTTTAAACCTTCTTTTAAACCTCGATCATGTCCAATACGTTGAGCAGTAGAATAGGTATTCTCTGCATCACGCTTATGTTTTAAACTTGCTTCGTATGCCATCTTATCCTCCGGTGTTAATTTTGCTACTTCGCCTATGTCAAAGATAAGACCAAATACCCGCTTATCCAAAAAATCCGGTATTTTATCAAGTTTACTCATGTTTTTCAATAGATATAGCCATATATCCATATCTGTCTTGATATCAGCCTCATCCTTAATAAAATTTGGTAATACTAACAGCTTATAACCAAGCTTTTCATAAAAAATACGATTACTCTGCTTATCGCAAAGGGCAACATCGTAAAAATACTTTCCGGGTTCTGTTTCTCCTAATTCAAACTCTAAAATACCGATAAAATATACTTCGGGAAGTTCATATGTATTTCCCTTATAGCCCTTGGGAATAAGTTTATTGATAAGCCTGGATGTATAAAAAACGGTTCGGTCCTTAAAAAAATCTTGATAAAGCTGCTGCATCTCAATAATGAAATGCTCACCATCAATGCCGGTACAATACAGATCGAAAATAACCTTCCGTTCATTTTCAAGATCGCCATCCTGCTCCACAGGCCGATAATGAAGATCTTGAATAACTTTCTCTCCCTCAAAGAGCCCATTTAAGAACCCAATTAAAATCGGCTTATTTTCTTCCCTGCCAAAATAAAATTTAAAACTCCAGTCTCCACTAAAACCAACATACTTACCTAAGTTACTTTTTGTTTTTTTCATAATAATATGGTTTATTTAAATCATTAATTAGATGGCCAAATATGAGAAAAACTAAAAATATTAGCCGGTTATTAAACGTTTGTAGTCGTTTGTTGTCGGCTATTATTCAAAAGATAACCATCCACTTGGTCTTGCTTTCCGGACACAAAAAAACCACATCTCTCGATATGGCTTTTACTAAACATATGATTAAACTGTTAATTATTAATAAGAATTGATGGATTGAGATACTTTCCAATTGCCGCCATCATTGACCAATGTCACCAGATCAGTTTTGGTAAATCCGTCAAACTGCATGGTTACTTTGGCTAGCATATAATCACTGGATTGCTCAACGATCATGGTACTTGTTTTACAGTTCAACTGCTCGCCTTTTTGCTTTTTCAAGAATGAGATAACGGCTGAACGACTGTTGGTCTGATCGTTTGATGCCTGTACTTTCTGGCTGAAGTCCGCTGTAAAGAGTTGCTCTACTCCTGCCGACTGTCCTTCCATCATAACGGCTAAGTAATGGTCAATGGCTAGATCTGCTGTGGATAGGTTGACAGTTACTTTTTTTGAATTGTCTCCTACTGGTTTTGCTGCTGCCATAGTGAAAGTCGATACTGCGATCAAGGCTGCTGTTGCGAATGTTTTTGCTATAGTTTTCATATTGTCTTTACTTTATATTGTTATTAAGTTGCATCAGCCCCACATCCACCAACTCAAACCCTGATGCCTGCTTTGCAGTTCTATTTATTTATTGATTCAAAAGTAGGGTGCAAATCGTCCCTACCCTATGGCAATTAGACAAAACCAACTAAAAACTCGGTGAGTGGTGGAAATGCATAGGTGAAGTTGTACGGATAGATTCAAAATGCTAAATTCAACAGATTAAAGACATAACAAAAGAAATAAAATTGAATCATGACAACTAAAAGGTATAGCACCGAAATTGTTATCCTTGCAGGAAAAATATATTCGTATCACTTATGAATATAATAATTAAAAAACTGTATACTTGAGAAAAATTAGATTACAATTAAAACCTAATTCATCTTAAAGAATGAAGTATTTTAAGACGATTATCTTTACAATCACAATCTTATGGTGCTCAGTTAACCTCACTGCACAACAAAAGAAATTAAAGGATTATAAGTTGTTGGTCACCTTAGAGAATGCCCCTTTTGACACACTTTATTTATTAGATTATACAAATAATAGAGACGTTCGAATCAGTGGCAAGAAAAAAAACAAATTCACGTGGGAAATTACAATCCCGGATAGTATCGTCGACAACTCTGAAAACATGATGCTCAAAGTAAGGGACTACGACCCACTTACCAATGCAACAACGAACATACGTTTTATTACCTCCCAGAATGATAAAATAACTCCTATTGCAAACATGGGTGTGGAGGATAGAGTTAACTATATTTATGCACGTTATAAGGAAAAAACAGTCTTTGCAGGGGATATAATTTCAACTAAGATCAATAATAAGGATACGTCCATCATGGGGGATATTATATGTGAAGACTTTGACTTGATGTTACAAAATGATCATTCGGATATAACAATACGTGCAAAAGATCCATATTTCAGTTGGTTCAGTAACTACTACCATGAAAAAAGATCTTATGCGGAATATTTAACATTTTATAAAAGCCTTGTACAAGCTTATCCCGACTCGAGATACCTTATCTCAGGCCTTGCAAATAATCTCATGAATTATAAATCAGTGGACGATATTAAAATCCTCTATTCACTATTTTCTGAAAAACATAAAAACACACAATGGGCCAAAAAGATTGAATTATTTATGAGTAGAAAATTTGAGAACTCATCTTTATCAACTTTGAATCAAAAGGGACATGAGGAAGTGTTACAAGATCAATCAAAATTTAATTTAATCGTTTTCACTGCGTCATGGTGTGTGCCATGCTTAGAAGAAATTCCTTTATTAAAAGAAATACACAATGATTTAGGAAAGAAACTGATTATGACTTATATTTCAATTGATGAGCAAAAGAATATCCCAGCTTTTCGGAAAGTGATTAAACAAAATGACATTCCATGGAGATCTTTATTAGCCTATGAAGATAACAAAAAAATAAAAGAGAAATACTTTGTCAAGGGAATACCACACTGCATATTAGTATATCCAGATGGTGAAATGGAAAATATTGAGGTTAGACAACCAGATAAAAAAGCTAGGCTATATGAAATAGTCAGTAATACGGATTTATCCTTGTAAAACTTTCTCTGGTAAATCCAGGATCTGCTCGATGTACTGTAACATGATCTTCATTAAATTCACTCATAAACGCGTATAAAATTCTATAATAATGAAAGTTAAAAAAACTCCTTTATAGATATCTTCAAGACCAATGAAAGAATTTTCACAAACTAAGTAACCAAATAGCAAAAAAGCCTGGCTTGACGATCTTTTAATTCTTGATCCTCTCCTATTACATTCATCGCTTTGAATAACAGTCGTACACATTCGGTCAAGCGGGATGTGGCTATAAACTCAACTGGAACATGGTTGATCACATAGATACCTTTATAACGCTCTATAATCAAGCTAGCTTTACCTTTGTTCTTAATTCACAGATTTCACTGCGTACTGAATCAGAGAGGTTGTGCTTGGAGAGAAGTCTTTTCAAGTAAATGTTGCCTATGTAACTCTTCGATCCGTTCATGCTCACGTACTCTTTTATTCTAATCCTCAATGTTAACGATTTTTAGTTCGTGAGGATGCAAACAAAATTCAAACTGCAAGAAAAAGGCTACGACACATAATTCCTCATGCGATTTAATGATTAGGCATAGGTCGTTACACTAAAGTCATATTTTACGACCATGATACATAAATAAATTATCTTTCATATTTTTGTTTGTAATGAATTCCCAAGAAAGTCCAAATATGATTCCCTTTAGCGCTGATTTAATTATTCAGGCACTGGCTTCCTCGCCTTCGCCTACAGCCATTTATAGCGGTGAGAATATGATCATCCGTTTTGCTAATGAAGGAATGCTGGCTGTTTGGGGCAAAGATGCTTCTGTGATAGGCAAACCTTTGATCGAGGCAATTCCTGAATTGGAAGGACAGCCTTTTCTAGAGCTGTTGCAAGAGGTGTGGCGGACTGGGATAACGTACTCCGTGGCTGAGGCTCCTGCAAAGTTAATAAAAAACGGAAAGGAGACACTTGATTATTTCGATTACGAATATAAAGCTCTTCTTGATGAAAACAATAGAACTTGGTGTATACTGAATACGGCACTGGAGGTGACCTCTCGCCGTGAGTTTTTAGAGCAGATTAAACATAAAGAAGAAAGAGAGCAGGCCCTCAACGAGGAAATGGCTGCGACTCTCGAAGAATTGACATCGACCAATGAAGAGCTCAACAGATATATAAAGCAACTGGCCGACAGCAGGGAATACATTCGTACCATTATAGAGCAGGCACCTGTTGGAATCGCCATGTTGAAAGGGCCCGAACATCATATTGAAATCGCCAATCCTGCGATTCTCAAGATATGGGGACGAGAGGAATCGGAAGTCATTGGGTATACGCACGAAAGTGCTCGTCCGGAAATGCGTGGACAGCCTGTTAACAATTGGCTTAAACAGGTATACCAAAGTGGTGAGCCTAAGATAAACACAGAATTTACAGTAAAACTGCTTGATAAAGACGGATTGAGAGAGGCAATCGTCAATTCCATCTATCAGCCCATATTTTCTAATGACGGCAGTATTTCAGGTGTTTTGATCATTCTTGAAGAAATTACACAGCAGATAATGCTGCGTAAGAAGAATGAAAATGATCAACAGATGCTGAGCCTAGCAGTAGATGCTGGCGAGCTCGCGACCTTCTACTACCAAACTGAAACAAATCTCTTCTCCGGAAATAATCTTCTAAAGAAATGGTTCGGACTTTCATCGGACGAAAACATGGATCTCTCTCTGGCCATCGCCGTTATTTTGCCAGAAGATCGGGATCGGGTGTCGCTGGCCATCGAGCACGTGTTAAGTAAAGATTCTGATGGTCATTATTTCATAGAATATCGGATTCAAAATAATATTGATAAAAAAATTAGACTGCTGCAGGCCAACGGAAGAGTTTTCTATGATAGAGAGGGGAATCCACTCAGCTTAAATGGTACCTTGAGGGATATTACCGAACAAAAAAAAGAGGAACAGCGAAAAGATGATTTCATTGGAATGGTGAGCCATGAACTTAAAACACCGCTGACTTCTCTTAAGGCCTATCTGCAGATATTGCAACGGATGGACTTACTCACAAAAGATCCTATGTCACAAAATATGCTGGGGAAATCTGTCAAACAGGTACAATATATGAATACTATGATTAATGGGTTCCTCAACGTATCCAGGCTTGATTCGGGTCAGCTGCATCTGATGAAAACTGTTTTTGATTTTCAATCACTGTTTGCCGAAATTGAAGATGAAGTGCTGTCGACGATCAAAACTCATCATTTTCTGTTTAAAGCATCTGGAAAAATAATGATACATGCAGATCGTGAAAAAATAGCGCAGGTACTCCATAACCTTGTTGGAAATGCGGTCAAATATTCGCCTCTCAGATCCACGATCAGAGTAAATTATTCTGCCAACGGTAACAGTTTAAAAGTAAATGTTCAAGATAGTGGAAAAGGGATTGCTGAGGAAGATCAGCAACGGATATTCGAGCGCTATTATCGGGTTAAGGAAACGAGTGGAGGCGTGATATCAGGTTTCGGAATTGGGCTTTACCTTTGTAGAGAAATCATCGAACTGCATGATGGAACCATTCAGGTTCAGAGTGTAAAAGATGAAGGAAGTATATTTTCCTTTACCTTACCATTCAACCTATAACGCCTTATGAACTGCTGGTAGCTTTGCAAATTAGCTTAAACTGCGCACCGGTTAAATCATCCGTCAGCAATTGATAGCGTATAGCTGTAGCTTGATCATTGTCCAGGAAATCAAAATAAGGGAATAGAGTGGCTTGACAATCTTTGAATTCTTGATCCTCTCCTATTTCATTCATCGCTTTGAATAGCAGCGGTACAAATTCGATCAATCAGGATGTGACTACAAATTCGGCTATCACTGATATAGGATCAAAATAACGCAGGACTTCTCTCCCCTCGATAAAGAAATCATAAGATACCAAATCTTCGCATTAGAAGTGTTCATTTTAAATGGGAGTAACATAGTATTTCTGTTAAAATAAGTGAAAAGATGTTTGTAAATCCCACAAATTATGGAATATCTCCTATCCTAGCATCAATTACATATGAAATTATTACTGCTATTTTTAATTGTATTTAGCTTTTCTGCAAACGGGCAGTCGTCAAAACCACTTACTGATGAACTGAGTAAGGTTCTAAAGGATGAATTGGTGAGAGGAAAACAATTTTCAATCCATTTTAGTAAAGTGAGTAATGGGGAAATTAGCATTTTGACCCCTAGTATTCCAACAGATGACTTGTTATTAAATAAGATAAAGACTGTTTTAAAAAAAGACTCTCTACTGCAGTCCAAAAATTCGTACTTCTTACATATATACTGGGATCTATATTCAACAGAAGTTTACAGTTCAATAGGAAAGAAAGTTTCAGTGGGTTTTACAAATTATTCGAACTACATGCCTAGCCCCTACGGTGGCATTGGATTATTTGTTAAAAATATGGTAGCTGAACTAAAACGAAATAATTTCGACGTTCAAAATTATTCAAGGTATCAACATCAACTAGAAGTATATGTGGATGAAAAAGGGAACCATTCTTTTACGGGTTCCGACAAAATTCTGTCGTACTTGGACAGCACAAAACTGACCCGCTGGAGAATAGCTTTATATTATGGCAAACCCATTAAAAGTATATATGAGATCTCATTAATCAATCCTCACCCCTTATCAGATAGTCTTAAAAGAATAGAATCAGCGCAAGCTGCAGAGGTATTTGTGTGGGATCAACTGTATGAAAATCAGTTTGTGCGCTATCAATCAGGTGTACAACAAATCCCACAGGGAGAACTTATTATTTCATTTGTTCTCAACGCTACATTGAATAGCTTTGAAAATCCAATAATACATCGTGGAAAGCTAGATGAAGCAAAGAAATTAATAAATTTCATCTTAATGCAGCATCCTTTCAAAAACAGTTTTTACTGGTCTGAATATCCAAAGTCTGACCGTTATTATTTTTACTTAAAATAGCGGATATTTTTTTCAATGTATGCTCTTCTGTTTTCTGTATTACATTTTTAGTGTTTGTATAACATATCAATACGACGTGTTACCTTACCATAATAATTAATCAGGCTTAAATTCTACTGTAAGTAACAGATCCACTAAAATCTATTTCCAAAATGGAATCAAAATAACGCTGCAATTCTCTGCCCTCGATGGTATGGGTAGTCGTCAACTCAAGCTCTGAGGTAAAAAGCGTATTTTTTAACTTGGATTCAGTATATTAGAAAAGAAGTCCGGACATTTGGAACAACAAATTTATGATACATGTTTATAGAAATTAAAGCCGCTGATTATCCACGTTTAATGGAAATTTGGGAAAGTGCCGTAATAAATGCTCATGATTTTCTAAAAGATATGCTCTTAGGAGTTTTTGCAGCTTCATCAGGATGATTGAGCATATACTCGTTCTGTATTGGCTTTAAATTTATCTGTAGTCGTTTAAAATAATAGATCAATCAGAAAACCTTTAAGAATTTTCCTTCTCACACTCCCTCTGGCGCATCAATAATATGCTCAATCAAGATTGTAGCAGACTCTCTTCCTTAAATTGACTCATAAACGCCCATAGGATACAAGATCAAGATGGTATTAGCTTGACTACGAAACAATGGCACTGAGGAATATCAAATTTTGTGCAGCGTCTGATGTAAAATATGTGCAAAAACGAAATTATACCGAAAGACATTTTATACGATGATTCTGAAACCAAAGTCCATTAAAAGAATATTATCAGCTGCCTTTTAAAAACCTACCTTACTTTATAATTTTCAACTGATTTAGCTATATTCGTGAACTATATATTTCAAATAATTTCAGCATTATGCAAAAATGAAATGGCTCGCAGTTTTAGTGCTTGTACTTATATTGACCAAAGGGTCTTTGAACAATTACGGGCTTGATTGCTAAATAGCTAATCCTTTTTCCTACCTTAACAAAAACAACAAAAACACTTAAAAGAAGCAATAAATATAAGAGGATATACTAATGGATTTTACAGTAGAAATTAATGACATGGTAGCAATGGTTATTTCTATCATATGTGGAGGAGCCATTGGCTTTGAACGGGAATACAAAAATAAGTCTGCCGGCTTTCGAACAATAATTTTAATTTCACTGGGTTCGACCATTTTTACCATAGTTTCCCAGCATGGTACAGGTACTGATGACCGAATTTCGGCAAATATTATTACAGGTATTGGATTTATTGGGGCGGGTGTAATTTTTAAAGACAAAATTTCTATTCGTGGCTTGACGACTGCTGCTGTAATCTGGACTTCTGCAGCAATCGGAATGACAGCAGGAATAGGTTATCACGCGCTTGCACTATGCCTAACTTTAATTACTCTTGGGGTATTATTAATGGTTACCAGGGTGGAGCGAATGATTGCACAACTACAAAAAGAACAGCTCCTGAGTGTAACCTTTCGTGATCCTGACTTTGAGCAGGTGCCGAAATTGGAAAATATATTAAATACAAAAGGACTTACTTTAGAACGAATAGAAATTGTAAAAGAAAACGATCATTTAATAGTAAACTTCAAGGTATCAGGTAAAAAAAGATACTTATTGGAAATGAGCGAAACACTTGCTACCCGACCAGAAATCTTAAGCTTCTCTTAATGTTTGCCACAATTATGTTTAGCAACCAAATCTTTGATTATTCGCGGCCGGTAAGGTATTAAATCTGATTAAAAAACGTTTAAATTTACTATTCCGATGTAATGAAATTAAGTGATTTGAATATATAAACTTTGTTGTATATGATCTATAATCAGTTATTTCAGCTTTTAGATCTCGTCGATGGTCAGGCTTGTAGCTTTGACAATCTGAGCAATAGAAAAACACATCTCTTTCAGATTAAAAGCTGTCTCAATGGCTTTTTGGCGCTGGACTTTGGCTTTAGCCTCTACTCTATTGCTGCTTGCTTGGCCTCTTCAAATTGTTTTTCTAATCCTTCTTGATACCTCTGCACTGCTTCGGCATGACATTTACATTTTAGAACGAATAGCATAAATAGTTCGTTCCTCCTTTGTCACTTTTGCGTAGCGGGCCAACTGAAAGAACCGTTGAAATACTGCCGAACTGAAAATCCTTGGCAAGGTCTTTTACGTAGACATATCCTTGAGCATATACAATACTTTGTCCAATTTGCTTTCAGCTTCACTTTTAAAAAAGTTAATCAATTTATCATAAATAAAGCCACATCTCACGACATGGCCTTTACTAAACATATGATTAAACGGTAAATTACTTATACGAGTTGATCGATTGTGAAACTTTCCAGTTACCGCCATCATTGACTAATGTCACCAGATCTATCTTGGTAAATCCGTCAAACTGCATGGTTACTTTGGCTAGCATATAATCAGCAGACTCCTGTACGATTGTAGTACTTGTTTTGCAATTCAGCTGCTCTCCTTTTTGTTTTTTCAAGAATGAGATAACGGCTGAGCGGCTGTTAGTTTTAACTTCTGATACCTGTACTTTTTGGTTGAAGTCGGATGTAAAAAGTTGCTCTACTCCTGCTGACTGGCCTTCGGTCATAACGGCTACGTAATGATCAATGGCTAGATCTGCTGTGGATAGATTGACAGTTGCTTTCTTAGAGTTGTCTCCTGCTGGTTTTGCTGCTGCCATAGTGAATGTAGATACTGCGATCAAGGCTGCTGCTGCGAATGTTTTTGTTAAAGTGTTCATATTGTCTTTATATTATATTGTTATTAAGTTGCATCAGCCCCACATCCACCAACTCAAACCCTGATGCCTGCTTTGCAGTTTTATTTTTAGTTGTTGATTCAAAAGTAGGGTGCAAATCGTCGCTACCCTATGGCAATTAGACTAATCCAACTAAAAACTCGGTGAATGGTGGAAATGGGTAGGTGAAATTATTTTAAACTTTTTTGAACTATTTTAACCCACAGGTGTTCTTATATATAAAACGACAACAAGCTTACTTTCATCAAGAAAGTGTATAACGATAAATGACGTAGTACAGTAAATAAATTCAAATGCGTCAAAACCATTTGGATGACGAAACAAAAAAGAGGAAACGATAAGAAACATAAAAAACTACTGTGCTGTTAAACGCCAAGATAAAGGGTCTAATGAAAATTAGGCCCTTTTGATTTATCTTACAAACCGACTCTCAATGAGCTTAATAAATTGATTTTGAATAATATATTATTAAATCAGAACACTTTATTTTATGATATACTTTTTAACAAATGTAAAAGCTGTACTTCTTTTTTAATTATTCGGACCATAAGTATTCCAAAGATGAGTAAAAATGAAAATCCACTTGATACAATATAAAGATAAAAACCACTAGAGAAACTCTCTTTAAATACAGGTAAAAGAAAAGCAAAGCCCACAGTATAGGTCATATAAATGATAGGTGTGAAGATATAATGGATTTTTTTTCTCCATTGATAAAATTGATGCGCCTGTTTACTATATTCAATTAAGGCAATATCAGTCCTCAAGTTCGCTAATTTTTTCTGACTTATCCATTCTAACACAACGCGAAATAGAAGCATTGTAATCATGATGCCCAATCCAAAACTAAATAGTGTTTGCTTGTAAGCTCCTACCCAAATATAATAAAAGACTAATATAATTGATGTTACACTTAAAATTACTTGAGTCCACAAATGATTGCGTTTAATTTTTTTAGTATGTGCCTCTGCTTTTTTAATAATATCATGAGCAGCTGGTCTTAAATCAGATTCTGTTTGCAGATTCCAAATATGCTGTAATTCTTCAAATTTTTTCATTTTGTACACATTGAATTAAACTTTTTTTAATGCGATGGATCCTAACGCGAAGCGCTTCTTCGGTAATTCCAATTACTTTTGATATTTCCGGATATGCCATGCTATCTAAAGTCATCAAAATAATTAATCTGTTTACCTCTTGGAGCTTCTCTATGCATTGATACATTTTTTGAAGCTTTTCTTCCTTTTCATTCGAATAAGTTTCCAAAACAATCTGAGGCATAATATCGGTTCTAATTTCTTTTCTGGAAGATGATTTTCTTAAATATAAAAGACAGGTGTTTACAGTAATCCTATAAATCCATGTACTTACGCTTGATTCATTTCGAAATGAGTCGAGATTCTCCCATACTTTAAGGAAAATTTCCTGAGTGGCATCAGACGCTAATGCAGTATCACCACAAAAATAACCTCTGCACAATCGAAACACTTTATTATAATGCGTGACGTATATATCGTCAAATTCTTCTTCTGTAGCCACCTTATTGTATTTCTAATTTTAATTTTTCCATAAACCACTCAGGTTGATCAAACATCACAAAATGAGCAGCGTCTTTTGCATAATAAATTTTAG
Organism: Sphingobacterium sp. PCS056; assembly: GCF_023273895.1. Lineage (NCBI taxonomy): Bacteria > Pseudomonadati > Bacteroidota > Sphingobacteriia > Sphingobacteriales > Sphingobacteriaceae > Sphingobacterium > Sphingobacterium sp. PCS056. Next base: position 3,394,520 of record NZ_CP096883.1, on the reverse strand, counting down.
CAGAGGGCAGATTTTCGTACTGCGATTTATAAGTTTTTTGTACGGCATTAATATCTGGATGTGTTGCAGCTAAAATTACTACCGGGATTTTAATTTCGGCAATTTCTTTACGTAAATCTACATTGAGCATATCGATATAACCGTATACATAGGTCTTTCTATCTGCCATATTCATCCATTCATTGATTACTTTTTGTTTCTCTTTGTTTAAACAAATGTAAGCAGTGGACTGAGCATTCATTGCATTGAACGAATTTTGATCCATAGCGAGCATCATTTTACTTTGCGGATTGTCATAGGGAATAATTTCTCCTTGGTAATTGGGGATCATTAAAACTGCACTTGCAGGCAAAGCATCGACGATAATTATTTTTTTGAACAAATTAGTTTCTTCTGATGCTAACCACAAGCTTAAAGTTCCTCCCAAACTATGACCAATTAGTGTTGCTTTTTTTAAATTTTTGGTTTTGACATAAGTAATGACTTGGTCTTTTATAGTAGAAAGCCATGGGAATTCAATTGGAGGGACATCGCCAAATCCTGCAAAAGTAAAAATATGACATTCATAATTTTTTGAAAGTTCTGCTACAGTTTCATTCCACACTTCTCCTGCGCAACCAAAACCAGGAAATAATAAAATAGGTGCGCCTTTTCCTCTTATATGTACTTTAAAGGCAGTTTGGGAAAATACCGATTTTGAAGTAAGCAGCATAAAGACCATAATTAAAATAAATTTTGTTCTCATAATGTTTAATTTTTTTAAAGTTTATCTTTTGATGCACTACTACATGAATTGTTACCTCAAAACACGATTTTTTTTTAAAATACATTACGATGTCTCTATGTTTCGCTTAAACGGAATAATAAATACGATAAAATAAGAAGCACATTTTACTATGATCAACCTAAAAGTGAACAGATGCAAAAGGGGCTAATAGCATTCTGAGAACCAAAATCAGGGGTATTTGTTTATTTTTTTAGATGGATTGCACCATTTCATTCAATTCAAAACGTGATTTTGGCAGAACTCTTATTCCCTTACTCCATTCTATTGCTGAGTGGGGAAATGAAGCTGCAAAAACGAATAAGAGAATAAGAGAATAACCATGGTGGAATATGAGTAGCCATAAAAATTAGAAACTTCAAAATCGCAGGTTGCGCTGGTATACCATTCTATGCAGAATGGCTTTATATGTTTATGGTAGAATCTATTTGATTTATTTCAGCTTTTTAATCTCATCAATGATAAGCCCGGTACACTCAGCAATTTGTTCTAGTGGTAAACCCATATTTTTAAATTTCAAAGCTGTCTCAATGGCTTTTTTAAACCCCGATCATGTTCAATACGCTGAGTAGTAGAATAGGTATTCTTTACATCACGCTTATGTTTTAAATCTGCTACTTATGCCATCTTATCCTCTAGCGCTAATTTTTCTACTTCGCATATGTCAGGGATAAGACCCCATACACGCCTATCTAAAAAATCCGGTATTTTATCAAGTTTACTCATTTTTTTCAATAGATATAGCCACATATCCATCTTTATATCAGCCTCATTCTTCTTGAAATTTGGTAATACTAACAGAGTATAATCAAGCTTTTCATAAAAAGCATGATTACTCAGCTTAAAGTAAAGAGCAACATCATAAAAATACTTACCGAGCTCTGTTTCTCCTAATTCAAATTCTAAGATACCAATAAGGAATTAGTACCATCGAAAACCATCATCTATCACCCAAGCAAATAATTAAAGATTTTGAAAAACAAGATATTCCGGATGATATATAGAAGATTATGCAACCCTCATTAATGTGATTTGGTTTATCAGAAGCGAAACAGTATACAGAGTTCCTATCATTACACAATAGTCCAGTGATAAAAAGAGTTTGGAATTACTACAATGATCGTTATCTATTCAACTTTACCTGAATGGAATTCTATATTCTCGCGGTAAAAATAGAGAATCTGAAACAGAATTGAATATGGAGTTTTGGCATCGTGATGATAAAAAAGCACGGGAAGATCAGTTTGTTGATGGAAAACAAGATGCCATTCAAACGAATAGCCTTATAGCAACATACTTGACAACATAAAATAGACTTTAAATTAATTTTAAATATTTAAAATACTTAAAAAATTTTACATCAGCTACAGACAATCCATTAAGTTCCTAAAAGTGTTTTTATTTTTTATTTATTTTAAATTTGATTACATTTGATAAAATAAATAAATCTTTAGAACAAATAATGAAAAAAATTAAGATCGTAGCAATTTTACTTCTTTTATCATTTTCTTTTTCTTGTCAAAAGAACAAAGAGACAGTTGATTTAAAAAGTAATGAATCCGTGGTGGAAAATGATATAAATCATCTTCAGACTCATCTAAGTGAAATTATTGAAATCAATAGAGATAGTATTATATATGACAAGAATTCCGATTCTTTCGTGATTAAGTCTTTATCAGTAATCCAATCGAGAAAAAGCGTCCAAAATATGTATAATTTTCATAATACAGAAACTTTAAAAGATAATATAGTTAATGAAAAATTTTAAGATCTATTTACTAACAGTTTGTATAACTTTTATTAGTTTAAGTAGCAATGCTACATTTCTTTATCGTAAACTACATAATTGGGACATCCATCACTCACAAATTAAAGAGACATCTGAAGGAAATAATTTAATAATTAGCAGAAATTCTGAAACAGATTTCTTAGTGTCAGTTATATCCAGAAGAGGAGATGGAGTGGATTTTGAATTTAAAGCCGAGTACGAAATTTATTATGCTACTTCGGAAAGTATAGTAAGCTTAGCTAAATTTACAGTTAACGGAAATGATTTTGCATCAAGAGAAATAATCTATGATAAAAGATTAACAATACGTTTTCCAAAAGAACTCTTACTTAATGAAAAATCTAGAGGAAGAATTTATATCAAATATAATATTCCATCTGGAAAAAAACATTCGGGAGAAGTTGATTATATTGGAATACTAGGTACATCATCAAAATCATATGGAGTAATGTGGGATGATGAAATCAATAAAAATTTTCCAATTCCAGTTGATTGGGGAAAATACCGTGTTAATACTAAAAAATCTTCATATGTAATTGTTGATACACTTCATTACAGAAACTCAAATGCCATTCTTAGACCAGGACAAACAATTCAATTCCCTTATGAGATGAATAGCCCCAATGGTCGATTTAGCATGGTTTTCCAAGAGGATGGAAACATATATTTAGGTGATAAAGTAGCAAAAAAAGTATTATGGGATTCAGGTTCTTTTAAACAATTCGGGAGATCCAGAAACTATCAACTTGTTTTTCAAGATGATGGAAATTTAATCCTAACAGCAAAACCTACCTCTCAGAAACCTGGAGTTATGGTATGGTCTACAGACAATCTCCATGTAAAACGAAATGATGCAAATTATAATAATGTAAAATTCGGATTCTATGTTCTGCAAGATGATGGGAATTTTGTATTATACTATCCTTGGGATTTTAACAGCAATAAAATGATGGTCATAGCGAGTACTAACACATACAATGGAGCATCTCCACATTTCAATAAAATAAAATAACCTAATCAACCAAAAACTAAATATCTTCCATAAGTTTATAATTTGTGGAAGATATTTAAATTTTAAAAAATTGATTTAAGCACTTAAAAATCATCCTGATAAGTGATAGATACAAAATGATATAATTCAGTCAAAAGTTATATGATACCTTTCCTAAAGTAGCAAAGAAAAATATTTTAGCTTCTATCAATAAAGGAAAAATAATTATTATTGGTACATCTGGTCTTTCAGATCAAGATTATCAAGAGATCGGTAATTTGGCAGATGAAAAAAAAGTATCTGTATTGGCCGCCGGTAATTTTTCGATAACAGCTGTACTGCTACAACGATTTTCAGAAACAGCTGCCAAATATGTAGATCACTTTGAAATAATTGATTATGCCTCAGAAAAAATAATAGATGCTCCAAGCGGAACAGTTGCCGAACTTGCCTATCGCCTATCGAAGGTAAAAAAACCAACTCCTGATGTACTTATAGATGAAACTATCGGTAATAAAGCAACTCGTGGTGCCGCTGTTAATGGGATTCAGGTACATGCCGTTCGTTTACCTGGGCATATACTTGGAGTCGAAACGATTTTCTGTATGGAAGATGAAAAACTGAGCATAAAACACGAAGCAGGAAGTGGTGCAGCTCCCTATCTTAATGGCATTTTTATAGCTTTGGATAAAATCGACACCTTTAAAGATCTCAACCCGGGCTTAGATACTTTAATGGATTTTTAATATTCAAAACAGCTTATCGCTAAGTCCATTCCATCTTAAAAAGAATTAAGAGACGAAAGAAAAACCGCTCACCTCCTATTCACACTAACTTTCGAATATTAAATACGCGATTTAATCAAATTAGAAAAAGATACTAAGTGGCTTGAAGAAATAGAAACAACCTGATTTGGAAAAATATCCAGAATAAAACGGTTTTCAATTTTGCTATTTCATAGTTCTCAGCACTGCAGACAAATATCCTCAGCACTATTGAAAGGAGAAAAAATAGCTATACAAAATCAGAACCGTTAACGCTGTACTGCTAAATCCCAAACTAAATGTCTTCGATAATGCGAAGAATTATATGTTTACAGCTATCGATAGAACGGTAACGGTAAGCCAGTCGCGTACTATACCAGATGTAGCTTATTGGTCTATATACTGTTAAATTTGAATACCAGTGCGAAAATAAAACTAAATATTTAATTACGATACATAAAGCGACCTTGACAAATAGTTGTCCGACTACATCTATGATGAGGAAATACAGGTTTTGGCAATCAAGGAAAACCCACTTAAAATTATTGTTGGTTATAACGTGAAAACCAACTAAATATTACAAATAGTACACTTTACTATAATGGACAGTTGATCTACAAGCTATGCTTGATCTATTACACCTACCTTATCTTAAGATTTTCTCAAAAGCTTTTCTTGGACTTCCTCTGAATGTTACTTCACCACAATAGTGATAGCACATTTTTTGCAATATCCAAAGCATACCCCTATTATCAAAATTAGTATCAACCTTTACACTATAAATATTGTGTTTAAGCGCAAAATCTTCGATATGCTGTAAAATTCTCTGAGCCAATCCTTGACCAAGATACTTTTCAGATATTGCAACTCTGTGGTAAACCACAAAATCACCATTAGTCAACCAAGATCCCTTTATGTTCGAATACTCTGGTTCATCATTTATCAAAATAGCACAATAACCAATGATGATATCTTCATCAACCAGCACGTAACCATAACTGTTCTTAATATCATTTTCAACAATGGATTGATTAGGATAGCCATCTTGCCATTGTGTACTCCCATCGTCTTTTCGTCTCTTGATCGCTTTTTCTAAAATTTTCCAAATTTGAAAAGCATCTTCTTCTGTAGCTTGTCTAAAAATATATTTGATATTATTCATGGATAGAAATTAATTTGTACTGTTCTATTGCTTGTTTGATTAATGCAATTAAAAAAATATTGACGATTGCCATAAAACTGATTACACATAAGAAAATTACCATACCAAATTGTTGAATAAGATATCCTCCAAGAAAAGGAGCTGTTGCTTGTGCTAGTAAGGGCAACCTTGCAAGTCTTCCAAGAATCAAGGCATAATTGTCACTACCATAAACAGACAATGGCAATGTTCCTCTCAAAACTGAACGCATCCCATTTCCTATTCCAAAAACAACTACTCCAGGTATTGCAAATATGGGGGACACAAAAATCAATATCATACCCAAAAAAATGATTATGGTAGAAATAAAGGACATTTCAATAGCGCTCCTTTTTCCAATGATCAACTCAATAACTCGTGCCATGGCTTGGCTTGGTCCTAAAAAAGATATTGCGATTAAAACCATTGACATCTCGGTCTTGCCATGTAGTAATATTTGAATTAAGTGTATGATAACGCTGGTGGTTATCACCGAACCAAGAGTAAAATTTGCTGATAATAAATAATACAATTTTGAACGGAAGGGCTCGACTGCGGATTGCAAGGTCTCTCCTTTTAATGTGCTTTTGTTTCCTTCTTTATTTTTGAAAACATGCATATGAATCGGGAATATGGTAATTATCAACAAGATGGCATATGTATAGCAGGTATTTCTCCATCCAAAACTATCCAAAATATAGCTGGTAAATAACCAAGAAACGGAAGGTGCTAAACTGGATATCAGAGTGATCCAAACGATTGACTTTGCTGCGTTAAGGCTGTATCTTTTACCAATTGCAGCAAACAATGCATCATATAGCCCCATTGCCATTGCTATACCGATAATCACCCAACCTGATGCAAACATCAGAAAATTACTTGAACTGCCGATGATGATCAAACCTATCGCCATCACTAACCCCGAAAAAAGTAATACAGTATGACGATCAGTATGCTGTATAGTCCTACCCACTGAAGGTAACAGTAAACCTGAAACCAAAAGGGCAAGTGAGAGGCAACCATAAACTTGCTGATAAGACCAGCTCATTTCGGCTATAATGTCCTTTGCTAAGACAGACAGTAAAAAATAAGATCCACCCCAAAGTACGATTTGCGCCATGCCTAAATTCATAACTTTAAAAAAGTTTAACTTTCCACTTTCGATAGACTGAGATGCTGATTTCATATGACAAATCTCCGCTCTTTTTTCAAATCGGCAAAACGTTTTTATTCGATAGCATCGATCGATTTTTTCGATGGATTAATGAGACTTTTTATACCTTTGGACGAGCAAATCATAAAAGTAAAATGGAACTTAGACAACTTAAATATTTTCTCAAAGCACAAGAATTACTGAGTTTTACTGAAGCAGCAAAGCACTTAAATATCAGCCAGAGTACATTATCACAGCAGATCAAACAACTGGAGACGGAACTGGATGTCTCTCTTTTTAACCGTATTGGTAAGCAGATAACGCTAACAGAACCTGGTAGATTATTTACTGAATATGCCGAACAGAGTGTCAGAAAAGCCGAAGATGGAAAGTTAATGCTCCAGGATTTGAAAAAGATAAGATTTGGTACTGTAACCATAGGCGTTGCTTATGGTCTTAAGGATTTCTTTGTAGAAACTTTAATAAAGTTTGCAGAGCAATTTCCTCAAATAAAAATTAAAGTGATCTATGAGCCCTCCCACAGTCTGTATGAGAAGCTTCAACAAGCTCAGGTAGATTTTGTCTTGGCTCTTCATGAAACCGAAATAGTACCCTATTTTATTTATAAAAATTTATTCGGCTGTCCAATGGTACTGGCAGCTTTAGCAGGTACAGAAGTATCCTGTAAAACGAGTATTTCCCTGGAAGAGATTTGTAAACTTCCTTTAGTTATTGCAACAATGGGGTATGATATGACTCATACCGTTCACAGGGCTTTTTCAGCAAAAGGTTTAAGTCCAAAATTTACGATTGAAGTCAATGATATACCCACAGCCATTAGACTCGTCAACTCAGGAAATTGGTACAGTATCTTCATCAAAACAAGTGTTTTGGGAACTACTTTGGCTTCTGTTGCTATTCGGGATGATGGTTTGATGAGATATGCAAAGATCATTTCATTAAAAGGTACTTATGAAACGGAATCTGTCAAAGAATTTAAAAAAATGTTAACGATATCTGCTAAAACTTTAAAACTATCATGAGATATACACAATCCCAAGGAAAACCTGCTTAAACACTAGCTGGTTTGGCCTATAAAAAATCTGGTATTTTTCATGTTTTTCAGTAGATATAGCCATATATCCATATCTGTCTATAACTACAGAAGACTTTTAAATTTTCCTTACCATTTTTGGAGCAATAGGAATGGCTATTTTTGGCAGACAGACCTTTCATGAAGAAAATATTTCACCTACCGAGACATTTAAAACGATACTCAAATTATTTTGTTTCAATGGTCACTGTTTTTTCAAAACGACCATGATTGCTAACTGATGCCTCTTTATATTGATTTAAACTTGAAATACCTACCCAAGGTATTCGGTATATATCTTTTAGAATATCTTTTTTCTCTATTTCAACTACTAGATCAAGATCTTCTAAGAAATTAACAGCAATGGTATGTATAAAATCATCGGCTATTATCGTTCTTGTATGGTAGATATTCCCCATATAAAACACTTGACCAGTTGCACCTTTATCGCTACATGTCAACATTTTACATAATAGTTTTTGAGGGATGAATTCTCGTTTTTTTGTCTGTCTATTTAGGATTTTGTAAGCTGCTTCTTTCATGCTCCACATTAACCATACTATAATTTCTGGATCGGAACTATTGGCAATTAAGCACTGCTCTTCTTGTGCAAATAATTTTTCCAGAAACCCTTTTCTTTGCCAGTTACTTTCTTGACGGGATTGCTGCAAATCTATTACATCATTACCAATCATTTTTTAGCCAGTTTAGTTTCGATAATTTCAACTGCTGTCCTAACATCTAGCATACGTTCCATATCGGTATTATCGATGACCACATCAAAAATTTGTTCAATATCAAGTACAATATCTACCAGATTTGCAGAGTTGATGTTAAGATCATTGATGAAATCGGTGTCCTCTGTAAGATTTTCATATGCTTCATTATTGGTGGTATAAGGTTTTATAATTTCCTTTACCTTTTCTATTAGTTGTTCTTTACTCATAAGCTTAAATTTTAAATTTTTTAAATATTATACAGGCGTTTACATCACCAAAGCCAAAGCTAGCCTTAGCCATTATATTTAAATTGATGTTGAGGGTTTTTGATGGTATTTTTGATTTATCAATCCGTGTAGCTATTTCGGGATGTAAGTCATCGCAATTCGCATTTCCAAATAAAAACCCATGATGCAGTTGCAGGACTGTTGCCACACTTTCAATGCTTCCTGCGGCACTAAGACAGTGACCTGTCAAACTTTTTAGCGAATTAATATAGGGAAAATTATCTTGGTCGCGTTCCAATGCTTTTGTCCAGTTTTCTATTTCAAGGCTATCTTTAGCTGTTGCTGTGAGATGGCCATTTATAGCATCAATATCACTTGCCGATATCTCAGCGTTCTTGAGAGCATCGATAATGCATCGTTGAACCGCAATACTGTTGGGGGCAGTCATAGTGCCATTGCCACGCTGTCCGCCAGAGTTTACATTTCCGCCGATAATTTCTGCATAGATATTTGCGCCCCGTTTTAGTGCGCTTTCCAAGTCCTCAACAATTAATGCACCTGCACCAGATGCAGGTACAAATCCTGATGCTGTTGCACTCATAGGACGCGAGCCTTTTTCAGGATGTTCATTATATTTAGAACTGCATACTCTTAATGCATCAAACCCTGCCCAGATATAAGGGCCACTATCTGAAGTGCTACCTGCCAACATGCGTTTTGCTTTTCCTGATCTGATACGGTCGTAAGCCATTATGATCGCTTCGGTTCCAGTCGCACATGCTGAAGAATTGGTGGTTACTTGGTTACCAAGTCCTAATTTTCCTCCTAGATATGCACTAATACCACTATTCATGGTTTGTGCTACAACACTGCTGCCGAGCTTACGTATCTGTAAATCATCTATTTTATAGATACTTTCGCGGAATTTATCAATACCCGATGTTCCTGATCCAAATATAGTTCCGCTGTCCCAATCAGGGTCATGATTATTTTCTACTGGAAGTCCTGCATCTTTCCAAGCTTCTAATCCTGCAATGACACCATATAGTATGCCGCTACTGTTAAAGCCGCGAAGTTCAAGATCGGTAAAATATTCTGACTTTATTTCATCCGTAATCTGGGGTTTTCCTACTATCTGACAGGAAAACTGCAGTTGTCGTAATTCATCATCGTGACGTATTCCAGAAAGACCATTTTTAATAGCATGGGTAAAGGCCGGTATGCCAACTCCATTTGGAGCAACGATCCCTAATCCTGTTATGACAACTCTATTCATAGTTCAGGGATTAATATTCCTGCAAGTGTACCTCTACAAACTTCTTGTTCAGCTTCATTTTTCATCATAATGTTGCACTTCAGTTTGCCGAATCTAAAATATACTTTTTGAGAAATTACAGTAACTTTTTCTCTAGGATATACAGGTTTTAGAAACTGCATATCGGCAGAAGTAAATGCGATTTGAGTGTTTTTAAGTTCATTGTTAAGAAGATAAATGCCGAGACATACCAGACCGATCTGCGCCATCGTTTCTGTTAGAATTACTCCAGGAGTAACAGGTTTTTCTTTAAAGTGCCCTTTATAGAAATCCAGATTTTCATCGAAAGTATAGGTGCCAATACTTCCATTTTCATCAACGTGAAGCAACTCGTCTACAAATAAAAATGGTTTACTATAGGGTAATTGTGCTATAATATCTGTTACGTTCATTGTATATTACCATTTTAATAGAAGCCCTTGTGCCGTAAATCCCGGACCAAAACTTAACATCAATCCCAAGTCTCCGGGAAGGGGATTATTATCCATAGTGCGCTCTAGGACATAAAGAACAGTTGCACTTGACATATTGCCATATTGCAATAGTATTTCTTTTGTGTTGTCAATATTTTTCCCCCATTCTGAGAATAATTTTTCGACCGTCATTACGATTTTTTTTCCTCCCGGATGAAATATCATATGGTCTATATCTTTCATTTCTAGATTATTTTTCTTAAGAAATGGATGTATAATAGCACCGAAATGTTGTGCTATAGTATCTGGAACTTCACTGCCAAGAATCATCTGTAAACCACTATTGGTAAGTTTAAATCCCATGATGTGCTCTGTATTAAAGAAGTGATACATCTGTTCATCAAGTATGGAGGGCCCTAAATCTTCTTCGTAAGAAGAGAGTAGACAACAAGCCGCCCCATCACCAAAAATAGCAGCACTTACTATATTAGACATTGAAAAATCATCAAGTTGAAATGTGGCTGTAGGAGCTTCGATAGCTATTACTGCAGCACGTTTCTTAGGATTGCCTTTGAGGAAGTTTTTGGCATACAACAAACCTGATACTCCCGCCACACAGCCCATTTCTGTAACTGGCAACCTGACGATATCCTGCCTGAGTTTCAGTTTATTTATAAGATATGCATCTAACGATGGGATGATAATACCCGTGCAACTTACCGTTATAATATAGTCCAAGGTGCTTGGATCCCATCCAGCTTTGTTAAGTGCTTTGTCAAGGACTTGTTCACCCAAGATAATGACTTCTCGACTGTAAATATCATTTTTTTCTTCGAAAGAAGTTGCTGTAAATACTTCAACAGGATCCATAATTGAATACCGTGTATTTACTGCTGCACCTTCAAATATTTTTTTTACTTTTTTTATAAAACGTGTTTCTTGTCCATAAAGCCAAGTATCTAGCATTGGAAGTATTTCAGCTGTATCGCTTGAATATTTCGGTAGTTGTTTTGCAACAGTTACTATCTTTACGTTCATATTTTAGGTATTATCCATTGGTAGCGGAAAGCCCATTTCCATTGGATGGTATAATTTTTTAAATTTAGTGTTTTTGCAAAACTCTGCAGTTCATCTCTTTTAAATCCTCTTAGTATAGATATACATCCATCTTCTTGCAGCATCTTGTTTAATCTAAAAATAAAACAGACCATTTGGTAAAGTCTATAAGCCAGTTTGCTGCGCTGTAAATCGTTTACAACTATTCCTACAGAGGCATTACGATTAAAGATAGTGATTAAATCTATTATTTTTTCATTAGTAAAATGATGAATAGTTAAGGTGCAAAGCGCAATATCGTATTTTAGGGTATTGAACTCCTCGTCAAAAATATCCAGGCATATATAGTCGATATTATCGTAATCTTTTGATAATTTCCGAGCGTAATTTATCGTATATTCATTCGCATCTATTCCGATCATTTTAAAATTGATATGGTACTTATTACCATATTTGGCTAGCATCCGCAACATATCACCGTTACCGCAGCCTATATCTGCAATGATGATCGGTTTGGACCTGTCCACGTGTGTTAATAATTGATTTATACCGTCAAGTGTAATATTATTCCCACCGAGGAACTGATTGATCCGTGCGATTTTATCCAATGCTTCGCGCAATTCTTCGCCCTGAAGTGAAAAATCATCCATTAATTCGGTCTGTTCTGTTCTGTCATTGGTATTTATGCCCATTTGATTGTTATTGGTTTACCGTGAGTTTGCTTAATTATCTTGGGGAGAACAGAGGGGAACATCGTTGCGATACGGATCAATAGTGTTGTGATGGCTTGATGCTGCAGTGCTTTAGCTAAAAGGTTGCCGATTAACAATCTCTTTCCGAAATTTTGTTTCCATTGTCGTGTGAATTCCTTTTCTAATAGTTTTCGTGTAGGGATTTTACCTGTGTAATAATCTAGTATCAGTTCTGACGAAATTTTGGCGCTGTGCATAGCCATGGCCATGCCATTGCCACAAAGCGGATGAATAAGACCTGCAGCATCACCTATCATCAATATATGGTTTTCAATGATCGGTTTTCTATCAAATGAGATCTGGCTTATGGTAATTGGTTTATCAAAAAGTACTGTGCTTTTTTCAAAAAAAGATTTGATATGTCTATTTTTATAAAGCACATTTTGTTCAAATTCTGCTATGTTTCTGTATTTTTTGAATGATTTTAAATCTGCTAGATAGCACATATTTATGGTATTGTTTTCAACTTTTGTAATACCACAATACCCACCCTTAAAGTTATGTAGTGCTACTACATCATTTGGGAAATCTCCAGTATAATGCCCCTTTACCGCTAGCCACGGAGCTGTCTTACTTATAAAATTGCGCTCCAGTACTTGATCCATGTTTGAGCGTTTCCCATATGCACCCAATACGATTTCTGTTATTAAGATTTGATTTTCGGTTACAACTGTAAATCTATCTACTTTAAAAGTCACAGCTGTTACTGTTGCTTTGATTACAGTGCATCCCATTGCTATTGCTTTTAGATATAGGAAATTATCCAGCGAATAGCGACTGACACCAAGTCCTCCTAATGGTAAGTGTGCATTTGCAATTTTACCATTTTGATGACTAAATTTAAGTTTGTTAATAATTGTTGGATGTAATTGTAAAATGTCTAAACCCAGCCAATCTAAGTAAGGTAATACTTCGCTGGAAAGATATTCACCACAAACTTTATGTCGGGGGTAGGTATACTTTTCAATTAATGTAACTTTTAATCCTTTTTTTGACAAATGTAATGCAGCTGTCAAGCCTGCTAGGCCACCACCAATAATAATTACATCAGGATTCTTATTCATATATTAATAAAATAGGAATATCATAAATTTAAAGTTTTCAAATAAGCTTGTATGTAAAAAGTAATTTAAGATTCAGTCACAAAAACATATTTCTGATTTTCCGTCATTTTATCAGCGGGTTTTATTCCAATTAATTTGATGGTTATGATTTATCATGACTTTATTTCTATCAACGAAAACGATCTATTTTAAGGATTACGAATCTTCGTCAATAAGAGCGTTTTTTTTTAAATAACAATGCACATGACAACAATCTGCATCTTATCAACAATTTGGAGATGATTTTGTTTGAACTAAAAAATCGTTTACAGCCGTAGATATATAATATCTTTAAGGATAGGTAAGGCTACGTCTATAGTGTTAGATAAAATAAATATAGCCGAATATTCTGGTGCTGATATAAATTATTATCAGGGTAAAAAATTTGATGCGCTTCTATTGGTCTGGACAGACCAAAATGCAAAATTTCCCTGGGAGGATAATTTTGAAGAAAAATATCGATCCATACAGGCTTCGCTTGACAGGAATGCTGACTTTAAATTTTAAGAGCCTAAGCATTTAACAACGTTTACAACGAGACTATGGATTGAAGACACTGAACCTATCTGACATGTGGTTCATGACCATAATGGTGATTGGCAGTCACAAGGAATTTATTTCAATCTCTCCCTAATGCTTCAATTATATGTTCAAAATAAACAACATGAAATAGTTCTCCATAATTTGTAAAAAGATATACAAGTATTAAAGCTCAAAATAGAATCCTGATTGTTTGAGTGACTCGTATTTATCTCTATTAAAGCTATAAATCTTGGCTGCACGAGCATGTCGATCTGGTTGCTTTTCACTATGATCAATTAACAGGTCCATACTTAAAATCTTCTTTCGGAAATTGCCCCGATCAATCGCTCTTTGCAAAATGGTCTCATACAGTTTGTGCAGCTCGGGCAATGTGAATTGCTCCGGCAATAATTCAAATCCTATGGGCTGATAACGGATCTTTCCTTTCAAACGCTCAATGGCAACGGATAGAATCTGATCGTGATCAAATGCTAATGCATAGGCTTCTTCTAAACTGAACCATTTTGCTTCTTCAATATCATGTCCTGCCTCAATAAGATAATCTGTAGACTTGACCAGGGCATAATAGGCAATGCTGATAACCCGAAAACGAGGATCTCGATCGATATCTGAAAAAGTATACAGCTGCTCCAAATAGAGATCTTCTAATCCTGCTTCTTCTGCCAGTTTGCGACGGGCACATTCATCGGCGGTCTCCATTTCTAAAATAAATCCTCCGGGAAATGCCCATTTACCTAAAAATGGCTCGATGCCACGCTTGGTGAGCAACACTTTGAGTTCTCCTTTATCAAATCCGAAGATGACACAGTCTACGGTGACTGCTGGTCTTGGATATTCATAACTAAATGTTGGTCTCGTGCTGCTCATAACTATAAAATGATGTCAGTTGATTTACGAATGTGGATACCATATCGCTCCTGAAGTACTTCAAACTGTTGCCTTGTACTCTCTTCATATCCAGCTATAGGTGACATACAGTCTTCCAGTAAAGTAATGCGTGAGGTGATCTCCCTATGGTCAGCAAAGTGCTCTAAAATCTGGGTAACAGAAGCCAATACGCAATGACTGGAAGCCTGACCTGCCATATAGATGGCATCAAACTGACTCACGGCATTGAGCACTTCATAGTTGATATAGTGATCAGGATCGTATTCGGCTTTGATGATACCATACATCTCGGTGTAGGGGTTTTGTCCCTTATAAATCAATTGTGGTGGTGAGCTACGGGCTGCCGCATGAAAGTAAAGCATTTTGGTAAACTGACTCTCGAGCTTTGCTCCTGCTGTTCCTTCTAAACAATGATATGGCCATATACAAAGCTTTTTCTTGTGATCATTTTCCAAATTCTTCAGATATTCTAAAGAGCGTTCTTTGCCCCCATGGGCTGCAGACCAGACACCCTGAATAACATCATCGTAAGTAATGATGGTAAATGGTTCGGGATGATTACCCTCATGATCTACCCACCAGACAGGATGAAAAATCTGCATCATGGAGTGGCAGTCCAGACTACAGATAACCTGAGTCAATGATCCTATATTACGATACATCCATTGTGTGAGGCGCTGTACATCTGCTCTGGAACCCTGAACAGCAAGACTCCCAATACCTTCCATAAAATCGTTCTGCACGTCGATAGCCAATAGCAGATTGCGTTTCTGATCCTGCGATGCGGGTTTGATATTTTCGGATTGGCCAAGGGTTAGCATATTATTTATGTCTTCTATACTTTCGTAAGAAGCGATATGGTTGACATCGATAATGTGTTGATAGGTGGTATTCATAATACTAAAATATTAATCATTAAAAATTGGAACTGCGGCAAACTTATGAGCGGATAGGGCTATACGTTGATTAATTAATCTATCGATACTTTCATCTCCGGATGTCCCTGCTAATATAAATGCATCTATTTGGGCGTATGTCATACCTAGCTCATCCTCGTCGGTCTGCCCTTCCCAAAGCCCTGCTGATGGTTTCTTGTCAATAATAGAATCGGGTACCCCGAGATATGCGGCTAAAGTATATACTTCTTGTTTAGTGAGCATGCCCAATGGATTAAGGTCTGCTGCACCGTCGCCCCATTTGGTAAAATAACCTACTGTACGCTCGGCCATATTACCTGTACCGATCACAAATCGACTACCCAGCTGTGCTAACTGATAGAGGTAGGTCATTCGGACACGTGGACGTATATTGGCTTGGCTCAGGGCTTGATTGACAGTTCCAGCTTGTGCCAAGAAAGTCACATTAGTAATGGTCAGGGCAGCTACTGCTGGCTGGATATCAAAAGTATGATGTGCAAAATTGAACTTTTGAATCAGTTCTAATGCATGCTGTGAACTTCTGCTACTGGTCATATCATTGCCATAGGGCATCATGACCAAATGTGTATCGACTTTAGCCAAATGGCAAAGGCAGGCGACAACGCTACAGTCTATCCCGCCGCTCATACCCAGCACTACTCCTTTACGTTTGGCCGTAGTGACCTGTTGCGCAATCCATGTTGCAATTTTAGTTGCATAATGTGCGACATTGTCATCATTGATAACGAATGGCTTCTGTAGTTTAGTTTCCATATACGCGATTTGATTCTAGTTTTAATAAATTTCTGATATCTTCAAATGTATTGGTGAAAACGAATTCACCGTCAATATAAAAATCTTTCAAGAGGTTTCGATGCTTTAATGCTGTTACTGTCTCTGGGGTTAGATCATCAATCAACCGATAATCCTGGTCTTCAAATACCACTGCTACGATACCTTTTTGTGATTTTTTGAAGTTTCCGGTATCGGTCGCTGGACGTTTTTGAATGGCTTTAAAGTGTCCGTCTACTTCTTCTGCTGTTCCTTTTAATGCGAAACCGAATGTATCACGTGTCACATACTGGTAGGTGTACGACCCAATTCCTAAAGCAGTATTGGTGGAAGCAAAACCTTTTTCCATCAGTCCACTGCAGATCTTTTCTGCACGATCGACAGTAATGGAATCACCATAAACTACACCAATATGTGGATCTAGCTCTTTGTAACCTTTTGCATTGACGGTACCGCCAAAGATTTCAAACAACCGTTCAACAATTCCTTTTTGAACGGTGTCACGGTCAGAATCCTGATCCCCGCAGATAATATGAATAGGATCTCCACTGTCTGGACGAATCACCACTTTTCCATCTCGGGAGAGGATCAGCTCTTTCAGCTGTGGCAGAACTTGGTCTACGACATTCCAAAGGTCATAGGTATCGGATACTATTGAAATATTACCACTTGGGTATACTTCGGTGATCAGATGGCGAAATGCTTCAAGTTCGTGCTCGCCATATGAACACATTACACTATGCTCCGTAGATGGTGTATACATCATAATATCATTGCCTGCTGCATAATACGATTTGAGATAGTCTCGCACAGAAAGGGTAGCAGATACCGAAAAGCTTAATAGATGTCCTCCTGCTGTACGATACGCGGTCTCTGGAGAACCCATTCCCCTCATAGAGAAATCACCTGCTTGGGTCTGCACTTTTTGAACATCTCCAGTTTTCTCGGCATAGCTGTTCAACAATCTTTTGTAACGATCTGCAATGGTAGCTGCTGTCATGGGTGACCAGATATAGGCTGAAAGCTGGGTCTCTAAATAACCGGGTAACCAAAAGAAGTCAGGATGTGTATTTTCGATTGTAAACATGGGTACACCTATCGGAACTAAACTTCCCTCTTTTATAGCTTTGAGTTTAATGGGCAGATAACCTAGTTGATGCAGTGCGCTGATGTGAGATGAGCTGTGAGTGGATGCAAAATGAGCATTGGTATGTGCAAAAACATGCTGGATAGCTTCTTCGTATTCGGCCACTACTACCTCTAATGGCTGACTGAAAAAATACTGATCAAAGGCATGGGTCATTTCTGCTAATGCTCCCTGTAATCCGAAAAATACAACATGGCTAATACCAGCTATACGTGACATGCGGGGTGTCCAAGTTTCATATACCCAATTGGTCTTGGCAGGATATTGATCTTTGTGACATAACTTGTAACCGTCTGTCCAAAGGATAGGATTTTTGCTGATCGGATTAAACATAGTTTTCTAGATTAATGGTGATGTACTCTATTTTGGAATGCGTTTCACGCATCATTGATGTGCTAGTGTAGACTTTATTTATAGGTGAATCTTGATTAAGCAATTTACCTGATAATACACGTGGTTCACAGTGCGTAACGAGAAGATATACTTCACTAGCACCCATTTGTTTTAGGATCTGTCCTGCCCAGAGGAAGGTTCCGCCTGCCGAACAAAGATCATCTACGATAATGCACTTCGCCCCTTGGGGTATATCTCCCCGTTTAAGAAGCATATTTTCAATACGTCCGGTCTGTGGATGACGTGTCTTGTCAAATATGCAACTATTAGCATACCCCGCATTTTCATACCGTGCAGCTGCTCCTTTGTCCGGAAAAACAATTCGGTCTTGATCTGTAAACTGCATCTGATCCATAATCATTGGTAACCAATCAAGTGCTGGGTAGATGGCCTCGCTATTGTGCAATAGTTCAATGGTTTTGGCCGAGTGCGGTTCAATAACATAAACCTTTTCAAAGTTAAGGTCGTTGATAAACGCACAGATATACTGAAGGGTGAACAGATCACCATCAATCTTACGGTCCATACGGCTATAAGGCATATAGTTGATCACGAGCTTACAGTTAACCTGATCCTGATCAAGCCTTTTCTTAACAAAAAGAAGTTTAATCAGATCACCGTCCTCTTGGTAAGTGAATTCAAGCAAATTACCTTCTAAGATATAAGAATCAAAATCTTTGATTTTGGTTTCCTTGTTGGGAAACTGTTCTGTGATTATAGTGTGGTTGTTAAGTACAATCATAACTCTTTTGTATTTGTTGAGTATATTTTACTCAACAAATATGGGCATTATTTTTTATTTACACAATTTTTCTGAGTATTTTTTACTCAATAAAAAAATCACTAACATACATCATTGATAAGTAACATATTAATCTGAAATTATTAAATAAGTATTAAACAAAAAAGCCATATCTCACGATTTAGCTTATACTAAACATATGAGTAGACAGTAAGTTGCTTGTCCCAGCGGGATTGATGACTTATGGAATAATAGCATTAGAAAGTCATTTTCTAATTAGTCAAAATCAAGATATCAGAAATGAATTAAGGGAAAATATTGACCGTAAATTTTCAGTCGATGATTTTAGTCAATATCTTGGTACTGCAAGTATATTTGCATTAGATGCGTTTGGTATAAAAGCAAAACACACTGTGAAACAACGCCTCTTTACTGCAGCAGTGTCCAATGCAATTATGACCTTTACTGTCCTTAGTATTAAAAATACAGGAACTGTATGGCGGCCAGACAGCTCAGCTAACAACTCTTTTCCATCGGGACATACTGCAACTGCTTTTGTTGGAGCTGAATTACTCTGGCAAGAATATAGGGATAGATCACTGTGGTATGGAGTAGCTGGATATGCTGTCGCAACGGGTACCGGTTTCTTTCGAATGTACAATAATAAACACTGGTTATCTGATGTGGCTATGGGTGCAGGAATTGGTATATTGAGTACAAAAATTGCCTATTGGTTATTGCCGCTACTGGATCGAAAAAAGAAGAACGATAAAACGAACTATATGTTTATCCCGAGTTATAATGGAAAACAATTTATAATTGGGGGAAATATATACTTTTAATTCATTATTTGATTTCTGAGCACAAGGCAGTACGATGTCCGTTTACGTTAGCATCGGTATATCGATTTTATTCATTTAGAAGCGGAAGTGATCACGATCCATTTACTTCCGCTCATATAAGTTATACCCTAATCAGTAATTAAATTATCTTTCTTTAACTGTTTAGTCATTGCTTTTTTGTAACCTGATAGAAAACTATCCAAAGAGCCTGGATTGTAACTTTCGGACTGGGTCGACCAAACGAGCTTTCCTGAACTCGCATCATATAGATTTGTTTCAATATAGTAAGTATTCTCTGTGGTATAATACCCATTATTATAAAGATTGCCATACCAAAAATCATAATAACCACCAAATGTTCTATAGTATCCAAAAGAATTTACAGGGTAAACTGATACATTCGGAACATATTTAGATTCTGACTTGGAATCTATCAAAGCAATAGTCAATATAGCATCACTATTGGTCGCAGCAACTTTTTGCATAGCAAAATCAGAACGTTTGGGACCCATATTTGTAAGATTGGGAGGAAACACATCTATACTTTTAACAGTTGTTAACCCTAATGATTTTAAAGATGAAGAAATTTCATCTTCCACTTTTTGTCGCGCAGGTACATTATCTGTCATAACAGCAACAAATATCCTACTGTATTTCTTAAGATCAATAGATTGATCACGCCAAGATCCAGTAATCATACTATTAGTTGCGCAACTGGAAAAGATAAGCACGATGGTGCTTATTTGTAAAAATAATTTTCTCATAATTGTAAATTTTAGCAATTTAATTTCTTTAAATTTTATTTTTAAATGCACTTCCAAATGGATGAGCATTGTTCATATAAAAATCATTTTCAAGTGGCTCATTAAAAATATTCGTATTATCCGTATGATGTGATCTATATTTATGGCTATATTTCAATAGGAAAACAAAATTGAAGTGGAATTTGTTTGAGACTTTTAGTAACTACTATTAAAATAAAAAATATACGGTCATTATATCTTGGTATCGAGGGGATCCATCAGGTGGATTCTTAAGAATCAATTATAAATTAAGGGATCTATGCATTGCAAAAATTGAAAACTACAGTAAGCATTTTCTAACAAATAACGCAGCGCGATCGTATGATCAATAAGATATACCAATAAAGATTAAGCAGCTTTTTGGATATTTTATTTTATAGAGTAGTACAAATGAAATGATACCACACATGTGCAGCGTCATATATCTATGATTTGATAGATTATTTTCGAGCAAACCATCGTCATTTCTTTCCAGAGATTTGGTGGTTGAAAATATTAATCTTTTTTTCCTACGTCCTGTTGATTGTCTTTTCGACCATACGCTGCACTAATGACCATCGCAAGTCCTGTACCAATAAAAATGAGGACTAGGACGGATATAAACACTTTTATAAGTCCCGTGTAATCTATCGGAATCCAATGCCAAATGTAATTCAATGCAATAAATCCCAAAATGAGTAGAGAGGCTACGAATAGAAATGTAATAAAATGCTTCATCGATTAAAATTTATTTAGATACTCTTTTTTCTTCTGATCAAATTCTTCCTGCGAAATAATATTTTCATCGAGTAAGAGTTTTAGTTTCCGCAATTGCTCTATGGGATCTGCACCGATCTTCGGCTGCGTAACTTCATCAATGGAATTACTAAATACTTTTCCAAGACTCATTCCTGCGCCTAGTCCAACTCCTGCACCTGCTAAGCCGCCCTCATTATTTGCTGCATCACGCAAAGCGCGTAGTTTTTCCAATTCTACGTAGCTGAGACCACCTTCTGATGCGGCAAAGCTATCTGCTGTTATATCTGCAATCTTGCCAATACGATCTTGTGTATCTTGGTCAAAAGAATTTCCTTCGATCCTAAAATCATTGAGTTGAATACCAAATGCTTCCAAATCCTGTATCAGCCGCTCTTTGATATCTCGCGACAAACGATCGATTTGGGCATCAATATCGATAAAAGATAATTTTTCCTTCGCAAAATATGAAGTTAAGACTTGTATAATACGAGATTGTACTACATCGCGAAAAGTCTCTACCTTATAGATATCTTGTGTACCGACATAGTCTGTGAAAAATTTCGCTGCATCGTTGATGCGATAAGAGAAATTACCATAAGCAGAGAGCTGGATCGGAATTTTGTAATATTCATCAAAATACTTGATAGGTGATGATGTTCCCCATCCCTGATTCAACACTTCTGCTTTTCGATAATAATAAAGCCCCATTTTGTGCTCACTTTCAAACAGTTGAGCAACTTTGAGCAGTGAAGTAATAAACGGATGATTATCTGTACGGATATTGTAGACTCCCTCTTGATCGATTACATCTGTAATCTTGCCTTCATACACCAAAACACATCCTTGCCCTGGCGAAATAATCAATTTACTTGCATTTTTAATTTCGTCAGTAGCAGCTTTATACCTCCACACCAACAAATTATGATCCTGAGGTTGCCATGCTATGACTGTAGCAATTTGCTTCTTGAAAAAATTAAATAGTCCCATATATTATCTTTTAAAAATTTCATCTCTCTCCATGTCTTTTAGTACTGTACCATCATTTGCTATAATGATAATTCGATTGGTGCTTCCACTGGTTGCTCGGTCATAATAGCTAAAGACTAGTCCCCCATCATAACCATACATCTCACTCTCTATAGAATAATTATCACTGTTTGGCATATAGCTCCAAATAATTTTCCCGGTTTCTGTATCTATCTTCTGGATGAATGTTTTGCCTTCTGGATTAGCATCTGGGAGTCCTGTGATATACAAATTTGTGCTATCTTGATAAGCGATATTGGCTTTGAAATATAGACGGCCAGGGGTGAGATCAATAAATTTTATAATCCGTGGCTCTATTACCAATTTCTTCGTAAATGGAAACGATCCATAATAGACACCCGATTTCTTAGGATATTGAAACACCTTCTGCCAGCTTACCTGATGACTATAAGGTAGCATAATGGGATAACCTGGATTATTTTTATACCAGTATTTAATTAGCTGAATTTTTTCTTCTGGATAATCTCTACTTTTTTCGGAAAAAGTATAATATATAGATGTGCTTGCGCCTGATAATAAACTGGAAAGTCCTGTTCCCGCTTCACGTCTTTCAGAATGATCCTTGTAAATCTTTCTGACCAATGGATAATAGTAATATTCTTTCCCATCATTGGTCATGATATTAAAACCGTCACCTTCTCGATCTTGTGTAAATTTTAAGGTTGCGATACCTGAAGAGAACTCAGGTACGTCAGCAAAAAAAGTATTTGTCATATCAACTACTTCATTTTTTGCTGGATCAATTTTATAGACCTTATTACTCTTATCGGCACAGATGTAGTAGTTACCATCGCTGAAAACACGACTTCGGATATAATAATCATCTTTCCAACCTGCAAGCGGAATATCATTGATTGTTTTTTCTTTTAATGGATCATAAAATCGGGCAAAATATTCGGCTCCTTCTCTCGTATAGCCGTCCTTGCTGCGGGTGATAATAAAAAGCAACATTGGACTTTTGGTATTATATGCTGTAAAAGCTAAATACTCTTTCACCCGATCTACATATTCTTTTTTCTTTGGTGAATCATCGGAATCAACAGCTTTGAAAGATCTGCCACTATTGTTTCCACAGTTTCTGATGAGGTTAGAAAAAACGACAAAAAACAAAACTCCTGCTACAGCTAATAGAAGATATTTTTTTGCTTTTGGATCAAGACCATTAGATTTTCCGTATTCATGTTTTACATTGACATTGATATCATCATTATCAAGAAAATACTCGGTACCGCAATTGTTACAGATATAATGGTCTTCTTTAATATTTTGCTTCTTAACACTACCACAATGTGGACACTTTAACGCCTTAATTTGTTTTGCCATGCTCTATCTCTATAACAGATTATGAGATTAAAAATATAAATAATATCTGATCTGTGTAAAACAAATATGAAAACTAAAAGTTTTTGTGTTCGCAATATTATAAATGCTAAGCGCAGAAAGTAAAAAATATACAGAAGAGTCAAAAAATAAGCGCGTCACTTGCGATATTTTCCAGTAACAGCCTGAATAGCCGTAACACACTGTATTTAAATAATTTGTCAACCCACATATAATATCACCGGCTAATAAATAGAATCTATTTTTGTACCAGTGCCACAAGAGACTAATTGACTGCCACAAAAAAAACAAAGCTTTATATCAAATATAACTATCGGTATTTGCTGGTAACGCCTAATTAAATGTTTGGCCTTTACCTGTGACGATTTGATTACTTGATGGAAGCGACCAGAACAAAAAACAATTTTCTCTCTTGATTTGCTTAAAATTTAACTTTTGCAGAAGATGGATTGAACTTACATTGCCAATAAGACATTGTGCCGTAATTTCTTTTACGTTGCTTTGTTTAAAAGCCCATCCTATAAGAACTTTTGCGGCTTCCTCAGCATATCCCTGTCTTCGTTCTCCAAGTATAATCCCATATCCGAGATCTATAAGTTGTTCTTTTTGATTAAATCCCTTAAAACCAATATCGCCAATTATTTCCAATGTTTCATTTTTAATAATCATCCACGATTCGAATCCTGTGGGTGCTCCAATTTCGGAAAGATTGTTGATTATTTTTGGTAAAGTTTCCAGCACATCATCATCAGGCCAACCTCTACCTTTTCTCAGATTCATCTTCTTTAAAAAATCAAATTCTTGATTTAATATATGCGTACATATAGGTATAGTATATGGAATCAGTGTCAATCGATCTGTTAGCAATTGACTGATTTGTAAAATTGATGGTTTCAAAATTTATGTTATTTGCGAGTAATTTAAAAAAATCTAGTCATATTTTTGAACTTTTTTAAATAACAGGTGTTCTTATCATACTAAAGATAATAAATATGCTTTTGGAAGCATAAAACATAAACGACGTGGTACAGTAAAAAAAACCAAATATGCATGTAAAATGCCTTGGATAATGAAACAAAAAAGAGGAAACAATAAGAAACATAATAGATTACTGTACAATTAAACGTCAGGATAAAGGGTCTAATGAAAATTAGGCCCTTTTGATTTTTAATGATGAACTTGTAGGCTCACAGATCGGTTTTCAAATACGATCTTTATTTTATCTATCAGAAATCAAAAATATCTTTTTATTTTAGCTTTAATTTCTTAGAAAAACTATATTTTTAAAAGACAAAAACATCAATGATGATGTCATTTGCTATTATTATTTCACTCAATTTACTGTCTATGGGTGCTTGGGTATCTGCTCGTGCTTTAAAAAAAAGAAAACTCATTTTAAATTACGAAGGCGAGAATCAATTTACCTAACAGTAATCATACTCCATATAATATCCGTTTCCCTGTAAAAAGATAAAGCCAATCAATTTTAACTTCTTAAGAATTTATAAAAAATGACTGACAAATATAAACATATAAGCAAATTTTTAAGTTTAGTTCTTCGTCACCGGCCTGAGGCAATAGGTATCACCCTGGATGAACAGGGCTGGGCAGATACAACAGACCTGATTGAAAAAATAAATAAACACAATAATGAATTGGATTTTAACACCTTAAAACAGATTGTTGATACAAATCCTAAAAAAAGATTTATTTTTGACCCTTCCTTTCAGAAGATTAGAGCAAATCAAGGTCATTCTGTACCTATTGATCTTGCATTAGAAACTCAAACTCCACCTTTGGTGCTTTATCATGGTACAGCACAACAATTTGTCCCCTCCATTCTGGAAACCGGGATTGAGAAACTTAATCGTCAACACGTGCATCTTAGTAAAGAAAAGGAAACGGCTTTAAAAGTTGGGCAAAGACATGGAAAACCAGTCATAATAACGGTCTTAGCACAACAGATGGCACAGGATGGGTATACTTTCTATTTATCAGAAAATGGGGTATGGCTCACAGAACAAGTGCCAGCTCGATATTTGAGAATTTTATAATCAATGTATAAGATTGCTGTAGAAAAGAGAGGATGTCCTTGAGTCTTATTATATGCTATCATCTGGACTATTTGTATGTAGCTGGGGTGTATTCAATCTCTTTTTGTAAAAAAAGAAGGTACTTGTCAACTACTTAGTGTAATTTTGCAGTTCAAACTATATTAAAATGCCATATCAGACTATTTTTGTTGAATTTTATGACCAAATAATATCAAGTATCAACCAAGGAACTTTTGCAAAACTTACTTTGGCCAAAACGATGGGTGATACTGAACTTAAAAATATTTATGTGCGACTTCATATTTTAGATACCGGAGGATATAACTTTGCTTTAACTTTAAAATACAAAACTGAAGAAATAGAGCACTTCCACTCGGTTGATGAAGCTTTGACAGTTTTAAGTTCTTATATTAAAAATCCTTTTACAACGGCTTTGCTTTTTACGACAGAAATGGATTTAACGTTTAAAGTCAATAAAAAAAATGCAGGAAGCCTTACTGAACAAATGCCTACATTTAAAAATGCTTCACCAGTAATGCTGGAAATGATTGAAAAGGGAATTATAAAATTATAATTTATATCGGCCTGAGAAGATCAGCCTCAAAGTAAAGCGGTTTTATAACATCAATATTCAGATACACCCAAAATAAAAGCCGTATATGATTACGGCTTTTATTTTGGGTGTATTTAATTGTAGAGTTACTTGCCTAATCTGGTTAAGATAGTTTCCATCTCTGCTATGACTTTATTGATTTTAGCAATTGTCAGATCAAAAGGTTCAGATGTATTCATATCGACACCAGCATCCACAAGAAGGTCTACAGGGTATTTGGTACTTCCCGAAGCAAGGAAATTGAGGTACTTCTGACGATCAGCGTCGGTGCCTCGTAACACTTTTTCGGAAAGTGCTGTAGATGCCGTAAAAGACGTCGCATACTGGTAAACATAAAAATTGTAATAAAAATGTGGAATATAAGACCATTCAGATTTCACATTATCATCAACGATACAAATATTTTTATCATGACCGTAATATCGTTTGGTCAGATCTAAATACATCTCGTCAAAATCTTCACCTGTGAGCGCTTCGCCTTTGCCGACTTTTTCATGGATCATATATTCAAATTCGGCAAACTGAGTCTGACGAAATAGTGTTCCTTTGGCTCCTTCTAGATAATTTCCCAAAATCGCAAGTCGGGTTTCATCATCTTTGATCTGTTTCAGCATATAATCGTTCAATAACTCCTCATTTAAAGTCGATGCTACTTCTGCAACAAAAATCGAATAATCTGAATTGACGTAATGTTGCTTCTTATTGGTTAAATAACTATGCATCGTATGCCCCAATTCATGGGTAAGGGTCGACATGTCATTGTACTTTCCATTGTAATTCATAAGAATATAGGGATGTACATCGTATGCCGAACCATTGGAATATGCTCCTGATCTTTTTCCTTCATTTGGATACATGTCAATCCATCTTTCGCCGAATGCTTTTTTTGACACATTTATATAATCAGTACCTAAAGGTTTTAGGGATTTCAAAATATTTTCTTCGGCCTCTTCTACTGTATAGGATAAATCAACTTTAGCCACAAGAGGTGCGTATAAATCATAGTAATGCAAGGTATCTACTCCCATCATACGTTTTCGTAGATTTAAATAGCGATGAAAGGTTTCTAAATTGCCATTTACATTTTTGATAAGATTATGAAAAACAGCGGTTGGAATATTACCACCATCCAATGCCATTTTTAATGTACTTTCATAGTTGCGGGCTTTCGTGGCAAACAATGCGGCATTGATGTTTCCATAAAGTTGTGCACCTAGGGTACGTTGAAATTCATTTAATTTGGAAAAATAAGCATCAAATACTTTACTCCTAATTTCCCTATTTTCGCTCGCTCTATATAAAGCAAAATTGGCAGCATTGAGTTTGACAGATTCGCCATTTAATTCTACCTCTGGATATGGAAACTCTGCATTGATAAAGGTACTGTAGATATTAGCGGCGTTGCCTGACATCAAGGAAGAGTATGCTAATACTTTTTCAACTTCTTCTGATCCTCTGTGCGCACGCTTACGAAGTAGATCGGTCAGGTAAAACTTGTAGGTGCTCAATTCTTTTTCTTGTGTAAAAAATGCCTGGAGCTGATCTTCTTTGAAGGTCAATAATTCAGGCTCCATATACGATGTTAATGCGCTATATTCTGAAAAAAGCTGTTGTAGCTCTTGATTCATTCCCGCATATTTGGTTACGCGGGTATCTTGATCAGATTTCATTGAGGCATATGATGATAACTTGGCCATTTCCTTTATGAGTGAAGTACTTAACTGAAGCGCTTCTAAAAGCCCGCTAGCGGACTGCGTAAGTTTACCTTTATACGAGGCTATTTTCTGCATTTTTTGTCGTAAACGCTCCTTCTCCTCTTTCCAACTTTCATCTGTAGCATAAAGATGGGACAAATCCCACTTATATTTTTCGGGCAGTTCTTCACGAACTTTCATCTGACTTACGGCAACCGTCGTTGAGAATAGCATCATCGCGGTGATCATTTGAGTTTTTCTACGCATATTGTTTAAAATAGTGTCCACAATTTACAAAACATCTTTTATATTCCCTCAAGCATTAACAGTAGCAATAGCTTTTATTATTAAACTTGACGATAATTATCTTCGATAAAGACTTCTACTTTTAACTGATTATTTCAGATAGGCATCAAGACATAACCATATGACAAAACATAAGGCTTTATAGTAGATCTATACTTATGTACCATCCGACTTCAACAGATCATCTAAGCCATCCATCTACCATATCCACCATGCTGCAACTCTAAAACTATCGATCGGTTCAATGGCACGAACTTCATATTATGTTTATTATAATAAATTAAAATAAACTTTGCTGCATCGGTCCATCCTGCCCTAGGGGTGGTAAACCTGCCCAGGGATAAGGTTCGTAGCGATGCTTGCCGTCTGGTCTATTGGGATAGCCCCGTAAGGTATAAACAGGATAATATTCTAATGCCTGGTCTGCTATTTCATAATGGAATATATCGACCAAGCTTTTATCATCTTTTGCCTGTAGCCATTGTTGTTCAAGTTCTGGTGTGAGAAATAGCGGCATCCTTCTTTTATTGGGTCCATCGTTGTGTATATGTCCCATCACAGTATTTGCCTCGCGTGTCAACATACCAAAGCTACCTACTTGATGAACATCACCATCCTGCGTTATTACTTCATGCCATTGGTATATCCCTGGTATAAAAAATACTTCTCTTCCTTTTTGTCCTATATAATAGGGTATTTTCTTTTTCTTATCATGGATTTTACGGTGCTCAAATGTACCTGACACGGGTATAAGACAGCGCTGGTCTTTCAAACGGTGCCAGTACGAATTATGATCGGTAAGGATACGTTCGCTACGGACATTGATCATATTACGACGGCGTTCGACTTGCTCTTGAGGGTCTTGGATATAGGTGGGCAACACGCCCCATTCCATCTCTAGGAGATTGATTTTCTCGTTTTCTTGATCTTTATAAATAACGGGATATGCGGGAAAGGTAATTGCTTGCACATTTTCAAAGTTCCGGTAGTCATATTCGAGTTGCTTGCGTTCGTCCAGTAAAGCAGGAAAAGCTTTTTTTACAATCTCAAGATTAGTATGAAGTGATATGTCCCAACACATAGTATGTATTAATATGCAAAAAGTTAAATAATTTAATTTTAAAAACGTGAAGTATTTATGTATTTCAGGGATTAATCTGATAGCTTCATGTTAACTGATCAGGTCTATAGCCTTGACTTTCTTTGTAGTTTTCCCATCTGATATGAGAGCCCAAACACGTCCATGTTCCAATGTAAACAAAATATCAATCGGATCTTTTCGTTTGAAATTGGTATTACTACGCAAATAATTAATAATTCTACCCTGATATACTCGCAACATGCGTTTATCCCAATTTTCCTCATAAAAACGATTGACGAAAACACGATAGCCAGAATTGACCGCTAATAATTGTTGAATTTTATTTATGTCTACAGTTATCTGTAAAGCCTTACCTTCTTTAGCTCCAAGTTCTGCTGCATGTAGATGTGCTTTTTCCAGAGTTGAGTATGGTGATAGTAGAAAACCTTTTCCTTTGCTAATATCTGGCCACTCCAACCGCTGCAATACAAAGTCACGATAACCTTTTTCAAGAAAATCTTGCCAAGTATGTCGAGTTAATGGTTCAAATGGATTGTACAGCATCGCAGTATTCAATTGTTGATACGAAGATAATAATTGTGATTAAAAAATATCATTTTTGACTACATTACAATTTTAAAGTTGAAACAAAAAGCCCTGTGTATCACTACAGAGGGCAGTTTTTATGAAAAAATCTACGATTTTTTTCAATCATTCATCTCCTATGAACCTAGGGATTAAATTCATAAAAAATGGAATTCCTTTTATAAACAGTACTTTATATTATCGTCAAATCTATTCTATCATAAGTAACTACTTGATCCTGTAAGGATCTAATGAATTACGGTATAAAATATGGAGCAGCCTTTTTCTTGGGTGTCTATCTATATTGAATATCCAAAGATAAACAATTAAACTAAACATATTAGCTTTTATTCACTATAATTATTAGCTTAAATGTGATAATATATACAAGTTTCTATATAAATCGTACCTATTCTAATACCATTTATATACTAACTTTGTTTATAGGGTTGATATTCCTAACTGCTTTATTACCTTTTATACCGTACTTATGCAACATCTTATTGTATTTTTTTCATTATTATTTCTAAACTCTTGTCATACTGATACCGATATGAATGCTGATACCTCATCTCAAAAAAAATTGATTGAAGCTGTGCAAAAGAATCAATTAGCTCTAGTTGAAGAAGCGTTAAAGAACGGCTCTTCTGTTCATACAACTGATCAAAATGGCAAATCTTTGCTTTTAATTGCAACACAAAATAATGCTCTTGATATGGCCAAGTTGTTGCTATCCTATCAGGCAGATGTTAATCAACAAGATCATATCAAAGACAGTCCATTTCTATATGCAGGAGCGACAGGAAATCTTGAACTGGTGAAACTCTATTTATTGCATGGAGCTCGGTTTGATGTATTCAACAGGTATCATGGTACAGCTCTTATTCCTGCCTGTGAGCGTGGACATTTGGAGGTTGTAAACGTGTTAGCCAATACAGAAGGGTTCCCGATTGATCATGTTAATCGACTGGGTTGGACCGCTTTGATGGAGGCTGTAATTTTGGGTGATGGAAGTCAAAAATATATTGACATTGTTCGGACACTGATCGATGCGGGATGTAACATCCATATTGCCGACCATGAGAAAATTACTCCTCTCCAACATGCTCGCAACAAGGGATATTCCGCTATCGTTCAACTTTTGGAGCAAGCAGCTACCTCATCACTAGCACATTTAAAGTGTAGATAAATCACGCCATTTCATATCCGACTATAATTCAAAAAAGTGAATTTATCTTCTTATCATTTTGTTAAAAAATCATAGTTGTATCAGAAAAATTAAATTAATTACAGGATCGTCAAATTCATTTTAAAACCAACATCTAAACCCTAAAGTAATGTACGAATATACTTTGCTGACGACCTTAAAATTGATTAAAAATCATCTAAACCTTTATAATCTGCCAAATTTTGCTTATTTTCAAAATTTAAACCTCTTTAAGCATGAAGCAATTATGAAAAAAATAATGATTCTATCTCTCGCATTACTATTGGGTACTACGGTCAAGGCACAGCGTAAGTTGGAGAAAATATGGGAAACAGATTCGATTATCAATATGCCTGAATCTGTTTTACCAGATACCAAAGCTGGTATTCTATATGTATCCATCATGGGCAATAGTGCGGATGAGAAAGATGGTATTGGTGGTATTGGTAAATTAGACCTGAATGGCAAAATTATAGATCTAGATTGGATCCACGGGCTCAATTCTCCTAAAGGACTTGCCAAATATGGAAACACTCTTTATGCAGCAGATATAACGGATGTCGTTGTCATTGATATCCCTTCTAGTAAAATCGTTCGTAAAATCCCAATTGCAGGTTCCATATTTTTAAATGACATTACTGTCACTGACAAAGGCGTTGTTTATGTTTCGGATTCTAGGACAAAAAAGATCCATCAAATCATTAATAATAAAGATGTTGTATATCTTGAAAATATTGATGGCGTCAATGGTTTAAAAGCTATCGGTAAAGATATGTATATCGCTGGTGGCAATAAGCAATTACTGCAGGCTAATGATAAGAAGGAATTGACAACAATAGCCGATCTACCATGTGGCGGTGATGGTATAGAACCGATCGGCAATGGTGACTTCGTCTATTCATGCTGGGCGGGCTATATTTATTACGTTCACGCTAATGGAAAATATGAATTACTACTGGATAGCACTGCAGAGAAGAAAAATACAGCAGATATCGGATATGACCCTGTTAAAAAGATTATTTATGTACCTACTTTCTTCAAAAATAGTGTTGCAGCATATCAATTGAAATAGATAATCCCTTCCTCGCAAATATATTCCATAATACGTATCTGGATTAAAAAACAAATAGACAATTCTTTCTGATCAGAAGGGATATATCGGGAGGTAGCGGTTAATAAAAATCCACTTGCCTCCCGAAAATATCCTTCACGACATCATCACCTTAGATTAAGGCATGATCACCTGACTAATGGTCAGCGCATTATACTGTCCATTGGCCAGCGGATAGTAGGCATTGTTGACCATCTGAAAATAGCCCGTACCTACCAGGACCAATACACTTTTTTCAGGATCAGCTTCAAGCGAAGCCATGAGGTCCACATCCATCGGCTGCATTTCTCCCAGTTTGATGTAAGCAGATCTTCGGATCACAGGACGCTGATCCAATTCATCTCCCGAAAACTCCTGCAGCACCAGCGTATACTGCACATGCGTAGCACCACTCAATTTGGCGATGTGCAGGTTGGGCATCAGCTGCGGGCATGAAAAAAAGCCATCACCGCTAAAACGGTCGTACGTGACCGTAAAGGGTTTTAAGGTGATGGCGCGCAAACTGGATCGTTGATTGCACTCCATGCCATCCAGTAGGAGCAGATTTTCAGGGACCATCACCCTTTCCCCGCGAACATTCACCGCATCCATCTGAATAACTTTGAGCAAGCGGCTTGCTAAACGCTGGCTGAATTTATTATCCGAATTTTCAAACAGCACATCTTGTAGCAGTTCACGCAGCTTTTTACCCTCCTGCTGTGACCTGCCAAACTCACTCCCATTCTCACGGGTACGGGCAAACGCAGCATCGTTAGCAATTCGGGCACCCGAAACACCGGTTTTCATCCGTGCTTGGTAACCCACACTTTTTGATTTGTAAAAGGAAAGATCCCCGATCGTTCCATTTAACTTGATTAAACTTTCTACTCTTGCCATGACGTTATTGTTTTGACACTACGAAGATGGCCATCCAAGAGCAGTAGGTCCAAAAGTGGAGACAAGCGGAAATATGGGGAATAATGATACCATTTTACTTCATCTCAGGCGATAAAAATCTAAATCATCAGGAATAAAATTGATTTCTATAGGAAAAACTTATTTTAGTACATGAATAACCAATAACAGCATTTTTCTGGAGAGGAATTAAACCTGATTTGCAAAATTAAAGCGCCATACCGCATCGGTCAAGTAAATGTTAGGCATCGATAAAGCATGGCATATGCATATATAAAGCATAGATAGTGCATAGATACAGTATCAAAACAGGGTGTTTGATACACTTACCATGCACTTACTATACACTTATGCTATTTCAATACCGCACATAGGCAAACAAGCTTTACCCATACGGTATAATTGCTTGATACTTGCCTAGCAGATGGTTTGATAGGGAATGTCTGTCTATGGTACCACACCATCCATATTCATTCACCACGATGATCTGGTCAACAGATTATCCCTCAAGAGTAAACTTATGGAGCAAATACAAAAATAGGAGACGTTTTTTTGGCTGAAATAGACGAGAGCAAGAAGAAATATTTTCAATTAGTGGCTTTTGATTTAACACAGTTGAACAGCGATGTAATCCGGGCGTTTAAGAAAGTATATCCAATAAATACCAATCCCGATTTATCAGAAATCGTCAGTGGAGAAGTTGAGTTTTATACATATTGTGTTACAAACTGGGGTTGAAAATGAATCTTTGGGAAAAAGTTGGTCATATTAGTAATGTTGGAAAAATAGCTAATATTTTATGTCGGGGCTCTAGCGACTCTGGTTCGACGGCAGGAGAAGAAAATGTAAAAATATCTGAGAGATGGTATGTATGGCGTATCAATTATAAGAATTTTACCAGAGTTGGAAAATTGAAAGGAGAAAAGCAGAAATTGGAATTGTTGTAAATCCCTATGACGTTGTAGAACGAATGAAAACTAGCAAAAATACAGTTTTTTATCCTGAATTTGAATAAGAACTAAAAATTCATTTTTATTAAAAACTATCGTTACTTTCACAACCCGTATCTACGTATAGCGTTCTCCCCTATCATGAATCAATATCTACTTGATTTACGCGCAGCATCTATTTTCATCCAATACTTCCTTAAAAAAATATTAAGCACATCTTAAAGTTAGGGAAGAGATCACAACTTTCCACTTCTATATCGTATTTTAAAGTTTAAATAGTCATTTATAAAAGAAATTTTGCTGACTATATAGTGTTGTTTTTTTAAATTTAGCCCATGAAGCTAATAATATTTGATTTAGATGGCACATTGTTAGACACTCTCCAAGATTTAGGAGAGAGCTGCAATACCATACTTGGCCAATTTGGATACCCCACTCACCCCTTAGAATCTTATAAAAAATTTGTAGGAAATGGGGTCCGCATGCTCATTGAACGCGCATTACCTACAGAGGCTAGAACTGAGGATACGATAACACGACTACTTCTTGCATTTAAGAAACGTTATGAAGATCAAACTGAAAGTTGTACCAAACCCTATACTGGTATTATTCCCTTATTGCAAACACTTCAATCATCTGGCTATTTGATTTCAATTGCATCCAACAAATATCATGAAGCTGTCATTCCGTTGGTTAAAAAATATTTTCCGGAGATTTCTTTTGATGTTCTACTGGGACATAGAACTGGACATCCGCCCAAACCTGATGCCGATATTGTATTCGAAACGCTCCTTATGCTGAACTTGCAGCCAAGTGACTGCTGCTATGTAGGTGATTCATCTGTCGATATGGATACCGCGTGTAATGCTGGAGTACGTGCAGTCGGTGTAACATGGGGATTTCGGGATGAAGAAGAATTGAGACTACATGGAGCAGATTATATTATATATGAACCGCAGCAGCTACTCGATATTGTAATTAAACGATAATAAAAGGATAATATTCCACAAATTGCAAGTTATTAAAGTATAAAATCAAAAACTCACATCGTTTGACGTGACTTTTTGATTTTTTAGGCAACACGTACGTATTGTTTATACAGATTTCACATCCACCTATTAACTGTTTTTTAAATAATCTCTTAACACATATTGTAAAATGCCATTATTTTTATAATATTCGATTTCTATAGCAGAATCCATCCGAGCCTGAACTTTAAATTCCGTTATTTTTCCAGTTGGATGAGTTGCTTTTACATCCAACAATTTGTGCGGAGTCAACTGATCAGCAAGTCCAATAATATCAAAAATTTCAGTTCCGTCTAGTTCTAAAATTTCGGCATTTTGTCCATTGGTAAATACTAATGGAGCTACCCCCATACCGACCAAGTTGCTGCGATGGATCCGTTCAAAACTTTCTGCGATGACTGCTTTGATACCTAATAAATAAGCGCCTTTGGCAGCCCAATCGCGTGACGAACCTGATCCATATTCTTTCCCGGCCAATACAATAAGGGCAGTATCTGTCTTTTTATATTCCATAGCAGTTTCATACACTGTTTTCAACTCTCCGGTTGGAAAGTACACGCTGAAACCACCTTCTTTCTGTACGATCTTATTTTTAATACGTACATTGGCAAAAGTACCTCGCATCATGACCTCATGATTTCCACGACGAGAACCATAAGAATTAAAATCAGCGGTTTCTACTCCATGAGCAGATAAGTATTGTCCAGCTGCACTATTTTCACGAAAGGAACCTGCAGGTGATATATGATCCGTCGTGACTGAATCACCCAAGTATAATAATACACGAGCATGGGTAATATCCGTCACGGGATTTGGAGTGGCCTCCAGATTTTCAAAAAATGGAGCTTCTTTGATATAAGTGGACTCTTTATTCCATTCAAAGCGCTCATCTAAGCTTACCTCTAGATTTTGCCAATCTGTTGAACCGTCAAATATAACATCATAAACTTCCTGAAAATCTCCCTGTTTAACACAGTCGTTTACTGTTTTTACTATTTCTTCGCGGCTCGGCCAGATATCTTTCAAATAAACGGGACGACCATTCGGGTCATACGACAGTGGATCGTTTATCAGATCGACATCTACCCGACCTACCAACGCATAAGCCACGACAAGCATGGGAGACATTAGAAAATTCATTTTCACCTGTGGGTGCACTCTTGCTTCGAAATTCCTATTCCCCGATAATACCGATGCCACTACTAGATCTCCTTTGTCTACAGCTTCGGCAATATGTGGCGGTAAAGGCCCCGAATTACCAATACAAGAGGTGCACCCATATCCTACAGTGTGAAAACGTAATGCTTCCAGGTCCGTATTTAATCCTGATCGGTTCAGATATTGGGTAACAACTTTAGAACCGGGTGCTAAAGAAGTTTTGACCCATGATTTTGTTCTCAAGCCCTTTTCTATAGCGTTGCGTGCCAATAATCCCGCACCAATCATGACCGCAGGGTTAGACGTATTGGTACAGCTCGTGATCGCTGCTATCACAATGCTTCCATCGCTTAATACAAATTCTTGATTTTTATATTTGATGCGTACGGACTGTATCGCATCTTTCACGACTTCTAATTCTGATTCACTGTTCTTGGGAACTTTACCAAAAGTAAATTCGGTCCCTGACCCTCCATCTGCAAGCCAAGCCGATTCTTTTCTTTCATTCGGCAAGCTATAATTACGTTGATATTCTTGCTGCAGCAAACTTGAAAATTGATGGCCTAAATCTTTTGCCAAAACTTTGTCCTGCGGACGTTTTGGCCCAGAAACAGTTGGTTCTAAAGTGGATAGATCAAACTCTACTATAGAAGAAAAATTAATTTCTTCATGACCTGTTCTCCATAGTAGATTTTCTTTGCAATACGTTTCCACAATCTTAATTTGTTCAGGTGTCCGATTGGTTGTATACATATACTCCAGAGTACGATCGTCAATTGGGAAATAAGTAATCGTACAGCCAAATTCTGGCGACATATTGGCAATAGTTGCTCGATCTGTAACCGTCAAGTGATCCAATCCATCTCCAAAAAGTTCAACAAACTTTCCGACAACACCTTTATCTCGAAGCACCTTCGTAATGGACAAGACCATATCAGTGGCTGTACAAATCTCAGGTATTTTCCCCGTCAATTTTAAACCAATCACTTCAGGACAGGTAAAGAAGATCGGTTGCCCCAACATAGCGGCTTCGGCCTCGATACCTCCTGCGCCCCAACCCACTACCCCCATACCGTTGACCATGGGCGTATGCGAATCGGTACCCACCAAAGTATCGGGAAATAACCAGCCTTCACGTTCTATAATACCTTTAGCTAAATATTCCAGATTTACTTGGTGACAAATTCCCATTCCTGGAGGGACTACCGTAAAGTTTTTCAAACCATGCTGTGCCCATTTGAGTAATTCGTAACGCTCCTTATTACGTTGATACTCTAGTTCTACATTTTTGTCGTAAGCATAATCCGTTCCATAATAATCCACCTGCACTGAATGGTCTATCACTAAATCTACTGGAATTGCAGGATTGATCTTTTGACCATCTTTTCCATGACGAACATATTCTGCACGAAGGGACGCCATATCAACGACAGCAGGTACTCCTGTGAAATCTTGCATCAAGATCCGTGCGGGTTTAAAAGGAATATCTTTGTCAACTGGCTCTGGAGTCCAATTTATGAGTGTATCAATATGCTCATCGGTAATGCTGAAACCATCATAATTACGCAATACGTTTTCAAGCAAAATACGGATACTGAATGGTAGATGGGACACTGAACCTTGCGGAAGATCTTTTAGCGAACAATAGTTATAACTTTTTTCGTTTATAACTATTGTTTTTTGTGATTTAGCGTTATTTATGCTCATATGTACAAGTTTTGTTAACATTTAAATATACTTAATTAACGATCTAGATGCAAAACAAATAGCACGGCGCAATTGTTCCAGTTTTTGATTATAATATTTAAAAAAGAGAATCTCTATTTTTGGTTTAACCAGTTATTTGTATATCGTATACTTTCTATTACACTGATGATCAACATATTTCATTCGGATCATTCTTTCCAACATAGTCACTGGTAGGTCTATTCTCTAATGATCCTGATTCCCTAAAATATCTCATCTTCTACCTCATACCAAATCCCATCTTTAAGATCCAATTGGTCCTATACAGTACTTATATATAATACCGCTTAAATTATCTTCATTTAAAAATTTCCTTTTTAATACTGATCGCATAGGCCATTGGAATTTTATTGTTCAAATGCTTGATTTTATATTTTTATGTGTCAACGCAATCATATTTTTAAAAATAGGATATGGAGAGTAAGAGCCTTCGCCATTCACGTGAATAATCAGTACACTTACCGTTCAAATAGTATGATATACCGAATAGCGCTAACTAAAAAAACAACAAATATTGATATTAGTAAACTCGTATGTGAAATAATGTTGATATTGAGCACTATTAAATTTTTACATGTAGCCGTTTAATACACTATAAGTTTATAATCAAAGCATATAGCCATTATTGTACATCCATTTTTATTTAAAATATCAGTCCATGAAATTAATCATCACCTTTATATTGACGATCACTTTTTCCGTATCGTTGGTCTATTCTCAGATTTCTGAAAGAAAGTTTGTATCCATCAATAATAAAAAAATAGCTTACAAAACATTTGGAATTGAAAATAGAAAAATAAATGAACCCATTGTCGTGTTTGAAAGCGGCCTTGGTTCTGGTGGCGGCAGTTTCGGGAGTTTATTTCCTTTTATTGAACATGGTTTTGCAGGTATTGTGTACGATAGAAACGGAATTGGAGAGTCTGAGATCGATAGTTTAGTCAGTACAGATATTGAAGTTGTAAAAAGGCTTCACGATTTATTATCGACCTTAACTATAAGTCCTCCATACTTACTCGTTGGACATTCTATTGGGGGACCGTTTATCCGCTTGTATGCATCACAATATCCCCACGAGGTTTGTGGTTTATTTTTCATTGACCCGACAGACTTTATGCTAACAAAAGAAGAGGATGATCAGGTAAAGTCCAGCACTGCAAGCAAAACAGGATACCGAGAGTTATTGACCATTAATTTCAAGAACATCTTAAAAGACCCTTCAACGACAAAAGGTTTTCGATATGAAGTACAGCGAGAGCTCCAAGAGAGTACGCCAGATTTTTTTAAAAACTACGCATCCTTACCCCCTCTTATCGATATTCCGGTAACGGTAATGATTTCCTATCATAAGCATATAGAGCAATATGAAACAACAATGAACGAAAACCTTAAATTAGGAATTAACCTTATCCCTTGGTGGAAAGAATTGGATGATTTGAGAATAAAACACTATGCAGAAATGATCAAAAACAATCGTTCTAGTAAGTTGGTTTTACTGCCGCGATACAGCCATGGAATTCACCATCAGGATCCTAAATTAGTAGCTCAAGAGTTATTAAATGCTTATGAGACATGTGTGCGTTCGAACAAGTAAAGTGTAGCTACTATTTCTTTCTCAAATCGGTCTATGACTAGACTAGCCGGGATCAATTTGAAGATAACGGAGGAATTGAATTGCTTTGCATCAAACCATTTAACTAGAGCCCATGTATGCATGGCTCTAGTTTATTTATGCTGTTTTAAGTATTATAATTGATCGATTTGTTGATCAACCAAATACAATAGTGAGGCAATAGCTGCTACGCCAGATTGTAACTCGCGCTTATCTACCGCTTCAAAAACATCTTTTGCGGTATGGTGCAGATCAAAATAACGGTGTGGGTCTGGTCTAAAATTGAACATCACGGTATTCGGAAAATGCTTGCCCCAGACTCCAGAATCTACTCCTGGACTTCCTTGTAGAAATCGTGAGACCCAGAACTTCTGCTCGAACAAGGGCTTCCAGTGTTGCTGTATCCAAGCAACTCGATCGGCTGAGGCTTTGATATCAAAACCTCGAGGTGCGAATCCTCCGGCATCACTTTCAATCGCGGCAATAATCTGTTCTTGTTTATCTTTTGCGATCTGCCCATAAGCTGCTGCACCATGAACACCATTTTCTTCGTTCATATAAAAGACCAAGCGGATGGTGTGCTTTGGTTGATATCCAAGTGCCATCAGCGTACGAATAGCATCTAAAGTCCCCATAGTTCCGGTACCATTATCATGAGCTCCTTCGCCTACATCCCAAGAATCGATGTGTCCACCAATCGTGATGATCTTATCTGGAGATTGCTGCCCTTTCCATTCTGCAATGACATTATGCGTATGTACTTGTCCTTTCCATGCTGCATGCTGCTCTAAGTAAACTTTTGTATGTGGATTTGCTTTCAACGCATCACTCAGCTTAATAGCTGATGTTGCTGATATCGCCATCGCGGGTATACTATCAATACCTTTTACATAACCTGTGCCTCCTGTATGTGGATAATCATCGGTCTTAGAGGAAGACAGTGAGCGAAATAGATACGCTACTGCACCCAACTTAGCCGCTTCTGCTGGACCACGGCTTCTTTGACTTGAATTGAGACCATATGCTACACCTGTCTCTACGATGGACTCATCCCAGGGTTTGTTGATGAAAACAATTTTCCCACGTACCTGATCTCCATATTTCTTTAAATCACTTAACAGTTCTACTTCAATCACCTCTGCGACCAAGCCTTTAGCTGGGGTGGAAACAGACCCTCCTAAAGCCAATACACTCAAAGGTTCGTTAGAACCAACAAGGTAAGCTTTTTCTTGAGGTCCCCGATCCCAATATGGAACTTTCACATCTTGAAGATACACGCGGTCAAAAGGAAGCTTTTCCATAATGCTTTTCGACCAAGCTACTGCCTTGTCCGCCCGTGGTGATCCTGCTATACGATGACCGATTTGTTTTGTCAAATGGTGTAGATTGTCATAGGCCTGCCCATTATAAAAAGATTCATGATAGATCTTATCCAACATAATGGAGTCCTGCTGTGCAAAAGCTCCCTGCGTAAAAGTGGATATAGAAAGTAAGGTGAGTAAAATGGTTCGTTTCATTCGTTTAGTTGTGTTCTTTGGAGTAAACATAAGTATTTTTTTTAGGAAGTGGAACGGCTAAGCTAATTCGATTTTAATTTGAAGGGAAATATATAATTGATCAGAATAGGTTCAATCACGGTTGTGTACGGGATCATTTCAATGTTTATCAATGGTAAATTTCCTGCCATCTATTTTTTCTAAAAAAACACTAACATTTATAGTTTCAACAAACTAATAAAATTAGTATTTTTGATTCATTATTTTGGGACATGATGAATCGCATTATTACCCCTTGAATTGATAAACATAAGATACGATGATGACTTTATTTGATGATACGGAAATATTTGCTACGGGAAATGCGGGGAAAGTCCGATTTGATCTCCCGGATACCGATCTGATGCTGATCGATTCTTTCTTTACAAAAGAAGAATCTGATTATTATTATAATACGCTATTGAGGGATACAACATGGCGTGAATATGAGATGGAAATATTTGACAAAACGGTGAAAGCACCACGTATGATTGCGTGGTATGAAAATAAAAATAATAGTGGTGCTAATCTAAATGGTCCTGATTGGACTCCTGAACTATTGGCCATCCGGAAACGTGTGGAAAAAGAAACTGGATTAAGCTTTAATGCGGTCTTACTTAATCTGTATCGGGACGGAAAAGATGGTGTAGCATGGCACAGTGATCATATTGATCAGTCAGGACCCAATCCTGTAATCGCTTCGGTCAGTTTTGGAGAAACTCGTCTATTTCGCCTTCGCCATCGATTTTTGAAGGCCGTAAAACAAGTGGAAATCCCCTTGCACCATGGATCTTTTCTCCTGATGGCAGGAACAACTAATAGTTGCTGGCAACACCAAGTACCTAAAACCGCTAAAAATATTTTACCTCGGATAAACCTTACTTTCAGAAACGTCAACCGTATTGAAGGTCACTAATTGAAAACAATTGGATCGTATCATCGAGCAAAAAAGTTAACAAATAAGACTTACCAGATTTATTGATACCAACCATCCGGTAAGTCTTATTTTATCAGCTTTAGATGCTTATTAGAAATGAGTGGTAACAGTATGCTATTGCTCCCAAACTAAAGCGCTTGCACCTAAAATAGCTGCATCAGCCTCTGGTAGCTCACTAAAAACTAATCTTACCTTGTCCCTGAATATGGGTAAAAGATTTCTTTCCATATGAAGTTTAGCGGGTTTTAAAATAAAATCTCCTGCCTTGATTACTCCTCCAAATAGCAAAATCGCTTCTGGTGATGAAAACATTACAAAATTTGCTAATGCTTCCCCCAGTTTTTGCCCTGTGTATCTAAAAACTTCAATCGCAATCGGATCACCTTTTATAGCACATTCATAAACTGTTTTGGAATTGATAGCCTCTTCAGGATATTGATTTAACATCGAGCTCGGAAATTCAGCACGCATTTTCTTTGCTGTAATTGCAATACCTGTTGCTGAAGCATAAGCTTCTAAACTTCCTTCTGAACCTGTGCTCCAGTGTTTTCTGCCTCCGGGTTTTACGATGGAATGCCCTAATTCTCCCGCAAAGCCATCGTGTCCATAGATAACATTTCCATTGGCAACAATTCCGCTCCCTACACCAGTACCTAAAGTAATCATGATGAAATCTTTCATACCACGAGCTGCTCCGAAAAGCATTTCTCCAAGGGCTGCCGCATTTGCATCATTGGTAATGGTACAGTCCATGTTAAATTTATCTTGCATCATTTCGGCAAAAGGTATCACCCCTTTCCAAGGCAAATTGGGAGCTTGTTCAACAGTGCCGGTATAATAATTACCATTAGGTACTCCTACTCCAATACCATCAAAATTTTTATCTGCTCCATATTTCTCGATTAAAGGAGAGAT
Source organism: Sphingobacterium sp. PCS056 (assembly GCF_023273895.1). NCBI lineage: Bacteria > Pseudomonadati > Bacteroidota > Sphingobacteriia > Sphingobacteriales > Sphingobacteriaceae > Sphingobacterium > Sphingobacterium sp. PCS056. The sequence goes on along the minus strand of NZ_CP096883.1, from coordinate 3,351,562 downwards.
TTGAAGATATAATGCATCGATAAAATCTTCTACTTTTTCATATTCATCTGTTTTTAAGGATCCTTTTTCAAGAACTTCCCCACGATGATTTACCACTCCAAATTTAGTGTTGGTTCCGCCGATATCTATTCCAAGAGCGACTCGTGCTGACAAGTTTGTTAACGCCATTTCTTAATTTAATATACTAAATCGCTAAAACTATAAAAAAAAATGTATAAATGCGCTATTTAAAAAATACTAATTGAAGGATGACTGTTGTAGATCAAAGAATAAAAACTCATTTATGAAATCATTTTTTACATGAATGAAGAGATTAATTTTCATATCGTGATTCTTTTATTCATGCATGGGGGTACAAATTTCAATCAAGAAACCATCCAGATCTCGTACATAAGAAACTGTTTGTCCCCATGGCTTAATGGTGGGTTGCTCAACAATAACGCCATTAAACTCCCATACTTTGTCCACTAGATCTTCCACATTATCGGTTACGATACCTAATTCTATCCCGAAGGGTTTGTCTAAACGCGAACTTGCTGTATATCCTGCCGTCAAATTTGTATTAGCAAGTTTATGTGATGCAAATGAAATCGTAGTTTCCCCTGTAATGAGTTCACCATAATCATTTTCTGGGGTAATAAATTTTCTAACAAAGCCAAATACTTGTTCATAAAATTGAATTGATCGTGTCACATCGGACACATATAGAATGGTGTACTTAAATTTAATCATACTTTTGTTACTAAAATTTTGTCTATGGTCTAGGTGACATTCTTTGAGCATATGATCTCAAAATGTGATGCCTTGTTTATGTTTAATAAAGATATTTCTGTTGGGCACAAAAATAAGTAGGGTGTTGACAACTGTATGTCAGTAATTGCTTTTATAGCTAAAAAAAACATAAAAAAAACCCTATCTATCTCGATAGGGCATTCTCTTACGATCGATGATAACTTATTTAACTTCTTTATCATCAAGCGCTACGGCTGCTGCACCTAATACCGCAACACCGCCAAGCAATAGTGCATTTTCACCTTTTATTTTTCGATAAGCCATCATGTCTCCTTTCTCGGTATAATATTCGAACACATTATTTAAAGACATAGCTCCTGTTTGAAACAATGTTTGGGCATAAAATTTTTGTTCTGTCGTCTTTAAGATCATTTCATTATTGTTCAAAATGGAATAACTCAAAAAGCTTCTTAATATATACGGAGAGTTATCTTCATTAAATTTAGCTTCTTTCACCTGATATTGATTTCCATTCATCCCATACCGGGTTGCCTTTTGTTTTTTAGCTATTGTAACGAATTCTTTAATATCCTTTCGCAAATCAAAATAACTTCCGTCAACATAAGCATGTGGAGGTATCAATAATACATCTTTAGGGAGTGTTGCTGTTCCCTTAAAATATCCATACGTATAATCATCATTAAAAGTACTCATCTGATTCACTTGTCCTTTCATATTGATACGACCATCAGCATAGCTATTTGCTTTACCATTAATCACCAAAGCTGAGTTTTTTAAATCCCAAACGATCGGATTATTTGATTTATTTTCTACTTTAACGTAAATCTCGCCGTTTTTACCTGCAAAAGAGTAATGAACAGCTATTGTATCATTTGAATATAGAAAGGTGCTACGATCTTGATCTTTTTTACTATTGACACTATTAACAGTCATTAAGTAGTTAGAAGAACAGGCTGACAAAAAGAGTGCGGCACATACGGGAATAAAAGTTTTATAAATCTTCATCTTCAATAAATGGTTAATTTTTAGCGGATATTCATTAATATAGTCCCTTGATAGGTTCTATTTATTGTTTTCTAATATATCACTAATATTTAAAATAAGCAATTGTGGAAGGGTCTATTCTTAGATAAAATTGCTTATGATAATCAATGTCCTGAATATATCAACTTGCTGGTATCAGCATCGGGTATACAAGCTAATTTTATAAAAAACACCCTTAATATTTGGGAAAGTATAAAAGTTATCCATTTTACGGTGTACCAGCTCGGAGATGGGCGATTATATTGATTGGACAATCGTATTCGATTAGCGGAAATTATTACTTAATAATTTGGTAGTATAAACAGCTTAAAAAATTGCGGTTAATCCTGTTATTTATCTAGATATTACAGATCCATTCTTTTCTAACTCAAGAAACGCATGAGGTAAAAAAGATATGATGTCAGATGGCAAGAGGCTATACTTTCCAATAGATGGCACTGCTATATCTGCTGCTCTACCATGTATGTAGACGCCCAATATTAATGCCTGCTGTGGTGGATAGCCTTGACCTAGCAATGCGGTTAATATACCCGTTAAAACATCACCGCTTCCGCCGGTTGCCATACCCACATTCCCTGTACTATTAAAAAAAATCGTTCCATCTGCCATGACCATAGCGCTATTTGCACCTTTGACCAAAATATGCAATTGATACTGATGTGCAAATTTTTTCACTTTTTTTAATTTATCCCAATCATCAGCCCAAGTCCCAATGATCCTGCTCAATTCTTTTGGATGTGGGGTCAAAATACTATTTGGCGGTATGGCACTCCACCATTCAGAATTGATTGCTAATATATTCAAGGCATCAGCATCTACTACTATAGGTTGATCACTGATGCTTTTTAAAAATTTTGAAAATGCCTTAACCGTTTCTACTGCAGTCCCCAAACCTACTCCAACTCCTATTGCTTGATAAGACGATAGTTGGGGTATATTGGTGATGTAGCTACTGTGATCGTCCAACAACAACATCGCTTCGGGGACAGCCGTTTGTATGATGGTATTCCCGTTTGATGGTATATAAGCTGTGGCCAAACCACAGCCGCTACGCAATGCGGCCTTTAAAGCAAACTGAACCGCTCCCATCTTCCCTTTGCTACCGCCTATGATCAGGATATGCCCAAAATTGCCTTTATGCTCGAACCTTTTTCTTTTTTTGTAGGATGACCAGATGATATCTTCTGTGACATAGTTCATATTCGAGTCTGTAAGCTCAATAGCATGTGTACTCAATTGAATATCCAGCACTTGAAAGTCATCATAAAAACATTGATTTTGTGGCATTAACAAACTGAGTTTTGGAACCTGAAAAGTATACACTAAATCTGCGTGAATAACTGGAGCTTTAAGGGAGGTAGGATGATCAGCCACTAAACCAGAAGGCATATCAATGGCATACACCACGACATCAGCTTGATTGATCTGGTTGCAGATATGGTTCCATTTTTCATTTAATTCTTCACGCAAACCAGACCCAAAAAGACAATCTAAAACAATGGTATCTTTAGGAAAAGCTAAATCATCTGTTTCAGAAAAAAATTGAATTCTTTTATCGGAAATCTTTTTTTGATTGATCAGATTATTACTGGAATAATCTGCTGACTTTACTAAATAAATGTTGACCTCTGCTAAATTATCATCCAAGATGCGTGCTAACACAAGTCCATCGCCGCCATTATTTCCTTTACCACAGATAATAGTAAAATGTTGATTGGCCATGTTCTGGTACCGTTTCTTTAATTCTAAAAAAACAGCGTGAGCTGCACGATCCATTAAATCTGAACTCGCTATATGCTGTTCCTCACAAGTTATAGCATCAATTTGAGCAATTTGCGCCGCAGAAAGAATTTTCATATTATTCTAAATATGAACTAAATATAGGTGTAAAAATGATCAAATCTAAAGATCAATTTTTTAAAATATCCTTATTTGATATCCAGCTTATTAAATTCTAATTCCAAATTGATCAATTCTGGTAATGCTTTAAAAGAGAAATAGGTAACACTTACCCATTCTCTTCTTTGCAAAAACAAACTATACACGCGTATACTATTGTGGATATGAAGTTTATACATGTCGATCCACTTGTCTTCACGATTGACATTATAATTCTCAAACTTTTTCTCTACTTCTTTGGCGATAGTTGCAAATTGACTTTCATCCAACTTGAGATCCTTTCCTTGCGTGACTGCCAACAACTGGGGTTGTGTCTGTTTATAATATACTTTTACTTGTTTACAAATCTTCAATACATCTCTGTTCTTGGAGTTTTTCTCCAACATTTGTGTCATCAACAATCCTTCAGTGCGCATAAAGACAATATCTCGAAGCGCCGACTCTTCCTCTGAAATCCGTTGGACTTGATTTAAGCAAGGCTGCGAAAGTAATAATATGTAACAAAGTAATATATAAACTTGCATAATATGGAACGTCTTTGGATCGCATACAACTGTATATACTTTCAACAAACTACATGGAGCTATTGTTTACAGTTTATTATTTAATCACTACAAAGCAATTCTCTATACCCCCATCATCTAAAAAGTCAAGCTTAAATTAGTATATATTACGTGGCGTAGAGTGACTGCAGACAGATCGCTTATCTTAAAATATCGCTCCTAAGTAATTTGATAAAAACAAAAATTAAGAAGAACTAAAATAAATGCTATGGCAGCAATATCCAATATGGCTGCTATCAGGGATAAAAAAAGTGATACACATTAATCACCTTTGTGATCATACTTTAATATTATATGAAAAGATTAACACTAGCATGGATGATCGCATGCTTAACCAGCTGGTCAGCTTTAGCACAATCCAAAAAGGTTCTTCGTATTGATTACGGAATAAATACGGAGATCTCTGGAGATGACGGAATAAGTGATACGCAATTAAGAGCTTGGGTAAATCAGGATTTTATGCGCATATCCTATACGCACGATGAAAGCCACATCGAAATCACAGATAAAAAAAATTATAGATCATTTATATTAATTCCTCAAAACGAAGAATATTTAATTCTTAATGATGGAGATAAAAACGATTATACACAAATTGAGATTGAATATATAAAGGGCCAGGATAAGAAAATAGCCGGTTATACTTGCCAACTTGCCGTTTTAAATCTGGGTACTGATGAAGATACTAACGAAGAAATCAAATTGGAAGTTTACTATACCGAACAAATTCCTAATTTATTTTGGTCAGAGTTTAATTTTTTACATGTCTTACCTGGAGCACCATTATCCATAACCGTTTCTGGGAGTGGTTACGTTGCTACAAAAATTGAACATGAAGAATTACCTCAAGAACTCTTCGAAATTCCAGACCACTATACTCAAATGGAGGTCGATTCTGCAGAAGGATTTGGTGATACCCAGATAGCTGATGACCGCTTCGCCTTTACTGATGAAACAGGTGAGCGATATGGAGTACGTGATCTAAACGGAACAATTATTGTCCAACCAAAATATGCATTTGTAGCACCATATGTAGGTGATATATCGGTTGTAAATAATTCTTCAGACAAATTTGGTGCGATGAATTTAAGGGGGCAAGAGGTGATTCCTCTACAATATGATTTTTTAACCTATTCAGAAAAAGATCGTAAATTCCTTTATGGTCAACAGGATAAGTACGGTTTATTGGATGAAAATGGCAAAGTATTAATTAAGGCTAATTATGATATGATTAATTTCCCTGAACATGGTCTAATGCAGTTTACCAAAAATAATAAAAGTGGATATATTAATGAAAAAGAACAAGTAGTCGTCCCTGCGGTGCATGAATACATTATGGGACGTAATCAGCATTACTTTATTTCAACTCAAGGTCAATACTATGCATTATACAGCATTAAAGATAATAAGAAAATCGCAAACGGCTATGATTATATGGCTTTACCAGATGAAGGAACAACGTTCTTGGCTATGAAAAACGGAAAATATGGTTTTATTGACGATAAGGGTAAAACAACTATTCCTTTCAAATTTACAACTGCAATTGCCTTTTCAGATGGTGTGGCCATCGTGTCGGAAGATGAGGCTGGGGAAGACTTTTATTATATTAATACTAAAGGGGAAAAAATACCGGCTCTCGAGGCTGAATAATTTTAAATATTCACCTAATGATGTCCATAAAAATGAGCGGTCAATTTTATCTACAAATGACATCTGTCATGCTATTTTGAGCAATTAATCGATACATGTTTATAAAAAATGATATCTTAGTCTCTTACAGAAAGATCCACAATGAATGCAAATGAAGAAGAGCATAATCGGTTTTGGCCAACAATTTAAAGAAATTCTACTTATTCTGATGTTGTGTTTAATCGTGAATGGTGCTCTTGCTCAAGAAATATTAGATAAGCTGAAGCAACAATATGAAAATACTCCTGCTTCGAATACGGAACGATTATATATAGCTGGTAAATATGCAAGAGCCTTATTTTTTAATCAACAAGAAGATCTAGCTGCCGAAATACTGAAAGAAAATATTCAGATAGCAGTTCGCTATCAGGATGGTCAATATGCTGCGAATCTATATGCCATCGATGCAATGAACAATCGCATTGCCGAGCGCTTAAAGGAATCACAAAATAGTTTATCAAAAGCAAAGGAATTTGCTTACAAATCTAAGAATCAAGAAATCAAAGGCTATGTCTATTATTGTGAAGGCTGGCTATATGCGCGTAATAATAAAGAGGGTGAGGCTGTACGAAGTTTTTTACGTGCTATTAACTATTTTGACCAGTGCCATTCCTCTCCCACTCTAAGCTCGCGAAAATCATCCACTTACAAAGAGCTTACTTCAATATATGCGAATTGGAATGAATACCAATTGCAAGAAAAATATAGTTTACTTGCTTTAAATCTAGCCATTCAGCAAGATGATCCGATTGCTATATTTGATGCTTATATGCTTATGGGTTATATGTATGAGCAACGATATAGAGCGGATGAAACTAAGCAACAGTTGCGGGATCAAGCTGAAAAATACTATTTACAAGCGATCAATACCTATAGCCAAAACAAGAACAATATTCCATTCCCTTCAAACCTTTCTTTTGTTGCCAATAATTTGGCTCATCTTTATCTGACGTCTTATCCTGAAAGCTATCAAGATCAAGCGCTTCGATATGCTCAACTTGCTCAAAAGCAAGGTCTAAAGACGCAGCAGTACACCCACGTTGCCTCTGCCTATGGCATCATGGCAGAGATTGCCTTGAAAAATAAAAATTTTAAGGAAGCAAAGGCATATTTATTGTCGGCTCTTGTCGAGATCTCTAAAAGTAGTGTACCCGATCAAAATATCGTCTTGAGTATATATGAAAATCTTTCTGAAATCGCGGAATCAGACCAAAATTTGACTGAAGCTATTCGCTACCACAAAGCGTATATGGAGACATTTAAATCCATTTATAATCAAGAACAATTAGAACTAGGTAAGCGATTAGAGGCTCAGTTTGACAAAGAAAGACAGCAACAACAACTGATCACCATGCAGTTGGAGTCTGATAAGAAGGAACAACAAATTAATTTGATGCAGACCATCGGTCTACAGCAAAAGCAAGCATTTGAAAACTTAAAGCTGCATGAGGAAAATCAAAGAAAGGAACTGGAGCTAACACAGTTGGAATCCGAGAAAAGAACTCAAGAATTAAAATTGTCTCGTCTTGAAACTCAAAGTCGTGCTCATGATATCATAAGTTTTAAAAATGAAATCTCTTATAAAGAAAAGATAAATAAATATTATGTAGTTTTAATGCTAGTTTTCTTACTGCTTTTCTGTTTACTTCTCTATGCTTATAAACAGCGATCCAAGAGTATGCGCCAGCATAAGGAACTGTACAATTTTTCGTTAGACAAAGAACGTCAAAACTCTAAAATATCTAACTTGACGGCTATGCTGGAAGGCCAAGAACAAGAACGTGGACGTATAGCAAGAGATCTACATGATGGACTAGGTGGTTTATTATCCAGCACTAAAATAAACTTATCACAATTAACGGATAAGTTAGATTTAACCATGAAAGATGACATGCAAAAGTCCATACAACAATTGGATACTGCTGTGGAGGAACTCCGTCGTGTCGCTCACAATCTCATGCCTGATCTACTTTATAGATTTGGACTCCAGGAAGCACTGCAAGATTATGCAGCCCGTATGTCCAATGATTTTCTAGATATTGATGTACAATTTTTACACTATAAAAATCAGCTAACCAAAGAACAGCAGCTCTTGGTTTATCGTATTGTACAAGAACTGGTCAATAATTCAATAAAACATGCAGATCCAAAACAAATCATCATTCAGATTGTAGAAGAAGCTGATAGTTATTGCATCACTGTTGAAGATGATGGCCTTGGATTTGATATACAACAGATCAAAGGAAATCAATCAGCAGGACTTTATAATATTCAATCTCGGATCGATTTTCTAAAAGGAAGATTCAGTATTCAATCTGAAATAAATCTTGGAACGAGTGTTGAGGTTTTATTTCCAAAAAATAAAAATTAATGATTAAAATAGCGATTACAGATGATCATCCCCTACTCTTAGAGGGGCTTAAAAATATACTCTCCAAATCAGAACTTTTGGAGGTGGTGGGTTGTTTTCCAGATGCTAATACGATGCATATTGCATTAACTAAAACACCTGTAGATGTACTTTTATTAGACATCAATCTGCCTGACGCAAATAGTATAGAATTGATAGCACCTCTTCGAATAAAATATCCTAAAATGCACATTATAATTATCAGCGTTCACAATGAATATGCGGTGATCAATAGTGTGCTACAAGAAGGTGCTCATGGATATATTCAAAAAAATGCTTCTGTAGAAGAAATTATCAATGGGATAGAACAAATATTAAAAGGAAACAAATTTTTATGTTCACAAACTAAAATTATTGTAGAGAAGAAAACTAAAGATGAACTAAAAATAGTTCCAAAATTGACGCGTAGAGAAAAAGAAGTACTTTTGGAAGCAGCATCTGGACTAACTACTAGCCAAATCGGAGAAAAATTATTCATTAGTCCGCATACTGTCGAAAGTCACCGGAAAAATCTCATTGAAAAATTTGGCTCAAAAAATCTAAGCTCAGTTATCAAATTAGCCATTGAATATGGACTCATACGTCAATAATCTTAATCTCCTATAAAAACCACCATAATCAGGGATACTGAAAAGGTGTGTTAAACACTATTTTTACTAATTAATATATTATATGAAATTATATACCAAAGTGTCGGATGCTATTTTATTGAAGAATTACATCTGGTTAAATCCTAAAAATAATTAAAAATGATCAAACTCAAATCGTTCTCACTACTATTTATCTTAATCTGTTGCTGCAGCTTACTCACGAGTTGCTTTGATTTTATTGAAGATATTAACCTGAATGCTAATGGATCAGGAAACATAAAGGCTACTCTTAATCTCAGCAAAAGCAGTACTAAAGTAGCGTCATTAATGAAACTAAAAAGTGTTAATGGTATTCAAATACCTACAAAGGACAAGATAAAGAGTGAAACTGAAGATATGATTCGTATATTAAAAAATACAGCAGGTATTAGTCAGGTACAATATAGTTTGGATTTTAATAATTATATCGCAACTGTGTCTTGCCATTTTGCATCAGTATCGGCATTAAATAACTTTAGTAAAGCACTTAGTACTCACTTTAAGAGTGCTTTGGGTAACAATAATAGCTATGCTTATAATGCTCATACAGGTACTTTCACCAGAACATATACACACTCTCCGGTTTTAAGTAAAGAATATGCACGTATATCTGAAACTGATCGAAAATATTTCAATGATGCTTATTATACCCAAATCGTACGATTTGATAAAACGGTCAAATCACAACAACATGCTTCGGCAAAAATATCAAGTTCTGCAAAAGCAGTCTTACTGAAACTAAAAGCAACTGATCTTGCTAGTGGAAAGGCGTCCCTAGCAAATACAATAACCTTAAATAATAAATAAATACATGAATTTTAAATACTTACCCTTGTTAGCATTCGCTGCTTTTTCAAGCATGCAAGCTACAGCTCAAGAGTTGACGAGCAAAATACCGTCTCAAGCTGACTTTGTTGTTGCCATTAATAATAAAGCTATTGTAGAACAGAGTTCTATGGAATTACTGAATGAGACCTTAACGAAATTAGGAGCTTTTGAAAAGTCAACAAATAACTTGGATTTTTCTATTAAAAGCTTGGAAGAATTAGATTTCGATTTAGATAAACAAGCATTTGTTTATCGGACCAATACGGATAGCTTATACTACATTGGTGTTTTAATTCCCTTGAAAGCAAACCACAAAGTCAAAGAGCGTATGTTTTCACAATTTGATTTGCTTCCCATGTATAATGGCTATGAAAGAAGGGTTTCAAAAGACGGAAAGACACAGGTCGCATGGAATCAAGAAACCTTATTTGTTTTGACAGGTGATCTACATCGCAATTACTTTCAAATGAAAGAGGTGGCCGATCGCTATGGCTTAGATCTTGGTCTATATGGTGGCAGTAGTGATACTTGGCTATATGATGACACATTAAGTGCCGCAGATACTGCTGTAGCAGTTGAAGCTATTGCTACTGAAGAGGTATTACCTGATACCGTAAATATCTTAGAGGAAATTAGTGAAGCTACCGCTGAAGCTGAAATAGCTTATGCTGATACATCTGCTGTCATATCTGTTGAAGATTGGAATGATGATATTGATACGGTTGAAATGGATAGTTACGATGTTGAATCTGATTCATTATACCTTCTCAGCCAAATCAGAGAAGCTAAGAATGATTCTCTTAAAAATAAACTATTTGGCACTTGGCTTACTAATGATTTTAACCATTATTTAGATCCTAAAAATAATCTGGGACAACATAAAGCAGTCAAGATCGCTGATCAAAAACATCTACTAAGGATATGGATACCAAATCTGGATAAATTATATCAGGATGCCTTGCCTTACGACGTCTTAAAAATGGCTTACGGTGTTGATTTGAAAAATTTCAAATACGGCTATGAAGATGCTACATTTGATTTGATACAAGATCAACATACGCTAAAATTGACTGGAACAGTAGGTGTAGATGCAGAAATGGCTAAAATTTTCAAAACGCTCTATAATAATAAAATTAATAAAAAATTCAGTCAATATATTCCTGAAAATCACTTAGCATATGCCTCTATGAATATCAGTACAGAGGGTTATCTAAAGCAATTACCAGCATTAATATCTCGTTGGTACGCACCGTTGGCAGGAGAATATGCTGATGTGGTAACTATAGCTGCGACCGCTTTAGAAATCGGATTAGATGAAAAATCTATCGGTAAAGTAATGAAGGGTGATCATGCTTTCTTTCTAAACGATCTACAGAAAGTAACAAAAGATTATGTTACCTATGAATATGATGATGATTATAATTATAAAGAAATAACAAAAACAAAAGATGAATATGTGCCTAATTTCCTTTGGATGTTTACTTCTCAGGATCAACGGTTATATAAAAAAATCCTTGAATTTGCAGTAAAGAAACAAGAGGTAAGTTTGGAAAATGGTATTTATAAAATTTCTGAACAGAAAAAATTAGAACCAATCTATATTCTTTTTAAGCATGATATTGTATTTGTAGGAAGTGATTTGGAACAGTTAACTTCCATTGAACAAAATCGTTTTAAAACAAGTAGAAATATGAAAGTAAAAAAAGACATGTCTACTAATCCTTTTAATATGGTTGTTCATACCAATGCCATACCTGAAGTTGTCAATAAACTCGAAATTCCTGTTACCGCATCTCTGGAACAAACATTAAAAGATCTTTCTGCTTATGGAGATGTTCAAATTAAATCAAATCTTCATAAAAATCGCTTTTCGGGAGAATTTTCTGTGGAGTTACCAAAACAAGATAAAAATGCACTTCAATATATATTGAAGCATGTTATGAAAAATTTAGATCATAATATCAAAAACTAATTATAGATGAAAAGAATTGCAATAATCATCAGCTCCTTATTGTTTTTAATATGTGCACTTGGGTGGACAGTCTATATGGTTCGAAAAAACAACATTGAGAAGCAATATGTAAGTAAAGAAAGTGCTTCTGTCTTATCTATCGCAGTTGATGATTTGTTATTGGATAATATCTCCTCCCTGCTTTCAAAGGGTGATCAATCTCCTGATGTAAAGAGTAAGGAAACATGGATAAAAAGCCTTATTTTGGATGCTGGAATTTCAATTCCAGCCCGAATTTTTTTATTCAATACTGCCGCTCATAAAAATCAATTTTACGGTATTTTGGCTATAAAGAACTATGAAGATTGCTTTTCTTTTTTCGCCAACCATTATCCCAAAGGAATAAAATTCATAAATAAAGAAAAGGGTATAGTCAGTGTTATAATAGGAAAATATATCCAAATACTATTTGATAGAAATCATTTTATCTACAAGATAGCTTTAGATAACAGTTCAGAAAATGCAGATCTAGAATCTTTATTACAGCGTAGTCATACATGGACACAGATCGGTGATTTGAAAGGATTTGAGCACGTACTGTCAAAAAAGCATATTAACTATGTACAGAAAGACAAAAGCTTAAAAATTGAAGCATCAATTGGAAAAAATAAAACAGAAATTGATGGTGAATGGTTACTATCTCATGATATAGATCAGGAATTGCAAATCAGAGCTATGGACACCACAGATCAGACGCTTGCTTTCTGGAGTCTGGTTCATCTGAAGGATATTCCTATACTTGCGCATGTAATGAACAAGTATACTGGACTTAATGAAGCAGAGTTAGCTGATAATTATTCTAATTACTTTGATTTACAAGTAAAAGCTAATCCTATCACTCAAAGGGATACTTCAATTACTTACGAATACGATGAGGATTTTAATGCTGTTGAAGCAAAAAAGATCCAAGAGCTGCGTGTACCTCATATCATACAGGCTTGGAAATATAACAAATCGCTGGAAGAATCACTTCCGAATAATATGTTTTATCAATTCCATAAAATGAAAGCCGGCCAATATTTGTTACAGACAACTTCTGATAATTTGATCAATCAGATTGAGAGCAGCCCCACATTATATCCTTTTTATTGTTTTATAGATTTTGAGACATGGCCAGAAGAATGGACGTTATCTATATTTAAAAATTTGAAAGATAATAAAGTTCAGGCGACAATAATGACTACGCTACAGGATCAAAAGAAATTGTCCATAAAGGGACAAATCAATTATTAGTATAACGGAACCGAATTAATATTTTGAAGATGATACAGTGTAGAAATATACTGTATCATTTTTTTTAGAAAAAAATCTACTTTTAAATCAAAACGATAGGAAGATCTTTTTTTTACAATTATATTAAGCTCTGGTAAAGTCTATTTATATTTGTATCATTACAATTATAAAATTAGCATCTGTTTCTATCATGAATCCTCAAGTAGATGAATATTTAAATAATAGCAAGACATGGCAAGAAGAAATGAAACTTTTGCGTAGAATTGTACTTGACTGTCAACTCATGGAAACGTTTAAGTGGAAAACACCTTGCTATACATACAACAATAAAAATGTTGTTCTGATCAATCGTTTTAAATCCTATTGCGAACTTGGCTTTTTTAAAGGTGCGCTATTAAGTGATACGTACTCACTGCTGATGCAACATGGTGAGAACTCTCAATCTTCAAGAAGTATAAAGTTTACAAATGTTGCAGATATATTGGAGAAAGAGCCTCAAATTAAAGCATATATTTTTGAAGCTATAGAAGTTGAAAAAAGTGGATTGAAAGTTGTATTAAAAGAGACTTCCGATTTTTTAGTTCCTTTAGAATTTGAACAAAAATTAAAAGCAGATCCCATATTGACAGCTGCCTTTCAGGCCTTAACTCCAGGCAGACAACGAGCATATTTACTTCATTTCGCAGCGCCTAAACAATCTAAGACTATCCAAGCACGTATTGAAAAATATATTCCACGCATCTTGAAGGGAAAAGGCTTAAATGATTGTATCTGTGGTTTATCAAAACGCATGCCTTCCTGTGATGGCTCCCATCAGCTCTTACAGTCAACCTGTATCGAAAACTAATTTTTTCAAATAAAGTATAAATTAAATTTATTCCCTTGTTATATACTCAAATTGTCGATCCTAACTTACAAAAAATAGATCAATATGTCTTTCGGACTTGCGGTTTAGCAATAGCAAACTTAACACGAGAACTTGAAAGTCAAGAATATGCTGCTCAGAATTTTGAATTGATAAATCGAAAATTTAAATATAGGACAGCTAAAATAACACCGACAAAAACTGGGCAATTTGTTACCTTATGGCAGCGAACTACTTCTGGTATTATCGCTCCTTTCGAAATTAATGATCCTATAGACTTTTATATCATAGCTGTGCGAAAAGAACCAAATCTTGGAATCTTCATATTCCCAAAAGCTATTTTATTCCAAGAAGGGATACTTTCTGGAAATGGTAAAGAAGGCAAACGGGGGTTTCGAGTTTATCCAAACTGGGATGTCGTTGAAAATAAACAGGCGCAGAAAACCCAAGATTGGCAAAAATTATATTTTTTACACCTACCTGAACATCAACAAATCGATCTCACAAGAGCAAAACATTTATTACAGATTTAAGTTGAGTCTTTTTAACAAATGGGTATTTTGGATAATATATTTTGAACTTTAAATAAATTATGTGTAAATTGTTAATACCATTTGTAGACATAATCGAATCATTATGCATCCATTCCGAAACAAAAACAGAGAACACACTAGTATCTATGCATATAGATGTTCTCCAGAAGTATCCTCTCACCCCTTTGTAAAAGTACAAGAAGGTGCACTTGGAAAAAACCAATTAACTTCAAACCACATTGAACTATTGGTAACGCCGATTGTCAAACCAGATGCTTTAGAACAAGTCCTATTAGAGATGAATTTACTTAAGAACAAAAATTAGCAGAGAATGATTACTTAGTGATGCTATTTCATAAAAAAAACTCCATTCATAATGAATGGAGTTTTTTATTTTATTGCAAAATCTTCTTATAAAGATGCGATTGCATTATTCAATGTTTCCGAAGGACGCATTGCTTTAGTAGCTAAATCATCATTAGGGAAATAATAACCACCGATATTTTGAGCTTTACCTTGAGCAGCAATCAACTCATCATTGATCTGCTTTTCATTTTCAGCTAATGCCTTAGCTAAAGGTGCAAATTTTGCAGCTAATTCAGCATCTTTGGTTTGCGCTGCTAAAGCTTCTGCCCAATAAGCTGTTAAATAATAATGAGACCCACGGTTATCGATCTGACCCACTTTACGTGAAGGTGACTTATCATTTGCTAAGAATTTTTCTGTAGCTACATCCAATGTTTCAGCCAAGACTAATGCTTTTGCATTATTTTGAGTTTGTGACAAGTGTTCTAAAGAAGCACCTAAAGCTAAGAATTCACCTAAAGAATCCCAACGCAGGTATCCTTCGTGCAAAAATTGCTCAATATGTTTTGGAGCAGAACCCCCAGCACCAGTCTCAAATAGACCTCCACCATTCATTAAAGGGACAATAGAAAGCATCTTTGCAGATGTACCTACTTCTAAAATAGGGAATAGATCGGTTAAGTAATCACGTAATACGTTACCCGTAACAGAAATAGTGTCTAAACCTTCGCGAATGCGATCTAAAGAAAATTTAGTTGCCTCTACTGGATTCATAACAAAAATATCCAATCCATTTGTATCAAAATCACCTAAGTATTTTTCTACTTTTTTGATAATCTCTCTATCATGAGCACGGTTTTCATCTAACCAGAATACTGCTGGTGTAGCAGACAAACGAGCACGGTTAACAGCCAATTTGACCCAGTCTTGGATTGGTGCATCTTTTGTTTGACACATGCGAAAGATATCACCTGTTTCAACCGTTTGCGCCATTAAAATATTTCCTTCATTGTCTACGACACGTATCGTACCATTTGCAGTAGCTTGGAAGGTTTTATCATGAGATCCATATTCTTCTGCTTTTTGAGCCATTAAACCAACGTTAGGAACTGAACCCATAGTGGTAGGATCTAAAGCACCATGCTCTTTACAATCTTCAATCGTTGCTTCATACACGCCGGCATAACAACGGTCTGGAATGATGGCAATCGTATCCTGAGACTTTCCTTCTTTATTCCACATTTGTCCCGAAGTACGGATCATAGCTGGCATAGATGCATCAACAATAACGTCTGAAGGCACATGTAAATTTGTAATTCCTTTATCAGAGTTGACCATTGCTAAATCCGGACCATTAGCAATAGCGGCATCAATAGCTGCTTTAACTTCTGATTCCTGTGGATTGCCTACAATTTTAGCCAATACTTCACCTAAACCATTATTTTTATTAATTCCTAAAGAATTGAACAATTCACCATACTTAGCAAATACATCTTTAAAGTAAACTTCTACGATCGCACCAAAAATAATAGGATCTGAAACTTTCATCATTGTTGCTTTTAAGTGAGCAGACAACAAAACACCGTCAGCTTTGGCTGCTGCAATTGTATCTGCAACAAAACCTTTTAAAGCGGATAAGCTCATTACTGATGAATCGATTACTTCTCCTGCTTTTAATGGTGATAAACCTTTTAATTCAGAAATAGAACCATCGGTATTTACAAACTCTATTTTGAACTGTCCTTGATTTTGTACCGTAACTGATTGCTCGGTTTCATAGAAATCGCCATGAGCCATTGAAGCTACGCGAGTTTTTGAATCTGCAGACCACTCACCCATCGAATGTGGATTTGCTTTAGCATAATTCTTAACCGCCTTCGGTGCACGACGATCAGAGTTTCCTTCACGTAAAACTGGATTTACTGCAGAACCCAATACTTTGGCATACTTCGCTTTGATTTCATTTTCTTCCGCAGTTTCTGGATTGTCAGGAAAATTAGGAATTGCATAGCCTGCAGCCTGTAATTCAGCAATTGCGCCTTTTAATTGAGGAATAGAAGCTGAAATATTGGGTAACTTAATAATGTTAGCTTCTGGAGTGGTTGCCAACTGTCCTAATTCAGCTAAAGCATCAGCTACTTTCTGATCTTCGCTTAGTACATCTGAAAAGTTCGCCAAAATACGACCTGCAAGAGAAATATCTCTTAATTCAACATCGATATTAGCTGTTTTAGCGAATGCTTGTACAATAGGTAAGAATGAATAAGTCGCCAATAATGGCGCTTCATCTGTCTTGGTATAAATGATTTTAGATGACATAATTTTTTTATTGAAATCTTTTAACTTGCTTAAACAAAATTGAAATTAAAACGAACGGTTAGGTTGCTTCAAAATTCGCCTAAAGATAAGAAAATGAAATTTAAATCGCCACAAAAGGTTGAATTATGACGCTTGAAAGTAAAATATTGGCTCGACTGAATTAAATGAAAATAAGATGCCCTATATCCTACTACATGGAAAAACAGATGTGCAGACTATTTGATGATTGCTTTTATATCTTTCAATTCTAATACCTGTCTAGCTTTTTTATATGTAAAAACACTTTCCAACATCGCTTTGGCAAGTAGTTTAGTTTTAATTGGGGCATATTGTTTAAAAATGCCGACTTTATTAAGAGCGGTAATGACTTTTAAGCCGATCTTTTCACCTAAACGATCTGAATGAGGTCGCTCAATAAATCCTGGACGCAAGATAGTGAGTTGTTGAAAGCCAATGTTTTTGATTGCATCTTCTAAAGATCCTTTCATTCGATTGTAAAAGATTCGCGATTTTGCATTTACTCCGGCTGCAGATAGTAAAACGAAATGAGTAACTCCATTTTCAAAAGACATTTTCGCAAAAGCAAAAGGATAGTCATAGTCAATATGCCACTGGGCTTCTTGGCTTCCTGCATCTTTTAATGTGGTTCCTAAACAAGAAAAGGCAACATCTCCACTTACCTGATCTTGAAAAGAGAATAGCTTATCAAAGTCAACAATAATCTCTTCTAATTTATCATGATATTCAAAATAAGGACGTCGCAATAATACCCGAACTTTACTAAATCGAGGGTCCACTAATAATTGTCGAACAAGTTCTCTACCTGTCGCTCCGCTTCCACCAATAACAATTGCTACCATATGCTAAAGATAATGATTCGTGACCTATATTTTACTATGATATTAATTACTATGGAGATATATTATGGAAGATTTTCAAACGATTAAGCGCATTGATGACCTCGGGTGATCTCCGGTTCAAGTTGCTCAGATATGATTTTAAAAACATGAGATTAACACGTATGTAACAATTGGAACTTTGCTCAGTCAATCTATCCACACATGTTGACGATATAAATGATCACGCAGCCCTATCCCAATCTCCTGATTAATTTATATCGATTGAAATTTTGCTATCGGTGTACGAATACTTATGTTTGTAACTATGTCTGAAACTGAAAAAAATCCCTATCAATTGTTCAACAAAACAATTTGGTCTAATTGGAAATCTCAAGATGTAATCTGTATAAAAGTTGAAGAATTATCACAAACTAATGGAATTACATTCTTTGAACTTATTCCTGACTCTGAAATGTTAGATGCAGATACCGAAACCTTATACCCAATTGACTCAGAAGATGTTTTGGACATGTTTACGCCCGAAAAACATGTTAAATTTGTTGTACATGATATCTATATGGCCGATTTAGATGATTAACTAATGGAACCTCCAAAATTACGCTCCTTAGACAAATTTAAATTTTACATCGATTTTGTGATTACGGCTTTCTGCTTATCTGCCTGAACTATTTTTTTATAAAAGTCAACATACTCATTATATTTTTCCGGTGGATAAGTTTTATCGTTCATTTTCTGTGTTCTCTTGTAAAGAATAACACCATCCTTGAAAGTAAATGTAGCCTCATAGGTTCCAAATTCAGAGTCTATTGTAATATCTTTTGGTATAAAATCAACTTGATATCCGCTTGGTAATTCAAAATTAATTTCGTCAATGTCTTGATAAGCATATGGAACAGAAAAAAAAGTTTTCCTGTTTTCAATTTTAATTGGGACTGATTCCTTTCGGTTAACTTGATTGAGTAATAAAAATAACTTATCCCCCCCTTTGCTTAATAATGGTTTAGATTTAAATGCAATTTCTTCTTCTAATTCTGGCTTAGTTTTATCTTTCTGCTCACACTTATAATGTCCAAAAGTTTGGATGGGGATTGTACTGTATTCCAATACTTTTTTCTTTTGTTCGCTTGGTTCTAATAAAGTTGTTCTTAAATTATCTTCAAATTGAGAATTTCCATAGCGTGTATTGGTTAAGACATCAATATCATTTTCATTATGAAATGTGATTTTAGTTTTACTGATTTGATAATTATCTTCAGCCGTGTAAACTGGTGTTTTTACAAGTACTCCACCCTCTTCAGTAATTAAAAGCACCTTTCTATTTGCATTTCCATAACCAATAAATCCCATTGGATAATAGGGACTCGTACATTCTAAATAGGTTGTATCGTTTTTTAACGGTACAGCCAAGATCATGTGATTTGCTTGACCGATACTTGAATATTGCTCATTTAAACTTGGTTTTCTATTACCTATCATGACTAAATGTGACTGTATTCCAACTTCATTTAGCATCGCCTTCATAAAATTAGATAATCCTTTACAGTCACCATAATTAATTGTCGCGACCTTTTCAGCGACTACTGGCTTAAACCCTCCGATACCTAACTGCACACTGACATAACGTGTATTTTGTTGCAAATAACGATACAAAATCGCCATCTTCTCATATGGTGACTGTGCATTTTTGGTCAAATCTCGAATTTTAATTTTGAATGCATCCGGTAAATTATTTCCACCTGCATTGAGTTTATAGATCCAATGTCCAAAATTTTTCCAGGTATCAAAATTACCACTAGACCCGTCGTATTCAAATAAATTGGGCGATGCTGTGACCCAAGAAGAAACGTTATTGATCCCGACAGATAAAGGTTCTCTCGGTACAGCAACAACGTGATTACTATTCCATTTATATAGTGTTTTACCGGCAGTTGTGGTTGAATCTACTTGTAATCCCGAACGACTCAAATATTTCATTTGATAATTTTTATCTTTTTGAATCGTGTAACTGGATTTTTCTACCGACATACCAAAATCTTTAATATCGCGCCATTGTGGAAAATAAAGTAATCCTTTAAAATCTTGGCTAAAACTATACTCTATTGTATATGGATAGGTATTGCTAACAAATTTTAGCCTTTTTACTCTATTATCTTCAAAAATAGAAAAATCGGAAAGTAAACTTTGATCTTTAATGTCGGAGTTTTTATATTCCTTAATTTTATTACCAGCGGCATCATAAAGTACAGCTTTAATATTGTAGATATTTGAAAATTTATCATACACTTCTTCCATTACAGCAAAATCATCACCTGCTTTACTAAATATAGTGGCTGTAATTTTATAATCATATTTTGCAGCATTTACACCTTTTATATCTAAAAATTGCTCTTCATTTCTGATCACAATTATGGCATCTTTTTTTAAGTCATCTGGAATTTTAGCGATATCCCAAGTTGATTGTCCCTTTAAAAAAAGACTACATATCACGAACATGATACTTAATGTATATTTCATCATATTTTTTTCTTTAACACAATTTTCTCAGCTTGTTTTTCAACAATAGCTGCAAATAATTCTTTCAAATCGAAATACTCTTCTGGACTGTAGGTTGATTTATTAATGTTGACAATACTCTTAATCAATAACGCCTTTCCTTCTGTCTGATAAGATATGGTAAATGATCCTACATTCTCGGGAAGTTTAAAAATTCCTCCTTTCGGAAGTTTATCAATTTCATAATCATCTGGGATCATAATTACAACACGGCAATTTTCCATAATAGGGTGAGCAAAATCCACAGGAAAAATTCGTTCTTCATGTTTCAAAAGATTTTCCTTGGTTTGCTCATAAAGCAATGGACTAAAATAGACTAGATTTCCAGCCTCTTCTACATGATCCTCTATTTCCACATCCATAGATTCAATAAACCGCTCATCTAAACTATCGAGATTTAAAATTTTGAAATTATGGAGTTCTAGTCCATTTTTACTCTTTTTCAAGTTTTTCAAATAATCTTCTTCATTAATGGCATTTCTATAGGCATTTCTTGCTGTTAAACCAGCGTATCCATTGAAATAATTTGTTAGCGTTCCTTTAAGTTTGTTTTCCTTATCTAATGTTAACTGATAGACATGCATACTTTCATCTCCAAAGCTTGTTTCGGTACTAATCCATCCCCCACTTTTATCATTAACATTGATAAGAAATCCTTCGTGATTCAAATTTTCATAATGAATCATTCCAAATGGCATATCTTTAACTGTAGCATCAAGAAAGTAGACATTTCCTCCAATCTCTACTGCTGCTATAACATTATCAAATTTACTGATCACTGGATAACCAGGATGTTTACCATTTGAGCGCGTACTGATTAATACAGGATAAGCATTAAACTTAGCCTCTCTTAGAAAATTGATTAATGCTAGATTTAGATCGGCTGAATTACCTGTTTTTTTCTCAAATATGGCTTTAGGATTTGTTTCGGTACTATAATAATGATAGTTTTGATTCCACTTTAGGTTATCCTTAATATATTTATAAATTCTCTTTGCGTTTTTCAGAGAATCATTTTCTAAAGATAGAATAGTCTTTAAATTATTTTTTGCGTAATTACCCTTATTTAAATATCCACCGAAATTATCATCATCAAGAATAGCATGAACAATCTTCGGCCATGATCCTGTATAGTCATTAAAAAATTGACCAGGAAAATTCGTTGATCGAAGTTCAAAATCAATTGATGGTCTGTAATCATCTAAATTAGATATAAAGGGCTCATCTTTTAGTGCAGGCATGTCTTGTGCAACATAACGATCCCGAGTAGCTGAAGATTGAACATTGGTGACATAACTTGCATTGACCTTTTCATGGACAGGGTGAGCGATATCATAATAACCACTTCTATTAAATTTATAATCAAAATACTCTGGAATAGTGACTGTGTATTCGGACCATAATGTTGGTATTTCACTTTGAAAGCTCCAACCGGGCAAATTAAATATAAAATCAGATTTGATCTTATATTTATATTCAATAATAGATCCTTCTTTTACATTAGGTAGTGTAAATTTCTTAAAAACAGTATTCTTATTGACTTCTTCCGTAAATTTTGAATCTTTATCAATTTTACTCGTTGTCATGACACCATCTACCATATTATAGGTAGCTGCACTCATAAATTCTAAAACCTCTTTGGATTCACTATTGCTTTTATGAAGACCAATAGAGTAATTTGCATAATTATAACCATTTTTGTTTAAGATTTTATAACGGATGTGCCTTTCATAAACATAAACAAATGATTTAGATATAGGACTTATCTCAAAATAACAATTTCCGATATCAAATAATTTAATTGCTGATGCTGCTGAATCTATTCCTGATGCATTAATCAAAAAATCTTGTGGTAGAATTTTCCCAAATTTATATTCAAGTTTTTGATTTTTTTGTGCTTGAACACAATGAACCGTCGTGATCAATAACATCACAAGAGGTAATAATAATTTCTTATATGGCATTTTATTAAGAATTGGCTAGGCAAATATAAATAATAAAACGATATTTAAAGTTATTAAATATCGTTTTATTATTTAAGGTTTTCGTAAAAACTAGAAGAACCCATTAGCTATAGCTTAAATTCAATCCATCTGACGATTTAAATATAATGCCTATATATAAGTATATATAACCATCAAGATAAAAAAAACGAATGATTCATCTTTTTTAAATTAACCTTATATGTAATTATTATCAAACTTATCAACTACATGGACAAGCTAATCAGGAGATCTTGTACACCATTTTCGAAAACTTCAAGTTCTTCACGTTGCTGCAAAATAAAGCTATTCTCGTCTAACTTACCTACCACTATATCCCTTTCCTCATCACTATTATAGACCATATTCCGAAATGGATTGACATAATCTTTTGCTCTACTTGCAAATATTTCATTGACCATCCAAGTGCGATGTAAAATTGCTTCGTGTAACCAGCTTTTTAACGTTTCAATAGTTATTGTTTCCCAAGTTTCACCAGTTATTTCCAATATAGAAGCAAAAGCATGTGATCTTTTGGATTCTAAATAAGATTTACTCAAGTCATGATAATATTTATGGACATCTTCCCACTCATCAATTTTACCTGATTTGATTTCGGACATCAACTGTTCAATGGCATCTTTTTCGATCAATTGCCCTCCAATATTTTCCCACTCCAAACGTTGACTATCTTTCATTTTAACTTTTAATTGTTCGAAAGAATTATTCTTGAGAAATTCAATGATATGAATGGATCCATAATATTGAATAAAACGTTTAAAAAGCGAATAGGCCTGTCCGACCTTCACTAGCTCTACTTTTCGCTTTGAATGCTCAAATCCACTTACCTCAATTGATGATGGTATTTCATGACTATCACCAGTTAATCTTGCCTTACCGTCAATAAGAATTTGTTCATGAGTTACATCACTCAATCTCGCATTATGATGTGAGCCGACAGCAAATTCTATTATACGTAACGAATTAAACAATTCATTCACCGTATCAGGAGCAAGTATATCATACTCCAGATATTGATTTTTCAACAAGCGCTTATCTCTACTCTCGTATTTATTACCATTGCGGATTAGCGCATACATATTATACATAAACCAATAACCTGGAATGATGATCAATTTGTCATTTTTAACATCATTATTGATTAAAGAAAAAGGAATCTGAATATCTAATTCATGGGGGAAATCTCCTTTAACTAAAAGTGTATAGGACGCAAATCTTGAATTATGTTTTAAACTGACACATAAGCCTGGCCAAAATCCTCTTCCTGCTATAATTTCTCCATCGGCTGCTCGTGAATTATGATTTGATCCAACTGTTGCCCCTGCAGCCATATTACTTTGCCCCATAACCACAGCTGCACATAGGAAGGAATTATTGTGGTGCTGCTCATGTGCGGGAAAAATTAAAGAATTAAGCACTTCACAGCATGAAATGGTGGAAT
This sequence comes from Sphingobacterium sp. PCS056, assembly GCF_023273895.1. Taxonomy (NCBI): domain Bacteria; kingdom Pseudomonadati; phylum Bacteroidota; class Sphingobacteriia; order Sphingobacteriales; family Sphingobacteriaceae; genus Sphingobacterium; species Sphingobacterium sp. PCS056. Next base: position 3,327,623 of record NZ_CP096883.1, on the reverse strand, counting down.
TATCTCCCAAAAATGAATTAATAAGTCTTGCACCATATTTCAATTGTGAAAAAGATGACAAAATAAAACGTACAGCTTTAACTCCGTAAAAAATACGACAACCATAACCGACAATACCATTAACCAGCTCACAACCTTCTCCTATTTGAGTAAAGGCGTCGGGAGAAGAATTAATGGTAACATTTTTCAGTTTATTAATACCCTTAATATAGGCATCGGAACCTATATTCACATTTTTTATATTCTGTGAATTTTTAATGATACATCTGTCACCAATGACACTATAGGAACCTCTTGTTTTTGAAAATCTTTTTTCTGTAATTTCTTTAAATCTATTTTGCAATTGCAAATCTTGCCTATTACGCGTCCAAAGATAAGCATCAGCTGCCTGCATACCGTCAAAGGGCAAAATAGATCTCACACCATTTTCATTGCATAATTCCAGTGCAATTCTTAGGTCTTCAGACTCTCCTTCTCTCAAAATACCATTTCCAAACTTTGCTGTACTGCTAGTCTCCATCTCACTGATGTTACTTAAAATAACATCATTTCCAATGATAAAGTGTGACATATATCGGACATGGTGGATAGCTACGGCATCACCTATATCACAACTCACGATCGTACTATTGTATATTCCTGACTCTAACTTTAAATTGCGATATTCCAAATAAATCGGCTCCATAGCACCGATACGAACTAATCCAAAGAAATTATTATGCCTAATCTGATGGGGTATAAATGGATCACAGACCAATATATGTTCCCAACTATCCGCTCTGTTGCCATTTTCGATTAAAACAACAATCTCTTCTAATGTTAAGCTTCTATAATCAGATCTCGCATTTTGCTCAAACCGCTGATGATTTTCATCCTTTCCTTTAGGAATAAAAGCTGGGGGAATGAAATCAAAACCTAGGCGAACAATATTACCTTTTTTTATTTGACTCATATTTTTTATTCAACGGTCACTGATTTCGCCAAATTTCTAGGCTTATCTACATCTTGATTTCGTTCTACTCCAATATAATAAGAAAGTAATTGTAAAGGAATCACAGACAGTATAGGTGCTACAATCTCATCGGCTTCAGGAATTTCGATATAATCTTCCGCTAATTGTTTAGACACTTCATCTCCTTCTGTAATAACAGCAATCACATGTCCTTTTCTTGCCTTTACTTCTTGGATATTGCTGACAATTTTTTCATGATAGCGATCCTTAGTTGCAACAAAAACAACAGGCAAATTTTCGTCTACCAATGCAATAGGTCCATGTTTCATTTCAGCAGCAGGATATCCCTCGGCATGGATATACGTAATCTCTTTTAATTTTAAAGCACCTTCCAAAGCTATCGGAAAATTATAGCCTCTTCCTAAGTATAGAAAATCACGAGCATCTTTATATTTGCGAGCTATTTCTCTAATCTTTGGAATTTGGCTATCTAAAATCGCTTGTACTTTATCAGGAACAGCATTTAATTCATTTAAAAGATGTGCATACTGATCGTCGTCAATAGACTTTTTGATATGTGCTATTTTAAGAGCGATTAACTCTAAAACTGTCAACTGTGCTGTAAACGCTTTGGTACTTGCAACTCCTATTTCAGGTCCCGCATGTGTATAAGCACCTGCATGAGATAATCGAGCGATAGATGATCCCACTACATTGACTACACCTAAGATAATTGCCCCTTTACTTTTTGCATTTTCCAAAGCGACTAATGTATCTGCAGTTTCACCACTTTGTGATATGGCTAAAATAACATCCCCTTCGTTAATTATTGGATTTCTATAACGAAACTCTGAAGCATACTCCACTTCAACATTGATTCTGCAAAGTTCTTCAATTAAATATTCAGCGACTAAACCAGCATGCCAGCTTGTACCACAAGAAACAATGACTATACGGTTAGCTTTACATATTTGTTCTGCATACTGTTCAATACCACTTAATGTAATCGTCAATTTATCTAAATCTAATCGACCACGCATAGAATCAAAAATAGCTTGAGGTTGTTCCATGATCTCCTTTAGCATAAAGTGATCGTATCCTCCTTTTTCAATAGCCGCTAACTCCAAATCTAATTTTTGTACATATGGTGTGACACGCTCATTTCCTATATTTTTAAGTATAAGCTCATCAGGTTTCACAATTGCCAACTCATAATCATTGATATAAACAACTTCATTGGTATATGCTAACATTGGTGAAGCGTCAGAACCAAGAAAATGCTCACCTTTTCCAATACCAATTACCAATGGGCTTCCCTTTCTTGCTGCTATAATCGTTTCAGGATGTTCAGGTTCTATCAATAAGATGACGTATGCTCCTACAACTCGCTTTAAAGCAATTCGGACAGCTTCTTCTAAGCTACATGCATTATTTTTCTTTATTTCAGCAATAAAATATAATAACACCTCAGTATCCGTATCACTTTTAAATTCGTATCCCTTACTTAACAATTCATTTTTAATGGTTTGATAATTTTCTATGATACCATTGTGAATCATGGCTATTTGGCCATCTGGAGTGTAATGTGGGTGAGCATTCTTATCCGAAGGTTCTCCATGCGTAGCCCATCTGGTATGTCCAATAGCTGTATGTGAACTCACATCATGGTCGGCTACAACGGCTTCTAAGTTTGCTACCTTTCCTGCTTTTTTAAAAACATGAAGTTTATTTTGTTGCACGATTGCTATTCCAGCACTATCGTACCCACGATATTCAAGCCTTTTAAGTCCGTCAAGAACGATTGAAAATGCTTGACGAGGACCTGTATAACCAACTATTCCACACATAATTTATTATTTAAGTTAATATTAAAATGATTGGTTCAAAATTAGCATTATTTTTCATGCAATCGATTGTTTCAAATAATTTTATGAAAATTTAACATTAATGGAATGTGAATAATATTAAAATGGAAAGGCCCTGCATGCAGGGCCTTTCCATTTTAATGAAAGTTATTTATAACTAGTGCTTCGTAGACATTTCATCTACATAATCGTCACTAGGAATGTAATCAGCGACCATCTCTGCTTCATAATCTATTTTCTCATGGTTTCCTAATCTTCTTTGAATTCCATCAAAAATTGAATACACCACTGGCACGATAATCAACGTTAAAAATAATGATGATAATAATCCACCGATAATGACAATGGCAATACCCCGGTTCATATCAGCACCGTCTCCTTGTGCCATAGCAATAGGAACCATACCGATAACCATCGCAATTGTCGTCATTAATATCGGACGTAAACGAGCATGATTTGCCGCAATTAGTGATTCATAGGTTGTAAACCCTGCATCTTTTTTATGATTGGCAAAATCAACCAACATGATGGCATTTTTAGCTACTAGACCGATTAACATAATAATACCTAAAATCGTAAAGATATTTAAAGTCTGATTTGTCAATGCTAACAATAAGAATGCTCCAATGAATGATAATGGAATCGAGAATAAGACAATAAATGGTGTTGCAAAACTATCATATAAGGCTACCATAACAAAGTACACTAAGATAATAGATGCTAATAATGCTATTCCTAAAGTACCAAATCCTTCTTGTTGATTCTCCATGTTACCTCCCCACTTGAAAGATACACCCGGTTTCAATTTTAGTTTTTTAAATTCAGTTTCCCACTCTGTTGCAATAGTACCAGCGGGCTTTCCTACTACTTGAGCTTGAACAGAAACAGAAGGTGACTTATCTCGACGTTCTAATAAAGTCGGTCCTGAACCATATTCGATATCGGCAAACTGCTCTAATGTGATTGATTCTCCTTTAGCATTTATAAACTTCAAGTTTTTAACATTGTCCATACTCGTTCTACCCGATTCATCATAACGAATGTTAATATCATACTCGGTATCGCCAGCACGGTATTTTGTATCCGTATTACCCGAAAATGCCGTTTGCATAGTTGCACCCACAGTAGCAACATTTAATCCTAAAGCATTCATTTTATCACGGTTCAACTGCACATTAATTTCTGGATTACCATCTTCGGAAGTCAACTTCACTTCTGTCGCTCCAGAGACATTGCGTAACAATGCAGCAGCTTTATCAGCAAATTCTAAAGCGTCTTTTTGCGATGAGGCTATAACTGTTAAGTTTAATGGGGCTTGCTCAGCTCCCATGATACCGATAGAAACTGTTTTCACTTTGGCACCAACGAGATGATTTTCCATTTCTCTCTTTAATTTCGCGGCATACACTTTTGTAGGCTCCAATTTATTATGACCATCCTTCAAATAGATTTGCATTTCAGACTTATATTTTGTTCCAGATGTACCTGCCATCATACCATCGGAGGCCTGCCCTACTGTAGTAATCACACGTTCAATTTCTGGTCTTCCAGCTAAGTATGATTCTGCCTTTTGAGTCATAAAATTTGTCTGTTCGACCGAAGCATCTTTATTAAGCTCCAGCTGCAGATAAAATTCTCCCTTATCATTACCTGGAAAGAAATCAGTTCCGATATAACCCATCACCAATAAACTAATTGATGCGGCAAACATAACAATCGTCACAACGAGCGTAACAACTTTATTCCATCTATTTTTTAACGACCACTCTAAAATTCCAGAAATCCAATGGGTCAATTTCTGTAAGCCTGCTTCAAATTTTTCTAAAATTCGACCAAAGAAAGTCGCGTTACTGATATGTGATAATTTTCCGAAACGCGAATACAACCAAGGTACCACTGTAAAGGATACCAATAATGATATTAAGGTCGCAAATATAACGGTTACACAAAACTGGCGAAGAATATCGGATACTAAACCCGATGATAGCGCGATTGGTAAAAATACAACTACAATAACCAATGTAATTGCGGTTACAGTAAAGCCAATCTCTGCGGCTCCATCATATGCGGCACGGATTTTACTTTTGCCCATCTGCATATGACGGTGAATATTTTCAATAACAACAATCGCATCATCCACCAAAATACCTACTACTAATGACAAGCCTAATAAAGACATTAAATTAAGGGTATATCCCATCACATAAAGTCCAATAAAAGTAGCAATCAAGGAAAGAGGAATGGCCACAACAGCGATAAAGGCATCACGTAAACTATGTAAGAAAAATAACATGATAAAACCTACTAATGCCACAGCAATCATTAAATCGTGCATGACATTACTTGCTGCATTAATCGTATATTCTGTTGAATCACTCGCTACGTCAATTTTAATATTTTGTTCCTTATAGTCTTTTTCAATAACGCCAAGAGTCTCTCTAACAAGTTTAGATACCGCAACGGCATTGGCGTCAGATTGTTTAAAGACTTGCATCAAAATTGTGTTCTTTTGATCGATACGGGCTATTTTCTCAATATCTTTTATACCATCTTGCACATCAGCGACATCACTCAAACGAATTGATACACCAGAAGGAGTTGTTATCGGAAGATTGCGCATTTGATCTAAGGATGTAAATTTACCTGAGAGGCGTATGGTTGTCTGATTGTCTCTAGACTTGATACTACCAGTTGGGAAATCTAAATTAGAAGATGCTATGATTTTTTGAACATCACTTATTGTCAATCCATATCCTTCTAATTTTTCAGGATTTGCACTTACTTGAATTTCACGTTCTTCTCCCCCTGTTAGATCTACTTTTGCAACACCTAAAATGCGGGCAAAAACAGGTTGAATTTTTTGATCTAATAGATCATACAATTCTTTTTCTGAAAGACTGGATGTTACGGAAAGGTTCATAATCGCCACATCGTCTAGAGAGAACTTACTCAAAGATGGAGTTTTTGCATCTTCGGGTAAATCGTTAATAACCGCATTAATCTTACGTTGCGCATCAGTCAAAAGAAAATTGACATCTGCCCCAGTGTTTAAAGTAATCATCACGACAGAAACGCTTTCCATCGATTTTGTTTCGATCTTTTTCACATTTTCCAAAGATGATACCGCATCTTCTATTACTTTTGACACAGAAGTTTCCACTTCTGATGGTGCAGCACCTGGATAAACGGTCTGTACTGTGATCACATTCACATCAAATTTAGGAACTAATTCGTACCCTAAATTCAAATACGATCCGATACCACCAATAGTCAATAATAAGAATATGACTATGATAATACTCGGCCGCTTTATAGATATTTCAGAAATTTTCATTTAAAACTTGCGTTAATTATTTAATGATTTCTACAGCAGTACCATCCAATAAATTGATCTGTCCTGTCGTAATGACTTGCGCACCACTTTCAATACCTGAAATGATTTCGACTTGATCTCCAAATACTCTTCCCGAAGTCACTTTAGTTAAAACAGCTTTACCATCTTTGACCACAAAAACTTGATTTGAACTCACACTACCGACGAAAGCATCTCTTGGAACAACTAAAGCATTAGCGGTTTGTTCATCTCCAAAATATGCAGTACCGTACATACCCGCTTTTAAATCATTTGCCGCATTATTATTAATTTCCAGCTCTACAGGGAAATTTAGGCTTCCGTCTGCCTTAGGGGCAATAAATGTAACTTTACCCTGAAATGTTTTATTGGATAAAACCGCAGACTCTACCTTTATACTTTGTCCTAATTTCACAAACCCGATGTTTTTCTCATCTACATTTACCTTCAATTTCAAAGAAGATACATTGACAATTTCAAACATTTCATTTCCTGGGCTTACATATGAACCAGGTTCTATACTTCTTTTATTGACGATACCCGCAAAAGAAGCTTTTACGTTAACATCAGAGGCTGTGATCTGTGAAGATCGCAAATTGTTTTTTGCATTTTCAAGTTGCAATTTCATTTGATCTAACTGTTGTTTCGTAACACCGCCAGTAGCATATGCGCTTTCAAATCGAGCCACTTCATTCTTTGCATTTTCATATACTGCTTTTGCATTGCTAACACTTACATTTTGTTTATCTCCGACGATAACTGCTAACGTTTGTCCAACTTTAACGTAAGCCCCCTCATCTACAAGTACACGAGCAACTCGTCCTGCAACTTCTGAAGAAAGTTTCACCTCTTGCTTGGGAAGAAAAGTACCGTTCGTTACATATACCGTATTAACATCTTTAAAACCAGCCTCAGCAACACGAACAGCAACAGCCGCATTCTTTTTTGCTACAACAGCCGTTTGTGATTCATTTTCTTTTTTATTCTTTTTCAACACGTACATAATACCTGCTAATGCAGCAATAATTATGACTCCCGTTATTAATATCTTTTTCATATATATTGGTTACTATTTGCTATTTAATAATGTGTTTAATTCCCCTTTTGCTTTAACAAGCTGTATCTCTGCGACTTTATAGTTTAACAATGAAGTACTTAGATTATTCTGTGCATCAGCATAAGCATTCTCTGCATCCAATAAATCTGTAAGTGTTGCTAGTCCATTTTTGTAGTTGTTTTGAGTGTTATCCAAAACTTCTTTTGCCAGTTTTACGTTTGCACGATTACTATTTATTGTTAGTAGACTATTAGTAATTTGCGATCTCGCATTTTCATTCGCTAAGCTCAAAGCTAACTTAGTATCCTCTAAATCCACTTGAGCTTGTTTCAATTGAATAGTAGCTTGATTAATTTTAGCCTTAGTTTCTCCACCGTTAAATATTGGAATTGACAAATTTAATCCCAAACCTGAAAAACCAGACCATTTGACTCCTTCATTTTTTGAAAATATTGGAAAAGTCTGTCCCATTCCTAAATATCCTAAATTACCCGAAAATGAAAGATTGGGATAATATGCAGCTTTCATGGCATCACGATTTAGTTCTAGAAGTTGATTCTGCTTTTCCAATAAACGTACTTCTGTTCTTGATGATAAATTTGAAGCAGCCAAATCTGCTGTTGCAGGATTGATCTCAAATGTTTCATTGGGAAGTTTAACATCTTGCTCCATTGGCATACCAATAGCAAACTTTAAGGCATTTTCTTTCAATTCTAAAGCATTGACCAAAATTTGGCGATTTGCTTTTAAATTGTTGACAGCGACACTAGTTCGATCTAAATCAATCTTCTTTCCTAACCCGGCTTCCACTAAACCAGCGATTACATCCCTTGTTTTGATCGTACTGTTTAGATTATTATCCACTGTTTGAAGCTGCAGTTGGGATTGAAAAACATCATAATAAGCATTTGCAACTTTTTCGATCAACTGTTCATCCGATAAATCTTTATTAATGACATAAAATTCTTTAGTAGTCTTAGCCGCTTTTAACCCCGTAAATAAAGATTGATTAAATAATTGTTGGTTTACCTGAAGAGTTGCATTTGACTGCCATTTTTGCCCCATAGCTACTAATACAGTTTCACCAGGTTTACCAATGATTTCACCAGGCAATGCAACCTTTTGTAGCATAGGATTGTATGTTAACGTTCCAGCACCAGTGATCTGCGGTAAAGCGCCTGCTCGAACTTCATCAATCTTATACTGGGCATTTTCCAAATCAAGTGTCGATTTTTTTGCTTCCGCTTTGTTTTCAAGCGCATATTTAAGTGCCTGATTCAGCGTTAAAATTTCTTGCGCATGCAAGAAATTAACTGAAAACAAAGCTGCTAATAGCACCCCTACTATTCTTATCTTTTTCATTTTTTATAATTGTTCGAAATCTTATTTAACTTTTAAACCATTGAATATTAACAAAGTTGCCTCTTTTTGTTTTTGCAGAACATCACCAACATTACATTGTGTTGGAATACCAGTAAATACATCGCACAGTATACCCACTAGCCCAATACTCTTCATAATGTATACATATATTTCACTTGCCTTATTTACATCTTCAACTGCTAATTCCTTATTATCCACTCCTTTTTGAAATAATTTAGCTACTTGGACAATTTCTTTTTCATGAATTTCACGCATCAAAGTTTGTAATGAAGCGCCTTTTATCCATTCCATATTTTCATTCATATGCAACATGTAATGCTGCTCAATGAAAGATGATTTTAATTCCAATAGGGCTAAAACAAGATCAATAATTGATGAAGTAGACTTCTCAATCAATTCTTGCTCCAATTTTCTGAAATCATCTGTAACAGCTAGTATAACATCATGAATCAAAGCCGTTTTTTCGGGGTAATAATAATAAAGATTTGCTTTTGTAATCTTGACATCCTCTGCTATCTCATTCATAGTGGTTTTTGAAAAACCATAGTGCGCAAATCTTCGTATAGCCGCGGCAATAATCAGGTCTTTTTTATTATCAGTGTTTGACGACATATTCGATTCTAAACTTTTGACTTTATATAAAATTTGGTCAAATATACAAAAAGGTGAAATTTTTTGCAATTAATTTGTCAGTACATCGTCAATTTTATAAAATAAAAAAAGTGTACACCTTATGACATACACTTTCCGTTATTTAAATTTTCCAAATTAGAATGTAATACTATTTTGGAATTGCTTTAAAAATTTACGTTTATCTAATTTATAAAGTCTAGCAGCACGATAAGCAACTCCTTTTTGGACTTCATCTAATTCCTTTAGAAAACCATAATTAATCATCTTTTTTCTAAAATTTCTTTTATCCAATTCCCTCCCTAAAATACTTTCATAGACTAATTGTAACTGAGTTAGGGTAAATTTATCTGGCAAAAGTTCAAAAGCAATAGGTGTATTCGCGATTCGCCGACGTAACTTTTCAACACTTTGCTTTAAAATAGTGCTATGATCAAATGCAAGATCAGGCACTTTGTTTAATGGAAACCACTTTGCCTGTCTCATATACGAGGTCACGGGCTTTAACTTAATTTTTGTCTTATCAAGTTGGAGGAGAGCATAGTAAGCTACGGTTAATATCCTTCCTTGCGGGTGTCTTTTTAGACCTGCGAAGGCATATAATTGATCCAAAAACACATCCTTAAGGCCGGTGTTTTCATACAGTATTCGCTTCACGGCATCTTCCATTTCCTCATCATTATTAACAAAAAATCCAGGAAGCGCCCACCAATCCTTAAAAGGATATTCATTTCTCTCTGTTAGTAAAACATGAAGTTCCCCTTCATAAAAACCAAAAATGACACAATCGACTGTAAATGTAGTATACAAAACTTTTCTAATTTATTATATTTACTTAAACCAATGAGTTGAATATGTAGCTTATGCCATAAAGTTAATAATATTACCTCAATTTTATCAAAACAAAAAAATAAAAAATAATTTCAATAGTGTAAAAAATACACTATATTCGTAAAACCTAAAATTTTTGACAGTGGTGAATATTAAAAGAATCGGAGTTTTTACATCAGGCGGAGACGCTCCAGGCATGAATGCTTGCATTCGAGCAGTAGTCCGCACAGCATTATACGAAAAATTAAGTGTTACTGGAATATACCAAGGATATCAAGGTATGTTAGACAGTAATTTTACAGAAATGACATCCCGCTCCGTAAGTAATATCATTCAATTAGGAGGCACGATCTTGAAAACAGCAAGATGTCTAGAATTCAAAACCAAAGAAGGAAGAGCAAAAGCATATGAAAATATCAAAGCTGCAGGTATTGATGCTCTAGTAGCTATTGGTGGCGATGGTACTTTTACAGGTGCTGAATATTTCTCAAAAGAATATGATATCCCCGTGATTGGTATACCGGGAACGATCGATAATGATCTATATGGGTCTGATTTTACACTAGGCTATGATACGGCTACCAACACAGTAATTGAAGCGATCGATAAGATTAGAGATACAGCTGCTTCTCATGAAAGGTTATTCTTCATCGAAGTAATGGGGCGCGATTCAGGTTGTATAGCTTTGAATGCTGGCATAGCAGGTGGTGCAGAAGCAATCTTACTACCTGAAAAAGAAACTGCCATTGATGAATTAATTGATCATTTATCTGCTGCTGATGGACGCGGCAAAAAATCTTCCTCCATTGTGATTGTTGCAGAAGGTGATCATAATGGTGGTGCATACAACGTTGCGAAAAAAGTCAAAGAAAAATTTGATTATTATGACACAAAAGTTAGTATCTTAGGGCACTTGCAACGCGGTGGTTCTCCTTCAAGTTTTGATCGGGTATTGGCTAGCCGTTTAGGTTTTGCTGCTGTAAAAGAGTTATTGAAAGGAAACAATCGCATTACAGTTGGTGTCAGGGGAAACGAAATCGTTACCACACCTTTAGAAGAAGCTATTAATAATAAAGAATACAAATTAAGTGCTGATATGCTAGAACTTGTTCAAGTATTGGCTATCTAGACTAAAGAAACGAATTCAGATGATTGCAGTAGTCTACAGTGGTTCAAAATTTGCAGATTGGAGGTTAGCCGACAAAGGTCGGGTGATCACTGGTTTTCGGACTAGTGGTATTAACCCCTATTTACAGGATGAAAGATATATTGCACAGCTTCTAAATAAGAATACCAATCTGATTAATAATGCTGAAAAAATTAAACGTATCTATTTTTTTGGCGCAGGGTCATCTTCTCCTGAACGTAAAAATAAAATCAAGGCTGTATTCGAAAAATTCTTTATCAATGCTAAAGTAAAAGTTGAACATGATGTGATCGCATCGGCAATTTCAACTTTTGGTGATGAAAAAGGAATCATTGGCATTATTGGAAGTGGTTCAAATGCTGCTTTCTACACGGGAAAAAAAGTAATCCCTAATAACTACGGTCTGGGTTATATTTTAGCTGATGAAGGATCGACAAATTGGACTTCCAGGTTATTACTTAAACACTATTTAACAGATACCCTTCCTCAGGATTTACAAGACAAACTGTTGAATAAATTTGCCATTGATAGAAAAATAATTTTAGAGAAGGTGTACAATTCTCCACAACCGACTATTTTTCTTAATTCATTCTCCGACTTTGTTTTAGAAAATAAAAATCATCCTTTCATCATTCAGATTGTGAAAAATGGATTTCGCTTATTTCTGAAAACTTTCATCAAGCCGCTATATAAAGAACATCCTGATAATGACATCAATTTTACAGGCTCTGTAGCTGCAAATTTTGAAGACCTTTTAAAAGAGGTTGCAACAGAAGAATTTAATATATCAATAGGAACAATTATTAAAGAACCTATTCATAATCTTATCAAGTATTATATCAATAAAAATTAATAATATGAAAATTGGAATTAACGGATTTGGCCGTATTGGTCGTTTAGCATTCAGAGCTGCGGTAAATCGTCCAGATGTTGAAGTTGTTGGTATCAATGACTTAGTCGAGCCAGATTATATGGCGTATATGTTGAAATACGATTCAACACATGGTAAATTTGATGGTACTGTAGAAGTTGTTAACGGAAACTTAGTTGTTAACGGAAAAACAATTCGTGTTACTGCAGAAAAAGATCCAGCAAACTTAAAGTGGAATGAAGTTGGTGCAGAAGTTATTATCGAATCAACTGGTTTCTTCTTAACACAAGAATTAGCTCAAAAACACATTGATGCTGGTGCTAAAAAAGTAGTTATGTCAGCTCCTGCAAAAGATGATACACCTACTTTTGTAATGGGCGTTAACCATAAAGAATTAAAAGCAGACCAACACATCGTTTCTAATGCTTCTTGTACTACAAACTGTTTAGCACCAGTTGCTAAAGTGTTAAATGACAAATTTGGAATTGTAGAAGGTCTAATGACAACTGTACATGCTGTAACTGCAACTCAAAAAACAGTTGACGGTCCATCAGCAAAAGACTGGAGAGGTGGACGTGGTGCTTACCAAAACATCATCCCTTCATCTACAGGTGCTGCTAAAGCAGTAGGTTTGGTTTTACCTGAATTAAAAGGTAAATTAACAGGTATGTCTTTACGTGTTCCTACTGCAGACGTTTCTGTTGTTGATTTAACAGTACGTTTAGAAAAAGCTGCCTCTTATGAAGATATTAAAGCTGCTATGAAAGAAGCTTCAGAAGGTGAATTAAAAGGTATCTTAGGTTATACTGAAGATGAAGTTGTTTCATCTGACTTCTTAGGTGATGCACGTACATCTATCTTTGATGCTAAAGCTGGAATTTCATTGAATGATCACTTTGTGAAAGTTGTATCTTGGTATGACAATGAGTGGGGTTATTCAAACAAAATTGTTGACTTGGTTCAAGAAGTAGGTAAATTAGGTTAATCCTGAATAACACAATAGAAAAGGGCTTTTAATAATTATTAAAAGCCCTTTGTTATTATTTTCTTATTTTTCGGCTATAATTGATCGATCAAGATGGACATAACCACCATCTACATGTATCAATTGCCCTGTCGTATGACTTGATTTATCAGACAAAAGAAATAATGCAGTATGCGCAATTTCTTCTGCGGTAGTCATTCTGTGCTCCAAAGGTATACGATCAGTAATTTTCTTTAAAGTCTCTACAGGATTGTCTAACGTTTGTATCCATGTATCATATTGTGGTGTAGCACATTCTGCAACCACTACGGCATTGACACGAATTTGATATGGAAGCAGTTCGACTGCCCATTCTCGCGTTAATGCATTCCGACCTCCATTAGAAGCGGCATATGCAGATGTATTTCCTTGACCTGTCTCAGCAGTCTTTGAAGTAATATTGACAATACTTCCTTTAGATACGATCAAAGCATCCAAAGCATGATGAGCCATTAAATAATAATGAATAAGATTTTTATGTAAAGAGGAAACAAATTTCTCGTAATTTCCAGATGCCAAACCTACCCCATCATTCACACCTGCATTATTGACCAAACCATCAATGCGGCCAAAACGATTAAGTGTTTCTGCAACTGCAATTTCACAATCTTTTGGATCAGAGAGTTCAGCTTGCACCGCATATGCCTGCTGACCAAGAGCCTCTACTTCTTGTTTAACCAGATTATTGTCCACTTGTCGACGGCCAACAATCACAGGGATAGCACCTTCTTGAGCTAGACCCAAAACAATTGCCTTACCAATCCCCTTTGCTCCTCCTGTAACTATGATAACTTTATCTTTTAGATTTAGATTCATATTATAAATTATAAATTGTAAATGCGTTCATTCCCCAAAACGCTTCTTTTTCAACTGTAGTAAATGCTTCTAATTTAGATTCCACAATGGCAACACTTTCTTCATAAGAAGCAGCTAATAAGCATACCGGCCAATCTGAACCAAACATAATACGATGCTTACCAAAAGTATCAAATACATGACCTAAATATTGGCTAAAGTCATCCAAACGCCAACTTGACCAATCGGCCTCAGTCGCCAAACCTGAAACTTTACAACTCACATTTGAAAAAGCAGCTAACTCTTCAATGAATAATGCCCACTCTTCAAATTCGCGTGATTTTATTGGAGGTTTAGCGATATGATCCAAAATAAATACTTGATCTGGATTACTTTGAACACATCTTAAAGCAGCATCATAATGACGAGGTCTGATTAATAGATCATAAGTATAACCATACTTTGATAAAAATTCAATGCCTTTAAGAAAATGATCCCGTATTAGAAAGTCGGGATCCTCTTCTCCTTCCACAACGTGTCTAAAACCCTTAATAAGTGATTCATCTTTATATTGATGCAATCGCTCATCAATATTACCCGCACGTAAGTCCACCCAACCAATCACACCTTTAATAAATGGATATTGTTTTGCTTGTTGTACTAAAAACTTAGTTTCTTGATCGGATTGATCTGCTTGTACAGCAATACAACCGTCAAATTCATTTTTTTCTAAAATAAATTTTAGATCTAATGGAAGAAAATCCTTTTTTAAAACCTGCATTTTATTCGTAATCCAACTATGACGACTGGGGTCATATTGCCAAAAATGTTGATGAGCATCTATACGCATAAAAATGAGATTAATGACGAGAATAAGCGATGACTTCTTGGCGCGATTCCCCTAACCCATCAGCCCCCAATTCAATGATGTCACCAGCCTTTAGATATATAGGAGGATTAAAGCCTAGACCAACACCTGCTGGTGTTCCTGTAGAAATTACGTCTCCTGGTAATAATGTCATAAATTGAGATACATAACTCACAATAAATGGAACAGAAAAAATTAAATTTTTTGTACTGCCATTTTGATACATCTGACCGTTAACTTTCAACCAGATATTGACATTATTAATATCCTTAATTTCATCTTTAGTAGCCAAATATGGTCCCATAGGTGCAAATGTATCACAACCTTTTCCTTTGTCCCATGTCCCACCGCGCTCTAATTGATATTCACGTTCCGAAACATCGTTGTGAAGCACATAACCTGCTATATAATCTAGACCATCAGATTCATCTACATACGAAGCTTTTTTACCTATCACAATACCAAACTCTACTTCCCAATCAGTTTTTACAGAACCCCGTGGTATCATCACCTGATCGTAAGGACCTGATAAAGAAGTAGTCGATTTCATAAAGATGATAGGTTCTGCAGGTATTGCTGCACCAGTCTCTTCTGCATGATCTTTATAATTTAATCCAATACAAACGATTTTTGAAGGTCTTGCAAAGGGAGCTCCAATTCTTTCTGTATCAGCTACAGGAATTAATTTACCTGAATTTGCTTTAACAAATTCCTCTAAAGCAGCTAAACCGTCATTTTCAAAAAATGACTCGTTATAATCACCACCAAAAGCTGAGGTATCGTAATTTACACCATCGATTTGCACACCTATCTTCTCTTTCCCTTGCTCTCCAAAACGTATTAATTTCATATCTTTAAACTTTTATTATAAACTCTGACTTCAAAAGCCTCTCCATTATTTTAATCTTAATTATTCAATTTAATAAAACCACCATCAATGGGATAATCATTTCCAGTGATAAAGCCGGCATCATCGCTACATAAAAACAAAGCCAACTTTGCAATTTCTTCTGGTTGTGCCATCCGGCCTATCGGTTGGCTCTTTGATAATTTTTCAAAAATTTCAGCTTCCTGCCCTGGATAATTTTTACTAATGAACCCATCTACAAATGGTGTATGCACACGGGCAGGAGAAATACTATTGCAACGAATTCCATCAGCCATATAATCACGTGCAACAGAAAGTGACATGGCAAAAATGGCACCCTTGCTCATTGAATAAGCAAAACGATCGCTAATACCTACCCAAGCAGCAATCGATGCTAAATTCAAAATAGCTCCACCTCCATTTGCTTTCATTTTTGGGATTACGGAAAATAAAGCGTTGTAAGCACCTTTTACATTTACGTTGAAGATACGTTCAAAATCTGCTGTTGTACAATTTTCTAATTTTCCTACATGTGCTATGCCTGCGTTATTGACTAAGATATCAATTTTACCTATGCTATCTACTATGGCTAAAACGTCTTCTTGAATACTTACATTACAACTATGGACAAATCCTTGTCCTCCACCAGATAATATTTCAGTAACAACTTCTTGTGCTCCTTCCACATTTAGATCCAAGATATGAACGGTAGCACCTTCTGCAGCAAAGAGCAAACTTATGGCACGTCCAATTCCACTTCCACCACCAGTTATTATAGCGACCTTATTTTTTAATTTTGACATATTGTTGTGTTTATCATAATAATTTTCAATCAGGAAAAAATTGCTGCTCGAAAATATAACTTTTCAAATGGTATTTTTTTAAATTTCAAATTGCATTTTAAATATAAGGCAATCTGACCGCTCATCCTATTCTATAAAGACACCCCCCTCCTCCAAGGAATAAAATCATCCTGACCAAGGAGAACTGCTTTAGGAACTACCTCACCACTCGCTACTTGA
This sequence comes from Sphingobacterium sp. PCS056, assembly GCF_023273895.1. Classification (NCBI taxonomy): domain Bacteria; kingdom Pseudomonadati; phylum Bacteroidota; class Sphingobacteriia; order Sphingobacteriales; family Sphingobacteriaceae; genus Sphingobacterium; species Sphingobacterium sp. PCS056. The sequence goes on along the minus strand of NZ_CP096883.1, from coordinate 3,310,958 downwards.
ATCACATAATTTAAAATACGATGAGCAGCCTCTTCAATGGACTCTTCTCCTTCTATAATTGTTCCGCAATTCAGATCTATGATGTCAGACATTTTCTCAAATGTTTTAGTATTTGTGGATAATTTTACCACTGGAGCAATGGGGTTTCCGGTTGGGGTACCCAATCCTGTCGTAAACAAAACAATATTAGCGCCGGCAGCGACTTCTGCCGTAGTACTCTCAACATCATTGCCCGGAGTGCATAAAAGATTTAAACCTGGTTTATTGGCCAATTCGGGATAATCAATTACTGCTGTTACAGGAGATGTTCCACCTTTCTTTGCTGCCCCAGCAGATTTTATAGCATCGGTAATAAGTCCATCTCGTATATTTCCGGGAGAAGGATTCATATAAAAACCAGATCCATCTGCTTCTGCTTTTGCATTATATACGCGCATCAACTGCATAAATTTGTCCGCAGTAGCTTCATCTATACAACGATCACTAAGCTCTTGCTCTACACCACAGAGCTCAGGGAATTCCGCTAAAATAACAGACCCGCCCAATGTCACCAACATATCAGAAAGATAACCTAAAGCTGGATTAGCAGATATACCAGAAAAACCATCTGATCCTCCACACTCTAATCCAATACATAATTTATCCAAAGAAGCAGGCTTACGCGAATTTTTATTCGCTTCCATCATGCCTGCAAAAGTTGATTTAACAGCTTTTTGCATTAACTCCTTTTCAGTACCTTCTTTTTGTTGTTCAAAAATATACAAAGGCTTGTCAAACTGTGGATCCCTTTTTGCGATTTCAGCTTGCAAAATCGAAGCTTGAGCATGTTGACAGCCTAAGCTCAGAATAGTAGCTCCAGCTACATTTGGATGTGTCACATAACCCGCTAGCAGTCCACATAGTGCATCTGAATCCATTCTTGTACCACCACATCCCATTTCATGATTTAAAAATTTAATACCATCTACATTTGCAAATAGTCGTTGATCGCTAGTTTGATCAACCGAAGCGCTCAAATCTTGAGCGATAATTTGCGATACATCAGCACCCGACTGATACAAGCGTATCAACTCGTCTACCTCCGCACTATAATCATTAGCTTTAATTTTATATCCGAGCTTTTCTTCAAAAGCGCTTTTTAAAGTCAAAACATTTCTATTTTCACAAAAAACCAACGGAATCACTACCCAATAATTAGCAGTACCAACAGTTCCATTAGAACGATGAAAACCATTGAAAGTCCGATCTTTAAAAACACTAACATCTGGTTTATTCCAAGAAGTGTTTCTTTTACTTAATTTAAAATCATCTGCAGCATGTCTTAAATTCAACGTTGATATTAATGATCCTGTTTTTAAATCACAATTTACCTTTCCTACCAATACCCCATACATATAGATATCATCATCCTTAATCAATGGATGAATGGTAAATTTATGTTTAGCAGCAACATGCTCCAATAATGCGAAACTTTTATTATCCCATTCAATCACTGTGCCTTGAGGCAAATCTTGTAAAGCCACCAACACATTATCACTTGGATGAATCTGCAAATACGTTTTCTTATCCTGTATCATCTTATTTTTTCAATTCGAATATTTTATTCATTAATACCCATTTTTCATTTTCTTTTCCACCTGGAATAGCACTTTGATATTTCCACATTAATTGCTCCCATTCCTGCACCTTGGGATTATTCGTATCCATATGTGCTTTTTTCTCAAAAGAAAAAGAGTCATCTACCTCCATAATCATAAATAATCGATTCTCAAATCTAAAGATTTGCATTTTTGTGACTCCAGCCTCTAATATCGATCGTTCAATTTCCGGCCATACGGCACGGTGATAGTTTTCATATTCCATTATAAGCTTTGGATCATTGACTAAATCCAAAGCAAACGTATACTGTTTGATATTACTAATATTATTCATGAGTAGAATTTACAATTTGATTATTTGATTTTCTATTTGCTAATGCAAATAACAATACCACGACAAAACAGATTAAAGGCACCCAGTATCCAAGCTGAAGATCTCCGGTTTTATCTGAAATTAACCCCAATATTGGAGGTAGCGCTGCTCCGCCTACAATTGACATAATGATTAGACTCGACGCAGACTTTGTATCTGCTCCAATACCTTCAACACCTACTGCAAATATAGTTGGAAACATAATTGACATAAAAAAAGCAACCGCAATTAAAGCATACACTGTCACTTCACCTGAACCATATATCACAATGAATGACAATAAAATACAAATTACAGAGTATATCATCAATAATGTCAATGGCTTAATATATTTCATAAAAAATGTACCGACAAATCGACCTAACATAAATGCCAAACCAGCAAAACTCGCATATTTTGAAGCATTTAATGGAGATATGCCGGCCACATCTGTGGCATATAATACCATAAAACTTAATACACAAACTTGAGCACCAACATAAAAAAATTGACCAATCACAGCCCATCTTACATTCAGATGTCTGAACGCATGAAAAAAACCTGACTTTTGCTCTCCTTCGTCATCTTTTATATCAGGAAGTTTTGTAAAAAAAAGAATAGCCGCTACAATCAATATAATTAAACCTAAAATCAAATAAGGCCCTTTAACTGTTGCAGTCTCTGCTTGAATATAAGCAATTTTAACCTGTTCAGTCATAGCAGCTATCTCCGTATCGGATTTAGGTTGTTCTGCTAAAATAAATTTACCACCAAGAATTGGAGCAATAAATGCCGCCAAACCGTTAAAAGATTGAGCAAAATTTAAACGTTGAGTAGCCTTACTAGGATCCCCTAATACTGTTACATATGGATTTGCGGCAGTTTCTAAGATTGTTAAGCCACAAGCAACTATAAATAATGCCCCTAAAAAGAAAACATAACTAATCTGATTAGCCGCTGGTATAAAAAGAAAACAACCTACGGCAAAAAGTATCAAGCCGATTAAAATCCCTGATTTATAACCATATTTCTTCATGATTATACCAGCAGGGATAGCCAGTAAAAAATATGCAATAAAAACTGCCGAATCTACTAAAGAAGCCTGTAAATGCGTTAAACTAAAAGCATTGCGCAGATGTGGAATTAAAATAGGGTCTAGATTATGAACAAATCCCCAAAAAAAGAATAAGGACGTTACAAGAACAATTGCTAGTTTATTACTTTTACTGATCGACATATAGAATATAATTTATCATTGGTTTATGTAAAATAAAGAATAAATAATGGAACAAAATTTAAGTATTTTACCCAATTAATAAACTATATTATCATTCATCATGCCGATAAATCAAAAAAATGTGCATATATTTATTAATAAATGAAGCCTCAGCTATTAAAAGTCAATAACAGCAATGTACAATCTTTCAGCGTAAGAAATGATATCGTACCACAGAATCATAATCTGTGGCACTATCATGAAGAATTGGAATTAATACATTTTGAGAAAGGAGCTGGTACACAATTTATTGGTGACAGTGTTAACAATTTTTCAAGTGGAGATATTGTTTTGGTTGGTCCCAATTTACCACATTATTGGCTATTTGATAGTCATTATTTGGATGGTCCAAATCCCGAACCAGCAGATATTAGAGTAGCACATTTTAAAGAAAATTTCTTAGGCGAGCAATTTTTTAACCTACCTGAAAATCATAAAATTAAGAACTTATTCAAAAAATCCAAAAGAGGAATTCAATTAAATAGATCAATATTAAAATCATCACAATCACTTATAGAAAAACTTTTAAAAAGTCAAAATTCAACTAAAATAATAGCATTAATAGAAGTTTTAACTTTAATATCAGAGTCAGAAGAATATCATTTATTATCCAGTGAAAACTACCCTATTGATAGACAAGATCTTGATTTTGGAAGAATGAACGTAATTATGGAATACATTACGCAACACTATAGAACACACATTCGACTTGAAGATATTGCTTCCATGACCGGTATGACAACCAATTCTTTTTGTCGTTATTTTAAAGCCAAATCTGGAAAGACCCTATTTCAGTATCTTATTGAGATGCGTATTGGATATGCTTGCCGATTATTGGCCGAGCGGACACTGAATGTCAAACAGATTTGCTTTGAAAGCGGATTTCAGAACTTTGTGAGTTTCCACAAGTACTTTAAAGATGCAACTGGCTTTACCCCTTTGCAATATCAAAGAGAGATTTCGAGAAACTATTAAAAAACAAAAACTAACTTCCCCGTAAAATCTCCAGAATCCAATATCGTGTGAGCTGTTTGTGCATTTTCAAGTTCAAATACTCTGTATATATTGGTTTTAAATAACCCTAGTTGTAACAATGGAAAAACATGATCAATAATTTCATTACGCACCTCCTTCTTAAAGGCAATACTTCTACTTCTTAAGAGACTGCCAGATATATAAATACGTTTTTGCATCAATTTAAAAAGATTCAATTCTACTTTTGCACCTTGCATCGCATTGATATAAATTAAGTGACCATCCTCCTTCAATATTTCTATATTTTTAGCAAAGTAATCACCGCCGATACTATCTAGCACAACATCAATTTGATTCTTACCAATGATTTCCTCAAAATCTTCTTTTTTATAGTTAATCGCAACATCTGCACCTATTCGTTTACAATATGATGCTTTAGCATCTGATCCTACCGTAACAAATACTTTTGCTCCAGACAATTTTGCCAACTGTATTGCCATAGATCCAATACCACCGCTTCCTCCATGCACTAAAAAATTATCACCAGATTTCAAAGTGCCTCTCTTAAATACATTGTGGTAAACTGTAAATAAGGTTTCGGGCAAAGCAGCTGCCTCCGCATAACTAAACCCTTTAGGTATAGGTAGACATTGCCCCTGATCAACAGAGACATATTCAGCATAGCCACCTCCAGATAAAAGCGCACAAACCTGATCTCCAATCTTCCATTCACGTACCAAATCTCCTATTCCCACAATTTCTCCAGCTACTTCTAAGCCTGGAATATCAGCAGGAGCACCATCAGGAGCTCTATAATTTCCCTTCCTTTGAAAAACGTCTGGCCGATTCATTCCCGCCGCCTTCACTTCGATTAAAACCTCGTACCCAGTACACGTTGGCTTATCGACCTCTTGCACCTCTAAAACCTCAGGTCCACCAAATTTTGTTATAACAACTGCTTTCATTATGATTTTTTAGGGTATTTTTGTAAACGGAAATTTAGAGAAACCATAAAATAACGTGACAATCTTTCATTTTGGACATCCAAAATATCATTCCCTATTACATCTCTCGTAATTCCTGAATTTTGATTTAGTAAATCAAAACCCTGAATTCGAAGCATAGCTAAATTGTTGCGCATAAACGTATACTCAAAGTAAGCATTAATAATTGTCGGATTAATATTTGTCCAAGACGAAGATGAATATCCTGCATTTAATCTTTGAGATACTTCTACACCAAAAGAACTATGTTCACTTACATAGCACTTAGAACCTAAACCTAGAACACCAGTATGTGCTATGATTTGATCATTAAAAGGCAGTTTATATGAAGCCTTATTTAAAGAGTAATTACCATTGAGTTCTGCTTCAAATAAATCATTAAACATATAGCGGAATTGAAGGGATTGCGAATATAAGAAATGCCCGCCATCATTGCGCCTATCATTGATATAAGTCACATTATTATAATAATCTGCATTACCATTCAGACTCATTTGTATATTATCATTAAACAGAGCCGCAGTAAATAGATAGTAGGCCTTCACATCGTAATAACCAGAAGTATTTAAAAAAGTAGTCTTTTGTACTGTAGAATTCAGAACGGTAGTCCGGTTAGAAACAATTTTATCAGATACAAAATTATATGCAAGACTACCCTCAAAATACTGTCCCTTGGTAACAATCGATTTACGATATTTTGCTAAAATACGATTGGCAAATTCAGCTCTTAAATCGGGATTTCCTTCAATGATATTTTGAGAATTTGTATTATCTACTATCGGTTGGATCTGATAGAAATTGGGTTGATTGTTTTTTCCCAAATAATCAATAGATAGGTCAGTATTTTCATTGAATTTCCACTTGATGCCTGCTGCAGGTATTAAGTTTACATTACTATATGATGTTTTAATTGATTTATCACGTGAATATCCTGTCAGCTCAGTAGGTTGCACAGCAAATCCAATATTATATTTAAATTTAGAGAAAATATCTTGTTGATATTTCATTCCAACCCTATTGGATGAAAATGCATAATCATAGCTTAAACTAAGCGAATCAATACGAAATAATTCATTTTGTTCATTACTCCGTTCATGAACCAAACGCCTTGCATCAATTGCGGTATAATTAAAATCATAATTTAATTCCAATACTCCCCCTTTATCCACAGGTTCTATGATCGATAGTGAACTTTTTATATCTTGATTTTGATTATTACTCTTAACAAATTGATTTAAAAAAGTATTCTTCGTATTTATCTCATTAAATGTACTATCTATAATTGTATTTTTATCAACGATGTTTTCATTTTTTTCAAGAGAATTATAACCCAGATGCAAGTTATATACTACCTTTCTACCTGGTTTCTTAAAGACTTTAGCATACAAGATATCTATTTCTGCATTAGGACTTGTACTATTATTTTCAGAGGCATATTCACCTTTGTTCGTAATCAATCTATTTTTAATATGGCGATCACGGATTTCATCACCTTTCGATTTATTCCAAGAAAATGTTGGGGATATTTTTAACATATCCGATTCAGATAGTTTAATATCAAACCCCCAGTTCATATGGTGAGTATTGTCGACAGTCTTAGTGACGTAATCTTCCAGATTACTGATGGTATTATAACCATAAACCGATTGTAGATAGGAATTTCCTTTGGTAGTATTTTTCGTATTTGTAAAGCTATAACGTCCAAAAGCCGAAATTTTATCACTTAGATTACTTGAAAAACTAGTTCCCAAAGATCCAACATTATTAAATCCATCGGTAGGATCTGCAAAGTCGGCCAATTCACCCATAACCCGATCACGAGAACCACCACCATTTGGAGATCCAAAAGAAAATAAATTAGTATTAGTATTATTAATAGAACCGACAAAAGATAATTCTTGTCCATCATTAAATTTATTAATACCCGCACTAGCAAGATAGCGTTCCTGGTTGCCCAATCCTCCTGTTACCTGCCCAAAAGTGATTTTCTTTTTATCGTCTTTTAAAATAATATTTAAAATCTTCTCTGAATTTGCGCTTTTTGTTCCTTTTGCATTAGCCTCATCTCCATAAAAGTCAATTACTTGAATATTTTTGATAAAATCTGCAGGAAGATTTCGGGTAGCAGTCAGTACATCACCACCAAAAAACTTCTTACCATCTACTTGTACAGAAGTAATCGGTTTTCCAAAAGCATATACAGAACCATCTCTTGAAACTTGAAAATTTGGAATTTGCTTTAACGCATCTTCTAATAACGTTCGCCGATCAAATTGGAATGCTGCCATATTAAATTGTACAGTATCCTCTTTAAAGGTGATAGGCTTATATTTCTTAATAACAATCTCTTTTAAAACAGAGGTTTGAGGTTTTAGTATGATCGTCTCCGCGACTACCCGATCAGTCGTATTGTATTGAGGATAAGATCGATCTACGATCTGCAGTCCAAGTGAACTATAGTTCAACCGGATATTACTACCCTTCACTTGGAAAAACTTATAGAATCCTGTTTTAGAAGTGATTGCCACAATAGTATCCAGCGAAGTTGTCAATCGAACATTTACACCTGCAAGCGGCTGACCCTCACTGTCCACAACAAAGCCATACACTTCCTTTTTTTGCATTTGAGCCTCAACCCTATTTACAACAAAAAAAAGAATGATAAATAAAATGATCTTATGATTACTACCTGATATTTCGAATTTATCCGACATCAAAACAACTTATTCTATTAGTATGTTAATATACACAATATTTCGCACAACCATAACGAGCAATATTGAATTATTGTATAAAAAAAGGTGGTTTATTATAAATAAACCACCTTTTTTTATTTTTACTAGAATATATTAATTATTCACCTGAAAAAGTAACCTTGAGTAAGTGTTTGTCAATTTCCCAACGACCAGTACCCTCTTCACCTATTACATCAAACAATTCTAAAATTCTTCTTGCAACAAACTCTTCTTCAACTTGTTCCGATAAGAACCACTGTAAAAAGTTGAAAGTAACATAATCCTTTGCTTTCATACATCTATCAGCGATGTTATTAAATTGCTCAGTTACAAACATCTCTTGCTCTAATGCAGATTCAAAAATTCCTCGAAAAGAATCAAAATCAGAAGGTATACCTGTCACTTCAGGAGATATTGCACGTCCGCCTCTATTGTTGATATAATTAAATATTTTCAACATATGCTCTCTTTCCTCATTGGATTGCTTAGCAAAAAATTCAGCCGCATTTTCTAAACCTTGGTCGTCACACCATGATGACATTGCTAAATATAAGGAGGAAGAGTGTGCTTCAACTTTAATTTGAGCATTTAATATATTTTCAATTTCCTCTGTTAAAGAAGATTTTAGTTTTAATAAATCTTTCATATCTGTAAGTTTTAATTCCAATATTAAAGATCAAGTTTGATAATACCTGACCTACTTGAACAATACAAATATACGGCTGGAAACTGATTTTTGTATAAAAAATATACAATACAAATTAAGTCTAAATTAGCGGTAAAAAACTTAAATAGTTTAGAATCAGTATAATTATAAGTAAGGTTTTTATGCCAATACGGAGACTAAGGAACTTCGTAAACAAGCCTTAATGACACTATTTAATTCAATCATAAACTTAGCACCATCCAACAGTTCTCTTAAATTTAAAATATCTTGGACAGCCAGTAGAAAGCATCGTTCTGTACGATAAGGCATCACCAAAGTAAAATCCGAAGACCTTGCAGTATCAATTAACATTTTTTCAATATCAATTTGATCAATAAATTTTTTAAATTTTAAAAAATCAGAAACAGAAAATGAAGTAGTCGAACCAGCAAATTCCATCCAATAACAATTTTTACGACTACATTGATATATCGCTCCAGTTTCAGTTTTAAAAACCTCTTCTACATGTGCTAATGGACAGATTGTATCGATCATTTCCTTATTTATTATGATGAGACAAAAATAGCCATTATTTATAATCAATCCAAGTAACTGATGAATTATTTTTAATAATTATAAATAGCAATTACTGTGAGCAGGCAGTAGCATACCAAATTTTTAAAACAATCTAAACACAAAAAGGACTAACCTCGTCGATTAGTCCTTTCTCTTTAATATTTACTTCATTAATACTCTTCTTCCTCAGTAGTCAAAATTTCTTTATGATTACTTGCTTGTGTCTTTGTTTTGGTCTTATGTTTATTAATTTGTCTTCTTAAGGATTCTACTGCAATATCAGTTGCTTCTTCAAAACTTTTAGCTTGTCCTTTCGCAAAAAGTTGACTTCCGGGTATATTTATTTTTATTTCCGATACCTTATTAGCTTCATCATCTACATTTTCTAAACGCAAATAACATTCTCCACCAATGATTGAGTCTAAAAACTGATTCAATTTACCTGTTTTTCTTTGGATAAACTCAATTAGCTTTTGATCAGCATTAAATTTAATTGATTGCACAGTAATGTTCATTTTTCCTCCTTTTTTTAAGCTTTTGGATGAGCTTGTTTATAAATAGACTTTAACCGCTCCACAGAATTATGCGTATATACTTGCGTTGCTGCAAGCCCAGCATGCCCGAGGAGCTCTTTTATTGCATTAAGATCAGCTCCATTGTTCAACAATGCAGTTGCAAAAGTATGCCTTAATATATGCGGACTTCTCTTCTTTTGTGAAGAAACCATCGATAGATATTTATGCACTATTCTATAGATCAATTTCTCGTATGCTGGTTTTCCCTCTTTAGTAACGATTAAGAAACTTGATTTATTATTTTCAATATACAAACTTTTAGCTTGCAAATAAAGTTGTAACTCCTTTATTAACGTTTCGTTGATCGGGACAAGCCTTTCTTTATTCCTTTTACCGAATATAAGGATATTTTTATTATAATAGTCGATATCTCGATCTTGAATTTGTAATAATTCAGTAAGTCGAATACCTGTCCCAAAAAGTAATTCAACCACCAATTTATCTCGCCTACTTTCAAAATCATGAACGTTCACTTCCATTTGATCTAATAAAAGCAGTAACTTATCTTTCTCAACAACGACAGGAAGCTTTTTAGGTGTCTTTAAAGCTTTCACCTGTATAGGACTGCCTTTCACGATCCCCTCCCGCTGTAAAAATTTGTAGTAAGTACGTAAAGAAGAAATACTTCGATTGACAGTAGTAGCCGATTTTTTCGCTTCTGCCATCAATGAAAAGTAGTGGCGCATATCACGATGATTAACCTGCTCAAAAATCAAATCTTCATTTTCGAGAAAGGTTAAAAATAAATTGACCTCATGGATATAAGCAATTAAGGTATGCTTTGAATACCGTCTTTCAAATTGCAAATATCGCTCAAACTCCTTCAAATACATACTTCATTCTATTTGTATCCAATTTAGCAAAATAAAGCGCATAAAAAAAGGGAAAAGTAAACTTTCCCCTTTTTTATATCTTCTAAGAAACCTTAGATTGAAACCTCTTGGTTTAATCCTTGTTTGTAAATCGCTTTCTTAACTTGAATACGACGAGTTACAGATCTCTTCTCGTAAGCTTGGCGTGAACGTAGTTCTCTTAAAACTCCAGTTTTCTCGAATTTCTTTTTAAAACGTTTTAATGCTCTATCTAAAGATTCTCCTTCTTTTACATTTACGATAATCATGCTCTGTATATACCTCCTTTCGTAGCCTTTTAATTTTAAAGTGTTGCAAAGGTACAACTATGATTGGTAATTTCAAATATATATTTTACTATTTTTCTAATAATCCCTCTCTATAAACTAGCGCTTGCAAAGTATCTGGTTTTGTCAACAAATAAGTTTGTATCCCCAATCCTTGAGCCGTTTTTAAATGTTGTGGACTATCATCAATAAATACCGTTTCATCTGGGTTTAATTCGTGTTTCGATAATACGTATTCAAAAATATCGGCATTGGGCTTACGCATACCCATTAAGTGTGAATAATAATCCTTTTCAAAAAATTTGGTATTATTCTCCAGACCAAACTTACTTTTCAGATGGTTCATAATCCAATTATAATGGATCTCATTATTATTACTCAGTAAAAATAACCTATATTTATTTTTCAATGCTAACAGTAAATCATGATTTCCATCAGGTACACCCAACAACATGGCATTCCAAGCTGAATCAATTTGATGATCTGTCAATGAAAAAATACCTGATATAGTGCGAATCCCTTCTCTAAAGTCCTGAGATGAAATTTTCCCCTGTTCAAATTCATCAAAAAGTTTTGTTTGCGAACGATGTCCATAATAGTCACGTACATTTTTGATACCCAACTCACTAAAGGCTGCTTCCATCTTCAAAAAATCGATCATAAAGATCACATCACCATAATCCAGGATAATATTTTTAATTTTTTTCATCTTTTTATTTTGAAATATCAATACAAATATCAATATTTGCATCGTCAAAACGCGCTAAACGTTGCATTTTGACAAAAAAAAATTAACCGCTCCTATAGCTCAGTTGGTTAGAGTAGAAGACTCATAATCTTTTGGTCACTGGTTCGAGCCCAGTTGGGAGCACTGCTTAATTGCTTAATAAAGCCTCACTTCTAGTGAGGCTTTTCTGTTTTCAATAATTTCGAATATTAAAAATTTCATACAGCTTTAGCAATTTAAATGTCGATAGCCAATTTTTGAAAAAACATTTATTACCATCATCTAAAAAATCAATGACAATTGTACCTCTCATCGCAGCAACAGAATCAGAAAACATGTAAGGAGTATAACAAAAAAAAAGTCGAGTTAGGAAAACTCGACTTTTTCATCTACCTATGAAAAACATGCCCTTTTGGGATGGGCTATACGAAGATAAAAGTTTTTTTTCACAAATGAGGGAAAATTTTAATAGTCAAATGTAACTTATTGAATATTAAGCTATTTTTTTAAAAGATCTTGTAGATAATTTATTTAACACGCTCAATTACATGCGATTATTCATGGTTAAACATGTAATTTGTTGTTAAAACACTGATTTTGTATTAAAAATAGATCACATAAAATAGGCTGTATATATACTACACAGCCTATTTTATATGTCAAAAAATTATTTTTCTTTTTACTATTTCAATTTGTCCAACCAATCTTCAACTTCTTCCTTAGTCTTACCAGTTTTCTTTTGAAGCTTACCTAATAACTCATCTTCTTTTCCTTCAGCATACAATAAATCATCGTCTGTTAGATCCGCATACTGCTGTTTAACTTTTCCTTTTAGTTCGTTCCAACGACCTTTCCATGTTAATTCGCTCATAATAAAATCTCCTTTTTTAAATTAAGTACTATCTAAATAACATACAAACGATGAAATTGTTTTCAGGTAATATAAAATAATTCAGTTCACAAACTATAATTAACGATTTACAATGATATTGCTAATGTTAAATTAAAAGCAGTATCTTGAACCAATTCAAAAACTTTCACCCTATCTAATTGTTTACTAATCGGATCAAAGACAATCATCATTTTGTTAGTCACAATTTTCACTATTCAAAATAAATTTAAAAAAAATAAGCATTAGTATAATACACGCTTCCATTGATCATAGAACTTATCACAGAAAATAGTATCCTTAAGATCATGATACAAGACAATTTAATTTCACAATAAAATTTACAAAATAAACATGAAAATAGCTTACATTAGTACTTATTTGCCGAAACAATGTGGAATAGCAACTTTTACAAATGATTTAATACAATCCATAGACCACCAAGATTCAGCGATCACGCAGCACGTTATCGCACTTTCCGATCAACCATACTCCTATCCAGAGGAAGTCGTATTCCAAATTAATACTCATCAGCAATTAGATTATATTCAAGCTGCTCATTTCATAAATGAAAACAAATACGACTGCGTGGTATTGGAGCATGAATATGGCATATTCGGAGGAAATAGTGGCGTTTATATTCTCTCATTAATAAATCAGCTTCACATGCCCTTATTAGTGAATTTACACACCATACTAGAAAAACCAAATATCGACGAAAGAGCAATTCTGATAGAAATTGCCAAACGAGCATCTATCATTGTCGTGATGAGTTCATATGCGATAGATTTACTTCAGAAAATCTATCATGTACATGAAAACAAAATTAGATTGATACCCCATGGAGTCCCAGCTTTCGATTACAAACAAGATATAGCAAAAGAGCAACTTCAATTAGCTAACAAAAAAATTATCCTAACATTCGGCTTTATAGCCCGTAATAAAGGAATTGAAACCGTTATCCAAGCACTTCCTAAAGTAGTTCAAGAATACCCTGAGACGATCTACCTTATAGTAGGCAAAACACATCCTAATGTCCTGTTGGAATCTGGCGAAGAATATCGAGAATATCTCATCGAACTCATAAAAGAAAAAGGGCTAGAGCAACATGTCCTTTTTGTTAATGATTTTGTTAGTACTGAGGCATTGACAACTTACTTGACAGCCTGTGATATTTACATCACACCTTATATTAATGAGGCCCAAATAACAAGTGGTACACTTTCATTCGCGGTGGGAGCTGGAGCTGCAGTATTATCCACACCTTACTGGCATGCTAAAGATTTATTGGCTGATGGAAGAGGTATTTTATTTGATTTTAAAAATTATAAAGAATTAAAAAATATTCTCATTGATCTATTTGACAATCCAAAAAAACTTGAAGATCTTAGAATTAAAGCTCGCCATCATGGCGAAAAGACGACTTGGAATAAATTGGGGCATTCGTATACCAAATTATTCCAAAATCTATTTTTAGCACCTTTGAGTCCCGATACCAAAACAAAAATAGATCGCCTGGAAAGTTTTCCAAAATTTAGATGGGATCATCTAGATCGATTGACAAACCATGTCGGCATTATTCAACACGCTACCTTTGCAACTCCAAATTACAGAGAAGGGTATTGTTTAGATGATAATGCTAGAGCACTTCTCGTAAGTTTAATGCAACATGATGCATTTGGAGAGAAAGCAACAAAGAAAAGAATTTCGACTTATCTAAGTTATATTTATTATGCGCAAAGAGAAGATGGCCTCTTTCATAATTTCATGAATTTTCAAAATGAGTTTTTAGAAGAGACTGGATCGGAAGACTCCTTTGGTCGAGCTATTTGGGCATTAGGTTATCTTTTCAATACAGCACCATACAATGATTTTTATCAATTAGGTTCACTCATTTTTTTTAAAGCAGTACCGCATTTTGAAAATTTAAAATCAATTCGTGCAATTGCCTATACGATGATGGGTATATCTGAATATCTAAAACAACAACCCAATGATGAACGGATCACCGAGCTACTTCGTAAATTAGCGTTCAAATTAGTACATGAATATGAAGCCAGCGCTGATGAAGACTGGAAATGGTTTGAACCTGTACTTGCCTATGACAATGCTATTATACCTTTAGCTATACTCATGTCTAATAAATTTTTAAACGATGATAAACTGAAAGAAATCGGATTTACGACTTTTTACTTTTTGGAAAATATCATTATGCAAAACGGATTTTTATCCATCATCGGAAATCAAAAGTGGGCTAAACAAAATCAAAATATGAGTAAATTTGGTCAACAACCTATTGATGTCACAGCCACTGTACTCCTATTCAGAGAGGTTTTTGAAATCACCAAAAACGACGAATATTTTGAAAAAATGATTCGTTCTTTCGAATGGTTCTTAGGTGAAAATGACCTTAAGCTCCCTCTTTACGATCATCATACGAAAGGTTGTTGCGATGGGCTAGAGACCTATGGTATTAATCGAAATCAAGGAGCTGAAAGTACATTATGTTATTTTATATCCTATATAACTATTTATAAAGAATTAAAGATTAAACTTCAGGTTGAAGAATAGCTTGAATTAAATCGTTCAGATTGATCGTTGCATAAGTCGATGCATAATCAGACATAGCGTAGGGCATGATCAATTGATCATTATGAACGATTGCACCACAAGAATACACTACATTAGGCACATAACCCTCCCGCTCCATATCATTAGGTGTTAAAATTGGGAGACTTAAGCGGCCTATTTCAATATGTGGGTTCTCTAAATCTAATAAAGAAGCACCGATCACATATTCACGCATAGGACCAACTGCGTGAGTAATGATCAACCATCCAGCTGTGGTTTCAATCGGGGAACCACAGTTTCCTATCTGTATAAATTCATATGGACTCGAAGGCTCTTGAACCAAATGAATTGCTTCATTCCATATATTGATATAATCGGAATAAGCGATATAATTATTTTCACCATCTATACGACATAGCATCGCGTATTTACCCTTGATTTTTCTTGGGAAAATAGCCGCACCTTTATTAGCAATTTCACCGTGAATAGGCTTCACCGTAAAATGATAAAAATCCTTTGTCGTCAATAATTTCGGTAAAATACTAAATCCATCATATGCAGTATAGGTAGCATAATAAATAACTTCTCCTTTTGGTGTTATAAATCGAACAAAGCGGGCGTCTTCAATACCCCTTTTCTCCGTATCAGAAATTGGAAAGATAACCCTTTCCGATATAGCCGTATCCAAGGAGAATGTCATCTCATAGTGTGATGAAGCCAACCATATAGCCTGCTTCAAGATCCCATCATTATCTGCTGTATACTCAATTCCTGCTCTTATCTCCTCGACATAACGTTTCAATTCTTCATAAGTAAAAGTTTCAGTTAAATTTTGGGTGAGCTTCTCCATAGCCAACGCTCCATTAGGATGTAACTCCATAAGCTTTGATATAAAACTACTCTTATTGTACCGGTGATTCTTGATATTAATAGGCTTATCCAATAGCGTTCCCATCACATCCAGATGAATGTTATTTTCAACATCTATATATCCAGATCGAAAAACAATAGATGATACATGACCCTCACCTGTAGCTCTAAAACTAATAATGACTCGTTTCTCACCTTTAAAAAGCTCACTCTGATCCGGATGCTCAACAATAGAAGGATTAAATAGTGCAGCCGATTCAATTGAATATTCCATCGTAAAATATGAGCCGATTAATAATTTTGCGGTCATTGATATTTTATCCGTTGGCGTATCTAATCGCTCTAATAAATGACGTACGCGATCAAAATTCCGCTCAAAAACTTTAACAATACTGCGATGTCTTTGCGAATAACTACGCAATACTTGTCCAAAAACTTCCTTTTGTTTTTCATCGGACAATTGCAATACACGATGGATAACTTTTACCGACCGCTCATCACCTAATGAAAAAAAACGGGCGAGAACACGTTTCGTATCAGGTCTAAAATAAATATCTTTCCGATTAACTTGAACGGGTTTATACATAAACTATTGAATATAAATATGACTAATCAATTTCTTCTTTAAAACGCATCAATGACCACATTGTTATAAAATTTCAGCATATTTTAAACAATCCGTTTTCTGAAACTAATTTTAGTTACACCTCTTAATAGAACAATAGTTACCAAGTGATATATGGCAAATAATTCAAACGTATGTTCATAACCATTTTGATATACATCATCAATTCATATTAATGCATGATAAAAATAACAAAATTTGCCATTTTTTTGATAACAAAATTAATACAACAAACTTATTGCAAAGGAAATTGAATAAATTGATCTTGATTATTTATCCATACATAGATCATCATGTACATACTTAGATCACCTTTTAATCCGCTGATCATAATTATTTTTCAAACATAAAAGGGTGATCTTTCTGTATTCAAACATAACTCAGCAGAACAATTATATACAAAAACAACCCAATAGTAGCAGTCCATATTAGATCAAGCACATAAATTACACCAGATAAAGTTTACTTATAACACCACTTACTATCACTTATTTATCTTGATCACTTAAAGATTTTCGACTCCACTAATTTTTGGTATTTAAGAAAAGTACATAGCACTGTATATGTAAAGAAAAAAAGCATTTTGGTGATCCGATAAAATTAAATAACTTAGAATTATTAGATCAAAAAGAAATCAGTATTCCTATTGGCTCAATTCACCATACAGCTATCTATATTAGTAAAATAAAACAGAGGTTGAATAAAATTACATTAAACAAATAAATCAACTATGCAAAATAAAAATAGACAATGGATCAAAAATGTAGGAATAGGTGCTTTCCTTTTTTTCCTAATTAAAGGACTCATCTGGTTGGCAGTATTTTTTTTCGCAGCAAAATCGTGTAATTTTAATCTATAAACCTGTATGCAACACTTCAACTTTGACACTGATTAAATCCATATTCACAAATCAAAAAGATAGATATAAGTAGTAAAGAAATACAACTATTAATTTTCAAAACGTTTATTCATATACTTATCTAATAAAGCACGAAGTTCAATACTCAGATCTGGATGTATATGAAAATAACCCGATGGCTTTCCAATAACACGATAACTATTCAGTTTTTCTTTCACTCTCCTGCTTCTGATATTGGATAAATTGCGATCAACAGCTGGATTCAGTATCACATAATTTTCATCAAAATCAAATATATATACCTGATCAACCCTAATGTATAAAGCAAGGTTAATATGTAAAAAATGACATTCTTCTAATACAGCTTCAGGTTTTTCATCACCAAACAAAAAAGGTATATCCAATCCCGAATCAAGTAAACAATAGTCAAAACCTTCACCATAAACATAAATTACAATATTTAAATTGACATTTCCGATAGGTTCAACCTCCTGCTCTTCAGTAAATTTCATTAGTTCTTCTACCCTCTTGATGAGTTCTTCATTAGGATCTACTGCTTGCCTGATATTTTGCTGATTATTATTAGAAATCAAATTTTTCCCTAAATAACTTTCATTTATAAGTTTAGAAGATTCATTTTTATCAAGATAAAATGACACTTTTTTAAAATTATCATAGTAAGCCTTATTTCCATATAACAATAATACACATACAATCACAACTGAGAATCCAATAGCAACTGCATAACTATGGATAATTAGAGGTGTATCTGCACTTAACATAAAATGTATAAACAGCAAAAATACAAATGCAAACAGTATTGAAAAGAATGGTTGCCATTTTATAATACCAGATTTTGCATTTTCTTTTTGATTTGATCTAAGGATATAGGAACAAAATAATGTGATCAATGCTACTAAAATAGCAGCCTTAAAGGTTATCATAAACATGTCTAACAAAAAATATGGGATTTTAGTAAACTCGTATGAAACAATTTGATCAAAACATTGTATAAAAAATATACCAATAGCAACAGCAGTAGCACTGACAAGTATGTAGCAACAAAAAGATCTCACACCAAGATTATTTTTAATTAACTCTCTCATCAAGTATGGTTTTTATTGGTTATATAAATTTATTACTTTTTTATTTAAGAATGAAATAAAAAATATAGATTAATCAATATTTCTTGATAGTCAAAAAAGGTCAGTGTAAATTTAACTAGTTATCCGCTCTTTTCAATCAGGTTTTACAAAAAACATAAGATGACCACATCAAATACTACTACTATCTGTTAGATATCCTATCATAACACATTAACCCCACTCATTAAGAAAATATATTGATCATAAATATGATCATACACTACACAAATTTAAAATATCCGTTTTCCAATACATATCAATAGTTTGTGTATAAACAAAAAACGTATCGGGGGAGCATCCATCACTGTATCAGCACATTCACCTTGTACCAATAAAAATATATCCGTACATGAATTCGTAATTTTTAAAACTATTTGCTTATCAATATGTTATATTAAATAAACTGTTTTATATTTTAAATATCACAGGATATCACTAAACAATAAAACTCACAACATTTAAATGTAAAGCTATGAACAACACTGATTTAGATTCTGCTCAAATGCCAGATGGCTACCTCGATAAAGTATATGATTCTGCATTGGAAATTGCAAGAACAGAAGGCTACATCGAAGGAGAAAGACATTTAAGAGAGGCCCTGACACAATTTCCAGAATACATCGATTCACTTCTTAGAAAATTGAAACAAACCTGCTCTATGTAGAGTCAGAAAATTATAAAACACATTTTTATCCCTAAACATCAAAGTACATCACATATGCGTGCAATATGGACCGGAGCTATAGGATTTGGACTTGTCAATATACCTGTGAAATTGTATAGTGCAACTGACAGTAGTAATTTGGATTTTGATATGCTTGATCGTAAAGACCAAGCGAACATTAAGTTCAAAAGAGTCAATGAAAAAACAGGAAAAGAGGTTATTTGGAAAAATATTGTAAAAGGATATTTCCTTAAAGATCATTATGTACTCTTAGAAGATGCTGATTTTGAAGAAGCAAGTCCAGAAAAAAGTAAGATTATAGCCCTCCATGCATTCGTACAGCTAAATGACATTGACAGTATTTATTTCGATACACCCTATTATTTAGAACCCCAAAAAGGTGGAGAAAAAGCCTATCAATTGCTCGAAAAAGCATTAGAAAAAAGTAAAACAGCTGGCCTTGGCTCATTCGTCATGCGCAATGTGGAACACTTGGCTATTGTGAAACCATACAAAGGAAGCTTACTGATCAATAAAATACGTTATGAACAGGAGATTCGGTCTATCGATGAATTGAAATTGCCAGCTAATGTTAAAATTAAGAAAGAGGAAATGGATATGGCTCTTCAGCTCATCAAACAACACAGTACAGCATTTGATATCAGTAAATATAAAAATGAATATACTCAAGATTTAATAAAAATTATTCATCAAAAAGATAAAGGAAAACGAGCATCGATCAGAAAGATAAATATCGACGATACAAAAGCTAGTGATTTGCTAGCAAGATTAAAAGCAAGTCTTGCCTAGTTCTCAAACTATCTGTATGTAAGACTCATGGATCCTTCATCGCATATCCATGAGCACTAATCACTATTTTTAATAAAAAATAACCTTTATATTAGATCAGTATTAACTGATGTTGTATTTTACAATAATAAAAATAGAGCATTTGAAAAAGAAGATTCATTTAAGGAATAAACCGAACGAATTTAAAAATATGATCCACTCAGAATCCAGCTTCCACGAGATTATAGATCTTAACGGAAGTAAACATGACATTTTCAAGACCCTATATTTTCCAAAAGAAAAAGAAGCAAAAGCCACAATACTAATTTTACATGGTATGCAAGAGCATAGCGGTAGATATGATGATTTCGCACGCTTTCTGGCAGCAAAAGGTTTCTTGGTTATGACATACGATCATATAGGCCACGGACGCTCTGTAAAAAATAAAGGTGCCCTAGGTTATATACAACGTCAGAATCCCGGTGTCCGACTCGTAGACGACGGTATTGAAATGGCGCAGCTGCTCGCAAATCAATATCCCCATCTACCACATTTTATTATCGGACATTCGATGGGATCATTCATCACAAGGTGCATTGTACAAGAAATAGGAAATCTATTTTGCGGTGTAGTGCTTATCGGTACAGGCACGATGGATCAAGCTGCCATTATAGGCGAAAGACTTTTAGGGCTTTTAAATAAAATACTTCCTAAACGAAAGTCCACTTTAATTAATTATTCATTCGGAGCATTCAATAACCTAAAATTTAAAGATGAGCCTAATCAAAAAAACAGTAATTGGCTCAGTTTAGCCAAAGAAAACCGTGATCATTTTATCGCTGACACCTTATGTGGTATCCCATTTTCAAATAACGCCTTCTATGCAACAGCATATGTCGCCAATCGAGGTAGCGGTCCAAACTGGACAGATCATATTCCGACCACACTTCCATTTCTTTTAGAAAGCGGTGAAGAAGATCCGATCGGTAATTTTGGAAAAGGGGTAATTAAAACTGTACAAGATCTTACTACACATGGAAACAATGACGTAAAATATCACCTATATCCTAAGATGCGCCATGAACTCCTCAACGAATCAATTAAAGATGAAGTATACCAACAAATTGTACTATGGCTTGATAGCAAACTACATTCACCAAATACTTAAATTAAAACCCTATTTCTGATTTCTAACAAAAGCAGTAAATTTATTTTTATAATCTAAAAATGTAAACTCATCTAATAAGATCGCATAATTACGCTTATCGAGACAATTTGGATAGAGCTTTTGCGCCGCAGACAATTTCCCCTGGTCCCAGCTCAGTTCTTTGAGAATTCTCTTAATAGAAGCTACAGGAAATGCTACCTTTTCACTTACAGTTGCCAATATTTTCAATTTATCTTCGTCAAAACCACTTTGACTCATCATTTTAATCAAACTATTCAATTCAACCTCACTCATTCTTTCGAGATATTCACTATCAATTGGTTGATTTTTAATAAAATCCAACAATTTATTCTTGCTGTCGCCAAAAGAAAACTGATCAGTAAGCAACATATAGTTCCTTTTTTCAGGACAATTTGCATATGCCATTTTGGCAAAAGCAAGCTTACCCTCATCCCATGAAAACCTTTTTAGTACATCTTTGATCTGATTCAGTGAGAAAGAAACCTGCGAAGTAGACATACTAGCGATTTTTAACTTATCATTATCAAATCCACCTTGATCAATCGTTTTCAAAAAAGCATTAAATTCGGATACTGTCATTTCATCCCCATAATAGGTTTCATGACCATATTCATACTCCGATTCAGAATCAACGATCTGCTTCGGTCTTCCATAAGCAAATACCTGAGCATCTCTAGGATCAGGAAGATGATTATCTGCAGGAAACATGGCATATAGTGTCAAGCTACGCATGCGATTACTTCTGATACTGTTTGCTAGATACGTTAAATCCAAAAATTCTCCATCTTCATTCAGTACGGAAACTCCTTTTTTCGAGAGTGAAGATTTCACTCTACCGACAAATTCAACTTGAAGATCATAAAGATGATCCTTCAATTGTTCAACACGCACCTGTTTTGAAGGTTGGTCATTGTATTGAATACCATTGATAAACAAATAAAATGGATCACGATCCGAGAAGATGGTTACATTTCCCCCACTGCCTATTCTATTTTGACTATAAGTCAAACTAAAGCAAAACAAGAATATGGCGATTATATATGATTTCTTCAACATATTAATAATTTAGATGATGCTCTTTTGACAAGAATAAATGGAAAAGGATTAAGACACGTGTATAACTATTATATTTCCGATCACTCCAATCAGATAGCATCATATTAAATGACATTCCTGATTTAAAGCTGTATTTCTTTGTATTCCACCCACCATTGGTCCAGCATCTCAATAACTGGCAATAATGTTTTCCCCATATCACTTAATTTATATTCAACCCGAGGAGGCGATTCTGGATAAACTTTGCGACAAATAATACCATCCCTTTCCAATTCTCGCAATTGCATGGTCAAAGTCGTCTGCGCAATATCTTCCATTTCCCTTTTCAACTCACCAAATCTTTTTGGACATTGTTGCGCAATAGACTTAATAAGCAAAACTTTCCATTTTCCACCTATAATTTTAAAGATACCGTTGACATCGCAACAACTCCCAAAATTTTTTATATTTTTTTCTTCCATAATTGTCTTATACTGAGTATGAGTACATAAAACTATACTTAGTATACTTATTATAACTACTTGATAACGAAAACTGACACCCTTAAATTTGCTTGATAAAATTAACAAAAACTTTTAATATGCAGCTTCAGATCAGAGATATACTTAAAATATCCATCCTCTCTACAGGGATATTTTTATTCGTTATCGACTTATTTATCATCAATGTTTCCCTACCCTCTATACAAGAGACACTGCAACTTACTACAAGTGAAACCCAATGGATCATTATTCTATATGTAATTGGCTATGCAAGTTTATTAATTTGTTCTGGAAATGCAGGTCATTACTATGGTAGAAAAAAAATATACCTCATCGGTATGCTTGGTTTTACGACTTCATCCCTCATCTGTGCGCTATCAAACACAGTATATCTATTACTATTTGGGAGACTTTTACAAGGTATAAGTTCAGGTCTTATGGTGCCACAAGGCATCGCATTGTTAACCTTCTTATTTAAAGAACAAGAAAAACGTTCATTGGCATTAGGCATTTATGGTAGCATAGCTGGAGTAGCGTCTATCTTAGGTCAACTGCTGGGAGGTATCCTTCCAGATCAGACCTGGATCGATGAAAGCTGGCGATTGATATTTCTCATCAATATTCCTATTGGTATTTTTGCTTTTTTTATGGCCTATTTAACCATTCCCACCACCCAAGCACAACCAACATTACACATCAACTTGATATCCATGTTTCAATTGTTTGGAGTACTCATTTGTTTAATCTGTCCTTTGATATTAGGACCTGAGTTACATTGGCCCCTATGGATTATTATCTTATTAAGCACTTCTATACTCTTCATACTATATTTTCTGAAACAACAGAAAAATCAATACGATCTTGGTCATGCTACCCTAATTAATTTCTCGCTTTTTAACAATAAAATTTTTAATTTAGGCTTAGGTGCCGCATTAGCTTATTACATGGTACAAGATGCTTATTTCATTATAAATTCTAATTATTTACAGGCATATAAGCACTTTACACCTACCATGACAGGTATTGCATTTGTATATCAAGGAATAGGCTATGTTATTGCCAGTGTGATAGTAAGTCGTTTTATTCAAAAAAACGGCAAAAAGATCATCCTTATCGGATTAACCATGATGGTAATCGGATTAATAGCACATCTTTTCATTTACAATCAAAGCAAAGTTCCTATTCAACAACTCCATGGAATATTGTTCTTTTACGGGTTAGGTTGCGGAACTGTACTGCCTTCTTTAATGACCATCGCTTTAAAGGATTTAAATACAGATCTTACTGGGATAGGTTCTGGTATTTATCTGACCATACAACAAATTGCTATTTGCTTAGGCATTGCGTTAGTGTTAGGTATATATTTACATGACCAAAAAGAAACATTCTTACAAATGAAAAATCTAACTCATGCTTATGGGCTTTCGACCCTTATTTCTATTGTCTTATTATTAGGAGTAGCAATTTTCACTATATTATTACCCAATAAAAAAGACAAAATTGGACATTAAATAACCAACAAATAGTATAAATATTGTTAGTGATCCGATTTTGATCATATCCAATCATTAAAAACACGCTTTAAATAATTAAAGCGTGTTTTTTAATGGCTTATTTTTTTGCGGTGATATTCAATTCCATATCTACTTCCTGAGAAATCATCCAATCCTTCGGATCACCCTCAGTACCGTAAGCTAATCCCCAATCTTGTCTGTTGATCGTAAATTTAGATTGAACACTTACTTCATTATCTGTTACATTTACTTTTGCAGGAAAAGTAACATTTACAGTCTTATCTTTAATCGTTAAATTTCCGCTAATGATATTTGTTGCATCAGCAATTACACTCTTATCTTTGGATGCGTCAAAAGCAGTTACACTTGTGATCTCAAATTTAGCTGTAGGGTATTTTTCTACTTCAAAGAAATCACCAGTTTTCAAATGCCCATCTAAGTCAGCAGAAGTTTTTCCACCTGATTTTGCAGGATCTACCGAACTTTTATCTGTAACTACAGAATTCATATCAATAACAAAAGATCCACCAGTAATTGCACCTTCTTCAAGAGATACAGTCCCTTCACTTTTTAAAGTACCAAATCTTGGATCAAAACCACCTTTGTGGTATCCTTTCCATTTAATGGTACTAACAGCTGTATCAACTGTAAAAGTTTCTCCCTTTTGTTCAGCTACTTGCTGCTCTGTTCCAGTTTGTGCTTTGTCTCCATTAGCGCCACCACATGAGGCTAATATGACAGAAGCCAATACGGCTACGATTGATAATTTTTTCATTTTTTTATAATTTTATTAATTAAATACGCTGCAAAGATAACTTAGTGATAGTTTACAATTGCTATCAGTTTCCTTTTGGAAACTACTTTCCTATTGGAAACTAATAATCGTTTCCGTAATTTTACTTCGTATTTTTGGATCAATAAGTAGCTCATGAGAAAAAATCAAACCATCAATAATAGGTCAGGATGTAAAGCGCGGATAACAGCGATAACAGACACTATGGAAATTTTATCCGGAAAATGGAAATTTCACATACTTGGAACACTCATGGAAGGTGGTAAAATACGCTTTATGGACCTGCTTCGCGAAGTAGACGGCATCGCTGCAAAGATGTTATCCAAAGAGTTGCAAGATATGGAAATGAATCATCTGATAAGTCGCACAGTCCTCAACACTAAACCCATCACTGTCGAATATGAAGTGACCGAATATGGTCGTACATTAGAACCCATTATAGATGAAATTGCCAAATGGGGTGAAGCATATCGAAATGCTATTTTTAAAAAGCAACAAGATCAAACATCACAGATATAAAGATTAAAAGATTTTAGTTATTGAAGACAAAGGTACTTTTTGTTTCCAAACACCAGAAATATCAAATTCATGACCCGAAGACTTATTTTTAATAGTAAAAGTATAAATACACTCCCGCGTTAAGTAGGAGATTTCACCACTTACATGGATTGTTGTATAGGGTTCAACAAGCACTTCTTGTTTACTTCCATCATTCATATAAGATTCTAAATACCGGCCTTCCTTATAAGGAACTTGTTTAGACCAATACGTCACTCCATCTTTTAAAATCTCTCCCATAAAAATAAGTGAGTCTGGCGTATTCATCCAACTAAAAGCATCTTGATCAGTACTCGTAAACTCTGATATGTATTTAACATCTTTAAATATCGAAGTAGTTTCCATATTTTTTGCTCTAGAAGTATGATTATTCAGTTGGATGATATCACAACCTTCATTACTTTTATATTCCTTTCGACTTCCCGGTACTTCTATAATTTCCTTTTTGATAATCTCATAGGTTTCTCCCCGATTCTGAGTGAAAGACAGTTCATCTTGATTGCCGTCAGCAACGATACCGATTGAAAATTTTCTTGGAATACGATTGAAATTCTCTTTCAAGGACATCGTTAATAAATTATTTTGATCAGTCTTCTCCAATTTCAACCAGCTACCCAATAACTCTACCTGACCAACAGCAGTTAATACAGCTGGATTTCCCTCTTTATCGGATAATAATTCACCTGTAAAAGCATCTTTTACATATGCAACCGACCACTCCTTCGAATGAATAGCAATGCTATTACTAGAAAAACCAGAATTCAGTTGGATATCCTTGTAATCAGCATTAAAAAGTTCTGTATTACGATTCAAATCATCTTTATTACAAGAAATGATGGAAAGAATACAACAAGTGGAAAAACAGGCAATTATTAATTTCGAATGTTTTAGGATCATCGGTATATACATTAAAGGTTGTCAAACAGGTTATCAAACTCACTGTTAGCAAGTTAAGATTATTTTATCTAAAAAACACATTCTAATAAGTAAAATTTACCATAAAAATTAATACCCTAGTCGCAGATAGGTAGAAAAAACTGCAAATCAAATATCATACTATCTAAAATTAATATCTTTTAAAACTCAAATAAGGAAAATATTGAGCTTATGCAATTCAATCAGCAAGTATAAATAACAAATGAGGATCAGTTAAATACGTAAAACAATTAAAATAAATACGTTTGATTACAAAGTCTATCCACGATGGCACAAGCTTTGTAAAAAGTTTTATAAGTTATATCTACTGAACATTAAAAATTGACTATTATGAATGCAGAGAATCAAAACGCGACCAAATTAGGACTGAAAAAAGGATATTACTTATTGCTAATGGCAATTTTGGATTTACCCATAGAAGAAAAAATCAAGAAAGCGAGAAAATAGAAAAACAAGTACCCTTTATATAGAAAAGTTCTCCCATGTGGAGAACTTTTCAATTATCAAGAATTTTCATACAGTCAGTAAGAACAACTGACATCAAGTACTTGGATGAGTTGCGTATTTAATGTCCAAATCCAAAATACATACTAAACCCAATAATAACAAGAACAATACTTGTTATAAAAACATACAGCTTATCTCCCTCGAGCATAAAGCTCAATAACGAAAGTAACAATCTTAACAAAGGCGTACAAAAAAGCACTAAAATCGCTAAATAAATAATCGCACGTCCCTGAAGATCTACTACACCCTTTAAAATCCCAGAAACAACATCGACTATACTTCGATCATTTTCCGTAAATCTTCCATAGGCAACAGGTTCATCCGCATGATTAAAAAGAAAGATCAATCCCCCGATTATACTGATGATTAATACACTTCTTACACCGTATTTTAAGACATTACCTATTATTTTTTGAATAATTTTATCTGTAACCTGCATTAGAATTTACCTTTAAAACCGTTATAAATCATATTAAAAGCTAAGAAAAAAATGATAAAAGCAAAAAATATTCGGAGCTTTTTCGGATCCGTAGCCATCAATATTTTGGATCCAATCATTGCCCCTATCAATACTCCAATCATCACCGGCAAGCATATGTCAGGAACAATATATCCCTTTTGAAGATAAATAACACAACTAGCCAATGCCGTCACCCCCATCATAAAATTACTGGTCGTTGTAGAGACTTTAAAAGGAATTCTCATGATGGTATCCATGGCGATCACTTTAAAAGCCCCCGAACCAATACCCAACATGCCAGAAAGCACGCCAGCAAGACCCATCATGCTAAAACCACCAATAACATTTTTGGTGCCATATGCCACCTCCTGTCCTTTCACAACGGGATAAGTAGACGGTAATTTCAATCTTTCAGCAAGTTTACTGGATTGAGTCACGATATGCTCTTCTTTTTTTCGGAGTGAATTTGCAGCAGAAAAAATCAAAGCAAAACCAAATAATATAGCAATAGCAGAACTTGGTGCAGCAGTAGAAATTAAAGCACCTACAACCGCACCAGCTGTTGTAGCAATCTCCAGAAACATTCCTAGACGCATATTGGCAATACCTTCTTTAACATAAGCCGCTGCAGACCCAGATGAAGTTGCGATTACGGAGACCAATGCGGCCCCAATTGCATAATGTATATCTACTCCAAGCAAGATAGTCAGTAAAGGGATTACGACTATTCCCCCCCCAAGCCCCGATAGGGACCCAATAATGCCAGCACAAATTGCACCCAGTAGCATAATCAATGTAAACGTTAAAACGGTCATATTTTTATAATAGAATTTAAACGTAGAAAATCCTTAATTTTCTAAGGCAATAAAGTTAGGGATAATATTAATTTTAAAAGGTAATCTGCTTACTTTCTAATGATTCTCTAATATAGACGCTATTAATCTATTATTATTGATTTTGTACAGCGGCAGGTAAGTTTTAAGTATAAATAACGATCATACATTATTAAAATACGCAAATCTAATCAGATAAATACCCTTAATAAGTTCCCCCCTTTAAGATGGCACAAGCTTTGAAAAAAGTTTCTTAAAACATAGTAACACTAAATATTACAGTCATGAATAAGCAAACTCAAAAATCAACAAAGTTAGGATTGAAAAAAGGATATTACTTATTGCTAATGGCAATTTTGGATTTACCTATAGAACAAAGAATCAAAAAAAATAAAAAATAAGGATATGACTACTCTTCTTGAGTATGTCATATCCTATAATCAGATATAAGCAAACCACAAAAACAGGTTGAACTTCTCCTTAATATTGATCTAGGCATCTACATGAAGTAAGATAGGGCATAAATCAGACATTAATAAAAACGTAAAAGTTCTTGGATAAGTTATTTGTCAATCATCGGAAGATATTTTTTCCAATTATCGATTATGATCCATAAGACAATTGCGATCAATACAAATACGATGGGCAGTCCAGAAGGAGCTACTGCAATATTAGTCAGCAAAATACCTGTTAAGACCGGAAATATGACAAGGGCGCCTAATGCCCTAGTCCTAGCCGAGATCAGCAACAGTCCACCAACAATCTCGACCACACCTACTAAAGGCAGCAACCAGCCTATTTCCATAAAAGCCTTACTCGATTTTACCATTTCCTCTGGCATATCTTTAGGCATAGGCATATAATGAAAAAATTTGTCCAAGCCTGCATTAATAAACATGAAGCCTGTCAATAAGCATAACACGAAAAGAATCTTGTTTTTCATAATTGATTAATTTTGTTTATTCACGACTTAGAACAGTTTTAAACAATTATTGTTCTATTTTTTTAATATTTTTGATACGACTTCTTATTCACAAGCTCTTTTATCATTAATCCCATTACTTGATCTCACCAAAATTAGTTCCCACTCAAGAGCTTTCGAATTATCTATCATCTAGTTTGTTTTACAGCTTGCCTTTTTTATTAATGAAGTTGTATTTTAGGGACATAGTCCTATATTTGCTTCTAAATTTAATTAGTTATCCACTAAATTCAAAAATAGTGACATCAGATGCCAGAACAGATCTTTTTATATATCGGAATCGTATTGTTCATCCTGCATGAAATCGATGCCATAAGGTGCAAAGAATGGCGGATTTTTCCAGGACTCTCTTTGCTCAATGAGCAAATCGGGTATGTGATCTTCCTCTTAGCACATATCCCATTATTTTTCTTGATATATGAAGGACTCACCCCTATTCAATCCTCTAGCGCATTTATCAAGGGTTTTGATATTTTTATGATCCTCCATCTAATTGTTCATCTCTTATTTATCAAACATAAAAAGAATGAATTCAAAGACTATATTTCCTGGACATTAATTATAGGAATAGCGATATGTGGGATTCTAGATTTGACGAAAGATTCATGCTCATACCTCATGTTTAGTTTTCATCCTATAAATAATAATACACTTAATATATAAGCTCTATTCGGGAAGCTCAGGCATTGCTATACGGCGTTGCGTTGGACTACTTAATGCCT
Source organism: Sphingobacterium sp. PCS056 (assembly GCF_023273895.1). Lineage (NCBI taxonomy): Bacteria > Pseudomonadati > Bacteroidota > Sphingobacteriia > Sphingobacteriales > Sphingobacteriaceae > Sphingobacterium > Sphingobacterium sp. PCS056. The sequence continues at coordinate 3,280,912 of NZ_CP096883.1, read as the reverse complement.
GCAAAAATGCCAATACCGCATCGACTTCCGTTTTAGAAAGATTAAGTTTTTTTAACAAGGGGGAATGAATGGGTCTTGTCTTTTCATCAACCACCACCCTTCTCTGTATAGGAGCAGGATTGCCCAGATTATAGAGTTCTACAACATCCCTCAGCGTAGGGAAGTTCCCATGATGCATCCAAGGCCCCGTCAATGCAACATTACGCAGTGAAGGTGTTCGAAATGCGCCTATATCTTTCTGATCACCTGTTAAATGATAATGTCCAAAATCCTCCTGTTTGGTACCATAGAGTGTCTGTCCATCGTTATGAAACAAATTATCTGAAAACAAAGGCGTATTATGACAATTAATACATCGAGCCTTAGTGCGGAAGAGATGAAGTCCTTCTAATTCCTGATCATTGAGCGCATCAGATTGCCCCGACACAAAGCGATCAAATTTATTTGGATAACTCACAATGCTGCGTTCATAAGTCGCCAATGCCTGCTGGATTCTCCATAAAGTCACAACATCATCCCCAAAAGCGCTTTTAAAATGGGTGCGATATCCTGCTATCTCGCGAACATGTGCGACCATCGTGTCCAAAACGGTATTCATCTCCACGTGATCTTGCACAGGCAACAAAACTTGGTCTTCCAGACTTTTAGCCCTTCCATCCCACATAAAACTCTTATAATATCCCACATTATACAAAGTCATCGCATTACGTCTTCCTTCTTTTCTACCGTGGCCATGAGCTAAACTCTTACCATCACCAAAACCGAGCTGCGGATCGTGACAGCTCGCACAAGATAACTGCTTCGATGCCGATAACCGTGCATCAAAAAACAATAGTTTTCCCAATGAAGCCTTTTCTTTACTGAAGGGATTTGATTGCGGATATTCAACCGCGGGCAAAACTCCAATATCAACAAATCCTTTTTGAACTGAAGCATCTAGATGTGGTTTAGGCCACTGACTCATATCGCCACTGCTGTACATCCGGCGAAGATCAGCCATCGAATATCCCGTATCTACTGCATCTCCAAAAGCACTGATTAGTACAGGTAAACAAACCATCAATGCCACCAAAAACTTATTTTTCTTCATCAAAATTAAATACCTCCAACTTAAAATCCATAACTTAAACGTAAACTTCCCTCCTCGCGTGTTCTACCCAAAGGAGCCAAATTCATTCTATCCAAAGCATCAGCTTGATCCGCTTTACGATACGTATAATCTGCTGTCAACTTGATGTAATTACTTTTTCTAAGTCGCTGCATAAAACCCAGACGTAATTTACCTCCCCAAACATTTGCCTGATGATATAGAACATCATGATAAAACACATATTGATGAAATACATTTTCATTGATTACAGGAAGAGTCCATGCAGCACCTAAATTTCTTTCCATAAAAGCGGTCAAACCAAATTCAAACTCTTGATTTCTTGCTGTAGCATAGGTAAATAATGTTGCCAATCCATAGTCCAGACGGTCATAATCCAATCGTGTTTCCGTACCTCCATCATGACGCAATTGATTGGTATACCCTATATTAGCTTCATATAGCTGTTGCCACTTTTTATTATGCACCAAATACGAAAAATCCAATGTATGATGTTTCTTTCTGTAGACATAATTCTGTGCATCGCCACTTTCGATCACCCGATCCTTACCGCTATGGATGAAACTATTAAAAGATACCAGATAGGTACGATTAGACTGTTTTAAGTTCCACAAAAGTTGGTAGCTCAATTGATCCAGATTGAACTTGCTCAATTCATTGATGCGCGAATCATTACGTAGCGTCTGTCTATAGCGTTGTACTTCCTGCAGGTATCCTATATTTCCATAGAACTTTCCCAAATGCCCATCCCACGATAAATAAAACTTAGCACCATAACGTTTCATATCATTCTGATAATACATATTCTTTTCATTTAACCAATCGCTCACTTTCCAACCATATCCTCTCACGATGTAGTTCATAAAAGGAGATTCAACCGCACTTAACGCATATTGATCATTACGATAGGCTATTTCCACACGCTCTTGGCCATAGCCATACTTTCCCTCGGCCCCAAGCTCCCATTCAGAAGTAATATGGGCACTCCCCCCTAGGCTTCCATTGACTTGAATTGCATCAATCGTACCTCTTGGATCGTTATTACTAAAATGATTACCCACATGATAATCCAAGCCACCGAAGACCGAGTACCGACGGTCAGCAAAGTATTTTTGTCCCCTAGTCTGAATAAGATAATTGATCCTTTCATAATGATTGTAGCCATACGACCCAAAGTACCAGGGTGATGCCGGATTTTCTCGCGTTTGATGGGCAAACCTCGTGCTATCTTCCGTACTGCGGTTATAAGCAAATCTTCCCCACAGCCGTACATCTTTAATTGTTACCGCACCCTCCGAGTTAAAATTGATATTTTTTATTTTTTGAGCATCCTGAGCAGCCCGATACTCTCCACTGATCTGGCTGTATCCCAATTGAATTAGGCTGTAGCGAGGTGAAACAGACTTCTCTAACCACATCGGGTTATCAACTGTGTATTGACGTATTCGGCGCTCTATAGTATCCTGCTCTACAGTCGTTTGCGCATATACTGGAAGGCAGGCTCCCCAAGTTGCAAACAACAATCCTATTATATCTCGTTTTTTCATGAATTGTATTAATTTTAATCAAGTACCTGATCTAATCTGCAAAACCCTTTGGGTTTGCTTTTATGGAAACAAAATCATCCTTAGAATTATTAGAATCCTGCAGCACTCTTCTTCCATTGACCACTGATTTGGTTTTCCGAATGACAGCATTTGAGGAACGAGCTCCACCATCCACAGCAATCCATCCCGCATCATTTTGAGCAGAAAATCGCTTTGGATATTGCGTTGAAGTGGAAGACTGTAGTTCCACTGCATCCAAGATCACATCAACGGGCACCTGTATATATGCTTTGGAATTATTAACCTGACCATCCGCATAAGGCAATCCGTAACCCTTCCAATTTGCTTCAGGTCCCATAGCATCAGATCGAAAGATAAACCAGCTTTGTTGTGCCGTCTGGCTCATGATCAAATCGGCACCACTTCCCCGTCGGATTACCTCCACATTCGGCACATTGGGATTATCCACATCAGATGCCAAAGGCCTTGTTGTACCGATATAAGGTGCATAGTAAGCTTCAAAATCTGCCTTGCTCAAGTCGACTGTTAAACTTGGATCCTGAACAGCGATTACTTTTCCATCAGCTCCCTCATAAGGCGCTTTATGATTGGTTGCCGTAGCCGCTATAACAATACTTTGACCAGGAGCGATCGGATAATCCTGACCTTGACCTGGCAAGCGGAGTATAGTTTGCGCATATACATAGTCCGAATTCGCCTTGATATTGGTAGGCATTCCATATGATTTACTCCAATCGTACTGTTTACTATTCGCTTGATACGTATAGATCGCGTTTCTATTATTTGCTCCATATGCCTCAGCAATGCACAAACTATCAGCATACTGGATCTGGTCCGAATTATTAAAGATTTCAATAAATTGATCTCGGAAACTTGCACCCAAAGTCGCATGCGAACCCGCATAATAGATCTGTTTGATCACCAAGCCATTTGGATTGAAATTGCCACTCACCAAGGACAGATCCCAGTGATGATCTATTTCCCTACCGACCATAATCTCTTTGATCTCCGAACTAAAGGTGATATCAAAATCCTCTTGCCGATCCAGCAATTGATTAAACAAATCGACCTTAAAGCTGATCACAGCTTGTATCCTATAGGTATTAGGAGCAAGCTGTGGAAACTTAATATGACCCTCAGCATCAGTTTGGGCGCTGTATATCTTTTTCCCTTTCAACGAATAGATATTAACCGTGATGGTGTCTACAGGTAATTTCTCTTGATACTCCTCGCTTTCATAAGTAATGTTGACTGTAACATCCACAGGACCATTATTGGGCAATAATTCTTTCTGACAGCTGCTCAATGACCCCATAAAAATGATCATCAGCATTAAATATTGTTGTAATTTCATATGCTTAAAGTTTAAGTCTTACTTGAGCACCATAACTTGGTTTACCATTAGGAATGACCATCGCACTATCCGATCGTTTATATTGCGGGCGATAATTAAATACATTGTAAACATGAAAAGCTAGGGTCAGTCGTTTACTAATTTCTTTTGATAAGTTGAGATGAAAATTGGTGTATACACCTGGCTGATTTTGATTGTTTATTTCCTCGATCGGACGAAGCAGATGTGCATAGTCGACATTTTCTTTATCAAAATTATCAATCTCATAATATCTTCCGTCCTGCGTAAAATATCCGATCGGGATACCGTCCGTAGCACGTGTATTGGTTTTATTCAAAATATTAAATTCCGTAGTAAAATTTAATAAGAGTTTAGCCTTTGGAATATGGGTACTCGAAGTAAGTGCAGCATTACTGGTCCAGCTGCTGCGCTCAAATACAGGATATAAACCGGTTACAGCATAATTTGGATTATTGGTGTTATTGGTTACCGATAACCAATTTTGAACTGGGTTATAGATAGATTTGGTTATACCGCCGCGCAGATTAAATGAAGTCGCTATCGCCGTCCATTTTGGAGTGGATAACATGACCTCTATACCTTGGTTTTTAGTCGTTTTCCCATTAACAAAATTATAGCGGGACAGGCGATGACGCTTTTGACCGTCGATCACATAGGGCAACTCAGCTTCTTGATCCGGATTGTCTATGTAGTTACCCAATAAGATTGAGCTAAAAGACATTTCGCTATATATATCCCGATAATTGCGTTTACTGTAAACATTCAAGCCCCCTCTAAATCCGCGATGTTCATAGGACAACGATAACTCCAACTGCTCAGAAAGTGCAGGTTTCAATTTGCTATTGTCAGGAGTAAACTTATCTACATATAATAAGTATAAACTATTTGCTTCATCCACAGCACCATTATCTTTTACTGCAGTGCGTTGATATAGCGGGATTTCATAGAATACTGGACCAGGATATAACTGAGCCAATGCGGGAGCTTTACTACCCCATCCATAAGCTAAACCAATGCGCAGATCCGGAGTGATTTCATAATTGATATTCGTACGTGGTGAAAATGTAGCATAACCTTCAAACAGATCCAACCGCGTTCCTATCCGTACATGCAGATTGCGATCTGCTATAGTTGTTCTAAAAACATCTTCGGCGTAGAATCCAATCTGATTTTGGGCATGGATACGTGAATAATCATAATATCGTTCAGAACGGTTATCTCCATTTGCAGTTGAAGTATTATTTCGAGGTCGTGTAGGATCTACGATCTGCCCTCGCCCCTTATTCTTTGAAAAATTGTATGAAGAACCAAAATTCAATTGGTGTAAAATACCACCAGTATGGAAACTACCATTCAAATCCAGTCTAGCCGTAAAATCAACAGGTTTGCCTTCCAGATTGGTCACTGCTGTATAGATACCAGAAGCATATTTTCCATTTGTTACCCCTACATCCGTCGCATCGGTATAGATGATGTAGGTATTATTCATGAATTGCTCTTTATAGGTATTCTGATAAGTCTCACTATAACGCACATTAAAACCAATATTAGTCAGAAAACTGTTGTCGATTCTGTAATTGGTCCGATTACCAACAGAAAAATTATAGGCCCTATAGCGCAGAAGTGTTGCAGTAGGATCATCTGGGTCACGACGTACATTGTCCAGATTGCGACCGTAATCAGCAGTAAATGTATTGGTAAAAGCACGATCTTGACCAGCTGCTGTACTCCATATTAAATTGCTTCCAACACGGTCATACGATTTGAGCTTATCACGGTTATCATTATACGAACGTGTAAAATTACCGCCTACCGTAAAAGCACCCCACTTTTTAGTTTGAAAACCTTTCGTTAGTCCATATACAGTTGCATTATCACGAAGTTGCATATTAAAATTGAAAGGAGTTGCACCAGCAATCCGATTGATGATCACAGCCCCATTGGTCATATCTCCATATTTTGCCGAAGAGATACCAGCCACTATTTCAACACTTTCAATGTTATCCGTTGCAATCTGACGTAAATCCACCCCTCCAAATGTATAATCACCAGTATAACGGTCAAGACGGTCTTCACTCCCCATTAAACCAGATATATTACCACCTACATAAGAATTCCCCATACCGCTGATTCCTGGATTGAGCGTCTGCATATTGGCATTATTGGACAGCGCGATTCCATCCATAATCAAAGCAATTCCAAAAGAATTATTCAATGAAAAAGGATCTTTGGTGCCCAAAGAATTTGTACCGAATGAAGCACTACGTAGATTAGCCTGTTGTACCTGCTGTAAAGATGGAGCAGCGATCTTCTGGCCAGGTACCAAACTCAATAAATCGTTGAGACTAAGCGCTCCGGACTGTTCAATAACCTCCCGATTAATATAAAGTGAACTATTACTTTCTAAATTTTGATTCGTACGAGGGCTAACCGTAATTTCATCGAGGCCCACGCTTAATAACGGTAAAGTAACAGTGGGTATTCCTGTCTGCTGTTTATCCAGCGCTACGTTAAGCGTAATGCCCTGCCTTCCGATCATCGAAAACCTGACCTCAGCAGATTTCAGGCGATGTGCTGGAAACTGGAACCGAAAAGAACCATCTTGCTCTGTCAAAAAATATTGGTTTAGTTCTTTAAAAAACACCGAAACCAAGGATAAGGGCAATCCCGTTTCATCGGTCACTTTCCCGGTCAGAACACCTACAGAGCCATTGTTGATTAAGATATTTCTTCCTGACAACCTCAGCTGTAGATAAGTCTGCTGTTCCAGACTTTGTAAGATCTGAGTCAGTGAACCAGTCATTTGTAGTGAAACCTTCCGGTTGAGATTGATGGTTTTCTCATCATAAAGAAAGCTATAGCCCGATTGTTTCTCGATCTGTTGCATAATGGATTTAAGCGACTGGCTTTTACTTTCAATATGGAGCTGTTGTGCCGATACCGGTAGTCCATGATAGGTAAAAGCGATACCAAGAAATAAAGAACGAACCCAGATCGCGCTGAGTCTATTATTTTTTTTCATATTATTTTTTATGAGCAATTAAGGTGTTAGATTCAAGAAAGAAGCGGTATGAGGTGGTTAAAGTCAATTTATCCAATACCTGATCCAGATTTTCATGCGCTATAGTTCCAGAAAAATCAAGATCTACATCTGCATCAGCCTGAAAAGAAATGCCATATTTACGAGCCAATTGTTGGCCAATATCCGAATAAGTAGCATGATTAAAGTGCAGTACTCCATTCATCGTCTCTCGTTCTTGTCCCTGATCAAAAGATTCTATAGTATATTTGTCCAACACTTTGTCATATACAAATGCCTGTCCAGGTAAGATGATCAGGCGCATGCTATTATTAAAGATTTCCACTTTACCAGTAAACAGGGCAATCTTTGCTACCTTGTCCTCTTCAAAAGCATGAATATTAAATGAGGTTCCCAAGACTTTAACCTGAAATTCACCTGTCTCGATGGTAAAGGGCTGGTCTTTACGATGAGCTACATCAAAAAAAGCCTCACCTTTGAGCCTCACTTTTCGCTCGCTCGCTGCAAACTGCTGAGGATAGTCGAGTGTAGAAGTAGGCCCTAATCGTACTTTTGTTCCATCAGTCAGTTGCACATTCATGTACTTACCGGCGGGAACGTATTGTTTTACAACAGCGACTTTAGGCGAGGGGCTCTGCAGCATATCCGGACTTTGCTGAAACAAAAAGATGGACAAACCCAAAAGCAGTACACACGCAGCAGCGTAGGGAAACCATTTCCGAAACAGAATTTTTCGATTTACCTTAACTTCATCGATCGCTTGATAAAGACGCCGTCTTGCCATTGCGATTTCGTCCTCAGATGGCATGGCCTGGAGCTGTAAAACTAAGGCCTTACTTGCTATTGTTAAGTCTTCGTATTGCGGATTTTCCTCAATCCAGGTTTTCCAATAAGTAACATTCTCTGATTCACGATCCAGACAATATTCAACAAAGGAAGGATCACAGATCAATTTTTCAAGAGTAGGGTTATCCATTATTTTTCATGCATTTTAAGAGTAGTGCATGAAATACCTGATTTTTACCTATTTTATTTATAATAATTTAAAATAAGAATTAAAATCACTGTTAAATGACTCTTAAGACTCTTTATAGCTTCATAAATGACATTATATACTGTTCGGACAGCAGCATTTTCGGAAATAGCAATTTCGTCGTAAGACTTATTGTAGAAATATTTCAATTCAATATAGTGGCGTTGCTTTTTGGTCAGCCTAGCCATAGCGGCATGGATATGTCGCTCTCTTTCCATCATTTCCTCAATTCTAATTTTTTGAGTCTCTACAGATTCCTCATAAGGTTCTTCCAGTAAGCTCTCAAAACAAATTTCCTGGGCTTTTAGTTGTCGAAAAATAATACGCTTGAGCCAGACAAAAAGATAATATTTAGGATCACTAATATCGACCGGAAGACGCTCATGCTTTTCCCACAACTCATAAAATAAAATATGGATTGCTTCCTTAACAACTTCTCTATCCTTGGCAATAACCATCCCGTATTGAAACAAAGACCTATACAGTGTATCATAAATGATAAAGAAACTTTCCTTATCCCCTTTTGTAATATTGACCCAGTGCGTTTTCATTTTTCAAGGTCGCTAAGATAACATATTATTTAGATTTATTCCAAATAATAGATATAAATATCCGATACGCGACTAAATTCATCGTATGGATCTGAGAAAAGTGATGAACCAGTTTGCAAACATCAGCTGCATGCACATGAGTCAAAGGTTATTTAAAGCAAATATCAAAAAGAAGAGTTGCTCAGAAATTATAATCAAAAAAGAATCGCTACAGATATTAAATCTATAGCGATATAAAATGGATCTTTCCTATAATGGTTTTGGTATTATCAAATCTTACAAGACCTTACAAAGTGATGCTTAATCTTATTTTCAAACAAACATAATATTTTTTTTCTCACTAATAGGAATATTACAATAAATATTTCATTTTTTTAGCGGATCAAACAAGTTTTATTGATAGTCTAGAGCACAACCTCGAAAAACACTATTTATTATACATTTACTACCTTAATGTAAGATCACAATAATGATATCTTCGCATTATTTTTATTAAAACAGGCATTGGTGAATGAAAGAACAACTATTGATCCACGAAGTGATCGATCTACCTGACGAGTTCGATATAAAAGATTTTAAATTATTTTATAGAGATATTGACTTACTCAGATTATCAAAAGACTATGGAACCCCTTTACGATTTACGTTTCTTCCTACTATTGAAGAAAAGATAAATGAGATGAAGTTATATTTCAAAGAAGCCATACAAAAAACGAACTATCAGGGCAGTTATATGTACTATTATTGTACAAAAAGTTCTCATTTTAGGCATATACTACAAAAAGCTATTCAATCCAATATAGGCGTTGAAATCTCATCAGCTTATGATATCGATTTAATCAAATCTTTAATAGAAGATGGAAATATTAAAAAAAGTACAAAAATAATTTGCAATGGCTATAAGACCTCTGATTATCAAGCTGGAATATTATCCTTGATTCAGCAAGACCATTGTTCTGTCATGCCTATCATCGATAGTAAAAGTGAACTTTTACATTATCTTGAAAATCTGAGTAACACCACTAACTTAACTATAGGAATTAGAATAAACCTGAGTTTTCTACAGACCTATCCTCATGAGTCGAGATTTGGGCTATCACCCGATAATATCATGAGTCACTATCATGATTATATAAAAGCAAACGGGCAGGTGTCCGTCACCACGTTACATTTCTTTAATGAAAAAGGATTGAATACAGGAAATGAATATTGGAATGTATTAGAAGAAGTTATCCGATTTTACTGCCGATTTAAAAGGATAAATCCACAATTAACGACATTAGATATCGGAGGCGGTATGCCCTTTCGAAGCTCACTAAATGACAACATTGATCTATCACTTTTAGTCCGACAGCTTATATCTACCATTCAAAACATCTGTCTAGAAGAAGGCGTTCAGGAACCAGACATCATTACCGAATTTGGAAAATATACGGTAGCAGAAGCAACAGCTACAATTTTCAAAATAAATGAAAAAAAACAAGGTGACCGTGTAGATTGGGCTATTATTGATGGTTCTTTTATTACCCATTTGCCAGATACATGGGCTATTCATCAGGAATATCCCGTATTTCCTATCAATAATTTAAAACAAAATTATAAACCCTATGTGCTAGGCGGATTGACATGTGACAGTGCCGATTACTATCCAAACACGATTGATCGCGGATATGTAATGTTGCCAGATACCGACAATGAACAATATATCACCTTCCTACATACAGGTGCATACCAAGAAGCTCTTAGTGGTTTTGGCGGAATAAATCATTGTTTGATTCCATCACCAAAACATATCATCATTGATCGGGATGATCATGAAGATCTACAATATACTGTCTTTTCTGAAAAGCAAACAAGCCATCATCTTTTAAAAATATTGGGTTATCAAAAATAGATCAATACACCGACGTACTAATTCATTTATTTCAGGTATTTATTGGAACAACTATTACAGCATGTCGACTGTTCTTTCTATACATTGATTAATTTAAAAAGGACAGTTATGATGAAACAACAAAAAAATACCACTACAACAGGACTAGGTTTTATTGTTGCAGTAATATTGGAAAATGCCGATCAGTCACAAATCAACAATCCTGATGGTTCGCCAAAAAATCCGAATGATTTACGCGAGCAAAAACAGGCAGAAAATCCTGCTGAGAATCCTGATCCAGAATTAGAAGATCCAAATTTTGTACCAGAGGATGAAGATGAGGATACACCATCCAATGGACAAGAATCAACACAAAATATTTCAAAAAATAGCGAATTAGATACAGAAGATCCAGTAGAATTTCCCGATGAAGATCAAGATGAAATAGAACAAGGTGAGCCCCAAGAAGAACTTCCAATGGAGGAAGATGATGATCTCACAAGAGAAGAGCCGCTAGAATTGCCTGAGCAAGAGGATATCGATGAAGTAGAAATTAATGATAAAGAGGATACTGAATTAGAATAACACAACAATGGGTAAAGTAATTATTAAAATTACAGCATTCCCTATTCTAACCAGCTCGTTAAATAAGTGACAAACACGCTGGCAGAGCCTACTCTTTATCTTAAATTCCATTCCTTAAATTCAAAATATGATCACAATTGAAAAAAACAACACAAAAAACAGACTAGGCCTGCTTATGTGCGTAATATTAGAAAATAGTAACAGCATTGTTCCAAAACAAAATAATCTATCGGAACAAGATTACCGATCTGAAAATCAATTGAAAGACTCCAGACAATATGATCCTCTTCAAGAAGTTGGCAATGCGGAACACGAAGCAATAGAGCGAGAAAATCAAGAAGATGGCTTAATCGATCGAGTAGATCCAGACAGTGATAAATTAAATCCCGAGGAGGATGAATTAGAAATAGACAATCCAAAGGAAGATCTGTTAGAGGGTGATCCTGAGGAAGAAGTTTTTGACGATGACGATCGCGACATCGAAGAAGATGGTCTTGAAGAAGAAGATAATGATGGCAATTTCTTATAGAAAAAACAATATCTTGATTTAGATATTCATCTAAAAAAAGGAATGCAAGTCAATTTGCATTCCTTTTTTTATTTCCTTACTCGTGCTGATTTCCTAAATGGTCACGCATTCTGAACAACTTAAGTTTTTACCCTTACATTTTTCTAGAAACATGATTTGGAGCGATCATATGCCTATGTATCATCAAAGCAATAATGAAGTCTCCTGCAGCATACGATATAAATACCTGATTTAAAAATTATATCGATTTAAAAAATGCTTGAAATTTAAATAAACTCATGGATAAAATGAAAATAAGACAATTTACATACAAATGCATGCAACGAATTTATACGTATAGTTAGAAAACAAACAATATACCACATTCACTATCAAACTATTATAAAGATATAAGCGTTATTAAATATACTACACATCATAACATGGAGGTTATTATGGAAAATGTAAATTTAAATGTCTTATTTCAAGAAAAAAGACAAGTGTTGAACCATTTCGCTAGTCAATTTACGTCTGATTACGATGAAAAGGAAGATTTGATTCAAGAAACGCTTATGAGAGCACTGAAATCGGTTCATAATTTTATAAATGATCCTAAATTAATGACTTGGTTGTATGTGATTATGAAAAACATTTACATCAATCAATATCGAAGAGAAAGACGTAAACACATCGTATATGAAGATTGTATCCATAGCGACCACTTCGATACCACATCCTTTAATTCAAATGAATACAAAATGATTCATGATGATATCCAAAAGGCTTTAAATAGCATTCCAGTTGAAAATGCGGAGATCTTCCGTTTACACTTAGACGGTTATAAGTATCACGAGATTGCCGAAACCTTTAATCTTCCGGAGGGAACAATTAAATCCCGTATTCATTTGACACGTAAAGTTCTACAACAAAAATTAAAAATGTACCAGTCATCTTAGGTCAACACCAGATTTTAAGCAGCAAACTTCATTATTGATTTTTTGACGTACCTTTAGCAATATTCTTCATCATTCCTTTAAAAATAAAGGAATGAAAAGGTAAGACTGCATACCAATATAATCTACCCGAAATACCAAGTGGACGGAAAGTGGCTGTTTGGATAAAAACATTATTTTTATCAATTTTAAACTCCAACCATGCTTCACCTGGTAATTTCATCTCCGCATATAACAACAATCTACGATCCTTTTTATCGGCTAATATTACTCTCCAAAAATCAATTACACTACCTGTTGATAAAATCTCCGAATTTGTCCTTCCTCGTTGCAATCCAACACCTCCAACCAGCTTATCAAGGAATCCACGGATACCCCATAACCAATCTGCGTAGTACCACCCCGTTTTTCCACCGATCGACCAGATATGTTTTAATACAAGATCGGGATCTGACACGTCCATAGACCTGATGTCCTTAAAGCATCCATCTTGCGGAACTTCTATCAGTTTTACAAATTGATCTGGGTATCTTTCGATATTCATGGCCTCCCGCCAACTGGATATCACCTGGTTTTGTTCAATTTTTCCAAAAGCCAAACGAATAGCCTCTTCATAACTCATGGGCTGGATATTAATTTTTTCTTGAAGATCGTTAGGTTGAGCTATGACATCTACGCGCATACTCTCCACCAAACTGCTAGCAAGCGGATAAGAAGTAGAAGTAACAAAATAGAGCCAATAAGAAGAAAGCTTTGGTGTCATGACAGGCACTGTCAATATCCAACGCTTAAGCGCCCTAACATGAGCAAACCGCAGCAACATATCTTTATAGGTAATGACTTCAGGCCCACCGATATCATAAGCTTTATTAAATGTATACTCCTGCATCATCACCCCATCTAAAAAGCCCAGTACATCACGAATACCTATTGGTTGGCATTTGGTCATTAACCATTTAGGTGCAATCATAATCGGTAACTTCTCCACCAAGTCCCGTATGATTTCGAAACTCGCACTACCCGACCCTACAATAATACCTGCCCTTAAAGTAGTGACTGCATAACGGCTGGAGTGCAATCTTTCTTCGACGTTCAAGCGAGACTGTAAGTGTTTCGAGAGGTGCTTACTATTCACAATACCACTTAAGAAAATTACCTGTTTGACGCTTGTTTTTTCCATACAAGCTTTAAAACAATCAGCAACGAGGAGTTCAGTTTGTGAAAAATCATTTTCTGAAGATGACATAGAGTGCATGAGGTAATAAGCAATATCGATATCTTCCGGAATTTGACCCACAACATCCTTCTTTAGAAAGTCTACTTCTATTACCTCAAAATCAAATCCTTCATATTTACTTTTATCAAAACGATTCCGATCACGTACACAGCAGACCACTTGATGTTTCTTCTCGAGTAGTACAGGCAGCAAACGCTGTGCGATATAACCCGTGGCACCCGTCAACAATATTTTCATATCTTCAAAATTTCTAGTTCTTCACTCGTATTTAATACTCACTATAAGATCGTATCCGCAAAATATCTTATGGTCAATGAAACATATATCACTCAAATTTAATCAATAATATATCTTAACCTGCTTTTTTTATACATTCCCTTAAAGCAATCATGACAGATCTTACCTGATCACATGCACGACGATTCATATCAAGAAACATGTACAGTTCTCGATCTTTTCCAATATTTATAAGCATCCATCCAAAGTGTACTCACTCCAGCGACCAACAGACAGATGAGCAATTGAACAGCGCTCAAATATGTTAAACTAAAGAAGTGCGAAACAGCTTCAAAATACAGCATCAAAAAGAGCATTCCCAAAGTGATACAACTCATATAATAGATTAGATTGTTCTTATAAGTAATGGTCTCGTAGATGTAATAGTAAAAAGAACGATTGATAAAACTAAGCAGGATGTTAGAAAAAATGAGGGTCGTAAATACCATACTGCGCACGGTATTCTCATCTCCTGTTTGATGATAAGCGTACTGATAAATAAAAAGAACACCTGCTGCAATTACCAATCCTTGAATCATACTAATTGTGAGTTCTTTCCAATTTAAGAATGTTTCTGAAATTGGACGTGGTTTATGCTGCATGGCATTCGGTTCCATAGGTTCATTTTCATACACGATCGAACAAGTAGGTCCCATGACCAATTCTAAAAAAATAACATGTATTGGCGTAAAGATCTGTGGATATATCCAACCCAAAAACAACGGTAGAGAGACTGTTAGAATAATCGGAATATGGATAGATATGATATACTGAATAGCTTTCTTGATATTGGCATAGATCCGTCGACCCGCAGCGATCGCGACCACTAATTTTGAAAAATCATCATTGACAAGAACTACAGCAGCAGCAGCTTTTGCTATCTCTGTCCCTTTATTGCCCATAGCCACCCCAATATGGGCAGCCTTTAAAGCAGGAGCATCATTAACACCATCCCCCAGCATGGCCACAACTTCACCACTACGCTTGAGGGATTGAATTACAGCCAGTTTTGCTTCCGGATACATTCGTGCAAATATGGTACAGTCATGCAATTGCTTATCCAGTACTTCTTTCGACAACAGCATTAAATCTTTCCCGTCAATATGTATCGACGCATCCTTTAAGCCCGCCTGCTGGGCAATGGATGTTGCTGTGTTGGAATTATCTCCAGTGATCATTTTGACTTTGATTCCTGCCTCATAGATCTGCTTAAATATAGCCTCAATACCTTTCTTTGGAGGATCATAAAAAACAACAAAACCCTCAAAATCAAATTGAAAATCCTGTTGCTTTTCTGGAAAATCATGATGTGTATCATGTGCTTTCGCTACCCCCAGTACGCGGTATCCCTGTTGCCCAAATTGAGCAATAAGCTGCCTCAATTCCTCTTTCTTTTCTACGGAAAGACTAGACACTTCAAGAATAGCTTCGGGAGCTCCCTTAGCAGCAATAATCCGGTCGCCAGCATCATTTCTAAATAAATGAGTCATCATGGGCGGCTTACCCTCCAATGGATACTCGTGAAATAACTCAAACTCTGCCCTTTGATCCTGTTTAGCAGTCTGTTCGTAACGCTGATGAAGTTCTTTTTCCATCGGATCAAAAGGTACAGGTTCACTAGCCCACATAGCCGTCTGGATCACATCGGACACATCGGGCAGATGATAGTCTTGCTCATACACCGTACGCTGCTTTGCTTCACTATAAACAGCTACTAAATTCATTGTATTTTCGGTTATTGTACCTGTTTTATCTGTACAAATTACGGTAGTACTACCCAGTGTCTCCACAATACTTGATTTTTTAATAATGACTCCTTCGCGCATTAATTTCCATGCACCTAGCGCCATAAAAGTGGTGAATGCTACTGGGATTTCTTCCGGAAGGATAGACATGGCTAACGTAAGACCACTTAATAAACTATCAATAACACTGCGTGTCTGAAAATAGCTCACCAGGCAGACCAACATAAAAACGATCAGTCCAATCAGCGCCATATTTTTCACAAAGCGTTCAATTTGCAACTGCAGCGGCGATTTTTCTTCTTTTATTGACTTCATAGACTGACCGATCTGACCCAGCTTGGTTTGCTGTCCGATCTTCTTTACCTCATAAACGGCCAAACCTGATACCGTGATCGTACCACTGTAGACGCAGTTATCCCTTCCATTAGCATCTTTGAACACAGACAGACTCTCCCCTGTTAGGGAAGATTCATTTACTGAAAAATCATGGCTATGCACAATTATTCCATCGGCATTGATAATTTGACCTTCTTCCGTTATGCATAGATCCCCAACGGCTATTTCGTGCGTTTTAATAGCAATGATCTGACCATCACGTATTACTTTACTTAGAGGTTCATTTAATTTTTCTAATTCCCGCATCGCATTTTGGCTCCTCACATCTTGATAAAAAGAAATTCCGGAGACAAAAGTAAGCGCAGCCAACATAAAATAGGCCTCCGTATAATTTCCAACAATCAAATAAATAACGGAAATCACGATCAGCAAGATCAACATCGGTTCTTTCACGATATTGAGCAATAGATCAAGCGTACCAGAATCGCGTTTTGTATTCAGGCTATTATAACCATCTTTTTCAACTGACTGCCTGACCTGCGCAGCATTAAGACCTTTTAGGTCCTTAGGAATTGGATAACCCATATCTAAGCCAACTAGTTAGATAGTAAGTTAACACTATTATTTCAAAGAAAATAATATTTAATATGATAACAAACAATCACAGCCACATGAGTGAGATTCCATCCTAAAATTTTTACTAAACTATTTTTCGTATCATTTCGATAAATACGTATCTCACCAGGATTTCTACGGGTATTACACTCTGCGATACGCCATGTATAGTTAAGAAATACGGGTACCTGCATCATTTAGTACTGAAGATTACATCTGGGTACTTTAAAATGAAAATAATCAAAAACTTCTGTTTATCATCTTTAAACAAAGAAAAATAGTGGAATAAAAGGATACAATAGATAAATGTAAAAGATGAATGATTTAATTTTATGGGGGACAGATGAGGGTCAATTAAAAAATAATGGAATCAAAAGGAGTTGAAAAGGCATAATATTTGTAAAATCACCATACAGATATTAAGTTTTAAAGATGAAGTTTTTATAGCACAAGACTTCACAAAATGAAATTAAAGTATATGATAAATGAAAATCTCCATATATATTTACAGGCCTTAAACTCGGCCAACTCTGGTATTATCATCACTGATAATTTGCAACCAGATAATCCGATAATTTATTGCAACAGTGCGTTTGAAAAAATATCAGGTTATTCAAATGATGAAATAATCGGTCACAACTGTCGATTCTTACAAGCACAGGACAGATCCCAAGCCGAAAGGCAATTACTTAAAGATAGTATAAGAGAGGGAAAGGAGTGTAAAGTCGAAATTAGAAATTACCGCAAAAATGGTCAATTATTTTGGAATGAGTTATTAATTTCCCCAGTCAAAAATGAGGAAGGTTTAATCACACATTTTATAGGTGTGCAACATGACGTAACAGATCGAAAAAGAGTAGAGTATGAATTGCGTGAAGAAAAATCCTTTATAGAAGATAAAATACGCCAACGTACCAAAGAACTTATGGTCAAAGAAGCATTCTTGTCCAGTATCATTCAGACGGTGAGAGAAAGCTTATTAGTACTCGATTCCAATTATGTTGTATTAAGTGCCAATAATCACTTTCTAAGTACATTTAAAGTATCACAAGAAGAGACTGTTGGTAAAGTTCTTTTTGAATTAGGAAACCATCAATGGGACATTGACCCCCTAAAAGACCTTTTGACAAAGATTTTGCCTACCAATAATCCAGTTACTGATTATGAAGTAGAACACCATTTTCAACACATCGGAAAAAAAGTAATGCTGCTCAATGCATATCGAATAGAGCTCGAAGGACAATATAAAGATCGGATATTAATAGCAATAGAAGATATTACAGAAAAAAAAGAATTAGATCGTCGTAAAGATGATTTTCTTTCAATAGCAAGTCACGAATTAAAAACTCCACTTACCACCATAAAGAGTCTGGTACAACTCCTTCAACGTATGGATCCGGCTAAAAATCCAGAAAAGTTTACTACTTCTCTCGATAAAGTATCCGTATACATTGAAAAATTGAATAAGCTTATTTCGAAATTACTGGATACATCTAAAATCCATTCCGGCAATATTGAATTGCATATGGAACCGTTTGAAATTGATAAAACCATAAAGGATGCGATCGAAAATCTGTCTGTTGCTATACCTGGACATCAGATTTCATTTACAGGCTGTACAAATGCGACTGTTATTGGCGATGAAATGCAAATATTACAGGTAATTAATAATTTAATTTCCAATGCAATCAAGTATGCTCCAGGATCTAAAAATGTGGAAGTTTATATCAATAATGTAGGAAAATTTGTTAAAATATCCGTCAAAGACTATGGAATGGGTATTAATCACCAAGATAAGATCAAAATCTTTGAAAGATTTTTTAGAGCAAGCGATATTCAAAAAAAATATCCTGGCTTAGGAATAGGATTGTATGTATCTCATGAAATTGTTGTCAACCATAAAGGAACTTTATGGGTTGAAAGTGAGATTGGTGAAGGATCAACATTTAATTTTACATTACCAATCATGAAAAATAAAAACTATGGATAGTAAAAAAATAATGGTTTGTGATGATGATCAAGGAATACTTGATGTACTTCAAATGTTACTCGAATTAGAGGGATTTGAAGTTTTACCTCAGATTAATAGTATTCATGTTATTAAAGAAATTCTAACGTATTCCCCAGACATCCTTTTACTGGATTTATGGATGCCCGTCTTGTCTGGTGACCAAATTTTAAAAGCCATTCGCAATACACCTGAGATAAAAAAACTACCTGTTATTGTCTTATCCGCAAGTGGCGATGGAAATAAAATAGCGATGGAAGTCGGGGCCGACGGCTTTATAGCCAAACCTTTTGACCTTGATGATATCATAACAAAAATAAATATCTTATTACCAAACTAATGGTAATAAGATATTTATTTTAATCCATCATCGATCCACATAAGTAACTGGCTTGAAAAAAAGTTTGTTTTTATTTAAATCAAATGCATTTATTTAATTTCTGCTTAGAACAATGCCGCATACCTATAGATCATCCCAACTCACATCAACTCTATTGTTTCTTTTTTCTCATAATAAAAAACTTTCCGTTCCTTCAGAGGTTATATACAGTATGAATTGCTGATCAAATTACAGCAATAGGCATTAAAAATATAAATTTTGAAAAACAAATTATTTAATTCACTTGCTAACAAACGAATAATAGCAATCAGGCTTACTATTTCTGGTAGTATTAGAGATCGAGCAGTTTTTCGTAATTAAAACAAAGGTGGTTTTACAATTATCAGAAAAGTCTATACTTATACAATTTAAAATAAATAAAAATGAATGTAAAACGCGTTTTCGGCACCGTACTCACTATTCTGGGTATTATTGCTTTAATTTATACAGGATATGAACTTATCAATAAAAGTACAGCATATACGACCTTTATCGTAGTAGGGATGATCGGGCTAATCTTTTTTTTCTCAGGCATAGGCCTAGTCAAAAATACAAAAGACGAATCCTAATCTGCTCTTCCGGCGATATCCAAATGAACAGTTAAATGATAGGGGTGCCCGCTACTAATAGGTAGCGAATCGCTTGCAGATCCATTCTCCTATCACTTTCCGATTATAAGTTATAGATATGCCCCAATAAGTAACGAATTTATTGGGGCATATTTAATATTCATCATTTCCTATCCCGCTACATCTCATTTTCACAATCGAGATCGATATCACCATGACATGAGTTACGGATTCAGCAATACACAGATCCAATTTTAAATCTTATGTTGTTTCGCTATTTTTGTAAAAAGACTATTTCTCAATCTAAAGTAGCAGCATAATGGTTGTAGGCAAAATATATTATTGTAATTTAGTAAAATTAAATATCCGTGATGGAGCTGATACCGTTGGATGCATCCATACAAATCCACGAGAACATTTGAAAATGATATTCATAAAGAAATACAAGAAGTGTCTATCGGCAAATTTAGATGATGAAATCAGCTAAAAATACAATTAATGACGAGTCCTGAACCGATAATCATCTACTTAAAGAATTTTAACACGAATAGCTTACATAAATGATAGGACCCATCTATTTACTGGATCATCCTATTAATTCATAACCACAAAAACAAATGATTTTTAAAGCATTGAGATCAGATGTAAATGTTGATGATAGTACATTTAACGATTTATACCCCCCTAACATAAAAAAATTAGCACAAAGACATTGGACTCCGGTGGATGTTGCAAAGATGGCCGCCAACTATTTGGTACAGCACCCAAATGACAAGGTTTTAGATATAGGTGCGGGTGCAGGCAAATTTTGTCTTGTTGGGGCATCTTGTACAGCAGGTAAATTTTATGGAGTTGAACAACGCCAATCACTGGTCCAGATTTCCAATGAAATCGCACAAAAACATGCTATTGATAACGTAGAATTTATTCATGCAAACATTGATCAAATCTCTTTTGCAGATTATGACGCTTTTTATTTTTACAATTCTTTTTATGAAAATATGGATACATCTTGTCCGATAGATCACGATATCATACCCGACAAAGAGCTCTATCATGCCTATACCGAATACCTTAGAAAACAACTCGTACAAATGCCGATCGGTACACGAATTGTTTCTTATTGGAGCGGATGGGATGAGATTCCCACGAGTTTCGATCTGGATAAAACAGCCTGTAGTGGACTACTCAATTTTTGGACAAAAATCAAATAACTAGATTTCGCCTGATCAATGATGATTGCTCTGATGTTTTCTTATGAATCTATAATAACCCAATAGCATTCGGTCATTATAAAGCGCCACCAATAAAATAAATATCGGTAGACACAACGTTCTTCGATCAAACCATCCATACATCAATGCTCCTATTATTCCTCCACAAAAAAAACCTCCGATAATAATTGCTTTGAGCAGGATAGCACGTTTTAGGCGCTTACGTTCATTGCTTTTTTTATAGAAAATCATTTGGGATAATTCTATTCCTAGATCTGTAAACAACCCTGTTAGATGAGTGGTACGTACCACCGAACCTGATATTTTTGTCACCAGTGCATTCTGTAGCCCCATAGCCATCAATAATACACAGGAGAGCACAACAGCATAGTCAGCGGGTGAAAAAGCAACAAGTACGAGGAGAAAAATTTCAATAGAGAGCGGTAGCATATAAGAATAATGAGCCGCACCTCTGGAAGTCATTTCCATGGTTGTATTCGCTAAAAATGCGCCCAAGAAAAATGAAATGACATAGATGATGCTTAAAAAAGCTAACCCATAATTATTTGAAAAAAGTTCTTCTGAAAAAAAAGCGAAGTGTCCGGTCACATTTGTTGTCAATGTCTTAAAAGACAAAACCCCCACGATATTCACCACACCAGCAACAATCGACAATAATGCCGCCAGTTGCACATTATGGACAAAAGTACGTCCCCTATCTCGATGCCTAAACATAATAATGAATATAAATATATAAGGAATCTAGCCCTGCCCTAGCTTTGGAGTGCAATAATTTCTTTAGATTAAAAGAAAGAAAGGCTTAGATCACACCTTCAAAACTACATTTTTTAAACTTAATCTAAGTCTTCTTTCTCTATTGAGATCTCACTTGTTGTAAGAAATATTCAATAAAAACTTTTTAATCATTTAAATTTCCAGTTATGGATCTAAATCGATCTTTCAAGTAGCATCAAAATAAAATGGCTTCAATTGAAGATAAAGAAGCCATTGTACAATTAAGAATTTTTTTTCACCACATCAACCATATGATCCAGATCAAATGGTTTTTCAATATAATCATCGGCTTTGCAGTCTTTTGCCTTTTGAGGTAAGTCATAAGATGTCGATGTTAACACAGCAGAAATATCTTCCGTTTCTGCATCACTTTTCAGCTGCTCAATAACTTCAGAACCTTTTTTACTGCCCCTGATATGCTCATCCACGACTACAACATCAGGATCGATCTCGTCAATCTTCTCAATGGGCTCAGTTGATAACGATGAAGTAACCTCAAAACCTTCATCTTTCAATACTTCATCCATTATATCTAGAATATCTTCGTCATCCTGAATAAGCACAACTTTCTTTTTCATACCGCTACCATTTTTTTACAAATATAAAGTTATAATTCAATATTCTAAAGCCCCTGAAAAACAAAACATAAACATCATAAATAGTAAAAATCAACCAAATAAAGAATGCGATTAGTATTTACTATAAATCCGATCCCAATAGCAATCAAACAAAAAAATCATTAAATAAGAAAACGATCCAAAATGTCTCTTATTTAATGATTTTTTTATGTAGATCTACACGCTGTTTTTAGAAAGAAACCATCAGCATACTGAACAATTAATCTCCTCAAGTTGATATTATCCATAATTCTCTAACTGTACATGTCCTTACATCAACACAGTTAAAGATATTCTTTGCTAATTTTATTGATCGATCACAATTCTTAAGATTGAATAGCTTTTATGAGAACCCTCCAGATTGTCATTGTGTGAGCATATTAAAGTGCTCTGCCACAAACACAATAGTTAAGGATAAACTTAAACTTTTGGCAAGCGGTATCCATTATGGTAAGCTGCCGAAATTAATTGATCAGCCTCAGCCATACCAAAAGACCACGTATCTGGATTCCAATAAATTTTCTTTCCTGTACGGTATGCAATGTTACCCATTTGTGAGAAAATTGCAATTTCAGCACCTGCTTTCACAGGACAGTTTAAAGTAGATGAATCTCTACTTTTAACGGCTTCGATAAAGTTAACGGCATGCAGGTCCAATCCATCATCCACGGCACGTTGAAAAGCAACCCCCTCCATACGTCCCTTTTCGGGTATGACCTCCCAACCACTCCGATTCAGTACTAATGTTCCGTTATTTCCAATAAATGCCACCCCATGGTCCTTTCCGTAAGGACCTCCGTCAATACCAGTAGCATGCTCCCACTGAATATTAAAACCCTCAAATTCGTAGACCGTTGTCAAAGTATCAGGAGTCTGGGCAGCATCTTGCGGATAAGCAAATTTTCCACCAGAAGCCATAATTGAAATCGGTGTGGATGCTTTCATTCCCAGTAGTGCATAATCAAGCATATGAACACCCCAATCCGTCATTAATCCACCTGCATAATCCCAATACCATCTAAAATCAAAATGAAAACGATTTGGATTAAAAGGCTGTTTCTTTGCTGGACCTAACCACAGATCGTAATGGACACCAGCAGGGACTGGTCCATCTGGCTTGACCGGAATACTTTTCATCCATCCTTGGTATGCCCATGCTTTTACCAGACGTATTTTACCCAACTTACCAGAGTGTACAAAAGCCACAGCATCTTTAAAATGCTGCTGACTGCGTTGCCATTGTCCCACTTGTACAATTGATTTATTTTTCTCTACAGCTACCATCATCGCGCGGCATTCTGCGATCGAATTGCCCAAGGGTTTTTCAACGTAAACATCCTTTCCTGCCTGACATGCTTCTATCATCTGTAAACAATGCCAGTGATCAGGAGTACCGATCACCACCACATCCACGTCCTTACTTTTTAATACATCACGATAGTCTGTATAACCTGTAGCGGTAATGCCTCTTTCTCTAAGTTCTTTTATCCGCTTCTGAAGGACATGGTTATCAACATCACAAAGCGCTGTACAGACCACATCAGAATGCTTTAATAGGGCATTAAGATCGGACCAGCCCATACCATTGATACCAATAGCGGCAACACGGATCTTACGATCATCCCCTACTCCAGCATATAGTTTAGGAAATATAGCCGTCAATCCAGCCATTGTAACAACGGCTGTTGAATTTTTAATAAACTTTCTTCTTGATGTGTTATTCATAATCGTTTGCAGTTTGTTCGTTTATTTTTGGTCTTCGAACGAACGCACAGAGGTCAGTGCATCAGTTCAATTTATATGTCTCAATGACATTTAATATATAAAGAACCGTATTTTATTTAACAAAAACAAAAAAATAATAAAACTGTACCAGGTCAAGTTTGGGAACGCTGCCCTATCATACAAGATCAGCCTATTTTAAAACCGCAATTAAATAATCTTTACAGGGCTATTAATTTATTTTCAAAATCAGTACCTTAAAGATATGCACCTGAATGAAGATCCACATCATTAAAAATATTAGCCATCATGCCCTCATATCCCTGTCGTTCCTAACATACTACTGGTATCTCTGGTTAATTTGCAACTACCTTAACTCTGCTCCCATAAATACACCTTATCGTTGCTCATCTACACATTCAGCAACAAGATCTTTTCCCTGTTAAGATAAAGTTAAATACCCAAACTTTCTTGGGTATGAAGTGTTTTTTAACTATATTAACAAAACACACAACAAATATCAGTTTTAAATTAAATTTCTGATTAATAAAATGTAAAAGTTATGATATTAAAAGAACAATTACAGAAAATCGCCAATGTAAAAAGTATTCCTTGTGTAACCATATCACTGAATACACATCGTACGCATCCCGACAACCTGACAGATGCAGTTTCATTGAAAAATTTACTTAAAGAAGCCGAGGATCGATTGACTTCAGAGTTTGATAAAAAAACGATCGCACCACTATTAGAAAAAATACAGACTATAAGTGCTAAAATTGATCTCAATTATAGCTTGGACAGTTTACATATTTTTCTATCCAATGATACCGAAGAAATTATAAAATCCGCATGGCAGACCAGCCACCAAGGTGTCCATATCGCCGAAAGATTTGCTGTACGCTCACTCATCAAATCCAACAATAGAAGTACCAATTATGTATTGATGTTACTGTCTCAGAGTGGTGTACATATTTATGAGGCCGTCAATGATAGCATAATCGGTGAAATCACTAATGATGACTTTCCTTTTGCTGAAAATACACTTCAAGTTGAAAATGCAGACCAGGGCAGCAATGCCCGGAAAGTGGACAACATGGTGCGCGAGTATCTAAATCATGTCGATAAAGCATTCGTAAAAGTGCACCACGAAACTGGATTGCCCTGCATCGTGATTGCTACAGAAGATAATTACAGCAAACTACAACAGGTAGCCGATATACCAGCTGCTTATATTGGTCATGCCGCAATCAATTATAATCATGTAGCTCCTCATGAAATCGTCAAACAATCTTGGAAGATTATTGAATCCCTACAACAGCAAGAACGCACACAAGCCATCAGTCAGATGAAAGAAGCTGTTGGGACAGGTAAAGTACTGACCGACTTACAAGAAATCTATCAAGCGGCATTAGATGGTCGCGGAGAGCTTCTGATCGTTCATAATGATTTTGCGCAACCAGTGGTCATGCTAGACGAAAGAACTTTTGATCTAGTAGAAGATACAAACCACGAAAATGCAGTTGATGATATTGTGAGTAATATCGCTTGGGAAGTATTGTCAAAAAAAGGTCGTGTGGTCTTCACAACACAAGAAGATTTAGCCGATCTAGGAGAAATAGTCTTACAAGTTAGGTATTAATGACTTAAAACAGTCTCACTCATCCATCCTGATCAATGGCAAAGTATACCATACATCAGGATGGATGAGTATCCTGATCAAAATTTAAATGGATAGATTCTTTACAAAATCATAATATTCGCTTAATAAATATGCCGCAAGGACAATTTACCTTTGCTCAGGTATGGAACATATTAAAGCAATAAAAGAAGATAACCATCAAATTTTCACTCAGGTCTATGACCAATATCATACCCAAATTTATAGCTTTATTCTACTAAAAACCCGTTCCGAATACATTGCTGAGGAAGTAACACAACTTACGTTCATCAAATTATGGAAGCAACGAAACCAATTGAACGAACAACTGGGCATTCATATCCAAATTTTTGGAATGGCTAGACAAGTGATGATCGATTTGCTCCGAAAAGAGTCTAACCGTTTTAAGTATGAAGGCGAATCGGCAAATACCCCATTCACCGACAGTTTGATAACTGCTATCGAAAGTAAAGATATCTTGCAGATCATGGAGCAGGACATCGAAAATATGCCCAAAATGCGTCGTATTGTTTTTGAATTGAGTCGTAAACAAGGACTCACGCATAAAGAAATTGCTCAGCTCTACTCCATTTCCCCAAAAACGGTCGAACACCATATTGGCAAAGCGCTTATGCAACTCAAACAGCATATATATTCGATTATGCTCTAGGTGACATATAGGTATCTTACACAAATTAGACACTCCATTTCGCAACCATTAACTTATTCATAATAAGATAAATAAAATTACAAATACTTCCGTATTCCATCCATCCTAGATTAAATAATTGTTAAGTCGCTAGGGATAGCCTGTCGAACCACGTAATGCTATTATGAGGTTCAGAAAAAAGAAAACAGGCAATCAGCAGAAAAGTGTGGAAAAGCAATTTATCCGAAAATATTTATGGAAAGATCCATCCATCATTGAAGATATATTTCCTGATCAAGAATGGCAGTCCCATGAAGGAGATCCTACTCAGATCACTCCCTCAACTAAAATGGCACAGTACATCCGTGACAGAATCAACAAGGAAAGTAAACCTCTAGAACAGCATTCCAATAGCAAAATTGATCTCAAACGGGTTACCTATTATGCCGCTGCTTCGGTCATCGTATTGTTATCATTAGGTATTTGGTTTTGGATAAAACCAGCTACTTATATCAACAGTCCTAATCTAGTCGAGCAACAAAAAAAAACAAGTATTAAAGAGGATACGATCTGGATTTCATTAATCAACAACCAGACATCCATCCAGACACATACTTTGCCTGACCGCTCTAAAGTTAGATTATTTGCGCAAAGTACAATCCGTTATCCAAAACATTTCAGCAACCAGAACCGCATCATCTACTTAGATGGGAAAGCCTATTTTTCAGTTGCAAAAGATGCCTCACGTCCCTTTAGCGTATACGCTAGCGGAACAAAAACAACTGCTCTGGGCACCTCTTTTACTATTGATACACGCAAACAAGCAAAACATATATCTGTGACACTCCATACCGGAAGAGTTGTCGTTGCTTCAACCGCTCAGCACCCTGCATTTGAAAATGTATTCCTAAAAAACAGCGGAGAATCGCTATATTTTAATACGAAGATGCATATCATAGCGCATCATGCGGGTGTTATTAAACAAGCAGTAACAGCGATCAGTACTCCTGACCAGAATAAGACAAGCCCTACTTTACTTCAACTCAACAATATTCCATTGTCTGAGGTTTTTGTTACCCTCAATACGACCTATAACGCTTCAATAGAAATAGGTGAGCAAGACGTAGCTAACATCCAATATACAGGCAGTATCGATCCACAGCACGAAACACTGCAAGAAGTACTGACAGTGATCTGTCTCATCAATGACCTGCGTTATGTGCAAGAACCGGATGGTTCTTATACCATCTATCGTCAAAAAGAATCCATAACCGATCAGCTTATCAATCCATAAATCAATTACTAATAAAATCATGTTTAACAAACAGAACCAATTCAGAAAAAGCATGTTATTCTTTGCACTGTTTACTGCAGGGTTTACCCAAGTACAAGCACAGCAGGAACAAGTAAAGGGAGCAACACAAGATGAAAATGGCAAGTTTTTATCTGGAGTCAGCATTAAAGCCCTTCATCGGGAATCGGGTAAAGCTTTCACGACAAGTTCTTCCGAAAAAGGACTTTTCTCTTTTCGCAATCTGCCCGAAGGTGGTCCCTATCAATTTATATTTTCTTCGGTAGGTTTTCGATCAGATACCCTATCCGGTTACCGTGTCCAACCTGGAAAACCATTGGCATTAAGTGTCAAGCTTACCCCCACAGCAACGACATTGGATGAGGTGGTTATCGGATATGGCCGTATCGCCCGAAAAGATCTTACCAGTTCCATTACGACCGTCAAAGCAGAAGATATGAATGTTGGTGTCATGACCTCTCCTGCTCAGATGCTTCAGGGTAAAGTACCGGGATTGACCATATCTACCAACAATAGTAATCCCAATGCCGCACCTTCGGTCAGTTTGCGTGGCGCTTCGACCTTAAGAAGTGGAGAAGCAATGGAACCGTATTATGTGATCGATGGAGTGCCTGGGGCATCACTTGCGCTTGTGGCACCAGACGACATCCAGTCGATCGATGTCTTGCGCGATGCATCGGCAACGGCTATATATGGATCCAAAGCCGCCAATGGTGTAATTATCGTGACGACCAAACGCGGTAAAGCTGGACAGGCAAGTATCAGTTACAACGGATATTTGGCAATAGACAAAATCGCTAAACGGTATGAGATGATGACCGGAGCGCAGTATAGACAGTATATTGCTGACAACAAATTTTCGATGGAACCTACAGATGACCTCGCTGAAAATACCGATTGGCAACGCGAGGTAGCACGTACGGGCATATCCAATAATCACAATGTATCCCTTATCGGTGGTACAGAGACAACGCAATATAGTGCCAGCCTCAATAGCTTTAAAAACAATGGTGTGATCAAAGGAACAGATTTAGGCCGCCAGATCGCGCGTGGATTTGTACAAACCAAAGCACTGGACAATCGCCTGACTGCTTCTTTCAATATCAATACCAGTATCACCAAACAAAATGATGTCCTAGCGCTTGGCGATGGCTTAAGTGTATACGATGCCATGTATTATTATTTACCCGTATCTCCGGTCCGGACAGAATCTGGTGCTTGGTTTGAAAAAACAGATCGTTCTCAATATGTTAATCCCGTGTCATTGATAGAAGAGAATACGAACTATACCAAAAGCAAAATGATACAAGCGCATGCCAAAGTCGGTTATAAAATATTGCCCAGCCTGACCTATAACATTGACCTCTCCTTACAGAACCGTCAGTATAACAATGCGCAATACTATTCTAGTTTATCCATGGCAGCACGTAATCAAAATGGAAAATCTATCCGCGCTGCAGTAGAAGATGAACGCAAGATCATGGAGATGAACCTGAGCTTTGATCGCACATTTGGAGATGTACACAAGTTTTCAGCGTTAGCCGGTTATTCCTGGGAAGAAAACAATAATAATGATGGGTTTCAGTTGACGACTTCGGACTATTACGATGATGGATTAAGCTATTATAATCCAGGTATGGCCAATGTTGTGGATATCTTGGGGTTTGGTAACTATTACCTTTCGACATTACGTATGATCTCTGTATATGGAAGAGTAAATTATGCTTATGACAATAAGTACCTTTTTCAAGCTACAGTAAGACGAGATGGATCTTCGGCATTTGGAGCCAACAACAGATGGGCGACTTTCCCCTCCATTTCGGGAGCATGGAGACTATCCGAAGAATCCTTTATTCGTGATATGAATTTCTTCGATGATCTTAAATTGCGTGCTGGTTATGGCGTCAGCGGCAATTCTTTGGGCTTCGATGTATTTACCGCAAGACAAGTCTACGGCGCCACATCAAGTTTCTACACCGATGCTTTCGGCAACGATCTTCGGACGCTCGCAGCGCTTCGTAATTCAAACCCAGATTTACGATGGGAACGCACTGGGATGCTCAATCTAGGTCTAGATTTCGCATTTCTCCATAATAGATTAAGTGGTACATTAGAATTTTACGATAAAAACACCACGGACCTCATTTATGATTATGCCGTTTCCACGACCAAGTATTTGTATCGATCATTAACAGCCAATGTCGGTGAAATCAATAATAAAGGAATCGAGCTCTCCCTCCATGCTATTCCGGTAAAATCAACACATTTCAATTGGAACACAGGCATCGTGGCATCCCATAATAAAAATATAGTAACCCGTATTACCAACCAAGAATTTTCGACTGACTATGTAGATTTAGCAGACTTAGGTGGAGCCGGTCAAAGTAATGCTTTTCAGCAACGGCTTCAAGAGGGTGCCCCAATTGGTCAGTTCTACACGTGGGAATGGGCTGGTTATAATGATGCAGGTATATCAACCTTCTATGTACGCGATGCACAAACCAAACAAAGGACAGGTGAAACCACCATCACGCCAACCAATAAAGATCGCACCATCACCGGAAGTGCGCAACCAAAGCTAACTTTAGGATGGAACAATACGTTAACCTACAAAAACTTTGCTTTAACCGGTATGTTTCAAGGAGTATTTGGTCACAAGGTCATGAATGCGACACGAGCACGCCATTCCAATGTTGTGGGCAATGCCGGTCAGAAAAACCTCCTAGCCAGTGTGATCGAGACGGAAAAAGCAACCGATATCAATGCACACTATTTATCAGACCGTTATCTGGAAAATGGCAATTACCTACGCTTAGCCAACCTCGGACTGTCCTACAACATTCGAAATATCGGTGGCCAATTGAAAAACATCAAGCTTTATGCTACCATGAACAATGTATTTGTCCTCACCAACTATAAGGGGGTAGATCCTGAAGTGGATCTTGGTGGCCTCACCCCTGGTATTGATAACAGGCAGACCTATCCACGCACCCGAACCATCCTGTTAGGTGTAAACTTTAACTTATAATCAGCATATTTTATCATGAAATCAAAACCATATTTACGTCTTTTTACCCTATCTGCATTTGCGGCAACTTTAGTTGCCTGTACCGATTTAGATGTAGACATCAAATCACAGTATACCGAATTTCCAACTAGTGATAGAGCAGCAGAAGCCATATCAGCAGATGTTTATGCTGCATATCGAGCTGCATTAGGCAACAATCACTGGATGGCGCAAACCCTATCCTCTGACGAAGCCGTAAGCCTTTCTTTGGGTACCGATTGGTATGATGGTGGTCGATTCCGCGAACTCCACGTCCATAATTGGACTCCTGATAATGCCATCCTGCCAACGATGTGGAATGCAGCTATGTCCGGTATCAATCTTTCCAACAATGTACTGGCTATTTTTGGGGATAATGAAAGTGATAAAGCCGCACCAATGCGCGCCATGAGAGCTTACTTTTACTTTATATTGATGGACAATTTTGGAGGAGCACCACTGATCACCGGCAAGGTTGATCAAATTCCAGATCGCTCCTCACGATCTGAAATTGCCAACTTCATCTCCACCGAATTATTAGCTGTTCGAGATCGTTTGCCCAAAGAAGTTTCTGCCTCCACATATGGTAAAGCAACACGTTACATGGCAGATGCTTTGTTAGCCAAATTATACCTCAATTGGGCCGTATATACTTCGAGTGATGTCGCAAACTACACCGCAAGCATGCCCAATGAAAAACTAGCACAAGTAGTAGCGATGTGCGATGACATTATTGGGTCTGGTCAATTTAACCTCAGCAGCCACAAGTTCATGGAAAAATTCCGTCCCGACAATGGACCGCAGATCAAAGATTTCATATTTGCTATGCCTTTCGATCGAGAGAAACAGCAAGGAATGAATTATGCACGCTTTTGGATACACCGCAGCGGACAAAATCAATTTGCCAAACTACCACAAAGCGTAGGCGGCACATTTCGCGTATTACCTACTTTTCTAGCCAAATTCAACCTGACGGGTGATGACAGAAATGCGGCTTACATGGGTGGACTTCAATATTATTGGTCTGACTATACTCCAGATTTAACACGTCCATTTTTAATCAAAACTTCTAAAAAAGGGATCGATCAAGACTATGCCGGAAGCGATGCTAATGTCACTTTTGACTGGCATATGGAAACGACCAAAGAAATCAAACTTCGCCCAGATGGGGGTCCGACACTCAATGCAGGTAATGATCAAAAAGGGCGATCAATGGGCTACCGGTCGGTTAAATTTTACATGGATGTAAACGTCACGGCTGCAAATAATAGAAACCAAAGTAACGATGTGCCGATCTTCCGATATGCCGATATTTTATTGATGAAAGCCGAAGCGATCTTGCGGGGTGCAGCACCTACTAATGGGGAAACACCCATGTCGCTCATGAATCAAATACGTGCCTATGTCCATGCTCCTGCATTAACTGCTCCACCTACTTTAACCGATATACTGGACGAGCGAGCAAGGGAATTTTCTGATGAATCTTGGCGCAGAAATGATTTGATCCGTTTTGGCAAATTTGAGGAAGACTGGGGATTCAAATCTTTATACAGCGCAGGATATTCAGAACGCTTCCGCCGTATATTTCCTATCCCAAGACCTGTGATGGAAGTGAATACAAAATGGAAACAGAATAACGGGTACTAATCACAGTTGAACATGAAAAGAAGAGCATTTGTCATCAGTACCTTGAGTACTGCTATGGTCAGTAGACTTTCTGCTTTACCTTTAGGTCCTATAGTTGCTGGATCAACAACAAGAATAGAAAGCGCAGATATCGATAGCCGCGCTTTGCTAAGAGACGAGTATGATCTGCATTTTTTAGCTGTTGGCGATTGGGGACGCAATGGTGCTGATCATCAGATCCAGGTGGCACAGCAAATGGGCAAATGGGCCAGCGAACATCCCAATGATTTTATCATCTCGACAGGTGATAATTTTTATCCTTCAGGTGTTGCCAGCGAACACGATCCGCTATGGCATTATTCATTTGAAAATGTCTATACCGATTTCTCTTTACAATGGGATTGGTATCCGATCTTGGGAAATCATGATTACAAGTCAGATCCAGATGCCCAGATACGCTACAGCAGCATTAGCCGGAGGTGGAAGATGCCAGCACGTTATTATAGCAAAACATTTAAGATCAAGGATGACGTCGAGGTGCTTTTCGCTTTTATAGACACCAATCCATTGATACCCGAATTCTATCAGAATAGCGAATATGGGCCCCATGTGACGGGTCAACAACCTGAAAAACAAATCGCTTGGCTAGATGAGCTCCTTCAATCTTCTAAAGCAAAATGGAAGATTGTAGTGGGGCATCATCCGCTATATACGGCAGGTCCACGCACGGAGAACTATGATACATTAGCCGTCAGGAAGGTCTTGCAACCCTTGTTAACCAAACATCGGATTCCATTATACCTGTCTGGACACGAACATTCTATGCAGCATTTAAAGATGGATAACAATTGTTTTCATCAGTTTATTTCAGGAAGCGGTTCTGAAGTGACTCCCGTTAAAAAGGGTTTAAGTTATAGTCGCTTTGAGGCCTCTATTTATGGGTTTATGTACTTCTCCCTAAATCAGGATCGATTACAGGTGCAGTGCATCGACCACCAAGGAAACGTTATTTATAGCACCATCCTTTCTATCGATACACCGTAAACAGGAGCAATAAAACAATCTAGTAATACAAGGAGATACAGATTTTGTATCTCCTTTTTTTCCATACCTTAATTAAAAATTATAGATTATTTTACATAAAAACCACTCTCACGCCTTTTAGAACCAGACTCCTATTTTTCCATATTGACCCATCTCTTCAACAGTTGCAATAATATCCAATTTGGTGATACATAGTGTTGCTAAGCTAAATTTTTCTTGATCTTGTTAAACTCATCATCCATTGCACCCCTTTTCATGATCGCTAAAAATGCTGCTAGGACATCAATAGCTAACGTATTTATACCAATTGTATCTATCAAAATTTTTCAAATAGATACGATGAAGTCTGGATTAAAGACTATTATAGAAAAACGAGCACGCTTTCATTTGTTTGTTTTTTGTAACTTTGAAAAATGGAAAAGACACAATCAATCGAAGATTTTTATAAGACCAAGCTCAATTGGGTGCCTGATAATATCCGGAAAGAGATTGGCCATTTTAATGTATTTAGATTAGATGATTTTGTAGGTAGCCATGCCAAACCGGTACCATACAGTAGGAAAGACTATTATAAAATCAGCTTAATTATTGGCAAAAACAAAATTTATTATGCCGATAAGGAAATCGAGATAAAAAAGCAAGCACTTTTATTTGCCAACCCTCAGATCCCCTATAATTGGGAATCAATTGATGACGAGCAGTCCGGTTTTTTCTGTGTGTTTACGCCTTCATTTTTTCATCATTTCGGAAACTTAAGAAATTATGAAGTCTTCCAGCCTAATGGAACTCCAATTTTTGAACTTAGCGACGAACAAACCGAAAAGATAAAGCATATCTACTTGACTATGTTCGAAGAAATTGATTCGGAGTATGTACATAAATACGACGCATTGCGAAATTTGGTGTTTGAAATTCTGCATCAAACCTTAAAAATGCAGCCCGCAAAAAAGATCGAAAAACAGGAAATCAATGCTTCACATCGTATCGCTATTTTGTTTCTGGAATTACTAGAAAGACAATTTCCTATTGAAGATACCAGACAAAGGGTACATTTTCGTTCTGCATCTGATTTTGCTGGTCAACTTGCAGTGCATGTCAACCATTTGAGCAGAGCAGTCAAAGAAATCACCCATAAAACTCCCACCCAAATCATTGCCGAACGCTTGCTACAAGAAGCCAAAGTTCTTTTAGTCCAAACCGATTGGAATGTATCTGAAATTGCTTTTGCATTAGGCTTTACCGAAGTGACGCATTTCAATAATTTCTTCAAAAAACATTTAGAAATTAATCCCACGAAATTTAGAAATGTTAGAATTTCGTAAGTTATTGTTAGCTTTTCGTTATCCTACTCTTGAGCATCATTTTACATTTGTATTATCATAAAAATCAAAACGATGAATACAAAAAAAGTATGGTTAGTCACAGGAGCTTCAAAAGGTTTGGGCTTATCACTAGTGAAAAAATTATTAAAAGAAGGATTTAGGGTAATTGCCACCTCTCGGAATAAACACGCTTTGATCCAAGAGCTTGGTGATGTATCGGATTTATTTTTACCAATAGAAGTAAACTTATCCGACAACGAGGATGTAAAAAATGCAGTTGCAACGAGTATGACTCATTTTGGAAAGCTAGATGTTATCGTTAACAATGCAGGTTTTGGACAAATAGGCACTTTAGAAGAATTAACGGACGAAGAAGCGAGAAGCAGTTTTGACATCAATGTCTTCGGCTCCTTAAATATCATTAGAAACGCGATGCCTTATTTACGCCAACATAAATCGGGACATATTTTTAATATTGCTTCGATAGGTGGTTTTTCGGGGGGATTTGCAGGTTGGGGAATTTATTGTGCCACTAAATTTGCTGTTGCGGGTTTAACAGAAAGTCTAGCTGAAGAAGTAAAAGGATTTGGAATAAAGGCAACGGTCGTATATCCAGGATATTTTCGCACCGATTTTCTAGCTAAAGGATCTGTCCAGACTCCGCAGCATACGATAGCAGCATACGAAGCCGCCCGTCAATCTGAACAAGCACACTTGAACGATATTGATGGCCATCAGCCCAATGATCCTGATAAAGCAGCCGATGCATTAATCGCCATAAGCAAATCAGAAAATCCACCCGTACATTTGTTTTTGGGAAGCGATGCGTATGATATTGTTTATAAAAAGATAGATATTCTCACCAATGATGTAGAGCAATGGAAAAGTTATACCCTATCAACGGCACTATAATGACATTATTTTTTCACAAATAAAGCATAGAGCCTCAAACAGGCTTTTAAAACACCAAGTGTCTTCTATCATATGACAGAAGACACTTGGTGTTTATAATTGCTCCATTTATTTATTTTCACTCCCTAACATCTTGGTCCATAGCGCTGGATAGTCCGTCTGAATAATCTTAATATAAGGATACTCCTTTAGAAACAGTTCGTAAACACGATTACCCTGCCTAAGCGCTTGCTTATCGATATCACCCAAACTATTCATCCATAAGATGACACCCTGATCTTTAAGCTTTTTCAAGTGTTCAACGTTTTCGAAAGATGCATCGATATGCACCACAGAGGTCAACTTTGACTTCAGTATGGCATTCAAATCTTTCCTATTTCTTGCTCGTGGAAAAAGGGTGATCGTAGGATGAAGCGAATAAACGTGTTTCATATCTTGGTGATCATAGAGAAAAAACAAGACTTCGTCAACCATATTTTCTGCAGCAATCAGGTCAAAAGCGTTTGCTATATATTTTTTATTCTCTTCCTTAAAATCGATATCGACGATAATTTTACCCTTACAGATACGAAGTACTTCCTGCAAAGTAGGCACCTGATATGGAGAAGCAGAACCATGAGGTGTCTCGCGCAAATAAAGCTTCTGAATATCAGCATAAGTTAGATTACTGACCGTTCCTTTCCCTGTAGTGGTACGATCCACTGTTGCATCATGCATCACGAGTAGCACGCCGTCTTTTGTACTTCTGACATCAATCTCAACGATAGAAACCCCTAAAGATATAGCCTCCAATATCGCTGGAATAGAATTTTCAGGATACTGTGTATGCACCCCTCGATGTGCCGCAATATGGATGTCCTTTTTGCCCAACTCTGCTAACAATCGCACAGACTGTGCATAGACCATTGAAAACAACAAACATGATGCGATCAAAAATATACGAATAGCATGTTCCATTTTATTTCTTAGATAATTCAAATGAGTCAAACAGCTGCCCATTGAGTTTATAACTTGAAAAATAAAGCTTTTCGTCAGTCACCCGAATAACTTGGTAGAGCTGTGTCTGCGCACCTGACACTTCCATCCAACGTTCCGAATCAGAACCATACATCTTTGGTCCTGCTACTGAAAGGAGATATACCGGACGAACTTGACCAGCTGTTCCTCTTGCATAGGTATGATCATGTCCCTGCAAAACCAGATCGACGCCATACTTTTCGAAAATAGGTCTAAAACGTTCACGAAGAATCGTGTTATCTCTATTCTTTGCTGTTGAATAAACCGGATGATGCATCACAACAATATTCCATTTAGCTTTTGAGGATGCCAGAACATCCGCTAACCATTGTTCTTGTTTTTGAGCAGCAATAGAATCCAACATGATTAATTGTGAATTTAATGAGATCATGCGCACATCTTGATAATCTAGGTAATACACCGCATCCTGCATATCCGCAGGTCCATTTTTAGGAAGATGAAATTGCATTTTCCAGTGCGGATCTAAGACCAGCTGCCCCAAAGAGTCCCTGCGGTATTCATGATTGCCCGGTGTGGGTACAGCAGGTATCATCTGATGGATAAATCCTGCTCCTTCATGCCATTCACCCCATTCGCTATCGTTATTGGAACGGTTTATCAGATCGCCAGCATGAACAATAAAACGTGCATTAGGCTCCTGTTGAAAAGCTTTACGAATGGAACGGGACCATTTCGAACGTAAATCATTCTGTGCATCGCCCAGGTAAATAAATGAAAAACCACCCTTTAGATCTGCCGTACGAAACTGATTCCACGCACTCCAATTCTCCCCATCGCCTACACGATAAGCATATACTGTCCCCGCTTTCAATCGCGCAAACGTAACTTGTCCATAGCTATCTAGTTGGCTACTGCCCTCTATTTTTAACTGACTCTTGATCCCTGTCACTGTTTGTGCGCTCTGCTCCAGATCGGGTCCGCTTTGCTCCTCAACCACCTGTCCTATGATTTTATTGGAACTGCTATTTATCCTCCAGGTCACGGATTGTGTCGTAGCAGGATTATCGGACCAAGTCAGGACCATACGGTCAGGATAGGCACCTTGGTTCTGAATTTGCGCCGTACTTATGCGTGTGAGACAGCACAAGCTCAATAATACCATTACATTTTTTATATTCATGATCATCTTTATTAGTTTTTTCTATGTTTTACCAAGGTTTATTAGTTCCCTGCAAAAGCCAGGACTTAGACCATGCACTATTTTCATTATCTGCTTGGGAGTATGCTGTCTTTTCGATACGTGCTAAAGCTTCTGCAGCATTCTTTTGATTGACACTCATTTCATTCTGCATATAGGGTATCCTTAGGGGTAGTTGTGAACGGCTAGCTGCAGGACCTGCCTTTAGCAACGGAAGCCCTGTCCTTCTATAGTCAAACCAAGCTTGAGATGCAGTAGTCCAATTCGAAATCCATTTCTGTTCCATGATCTGTGCCAATGTATTATCAAAAGCAACCCCAGGCTGTTGAATATAGGCACTATAATCATTTTCTACGCCCCAACTTTTAAGCGAATTGCGCACCCCTTGTTCATAGTATGCCTTAGCAGAACCTGCTAAGGTCCATCCTTTCTTGGCAGCTTCTGCCAATATAAAATTCACCTCAGATGCAGCAAGTAAACGAGCCTTCAGCATCCCACCTTTAGCGGCTTTATAACGATCATTCAGATAAGAGACATGTGGATTGATCGAAGTCTGCCCCGGGCTAGGATTGAGATTATAAGCTGATGGGTTTTTAGAAACACTAGGTGGCAATCCTACGTATTCGACATCTACATCTACAGCAATACCTTTGACTACATCTGGAGAAACAATACGTTTACCATTTACAATTTTATCCGTTCCATTTGGCTCTGTCGAGCGAATTTCAATTGGAATCTCTACTTTTTTCGCCCATACAGCGATACGCGGGTCATGAAGCTCTTGTAAACGGTCGACAAGTGTTGCACACATTTTCATTCTTCGGAAGTTACTTCCACTGGCATCAAAAACGGTATTGGAGGGCCAGGAATCTGCTGCATTATTTCCCATAAAATCCATCAACACATCATCCTCCGCAGATGTAATTAATGGAAAATCTGTCGGACTTGCGACCATCTCTTCTATTCCTTTTCTGGCATACGAACTTTCTTTCTCAGCGATACGCATATAATATCGAAGCGCCAGCGAGTTGGCAAAGCGACGCCATTTGGACACATTCCCTCCAAAATAGATATCTGCGCTTGCCAAAACATCATAGCGGCCATTAGGTTTTGAAAACAAGGCGTTTGCCTGTTTCAGTTCTTCAATTATGCCCTTATAGATCACGTCCTGTCGATCAAACTTGGGAAAATTGTACTGCACCCCTCCCATTTCGGCTTTGAGCGCATCGGTATATGGAGCATCACCCCATAGATCGGTGATCAGTCCAAAGAGGTAAGCACGCATGACCAGCGAAACTCCTTGATGAAAGTCTAGTCCTAATTCTTCTGCACGGCGACGCATCAACTCGTTATCACGTAGATAGCCGTAATAAGCATCCCAGCTTAAGATTCCACCGGTCCATTTATAATCATTGTGTGCATCAAACCAGGCATCCAATTGCGTGTACTGCACGACCCCTCCAAGATCTGTAAAACTGAGTTCATTATATTTACTAGCTGTACCAGCAAGTATAGTCGGCAACAGCAGGTTAGGATTTGCCTGCTCCTCACTTACACCATTGGGATTGATGTTGATTTCAGTAAGATCTTTACAGCCCGATATCTGTAAACTGAGCGTCAATGCCAATAGGGCTATTTTTATAGTTTTAAAATGATTGTTCATCGTTATAGCTTTTTATTAAAAAGTGATATTAACTTTAAATCCGATCGGCATTGCCCAGGGAGTCACGTTATACCTCTCGATACCCTGCTTAAATCCAATTCCTGTATCCGACTGAAAAGCCATTTCAGGATCAACACCGACATTGGCTTTTGTCCATAAAATAAGATTACGCGTATAAACACCCACACTTCCGCCATTTATTCCCATACGGGTCAACCATTTCCCTTTCAAGTCATAGCTAAAAGACAACTCTCTCAACTTAATAAATGAAGCGTCAAATGTTGCCGCATTCATAAAATCCCAAGGGTAATTATCAGAATAAGCTATATATTTTGTACCCTCACCTCCGAGATTTTCTTTATATCCCGTGATATTTCCCTTGGCATCGTATTCCGCAATGACACCTGGGTTGAACACCCCAAAATTTCCGACCGTTCCGCCTACATTTATTGGATAACCACCATACTCATCACCAGGTCCGCCAACAATAGGATAACGATTACCCTGCACACGCACCAGATCATTTTCAATCAAATAGTTACGTAAAGATTCCCCCGTCAATCCATTCGGATTGATCAACTGATCTAAAAATCGCTGTGTAGTGAGGTTCGATTCAAAATATCGGTAAGTCTGGGACATAAACTTACCACCAAAACGCATATCGGCAGCGATGTTCATGGTCCACTTTTTATAGCGTAGGGAAGACTGGATACCCATACTGAAATCAGGATTAAAATTACCGATCTTATTGCGGCTATTATTAATACGGACGGCCTGCCAAGAACCATTTTTATCCAATATAGGATAACCATTGTAAGGCGATGATGGATCTTCAACAGTCACGAGTTTAGAATCATACAGATCGCCGATCTCTTCCCCAACGTAAGTACGTGCTCCACCACGTCCATCTGTCCAGAACGTGTGAAATTCAACACCTTCTGAAAGTTCCTGAATACGCGTTCGGTTACGGTGCCAATTAACACCTAGATCCCAGGTCCAGTTTTCTTTTTCAATAGGACGTCCAGACAATGCCAGCTCTATCCCCTTACTGCTCAGTAGACCGGCATTAATATTTCTCGAACTAAAACCACTGGAACTCGGTAGTGCGGTAGAGATGATTTGATTTTTATTGTCCAATGTATAGTAGGTTCCTTCAAATTTCAATCTGTTTTTCCAGAAGCCAATATCTGTACCCACCTCATAGGAGGTAGCCTGTTCGGGTTTCAGGTCAGGTATTAAGAGGTTTCCAGAACGTGTGAGGCGCAACACATCTCCCCAACTCCCCGGATTGCTCAATACATTAAATAGATTATAACTTCCAGTATCATTTCCTACACGCGCAATACCGCCCCGTAATTTGAATAAACTGACTTCTTTTGGTAACATCAAGATGCGGTCTGCCAATAAGCTCAACGAAGCGGAAGGATAAAAATAAGAACGGTTGGCAGCCGGCAGCGTACTCGACCAATCATTTCGTCCAGTAAGGTCCAGATATACCATATCCCGATAACTTAAGTTAACCAATCCGTATACGCTATTTACCGCACGCTCAGATAGTATACTCGCAAAATCCAGATTCAACGGACTGATATTGGAAAGCGTATATAAACCGGGAGTGGTTAGACCAGCTCCAAGCTTGGAAGTATTTTGAACAGAAGTTGCCTTTGAATAGCGCAGATTGCCACCTAGTGAACCCGTACCTTGAAAATCGCCTATCTTTTTATTGTAGGTGGTCAGAAAATCGATATTCTGTTCCAGATTCATCAAATTGACAATACCATAAGCACCTCTTGGTTCTTTGGTATAGCTGTACGGAATCTTGGTTTCCCGATTCTCCCAGTAAATATCTGTCGCATACCTGATCATCGCACTCCAATCTTTACGGATATTCCAATCTAAGCGCAGGTTTCCGAATACCCGATCACGTACGAAACCATTGTTGACGCCATACGCAAGAAAATAGGGGTTATTAAAATTTCCTACAGACTGGGAGCGTTGCTGTATCCCTTCCTGTCCAGGCATCCAATAATCTTTCAAATCCAAGATATTAATATGCGGGGCAACTTCATATGCCGCCTGTAGCGGGTTTGTACCACGATTGGTAGCTGGGCGGTTGTTAGCATTATTACGGCTTGCATCCAGAGACATACCTAATGAAAGATTATCGCGCAAACGCATCGTTGCATTGATATTCAACGTATTTCTAAACAAATCAGCATGAGGTACAATACCCCTATTGTTCATATTGGAATAAGAAAACCGATAATCAAGTCGTTCACTGCGATTAGCCAATGAAATCCCGTTGGTACTCGTTATGCCGGTCTGGACAAAATTCTTGATATTATTGGGGTAAGACTTTAATTCCGTCGGAATCGGATTTCCATCCGCATTCATTGGACTATTCCATTGAATGGCCTGATATCCTTTATCCAATGCAGGTCCTACCATGTAACTGGACTCTTCCTCTATTTTAAGGTCGCCATTGATATCTCCGGGTTTCCAGGGCATAGTGCCACTTGCAAATTTATTGTGCAAGTCGATATAGCGATATGGAATATCAAAAACGGTATTGCTCGTCACGTTTATGGTCATTTTCTCGGCATTTTTACCGCTTTTAGTGGTGATCAAAACCACACCGTTGCCAGCTCTAGATCCGTACAGCGCAGCAGCACTGGGGCCTTTTAAGATGGAGATATTTTCGATATCCTCTGGATTGATATTGGATATCGCATTACCATAATCGACTTTGTTATCATCACCAATTTGACCGATGTTATTGAGCTTGTTCATGAGCGGTACCCCATCAACGACAAATAAAGGCTGATTGTCGGTACTTAAGGATGAAGCACCCCGAATCACCATGCTCACTGAAGAACCGGTTGGGCCAGTCGCACTAACAGACACGCCGGGAACCTTTCCGGCCATAGCAACCATAAAATTATCATTGTTCACCCGATTGAGATCTTCTCCCTTTATCGTACCTACGGCATAACCCAACGAACGGTCCTGCCGTTTGATTCCCAAGGCAGTAACGACCACTTCACCAATTTCATTTTTGTTTTCTTCTAAAACAACTTCCTGAACGCCAGAAGTATTAGCATCCACCTTTACGGCGCTTATTTCTTTGGTCCCATAAGATATATGGGTAACCAAAATCGTATAAATGCCCGCAGGAACTTTCAGTTGCGCATCACCTTGAGCATTGGTCAATATGCTTTGACCGTTGGCTACTATTTTAATAGAAGCTCCTGCAATAGGCTTATCGGCATTATCGTTGACATGAAATCGCACATTAAAAGTTTGCTGTGCTTGTTCAGCCACTAAAACCACTCCACCGTTTACTTTTTTTGACTGGATATGAGTATTTCTCAAAATATAGCGCAGTACCTCTTCAAAACTAGCATTTTGAAAGGCGCGCTCTTTTATAACAACTTTCTCTAATTGCAACGCTTTTTTATCGTAACCGATGCCAAAACCAGTTTGCTCCGATAACAGCAATAAGGCCTGAGAGGCATTTCCTGCTTTTAGATGGATATTGATTCCATGTGATTTCACTTGACTACTATGGACATTTACGGATGCAGTAGTAGCTTTCAAAATGGGTACATATGAGCTGAAAGCTAATGCAGCGGCAACTGTGCTGAGCTTCGTAATTTTATACATATATTTGCATTAATGTTTATATTAACATGAACTAAGGGTGCTCACTGGTTGATTTTGCGGTTTGCCAGATGAGCACTTTACTATGGAAAAACTTCCCCGTTTCCCATTCTTTTACTTTTTATAAGTTTATTGATGTAGTATTATATCATTGCCTTCCCTCCTAAATTTAATTTGGTGAATATTACAGATCATATGAAGCAGCTGATCGACCGATTTGACGTGGGGTAAAAGCAGCGAATAGCTAAAATTGGCAGTATCTAAACCGTCACTGCGTAAGATCAAGCCATACCGATTGTAAATCAGTTCCTGTAGTTTCTGAAAATTAGCTCCAGAGATTAAAATACCTCCACGTGTCCAGATATTGGCGTAATCTGGATTAGTATCATACCGTTTATAGCTTCCAAGATCTTTTTCATATTGCAAACTCTGACCTGCTAATAGCACGTGTACCGAGGCGTTTAATTTGTTAGCAACGCGTACACGTCCCGTTTTAACATCTATGGTGATGTTTTTTGATTTTTCTGAGTGATTTACATTAAAAGAAGTACCGAGCACATCGATGGTCAATGCTGCCGTTTCGATTGAAAATGGATGTAAAGTATCGCGTTGCACCTCAAAAAAGGCCTCTCCTTTTTCCAGATAAATTTTTCGGTTTTTCAGATACCCCTGCTCATGATATCGAATCCGGGTATTTCCATTCAGCGTGATGTTAGAATGATCTGGAAGTAGTAATTCCCGTTGTTCACCAGGATAGGTCGACAGCTCTTTTAAAGAAATTGAAGCAGCAGTATTCCCTTGAATAATTCGTGGTAAATTTTGGTAGATGAACAAACCCGAAGCACCTAATATCAACATCGAAGCTGCGACGGAAATCCAACGCAATCGTACGATACGAATCTGTTTTTTAGCAGCTTGTATGGCTGGAGGAAATGCAGCAAATATCGCCTGCTTTACTTCCGATTTATGCTGCCGATCTCTAAAAATATCTTCTTGATCAGAAGACACTTCATCATACCAACTATCTACGTTCTTTTTTTCCTCCTCAGACAGCTTGCCATCGAGATAACGTTGTATGATATTTTTAAACTGTTGTACCTTCACTTGTATCCTATTGTTTTACTTATTACAGGTGAAGAGGCTCAAAGTACTTTAATAAACTATTTTCTTTATGTTAAGAAATGATGAAATAGATAAGCACTCGCTAAAACTA
The DNA here is from genome assembly GCF_023273895.1 of Sphingobacterium sp. PCS056. NCBI lineage: Bacteria > Pseudomonadati > Bacteroidota > Sphingobacteriia > Sphingobacteriales > Sphingobacteriaceae > Sphingobacterium > Sphingobacterium sp. PCS056. The sequence goes on along the minus strand of NZ_CP096883.1, from coordinate 3,236,522 downwards.
AAAAGATATCATCATGGTCAGCAAAACGCTTTGTCAGATCCTGTTTCAGTATTTTCTTTGCCTCAGACAGATGATTTTTTACCGTCTGCTCGGCAATATTGAGTTTTTGAGCAATCTGCTGGATCGAATAATTGTCATTTCTCAAAAGATATACCTCCTGCATTGTTTTGGGCAACCTCGATACAGCAAGATCTACTATATTTTCTAAGCCTTGATACTGTGCTGTTGTATGATCGTTTAAAAAAGTAAATTTGTCCATACGGTATAACATCTTTTCCATATGGTTTTCTCGTACTTTTTCAGTCGCATAGTGATTTAGAATCTTATTCTTGATTGCCTTAAAAAAATAAGGTTTTAACGATTCGTAATCTTCCTTAAGCAGGTGGCGTTTTTCCCAGATCTGAATAAATACTTCCTGAACGATATCTTTCGAAATTGCTTCATCCTGCACATGCCGATAAGCCAGTATATATAGCTCTGCCCAATAAGTATCAAAGAAAAAAGTAAATGCACGCGGATCTCCGTTCTTGAATCGAGATAAATAAAGGATTTCCTTCTTAATTTGGGTAGACATGACCCGACAAAGATAGCTTGAGGATATTACGCTAATATTAATTAATCATCAACCTTGTTATTCATTCAGATCGTATTTAAGGGTCGATAAAAAGATCGTATTATTCGTATTTATTAAGGTACTGCTAAGATACTACTGGAGACGATTACTATGGCAGCTTAATCAAAATTTACGGCTCGAAACCCTTATACCCATTATTGTACAATCTAAACTTCAAGTTCAGTTTTGTCCGTGTCAATACTTTTTTACATCCAAAATGTGAAATGAATTTATAGATTTGCTTATACAAAACGTTCCAACTTTTATGGTACAGATATTCAAAACAAATGTAACAAACAAAATTGAATCAGAACTTCAATCTGTCATTCTATCCAAAGAAAATCCAGGCTATAAAATCAATTTCGATCTTGATGACTGTGACAATATCTTGAGGATCAAAAATGTAGTAATTGCCAATAACAGCAGCAGCATCTGCCTTGAAAAACTAGGTCATACTTGCGAAGCCTTAAATTAGAGGAGTATAAAAATATGATCGTCAGCAACGAAAGGAATTAAGATGATGCTATTATTCATTTAATAATACCGTATAAGCCAAAAACTATTGATGGAACAGCCAACACCTCAACGAGTAAAAGAAATATTTGATCCATTTTACAAAGCGGATATCAACCTTTGGACAGCATTTGCAAAATATCTGCATGTTCGCACATTTAAAAAAAATGAATTAATTAAGGATTACCACAAACAAGAAAAATATATTAACATTTTAATCCGTGGTTCAGTTGCTCACTTTGTTTTGGCAGATGAAAAAGACGTATGCATTAACCTTTATTACGAAGAACAATTATTCAGTGACTATCTCTCATTTCTGACCCAGTCTCCAACTGTTATAAAAACACAAGCTTTAGAAGAATCACACGTATGGTCGATCAGCTACAACGATCTCCATGCATTATACACCAGATCCAGCACAGGGTTACTTATTGGTAAAGCCATTTCTGATGCCATGTTTATCAGGAAGCAATCTGAGCAAATAAATCTACTTACACGATCTCCTACATAAAGGTATTTGAAGTTAATACAAGATCGTCCAGAAGTTTTTCAGAGAACGCCTCTAAAAATCATCTGTTCCTATCTAGGCATTGCTGCAGAAAGTTTAAGTAGAATTAGAAAAAAGAACATATAATGTACTTTCTTAACTTTCGTCAAGTTTTTAACGAAATCATCTTTCTATTTTTGGGTACTAAACAAAGCCTTTAAACATGAAAAATAAAGTTAATTATCTTGCTATTCTGACGTTTTTTATCATCGCAATTGCCCTTCGCTATCTGACCAATAAAACTGATTTATTAAGCAATCTACCAAGCGGTTTCATTAAAATTATCCTGCAAGGTATATCGCCAACTATTGCTGCAATAACGGTATTTGCCGTATTTAAAATAAAACCGATTCTGACATTAAAGGGAAACTATGGTCATATACTTACCCCATTTCTTTTATATTGGACATTACCTATTGTACTGATTCTAGGTGTCGAGTATGGTACTAAAGGAACAATATCATTTGAAGCCATTACCGCAATTTTAATCTATGGTCTCTTAGAAGAGATCGGATGGAGAGGTTTTTTGCAGCAACAGCTTAAGCCATTACCGGAGATTTTAAATATTTTCATAGTAGCCATATTGTGGTTCGTTTGGCACTTAAACTTTGATTTCACAAGCTCAAATCTATTATTTTTTGTGATTTTAATTCTTGGAAGTTGGGGGATCGGAAAAGTTGCCAATCAGACATATTCTCTATTGGCAGTATCTGCGTTTCACTCCCTTAATAACTTTTTTCCAGACATGAACACTATTAAAGTCTTATTAATACTTTGCTTGATATCAATTTGGGTAATTGCGCTAATCATTAGAAAAAAACAGCAAAATAAAGAAAAAGCTATTGGTGTAGGATATAACTAAGTCCTATTGTAAAATATATCAACATTAAAGTAAAATCAATTGGGAAAGCTTTGATTTATTAAAATTTAAAGCAGAGCATCCTGATTCATAATCCGAAATATCAAAGGAGATAGATACGGGGTATCTCCTTTATTGATTTTAACCTATTACAATAGAACCTTATTTCATTTTTGACTTTATTTTGCCCAACAATCAGCTCGTCACATACCTCACGAGCGTCCCGACTACAGCCATCAAAGCAGTTTGTATCAAATCTCCAAAAGAAAAGCTCGCATAGAGGGAACAAAGTGCCCCACCTAATCTTTTTCCAAAATGTGTTAATCAAAGCCTTAAGCTTGTCCAAAGCTTGTACTCACTCCATGATCTTTCTCCTCATCTCTGAGGTCTATAGAAAGAAACTATCAATTGACATAACAAACATACTACACAACAAAACAATCATCAATAGTTAAAAGAAGAATGACCGACTTGAAACCGATCGGCATCATGTTATTGACCTACATCCGACCGAACAAGGCAAAAGAAAGCAAAAAAATGGATGTTAGTATAGATCGTTCCATCACAATCGGCAGTCAACACCATACTAACTCCTACCTATTGCCCAGCTCGCTTCGAGTCGGCTTCGAGTGCGCTTCGAGTCGGCTTCGACTTTTCATGCTGTTGTATCGAAGGAGCCTCGAAGCCCAGTCGAAGCGCACTAAAGAAAAGGTAGAAGTTGGTCAGAAGAAAGTCAGAAGAAGAGTAGGAAAACGGTAGAAAAAAGTAGCTTCTATCCAATAATTAGGGCTCAAATACCCAAATTATTGGGTATAAATTCACAAAATATAGGGCTACAAATCCCAAAAAATAACAAAAAATGCTATTGAACTTTGTTATAGCAGGTCGGATGAAATCGGTCAAAGTCATCTTAAGTAAAAGAATAATAAACGTCCAAGGCAAAAATTTCTTTCGATCTGTCCAATAAAAACAAGGTTATGAAACAACACAAGAAAAAATTTGCATTCTTCCTCATTAGCAGTTACGAGGACACTATACAGCGAAGCCTCCAGGTTGGGAGGCTTCGCAGCACAGCAGTTCTGCGTGTGCATATTTTATGAAAGGTTATATGAATATACACATAATCAACTAATTAACAAAATAAAATAACCAAATTAAAAAATTCAAAACAATTCCTAGTACAACTGTTATGATAATATTATAGAATAACACTACAGTAATTTCTGCAGAGGAGTTGATGTTAAGTCTTAACAAAAAAAGACTTAAACGGTGATAGCGGTGATCATAAACGATCGTGGGTTTCTTTGCCCGAGAGTTCGTCAATATTGACGCTGAAGTCTATAACAGCGTCTGCCCGGTGGCTATGGGTATTTTGCTTTAAATAGTCCATTAGGCTTTTATGTAGTGCATGTAATTTATTCTCATAATTGCGAGAGGGCACACTGAAAAATCCCGAAGAGATCTTCGAAGCAAACTTCACAGAGCTGGCTCCGGATTGCAGTTATACAAAAAACATACAACTCCGCATAAGCTACTAAAAAATAACAGTGGACCTTTAAGCAAAGTGACTTCGGACGTTTGAACAAACCTAGCTTTTAATCATCCATCTATATTTGTTTCAACAATAACAAATAAAATTATAAAAAATGGAACAATACAATTATCAGGGAGCACTACAAAAACCAATAGGCTCTGGCTTCAATGCAAAATCAACAGCAACAGACGTGATTAAAGGTATAGACCTGACAGGAAAAATAGCAATCGTAACAGGTGGTAACACTGGTATTGGTCTAGAAACGACCAAGACATTGTCACTTGCAGGGGCGACCGTTATTGTACCGGCAAGAGATATCGAAAAAGCAAAACAGAATCTAAAAGGAATTGACCAAGTGGAAATAGAGCAGATGGATTTAATGGATACCTCTTCCATTTATGCATTTGCAGATAAATTTATAGCGTCAGGCAGACCGCTTCACCTATTGATCAACAATGCGGGAATTATGTGGGTACCACTTCGCTACGATAGCCGTGCTATCGAATCGCAGCTGGTTACTAATTATCTTGCCCAATTCCAGTTAACATCAAAACTGTGGCCTGTTTTGAAACAAGCAAATGGTGCTAGAGTCATTAATGTATCTTCGCACGGTCACCATTTTGGAACCTTCGATTTCAATGATCCAAATTTTCAAAACCGTGAATACGAAACATTACAGGCCTATGGTCAATCAAAGACTGCAAGCAACTTATTTGCTCTAGAACTAGATAACCGAGCTAGAGCATTCAATGTACGAGCATATAGCCTGCATCCGGGTTCTATAGCTGGGACAGAACTTGGAAGGGAAGCTCCATTGGACCTGTTTATAAAAATGGGTTTTATGGATGAAAAGGGAAATATGCTTCCCGAGGTATTGGCTTCACTCAAAACCATCCCGCAGGGGGCGGCAACTACAGTATGGTGTGCGACTACGTCGTTGCTCGATAATATAGGAGGCGTGTACTGTGAAGATGCAGATATTGCCACGCTGGCATCCGACAGCGGAATATCTTCGGGAGTAAAACAATACGCTCTGGATGAGGATAATGCCAAACAACTATGGAAATGGAGTGAAGAAACCAGCGGTATCACTTTTCCTATAATTTAAAACCGAAGTAAAAGATATGAAGGCGCTAGAAGATAAGATCGTTGTCATTTAGCTGGAGATAATCAATATAATCGTAAGGCGGTAGAAAATTTTAAAAGAACGGTAGAACACCATCTGTCTATTACTATCAACAAAAATTTATACCGCCTTTTACAAAAAAAATTAATTATATTTTTTATTTTTAAGGTAATCTTTTCCCTTAGGAAAATCAATAAGAAACGATGATGGAATACGAAGCAAAATACATAACGGATGATCTCAAGCTTTCTTGTTACGAGGATAAGTTTTTTAAATCGGACATTTTATTTGAGCACCACATGTTGATCTGGTTCATTTCAGGTGAGACAAAAATAGTCCAAGCGGATGCCAATTATGTGTTTAAAGGTGGCGATATTTTCCTTATTCCTAGAAACCAGTTAGCCACCATCATCAATTATCCAATAGACGGGAAACCACATAAGACAGTCGTGATGCATCTGACCACTGCAAGATTAAGGGATTTTTATGCCCATCTGGATGTAGTTTCCAAAACATTAGAGTCGCCTAAAATTTATCATTTTAGCAATGATCCTTTATTGGAAAGTTGTTTGTCTTCCCTGATTCCGTATTTTGATATCAAAGAACTACCAGAACATATTGCAACATTAAAAATAACAGAAGCCATTAGTATTCTAAGGGTAATTGATAAAAGCATAGACCATATACTGGCTAATTTTGAAGAACCTGGAAAAATTGATCTGACCGGATATATGGAGAAAAACTTTATGTTTAACCTTCCTCTTGCAAAATTCGGTTACCTGACCGGAAGAAGCCTGACGACATTTAAAAGAGACTTCAGCAAAGCGTTCCATACAACGCCACAACGCTGGCTCACTCAAAAAAGGCTAGAACTGGCGCATTACCAATTTACGGAAAAACAGAAACGTCCCATTGATGTCTGTTATGAAACAGGCTTTGAGAACCTGTCGCACTTTTCATACGCCTTTAAAAAACACTATGGCTATGCGCCAACTGAATTACTGAACAAACTTAGGACAGATAACGTTGGACAATAATATTTCATACTACGGCTTTTAAAAACTTACCGATACATGGACAGAATATCCTAAAGACATAAAATTTAAATACAGTTGGAGAAAATACCAACAACGTGTGCTTGACGAATTAGACAATCATTTAACTGATGGACATTTACACGTTATCGCTCCCCCAGGTTCAGGTAAGTTTGATAAATGTTCTATTAAGAATTATACTGGATTTGCTGGTGATCTATTATAATCTGAGCCATAAATTTTATTTAAGTTAATACGAATCTCCTCTAATGATACTCTACATTTCATCGGTAGATGTGCAATTGAAAAAAGATAATTCAATTGGATCCAGTTATGCAAATTTTCAAGTGAAGCTCTTATATTTAAATTTTGTATTTTAGTCAAAACCGTCCGCACTGCCAAGTACATCTGAATACAATGGTGCGACAAGACGGAGATCATCCTTAAAAGTAGAAGAATTTGAAAGCGGAAATAAAAACTTATTTAATATTTGGAATAAGTAAAGGTCTGGGAAAAGCAATTACTAAATGCTTACCCAATGAAAATGATGAAGTATTGGGAATTTCAAGAAGTAAACCAGACTATTTACACGAAAAAATGAATATCAAGTGGATTAGCACGGACCTGTCAAACCCAAAAAAATCGTCAGAGATTATAAAAGCGAATGTAGGGGATAAAAAAGTAGATTACTTCATTTATAATGTTGGAATATGGGAAAGTAATGCTTTTACAGAAAGCTATAGTTTTGAAGAAAATTCTGAATCAGAAATATCTACTTTGATAAATACAAATATCACATCCTGTATTTTGAATATTAAATCAGTAATTGAAAATTTAAAACAATCTGACAACGCCAAAATAATTCTAATTGGCTCAACTTGGGGACTAGATAACAATAATGGAAAAGAAGTAACTTTTGCCGCGACTAAGTTCGCATTAAGAGGTATAGTACATTCATTGAGAGAGAATCTTCGTGAGTATAAAATTGGGGTTTCCATATTAAACTTAGGTTATTTAGCAACCGAATTTGACAATGGTGAAAGTATAGAAACTGTAATAGAAAAAACTGATGGAAACCTAATTCCTTTACAAGATGTGATTAATGCATTGAAATTTATCATATCAACTTCTAATGCTAGTTGTGTAAAGGAAATCAATATGCCGGCTATGAATGATTTTAATTTATAACAAATGCACGCCTAAGAAAGGTTCAAAGAAGGTGAATTAATTACTAATCCACCAATCTCTTGTTGAGTAACTCCAACTCTCCTGCTATCATATCTGGCCAACGAGCAAAACCTTGTCTAATCACCTGCTCGCCTTCGCTAATGGTAAATAGCTTGGAAATACTAAAAGCGGACTCACGGATGCCAGCAACCTGTTGAAAGGATAACTGAGCTTTTCCTTTAGTATTTACTTTTACAGCTGTAGGATGTTTAGTGATATATTCTTGTTGTATTTGCTTTAAATTCATCTGTTTAGCTTTTAAAATTAATAGATTAATTATAGAACTTCCCCTGTTTTAATCCAATATTGAACAGGATGAACACGTAAGAATATTGAGCAACCGATTATCTTATATAGTGTTCATCCTTATTCAATATTCAAAGATAGATAATAAAACTAACTATATTAGCATATAATTACTATTATTTTTAGCTTGTTTTATTTGGAGATGTTTGCGGATTATTAATTATTCCTTATTATATTTACAGACCATATAGAAGCCTATCATATGATTTTAGATAAATGTATTTGTCAAATAAAAAAAGAACTTATTTCCTTTTTTTATATTCATTATTTAACTATCGCTATTACCAATGACAAATCATTGAAAATGCGTAGGATCCAATCGAAAGGAAACAACAAAAAATGTAATGGTGTTTTTTCAATCAACCTGCTAACTATTAATTATAATATAATAACCTCCACACTAGATGGTAATTGATGTTTAAAATTATGATAGATCAAGATACTCAAAACTATGTAATTACCCATTATCTTCATCTGATGTCTCCACATGAGAAATTAGCTTATAAGCATATACATTCATTATTGAAACTTGAAGGAAATAAGGATTTGGATAAAATGAAGAAGATCTACCTTAAAACTGGTTGGCTTACTAAAGATCGTATAGCTTTATCACTCATCCGTGATGGATCGGAAAAATTTTATAAAAATACTGCCGAACGTATCTTGGCTCACCATCATTCACAAATTACTTTTAACAATTGCCCAAAATGTGGCAAGTTGGCAAGAACTCCGCTAGCAAGACAGTGTAAACACTGCTACTTTGATTGGCATTAGATCATTTTGCATCAACAAAATTGGATTTATAATATCATCTTCCTAGTTTTTTCATACAAAAGTAGGAAGATGATGATCCATTTGACGAAGTTAGTTGAATAGGTAATAAATTTACGAATTTCGATACCGTATTGCTCCTGAATTATCTCTAACTGTTTTCTTGTACTATCTTCAGATCCGGCTATAAGCGACATATAGTCTTCCTGTAAAATAACGCATATTATATATGCTTTCTATACTTTCGTAAGAAGCAATATGTTTGATATCGATAATTTGCTGATAAGTGGTATTTACAGTCCTTTTTAATGTTCAATGTATTAACTCTCTAATTAAAATCGAAGTCAAACAATTGAACTGACACTTACTGAAATTCGTTCATTACTGCAATTCTCTACAATTGATTTCTTTTTTTTAACGGAAAATATAATTAAACTTGCCCCACTATAATGATCTATTGAATAGAAATAGGGTCTTATTTAAACGGAGCCTTAAAGGAAGAAATATTAAAAAAACTGATAATTAAATAGAAATCTTTTCTAGTTCTACAATATAAATAGTATCCTCGTAAAATTATCGAACGAACAACATCAATAGAGCATATTAAAGGATAGCTATGCTACTCTTTGTTTATCATAAAAATCAAACAAATGAACGTAATTTCTGTTAGAGAAAATCCAGAATATAAGGAGAAAGCCATACAATACTTACAAAACAGTTGGTCTGAAGTATTACCAATTATTTATGAAGATTGCATAACAAATTGTATAGACGCAGAACAACCATTACCTCAATGGTATTTGTTAGAGAAAGAAAATGAAATAATCGGTTGTGCAGGATTGATTACAAACGATTTCATTAGCCGAATGGATTTATATCCATGGCTTTGCGCACTATTTATTGATGAAAAATATAGGGGCCACAATTATGGCAACCTAATCATTGATCGAGCAAAAACAGATACAAGAAATTTTGGTTTTACCTATTTAAATCTCTGCACGGACCATATCGGATACTATGAAAAATTAGGATTTGACTATATTGGTCAGGGATACCATCCCTGGGAAGAGGAAACTAGAATTTATCAGATAAAAGTTAAATTATAAATCAATACAATAAATGAAATAACAACTCCCATTACTTATCTTTATATAATGGGAGTTGCTCAGATTTATGATCATGTAGGATTCAAAGATATCTTTTTCACTGATTAAACTCACCTTCAACTAAACAATTGTAATTCCTAACCCTTTCTTTAATATACTGATAATAAACTGCTTTTCTACCAAAAAAACTAGAGAATAAAAAATGTCTTTGGTTTCAATGGCTCTGGAATATCTTCTTCTCCAAGCAATTGCTTAATATTGATCTCGATGTTCCGGGCTATGGCGGTTACTGGTGTGTCACTTTGTCGATTACGAAAGGGATCCTGAAGATTATATGCTGTCTTATCAGCAAGGAAAAACAAGGCTGCGATAAGAACTAATAGTGGAATCTCGAAAATCGGACTTACATCCTGTATGGCTATCGATAAAGTGATTAAAAAAAGATATATCGCTCCGTGCAGGAAAAGCCGGTAAGTAACTGGGAAAACAGTAGTGTTGATACGTTCGGCCCTACCCATAGCATCTACCAGACGCACTAAGGTCTGATCCAACTGAACACGGTAAAACTCGTGCATAGCTTGCTTCTCTGATAATTTCTTGATCGTGAGTGCCTGTAATTGGGTGATTGCCAATGGCACATTTTTATGGTGTTGAAGTAAATCGATTTCATCCTGTGTCAGTTCCAATGGTCTAGCAAGAGGATTGAGACCGCGAAGAGAATCCCCTAATGCATAACACCAAGCAATCTGCTTGTATGCTATTTCCTTTATAACGCTTGCATATTCGGCATCAAGATAGCCCTGTAACTGGATGACAAGTGACCGAGAATCGTTGACAATAGCGCCCCAGATCTTTCGGGCTTCCCACCATCGTTCATAGGATTGACTCATTTTGAAAGATAATAAAACCGATATCGCTGTTCCTAAAAATGCAGGAACCCCCAATGGCATATCGGGAAGCCTATCTTCCAATACATAAGTAAAGGCATTAAAGATTAAGCCAATAATGGCGACCAAAGTGATTTCCTTTTTTACTTTGTTAAACATATAACGTAAGGGAATCTTAGACGAGTTTAGTATCATATTATGATAAACAATGATTCTTGGCATCTGTTTCTCATATTTCTATTTTTTTTGAATTTGTAGAGACTTGTTTACTCGTTATCGTAAGGCAGTAGTCCTATACAGTAGCGAGCTGCTGAATAAATTCTTACTTTTTGCTTATTCAAAAAATCATGGATAAAATATCGCTAAACTTTTATTTATCAATAGTATCGAATAGCGACTGCAAAGTGTCTTACAAAAGGTTTTTCAAGTCCAAAAAATGTCCATGAATGGTACATCCACATATCTTTTATATTTCTTCACTGAGAGTCATCACATGAGTTGCTATATTTTTTGTTTTTTTTTATTATAGCGTTTGTAAAACCTGAGTAGCACGTTCGTTTTTAGGATTGATTTTAATTAACTGTTGATAACTCTGCTTTGCTTTATTTTTATTACCGGCTTTTAAATAAGCTTCTCCCAAGCTGTCATATGCATTTTCACTATTGGGATATAAGTGTGTATTGACTCTAAAAAGATCAATAGCTTGATCAGTCTTATTCCGATGGAGCAGTACATATCCCATACTATTCAGAAACCCTTCTGAAAGTTGTTCATGATTACTATCCTCTTTTTTTGCTCTTTGATAAGCTTGTAAAGCCTTTTCAAAATGACCTTCTAAAATTAATTCCAGGGGTACAATTTCATCTTTAACTAATTTTGGATTTTTAGACCGGATAGTTTGATCAGCCAACGTCTGTATGAGTTCTTTCTTTCCTGAGATGGTATCTTGTACAAAACTCACCTTAAAATTCCAGTCGCGCATCGCGAATGTATTTTCTCCAACTTTAATCAGTTCTGTAGGATCATTTAAGTTCTGAACAGCCATCAGTTTACCATTTTCTTTATATACTTTGATAAACCCATACTGATCATACTTGTATCTTCCTAAATAGGAATTTAGATCTTGTTGGGTTAAAGGTAAAATTTTATGAGCAGGTGCCATATAATTAGGCCAACTGTATGTTAAAGCAACGGAACGGACGAGTTCATTGATAAACAGAGGCTTGTTGGTATTCGTAAGCACTACAACTCCGTCACCACTTGTTTTACTACCAATAAAACTGCTACTGAACCCTTCATTCCAGCCACCATGGGAAACATACATCTCGCCGTCATAATTTTCAAGAAAAATGCCTAAGCCTATAAATGATTGTATGAAAGGACTAGTAAATTGCTCAGCCGTCTTTTTGGAAATAATGACATTGCTTTTGCCGCTCAATGTATTTTGAATATCAATGACAAATTTGGCATAATCTTCTGCAGTAGACCACAAACCTGCAGCAGCCTGCTCCGGATAGATATGATATCTACCTTCCACTCGTTTTCCGTCTGCGCTGTAGGCTGTTGCTGCAAACTGAGCAATAGATGGTGGAAGTGGTTGTGCAAAAGTACTGTTTTTCATATGAAGAGGTAAGAGCACTTTTTCACGCATTATGGTTGTAAAGTCCTTCTGTTCAATATCCACAAGCATTTGCTGCATCACGGTATATCCACCTCCTGAATATCGAAAATTAGTACTAGGAATTTTATCAACAAAAACCATAGGCGTATTAGAGGGTTTTTCGCCATTCAATACTTGAACTGCTGTGGGAATTGGATCTTTTATTGTATAACCGGGAAATCCGCTTACAGTGAATCCAGCAGTATGGCTCAGCATATTTTTAAGCGTGACTTTTTTCGTTTTTGTCCATTCATTATCGGGAACTTTCCAAGATATCAAATATGTGTTCACATCCATTTCAGGATCTAGCCTACCAAGTTCTACTTCCTTTAAAGCAGCATAAGCGCTTACTGGTTTGCTCATCGAAGCTACTTGAAACAAGGTATTAGCGCTCACTGCAGTCTTAGATTCAAGATCGGCGTATCCGTATGTTTTACTCCAGATGACTTTGGAATTTTTGATAACAGCTATACTTACACCGGGAACATCATAAAACTTCATCCGAGAAACGATATCCCATGAAGATTCGCCCTCAAACCGGACTGGTGGTATTAGGCCGGATTCTACTTTTGTAATCTCTTCTTGCAGCTCCTTGCTGGTCTGTGCAAAAACAGTTGTCACCAACGTGGCGAAAATAAATGTAATATGGAGAGGTTTTATAATCTTCATGATCTTCTAAATTTAGGTTGATAATTAAAACATAACATTTTGCTATTCATCTTTGATGAAGTTATCATAAGCATTTCCAGCTATGCTCAAAATCCAACAACTGAAACTCCGAAGCCGCTGCCCTATTTGTTGATTTAAAAGTAGGATAAAAATAAACCGATAACCATAACATTTAGACTAACGCAAGGAAAAACTCGGTGAACGGAGGAAATGTGAAGGTGAATTTGTATACTTAAGGTGAAAATATTACATTTAATACCAAAAACAGCGTGTGAATGCACCTTTAATCAATAATATGGAACAAACACTTGAAATCCAGAATGGAAGTAAAAAAATTTATAAAGATAAAGCAATTTGGGTTGGAACATTTTTAGGTGGTCCCTTAGTTGCAGGTTACTTTATCGCAGAAAATTTTAAAGTGTTTGGAGAATACGGTAAAGCTAAAAAAACTTGGATTTACGCCATTCTTACGACCATTATAATTTGTGGTGGTATATTCTTAATTCCAGAACATATCAAAATTCCAAATCAAATAATTCCTATCATTTATACCACTATTGCTGCTGGTTTACTAAACTATTTTCAGCGTAAAAATATTGAAAACTATATCGCGACAGGTGGAGAGGTTTTCAGTTGGGGACGTATAATTTGCGTTGGAATAATTGGTCTTATAGTCACCTTGATCATACTATTTTCTGTCATATTTGTTACGGATCGGTCAGGAACAACTGAAACAGTTAATACGTATGGTGTTATGAAACATGAAATTGTTTTTGACAGTGAAAACCTGACTAATCATGATGTTGATAAACTGGCAGACATCCTGACCCAAACAACTTTCTTTGATGAGGAAGTAACGAAGTATGTGTATGCTGAAAAAATAAATAGTACCTATGTGATTTCTATTTCGGTTGTTGCTGGAACGGCAAATGACGATCAGGCATTGCAATCCTACAAAGACCTTCAAGCGGAGATGGAAAGATTTTATCCGGGCAACAAAATCATAATTAACCTAGTGGTTGACCATTTAGAAAACATCATAAAAAAAATAGAATAGAACATCTATCAAAGGAGCTTATTACCCCTACTCAATTTAAATAACTAAAAACTAGCCATTTAAAATCTTTAAAAATACAGATGAATGGATAACGCTATAACTTCATTATGAAAAGTGGATCGATCTTATGAAATCGATTTATTTACTTTTTTTTGTCCTGTTTCTTTTAAAAAGAACATTAAAATAATGGCAAGTCCTATACCGGCAATCCAAAATAATCCTGTCAGTTGAAAATGTGTAGATTTATCAGCTTCTTGAGATAAAGTTTGTCCAAAAAATTTACTAAAAATGGGGTTCAACAATGTGGTAACTCCAAAAGTAATAAAGTTGATCGCCCCTGTAGCGCTACCTTTAACTTCATCTGGGTTAGATTCTTTAATGACCGAGTAAGGGATCATGGCAGCACCAGAAGCAACTCCAAATATAAAATTAGTGGTATATGCCGATAACAGATCTGGCATAAAAATGACCTGGCAGATAGCTAAGATCATCATTGTTGCACCTGCCATTAATACAGGTTTACGTGCACCAATTCGATCCGTTATATACCCCAGCAGAGGGCAGCCTAATACCCACCCCATGGGGACCATCGCACTGGCTATAGTTGCGGTGTGAAAACTAAAATCTCTATCTTGTTGAAAGAAAGCAACACCCCAAGTCATGGCAAATATTGTAGTAGGCGCAAATAATAACCCTGATATTATACCACACAGCCAAGACTGCGGATTAGAAAAAACAACTTTATATGGCCATAAAATCCCTTTTGAACTATCTTGATTAACCGGTTGAACTTGATCAGCGTTTTTAGGTATGACGAGTAAAAGCCCAAAAGCAACTACAATCGTGATTAGACCAGTTATGAGCCAAAAATGATTAATCTTCAAGCCCTGTTCAATCCATGGACCAACAATGAACTGTCCAGCAGAGCCTCCAAGCATGCCTATACATTGTGTAAAGCCGATGGCTGTTGCCAATGATTTTGCAGAAAATCCTTTTGAAGCTAAGTAGACACATCCCGGAAAGGCAAATGCACAACCTGCACCTTGCAATAAACGACCTGCATTACCTGAAAATGAATGAGAGAGTACAAAAAGTAAACAGCCTAGTCCTAAGATAAAAGTTCCGATAAATAAAGAATATTTAGCTCCGAACTTGTCGAGCGCCAAACCTGCAAGTAAACTAACCGTAGAGTAGGTATAATAATAAGTGCCTATTATCGTAACAAGAGTAACAGGAGTTACCTTAAACTGTTCGGCTAATTGAGGTAGCATAACTGCTGGAGAAGAACGTATCACATAATCTAAAAAATAGAATATAAGTCCAAATACCCACGCAAGAATAAACAATCTGGTGGCCGACATTGATTTATTTTGTTCCATTTTATGATTTTTACGTTTGTAAAGGTAAAAATTTTAATGTGCAATATCTTTAAAGCGATCTGAATTTATAGATTTTCTTTGACACTTTGATCTCACTATGGGTCTATCCAAGAACGCTGAAAAAAATATTTTTGGACACTCCTTCCCTATTTTGATATGATAAAAAATGAAGGATTGAAAGTTAAAATTGAAATGATAACATAAACGACACTTACTATTTTAACCTTTTATCAATTATTGTTTTATAATAAATTTGAATTTATTATCTTTGCACCAGAGCCATCAAAAAGGCTACATACCGCTCCTATAGCTCAGTTGGTTAGAGTAGAAGACTCATAATCTTTTGGTCACTGGTTCGAGCCCAGTTGGGAGCACGGCTTAAAATCCTCATTTCTAAATGAGGATTTTTTTATTTATATGATTTACAACACAATAGGCACTCCACTTGAATCATTCCTTTTTAAATATTTAAACGATCATGATCATAGTTTAAGATAAAATGGATACCCTTATCTCCAAGACAGTATTCTATTTGTTTGATAAAAATAGACTGTACAGGATGCTAGGCATAGTTTTTACTCCATTTCTGTAACTCCATTTAAATAGCAACTTGAGTTTTCTCAGCTTTTAATTCTTTAATGATCAAATACCTCAAAATGCCCATAGCAATCACAGCATAACAGGCCAAAATAGTTAAGCTTAAATGATCCACGGCTAATTTTGAAGGAAAAAGCTGACTCATTAGGGTCATAAATGAAAGACCGATTCCAGCTCCCAAAAAGTAGCTCGTACTGGTTAAACTTGAAGCTACACCATAATGAACGGAATCCACATCACGAATACCTAAAATAGATAAACTGGTAAAACAAATGGTCATTCCAATTCCAGAAATACATGCAGCGCCGAATAAAACAATCTGTAGCGGATGACCAAAGTAGATGGATAATAGTAAAGATATGGCACCTGTTAACATAAAAGACCATCCTAAGATACCCATCTGTGCAGGATAAAATTTTCGACAAATAGTGGGCAGTATAAATTTAGCAACTAGTGCAGACATGATACTAAAAGGTACCAACATGATACCTGCTGAAGCAGCGCTATGATGCATATCTTTCTGTAGCATCAAGGATATTAAAAATAAAAATCCTATGAAAAATGCTCCTAAAGTAAAGAATGCAAGATTGGAAGCCACCAGTGATCTATATTTAAATAGCTCGAGGTTGATTAGGGGTTGGGACACTGTTTTTAAACGATAAAATACAGTGCTTAATATAAATGCGGCCAATGCAAGTGACCCAACTACCAATAGGGTATGTTCATGGATATGGATAAGCTCATGTGTACCATAGGTCAGGCTTAATAAGCCTAAAACCAATAGTAATCCAGAAATAGCGTCTGTTTTCTGAACATTTTTATTTTTTTCATCTGATGGCAGGTAATGATATGCTAATATTAACGTGATGAAAAGAATGGGAACATTAATCAGGAAAACCCAGTGCCAGCTCAGGTAGGTGCTGATGATCCCTCCTATCGACAATCCACTTCCAGACCCTATCGCTGCAAATGAACTAAAAACTCCTAATGCACGATTTCTTTCTTGATTTTCAGTAAAAGTATTGGTGACAATTGACAAGGATGCTGGCATAATAAGTGCGGCCCCAAGCCCCTGTAAAGCACGAAATAGGGCAAGCGCCTCAAAGCTGGGAGAGAGTCCTGCGCCTAATGAGGAGAACATAAAAATCAACCCGCCTAAAAGAAATAATTTTTTACGCCCAATCTCATCAGATAGTTTACCTCCAATAATCAAAAAGCCTCCAAAAAATAAAACATATAAGGTCTGTAACCACTGAACCTTATCTGCACCAATATGAAACTGTTGTTGAATGGAGGGAATAGTTAAGTTAATAATGGCAATGTCCAAAGCTTCAACAAAAGTTCCTATCGATGCTAGTATTAATATTATATTTCTCCTTGTTCCCATATCATTCAAATTGCCTGCAAAATTAAAATTATTGGGACAAAAAATAAAACTATTCATTAAATTTGGAACAATACATCATAATCAAAACAAAATAAAGAACATTTACACTTTAAATATTAATATTGAATCTCATAAAAGAACAAATGGAAAATTATACACTTGATGAAAAGGATCTCGCTATTCTACGTTTATTACAAAAAGATGCTAAGCTTAGTGTCCGCGATCTATCTGGCCGAATTAACCTAAGCTCAACACCTACTCATGAGCGAATCAAGCGTATGGAAAAATTGGGGATCATAAAAGGATATACGGCTGTTTTAGATCGTAAAAAAGTGGATAAAGGAATGATGGTAATATGTATGATCGCTTTAAATGCACATAACAAAAAGACCGCATCTAAATTTATTGAAGAAGTGAGCAAATTGAATGAAGTAGTGGAATTTTATAATATCAGTGGTGACTTTGATTTTATGTTAAAAATTCTAGCACCGAATATGGATGAATTCCATGATTTTTTTGTAAATCAGCTTTCTGAGATAGAGGGCATTGGACAAACAAAAAGTATTTTCGTCATGAACAGTATTAAAGAAAGTTCCCAGATCATCTATTAAACATCCGCATAACATATTAACCAACTATTAAAGGCACTAACAAATGAATAATAATCACAAGCCATATCATATTGCAATACAATAATTTTTTTCTTGTAAAGATTATAATTATATCGTATCATTGATTTAACAAAAATTCTTATATATAGGCATATAAGTTTGATTGTTATAAAAATAAGGCCATTAAAACAAAACAAATTTTAATATGATGAAAAGAACGATTATCTATCTTTCCCTTTCTTTAATCAGCATTTCGACATTTGCTCAACAAGAAAAGGTTAAGCTTGATAAAAGACTTATAGATTTAGATCTTGTATTAAACCAAGTATTACATGATCAAAAAGTTGCTGGCTTTGCTGTAGCCATCACTGAGGGAAATAAAGTCATTTATAGTAAGGGATTTGGTTATCGGGACTTTGAAGAACAGAAGCCCGTAACACCCAATACACTTTTTGCCATAGGCTCAAGCTCGAAAGCATTTACTTGTGCCCTACTTGGTTTACTAGAAAAAGACGGTCAGCTATCTTTGGATGGCAAGGCAACAAGCTATCTACCGGACTTGCGTTTTATTAATGATGATATGAATAATAAAATAACCGTTCGTGATCTGATGACCCATCGTACGGGACTTTCCAGATATGATTATTCGTGGTATCTCTTTAATACGCCAAATCGAGATAGTTTAATGCAACGAATCAAGTACATGGAACCTAATGTGGGACTTAGAGAAAAATGGCAGTACAATAATTATATGTTTCTTCTTCAGGGTATGATTGCTGAAAAAATAACTGGAAAAACTTGGGAGCAAAATATAAAAGAAAAGCTATTTATACCATTAGCCATGACACGTTCAAATACCAGTATCTACGATATGCAAAAAGATTCGGATGCTTCGCTGCCTTACACCTTAAAAAACGATAGCCTGATCGATAGGGTGGATTATTATGATATATCGGGCATGGGGCCTGCTGGGTCAATTAATAGCAGTGTAAATGATATGGCACATTGGTTGCAAATGTGGACTAGTGGAGGATCTTATATGGGTAACGATATTTTACCATCGTCTTACATAGAACAAGCCGCTTCTGCACAAATGGTAATAGCGGGCGGTTTACCGAAAGAGCATAAGGATATTTATTCGGCCAGCTATGGTTTAGGATGGATGATCAGCTCTTACCGTGGACATTATAAAGTAGAGCATGGTGGCAATATTGATGGCTTTTCTGCAAGTGTATCCTTTTTTCCATCAGATAAACTCGGTATTGTCGTACTGAGCAATCAAAGCAATTCACCCGTACCAGCGATCATCAGTAATACCATTGCCGATCGTATTTTAAAAATCAATCCGATAGATTGGAATGCTGAGCAGAATAAGAAAAAAGAAGCAGCTAAGAAAAAGGAAAATAAAAACCTGACAGCAGAAAAAGAACAAATCTTAAATACCAGTCCCTCTCACCAAGTAGACAGTTATGTCGGTTTTTATGATAATCCTATTGCAGGAATAATTCAGGTTTATCATAAAGGCGATTCACTATTTTCAAAATTTGGAAAAGAACATGTTTTCCTGAAGCATTTTCATTATGATGTCTTCGAGGCTAGAGATATCGACAAAAAAGGAGTAATTGATACTGCTTATAGTGAATTTAAATTCAATTTCAGCTTTGGTAATGATGGAAAGATTGCAGGTCTGACAATACCTATGGACGGAAAATCTGTTTTCTTTACTTTCCGCCCCAAAGCAGTCGATTTGTCAAAAGAAGTGATGGATCGGTATGTGGGTGAATATATATTAGGAGGCACTCTTATCAAGGTATACCTGAAGGGCAATATTCTGGTCGCTTCTGTTCCAGGACAGACAGATTATGAAACTACAGCTATTGGAAATCATACTTTTAAAATTAATATATTAACCGGATATAACCTTCAATTTGAACTGGTCAATGACAAAGCTGTATCATTAACATTCAAACAGCCAAACGGAAATTTTAAAGCTGTTCGAAAAAAATAACATGAGGGATCTTTTGTATAAAATGTAAACTCTTTATAACAAGTACTACAGCTATACAAGCAAAGCACAAATGATCACCTATTCTATATTTATGGGACAAGTTCATGACAGGATATTTAAACAGGAGACATCTGATAGGCAGTCAGATATCTCCTGTTTAATTTTTAAGAGATATCATGAATAGAACTAAAAGTGTCATGATGGTCCAAAAATACCGTTTTGATTACTGGCCTTTATTTCTCTTCGGTCTTCATATTATCTCCATCTCTAAAATGCAATCTTCTAAAAATTAATCCCGATAAAATCGTTAAAGTTCCCACTACTAAAAACGTATATCTGAAGGCATTGTGAATTTCATGATGAATCAATTTTACATCACCTTGAAAAAGTTTCAATACGATGAGTCCAAATGCTATACCAAAACCAACGGCCAATTGTTGATTGACAGAAACCAATGAATTGCCACTGCTGGTGTGGTACTGCCGTAAATCGGCTATAGAAATGGTATTCATCGATGTAAACTGAATAGAGTTAAAAAAACCAAGAGTAGCTATAATAGGTACATACCAATATATAGACGAATTTACTGCAGGTATGGCCATACAACAGATCAGCAATCCAATAATAAATGTATTGGTCATCAGAGTTGCTCTGTACCCGAACTTATTTAAGATCCCAATTACTACAGATTTACCAAAGATAGCTGTTAACGCCATTGGGGCCACGATCCAACCTGATGTCACTGCAGACTGACCGTAAGCAATCTGAATCATCATGGGCAATAGTAATGGAATAGAACTAATCCCCAATCTTGTAGCTAGATTGCCTAAAATCCCGACCCGAAAAGTTCTCACTTGAAATAAATTTAAAGGAAAAATAGGATTATCATCTTTTTCCGCATGGCGATAGTAAAAATACAGCATAAAAAATCCACTTAATGCCACGAGTAAAACTGGTGTAAGGTGAGCGGTATTGCCAAATAATTCTAGGGAAATCGAAAGTAGTAATGATGCGGCACCAAAGATAAGAAATCCCTTTAGATCAAAATTAATGATATTTGATCTGTAATCGGGCATATATCGCAGACTCAACAGGAGACCTACTAGACCAATTGGTATATTAATTAGAAAGATCCAATGCCAAGAAAGATAATCGACCATATACCCACCTACCAAAGGACCTAATACAGGCCCTATCAAAGCTGGAATGATCGCAAAATTCATTGCTTTAAGTAATTCTTTTTTTGGGAAAGTTTTGATGAGGGCCAATTTGCCTACTGGAGTCATCAAACTACCACCGATACCCTGTACCACCCGTGCGATTACGAGTTGCATCAAATTTTGAGAAAGCGAACAAAATAAGGAACCAGCACTGAAGAGTACGATAGAGAAAATAAAAACACGCTTTGTACCGAATTTATCTGACAGAAATCCACTTACAGGCATAAAAACAGCTAAAGTAAGGACATAACTGATAATGGCATTCTGCATATTTAATGGTGATTCATTCAGATCTTTGGCAATAGCTGGCAATGAAGTATTGAGGATAGTTGAATCGAGCATCTGCATAAATATTGAAGTCGCAAGAATGATCGGAAGTATTTTTTTTACTGACTCTGAGGTCTTTGCAGGTACATTCAAGTTCATCATACTCATTTAATTGTTGATATTGTATTTTTCTTTACCGTGTAATTATACTAAACATTTTACATAAGAAATAAAGCGATCTTTTAAGATCCTATATCTTGTAGATCATTATTGTAAAGATAAATTTTCAAGAAAAGTAATATCTCTACAAAACAGATGTAAATATAAACCTGATCACAAATTTGACAAATAATGAAGAGAATTATGCAAACAAATCAATAGTTTTACTTTACTTTAATAAAAGTGCAGCCTTTACAACACATTTTTGCTTCGTATTGATTTTTTATCGAATGCCATATGTTTTGGATAGGAAGTAAAACCAAAAAAAATGACAGCCCCGCTTATCAGGAAAAATCTGGAACCTTTTGGCTTCATATAACAACGCGCAACGTAATGGAAATATAATGGCAGAATTTAATGCACAAACGGGTATTGTAGATTGGAATGTCTGTATCAGTAATTATAAAAAAGAAAAGGTACTTCTATCCTGATGATGCTATTTATATTAAAATGATCCACAATCGACACGAAATTATTTAGAAAAATAACGTAAAATAAAGAAATTAAAGGTGCAGATTGACTTCATCAATTGACTCAGCATGAGTATACCTCATGTTAGTGTATTTAGACAGGAGGAATATCCTCCACCAAAATTTCATTGCCTGCTTGATCATAATAGGTACATGTCATCTTATCCATACAAATAACCCACTTATCAATCCCAACCTGAGCACACATTTTAATAAAAGTTAAAAAATCTGTTTTACCTTGTTGATGCGCTAATAATTCGGTCTTAAATTTTTCTTTTTTTACATTGTTGGCAATTACTAGTGGTTCGTATGTTGCACCAGCCTTTACGATATGATTATGAATACCATAATAATCAATATGTCCATCTTTTATGTAAGCTTCATAGCGCATAACGCCTAAAGCTTTAATTACTTTTATGAAATAGGGAAACCCCGCTCCTGTTTTAACTTTACCATGAGCTTCATTGATCTGTTCTAATGTAAACATGTTGCGTTAATTTTTAATGAAAGAGTTTTAAAACATTTTTCACTTACAATACGATACGAATATAAATGTTATCATGAATTTTCGAAATAATGTTGAATAATTTTATATTTTTGAAATATCAGAGAATTTTCTGGCTTAAAATAATGTTATGATTGGTAGATTCTTCAAAAAGTTCTATTTGCATATTGTCATCTGGACTATACTATTGTTTCTTCCATTTATTACTTACCTATACCAACCAGACAAGATTGCCGAATTTAAACCATATTCGGGTATATCTCATTTCGTTAATATTTTATTTTTGGCGACTAGCTTTTATTTACACTGCTACTATGTTGCACCAAAATATTTCTTTAGCCATCGTAGAATCTTTGTATCTATCATTCTTTTTGGTTTTCTAGCATATGTTGCTCTCAATTATGCAATTGTTTATTTTAATCCCAATGGAGAGTTAGCTCATTTTACAAAAGAGAATATTCTATTTGTACGACTGGTAATCGGTCCAGGGATTATATATTCACTTTGTATGATCACTTCATCCATGATCTTTCTTTATGGAGAACAGGCTAGGCAGAAAGAATTGAATAAGCAAATTGCATTGGAAAAAACTAAAGCTGAACTCACCATTTTAAAACTTCAGATCAGCCCCCATTTTCTATTCAATACGCTAAATAATATTCGTTGGCTGATCCGTAAGCAATCTCCAGATTCAGAAGATACCATCATTAAATTATCTGAAATATTGCGCTATATCCTTTATGAGGTTGATGGTCCAAAAGTGGAACTTTTCAAGGAAATTGAACATATGCGAAATTTCATCGCTTTACAAACACTAAGGCTTCCGGTTGCAGGAAATATACAGCTTGAAATTGAAAACGATCTAAAAAATAGAATGATTCCACCCTTGCTCTTTATTCATTTTGTAGAAAATGCATTTAAATATGGAGTGGATAGCAAAAACACACCGGACATCATATTTCAATTTATTAAAATACCCGGCGGAATTGCTTTTAAATCAAGCAATAAAATTTTGCAGCACACCCAGCCTCGTGTAAACGAAGGTATTGGTTTAGCCAATATACAGCGTCGTCTACAATTACTCTACCCCAATAAGCATCAACTTTCCATTAATAAAAATGATCAAGGGTATTTTGAAGTTATACTAAAACTGACTACTGATGAAGATTAAATGTATACTGATCGATGACGAGCCATTTGCCCTAAATATCTTGGAAGATGATTTATTAAGCTTTGACAATATAGAGATTTTACAGAAATTCAATGCTCCTAATGATGTGTCTGATTTTTTAAAAGATCAACCTGTAGATCTAATTTTTTTAGATATCCAGATGCCAGAAAAATTAGGTACAGAATTTATCCGTGAACTACCCGCCCCACCATTATTTATTTTCACTACAGCTTATCATGATTATGCTGTAGAGGGATTTGAGCTCAATGCGGTTGATTATCTACTCAAACCCATCTCAAAAGGAAGATTGACGACAGCGATTCGGAAAGTGGAGGAAATTATGTTGAGACGTGATAAACCAAAAATAGATCACATCGTAGTCAATGTGGAATATAAAAAAACAAAAATCTTTTTACATGAGATCAGTTATATAGAAGGCTTAAAAGATTATGTCAAAATATACCTGGTAAGTCGTTCAAATCCTCTTCTTACACGCAGTAACCTGAGGGGTATGGAAAAAATACTGCCTGAAACTGATTTTTTACGTATCCACAACTCTTTCATCATCAATAAAAGTCGAATTGAACACGTTACCCAAACAAAGCTTACACTCCCCGAAATAGCATTGCCTATCGGAAAAAAATATATCAGCAATATCGAGCGCTTTCACCTGAGATAAAGCTTTCGATACCTAAATTTAATTAAATCTACCTCCATTGGTCTACACATTTACGTGATTTGTCTACAGATGATTGTGTAGATTAAAAATCCTTGTCACATTTGCTTTAGATCGGACTTCATTACCTGAACTGTCCGCATACATGGAAAAAAGAAAAAATGAAAACATATATATCAGCACTGATGATGGCTGCGTCCGTCTCGACATTAGATGCCCAAACGTCTTCAACTAACCGCCCAAGTAGTATAAGCATCTCTGAAGGTAAACTTTTAGGTCAAATTGTAGACAATCAAGGTAAACCAATTGCGCAGGCTTCGGTCACTCTACTGCAGATCATAAAAGAACAAACGTCTGGCAAGGAAAGAGAAGTATTAATACGAAGTACCAGTTCTCAAGAAAATGGTACATTCAGTTTTTCAGATGTATCCACTAAGGACAAATGGAAATTAAAAATTAGCTCTGTCGGTTATACTGCTAAAGATATACAAGTAGAATATGGAAGTAATACCAAAAATATAAACAAAGATATGGGGTCAATCGTCCTAGAACCCGATAATCAAAAACTTGATGAAGTAACTGTGACAGGGCGTAAAGCGCTGCTGGAGATGGATATTGACAAAAAAGTGTACAATGTAGAAAAAAATATCGTAGCAGCCGGTGGAACAGCCGTTGATGTACTTCGCAATATGCCATCTGTTCAAGTTGATATTGACGGCAATGTCAAACTCAGAAATGCTGCTCCAACAATTTTCGTAGATGGTAAACCGACAACACTTTCGCCAGATCAAATACCAGCCGACGTTATCGAAAAAATAGAGATCATTACCAATCCATCTGCTAAGTACGATGCTTCAGGGAGTATGGCAGGTATTTTAAATATCATTCTTAAGAAAAATAAAAAAACAGGTTACAATGGTATGGTGACCCTTGGAGGTGACCGCTTTGGCGGAACCAATTTTATGGGAAGTCTCAATGCACGTCAGGACAAATTAAATATTTCATTAACAGGTATGAATATGCGTATGCGAACCAATACCGAGGGAGATAGTCATCGACTGAGTAATATCAACAACGAAAATTCAGTTGTAGACCAAGATATAGAAGGAAAAACAAAAGGGATGATCACTTTTGGAAGACTGGGTCTGGATTATGATTTTAGTCCAAAGACTACATTTTCAATTGCAGGAATATTTGTCGAGGGAAAATTTCGTCCTAATGAAAGCACGTTGATCTCAACACAATCAGCAAGCAACACTTCACTAAGCAATAGAATTTCTGAATCAGAGCGCAGCTTTAAACCTAGAGGTCTACAAGCTGGTCTAGTTCAAAAATTCAAAACAGAAGGTGAAGAATTGACAGTTGACTTTAACTATTTTGGAGGGAGTAATACATCCAATGGCCTTTACACGACCAACTACCTTAATAGTATGAACCAGATTACAGGTACGCAGATACAAAAAAATAATGGTTCAGGTGATAATCAGTTTATGACTATCCAAGCTGATTACGTTAAACCATTCAAAAATGGTATGAAACTCGAAACAGGATTGCGTGCACAGATCAATAATTTAACAAATATCAATGACAATTCACTAAAAGCTATAGGTGAAGAAGATTTTGAAAATATCACATCAGCATCTACCAATTATGATAATAAAAACACCGTATATGCAGTATACGCTTCTCTTGGTGGAAATTTAAAAGATTGGGTATCATACAAAGTTGGTCTTCGTGGCGAAAGTTCCACTTACGATGGAGAGCTTTTGAATACCAATGAAAAATTTCACAATCGCTATCCACTTAGCCTATTTCCATCCTTATTCTTGAGTAAAAAAATATCCGAGAAAGATCAGGTTCAAATGAGTGTAACCCGCCGTGTTAACCGTCCCAATTTTTTTCAAATTATTCCTTTTATAGATTATACCGATAGTTTAAATATCACAAGAGGTAATGCGGACCTTGTACCAGAGTTTACGACATCGGGTGAAATTTCTTATAGTAGAACACATGGCAAAGGCACTTTTTTGGCTTCTGTATATTACAAAAAAACCAATAATTTAATTACGCGGTATCTGACACAAGAACTCAATCCGATCACAGATAAAATGGATTTTATCAATACCTATATCAATGCTAATGCCAGCAGAAACTATGGTGCAGAGTTTACTTACACTAATAATCTGAAAAAGTGGTGGGATCTCACAGCAGATGTAAATTTCTATAATTCTAAAATCGAGGTAGATGAACGTGTAAAAACTGATGCGATGTGGACAGTATTTGGAAAATTAAACAATACATTCAATATTAAAAATAATTGGAACTTTCAATTAGCTTTTGAGTATCAAGGCAAAACAAATATGCCTGTTACACAAAATCAAAGTTTCGGTCCGCCTATGAATCAAGCTCAAAGCTCGTCACAAGGATATATAAAACCATTTTACGGGGTTGATCTTGCCATCAAGAAAAGTTTCTTGAAAAACCAAGCAGCATCTGTTACTCTGGCTGTAAACGATATTTTCAGAAGCCGGGGCAATACTATCGTTTCTTCTGGTGAGGGATTTTCACAGACCTATTATCGTCTTTCCAATCCGCAGCTCGTTAAATTAAACTTGTCATACCGCTTTGGAAAAATGGATATGAATATGTTTAAGAAAAATAAAAGTCAAAATGCCATGGAAGGCATACAGATGCAATAATCAGTTTATTGCGGATAAAAATTAATATATTTTGATTTTCAATATATAATACTTACATTTGTTTTAGAATCAGGCTCTGCCTTGCGATTATCAAACACCAAACAGGTAAATAAACCACAATGTGTTACTTATCGCTTTTTGCAACTGCCAATTTTTGTTATTCATAAAAAGTGCGCAGTACTCTTAGAGCTTGACTTCTATCAACCTTCAAAAATACACATCCTTTTCTTGCTAGCAGATCGATTAACTTGTATGTGTCATACGATGACATAAACATAGGTCTATAATGAAATAATTTTTAATAAAAACAATAATATAATGCAAGAAGGAACAGTAAAATTCTTTAACGTTACCAAAGGTTTCGGTTTTATTACACCAACAAATGGTGGTCAAGATGTATTTGTACATTCAACTGGTTTAATGGATGATATCCGTGAAAATGACAGCGTAACATTTGAAGTAGAAAATGGCCAAAAGGGTGTTAACGCTTTCAACGTACGCGTAGCAAGATAAAAGAATTGGGGAATTAAGATAAATTCTCCGTATTGATGTAGTGATTAGCATCTGTGCTAATTTACTACATTTTTTAAATTTAGATTTCGTCTATTCAATGTGCATGCTAGCTTCTGTTAAATATGTCATTTCAGATGATCACTAATTCGATAACAACACTATTCAATCAACTATTTACCACTCCAAATTATTCCCTAATCGATCTCAAATAGTTCTATTAGAAGATAATTATAAACACGAAATGTTATTCTAAAAAATATTCATATATCACTTATTTTTTAGCTAAACTACTCTGACAACATCCCTAAACTAAAATTATTACCAACATGTCATTTTTAGATCATGTATTACAACCACCTTCCTATGGGTGGCAAGACGCTACGGGCAAACTTATTAAGCCAACGAATAAAGAAATCATCATTGAATTTTTCAATAGAATAAATATTTTTAAAGATCGAAAAAATTGGCTTCCTTTTTTCAGCTGGTTAAAGATCATTTGTCTAATACCTTTTTTCTTTATTTTTTTAACAACTTACTTAAGTTGGTGGACACTGTTAGCCGCTTTTATTTACAGTATGATCATCATGGGAACCCATGGAACTATCTGGCATCACCGATACTGTACCCATGGAGCGTACAAATTCAAAAATGCTTTCTGGAGATTTTTCACCCAAAATCTAACGATCAATGTGATTCCAGAAGAGATCTATGTGATTTCACATCATGTACACCATGCTAAATCTGATCAACCAGGAGATCCATACAATGCACAAGCGGGATTTCTATATTGCTTTCTCGCCGACGTCAATCATCAACCCATAGCCAAAGATCTTAATGAACAAGATTATAATAGAGTAAAATTGCTTATGCAGCATACTGCTGTACCAGCAAATAGCTATAAGCAGTACAAAAAATGGGGCTCTTATGTAAAACCTGCATATGCGCTACTGTCTTGGATACTAAACTGGTCTTTTTGGTACTTAGCATTTTATCTAATGGGGGGGCACGCTCTAGCATGTAGCCTTTTTGGAGCCGCAGCTTTTTGGGGTGTTGGAGTAAGGACGTTTAATTATGAAGGTCATGCTAAAGGAGAAGATAAACAAAGAGAAGGTATAGATTTTAGCGTCAATGACAAATCAATCAATCAAATATGGCCCGGGATCGTTGCCGGCGAATGGCATAATAATCACCATCTATTTCCCAAAAGCGCACGCAGTGGTTTTAAACCTTATCAAATAGATTTGGCATGGTACTACATTAAACTGTTACATAAATTGGGAGCCGTATCGAGCTATAGAGATGACAAGAAATTATTCTACAAACGTTATCATAATCCTTATCTTCAAGCAAAATATAAAGAAATTTAATGTCATATTTTTTTTCAATAGCATGAATAAATGAGTATCTAATGATACTCTAAGGACGGAAAAAAGATCAAATTATAAGATATCGTACTCCCTTATAATTTGATCTTTTTCTATTACTTCTAAATTAGATACGTTTAGTATCAATTGCTAGTGCCCATTTTTTACGTTGACATCGAGGGCATGATTGTTCTTGAGGAATATTTTCCAAAATTTGCCCACAATACATACAAGCAATCGGAGCTCCTGCTGCATTGATTGTAATCTGTTGATAGTCATCTGGAAATAATGGGAGTCCATATTTTACTTCTGCATCTGGATAAAATAATATGCTCATTGAACCATCAATCTCAAGTACAGCCATACGAACCTGACCAAGATGCTCTACTGATTGATTACGCAACTCTGAGAAAAACTCCATTTTTGAAAAATCACCATCATGTTCGTGCTTTAAATCAAACATACCATGCCTGACCACGACCATCGCCTCTCCTTCTAAAATCTTATTAATAAAAGTGGATTTAGTGGATAGCCAAGTTATAAGCTTATAAATCAGAATAACTGAAAATAAGACAACGAGTGCATAAATAATAGGCAATTCCTCTTGAAACATAGGGTCACCAGCAGCAGAGCCTAAGCTCAAAATAATTGCTACTTCGAAAAGGGTAAGCTGCCTTACCCCTTTCTTACCTGACAATCTCAAAATCACTAATATCAAGATAAACATAATGACCGATCGCCCCACGATCTCCAATAGAAAATCTAGTTCGGCACCCTCTAAAAACATCTTCTTGATTTCTATCATGCTATTTATGCTTAGGCTTTACATGCTCACGTGGAAATGTATCTGGCTCTGGCATATCATTTAGCTGCTCTATTTGCGCATCGACTCCAGCTTCGCCATCACCTTCTTGCTTTTTATCTCTTTTATCAACTACTGACGTAATCGTTTTCTTTTTTATAGGTTGTTGATCTTTATTGACAATACCTACTTTTTCATTTTCATTTTTTGTTGCCATCTTTGTTAATTTAGCGTTACTGACTATATAACATGGTACTAAGTCAAAAGTTTGCATTTAAAAAACTACAACAAATACGTTAAATGATAGAAAGAATACTTGTTTACATTTAAAAGCAACAGCCAAAAAAACTCATGTACCGACTGTTATTAAACGATAAACAATGCTATAACAAAAACCTTTATATACGCCGAGTTGTTAATAAATAGTAATTAGGTTATTAACAGATAAATTGGCAAAAATTATGTATACCAGTGAAACTACTGCAGAAATTATCAGTGATTTGATTCAGATCAACAATGATAGAATAGATGGCTATACACGTGCTTTAGAAAATTTGAAAACTGACAGCGACCAGGATTTAAGAAGACTATTTGAAGATTATATTCAGCAAACCAATCAATTCAATAGTGAATTGCTTCCTTTCGCAGTTATTGAGGGCGAAGGATCGGGACAGCGAATGCATATTTCTGGAAAATTACATCGCTTTTGGTTAGAACTTAAAGCTTCGCTATCTGGTCATGATCGTAAGAGTATCCTCGAGGAATGTGAACGCGGTGAAGACGCAAGTAAAAAGGCATATGAAAAAGCAATTCAGGAATCACCCGACCTTCCTATACATATCGTAAGTATAATCCGAAATCATGCACAAAGACAAAAAGCAGCTCATGATCATGTCCGCAATTTAAGGGATGCTGCTCAATGATAGCTAATAAAAAGTACGGATGAACTATACAAAATCAACTTTGTATATCATTTAAATCAGATCATTCGTATACGCTTATAAAAATAAGTATTTAATAATGGTCAATACTTCCTTAAACAGATAATAGTCTTGACTGGATTTTACCTCAGATATTAACTAAATACGCAATAGTACTCCTGTCTAATACTTGAATAATTTAAATTTCTAACGATTCAATGGCTGATTAATACTATCAGCTGATTTGCTACGCTCTAAATTGTCAAGTGGAATACCGGTTTTGACATCTTTTATCCCTGAAGCAGAATCTCCTGTTTTACTTCTATGGAGATTATCCAATGGAACTCCGGGATTTGATTTTTGCTGTTTTGCAGTATCCTGATTATGCTGTAAAGCTGAATTGGAATTTTTATTTTCACCACAAGCAGTGATGAAGAATAAAAGCGAAAGTAAAAATATAGTTCTCAGATTCTTCATTTTCAAATTATATTTAAATAGACATCAAATTTTTAAAGTGAATATGTATCCACTATCATCATAGATATAAAATAGACAAAAATAGTTAGGATCGCACATATACATAACGGATCATGAAATCGAATATTAATATCACTAACTAGACTTCGCTCAACTTTTTAGAAAGCACAGCTTCATCTGTAAGGTCGAGTCTTAATGGTGTTATAGAAACCAAATTATTTTCAATTGCCCAACGATCTGTTCCTTCATCAGCAGGTTCTAACGGTGTAACCGTAAACCAATAATGCTTACGTCCTAAAGGATCTGTGCCTGGTATAATCGTTCCATCATACAAACGAACAGATTGTCTGGTCCACATCATGTCAGTAGGTTGAGGTGGAAAATTAACATTATATAAAGCCAATTCCTTATCTTTTAGTAACAATTCTAAGGTCTGTTCAACATAAGGTTCAAGTGCCTCGAAGTCAGGCTCTGTATTGCCAACTGGTGTACTGAGTGCTATACCCTTAATACCAAATAAAACAGCTTGCTTAGCAGCGGCTAAAGTGCCCGAATGCCACATTGAATTGCCTAAATTAGGTCCCATGTTAATCCCTGATAATACCACATCCACATCATTCCATAGATGGGTTCCCATCGCAACACAATCTGCTGGTGTACCATTGACCCGATATGCTTCAACATCAGGAAACTCGATTGGTGATTTTTTATAACTCAAAGGTCGAGAATGTGTGACCGCATGTCCCATCGAGGACTGTTCCACATCGGGTGCGACCAATTTTACTTGTCCAAATTTTCTAGCAACTTTGGCAAGTGATGCAATGCCTGGACTGTAAATACCATCGTCATTTGTAATTAAAATTCTCATAATGTATATCGTTACTGCAAATAAATCTTATTTATATAACAACAAATAGTCTTGGGAAATGTTGTTATATATATAAATTAATGTATGAAACAAGCTATTTTACTGCATAATCCCGGCGCGGGAGATGAAGATCATTTGAAGTCTGATTTAGTAGAATGTATCGAGAATGAAGGATATACTTGTGTGTATTTTTCAGTTAAAAAAGGTGATAGCTGGGTTCATCAGCTAGATCAAACGGATTTTGCGATAGTTGCTGGCGGGGATGGCACTGTAAGGGGCGTTGTGAAAGAGCTGATGAAAAGAACTGCACTTGATAAAAAAATACCCATCACCATTCTACCGATGGGAACGGCCAATAATCTATCAATTGCTCTAGGTATCGACAGTAATTTAAATCATGCAAAGCATATCGAAAGCTGGAAAAATAGTAAGCGACAACGATTTGATGTTGGTGTAATTAAAAATGCAGATACAACAGATTTTTTTCTTGAAGGTGCAGGATATGGCGTGTTTCCGCATTTAATTAGAAAAATGATTGGCGTGGATAAAAGTAAAGTGAAAAATTCAAAAGATGAATTAAAACTGGCACTTGAGGTGCTACATGAGATCATATTATCGGCTAAATCTGAAAAATATTGGATAAAAGCAGATGATCGAATATACGAAGGGAATTGTATCTTATTGGAAGTCATGAATATTCAATCGATAGGTCCCAATCTGATATTGTCACCAGAAGCAGCAACAGACGATGGTATGTTTAATGTGGTATATGTCGATGAAGATCAACGAGCAGATTTTGCGGAGTATATCAAAAAAAGAATTGATCAACATGATGTTTCATTTAACTATAAATCATTTGAAGCCAAGGAACTGACTATTGATTGCGATAGTGCGTACATGCATATCGATGATGAACTTATACTTCCATTGAAAAATATTGCTGTATATGAAGTGAGAGAAAATGTACTGGAATTTTTAGTTCCCAAAATTTAAATACTACTAGGTCTCCTTTCATCCATCATTGAATTGATCAAAGTGACATCGTAAATTAAAAGTGGATTGTCGTAAGCATAACGTATAGTAAATCGTATAATATCATTAATTATGCATACATGCAAAAAGATTCCTAAGGGATAATAGAGCATATACATATACCACAGAAAAGCGGAAGTATTAAGCTACTAATAATATAAAAACAGCTGTCATCTTATAAATGATGACAGCTGTTTTAGCTTCTTGTATGATTATGTAAATTAAGCTGACTGCCCCAAGTTTGACTCGCTCATAGCAATCTCTGTTAATAATACATCAGTATCTTTTTCTTCTGCTAAAGTAGCAGCTAAAAGCTCTTCGGCCTCTTTGTGCTCCATCAATTTAGCATACGTGACCAAACAACCATAAGTTGCGATTTCGTAATGCTCGACTTTTTGTGCAGCAGCGATCAGAGCAGCGTCTAATACTTCAGGACTATCTTGAAACTCTTCTAAAATTTCCTCAGCTTCATTTAGCAAACCTTCCATCGCTTTACATTTCTTACCTCTAGCGGTCAAGTCGATACTCGAAAACACAGACTTCAATCGCTCAATATGCCCTTCAGTTTGCTCATAATGACTTTTAAATGCTTGCTTAAGCTGCTCTCCATGTGCTGCATCGGCCAATTTTTTTAGGCCCTTTAACAATTGTCTTTCAGCTCCAAGTACATCTTTCAATTCGTCTACAAATAATTCGTGGAGATGTGCGTTAGGCATATTACCTTTTTTACTTTTTACTGTTGCCATAATATGTAAGTTTTAATGTTATTATCTACACACTAATAACGCCCTCGTAACTTATTAGTTTTCACACATAATTTACAACAGGTACAAATACAACAAATTACGTACATAGCGCTGTGAACAAGTACATTTACAGCAAGTTTAAAAAAATCTAATATTTGTAAATTGCAGTCATATGAAAGGATTATATCATGAAAGGTATAATTCACAAATATTAAATAAAAAAGGATTCTGTATACACAAAATCCTTTTTTACTATTATGATGTTTAATTATTACAATTTAGACCCTATCCTTTGAATCCATTAGCATCGTATTTACGGCACTTTCCAAATCATCCAAATTAAATGGTTTTTCAAGATAGCTATCCGCTCCAGCCTCTTCAGCTAAAAGATGAATATCATTATTTGCAGATACATAAATAACTGGTATATGTTTAAATTCAGGGTGTTGCTTCACCAACTGAGTTGCTTTTATACCACCAATTTCAGGAATCCAATTATCCATTAAAATAACATCTGGTCTAATTTCAGTTACTTTTTCAATAATGTCGTGCGATGTCTCAGAAGTAGCTACTGTATACCCATAGTTCTCTAAAATAATGGTGCATACCTCCAAGATATTTACATCATCATCAAAGAGCAGTATAGTTTTATCTTTCATAGTAAATCAATGTATAGGGAATATTAACAAGGCGCTAATATAATAATTTGTCCTGTAAAAGGACAAAGATTAAATACGTAATCTATTGATATAAGTCGCAATTTCAATTGGCTTTAAAATGATGTCAACAGCGACATGCAAAGTAGCTTGTAAAGGCATATAATCAACATCTGCGGTCGAGGGGTCTTGGACCGCTACAGTGCCTTGATAGCTTTTAATTTCTTTCAATCCATTTACTCCATCCGAGTTTGCGCCAGACAACAGCAAAGCAACAGCACATTCCTGAAAGACTTCAGCAGCAGAACGAAATGTAATATCAATAGATGGTCGTGAAAAATTAAGTTTCTCAGAAAAATCTAACGATACTAATGACTTATTTTCAAAAAGCATATGATAATTTGGTGGTACAATATAGATACATCCCGGTAACATGGTCATCTTATCTTCGATTTCTATGACGTCTAATTTTGTGTTATGTGCCAAGAGCTTATTTAATACCGAATCGGATGAAGCCTTGCGATGCATAATGATAACAATGGGAAACGGAAGGCCTTGATCTAGGAGAGGTAAAGCTACGAGAAGTACTTTGAGACTTCCGGCCGACCCTCCGATAACCACTATATTTGTCCTTTTTACCATTGCTAAGTATATCTTAAGATTATCGGATTTTTTTCCAAATGCGTTCGTCACCAATTTGCTTATACTGTTTTTCTAATTTTGAAAAACGAATAGTTTCTTTAGATCCTAGAGCTAAATACCCCAATGCATCAAGACTTATATCAAAAAGGTTAAAAACACTATTTTGCAATTCTTTATCAAAGTAAATCAGTACATTTCTACAGAGAATAAGTTGAAAAGCATTAAACGAACTATCGGAAACCAAATTATGAGTCGAAAATATCATTTTCTCTTTCAAATCATGGTGAAATTTGACAGAATCATAATTGGCCGTATAATATTTAGAAAAATCTTCTATTCCTCCAGATAATCTATAATTCTCTGAGTATAATTGCATTTGACTAATCGGAAAAATCCCACTACTCGCACGCTCCAATACGCCAGGGTTAATATCCGTTGCATAAATCAATGATTTATGATATAAATTAGCTTCTTTGAGAAGAATAGCGACAGAATATGCCTCTTCTCCTGTAGAACAACCAGCGACCCATATTCGAATAAAGGGATAAGTACCTAACCGGGGGAAAACCTCATCCCGCAACGCTTTATAAAAATTTGGATCACGAAACATTTCCGTCACATTGACTGTTATTTCTTCAACAAAACGTTGTAGATATTCGGGGTGATTCATGACCCGATATCGAAGTTCTGCAAAGCTACTAAACTTATCAATTAAACAGATTCGATTCAATCGACGCTTTAATGAAGCCTTACTATACTGCGTAAAATCGTAGCCATAGCGATCGGCGACATCGGTCAAGAGAAGTTCAATATCGTCATTTTTTATAATATTCGGTTCCCACATTTAACAGTTTTGTTCAATTATGCTTATTAATCTATCTAAGTTAATCGGCTTAGGGACATATTCACGGGCACCTGCTTCAATACACTTTTCGCGATCGCCCTGCATCGCCTGAGCAGTAACAGCAATCACTGGAATATCACCATAAATTTGAGATGATTTGATTACCTGTATAGCTTCATAGCCGTCCATATCTGGCATCATCATATCCATCAAAACGATTTCAATATCCCTATTGGAGTCCAGTAGAGCAATTCCTTCCTTTGCACTATTACAGGAAAGTGATTGATATCCTCTCGACTTTAACGCCAATCGCAGCGCAAAAATATTGCGATTGTCATCATCAATAATCAATACTAACTTAACTTTTTTCATCACACTGTTTTATGCTCTTAATTTTCATATAACCATACTCGCAGTAAAGAGAGCAGTTGGTCTGTGTCAACTGGTTTAGAAATATAATCTGAAGCTCCTGCAACAATACATTTTTCACGATCACCCGTCATTGCTTTTGCAGTGACAGCCATAATGGGCAATTTGGTATATTGAGGATGTTTTCGGATCAGTCTGATGGTTTCATATCCATCCATTTCAGGCATCATCATATCCATAAGCACAATGGATACATCAGGATGATTATCTAACTGTAATAATGCCTCTTTTCCATTTGTTGCAGAAATAACATTCATTTGATATTTCTCTAAAGCCTTTGATAGTGAAAATATATTTCGCACATCATCGTCAGCAATCAACACTTTCTTACCTGTTAGCACCTCGCTTAGAGATCCCAGTTTATTTGCTTTCCTTTTCTGTTGATCTGTCGTATTTTCTTCCACTAAATGCAAGAAAAGTCCAACTTCATCTAAAATCCGCTGATACGAATGAGCTGTTTTTATAACGATTGAATCAGCGTATTGTTTTATTTTCACTTCCTCCGCATGAGAGAGATTCTTTCCTGTAAAAATAATAATAGGTAAGTTTTCCAATCCTTCATTATTCTTGATTGCTTCAAGAGTTTCGTAACCAATCTTATCGGGTACACCCATATCTAAAATCACACAATTGACCGAATCAGAACTCAATGCTTGAACGCTATCGTCAACATTTGTTTTAATTTCCGCTGCAATATTAAAATTGCTCAAGAAATAAGAAAGCGCTGAAGCATGTTTTGGATTTTCCTCAACAATCAGTACCTTTCTTGGATAACGTGTTAAGGCATCTTCTATCTTCTTAAACATCAATCCGATCTGCTCGATAGCAACAGGTTTATTTATAAAATCAATCGCTCCTTTCAGCAAGCTTTCTTTCTTCACGCGAAGTGAAGACATAATATGAACGGGTATATGTCGTGTCTGTGGATTACTTTTTATCTCATCCATAACTTCCCAGCCATCTTTAATCGGTAGCTGAATGTCCAATAAAATAGCCAAGGGAAGATAACGAGCTGCAAAATCAGCTGCAATATCACCACGTACGACTACGATACCTTTATATTGCTGCTGACGTGTATATTTTAATAAAGCTTTTGCAAAAGCGGTATCATCTTCAACGATTAAGATCACTTTATCGCCTTTTACAATATTATCGCGATCGTCGTCAACTTCTTCTGGAATATTATAGACAATGTTAGGCGCAACAGATTCCGAAACGATAGTAGTCATCTCATTAATATCTGAGGCGATAATATCAATCAATTCCTCTGAAGTAGGCTTTATTGTTTCTGAAATTTTTCTTTTAGGAAGAATTAATGTAAAAACGCTTCCTTCTCCTTCCTTACTTTTTAATGAAATCTTTCCTCCTAATAAGCGAGCAATTTCTCTACTGATAGAAAGCCCCAGTCCTGTTCCTCCAAATTTTCTACGCGTGGAACCATCCGCTTGCTGAAAAGCTTCAAATATAATTTTTTGCTTTTCTTCTGCAATTCCAATCCCAGTATCTTTAACTTCAAAAAGTAACTGGTCGCCATGTTCTTTATCTTCAGATATGGTTAGTGTAATACTTCCTTCATGTGTAAACTTAATTGCATTAGAAAGTAAATTTCTCAAGATCTGATCAAGTCTTAAACGATCAGTCTCAATCATATCTGGAATACCAGATTCAGTTTTAATATTAAATGCGAGTGATTTATCTTTTACTATAGGCAAAAATAAATTTTGCAGATCATGGATTACTTCATCCAACTTTACATCTTGATAATCAAGTTCCATTTTTCCAGATTCAATCTTAGATAGATCTAAAATTTCATCAATAAGATTGAGTAAACTTGTTCCAGAGCTTTGAATAACTTTAGCTGACTCGATTTGATCCTCATTGAGATTACCATCAGTATCCTCGGACATGAGGCGTGATAAAAGCAAAATCGAATTTAGAGGCGTTCGAAGCTCGTGGGACATATTAGCCAAGAATTCAGATTTGTACTTTGTACTCAGGGCTAATTCTTCGGCTTTATGCTGTATCTCTAAATTACGCTCTGCAATGAGGTAATTTTTTTCTTCTAAAGATTTAGATCGCTCTTCCAATTCCTGATTAGATTGTACGAGTTCCTCTTGTTGTACTCGAAGTTCTTCCTCCGAAGATTGCAGTTTATGTGTCTGTGCTTCAAGCTCGGTATTTAGATTCTCTAATTCCGCATGTTGTGCCTGCAATTCTTCAGTTTGTGTCTGTGTTTCCTCCAATAGCTGTTGCACTTGATCCCGGCTTTTAGCTGCCGATATAGCTATTCCGATATTACGAGTTGCATCAATAAAAAATGGTAACTTCACATTTTCAAAAGCATCGATCGAGCCGAGTTCTATAACACCAATACATGTGAAATCAACAAATACAGGCAATAAAAGAATGTAATTAATTTGAACTTGTCCATTTGCAAAACTTACGACATAATCTTTATCTTGAAGATTTGCAAATCGCTTCACTTTACCTTCTTTAAAGACTTGTCCAATCATTCCTTCACCGATATTAAACGATTTTACCATCCTATTTTCAAGACCATAAGCATCTTTAAGTACGATCCGGTCCTGCTCTAATAAATAAAAAGCACCGTTGGTAACATTTCCGTAACGAATGAGCTGATGAAGAGCGTCTGCTACTAATATTTCTTCTGTCTTATTTCCAACAAGAATTTCATTTAATTGCGCCAAACCAGTTTGTCGCCATTCATTATTATTCAAGTCATCAAATGATTTTTGCAAAGCATTGGCCATCTGATTCAAAGAGCCTCCTAGGCTTCCCAAATCATCTTCCTCCTCATCATTGACATGAACACTGTAATCTCCACTTGCTATTTGATTCGCAATTCGCTGTGTTGCTTTAAGTCTTCGACTGATTTCCTCATCTTTTTCCCGTAAAGACTTCTGCAAACCTTCTCTTTTTATAAAATCTTCACGTATACGAAGGTAGAATACAACGGTAATCAACAAAGAAACAATAGCGGCAATAACGACAAAAATGGATGTATATAGCGATGATTTATTAAGTTCATTGGATCTCTTATCTAAAAAACCTTCTTCGACACTGATAAAACGAGCGATTATATTTCGGCAGCTATCCATATAATGCTTACCTTCCTCTAGCTGTGCTAGGGTCACCTGCTTACCTTCTCTTTTGACTTCAATTAAATTAGTTAAGATTCCTAATCGAGATTTCACTAAATAAGTAAGACTATCAGCCACTTGACTTTGTAGAAGATTATCACTGACCAGTTGTTGAGTACGATCCAATGATTTTGGCAAGGTTTGTAGACTAATGAGATAAGGCTCTAAAAAAGTTTCTTTTCCAGATAAAAGAAATCCTCTTTGTCCAGTCTCTGCATTCTGCAAATCATTTAGAATTTTATTTGCTGAAGCAATTACCCGACGACTATGATCTACTTTCGTACGGTTGCTGATTTGTTCTTTAATACTGATATAGGAAGCTGTAGAACTTGCCAATAGTAAAAGCAAGGAAAATCCAAAGCCAATCTGTAAATTTCTTAAAAATGGTTTAGGCATTTAATACTAATTTAGAGGTAATGTAAAATAAAAAGTGGATCCTTGTCCCAACTCACTCTGGATACCCACTGTACCATTATGCTGTTTGATAATTTCTGAACAGATGTAGAGACCGATTCCTAGTCCTTGGAATCGAACTGAAGACTCCTCCACCCTATAAAATTTACCAAATATGTTTTTCTGTTTATGTTCTGGAATTCCGATTCCAAAATCGGTTACACTAACTTTGACTTGATGATCATTCTTTTCTGTATGAACGATTATACGATCTGTATTAGGTGCATATTTGATTGCATTTGTTAAATAATTGATCAATACCTGTTCAATGCGAATTTCGTCGCCCAAAAATGCATCAGCTATACGGTCTCCTTGTCTTTCAATTACCATAGTATTATTATCATGAGTTTGATAAATGATATCAATAGCATTGGACAATAGATTTTCAAAATCAAAATTTTTCTTTGTGATCTTTAATTTTCCATTCTCAATTTTAGAAATATCGAGCAGATCTGTGATAAGTGCATTTAATTTACTTACTTGACTCTGTACCCGATGAATATACTTTCCTGCAGGATCGTCGACTGTAGTATTAAGCGTCCTTTCCAACAATTGTGCGTAAGCCTTAATACTGGTCAGTGGAGTTTTCAATTCATGGCTGGCGATGCTCAAAAATTCATCTTTCTTCTTTTCCATCTGCTTTTGATCGTCGATATCCGTGAAAGTACCGACCCATTTAAGCTGATTATTTTTCTCTTTAATTGGAATGATACGTAAAAGATGAAACCTAAACACTTCAGACTTCAACTCTTTGATACGAACTTCAAGTTCCATGGGTACCTCAGCATGTATAGCGTCGGCCCAGACTGTACGTATATCCAGATCATCAGTATGGGTAGCAGGTAGCATGTTGGCATCAGCATATGATAGCCATTTACTATTTACAAATTCGATATCACCCGATCCATTAGCGGTAAAGGCCAACTGCGGAAGAGATTCTAAAGTAGAATATAAATTATCAACCTGCTCTTTTAATTCCTGTTGTACTTTTTTTCTTTCTTCGATTTCAGATCTAAGTACTTGTTGAATCTCATTTAAGGCTAACGTTTGTTCATACAAACGCGAGAATGTTTTCACCTTTAGCATTAAAATGTCTGGGTCGATAGGTTTAGTTACATAATCTATTCCGCCGGAGGCATACCCTTTTGTGATAAATTTTTTGTCCTTATTGACAGCAGATAAGAAAATAATTGGAACATCCTTTGTTTTATTAAAACCCGACAGCGTTTCTGCAACTTCAAATCCATCAATCCCGGGCATCTGAACGTCAAGTATTATCAAAGCATAATCATTTTTTAATACTTTTTTAAGCGCTTTCTCTCCAGAAAGTGCTGTATCTACCATAAAATTTTGGGATTCCAGTAATTTTTTCAGTGAATAAATATTCGCTTCTTGGTCGTC
This sequence comes from Sphingobacterium sp. PCS056, assembly GCF_023273895.1. Lineage (NCBI taxonomy): Bacteria > Pseudomonadati > Bacteroidota > Sphingobacteriia > Sphingobacteriales > Sphingobacteriaceae > Sphingobacterium > Sphingobacterium sp. PCS056. The sequence continues at coordinate 3,195,096 of NZ_CP096883.1, read as the reverse complement.
AACAATTAAAATCATAGCAGTTTAGTTCATATACCTATGCAAACAACAGCAGCTCCAACATAGGTATTCGAATGATAAAGTTTAAAAATAGCATTTTATTTTTTAATAATAAAAGTATATTAAAAAGTAAGCATGATAGATACAAAGATCTTACTTAATCGAACAGGACAAATCAGTCTGAATACATCTTAAAAATATCTTTCAGCGTACAATTGTATCGTATTACAGTAAATAATAATTATAAAAGCACTTTTTTAGTGGATAAAAACTTGTCTGAGGAAATTTATACTTGCTCGAAAAGAATTAATGCCTGTTTTTATCATTTACAAACATGTTGATGGAACTAATCAAGGTGACATTTGTTCTTAAGTTAAAGGTTTGATTTTGCGCACTTGTAATAAGTAAAATTATATCATCAGTAATATCAAAACCTAATAGACTAAAAATATTTTATATATATGAAAATAGCTATCATTGGAACTTACCCACCTAGGCAGTGCGGTATCGCTACATTTACACATGATCTTTACCAATCGTTATTACACTCTTCAACTCAGGATCATCGTATATTTGCGGTGTCCGATGGATCAGAATATGTATTTCCTGAAGAGGTAGAATTTATTATCGATAAGGAAGATTTAAGCAGCTACTTTGAAGCAGCACAGATCATCAATGAAAAGTTCGATGCTTGTATTATCCAGCATGAATATGGCATATTTGGAGGAGATACAGGAAAATATATCATTGATTTACTTAAAAATATTAAAGTACCGGTAGTAACAAACTTGCACACGGTACTTGAGCAACCAAATCAATTTGAATATCGAATTATTCGAGAATTAGCGCAATATAGCAGTAAAGTGACAGTCATGACGCAACGTGCCATTGATATGTTGGAAAAAATATATGAAATTAATAAACAATCTATTGCTTTAATACCGCATGGTGTCCCTCAATTTGAATGTGACCAACAAATAGCAAAGAGGAAACTTGGCTTTCAAAATAAAAAAGTAATGTTAAGTTTTGGATTTTTGGGAAGAAGCAAAGGTTTCGAAACAGCGATAAAAGCTGTTGCAAATATTGAGAATGATGATTTTGTATACATCATATTAGGTTCTACCCATCCTAATGTTTTACGGACAGAGGGTGATGTGTATCGAGACGATCTAATGGAAATGGTTATGAATCTCAATATAGGTCACAAAGTACAATTTATTAACCAATTTGCATCTGAAAAATTATTAAAAGAATATTTGAGTGCTTGCGATATATATGTGACCCCATATCCCAATGAACATCAAATCAGTAGTGGCACCCTATCATTTGCAGTTGGCGCAGGTACAGCATGTATTTCTACCCCTTATTGGTATGCCAAGGATCTGCTAGCTGAAGATAGAGGGATACTATTCCCTTTCAATGATGCCCATGCGCTCTCAATGATAGTCAATGACTTGTTGGACAATCCGACTAAAATGCGATATTATCGAAATAATGCTGCTAATTATGGACAGCAGATGTCATGGGAAAATGTGGGAAAACGTCAATTAGCATTACTGAAAGAGGTAAATATTGAACAGACAACAACTATAAGTTTGAAAAATACAGTGAATGACAAGGTACTAACTCCTATATTTCAAACAAATAACAGATTATCTTCATAAAGAAATATCGCATCATAACATCTATCACATATGAAAAATCAAACTGCAAAACCAGAGGTGAAAGGAAAGAGAAAGACTTCAGTTACTCAGACACAAACCAAAGTGAAAAGCGATACTGGTACTAGGCCATCAAAAGATACTAATCCATTGCCGCCGAATCCAAATGAAGTCGATAATCACGATGATGCATGATAAAATAAATGCAATCATCTTCTACATATAGCTTCGGGAATTGATAGATAACGATTATCTATCAATTCCCAATTTAAGAATTAATTTCAATTGATTAATTACAAATTATACATAAGAATTATAGCACGATTCTCACAAGCAACAACCTTACTTCTTAGTTTGAAATTTATTATACAAATCATAATCAAATGGTATGCGCATGGAAAGATCTTTTGCTTCCCAAATATCTCCTTTTGAAGGTTGATAAAAATCATATGCAGACTTAAGAAAATGATCCCCATTTGGTGCTTCTTGCCAATCTTTGGTATCTCGATTATACAGTAATATCATACAGCTTACACAATGGTAGTTACCTTCTGTATGGGGGTTATCATAACATTTTCCGACTTTGATATTTATCTTTTGATTGATAATAACATCGGTTAATCGACCTTTAGTGAATCGAATCAAAGCAGCTTGGGCATCCTCATGATCAGGTACATGGGAAGAAGGAATTAAATTCTCGAAATTTGCATTTTTAATTTTATTTAATTCCTCATCTTTAACCTCTGGAGCTACTCGATTTGTATCTAATGAGTAGATATCTTCGGGAGATACCGCCCTTTCTACTTCAGTAACCCTATTACCGTCAGTTGGATTATTGGCTAATATCATTTTATTTTCTTCATAATTTTTCCAATCTGATTTTGAATACGTGACATACTGTTGAATTTTATAAAGCAATGTTTCATGAGGTGAAACATAAATAAAATTGCTCACCACGAGCAGCACAAGTACAGTTGCTGTTGTTATTAAAATAATCATTTTGGTTTTATTCTTTTTCATTGGAAATTTGTTTATTTTTAATTCTTCAATTTATTTAAACCTGCGAACGCAATCTGATCCAGTTGAGTACAAAAAGCACCAAAAAAATAATAACAATATAAAGCTGCACCCTATTTACTTGCTTTGCACCAAATTTCCACACAAAGATTCTATCAATCACAATAAGAAGAAAAATGGGAATTCCACCAAAAATAATATACATCGCCGCTAATTTGTCTGCAGCAGAAGCTCCAGTATAAAGCACTATGGCAGTGAAAATTCCAATTAAAATCGATAATATACTGAGTGCAAAAAAAATGGTTACTTTGTTTTTAATGAATTCCATCATATTTTCATGTAAAATTAAATTTATATATTCTTTTTTGAGCATAGAACCCTCCTGTTGGCATTTATTCTTTAATCACAAACAGCGACAACAACATGACTGTGTTACTAAAACATAAGTGTAAAGTAAAAGACAACCATCACCAAAAAGATAAATTCCTTCATTGTTAGCATAACGCCCACTAACTTCCCTCAGATGATTTTCGCCAGTATCATTATAAGAGAATGGAATATCCTGTGCAAAGAAAAATAATCAAAGATAATCTTCTCATTATTTTAATGATCAGTTGAAATCATATATTTTAAAAATATAAGGAACCTATAGGTTGATATACATATCATAACACGCACTATTAAGCGGATAGAAATTGATTTGTAATAATTCCATAATACTATCGTAAAAAAGACAGCTTATACAGGAGATCAGAACAGTACAAATGCGCTCTAAAAATCAAAAATTAGTAAGATTTTAATAATTAAAAATAATATTCTTTAAGAAATTTAACACAAAAATCAAACCGAAATGCTAAACATAAGTCGAATAGGGTCATGCACTAAAAAATAAAATGCCCGCATAAAGCGTTTTACTTTTGCGAGCATTCAAATTTTATTATCTGTTTCACTTATCATACATACTGAGTTGATAACAAGTAAATTGTATATGTATGTATTTCAACGTATTTTATTCAAAGAGTTAGTTTCATAACTACTTAAACATGATGATGCAGAAACTTATTTATCAGCGGATACATCTTCAGGAGGAATTTCAGTAACAATACGTTCTCTCTCCTTTTCTTCAACATACACCGCATAATCGGCTGGTTTGATAGGAATACCATTTGCTACGGCAAATTCTCTGGTATAAACAGCACCAAAATAGAGGATCGCAGCAGTATAATATACCCATAATAGCACTAGAACTAATGCTCCAGCGGCACCATAGGTAGATTCAGTACCTGAAGATTGTAAATATAAACCAATTCCATATCGACCAATAATAAATAAGATCGCGGTAAAGAAAGCACCAACGCGAACTGTTTTCCATTCGATTTTAACATCAGGAAGAGTTCTAAATATGATACCAAAAAGAATAAAAATAATTGCAAAACTTAATGCAAAATTGACCGCATCCATAAAAAACACTGTTATATCTGGAAAATAGAGTTGCAACTGATCTGTAAATGCTAAAATAATGCCATTAACAACTAAAGTAACCATCAATAGAAATCCGAGACCTACGACTAAAGAAGAAGATAACAAACGATCGGTTATTAATTTTAACCATCCACGTTTTGGTTTTGCGCGTACGTGCCAAATTCTATTAATCGAATTTTGTATGTCTCCAAAGACTGTAGTTGCTCCAACTAACAATGTAATGATACTGACTATTAATGCCAAGTTTGATTTTCCGGACAACTTAAGATTCATGATCACTTCTTGAATCTGCTTAGCTGCACTTGGACCGACTAAGCCCCTCATCTCAGAAAATACTTTACCTTGAATAGCATCTTCACCAAAAAATATCCCTGCTAACGATATCATCAGAACCAGTATAGGGCCAATCGAAAAAATTGTATAGTATGAAAGGGATGCGCTGTACTTAAGGCAGTCTTCATTGATAAATCCTAACACCGCATTCTTGAGTACTTCAATATATTTTTTAATAAATCCTTGTTCTTTTTTTTCCATATGTTTAATCTAATATTTATAATTCCAGGTTTTCTTTATTTAGTCCCTGAAGGATTTCTATAATTTTCAGTGCGGTTGGTCCTGCAGATAAAGGATTTTGCCCCGTTACCAAATTGCCGTCTTGCACGACATGAACTCCAAAGGGTATTAATGCAGAACTGAAGTCTGCTCCCAATTCTTGCAATTTAGTTTCTAATTGATATGGAATATGCTGATTTCTAAACACTAGCTTTTCCTCCACGTTTGTAAATGAAGTCAATTTTTTGCCAACCAAATAGTCTGGATGATCCTTGGCAAGAGCAAGTAAGGCAGCAGGGCCATGACAAACAGCACCTACTGGCTTACCTTCCTTAATAAAATCTTGAAGCAATCTGCTTACATCTGGATGTCTTGACAAATCCCAAAGAGGTCCATGTCCTCCCGGGATAAAAACTGCATCGAATGCCGAGGAAAGAATATTATCCAGTGAAAGTGTATCTTTAAATTGTGACTGTGCACTTAAGTCATCTGCAAATCTCCTATTAGAAGCCGTAACATGTTCTGTCAGCTTACTCATAGGGTCGATCGGAGGCTCTCCTCCTAACGGACTAGCAAAAAGAACTTGATACCCTGCATCTATAAATTTATAATATGGATCTGTCATTTCACCTAACCAAACACCTGTCCTATTGTCTGTATCTTCCATTTTATCATGAGAAGTTAAGATCATCAATATATGCCGTTTATTTTCCATTTTTGTTTAATAAAAATTGTTAAAATATAATTAGGTTATAATCTTAAGTAGTGAGCATGTACCCATGTTTAATTATACTATATACTCATTAAGTAAGTGGTCAAAATTTACTATGATATAACGAGAGCCAATCTAATAGACAAATGAAATACACACTCCTGGATACTAAGATTCTGTCGGCAGTTGAGCATTTTTGTAAATGAGTCCTTCATGTTTTAGTTCCTGCCACAGTTCATTAGGGATATTTACATGTAGAGCATTTACATTACTAATGACCTGGTCCACTGTGCTTGCTCCTGGCACAATTGAAACAAACGAATCGCTAGCGAGGACAAATTGCATAGCAATTGCAATGATATCAACCCCATAATTAATACCAATCTGTGCAATACGGTTCCTTTTTTCAACCATCCCTTTGGGTATAGTAGACTTGTAATTATAGCGATTTCTTCCGGCAATAAATCCAGAATTATAACCTGCTCCAGAAACGAGCTTGACTCCCCGATCTTTTACTACAGGCAAAAGACGATCGACAGCATCCTCATGCTCAAGAATGGAATACTGCGTTGCTGATAGACATACATCTGGGTCGGCAACCTCTAAACAATCTAAAATTGGCTCAATCTTATTGACTCCTAAACCCCAGCTCTTTATGATACCTTGATCGCGGTAGTCTGAAAGCACTTTAAATGCGCCTTGCTGAGCTTGCTTAAAAAAATAAGGATATCGATCACCAACTTGATCTTCGGACAAGTCATGAACAAATACAATATCCAAATGGTCTACTCCCATTCTTTGTAAAGTATCATCGATCGATCGTTTTGTCCCATCAGCTGTATAATCATGTTCAAAATCAAATGAAAATGGAGATTTCCACATTGTCGGAGGAACTGCTTCTGGTATTACCGGTTCAAACAAACGACCGATTTTAGAAGATAGTAAATATTCAGATCTATCCTTTTCTTTTAAAAACTCTCCAAATCTAGCCTCACTTTTTGTCAATCCGTACCAAGGAGAAGTGTCGTAATAGCGAATACCCAAATCCCAGGCTTTTTGTAATATCATTTGTGACTGAGTATCGGACAAAACCTCAAATCCTGTTCCAATAGCTACTCCACCTAATCCTAATCTATGTTTTTCTTTAAATAAATAAGCCATACTCTATAATTTAATGATTGACACTATTGATATAACGAATGATAGATAAAAAGGTTCGGTCTTTACTTATCTATTACCAAGCTGTTTTGAAATCGAGAAGCGGCAACGGTCGTATTTCATTAAAGTAGAGATTTGTCAAAATGGAAATACAGGCTAAAAAATCATTAAATGAATTTCAAATTATTTAGCTGTTACAAATACTTAAACTACTGCAAATAATACGCAAAATCTGACTTCTCCAAACATTGTGACCACTCATTAGTTTAAAGTATTACCAGAGAATTAGGACAGGATACGAAATCTACGGTAACCTACAATTTATAATAAATAGGATGATTAAAAAATAATACAAGTACGCGCGAATCTTAACATGAGGCGTTTAATTCTTGATTCTACCAAAAAACAATAAATTTTTTCTATGAAAACAGCAATCTCTTCTCCTCATCCAGCTGTGGAGCTAAATCTGCGTTACGTAACTGGTAAAGAGTCTGGTTACACTCGCAAACAAAAAAATGGAAAATTTTATTATTTTTCAAAAAAAGGACTGATTGAAGACGAAAATACAATTGAAAGAATAAAAGCACTGGTCATACCACCTGCGTGGCGTAATGTATGGATATGTAAATTCAAAAATGGTCACATACAAGCTACTGGAATAGACCAACGAGGCCGTAAGCAATATAAGTATCACCCAAATTGGTCCAGTATACGCAATCTCAAAAAATTTGATCGATTAGTAGGCTTTGCTAAGAAGATGAAGTTACTGCGCAATCAACTTACAAAAGATTTACGTAAAAGAGGGATGACCAAAGACAAAGTCTGTGCAATCGCAATCTGCACTATGAATGCTACTTATATACGTGCTGGTAATAAGTCTTACGAAGTGGAATATGGGTCTTTTGGTCTTACCACCCTAAAAAATAGACATATAAAAATAGACCGTAATGAAATTTTTTTTAAATTCAAAGGTAAAAAAGGTGTCTTACAGCAGGTATATCTCAAAGAACCAAAAATTGCTAAAATGTTAAAAAATCTCAAAGATATCCCTGGGCAGGAACTATTTCAATATTACGATCAAGAGGGTGAAATCCAAAGACTGGATTCTGGAGATCTAAATCTTTATTTAAAAAAAGCAATGCAGGAAGATTATACTTGTAAAGATTTTAGAACCTGGGCAGGTTGCTCTTTGGCCTTAATGATGATGGCTCAACAGCCATTTTCTGAAATTGAAAGTGATCGAAAAAAAATGCTTTTGAATATTCTTGATTATGTTGCTGATCAATTGGGCAATACGAGAACAGTCACCCGCAACTATTACATACATCCTGATTTGCAAAAACAATATATATCAGGTTCATTGAAAACAATACTTGCTAAGCTAAAGAAAAAAATAGAAATGAAAGATGCTAGTGATGCAACAGAGAAAAGTCTGCTAAAATTCATTAAATCATTAGAAGCGTAATTTTAAACGGACAATGCTCCAAATACAAGGGCTCTCCAAAAATTAGATTTTAGAGAGCCCTTGTATTATATTAATAAAAGTTTAATTTAATTTTTATAGGTTGCTAAAGTACCTTTTAATCTTTTACGTGCAATGTGAATACGTGTTTTTACAGTACCAATAGGAAGATTAAGGTGTTCTGCAATTTCATTATATTTATAACCTTCGAATAACATCGTAAACGGCACATAAAATCCTTCATCTAATTCACCTAATGCTCTTTGAATATCTTCCATTACAAACTTATCTTCACCACCATTTCTAACCGACGAATAATGAAGATGTGCGGTACTTATTTCGTCTTCTGTCGTAATAAACGAACGACTTTTTGTGGTACGTCTATAATTATTAATAAAAGTATTGCGCATAATGGTATAAAGCCAAGCTTTTAGATTAGATCCCTCTTGAAAATTACGAAAGTAGCTAACCGCTTTCAACATTGTATCTTGCAATAGATCATTGACCTCGTCATGATCATTTGTAAAACGTTTTGCAAAAACCTTGAGCTCATTTGTTTGCTCAATTACTTGGGTGTTAAATTCTGTCTTCGTCATAAAGGATAATTTTTGTGCTGTACTGTTATAAATCTCTGTTAACGCTTACTTTAATTTTATCTGGCAATACTGATATTAATTAAAACAATTGATCAAGATTGCTGTTAACAAAAGAGCAAACAGTATGCTATATCCTTTCGATTTTATTCTTAAAAAAGAGTATTTATACGTTTAAACCCAAAGTTAAATCAAGAAGTCTATTGTTAAAATACACAGAACCTCAATTAAAGGAATGAATTTATACCAATGACTAGGTATTTAACCCCCATGAAAGGTGAAAAATCTTATATTCGTTTTTGGCAGCCCATGATGGTACCGAAATCGAATAAATAAGTTGTCTACTTCTCTATACAACTAACTAGGAATAGTGCCAGAAAGCAAAGAATACAGTTAAAATCACAGCTCTAATTCTATAATTTAAAATCATAACGCTCAAATGAGTATAACTTCTCTAAAGCATTTATTAAATTACTTGGATGAGCAAAAAGAGAATACCGTGGATCATCTCAAATTTTCATCCGATGCGCAAACCTATTTATATTATGGTTCGAAGATGACACCCAATAGTATAAACCTCTTTTAAGCCATTTTGTTAGTAAAGATCAGTGAAAGATCTGTATTCACTTCTGCAATGTTTATCAAAAGGACTTTTAACAGGTATAATCGTTCAAGGAAATAAAGCAAGATATATTGCCATGAGTTATAGCAATCCAGTGAACAAAACTAAGTCTATGCTATAATACGATAAAAAAGTACAGTAATTAGTATATACTCAAGATTTAGTACACGAACTAAACCTTAGAAATTATAATATGAATGATGCAGTAAATATACAAGGTATGTATTCTATTTATAGTGCAAATAGATGTATAAAATTCAGTATCTTCGCAACTATTATGGGTTACGCAAAAGAAAGAAAAAAGCTTGAGAAGCTTTCTGAAAAAACAATTGAACTTCAACACTTTGATAGTGCTAATTTAGCTATCATAACGGATATATTTGAGCAATATTCTCACACGATAAGGATACTTAAAAATAAAGATACTGAAACGTTTAACAGCCTTTATTTAAATGAATTACAAGCAGTAAAAACAGCAAAAACTGCTTTAAAATTGTCAGAAGAAGTAGATCGTCAGATTCATTTCATGGCTTACAAAGAAGTATTATTGGATGCAATAACAAAAACTATTCAAGCTACTATCGATGTTGCTTAATTAGTTATTGACAAAACATAAAAAATAGGAATCTACCCTTTCAAGGTCGGTTCCTATTTTTTTTAAACTTAGTAGACATGTAAAAGGTAGGCAGCTCATCCTTCTAATTAAACTTATTTAATTGTATTTAAGGTTAGATGTTTATCAAAAAATAATCAATAAAATTATTCAACAGAACGGCTTAGAATCAGAAAATCAATGATAGACTACCGCAAATGTATCAATCATCTGCATTAATGTAACTGCCTCTTCTATTGAACTTGGATTTGTCCCCTTCCCTAAAAAGTAATTTACAGTATTATCAATCATCGGATGTTGGATGTTTTCGGGATGTGTAAAGAAAATTTCACGCTCTCCTTCGCACCCTTTTAAAGTGATCTTATTGCCGAATATTGAAAATTTTAAGCTACCTAACTCACCTATTACCTCACAAGTATCCACATTATCGGATTTCGATACATTAAAATTCCAACTTCCATTAAATACAATTTTATGATCAAATAATATCGTTCCTATAGTTTGATCTGCGACGTCATTGTTATGAGGATTTTGAACCTGACTAAAACCCGAATAGGACAGCGGTTTTCCAAAGAAATAAAGCATTAGATCTAGTTGGTGTGGCGAAAGGTCAAAAAAATATCCTCCACCTGAAATTGCTGGATTTGTACGCCAGTTTGATGGATCTTGAGTAACTAAATCAGGAGATCTAGATTGCCATAGACGTAAATCTACAAGTCTTATATCACCGATCACACCTTGCGTAATGATTTCTTTAATTTTGAGAAACATAGGAAGTTGTCTTCGATAGTGAGCAACGACAAGCTTACCTTGATATTGCTCAACAGCGGCTGCCAGACATGTCGCCTCATCTGCATTGAGCGTAACTGGTTTTTCAATATAAACTGCTTTACCATGTTTCAATGCCTTGATAGCATATTCAAGATGTGAAGAAGGCGGTGTAGCGATATAAATGGCATTAATCTCGGAATTCAGTAATAACTGATTCACATCATCATACCACAATGGAACCTGATGCCGACGTGCATAGTCTGCTGCTTTTTTGCCATCCCTCCGCATGACAGCTAACAACTGACTATTTCTGACTTTATTGAAGGCTGGTCCGCTCTTTTTTTCCGTTACATCACCACATCCAATAATCCCCCATGTGATCTGCTCTTTTTTCATTTCTATTCTATAAAAATCAGTTTTTATGGTATGAATCAAAATAAGGATGATCTACCTAGCTTTTTAATTTCACCAATCATAGTATACATAAATCCATGATGTTAATCTTACTTAATTTCTTACAAACAAATCGACCGCCTATTCTTTATCTATCCATTAATAGAGTTCCTAATGATGGAAAAAATCACAATTATCTTGCCATTACTTTTCTGAATAATACTTTGATATGATCAATCTCGTCGTGATGAACAGTTTTTTTCCGATTGCCGAAATATAGAGTGTTTTTCAACTTTTTATCCCCTTCCCAGATCAGTTGTATACTTCCGTTATCAATCTCGCTGTGACATAAAAAATCTGGGACTACAGCTAAACCAGTTCCAGCACTTAGACAACGCACAATTGAATTGAGATTGGGAACAATATAGTTGGGTCTAAAATCTGGCTTTTTACCAAAATTTAAGTTCCAAAAATTAAAAAGATGTTCCATATCACCAGTTGTGCCATACCACTTCTGCTGCTTCAGCCACTCCTCAATAAAACCCTTATTTTTTGTTTTCAGTACCTCTTTAAAAGCCTCAGTATCGACCTCCTTTCCCCCTACCAGCACGATTTTTTCATATGAAAACGGTTCATGTTCAATATTAGCAGACACCCCCTTTTTAGGGGTGATGATCAAATCTAAAATACCTTTGTCCAGTTGATCAAGCATCTCAGGATACTCTCCAAAACTGATAATCAGATTAAAAGGAAGTGTCGAGACATACTGTTCCAAAGTAATCTGAAAAGTTTCAAAACACATACCTACACTTATTGTCGGGATATGTTTCTCTGTTGACCGCTGAAAGTTTTTCTCTACCTCCTCGAGTTTTGTTAAAGGCTCGACCAACGCATTAAATAATACTTTTCCATGTTCTGTTGGTATCATTTTACGACCTGTACGGTCAAACAATTTATTTCCAACATAGGTTTCCAGCGAACTTAGATGCAAACTAACACCAGGTTGCGAAATAAATAAGATTTCCGCAGCACCTGTTAATGTCCCTGTCTTATAGATCGCTTTAAACGTGCGATACCATTCTAAATTAACCATAGTATCAAAAATATGATGTAAAAATACTAAAAGTATCATAAAAATGATAAATCGCGACCGATATAAAAAATCATATATATGAAAAACCCGCATTCTTCCACCAATATAATTCACTCTTTTTAAGAATATTAAAAGAACACCACGCTGGTTAATAAACCTTTATTGCTCACAATCGCCCCTATTGAACACGGCAACTCTTACAAAGTAGCAACTGAAAGCAAAAGTATCATAAATATGATAGTTAACTATAATTTATCCTATTTCTATAATAATACAAAGCCCAATACCTTTGTAACAGAAATTTAAAATAAAATGAAATATTCACGATAGCCAAATAGCAATGAAAGTAATCTGGATATTCCATATACACATTAAAATACAATTCATTTACATATGAAAAATATATTAATTATCAACGCCGGACAATCATTCGCGCATTCAAGCGGACGGTTCAATAAAACAGTCTCGCATCATACAGTTGCTTTTTTTGAAAAGTTTATGGATGTGGAGGTAAAAGTGACAACGATATCCGAAGGATACGACAAAGACACAGAAGTGGAGAAATTTGTTTGGGCAGATTATATTATCTATCACACTCCGATGTGGTGGTTTCAGGTTCCAAATGGTTTTAAAACATATATTGACGAGGTATTTACAGCAGGTCATGGAAAAGGAATTTATAGAAATGATGGAAGACGTTCCGAAAACCCTGACATCGACTATGGGACTGGAGGCATGTTACAGGGCAGAAAATACATGGTTACATCCAGCTGGAATGCACCTAAAACAGCTTTTACATTACCCGGAGAGTTTTTCAATCAAACCAGTGTAGACGAGGGACCGCTATTTGGTTTCCATCGCATGAATGCATTTGCATCACTAGAAAAATTAGAGAGTTTTCACTTTCATGATGTTGAAAAAAATGCTGACATTTTACGCGATATGCAAGCTTATGAAAATCATCTTGAAAAAGTGTTCACAGAAATAGTAACAGAAAAATTAGTGTCATGAAAATTTATTTAACAGCCATCATCAAGGCAAAAGGCGAGTGTAAGGATAAAGTCCTTTCTGTATTACAACATATGGTTGAAGAAACACGTCAAGAAGAAGCATGTGAATTATACAGCTTACATCAAGCTATTGATGATGATAATCTGTTTACCTTCTACGAGATTTGGAAATCAAAAGCGGGTCTAGACAATCACAACCGACAACCCTATATTCAAGCATTTGGTAAATTGATAGAAGAAAAATTACAGGAGCCCCCCACGATCTTGATTACAGCATTAATTTAAAAAAAGAACATCATGGAATATAGAAGATTAGGAAATACAGCTCTAGAATTATCAGCAATCACTTACGGAGCATTTGCTATTGGAGGAAATATGTGGGGCGGAAATGAAAAGAAAGATTCTATTGCTGCCATACATGCATCACTTGATTATGGTGTTAGCAGTATCGATACTGCTCCATTCTATGGGTTTGGTTTGAGCGAAGAAATGATCGGTGACGCCATCAAAGGAAAAGATAGATCAAAAATACAGTTATTGACTAAATTTGGATTAGTTTGGGATGGTAGTAATCGTGGTAAAGGCGATTTTTTCTTTGACGCAGAAGAACAGGGAAAAGTTGTTCCTGTGTTTAGGTACACGTCCAAAGCCCATATTATTAAGGAACTTGAAGAAAGTCTCAAACGCTTGGGAACGGATTACATCGACCTCCTACAAGTACATTGGCCAGATTCGACAACTCCCATCAGCGAAACTATGGAGGCTTTGGAGCTACTTATTGAACAAGGAAAAATACGCGCTGCCGGAGTTTGTAATTACGACATAGCACAATTAAAAGAGGCGTCAGAAACAATCCAATTAGCTAGTAATCAAGTTTCCTATAGTATGCTCAATCGTGGTATTGAGCATGATATAGTACCTTATGCGCTAGATACCAAAACATGAATCATCGTTTACAGTCCCATGGAACGAGGTTTGTTAACGGGTAAATATTTTAATGAAAGTAAATTAAAAGAAAATGATCATCGTAAAGAATATTTTTCTCAATTTAATCTTGAAAAAGTAAAGAATTTAATCACATCACTTGAGCCTATTGCTGAAAATAAGAAAGTATCTGTAGCTCAATTAGTATTACGATGGACAACGATTCAACCTGCAATAACTGTTGTGTTGGCAGGTTCTCGAAATGCTGAGCAGTCTATTGCCAATGCTAAAGCCATGGACATCAATCTCAGTTCAGAAGAATTAATGATCATCAATAATCAGCTTTCAAAGCTTTAATTTTTAAAGGGTATTACATTCAAGTACAACAGAAAGGGAGAAGGAAACAGGTATACTTCTCCTTTTTCTGTTTTAAATGATCTATCCGAACGAACGAGTCCATTTATTCTCAACAATTCTATCTATAATACTTGATCAAGTACTTTCAAAAATTTATCCTCATTATAGATATCTTGTGTAAAACATAAATAACATCTCATATATCTTTATTTAATTTTTAAATAGCACATTAGACAATCCAATCTAATTATCCAAAATAGTGTATATGATATTCTTTATTGTGTAAAAATTATTGTTCTTCTACATTTAAAAGTATCTAAGTACGGACAAACTATTTATTTGTAACTTAGTTCCTGAGATCGCTATTCAAAATATTTTTTAAAAGGAGTCCATATTTTTTTAGACCGATTTCACAAAAATAATCGACATCGCATATCAACAGTCTTTCACTATGAATTTAAAGCAAAAAATAATGCATATCCTATACCCTGTGATCAAAAAGATTTCCAAATCAGGAAAGATGGGGATAATGCGTTACAACAAACCCGAAAAAGGAACTCCGGAGTCATTTTACCATTTAAATATAATAAAAAGCAATGGTCAAAAATTAGATTTTTCCTATCTTAAAGGAAAAAAAGTAATATTGGTAAACACAGCATCTGACTGTGGTTATACCCGTCAATATGAAGAGCTCCAACGATTACATGAAAAATTAGGTGATCGAGTTGCTATAATTGCTGTTCCAGCTAATGATTTTGGTAGTCAAGAAAAAGGTAATGATGCTGAAATTACACAATTTTGTCAGTTAAATTTTGGACTTACATTTCCTGTTGCCAAAAAAACTACTGTCATCAAAAACAGCGCACAGCATCGCGTATTTCAATGGTTGACAAATGCCTCATGCAATGGATGGAATGATCATGCACCAGATTGGAATTTCAGCAAATATATCGTTGATGAGAATGGAAATCTAACCCATTATTTTGGGCCAAGTATTTCCCCTATGGATACTGAGTTTATAAAAGCAGTCGAAAATTAAAAACAGCAATAGAGACTACACACATTAAATATATGGATTTACAACAGATACATAAGTCTCAACGACAATTCTTCCTGTCAGGAGCGACCAGATCTATTAATTTCAGAAAACAACAACTCTCCAAATTAAAGGAACTACTTAAATCCAACGAAGAAAAATGCTATAATGCCATTTACAAAGATTTTCGAAAATCTCCTTTCGAAACTTATACCAATGAACTGACTATTATCTATTCAGAAATAGACTTTTATTTAAAGCACCTCGATCAACTGGCGAAACCAAAACGAGTTCGCACAAATTTAGCAAATCTGCCCGGAAAGAGTTATCGATATTCAGATCCATTAGGGAATACACTCATTATAGGAGCATGGAATTATCCATACCAATTAACACTAGCGCCGCTGGTCAGTGCAATAGCAGGAGGAAATACCGCTATGATCAAACCAAGTGAACTACCTGAACAGACTATGCTACTCATGGAAGAGCTAATCAATAAAAATTTCCCAAAAGAGTATCTCTATGTAATCAAGGGTGGCATACCGGAAACTACCGCTCTTTTGGAACTGCGTTATGATAAAATTTTCTTTACAGGAAGTCCTAAAGTCGGTAAAATCGTGTATCAAGCTGCTGCTAAACATTTGTGTCCAGTCACATTGGAACTAGGAGGTAAATCACCAGCGATCATAACCCCCTCGGCAGATCTAAAAGTGGCTGTTAAACGCTTGATATGGGGGAAATTTCTCAATAGCGGACAGACCTGTATCGCTCCAGATTACCTATATGTACATGAGTCTATCCAAGATCAGGTATTGCAAATGATCAAAATAGTATTAGAAGAAGTACGCTATACTGAAAATTCAGATCACTATGTCAGCATCATCAATAGACGCAATTATGACCGTCTTGAGCAGATGATCAATAAAGATAAGATCGCTTATATCAGCGGAAAAAATAATTCTGAAACGTTGCATTTTGCACCTACAATTATGACTGATGTCAGTTGGGAAGATCAAGTGATGCAGGAAGAAATATTTGGTCCCATCCTACCTATATTGACGTACATCGATCTAGAGCAAACTTATCAAATCATTACACAACAAGAAAAGCCACTGTCGGCTTATTTATTCAGTAACGAATCATCAGAAAAAGAAATGTTTCTGGAATTCTTATCTTTTGGCGGCGGATGTATCAATGATACAATTATGCACGTCGCCAATGAATCTCTTCCCTTTGGTGGTGTGGGAAATTCAGGTATCGGAAACTATCATGGTGAAGCTGGATTCCATTGTTTCACACATCAAAAATCAGTACTAAAAAAAGCGACATGGGGTGAACCCAATATTAAATATCCTCCGTACACGGATACAAAATTAAAATGGATAAAAAGATTGCTTTAAAATAGAACGTAATAGCGGACTTCATCATGGTTAAACTAATAAAATTTAATTTGTTTAAAAAAAATAAGAATCTTTATCTAACTATTTCTGATTCAATATATATCATCATAGATACGTTTGTAACATACAAACGTATCTATGATTAGACTGCATCATCATCATTTAAGACCAGTTTTTATTTTTTTATTCATCAATACAATTGCAAACAAAATCAATGTGATCCCAGTCCATTGAACCATGACAACAGACTCATGTAAAATGATAACTGCTGATAGAATCGATACAGGAATTTCCAGACTAGCGAAAATATTACCCAACGAAATTCCGACCTGTGGAATACCTTTCGTGAAAAGAAGCGGTGGTAAAATAGTCCCAAAAATAGCAATCACAATTCCCCAATATAAACTATCTAAAGTCATTTGTTGAACAATACTGATATTCCAAAACATAATAATCAAAAGTAAACCTCCCATAACTAAATATTTGCTTCGGATATGACTAGGCACATCCAAGGCCACAGAACTTGAGGCAAAGAGTGATAACGTATAGAAAGCTCCTGCCCCTAGCCCCAATAAAAGACCTTTTAAACTGAGGTTAAGCTCCGCATCAAAAATGTTTGTTGCAAGCACTGTACCAATCAAAACGATGATCACACCGATAATCTTAGTCGTATTTGGTCTTTTTTTATGAACGACAACTTCAACAATAAGACTAATCCAAATGGACTGCATAAGCAGTATAATCCCTACGGATACTGGAACATATTGAATCGATAGATAGTATAGCGTGGTGGTAAGTCCAAGCGAAGTTCCCCAAAGCAGCAACGTTGACTTTGATTTAAAAGATACTACTATGTTCGCCTCACTTGATCTTTTTTTCCAAATTAAGTCTAGCCCTAATAAAAATATAAATCCGATAAAAAATTGCCAAAATGTAAGTGCGCTTGTTCCTATACCTAAACCATTTGCGTATTTGACAATGGTCGCCAATAATCCATAACTAATGGCTCCTAATAGCACATAGATAACTGCTCTAAAATTTTTCATAATAAAAGTAGTTTTCAAATAAGGCTAATTGATTAGAAAGCGATCTGCTCCAATAAGAGGTATCATGAGCACCCTTTGATTCTTGATAAATATGGTCCACATGTGCCTCTATCAATTGATTATGAAAGCTTCTATTCATACCGATCATCTGGTCATCCTCAATACCGCAGTCTAAAATATAAAACTGATCTGCACTTTTCATTTTCCCAATCTTATTGGAAGTTAAATATGATCGATCTAATTGTTGATATGCACCTAAAACTTGATCAACTTGATATTGATGATAGGCTTCACCAAATTGGGCAAAATCCAATGCGCCACATGAACTCCCCACTAGAGAAAATACATGTGAAAAGGTAACACCTATATTAATTGCACCATAACCACCCATACTCCATCCCAAAATACCCCTATTTGCCCTATTAGAAACGACTGGATAATGAGCGTCTACATACTTCACCAATTCATCTCCTATAAAAGTTTGATACTGAGATCCGCGATCAATTGGGCTATCGACATACCAGCTGTTAAAATGACCATCAGGTAAAATATAGATGGTTTGAAAAGACTGCGATTTTGTGATTAAATCGGGTATGTCCCGCTGATAAGTTCTTTCGGAATTGCCACTATAGCCATGTAAAATATAAACCGTTTTATAGCTTTTCCCTTCTACGATGTCAGGCGTGATGATGACTACCGGAACTTTCTTTTGCATTTTTGCACTATATACTTGCTCATGGATAATCTGTTGTCCAAAAACAGGTAGTATAATTACAAAAATAAAGCATGTCATTGCTGTTTTTTTCATCTTCTTTTTATTTTAATCCAGGACAAAGGTCTAGGTTCAAAAGATGAAAAACGTTTACATATGTTGAGAAATTAGAAATTTAACTCTTTACGTATGCGGCTTAATTGAGTTGGTGTAATACCTAAATAGGAAGCAATATGATGTTGTTTAAGTCGTTGATATAATTTCTGATTTTCATAGAGTTTAATGTAACGGATTTTTGCTGTATCCCATTTTAGACCAATTTCTAAAGGTTCCTTCTTCACAACCCAATTTTTCTCTAAATAATGAATTTGAAACAATGCCAAATCATGATGTTTGACCAGTAGCTCACGGAAAGCTTGAGCAGGATACATCACTAATTCACAATCTTCTAAAGCGACGATACTAAAGGTACTGGGTTTATTTTCAATGATCGCCGAGGTAGAAGCAACAAAGCTACTTTCTTCAAAAAACATTTTGAAAATAGCATGACCATCGTCATCAACAGTATAATACCCCAACAAACCTTTGCGGATGAAATAATAATATCGTGCCCTATCACCCGCGCTTAAGATTAAATCATTCTTTTTGAAAGATTGTATTTTGCAAATAGCTTTAACAGCATCAGCTGTTTGCTCTGAAAGGGGGTAATAAGAATTTACCTGTTTCAAAAAATCATCCATAGTCAATTGTATTGCTATTGGCTAAAGTACACAATTGTTCCTACTCTCACTACTCAAGTTCTATTGTACAACTTATTCACTTCTCCGAAATATTTAACTACTTTCGCAATTAAGATCAGCCTAAGAGAGGTTTACAAGGATAGTAATTAAAAATTCTTGACGTTAATATCAAAAAAAAGTAATCGCAATCATTCATGATAACTAACCTGAGAAATAAAAAGATAAGATATCTTTTGCTTGCTATAACAACAATAATAGTAGGCTTAGCTTCTAGAAAATTGACCTTTATTCCAGCTGTAACGGGTGATATACTTTATGCTGTGATGGTCTACTGGTTCTGTAGGTTACTATTTTATGATCGTTCAAATTTATTCTCCATTACAATAGCGCTTGTTTTTTGTTTTTTCATTGAATGCTTGCAATTGGTACAAATTCCCTTTTTGATCTATATCAGAAATAACCCAGTACTTCGTCTAATATTTGGACAAGGATTTCTATGGTCAGATTTAATAGGTTATATCGCTGGCGCTACTCTTGCTTTCTTATTGGATAATAAAAAAGGTATGATTGATCCACCAAAAAAAATGTAAATGACGTGAAGACATTATCAGATCTAAATGATCATGGTTTTTATTTTTCTAAAAGTCTATTTCCCTTTAATAAACACAATTGATCTGTAGACTCCTTAAACATAGAAATACAATCCAGTTGTACATTTAAATTTTTCTCCAATCAACTTTAAATTACGCAATCATAATTTGAAATAAGCAGACCATAATGCTTGTTCTTAATCCAATAACAATATTTAACACACGAGATTAGTACCATCAAATACAAAAAGTGAGATTAATCTTATTTTCTTATAAATTTATACTTTTTTACTTAAAAAGATAAAACATAAGCAAATCGTCTCATAATCATATCAAAATGTCTCACCATAAGGTTTAAGGTTTAAAAATTTCTCAATTTGAGGATTATAACCAAACCAACTATGATAATTATTATATACTTAATAAGCTCCTATTATTGCTACGGCATATTGACTTCAATATCGAACGGATTATACTCGAAATAATCTTCACCAATAATTTTAAACACCTCTTATAAACATTTTAGCTTATGAAATTTAAAATCAACAATTTTAAAGTAGCTACCAAATTATTGCTGTTTAGTACCAATTTTTACGCGATCACATCTATGGCATCGCCTATGAACCAGTACAGTAATGAGTTGCAGTCAGTACTTAGCGGTAGTATCACCGATGAAGCTGGAAACCCTTTAGCCGGAGCCACGATTCATGTCAAAGGTACTCCAAAAAGTACCGCTTCGGACCAGAATGGTATTTTCAAATTGAACAATGTCAAAAAAAATGAAGTGATCTCCATCCATATGATCGGATTTACAACACAAGAGGTTCGATATAATGGCGAAACCACCCTCAATATCAAAATGATATCGGTAGCACAAAGCTTAGAAGAAGCTGTCGTAGTAGGTTATGGTACCATCGATAAAAAAGAACTTACAAGTGCTGTATCCACCATCAAACAAAAAGACATGGTCGCAGGTACGGTATCACCATTACTTGCTATCCAAGGAAAAGTTCCAGGGCTAAGCGTCATCTCGACCAACGGGACTGATCCCAACGCGGGAATTTCCTTGCAACTACGAGGTGTTAATTCAGTCAATGCATCTCAGGGTCCTTTGGTTGTGATTGATGGTGTACCTGGTGGTGATATCAATTCGGTTGCTAAGGAAGACATTGAATCGATTAATGTGCTGCGAGACGCTTCGGCCGCAGCGATTTATGGAACTCGAGCTTCTGGTGGGGTTATTTTAATTACAACTAAAAGACCTCAAATAGGAAAAGCACAAGTCAATTTTACTTCAGAATATTTCATCGAAACCGTGCGCAAAAAACCTGAAGTCCTATCTGCCGAAAAATTTATTGAATATGGCCTTGGGAATGACCTTGGGCACAAAACTGATTGGTACGATGAAGTGACAAATAACAATCCATTTAGCCATAGACAAGTGGTAAACATCAGTGGTGGATCTGAAAATGCCAATCTGTACACCACCTTTACAAAAAGAGATGCTACTGGTATGGCCATTACATCTAAAAGGGAAGAAATAGGTGGACGTATCAATTCATCCTTTAAGTTTTTTGACGGGTTTGCTGAATTAAACACTAATGTAAGCTACAATGAAGCAAAAGCCTTTGGAAGCAATAATGATATTTTCAATATGGCAATGGTGCTTAATCCAACAGAAACTCCTTACGATGTAAATGATGTCAGCGGATTTAATGTTCTAGTAGGTGGATATGACTATTGGAATCCGGTGGCCGAAGTGAAACTGAGATCAGATTTAAAACAATTTAAATATCTGTTAGCCAATAGCACGTTAAAGCTCAATCTCACGGAACATCTAACCACAAGTGCAACAATTGGGGTGAAAAACAATTCTGAACATGGCACTTATTATCGATCCGCTCAACATCGATTATCAAGGCAGGATGGTGTAGATGGAAATGCTTCACAATACTATAACAAATATAATGACCGGGTATTTGAATGGACGGTTAATTACAATAATCGATGGGCAGATCATGCGGTAAATGCGGTCGCAGGTTACAGTTATCAAGATTTTAATGGTCAAGGATTTTCAGCCAATAACTCTGATTTTCCTGTAGATGGCATTAAAGAAAATGATATGGGAACAGGGAGCTACTTAGTCGAAGGTAGAGCAGGTATGGGTTCATGGCGCAACCCTTGGGTGAAATTAGCTGCTTTTTTTGGTCGTGTCAATTACTCTTATTTGGATCGCTATATTCTGACTGCGACAGCGCGTTATGAGGGTTCTAGTAAGTTTGCTCCCAAAAATAGATGGGGATTCTTTCCTGGTCTATCTGCAGGATGGCGTATCTCACAAGAACCCTTCTTAAGAGATGTTAGTTTTATCAATGATCTAAAATTACGGGCAGGATATGGTGAAACCGGAAATGAAGGTTTTGACGCTAAAGTAGCGAGCCGAATGTACAGTGCTGATACTTGGTTCTTACAAGATGGTAATTGGTTTAGAACATACGGTGTCATGCACAATCAAAATCCTGATATCAAATGGGAAGTTAAAAAAGAGTATAATCTGGGTCTAGATTTTTCAATTCTAGAAAATAAATTGAGCGGAAGAATTGACTTCTATAAGCGTAAAATAGATGACCTTATTTATGACATCAGCGTCTCCCAGCCACCAGCAATCCATGATAAAACAACCATGAATGTTGGAAGCATGCAAAATACAGGTTACGAATTTGAATTAAATTATAAAGCAGTATCCAAGGAGCACTTTACGTATAGTACCGGTATTGTGGCTTCTCATAATAAAAGCACCCTCAATACCCTGTGGGGCAGCCAAACATTTACTGATCGAAAAGACTTCCCTGCACCAGGCTCCCCTGGATCAGCAGTGAGACTTTATCCGGGCGAAGATATAGGAAGATTTTATATCTGGAAATTTGCAGGATTTACAGATGATGGTTACTGGCAGCTATACGACAAAGATGGAAATATATTTGACGTTAGAGAACGAAGTAAAACTGTTGGCGATAAAGCCTTCGTGGGCAATGCGATCCCAACGCTTCAATTATCTTGGAACAATCAATTCTCTTATAAAAACTGGGATGCAAGTATCTATATGCGTAGTTGGATAGGCCATGATGTCTTTAATATGATCAATATGTACTACAGCCTGCCTAATGTGAAAGGACAGAATGTCTTGGCAGAAGCCTACGATAAACATAAAAATATCAAAGGTGAAAAAGAATTGAGTGATTACTGGCTTGAAAAAGGCACATTCTTAAAGGTTGACGCGCTCAATATTGGATATTCATTCAATAACAATGTAATCAAACCGATAAAATCACTTCGTATTTATGCTACTGCAAGGGACTTATTTGTATTTACAAATTATACAGGATTGGATCCGGAGGTGAACATCAATGGACTTGAACCTGGTTTTGAAGAAAGAAATGTCTATCCAAAAACCAGAACTTTTATGATGGGTCTACAAGTTAATTTTTAAAAATAAAATCATGAAAAAATACATATCGATATTAACACTATCTGCAGGACTCATCTTTCAGGGCTGTACCAAATTAGATCAGGAATTTTATAGTTCTGTCACTCCTGAAACATTTTATAAAAGTGAAAAAGATATTAAAGCAGCCTTGTTTAGACCTTTTACACATGCCAAGTGGTACTTGGGAGAAGATCGCTGGAGACTACAAGAGTATACTGCTGACAACTTTGCGATCACGACAAAGGGCAGACATTGGTATAATGGCGGAGAAAATGAACGATATCATTATCATAAATGGACCGCAGATGACGGTTGGATCTGGGGAACCTGGCGTGGAACGCTCATGGGAGTTGCTCTTGCTTTGGATACCAAAAATGATCTTTCTAAATTGGACTATACAAAATTTGCTTTAACTGCTGAACGCCAAAATGCTGATATGGCTCAACTCGATGCATTAATTTCCTACTTCTATTTAAGAGGATTGGACTATTTTGGTGGAATGCCTATTTTTGAATCACTAGATCAAGAGTCACTTCCTCGAAATACGGAACAGGAACTCTTTTTACATATTGAAAAGTTACTGACCGCAGCTATGAATAATTTACCTGCAAAAAAAGCTGGTGATAAAGAAGAAGGGGCAATACGAAAAGCTGCTGTAGCGGCGATGCTTGCTCAATTGTATTTTAATGCGGAAACTTATATTGGTAAACCGATGTATGAGGAAAGTAGAAAATTAAGTCAAGCGCTCATCAATAAAGAATATGGTGATTATCAATTAGACCCAACCTGGAATGGAGTTCATGGCTTCAAAAACAACAGTTCTCCAGAAATCATATGGTCTATGCCTTCAGAATTTAAAATGTTAGAATACAATTGGTTTTATGCGGACTTCTACCATTACAATACACGTGAATATTTTAGTCAAGATATGGGCGGGAATAATGGTGCCCACCTTACTCCTTCTAGAAAACCAGATGGTACACTTTACAGCAGTGATTTTAAATTAGGATCGCCCTATGAAGCATTCACTACCGGAGATTTTCGAAAGAACCCCTATCACTATTTAGGTACTGAAAATTATGAAGGTATGTTCATCGTGGGACCTCATCTATCTCCAGACGGGAAAGCCATTCTTGGCGGTGAAGAATATAATAAACAGCCTTTGAATTTTGTAGATCAGGTGGCACGTTTTTCAGAAGTCGGTCCAGGAAAAAAATACAGCTCCGTAGCTCAACTTCCATCAAAGATGTCCGAAGGCGAAGAAAATACTGGAATTCGTCTAGTAAAAGTTCCTATTCCAAATCTAGCTAATAATACATTGCGATGGGGCGCAGATATGCCGGTGATCCGATTAGCGGAAATCTATTATATGTTAGCCGAATGTGAATTTCGTATCGGAGATAAAAGTAAAGCTGTCACGTTGATCAATGAGGTCAGAAAAAGAAATTTTAAAGACAATATCGATTTAAATCCAGTCACAATTGCTAATATAGATAAATATCGTTTTCTAGATGAATGGAGTATCGAATTTATAGGAGAAGGTCGTAGAAGAACTGACCTCATCAGATGGAAAGCCTTTACGACAGAAAAATGGTGGGATCACTCCCCCTCTAGTAGCTTACATCTCAACCGTTTCCCTGTTCCTAACCAAGCTATTGCTGGAAACAATAAGCTAGAACAAAACCCTGGTTACTAATCGACAACAACCTCTTAAGTCATTGATTTAAGGGGTTTGTTTTTTTATCATAAGAATACATGAAAATTTACTGCAGATATGCTGTACTTTTGTTATCTGCCACAAGTCAGACCAGGAATAGATAAACTAAAGGAAAATAAAACCTTTACTAAGGATATAATAGTAAATAATGACTCAAAAAGAACTCTTTAACACATTGAAAAATGATAGTACCGTACAAATAGAATTATGCTCTGCATCAGAATTCTATGCAATAAAGCATCATAGAACAAACTGTTATGTGCTTATTTTAGGAATGAAAGGATTTTGTGAAATACAGATCGATCATCATTCGTTTCGAATAACGAAAAGTTCTATTACTATAATCCCACCTTTATCTACCTATTCTTTACAGCGTCCAAGTGACGATTATGCGGCGCAGATCATCACTTTTGAAAGCACACTACTATCTACAGGTATATTTGAAACCAATATTCTGAACGACCTCTTATTTATAAATCCAGAATATGCGCCAACGTTTCCGTTAAAAAGGACTGAATTTCATGATTTTTACTATAAGTTTAAAAAAATAAAATTAGAACTCGATCATGATAAACCATTTGGAATAGACATGATTCGTCTCTATCTTATCCAACTTTTATACGAATATAACCGGATCTGTGAAATTTGTTTAATTAATTCGGATACTTCCATTAATCGAAAATATCAAATTACACAACGCTTTCGAACCTTATTAAAAGAGCATATTAAAATAGCTAAAGATGTCGCTTTTTATGCTGATAAACTTCATATATCACCTAAATACCTAAGCGAATGTGTACACGATCAACTTGGATATTCTGCTCTCCGTTTAATTCAAAATCAGCTTATGGTTGAGGCTGAGCGCTTACTAAAGTATGGAGATATGAACATCAAACAAATTGCGCTCATACTCAACTTTGACACAGCCAATCACTTTTCACGACTCTTTTACAAATTGAGAGGTATGACTCCTACCGAGTACCGATCAAAACCGTAAAAAAGGTCTGTTTTACAGCATATATGCTATCTACAAATGATCATATTCTTATTAGCTTTGATTAAATCAAAATCAAGAAAATATGATTAAAGGATTATTTGAAACTCATATTGAAGTAAGCAATATGAAAGAAGCAATTGCATTTTATTCCAATATCCTAAATTTGGAATTGGCTCACATCGACCATCCCCGTCGCATCGCATTTCTCTGGTTGACACCTGCTAAAAAAGCGATGCTAGGACTATGGGAAAAACCTTCACCTATACAAAAGAGACATTTTGCATTTCAATGTGATTTGGAGTTTATACGTGACAGTGCAGTATCATGGCTAGAAAAAAATGATTTAAAACCTTACAACTTTTTAAACAACGGCAGTGCAGAGCCTATGGTTTTTGCATGGATGCCTGCTATCGCGATTTATTTTGACGATCCTGATGGCAACAGCTTGGAGTTTATCAGTATGTTAGAGGGGCAAGGACTTCCTGAATTAGGGGTAATAAACTACGTCGACTGGTTAAAAATAACAGAAACAATTCAAAAGCCAACATAACTGTGCTATTTTTGAGTGAGAGAGTTTAATAGGATTACCCTACATTTATACTGAAACATAAATACGCGATTATGAATAATGCAATGATTAGAAAAGCAGGCGACGCTGACCTAGATCAGCTTGTCGAAATCTGGTATGAGGCATCACAGCAAGCTCATAACTTTATTAAAAAAGAATATTGGGAAACAAATAAAACAGCAATGCGAACACAGTATTTACCCGCATCAGAAATATACTTATTAGCCCATGAAGCCGAAATTTCAGGTTTTATTGCACTAGTAGAGAATGAGGTTGCTGCTATTTTTGTTTCACCAACACATCAAGGTAAAGGGATAGGAACATTACTGTTAAATCATGTCAAAAAAATGCGAGATGATCTTCAACTTAAAGTTTACAAAAATAACAGACCAAGTGTAGCATTTTATCAAAAAAAGGGATTTGCGAAGGTTTCAGAATTGATAGATGCTGAAACAGGAGAAACTGAGCTGATGATGAAATGGCATAAAGAGTAATATTTTTAGAAAAAAATGATTTATATAAAAAATTCAATACTTGAATCTATTCGCACATAATGACACTTTACAAACCTTAAAATAAAAAAACTCCATTTGCCAAGATCTATATTTTATGAACATATGATTACCAATATCACCTTTAAAAAATATACCGCAAAAGACCTTTTGGACTATCACAATCTCGTTAAGGAAGATGATGTCATGAAATATATCACTGGAAAAGGTATGTCTGTACCGGATGCTAATAAAAAATTTGACTCTATTCTGGATCAAGGTAAACAGCATAAATATTTAGGTTATTTTCAAGTATTAGATGCTGAAAATGGCACGATCATAGGAGATTGTAAATTGGTCTTTTACAAAAAAGATCATAGCGTTTTTGAAATTGGCTATTTACTCAAAAAAGAGCATTGGAAGAAAGGTCTAGGAACTAAAATCTGTGAACATCTACTATCTTTAGCATTAGAAATAGATCAGGAAAAAGATATCATTGCCGTAATTCATCCACAAAATATTGCTTCTAGAAGATTATTAGAAAAATCTGGATTTAGAAGCTACTTTAAAGGAAATGAAGAAGGCACTATCATTGAAAAGTTGATATTGACAAGGAAACAGAAAAATGTATCATCGGATTTATGATCAATATCATAAATCCGATGATACAAAAAACAATTATAATCCTGTACTAATTAGGAATAAAAATCATTTCTTTAATAATTTTTAAAGACGACCCCTATAAGATTTATACTCATCATGAAAAAATTAACGCCAATAAGTAACATTTAAAAACTGAAATTTGTACTATAGGCTTTATCCCAATAAGAAATTCAATTGATATACCGCTTTTAAAAACGAACTGTGTCCGAAGCTAGAAAAGGCAACTGATAAGATCCTGTATCCAGCACAACATGTTTAGCTATCTTCTTTAAATTTTCAACACTTACTAATGTCGCTTTTGTCTGATAGGCATAGATCTGTTTCAATTTGGGCATTTTATTGAGCTTTTCTAACCCTTTATCTGTAACTGGCACTGCAAATAAATTTAGATAGGATAAAGCTGGATGTCCATTCAGATGTTCAAGTCCTAAATCTGTAATTTTTGTATTTTCTAAATGTAACTTCATTAAGTTTGGAAATTCGGCCATCATCTTGAGGCTTTGATCAGTTATAGCGGTATTTCCTAATTTCAACTGCACAATGTTATCCTTGATCTTTAAAAGATCTTTTAAGTCTTGATCCTTAAATTCAGGATAGTTAATGGCGTTGATGGTTACATATTCACTAGTACTTGCAATAGGCAAAACCTTAATTCCTTTTGCTTGTAACTGCTGTACAAAATCAGCTGGTAGCTTTTTTGCCTCCGGTAATTCTTCAAATGGAGAAGTTGGTTCACTTCCCTTTTCTAACTTCCCTAAAATTTCTTTTATTTCTGCTGTCTGCGCCAAGTCACTCGATTTTTTAGCAAAATCAGCACCTTCTTTCACCCACCATCCGATCAACTTAATTTGTTCTGCAGTAATTGGCTTACGGCCTTTGGGAGGCATTCTTTTCTTATGCCCCTCTGGCAATATCAATCGCGCATATAATTCACTTTTTTCTAAATCATTTGCAACAAGTACTGTCCCGCCATCACCACCTTTCAATAAATGTGCTTGATCGTGAAGAGCAAAACCACCTTCTTGCTTTTTCTCGCCGTGACAACTTTGACACCGCTGTTTAAGAATGGGCTGAATAATTCCTGAATATACCTGCGCTTGTTGCACATTAGTCAGTAAAACAGGTTCTTCAGATGCATCCTCTATCCCCACAGCTCTTTTAATCGCTGTAGGAAGCGCGTCTTTAAAATACCCTTTCCCATGTGTCAAAGTACCTCCAAAGTGACCAGTAATACCGATAAGAATAAACATCAAAAACAATATTGCAACACGCTTAGATTTAAACTTTTCAATAAAGGAATTGCGAATACCTTCCTTATATAAAAAATACAAAAAAAGACTAATAGCAGCAACTGCAAGTCCTAACCATTGATGAAAATTTAAGGTATCTTGCTCGTAACCACCTTGTAAAGACAACAGATACCCTGTAAAACAAGCGAGTATAGCAGCCACACTACCAAACAATAAGGATAATGATATTGCTGGACCTATATTCTTATAATTTTCCTTTCTTGAGAACAATGCCAATACACAGGCAATAACTAACATTCCAATAGGAAGATGTACCATAACTGGGTGCCATCTTCCTGTAAAATTCATTAACTCTTCAAAAAACAATATCATGATTTATAGCGTGCCTTTAAAAGATTTAACATAAAGACATTGATACTCCATTGATCAGCTACAGGCTGTTGTGTATAAGGTAAAGTCGGTAAATATCCAGCGGGACCAAATTCAGTTGTTATGGTTAGAACTTTTGCTTTGCTTTCTTTGTGAATACGTACAATTTCATCCCACCAGGCCAAATGCTGATTCAAAATAGATTTCCATTCTGGGGCTGCTGGATCGTTAACCTGTGGTCCTTGCGGATGGCCAACACGAGCGTGTATGTGTCCAGTTTTTAGAAGCGCCAATTGAACAGCTTCTTTTTGATCTGACAACATGGACTCATGAACATTACACCAATGTGATATATCTAATGTTAAACGCAAATGCGGAATCTTTTCCAAATACTTTTTTGTAATATGTGCGGCAAAACTAAATCGGCCACGGTGTGTTTCATGTCTAACTGGGATACCCGTTTTTTTAGAAATGGCTTCAGCAGCATCAATTAGAGCTTTATTTTGTTCAAACGTATAATATTCTTTTCCAGTATGACAATTAATATAATCCGGTTTTTGCTGCGCGGCATCCTCAACATTTTTTATAAAAGAAGCCAAATACTGATCAAAATTGGCACCGCCACCTCCACTTAATAACCCCAAGGAGAGCTTATGCTTTTTTAAAGCATTAAACATGGCTGTACGCTCTTCTCCTACCGCTGGAAGCCAAGTCTCTAAACCATCAAATCCAGCCTGACTTACTCGAGCACAGTAGCTGTCCCATGACTCTGACATACCCCAATTGGTACAATAGAACTTTATTTTTAAATTATTATTCACTTGAGCTTGATTTGGTAGAGCCCATAAAATAAAAAGCATCATGCTGTATATATATTTCATTCCAATTATTTATTAAACAACTGCACTAATCAGGTTACCTTCAACATCCGTTAAACGGAATGGTCGGCCCTGAAATTCATAAGTAAATTTTTCATGATCGAAACCGAGCAAATGAAGCATTGTCGCATGTACATCATGAACGGACGATCTTCCGCTTACACCGGTAAACCCGATTTCATCGGTCTCTCCATAGGTCACCCCTTTCTTGACACCGCCTCCTGCCATCCAGATCGTATAGGCATCAGTATGATGATCACGTCCTAAAAAGGGCATATCGCTATTGTCTCTATTTTCCTGCATTGGAGTTCGTCCGAATTCTCCTCCCCAAACCACAAGCGTTTCGTCCAACAATCCACGTTGTTTAAGATCCATAATCAATGCGGTCATAGGTCTGTCGATTTCCCTACATTTGTTACGGAAACCAAAATCGATAGAATCGGAAGCATTAGTTCCATGGCTATCCCATCCCCAATCAAACAACTGTACATAACGGACTCCTTGTTCAACCAGTTTTCGTGCTAATAAACAATTATTCGCAAAAGACTCTTTACCCGGTTCCGTACCATATAATTCATGAATATGCGCTGGTTCTTGACTGATGTCCATAACCTCAGGAACTGCTACCTGCATTTTGTAAGCCATCTCATATTGGGCTATTCGAGATAATGTTTCAGGATCTTTATAGGTATTATATTCGTCCTTGTTGACTTCATTAATCGCATCGATAGCATGTCTCTTTAAGTCTCTGCTCATGCCTTCCGGATCGGCAAGATATAGAACAGGATCACCTTTCGAACGGCATTGCACACCCTGATATACTGAAGGTAAGAATCCAGATCCCCAAACACTTTTTCCGGCATCGGGAGTCTTTCCACCTGAAGTCAATACCACGAAACCTGGCAAGTTGCTATTTTCTGATCCTAAACCATAAGTTACCCAAGATCCAATACTAGGCCTACCCAATCTCGCACTACCCGTTTGCATAAACATCTGTGCAGGACCATGATTAAACTGGTCTGTATGTACAGCCTTTAAAAAGCTGACATCGTCCACAACTTTACTAAAATGCGGTAGATGATCGGAAACCCAAGCTCCACTTTGCCCATACTGTTTGAAAGTCGCTTGAGGACCTAGCATTTTAGGAGTACCTCTGATAAATGCAAAAGTTTTACCTGCTAATAGTGACTCAGGACAGGGTTGATTATGTAATGTCTGCAACACTGGCTTATAGTCAAAAAGTTCCAATTGTGAAGGAGCTCCTGCCATATGCAAGTAAATGACACTTTTTGCTTTTCCAGGAAAATGAGGTGATTTTGGTACAAGTGGATTCAATGCATTTAAATCTATAGCTCCAGATCCACTGGAGTTTCCTCCACAACTTGCTAAAAAACTTGCTAATGCTATGCTTCCAACACCTGCCACGCAATCCTTCAAAAAATGTCTGCGCGTTACCGCCTGCAATTTCTGCTGTTGCAATTCACGAAATAATTTATCGAGATCTTTCATGTCGTTTAAGATTTTGTAAGAAATTCATCCAGATTCAATAAAGCATTGGCTACCACCATGTAGGCAGCCTTTGATGTTAAAGATGGATCTTTTAAATCACTCGCATTAACAGCCATGAATTTAGCCGCCTCTGCTGGTTTTTTATTAAAATTTTGTAATGCTTCTTTATATAATTTTTCCAGTGCAACCACTTTTTCTGCACTCGGATTTTTTAACATCAGTTTCTTATAACCATAAGAAATTATTTTTTTAGAATCTCCTGCTCCTTCTTTCTGCATGAGTGTCGAAAGATGTTTAGCCGCCTCCAGATAAACGGGATCATTCAACGTGGTTAGTGCTTGTAATGGAGTATTTGTTCTGATCCGATCAACCAAACAGACCTCTCGACTCGATGCATCAAAAGAAATAAATGAAGGATAAGGACTTGTCCGTTTTAAAAATGTATATAATCCCCTTCTAAATTGGTCTTCACCGGTACTTGTTGCCCACGATTCACCACTATATACCGTCATCCATACACCATCCGGCTGATAGGGCATCACCGAAGGTCCATACATTTTAGAACTGAGGAGGCCACTTACGGCTAATGTCTGATCCCGAATCTGCTCTGCCGAAAGTCTGAATCTTGGTCCTCTCGCTAGAAATATATTAGCCGGATCTTTCTCCACATCTCCTTGATTTAAACTCGATGATTGCTTATAGGTGGAAGACATAACAATATCCTTAATAAGTGCTTTCATACTCCACTTTTTATTTTGCATGAGATCTAGCGCTAAGTAGTCCAATAAATCAATATGCATAGATGGTGTACTCTGCGTCCCCATATCTCCTAGTGGTTCCACCAACCCGCGTCCAAATAATTGCGCCCAAATTCGATTGACCAAAGTACGTGCTGTCAAAGGATTATCTTTACTTACAATCCATTTAGCAAATCCCAATCTATTGTTAGGAGCTCCCTTTGGAAAAGGATTTAATGTTTCAGGAACTGCAGGTTGCACCTCTTTACCTAGCGCTAATCTATTTCCTCGCTCAAAAACATGTGTTTTACGATGCATTTCTGCAGGATTTTCAATCATCACAGGTACACTTTCAGGATTTGTATTAATCAGTTGCATAAAGTTATTTTGCATACGCTGGGACTCCGGGTCTGCAGATACTGGAAACCCTTCGCGCAATGCGAACCACTCAATCATACAAATCGGCTGATCTTTTGCTTCAGTTGCATTCTTAAATATTAAATAAAGGTCATGAACTCCGGTATCATCTTTCAGATCTGCTTGAATAACTTGTCTTCCTGAAGTACTAGGCAATTGGACTGTCGTCAGTAACGGGCCTGTTTTACTACCCTTTCTGACTTCTATGGCACCTCCATTTAATGATGTCCAATAATTCATATAAAATTGCTTTTTACCCTGCAAGGTGATGTGTTTCAATCGAGCACTTCCTCCTGAACGTATTCCGAGCCATTTAGTATCATACAAAGCGCCGTTTTCAACCTGATCACTATAATGTGCATGAATTTTTGGTTCCAAGGTATGCAAAAATAAGTCTGTAGAACGGATCAACTTTTGATTCCCTTTCTGGGTCAACCAAGATTTGATACTATCCACTCTGCTTTCGTCTTCGGCCTTATAGAACCGCAACCTTGGATGATCACCTTGGGTATCTTCATCTCGTGTATTATTAAAAAAAGCAACAGATTTATAATACTCTTCAAATTTAAATGGGTCGTAAGTATGACTGTGACACTGTACACACTCAAAAGTTGTACTTAACCAGACCTGGTAAGTCGTATTGACCCGATCTAAAACAGAGGCAACACGAAACTCTTCACTGTCTGTCCCCCCTTCATCATTATTCATTGTATTTCTGTGAAAAGCAGTTGCAATAAGTTGATCTTTAGTTGGATCAGGTAATAAATCACCCGCTAATTGCTGTACCGTAAACTCGTCAAATGGCATATCTTTATTAAAAGCTTTAATGAGCCAATCGCGATAAGGCCATATTTGTCTTGACCCGTCCTTTTCATAACCTTTAGTATCTGCATATCGGGCTAAGTCGAGCCACCAGCTAGCCCATTTTTCACCATACTGCTGTGAAGCGAGTAAACTATCAACTCTTAACTCGTAAGCATTTCCTCTCGTGTCATTCACAAATGATTGCAATTCGGATAAACTTGGCGGAATACCGACCACATCAAGATACAATCGTCTCAATAAGGTCTCCTTATCTGCCTCTTTTGAAAAAGACAGGTCTTTCTCTTTCATTTTATCTTGAACGAAATAATCGATATTATTGGATATACCCGATGGATTCATACCAAATAAACCGGCAAAAGAAAATGGTTTAGGTACTTCAACTTTTTCAGGCAAAGTATAAGCCCAGTGCTTGCCCCATTTCGCCCCCTCATTGATCCATCTTTTCAAGATGTCGATTTCATCATCACTCAATCGTGGTGCATTGTAAGGCATTCTTAATTCGGGATCATCAATGGTCAACCGTTTAATAAATTCACTATGATCTGCATCGCCTGCGACTATAGCCGGTTTACCAGACTCTGCCTTAGCAAATGCCTCATTTTCGAAAAGCAAACTAAAACCTCCATTTTTCTTTACGCCACCATGGCAAGTAATGCAATGTTTATTAAGGATAGGTTTCACTTCAGCACTAAAATCAACAGGTTTTTCCTGTTGAAACGCAAATAATCCGACAGCTGCACAAATAGTCAATAAAATGGATACAACGACAACTTTCTTTCTCATTCTAAATATAGGTTTAACTTAAAAGGCCAAATTTCAATGTTAATGGTACAATTTTTAATCACAGACAACTTATGTATCTGATATGATGGCTTATAAATCATACTTAGGTTATAAAACAATCTTACTTCCAGCTAGTCTATTTTACAATTATAAAATTAGGGATCTTATAACGAATAAATTACAACCCGATTATCAATTAGTGACAGTATATTAACGCAATTGAAGAACTTTATGCTCTATCATCTAGATTCTGCAGTACATTTTTTTGTTGAAATAAATTTTCTATAATATATAATTGGTATCAAGATCTGAAATAAGTGTTGATACGGTGTCAATAGTTGATGAGCAGATAGCTCGTGAATGTCAAAACTAAAAGACAGTTTAAAGCATCAAAAGTAATTTAAAGGATATTAAAATACTTAAAAAGTGTTGGTAATATTCGATATCATGAATTTCCTATTGCAACTATTTATCCCTAAATACAGTGATGAGCACTGTATCTGGCTTAAAATTGTTTTATAATGTTGAAATTTATATATTCGTAAATTATAGCCAATACCATTTGATGAATGAAAGCCCAATTAATAGAAATAAGTCCACCTTCAAAAAAAACAATCTATATTAAATTGGTGGATCAAGCTTTTTTAAGTAATCCTCTACATTTTCACGAATTATGTGAACTGGTTCTCATTGAAGAAAGTTATGGTAAGCGTATTGTTGGTAATCATATCGATTCATTTAGCGCTGGAGATTTGGTTTTGATCGGACCCAATGTTCCACATATCTGGCGTAATGATGATGTATTTTTGACCCCAAATCATCATGAACGTGCTAGAGCTATTGTGATTTATTTTCCTGCTGACTTTCTCATTCAATTAACAGATGATCAATCGACTATACAAGCCATGGAGCACTTTATAGATAAAGCAAAAGATGGTTTACGATTTTTTGGAGATACTTTAGAAAAAGCAATTACGATGATACGCGATTTAATTGAGAAAGATTCTTTATCTAAAATAACAGGTTTTCTTAATCTCATTACCCTACTTTATCAAACTAATGAATTCGAAAGTTTGGCAAGTGGTTCCTATAAACCCATTTATAACGAAAGAGAAAATAAACGTATAAATTTAATTTATCTGTATGTTATGCAGAATTTTAGGGATACGGTCTCCTTAAAAGATGCCTCCGCTTTATTAGACATGACTCCCAATGCATTCTGCAGATTTTTCAAAAAGCACACACAGAAATCATTTTCTAAATTTGTCAATGAAATGCGGATAGGTCATGCTTGTAAGTTATTAAAAGATAAAAACTACAATATATCTGAAGTCTGCTATGCGAGTGGCTATCAAAATCTAACGAACTTCAATAAGTTTTTTAAAGAAATTATGAACAAAAATCCTAGCGTGTACCGTAAAGAGATGGAATTAGGAAAATTTAACATGAATGACCATCTTTAAATTTTTTCTTTGATGTGCGATTTAACATACTCAAAAAATATAAGACTGGTTTTTCAATATATTTAAACGATCAATGATCTTTTCAACTTTTAATATACAAATTATTTAATTTCTTTGTAAAAGAAAAAAGTACAGTATAAAATCAATCTTCTACTCGATACATGTTGTATCAAACCTAATCAAACCTTCATGAAATTATTAAAAAAAACCACACTCCTCAGTCTACTTTCCGCAGCAGTTTTATCTGCTACTGCACAATCGTCATCAGTTCCATACGAAGGGGTATCTGGATGGAAAGAAACAAAAGACAGTCGTATGGAATGGTTTAGAGAGGCTAGATTTGGCCTATTTATCCATTGGGGGCTCTACAGTGCTGCTGGAGGTAGTTGGGATGGAAAACAATATCCACAACACTATGCCGAATGGATACAAGCTTGGGCCAAAGTGCCAAGTAAAACTTATGCTGAAGTATTAAAACCAAAATTCACAGCTTCAAAATTTGATGCCACTGCGTGGGCATCTTTAGCTAAGGAAGCAGGTATGAAGTATGTTGTTATAACCTCACGTCACCACGAAGGATTCTCCATTTTTAATAGTCAACAACCTTATTCATTAAAAAATGACATCACAGAAGGTACTAATATTTCACCTAAAGGACGTGATCTTTATGAAGAAGTCGTTAAAGCATTTCGCGCTAAAGGATTAAAAGCAGGTGCTTACTATTCATTATTGGATTGGCAACATCCGGACTCTTACGAAGGTCTTTCCTATTTAAACCCCAACACTACTGGCTATAAGCCCAATCATGAAGTCTATAAAGATTATTTATATGGGCAGGTGAAAGAGCTTGCTAATAATTATGGTGGTTTAGATGTGTTATGGCTAGACTTTAGTAGTAAAAACAGAGAAGGCGAAAGCTGGGGAACAAAGCGTATCTTGACAGATTTAATCAAGTGGCAACCACAAATTATCGTTAACAATAGATTCTGGGATGGCCTAGAAAATAAAAATGGAGATATAGGCACTCCCGAAAAATATATACCACCAACCGGTCTTCCGGGTATGGACTGGGAAGTGAGCCACACGATGAATGAAAGTTATGGATATAGTGCACACGATCAAAACTGGAAATCTTTCGACAAAACAATGCGTTTATTTATTGAAACTGTTAGTAAAGGTGGAAACTTCTTACTTAACGTAGGACCAGATGGCGAAGGTGTAATACCTGAAAAAGCAGTGAAATTGCTTCAAGATATTGGACAATGGATGAAAGTTAATAGTGAAGCAATCTACGGTACTACAGCAAGCCCATTTCAAGGTCTTGACTGGGGATACTGTACTCAGAAGGGTAAAAAGCTTTATTTCCATGTTTTTGATATTCCACAAAATGGAGCCATAGAGGTGCCTTTGTCAAGTGCGATCAGTAAAGCATATGTAATAGGAAATTCTAAAAAGTCTTTAAAAATTACAAAGACATCTGCTGGCAAAACAATTCAATTACCAACTAATTTTAAAGGTCAAATGCCATTGGTGATCGTAGCTGAAATTAATGGTTTGCCAGAAGTTATAAGACAGCAGATACGCACTCAAAAAGACGGTCGAATAGTATTGACGGCAAATAATGCC
The DNA here is from genome assembly GCF_023273895.1 of Sphingobacterium sp. PCS056. NCBI lineage: Bacteria > Pseudomonadati > Bacteroidota > Sphingobacteriia > Sphingobacteriales > Sphingobacteriaceae > Sphingobacterium > Sphingobacterium sp. PCS056. Next base: position 3,157,375 of record NZ_CP096883.1, on the reverse strand, counting down.
AAATTAATTGGCGCTGGAGGAATTAAACTTATCGGTGCTACGACACATAATCCCAATCGTCCTAATGCAATAGGTGATTGGTCAAATAAAGGTGACCAAGTGATATGGGATATAAAAATACAACGTCCCGGCACTTATAAAGTAATCGTCAATTATCTCCCTAATGAACAAAAGTCAGGTACAATTTCACTTTCATTTGGAAACAACAAATTGTCATACCAACTTAATGATGCTAAAGGCAATCAGTTTGTAGATATGGAAATTGGAACATTCGAAATCTCTCAGCAATCGCTGGGTGATACTGCTTTAAAGGTTGAACTTAAGGCACTTGAAATCAAAGGAAACATGCTTCCAGAGATCAGTTCAATCAGACTGATTCCTGCTAAATAAATAATATCAATATACCGTAAAGTCGATTCCTTTTTATCATAAATAAAAGGGAATCGACTTTTTCACACGAACTGCCCATTATGCAGGCTGTAACTGATACCGTTCTGATAGAAGTTAACGACTACTTTGAACAAAATGTGTGAAAATTCAATTGAGCAACATCTTTTTCAAAGGTTTGATATTGTTCAATAGACATATTTTTGACAGGAAGCCTAAATGCACCACAATCGATTCCAATTTGTTTCATGTAAGATTTTCCTACAGATATACCACCATATTTCCCCAATAAAGTAATCATATCTATAGATTTTTGTTGTAGTAAGTTAGCTCGTTCAAAGTCACCTTCATTAAATGCTTCTATCAATTCATGATATAATGGTGCTGCGTAGTTATAAGTACTCCCAACTGCACCCTTTGATCCTAAAACAAGGGATGACAGCATATTTTCATCTCTTCCCCACAACATATCATATTTACGTCCAGCAAAATTCATACACGATAAAAAATCCATAAAATCTTCATGGGTATATTTAATACCTGCAAAATTTGGGATACTACCATCTACTGCTTTTAGTAAGTCAAGCATTGCAAAATTTCCGCCAGTCAATACAGGTATATGATAATAATAAAAAGCAGTATGGGGTGCCGCTGCTGCAACTTCAGCGCAACATTTGGCCAATTGTTCTACATTCGCAGGTTTAAAATAATATGGAGATGTAAATGAAACAGCATCAGCACCCTCCTGTTGAGCAATTTTAGCCAATTCAACACACTCCCGAATATTAGTACCTCCTAATAATACCATCAATATGAAATCTGGATCCTTTACCGTGAGTTTAGCCCAGGCTTTTAACACCTCAACCTTTTCTTGAAAGGTTAAAGATACCCCTTCTCCCGTTGAGCCACAGATAAATCCCCCTTTCACATTATTATTTTTTAAAGATTGATAATAATTGGGTATTTGCGCTAAGTTTAATGTTCCATTTTCATTAAATGGCGTAAAAGGAGCTGCAATTAAGCCCTCGATTTTTTGAGTGATCATAAATATATACTTATGTTTTCAGTTAAATATGATCCCACCCCATTTCAATTACTACATGGGGCAGGATATGTTTTTTATTAAAATAATAGCCTATCAGGGATGGGCAGACTATTAAAATTCAGGATAACCAACAGTCTGTTTAAGAGCTCTGTTATTTGTCAGTGAAGCTCGATCAATCGGCCAAAGCAATTTGTAAGCTTCTTGTGCCGATAAACCTGTACGTGAAAATACGTATTGATTGCCAAACCTGCGTAAGTCGTACCAATACTTACCCTCCCCTAAAAATTCGAATTTACGTTCTTGTAAAATCGCTTCATTTGGATCTTTATCAACGGATTGATTTGGATAGCCTAACACACTTTCCGTATAATGAATACCAAATGCACGGTTACGTACTAGATTTATTTCTTCTTTTGGGCTTTCTCCTAGAATGACTTTTGCTTCAGCCAACAATAATAAAAGATCTGCATAACGATATACTGGATAGTCATTCGTGTAAGCTCGGGCCCCTGCATTCTGCTCTCCTTGGTACTTCTTTAGAAAACAACCTGCAATTTTATAATTTCCTGCATTATCTTTACTATATGCAGCCTGAATAGAGCTATTTTTACGCGTGTCTAAATCATGATAATTACGATAAGTACTGATACGAGTTGGAATCCGTAATAAACCTCCATAATTATCCTGCGTCACACTAAATTGACGTTTAGCCAACGAATCAGAGAAATTAACAAGAATATTTGCATTAGGAACAAAATCTGTAATAAATCCAAGGGTGGCTTCATTCAGTTTATGCCTAAGCACAAATATCATCTCATTATTTCCTTTACTTTTCACATCATTAACACTATTGAAGTCTGTTTGCAAAGCTAAAGGTAAATTAGATTTTACATCTATAAGAGCGTTTTTCGCAATAGTAGCATCTGATTTGGCACCCTCACGATGTGCTGACCACAAATAAACCTCTGCTTTGAGCATCAAAGAAGCACTTTTAGACCAAAATGAACGTTCTTGCTTAATACTATAATCTGTTCCAAAAGCTGAAACTGATTGATCCAAATCTGATTTAATCAGCGCCATTACCTCTGCTTCAGGAGAGGCTGCTTTTGCAAGATTGGAAACTTCAATCTTATCGATAGCCTCTATCTGAATAACAACATCTCCCCAAGTCCGATATAATTGGAAATAGTAAAATGCACGCATGCCATGAGCAATACCCAGATAATAGTTTTTTATTCCTTCAGTCAATACATTGGTACTGTTCAATTTGTTAATCATCAGATTAAGCTGGTTGATCTGATCATATAATCCTCCAAAGTTGCTTACTCCAGAATTATCCATATCCAAATTGTGTTGCCACATTCGTTCCAGACCTTGTGATGCTTCTCCAGTGAAAGATGCTGTAGTCCCTGGATCATTACCGAAAAGCCCGGCACGCATTTCACCTAAAAATAAAAAATTACGCTCATGTGTTCTAAATCTAGAATGTAAACCGACGACAAATGCATCAAATTGATCTGCAGTCTTCCAGTAAATTTCATCACTATAGTTACTCACTGGTGTAAGTTCCAGATCATTTGTACATGAATTTAATCCCAAACAGGTTAAGCTTCCTACAAAAAGATAGGTTAATATTATTTTTTTCATGATAGTTTTTCAATTAATTCAATTAAAAAGAAAGTTGAACGCCCAAAACATACGATCTCGGAGTAGGATATGTACCCCCATATACACCAGTTGCTACATTGTTTCCATCGACTGGTGGTTCAGGTGTCGGACCAGAAAATTTAGTAATATAAAAGAGGTTATTTCCACTTACATAAACTCGAGCTCGTGAAAGAATATGTGTTTTTGAGTATAACCATTTCGGAAGATCATAGGAAAGGGTGATTTCACGAAGTGCTAAATAATCTCCTTTCTCATAAAATCTAGAATTATTACTGTTCAAACTTGGGTTGCCATTATTACCCCGTGTATAATTCTGTTTTGATCCCACAACTTGATCTGCAAAATAAACTTTCGGAATATCTGTTTCCGTATTCGTTGGAGACCATGCCTGTTTTTGTAATTCTAAATAATTAAAGGTACCTTGATAATTACCCAATGTACGCGCTACAAGATCATTATAAATGGTATGTCCTAATGCAAATTCCCAATTGGAAAACATATTGAATCCTTTGTAACTCATATTGGTAGTGAAACCACCAGTCCACTTAGGATTGATATTGCCGATATATACTTGATCACGAGAATCGATTATATTATTACCATCAACATCCAGCCAATTGACATCACCGGGCGTTATCCTTCCATTTTTACCTGCAGGTAGATTTGGTCCAGTAATTCCTGCAATTTGATCCGTTCTATTGCCCGCTATCTGACTTACTTCTGCATCATCTTTAAAGATGGAAACTTGTTTATAAGCATAGATATCACCTAATGTTTGACCTTCTTGATAACCACCTACCCATTTAACCTGACCTGAAGCTGGATCATAAACCTGTAAACCGCCCTGTCTATTATTTTCAACACCATTGTATGGAAGTTCTAATATTTTATTTTTGACAAAAGCAGCATTTGCACCAATATTTAAATTAAATCCATCAGGATTTTTTAAAATTTGTGATTGTATTGCGACTTCGAAACCTTTGTTTTGTAAAGTTCCTAAATTCGTTGTAATGTTTGGAAACCCGACGTAACTAGGCAACAGCAAATTGGTTAGCAAATTACTTGTACGACGATCATAATAATCTAGCAATACCGTAATACGATTATTCAGTATACCTAAATCTAAACCCGCACCTGTTGTTTTACTTGTTTCCCAAGCTAGATTCTTATTTACTGGTGAAGTATTTAAATAACCTGCAAGACCATTATAACTAGTCTGCACATTATATACTCCTTGTACTTGGTAGCGACCTAGACCTGCGATATTTCCATTCTCACCATAACTTATCCGTGGTTTGAAGGTGGTTATATATTTTGAAAGAACGGATTTCTTAAAAAACTCTTCTTGATGCATATTCCATCCTGCGGATGCCCCAGGAAAAAATCCAGTACGATTTCCTTGTGCTAATATAGAAGTTCCATCTAATCGATATACAGCATTGATCAATATTCTGCCATCATAATCATATGCAAGTCGCCCCATTGAAGATATGATTCGGTACTCAGATGCATTACTGGTATTACTTCCAGCTGCGAAAACCGTAGATGCATTGACCGTAGGGATATCATCAGTAGGTGCATTTTTTCCATACACTTGCATATAATCAGTCTTCACTTTAAAATATTCTGCTCCCACCATTGCAGACATATTATGCTTTTCTGCAATACTTTTCGAATAATTTAAGATACCATTAAACTGTGTTTGAAAGTCTCTATTCAAATTGCGAATAGCATCTCTTGAGCTACTAGCTATCGTTTGTGGATTTGAAAATATATTGGAATAAGTTTGCGTAGACATCTGGAAAGACTCATTCAACTCTTCTTTCATATAAGCATTACCTGTTGCTTTAAAATAAAGGCCCGGAATGATATCCCATTTTAAAGAAGCATTCGCGACTATACGGTTCGTTTCATTTTTACGTTTCAAACGTCCTAACCAGTATAACGGATTACCATCACTAGCTGAAACTCCAGGATTTGGTTGCGTTTTAGCTTCATCAATCCATGGGTTAAAGGTAGGCCAAATCGCTAATGTCCTATAGATTGCATTCGTTTCAGAAGAAGGTGTTCCATATTGTGAAGCCGTGGAAAGTGTCACATTGGTAGATACTTCCACGTTAGGTTTCAATTTGTAAGAACCATTGATATCACCCGTGTATCTTTTGTAACTCGAGCCAACGATCACGCCATCTTCATTATAGGCATCGAATGCTGCGAAATATTTCCCTTTATCATTTCCTCCCGAAACATTTACATAATGATCTTTTGTATAGGTATTCCTAAATAAGGCATCTTCCACTTCACCACCATGATCTTTATAAATGATCTGACCTCCGTAGGGATCATCCACAAGCTTCCAACCCTGATTTAATAAGGGCTTCAATTCATCTGTGAATTTTTTAATATCAAATGCCAAATTGTAAGCAGGATCTGGCGAAATACCCAATCCCCTTGAGCTATTGACAGATTGCAATGAGCGCCCAGCATTTAAATAGCCTTGTCGCGTATACTGGATATAATCACCCGCATTCATATATTCATAACCTGCTCGGCGCTGATTAAAGCCTCCGACAAATTTGTAGGATATATTAGAAGTGCCTGCCTTCCCTGTTTTAGTCGTCACCAAGAGCACTCCATTGTTTGCTCTAGCGCCGTAAATAGCTGTCGCAGAAGCATCTTTCAATAAATCAATCGACTCAATGTTTTCAGAACTGATATCATTCAGATCCCGAATTACACCATCAACAATAACTAGCGGTGCTCCCGGATTATTGATAGAGGCCCCACCTCTTAACTTTAACATAGGAGCTGCACCTGGTTGACCAGATTTATTAACAACCTGTAATCCTGGAATACTTCCTTGAAGTGCAGTTGCAACATTAGATCTAGGCGAATTTTGAAGTACTTCTTTATCCAATTTAGAAATAGAACCTGTTACACTTCTTCTGCTCTGTGTACCATAACCCACCACAACAACTTCATCAATTTGTTGATTTGATGATTCTAATTTGATATCCAATGTTTCCCCTTGACCAACTTTTACTTCCTGAGATTTATACCCTGTAGAAGTGATGATTAAGACTGTATTTGGATGAGTCGGTAAAATAAATGATCCATCAGCTCTAGTTTGTAAGGATTGTTTACTCCCTTTTACACTGACTGTGACATTACTGAGCACCTCTCCCGTAACGGCGTCCCTAACCTTACCTTGGATGTTTCGATCTTGTGCATGCACTAAAGCTAGATTTCCTGCTAGCATAGACCAAATTAATAAATGTTTTAATTTGCGGTTTGAATACATATTGGTTATTATTAAGTATTACATAAAGCAAATCTAAATAAATTAATTTGTAAAAAGCAACAAATATTTAACATTATGTATAACATAGTTGTTATTAATTATGTGTATATTTGTTTTTAAGCGTATACAAGCACTTTTATGAGCACAAATTCAACATTAATCAACTTTGTAAATACCATTGACACCTCTTCTTTAGTGGATAAAGTAGAGAAAGAAATCATCAATCTATTTATAAGTCAAGGGCTAAAAATAGGAGATGCACTTCCAAAAGAATTAGAATTAGCTGAAACTTTAGGCGTGAGTCGCACAGTAATACGTGAAGCTATGTTACGATTAAGATTAGTCGGGTTGGTAGAATCCAAAAAACATAGAGGAGCCGTATTAACAAGTCCCGATTTAATCAGTCCAATGAAAAAATCGCTTTATCCAACCATTATGGATGATAAAACATTACGTGATCTATTCGAAATGCGCTTAATTTTAGAGCTTGGAATGGCTGATTTATTGTATCAACGCATTACTCCCGAAGATATTCAAGAATTGGAAGCTATTGTTTCAAAAGAATCTATTGATTTAGACAATAGTATATTTGACATTGAAATCGAAGTTGCTTTTCATGGAAAGCTTTATGAAATTAGTGGCAATATTATGTTAAAGGATTTTCAGAATTTACTTTTACCTGTATTTAAATTCGTTCACTCAAGTGGAATGTTGATTGAAAAATCCAATTCAAAAAACTTTATATCCCATCGTGGGCTTGTCGATATTTTAAAAGTCGGTACTCCTGAAGTATTTCGAAATGCGATGCGTCAACATTTAGACAATCACTTTCAGCGCATACAACAATATGATAACACCATGATTGATTAAAAAAATCATTTGGTCAAAAAAAATACAAGCAATAGCTAGCAAAGGAGTAATGTCTGGAAAACGGCTATAATTTGTTACACCAATTCGTATTGTTGGCAGTAGGTCACCGCTTCCTTTTGGATTGATTCAAGAAGCTGAAGATATTATCTACACTTTATTCTAATTTTAAAAAATAAAAAGGGCAATAATTTATTACAGCCCTTCTTTATTTAATTTGTAAAAATTTTAGAAAGAAAAATCATCTTTAGATGATTCACTAGCATATGCTGGGTCCTCAAAATTAGGCTCATAACGTTTTTCAACAACTTCTTGATTCGACTTAATGTATTCAACAACATCTGTCAAACCTTCTGCAAATTTTTCAAAGTCTTCTTTGTACAAGAATATTTTGTGTTTAATAAACTGTCCGTCTTCAAAACGTTTTTTACTTTCAGTGATGGTAATGTAGTAATCGTTAGACCGTGTAGCCTTTACATCAAAAAAATAAGTACGTTTACCTGCTCTCACTTTTTTTGAAAAAACCTCTTCTCGCTCTTTGTTTTCAAAATCTCCCATTGGTTATTATTTAAGTTTAAGTAATCTTAATCTTTGATAAATATATAATAATTAGCATGAAACTTCCAAATATTATTGGAAAAAAAATAAATATTTAGCCTGTCCTGCACTATTTTAGCATATTTGACATTTATATTTGACTATTTTGTACAATCAATCGGTTGATAAGAATATCTTTTCACCGAGGATTTTATTACATTTACCGAATAATATTGATCGATTACCTATTTCAATTACTCAAGGTTATAAAACACCTATATCTTTGAAGTATAAATTTAAAAGTCATGGAAAAAGAGCCATTCGTACCAAAAAGTAACAACAGCAAAAATATCATAGGTGGTATCATCATACTCATTGGAATCCTATTATTGCTAAAAAATTTAAACATAGATTTCTTCTTCCCATCATGGATATTTGGTTGGTATATGATCCCGATCATTATAGGTCTAGTAATCGGTGTTAATTCAAATTTTCAAAAAAAATCCTCTGTTATATTAATAGCCGTTGGTCTAGCATTTCTTGCCAAAAGAATTATGCATACTGATTTTGGAGGTATTATTTTTCCCGTACTGATTATAGGATTAGGAGCTTACTTTATTATGGGCAGAAAAAAAGGATTGCCTCCACTTCCACCTACTCCACTAACTCCTAATAGCCCACCTAGACCTCCTGCGGATTTTGATTGGGACAAGCGCGTTGTCGATCCTAATACAGAAAGTGTTCAGGCTGAAGGTGAAGATAGACTAACAGATGAAAATTCTACTATAAACGATAACAGTAAACAAGGTCTGCTCAACGAGCAGACCTTCGCTGCTCCAAATTACTCACAAACGGATAATAGCTTCGAGGATGTACTCAATGTCAACTCCATATTTGCAAGTCTTAAAAAGCTCATTCTATCTAAAAACTTTAGAGGAGGAAATATCGCTTGTATGTTTGGTAGCGTATCCATTGACCTGACACAAGCAGATATTACCGATGTCGCAGTTATTGATGCCTTTCAAATGTTTGGCAGTGCTAAAATTATTGTTCCAGCAAATTGGACAGTATACTCCAATGTATCTTCGGTTTTCGGAGATGTCGATGATCGACGTTTCAATGTGGGTCTCACCAGAGATCCTGCAAAAAAATTATATATTACAGGCACCTGTCTTTTTGGAAATTTGACCATTAGAAATGCCTAGCCATGAAGGATAAACTGTTATTGCAGAATAAAAATCGACTCATATTAATCATTTGTTTAAGCATATTGCTAGGCTACTTTGTCATGCAATATGCTTTGATGTATAGATCTGGTTTTCCGAGTGAAATAACCATTAAAGACTCTATTATCAATAGCCTTACGATGATGCTGTGTTGTTATGCCATTTCAACAACACTAAACTATTACATCCCAAAACCCAATCAAATCTGGAAAGTACTGATTATTGGATTTATCATGAGTGGTATCAGCATCCTAGGTAGTCGCCTGGTCGTTCAGTATTATTTACCAAAAGAGCATTTAAAAATATATGATCTGATCATACCTTACCGATACATTGTCAATTTTCTTATTCTAACTTCTGTTGCCATCTTTATTATCGTCTGGAATATACAAGAAGAGTATATTTCAAATATCAAAAGAAAACAAGACTCTGAAAATCAGTTGCGCGAAGCAGAATTATACAACCTTAGGCAACAATTACAACCTCATTTTCTTTTCAATAGCCTAAACTCTATAATTGCACTAATTGGTAGCAAACCAGAAGAGGCTCGCAATATGACTTTCCAGTTATCAGATTTTTTGCGCGGCACACTTCGTAAAGAAAACAATCAATTAATTGTCTTACAAGAAGAGCTAAATCATTTAGAATTATACTTAGATATTGAAAAAGTAAGATTTGGTCACCGGCTTTATATCCATATGGATCATGATCAAGATGTCTTATCGACTAAGATACCGGCGATGATCTTACAACCGCTGGTAGAAAATGCAATTAAACATGGACTATACAACGTTACCGAAAATGTAACCATTAACATTAAATGTTTCTTAGAGAACAAAATGTTGCATGTCTCCATAGAAAATCCTTTTGACCCAAGTGAAGCTATCCAATCCAAAGGAACAGGATTTGGACTTACAAGTATTGAAAGACGTTTATTTCTACTTTTCGGTCGAAATGATCTTCTGACAACTCATAGTGAAAACAATATATTTACCAGTAGTATCAAAATACCGCAATATGATTAAAGTTATCCTCATTGATGATGAACCCTTGGCGCGTTCTATCTTAGTAGAATACCTCAAACAGGACCCATCAGTTTCTATTGTTGCTGAATGTGGAGATGGATTTGAAGGAGTAAAAGCAATACAGCAACATCAACCTGATCTCTTATTTCTAGATGTTCAGATGCCAAAGTTGACCGGTTTTGAAATGTTGGAATTAGTAGAAAATCCACCTGCAGTCATCTTTACAACAGCATTTGACGACTATGCATTAAAAGCATTCGAAAAAAATGCCATTGATTATTTGATGAAACCTATTTCACCTAATCGATTTAGACAGGCATTTGAAAAGTTTAAATTAAATTTTGCCAAACCAGCTGCAGAGCCTGCACCAAATTATGAAGCTGTTATACATCAAGAGGAATCCAAATTAGATCGTATTGTAGTGAAAACTGGAACGCAGATTAAAATTATACCAGTTCCACAAATCAAATATTTAGAAGCGTACGATGACTACGTCAAAATTCATACGGCAGACGGTATGTTTCTGAAAAATAAAACAATGGCTTTTTTTGAAAAACATCTAGATGAACAAACATTTGTCAGAATTCATCGCTCTTATATCATCAAAGTTGATCAATTAGCACGCATAGAACCTTGGGAGAAAGATAGTTTTGTTGCTATCCTGATTACCGGTGAAAAATTAAATATCAGTAAGTCAGGATATGCCCGATTAAAACAAATGATTGGCATATAGATAAAGTTTATGTAAATTTGCAGCAGTATATTCATTATGAAAAATTTTATTGCTGCACTTTTACTCAGTAGTTCATTGTCTGCTGTTGCTCAACATTCTAATCAAGAACAAATAAATCATACATTCTATAATAAAATAGAATTTTTTATCAATTCACAACATACAGACTCCATTTATAAATTGGCTAATGAAGATTTTAAGCGAGCAGTACCTTATTCTACTATAAAAAACTTACTGGAAAATGAAATTTATCCATTAGGTAGGATCAAACATGCTGAAAAAATAAACTTCAGTAATGGAGTAAGTCAGTACCGTGTGGATTTCACCGATAAATCCTTTCAGGTTCCCTTCGGTATGGATAGCACATTTCATTACCACACTTTAGGTTTTCAACCCGTTACCAAACCAATTGCAGAGAAACAGGCACCCGTATTAACAAATACAGTTGTTGAAAATAAAGTTGATTTTTTCATTGATTCTGCGGCCAATATTTATACAAAAAAAGGAAATACTCAATCTTTAGCAATTGGTATAATAAAAAATGGACAGTTAAACACCTATTTTTACGGTGAAACTGAAAAAGGAAATAAAGTACTACCAACAAGTAGTACTCTTTATGAAATAGGATCTCTTTCCAAAATTTTTACAGCGACCCTACTTGCTAATTTTATTGAAAATGAAACATTAAGTCTCGATCAATCGATCATTGATTTTTTGCCCGATTCTTTAAAAACAAATTCAAGCTTACAAAAAATCACCTTTAAAACTTTAGCTAATCACACATCAGGTTTACCTCGATTACCAAAAAACCTTGAAAAAACAAAAGGTTTTGATCCTACTAACCCTTACAAGGATTATGACAAAAAATATTTATACCAATATCTAGCGACTTTCAAAGCAGAAAATGAAGCCGGAGAAAAATATGAATATAGTAATCTTGGGTATGCATTATTAGGAGATATATTAACATCACTTAATAAAAAAAGTTACAATACATTAATCCAAGAAACTATTGCAAAACCTTTAGGCCTAACATCTACTACTGATATTCTAAATCCTAAAACACAATACCTTCCCAAAGTATATAATACAAATGGAGAAGAAACTAAAGCCTGGGATTTTCAAATATTTAGCGCTGCTGGCGGTTTAAAATCTACTGTAACAGATCTACTCAACTTTGCCCAAGTGCAATTTAAAATGCCTCAAACCCAATTAGAAAATGCTATGGCACTTACTCGCCAATTCACTTATTTTCTTCCTCCTAGCACAGACATTGGCTTAGCTTGGCATATGGATTTATTAGATGATATTACGTACTGTTATCACACTGGCGGTACAGGAGGTAGCAGTTCATTCATAGCTATTGCACCAGATAAAAAAACAGCGGTTGTTTTACTCTCAAATGCAGCAGAATCTGTAGAAACAAATGGATTATCAATTTTCCATTTTCTACTTTCTCAAAAATAAGAAAAAGCAATTATCCAAATCATTAGGGGACATATGCTATCATATATCCCCTATTTTTTTTATTTTCCATATTCAAAAATTCTGGATGTTAGAGGAGTTATTGGCTTTTATATAAAACAAATTTTCCTAAGTTTGGTTATATTAATTTGATGTAATGACTATGAAAGTTTTTATCAGTAGAACAATTCCCCAAAAAGCAATTGATAGTTTAAAACAGGCTGGTTTTGAGATTATCTATCGTACTGAACCTGGAAATATCGATCAATCCGATTTAATTGAGTCCTGCCAAAAGGTCGATTATCTTTTTGCGGCAGGACATAACCTCTTAGATGCGAAGTTTTTCAATGCCTGTGGTCATCTCAGAGGAATTGCCTTGATGAGTGCTGGATATGATAGCGTTGATCTTCGTCAAGCTACCAAAAACGGTATACCGGTGAGCAATACTCCCGACGTCTTATCCAATGCAACAGCTGACATCGCCTTCCTATTAATGCTAGCAGTATCAAGAAAAGCATTTTATATGAATCGCAAAATCACCAGTAACCAATGGAAAGATTTCGAATTGACCGAACACTTAGGAATTGAATTAAACGGAAAGACATTAGGTATATATGGATTAGGACGTATCGGATTTGAACTTGCTCGCAAAGCCAAAGCCGCTTACAACATGAACATCATCTATCACAATAGGCATCCTAATCAACATACGCATAAATTACTAGATGCTACATACGTTAATTATGATGAATTGCTGACGCAAAGTGATGTGCTATCGGTACATGCCAACCTTTCTGCTGAAACAAAGAATAAATTTAATAAAGATGCCTTTAAAAGAATGAAAAACACCGCCATTTTTATTAATACAGCACGAGGAGGCTTGCACCAAGAGCAAGATTTATATAACGCATTGATAAATGGCGAATTATGGGGAGCAGGTTTAGATGTGACAAATCCAGAACCGATGATTGCCAACAATCCATTAATTAGCTTGCCCAATGTGGCCGTACTGCCACATATTGGATCCGCCACAATAGAGGCAAGAGATAACATGGCATTAATGGCAGCCAATAATTTAATAGCACTAAAAAATCAAATCAAAATGCCACAAATACTAAATAACGAGATCTATGAAGATAATATACAAAATAATCAATAAAATCAACAAATTGATTTTGCCAAAATACGCGAAGAAAGATCCTTCAAAGTTAAAAAAGTACCAACAAGCTATTATAGCTTATCGATACTTCATTTTAATTAGATCCTTAGATTAAGATTTCATAATACGGTCCTGTCCCCCATTTGGATCCGAAATAATACGCATCTCGGTCTGCGGATAAGGGATACTAATATTATTTTTATCCAAAGCAATTTTAATAGCTTCTTGATTTTCATTATTGGCAGGCCAAAAATCTTCTTTCTTTGTCCATGCCCGTATGGTCAAATTAACAGAGCTATCCCCCAATCCTTTTACAAAAACCTCTGCCGCAGGCGTTTTTAGAATACGAGGATCAGCATGGAGTACATTCATAATGATTTCGCGAGCTTCTTTAATATTAGCATCGTACGAGATACCTACAGTATACTCAAAACGTCGATTAGTAATTTTTGTGAAATTTTGAATAACGGAGTTTGCTAAAGGACCGTTTGGACTAAATACACGAACACCATCTCCCGCAATTAAAGTTGTATATAAGATATCGATTCTTTCCACAGTACCCGAAGTTCCATTATTACTGCTCATATAGTCCCCGACTTCAAACGGTCTAAATAAAAGAATCAATACCCCGCCAGCAAAATTACTTAAACTCCCCTGTAAGGCTAAACCTGCTGCTAGACCAAATGCAGATAATGCGGCAATAAACGACGTTGTTTGAATTCCCATCGTACTTGCTACAGTCAAGAATAATAATGCGTAAAACACAACACGCAATATACTCATCGCAAATCCACGTATTGATAAGTCTACATGACGCTTTTCAAATCGTCTACTGATGAGGTTCAGCAAAAACTTGACAAGGTAACTTCCGACGATTAATATAATAATCCCTGTAATAATGCTTGGCACCTTTAAAAGTACCACATCTAATAGCGTGTCCAGACTGGTTTCTAATCTATTCATGTGTAATCTGATTTTTGTTCCATATAAATATAATAATTGAATCACAATTTGGCAATAAATTTACCGATCGTTGAAAAACACCATTAAATCGATAATTAAATCAGTTTTTAATATGATATTTGAAGTAAATTTGTAGTGTGATAAAGAAAAGTACCATACCCGTATTAGATAACTGCTCCATCAATAATGATTCGAGCAGCCTATTATTTGTCGATCATCTGGCTGATTATATCGCAAAGCACCACAACATGGTATTCCCGCATAAGCACAATTTCTACCATTTTGTATTATTTACAAAGGGCTCAGGCAATCATTTAATCGATTTCGAAAAGCATGACATAGAAGCTTATCAAATCTACTTTATGGCACCTGGACAAGTACATACTTGGAACTTCAGTGGTGACGAACAAGGTTTTGTAGTGAATTTTGATCCAGAATATTTTCAATCTTTTTTACTGAGGACTGACTATTTAAACCGTTTCTCATTTCTAAGTGGACAGAGTGATCAAATTGTTTTTACTATACCAGAGACCAATCGACAAGAAGCTTTAAAGATGTTTGAAGCATTTTACCAAACGAGCAAAAATCCAATTGCTACAGATTTAATTCGGGTGAGTCTGCTCCAACTATTACTTTGGATCGAGTCATGGCATGGCACAAAAACAGAAAAAACAAGTAATCCCTATAATTATACCATTTTCCATAATTATCAGCGATTAGTTGAAAAAAACTTTAAAGAAATCAGATTACCCAAAGCATACGCAGAACAATTATTTATTACCCCCAATCACTTGAACGCGATCTGCAAGTCTTATATCGGGAGTTCTGCTGGAGAGATAATCAGGGAGCGCGTATTGCTTGAAGCAAAAAGGTTATTGGTCAATAAAAATCTCAATATTAATGAGATCGCAATCGAGTTGAATTTTAATGACAACTCTTATTTCACTAAATTTTTTAAAAAAGCTACTGGATTAACACCCGATGAATTCAGAAAAAACAACAGTTAGATATGAAAGAGAACGAAACTACCTACGAATTATCAGAGTTTAAAGCTGCCAGCAAAGCACTGTGCCCTCGCTGTCGAAAAGGTAAAATATTCACAGGGAATACTTACGGTTTTAAAACTCAAAAAATGAATACACATTGTGATTATTGTGGTTTACGTTATGAACGAGAACCTGGTTATTTTTATGTATCCATGTTTGTCAGCTACGCATTTACAGTAGCCGAAATGATCACAGCTTGTGTCGCTGCCTATGTGATTACCGGCAATGACAATTCTTTTTGGCTGTATTCAATTGTCGCTTTATTAACAGTTTTTATACTTAGTCCTTTCAATTACCGATATTCTAGGGTCGTATTGATGTATTGGTTGAGTCCAGGATTAAACTACAATCCCAACATTAAACAAAAGGAAATCAATCCTACATCAAGGACTTTATAAAAAAGATAATTTCTACCTTTATATCATGAAGGATTTGATTTATCTTGATAATAATGCGACTACAAGAATTATGGATGATGTATGGAATACCATGGTACCCTATTTCATCCATAATTATGCAAACGCATCCAGCCTGTATCACAGTATGGGACGCGAAGCCAATGCTGTTATAGAAAAGGCCCGTACGCAAGTTGCACAAGCACTCAATTGCCAAACAAAAGAAATTTTTTTCAATTCAGGCGCAACTGAATCTATCAATACGGTTATAAAGGGAATCTTTAAGAACTATCAATCAAAAGGAAAACATATCATCACCGTCAGGACAGAGCATAAAGCTGTTTTGACTACCATACAAGATCTAGAAAGACAAGGAGCTGTAGTCACTTATCTAGAGGTAGACCACTCAGGAAAAATTGATCTTACCTTGCTAGAAGATCATATTACCCCAGAGACCATATTAGTGTGCATCATGGCCGCAAACAATGAAACAGGCTATATCCACCCGATTAAAGAGATTGCGGCCATCTGCAACAGAAAAGACTGCTTTTATTTTTGTGATGCAACCCAATACATCGGCAAAATTCCACTCGATCTTGCCCAAACCCCTATCGATATATTGTGTTTAAGCGCCCACAAGCTACATGGGCCCAAAGGCATTGGAGCACTGTTTATTCGCCGTAAAAGCAAGCCGATACAAGTAAGCCCATTAATCGTCGGAGGAGGACAAGAGCATGGTTTTCGAGCAGGAACATACAATGTTCCCAATATCGTTGGACTAGGAGCGGCAATCATAAATATACCACATGACGATACTATCATGCAACTAAGGAACAATCTAGAAAGTGCCTTAAGTACTCTACCTGAAGTATACATTCATGCAAAAGAAGTATCACGACTACCCAATACCACATCCATCTGTTTCAGGCATATATTAGCGAGCGAACTTATGACCCATTGTCCACAACTCGCCCTTTCTTCTGGATCCGCATGTGTGAGCGGCACAAGAGATCCCTCCCACGTATTACTCGCTATGGGCGTTTCAAAAGAAGACGCATTAGCAACAGTAAGATTTAGCTTAAGTAGATTGACGACAACAGAAGAAATAGCGGCTACAATTAGCTTAATAACAGAAGCATTAATAAAAATTAGACAAAACTCACCTATTTGGCAACTCTTTCAGGCTGGTCTTATTACTTAATTATTACATTTACAAACAGATTTATATTGGAAATAAAAAAGAAGTTAGCGTAATTTGTAATATTCAATATTAATATAATAATTCATCGATATGGTAACCGTAACAGACAAAGCAAAATCTCGAATTGAAGAGATAATGAGTACTGAAAAATATGACAGCAGTTATTTTGTGCGCGTTGCTGTTGAAAGCGGAGGTTGTTCAGGCTTAAGCTATAAGCTACATTTTGATAACGAAGAAAAAAAAGGTGATCAGTTTTGTGAAGATAAAGGTGTTAAGGTATGCTTAGATATCAAATCATTCTTATACCTAGCTGGAACAGAACTTGACTATTCGGATGGATTAGATGGAAAAGGATTCGAATTTCATAATCCAAATGCGACAAGAACATGTGCTTGTGGCGAAAGTTTCTCCGTTTAAAAAAACAAACATATAAAAATAAAGAGGTCGCCATAAAGTGCAGTGCCCCCAAAAAGTTAGACACTTTCTGGGGGTATTTTTATGAATAAGAAAAACAAGCACAGTTTTGAATTTAAGTTGAGCTGTGTTAGACAAATGGATGAGCATTATCGTTCTGCAAAGTCTTTGGGAGAAGAATTCGGGATTACGTATTCTTTGTTTGAGACGTGGTACAAAATATATAAGTATCAGGGGGAATCGGGGCTACTTCCCAGGAAAGGGAAAAGACACTTTAGTGCTTCTTTTAAGCTTTCTGTCCTTACTGCAATCCGAGAAGAAAGTTTATCTTTGAAAGAAGCCCGTGTACGCTTTGACCTTTCCTCGGATGCCCATATCATTGAATGGCAGAAAAGGCTGGACAAGTTTGGTCCAGAAGGATTGGAGGCACGGCCAAAAGGGAGACCCTTGATGACAAAGAAAGCAAATCCGCAGATCAAGCGAAAAGTTAGAAAAACGAATAAAGCGCTCACGCGTGAAGAGGAACTTTTGCAGGAGAATGAGTATTTACGTGCAGAAAATGCCCTGCTAAAAAAGCTCAGCGCCTTAGCTCAAGCCGAAAACAAGCGAAAGCCATAATGGAGCTAAGGCATCAATTTGATCTTGATATCCTGCTGAGTTGCGTTAAAATGGCAAGAAGTACTTTCTATTATCATTCCAAGAAGGAGGGACAAGCAGATAAATACGAACAGGTGAAAGCGCAAATCAACAAAGTTTACCATGTACATAAGGGCCGCTTTGGCTATCGCCGCATTACCCTGCAGCTCAAACGGGATGGAGTGGATATGAATCATAAGACCATTCTTAGATTAATGAGGGAAATGGGTTTGAAGAGTCTGATCAGGATAAAGAAATACAGGTCATACCGGGGTGAACTGGGCAAGATCGCTCCCAATATCCTCAACAGGAAATTCCAGGCTGAGGGGCCTTTGCAAAAATGGGCCACGGATATTACTGAGTTCAAAGTCAAGGAAAAAAAGCTGTATCTCTCCCCAATAATTGATCTGTTTAATCAGGAAGTTATAAGTTATGAAATTACTGACAGGCCGGTCTTTAAAGGGGTAATGGATATGCTCAAAAAGGCACTGCCCAAAGCAAGGGGGGCATCACAACTGCTTTTACATTCAGATCAGGGCTGGCAATACCAAATGCCTAAATATCAACAGTGGCTCAAAGAAAACGGAATCACTCAAAGCATGTCCAGAAAAGGAAATTGCCTTGATAATGCCGTAATTGAAAATTTCTTCGGAATTTTAAAATCAGAACTGTTTTATCTAAAACAATACGAATCAACAGAGAAGTTAAAAAGCGAAATAGAAGATTATATCTCCTATTACAATAATCAACGGATAAAACTAAATTTAAATGGAATGAGCCCGACAGAATATCGAGCTCATTATTACAAATCTAATTAACTAAATTTGTCCAATATTTTGGGGGCAGTCCAAAGATATGGCGACCTCTTTATTTTTAGTATCTCATCAATTCAGGCATATTCTTGCCATCAAATCAAAAAAACATCACAGCAGAAATAAATTTTCTAACAATACCTTGTTATATCTGAAATATTGTTATTTTTGATGCAAATTGAGGGAAAACAGAATTTGTATGGGCCATAGATTCACATAAATTCTCGACTAATACAAATAAAAAATAGATAACCAAGAGGCTATTTTTTGATATATATACATTTCATGGATAAAAGAAAGTTATTAAAAACTGAAGTTGCTATTAGTTTTGTAAAGGATACTTTTGCACAACAACTTAGAAATAATTTAGGATTGATTCCTATCTCATCACCTTTGGTTGTACTCGATGGTACAGGTATAAATGATGATTTAAACGGGATCGAAAGACCAGTCGCATTCCCGATCAAAGCATTACAAGAACGCAAAGCTGTAGTTGTTCACTCACTTGCAAAATGGAAGCGTTTAAGATTAAAAGAGTTAGAACTGGAGGTTGGAGAAGGTATATTAACCGATATGCGAGCACTACGTCCTGATGAAGACTATACCCCCATCCATTCTATTTACGTAGATCAGTGGGATTGGGAAAAAACAATCTCGGCAGAGCAAAGAACATTTTCATTTTTAAAAGATATTGTTCTCAAAATATACGATGCATTACGCTTTACTGAAAAACAAGTAGAACGTCAATATCCTGATATTAAAGCAGTATTGCCAGAAGAGATTACCTTTATCTCCTCCGAAGCACTATTACAAACTTATCCAACATTGACTCCTAAAGAAAGAGAAAATGCAATTGCCAAAGAATATGGGGCTGTATTTATCTATGGTATCGGCGGTGTTTTATCTAATGGCGAAGCTCATGATGGACGCGCGGCAGATTACGATGACTGGAGCACAGACAATGGTAGCGGCACCAATGGTCTCAACGGTGATATTTTAGTATGGAACCCTGTTTTGAATACCGCTTTTGAATTATCTTCTATGGGAGTACGTGTTGACAAAACAGCTTTACAGAGACAGCTTGTTATCAGAAATAATCCGGAAAGAGCAGCATTATCCTTTCACAAAATGCTTTTGAATGACGAATTGCCAGAAGCCATTGGCGGTGGCATAGGCCAATCTAGAGTATGTATGTTTATGCTAAAAAAAGCACATATAGGTGAAGTTCAAGTAAGTATCTGGGACGAACAAGAAAAACAATCCTTACAAGATAAAGGCATTCATTTATTATAATTGAATGCCCCAATATAATAAAAGGTCTGCCGTAGCAGACCTTTTTTATGTAATACTTTGTGTACTTTTGTAACATGCAAATAGACGCCATATTACAAAAACTCCATATCTCTTCGCTCAATGAAATGCAAAATGAGGTGTTGGAAAAATTCAAAGAAAAAGAAAATCTCATCCTACTGTCACCAACAGGTTCAGGTAAAACCTTAGCTTTTGCATTGGCATTGATGAAAACTTTAGATAAAGATGCAGCAGAAGTCCAATCTTTGATCTTAGTCCCGACTCGGGAATTGGCTTTGCAGATCGAATCCGTATTAAAAAGAATTGCTACCGGTTTTAAGATAACATGTTGCTACGGTGGTCACGATACCAAAACCGAAAGAAACAACCTGAAAAATCCTCCCGCTATACTGATCGGTACACCTGGTCGTATTGTATATCATCTTGAGCGCAATCATTTTGATCCAACTCAGATCAAGACCTTAGTGTTGGATGAATTTGACAAATCGCTGGAATTAGGATTTCAAGAACAGATGTCTTTTATCATTGATTATTTAACAACCTTAGAAACACGCATATTAACCTCGGCTACCGCAATGAAAGATATACCTGATTTCACTGGTATATCAACTGCTACAGAAGTTAATTTCCTCAACGATACACATAGTACCCCAGCATTAACAATCAAAAAAATTGTTGCACCTATCCATAAAAAACTCGAAGCCCTATTTCAATTGCTGTGCAAAATAGGAAATCAAAAAGTCCTCATTTTTTGTAATCATCGTGATGCTGTTGATCACATCAGTGAATTACTGCAAAATCGGGATATTATACACGACGTGTTTCATGGTGGACTCGAACAAAGCGATCGCGAATTGGCCCTACTAAAATTCAGAAACAATAGCAATCACATCTTGATCACAACAGACCTTGCCGCTCGAGGACTTGATATTCCCGAGATTGACGCCATTATCCACTATCAGTTACCTTACCGAGAAGATGATTTTACGCACAGAAACGGTCGTACAGCACGCATGCAAGCCAAAGGTGAAGTCTTCATCATATTAAAACCTGACGAAGATTATCCTTATGTTGCTGATGATATCGCAATCGAAGAAATAGACGGAGAATATGATTTACCAAAAAACTCTGAATTTGCAACCCTATACTTCTCAGCAGGTAAAAAAGATAAAGTAAACAAAATTGATTTAGTTGGTTTTTTACTAAACTTGGATCAAATTGAAAAAAGTGATGTAGGGATCATCGAAGTGAAAGATAGAGAATCCTTTGTCGCAGTAAAACGTTCGTTAGTGAGCACCATATTAAAACATTCCAATTTAGAAAAAATCAAGGGTAAAAAAATTAGAATTCTAAGAAGTTAGAAAATTTAATCCTTGATATCCACTATTTTTTTACACATATACCAAACCAGATTACACGCTAAAACGCTTAATCTGGTTTTTTTTTAATCCATTATTTTAGAGATTTTCCTTACCTTGTCTTATCGAAACATTAATCTAACACCATGAAAAAAGCACTTATCGTTTTTTCAGCTCTTGTCATAAGCGTTACATATCAAGTAAAAGCACAAGAGACGCTCGAAACGAACTATGTTAAAACCCATTATGACAAAAAGGAAATCACAATCCCAATGCGTGATGGTGTAAAACTTTTTACGACCATATATACACCAAAAGATAAAAGCCACAGATATCCTGTTTTACTAAATCGTACTCCATATACCGTTGGTCCCTATGGTGAAGATAAATTTAAAGAGACTTTAGGAAATTTTCCAGCAATGACTCTGGAAGGTTATATATTTGTTTATCAAGATGTACGTGGCAAATGGATGAGTGAAGGAACATTTGATGATATTAGACCGACCAATTTAAAAAATGGAAAAAAGGAAATTGACGAAAGCACAGACACATACGATTTACTAGAATGGCTCAGTAAGAATCTCCAAAACTACAATGGCAAAGCAGGCATGTACGGCATTTCCTATCCAGGATTTTACTCGACCGTAAGTCTGGTCAAAACTCACCCATCTCTAAAAGCAGTATCCCCCCAAGCACCAGTTACAAATTGGTATATGGGCGACGATTTTCACCACAATGGCGTACTATTCACAGGAGACGCATTCAAATTCATGTCCAGTTTCGGAATCCCTAGGCCAAAACCCATCACACCGGATCAAGCACCCAAAACTTTTCAATATCCATCTAAAGATGTTTATCAATTTTATATGAATGCCGGAACTGCCAAAGATCTAAAAGACACCTACTTTGGAGATTCTGTAAAATTCTGGAATGACGCATTTGCTCATCCACATTATGATCAGTTCTGGAAAGACCGCGAGATCTTACCACACTTAACAGATGTTAAACCTGCTGTCATGGTTGTTGGTGGCTTCTTCGATGCAGAAGATGCATACGGCACATTTGAGACTTATAAAGCAATAGAAAAACAGAACCAAAAGAATAATTCGATATTAGTCGCAGGACCTTGGTTTCATGGAGGATGGGTACGAGGCGATGGCAGTTCCTTCGGTGACATCCAATTCGACCAAAAAACTAGTGTGACCTATCAAGAAAAATTTGAATTGCCATTTTTCAATTACTATTTAAAAGGAAAAGGTGATTTTAAAGCTGCTGAAGCCAATATTTTTATCACAGGAAGCAATCAGTGGAAAGCATTTGAAAAATGGCCTCCGCAAGATGTAGAAAACAAAAAACTTTATTTACAACCACAGGGAAAACTTGGCTTCGAAAAAGTTGGTCGCACAGATTCTTGGGATGAATATGTCAGCGATCCCAACAAACCCGTACCCTATCAAGGAGGTGTTATGGAGAGCCGCACGCGCGAATACATGATCGATGATCAGCGTTTCGCTTCATCTAGACCTGATGTTATGGTGTATCAAACAGAACCGCTAACAGAAGATATGACCATAGTAGGCCCTATTACAAACTTCTTAAAAGTATCCACCTCTGGAACAGATGCCGATTATGTTGTCAAACTAATTGATGTTTATCCCGTAAACAGCCCTTCATTCAACAACAAAGTGATGGATGGATACCAAATGCTAGTTCGCGGTGAGATTATGGCGGCAAAATATCGAAATGGATTTGAAAAAGCAGAACCTATGCAACCCGATTTCGTTACAGCTGTCAACTACAGTATGCCAGATGTCGCACATACCTTCAAAAAAGGACACCGCATCATGATACAGATACAAAACACATGGTTTCCTATTGCAGAACGAAATCCGCAGCAATTTTTTGAAGGTTATGAAGCCACAGCCAGTGACTATAGAAAAGCAACACATCGCATATTTCACGACCAAAACAACTCTTCTTATATTGAGTTTTTAGTATTAAAATAAGTATAATAGCATGCTCTACCATTTTTTCCTTGCCCTGCACTCGGCTAGCAGATGGATGATTGTCATCTGTCTTATTCTTTTGTTATTGCGCAGCTATATGGGCTGGAAAAAAAAGTATCAAATAAAACTGTATGATAGTACTCTTCAGATCATAACACTAGTCTTACTTTACATACAGTTTGCAGTAGGATTAACACTCTATTTTGAAAGCCCGATCGTACAATACTTTATTGACAATTTTAAAGAAGCCGTCAAATTACGTCAGGTACGTTTTTTTGGCATGGAACATATCACCATGATGACCATTGGCATTATCGTATTTACAATTGGTTATATAAAAGCACATAAAGCCCCAAGCAGTGAAGCTAAATTCAAAACGATATTTATCTACACGACTTGGGCTACATGCATTATCTTGACCTCAATACCCTGGGAATTTTCTCCCTTAACAAGCAGACCGAGTTTCAGAATGTTTTAAGCAGATTATACACCGCTCCAACTGAGCGCTCCTTATTCTTTGCGAGAAGTCATCCTCTATAGTCATAACACTGACTTCAATTTATCTAATGGTATAAACAAAGTGTACCGATCAGCCTATTTAAGCTCCCGTGACTACTGAGCTAATCAAAACCCCGCCCTAACTCCTCAAAGCACAAAAAAGGTCAGCATATTAGATTAAATCGAGACATATCATTCCCCATAACGAAGTCGGTAACATAGCAGATCAAAATCAATTGAAGTAATTTGCAATAGCAGTTATGTAAATATTTCAATATAACACTAATTTACAAGTGCATAATTACCACATGAATAACGGGTAATAGGATCTATATCTTCCGAGTAAACTATTTTATAGCCACGATCCAACATGAACGATACATCCACCCCATTGCAGTATAAAATTATTATTTTTCTATATCTCTTATTCAGAGATAATTCCATATTATCTAGCACAGATTTTAAAACAGATGGAGCAAATGGGTTAAAAAAATAAAATACATTGACATCATCCTCAATGACATAATCCACTGCGTTACAATTGACAATTTTATAATCTAAAACCCTGTTTCCGATAAATTTTTGAACATTTCTACGACATTCATCTACCAACAGTGGAGATAGTTCAACACCTATATAACGTTTGAAATTGTATCGAGTTGCCAGCAAAACAGCAGCCCCTTTTCCACATCCAAAATCAATAAAAGTGCTTTCATGCCAGCAGAAATCGATATTTTTCAACATTCTATTAAAAGTGTAATGTGCAATAGGCTCATAATTACATGCACCTTTGTTCTGAATATTAAGTTCTTGCGGTGTCATTACCCCAGCCAGATTAATGCGGTACTTTAAAAAATACAAATAGCGACTATAAATAAATTTACAAGTATTGACTACTCCACGTTGTTTTGTCAAAAACCTGATCCTATCAAGAGCATACTTGGCTTTTTGACCAAACCCCTTCATTTGTGTGTAGCCTCCTTTTCTTGTACCAAAATCAGTCATCTCATAAATTTACAATTTAAAAACAGGAAATTCAAGAAAATATAATCACGACATCAAACCCATTGTGCTTTCCATACAAATAGCAGCATACGAGACCTTTAACACTAATCAATTGATGGCATTTTAATTCTCAAATTCAAGTAACATGAACTAAAAAAGATCAGTTAAAAACTGTATGATATATACTTTAAATAATCACTTTTATCTTAATTTACATACAGTTTATCTTAGGATCAACCCTATTTATATTGGGCTTCCAATGATCAAATTATTCTATCAGCAACTTTCAAAAAATGATCAAAGAACGCTTCTTATTCATACAACTGATCACCATGATCATTATATTCACCATTAGTAATATAAAACCAAAAAAACAAAGCAGTGCAGATAAGTTCAAAACGATCTTGATCTACACTGCTTGGACAAGAGGCATTATCACTACATCTACACCCTGAGGGGACTCACCATCAACAAATACACCCAGTTTTAAAACATTTTAATAACACGATCATTCGCCCCTCCATTTGGGAGCCCGTTTTTCAATACGCGCAGTCACCCCTTCTTTAAAGTCATGACTCGTCCTCAATTTATCCAACTGTCGAAGTAAAAAAGTATACTGATCAGCCGATTTAAGCTCACGCAATTGCTTCGCCGCCTCAAAGCCCATCTTTATTGCCAAAGGAGCAGCAGAAGTAAGCTTAGCCATCAATGCAGGCAAAACATCTGGCTTTTGATCCATTAACTCATATACTAGTCCCATGCTTTTCATTTCCTGGGCCGTTATGACCTCAGAATGTATACAGAGATCCATCGCTTTATGATAGGGAAGATGCTTCAACAGACCAGCCAACACTTGAAAAGGAAATAAACCAATCTGTACCTCAGGTAAAGAAAACTGGACAGACGAATGCGCAAAAACATAAGTACACTCCAAAATCATCAAAAAACCACCAGCAATCACATGACCTTCAATAACCGCAATCGACGGTTTATTCAGAAATGACAACACCTCCCCCAATGACAAATCCACGTGCGGCACTACATCCGAATACTCCATGTTATCTGGATTCTCAAAAGCTTTTAGATCCATACCAGCACAAAAAACAGGACCTTCAGCATCAAGTAGCAGAACCCGAACTTCGGGATCAGCATCCGCTATTTGTATCGCATGATAAATCTCATCAATCATTATTGGCGTAAATGCATTGCGCTTTTCAGCACGAGCAAGTGTCAAATGAAAAACATGATCAACCAATTTTACCTTAATAAACTTATAATTTATATAACCATTCATAAGTAACTGACTTTATGATATTAAATTAACAAACTCACCTCCTAAAGATATTATTTTATCCTGTCCTTTTCGATCAAAATAATACAATAAATCCTCAGTTGGTATATTGCCAACCAATTCATCTTCGGCAAAAGGGCAACCGCCAAAACCTAAAATAGCACCATCAAATTTCCGACAACCAGCGAGATAAGCCGCATTAATTTTATCCAAACTACTCGCTTTAGGAGAATGAAAATGTGCTCCAATATGTAATGCCGGAAATTGCAGGATCGCTTGTTCAAAAAGCTCAGTTATCTGTGGCGCTGTTGCCTCCGACGTTGTATCCGCCAAGGAGAATTCCACAACCCCTAGGGCAGCAATTTTGTCCATCCAATCAAGCACGAGCTCATTACTCCAAAAATCACCAAAAGGATTTCCAAATGCCATGGATATATAGACGACCATTTGTTTTTTATTCCGATGAGCGATTTCCACAATCCCCTTCAACCGTTCAAAAGAATCCACAATAGAAGCATTCGTATTGCGTCTTTGAAAGACCTCAGAGATCGAAAATGGATAACCCAAATAAGTAATATTCTCCGATTTCACAGCACGTAGAGCACCTTGTTCATTAGCAATAATGCCCAGCAGCTTCGTTTGTCCAGAGGTATTTAACTGACGAAGCACCTCTTCTGTATCCGCCAATTGCGGAACAGCCTTTGGAGATACAAACGATCCGCAGTCAAGCCAGTCAAACAGCTCACTTTCAAGCAGCATGTTCAAATACTTAACCTTTTTTTCCGTTGGAATAAACTGTGCTATCCCCTGAATAGCATCTCGTGGACATTCCACCAAAATTACAGCATCCTTTTTAGACATCTTTTTGAATTTCCCGAGAAATAACCATCTTCTGTATACTTGATGTACCTTCCCCGATTGTACATAATTTTGCATCCCTAAAGAACTTTTCTGCAGGATAATCTTTCGTAAAACCATATCCCCCGAAGATCTGTACTGATTCATTAGACACAGACACAGCAGCCTCAGATGCGTACAGCTTAGCCATTGCCCCTATTTTAGAAATACGCTCACCACGATCTTTCATATAACCAGCTTGACGAGTTAATAATTCTGCCGCTTCAATTTCAGTAGCCATTTCAGCAAGCTTAAAGCCAACAGCCTGAAATTCAAAAATCTTCTGATTAAACTGCTCTCTTTCATTTGCATACTTCAGAGCACACTCATATGCACCGCGAGCAATACCTAATGATAGCGCTGCAATCGAAATACGTCCACCATCCAATAGTTTCAATGCCTGAACAAAGCCCTGTCCCTCCTCACCGACCATCTGATCCTGATGTATACGGCAATTATCAAAAAACAAACAAGCAGTTTCCGAGGCACGCATACCTAGCTTGTTTTCCTTTTTACCAGCAGAAAACCCTTCAGTCCCTTTCTCGACAATAAAAGCAGTCACTCCTTTTTTGTCTCCCTTCTCACCTGTACGCGCAAGCACAACAGCTACATCCGAACTAATCGCATGCGTAATAAAATTTTTAGAACCATTCAGCACAAAATAATCACCATCACGAACCGCCACAGTTGCCAAACCTCCAGCATCAGACCCCGAACCTGTTTCTGTCAGTCCCCAAGCACCAAGCCATTCTCCCGTTGCTAATTTGGGTAAATATTTTTGCTTTTGATTTTCATTTGCAAAACTCAATATGTGGTTTGTACACAATGAATTATGTGCCGCTACCGAAAGTCCTATAGAACCACAGACTTTGGATATTTCATCCAAAACAGTGATATACTCTTGATATCCAAAACCAGACCCACCATAAGCTTCAGGGACAATAATACCCATAAAACCATGCTCACCAAGTTTCTTAAATAAAGGCGCAGGAAATGTTTGTGCCTCATCCCATTCCATGATGTAGGGACGAATATGAGTTTCCGCAAAGTCTCTAGCACTTTGACGAATCATCATCATTTGTTGTTCATTTTCAATAAACATAAATGTTATCTTTAATTTATAATTGGAATTCTGTTATTTACAATAATAACAAAATTATAACATCTTTTTTTAGAGAAACTCAAAATATAATGTTAAATTTATCTCATATTATCAAATTCTGAATTTGACATGCTTAAAATCCAATTATAACATGAATGAACTAATTGTAGAGTTAGAACTAAAAAGAGCAGAACTTCGCTTGGGAGGTGGCGAAGATAAAATCAAAAAATTAAAAGCAAAAGGAAAGCTCACCGCATGGGAGCGTGTCGAATACCTCTTAGATGATCACAAAGCTTATGTTGAAATTGCCCAATTTGCAGGAGATAAAATGTATCCCGAAGAAGGCGGTTGCCCAAATGCAGGTGTTGTATGTGTCTTAGGATACGTTAAAGACGAATTATGCGTCATTGTTTCCAATGATGCAACCGTAAAAGCTGGCGCTTGGTTCCCTATTAGTTGCAAGAAAAATCTTCGTGCGCAAGAAATTGCAATGGAAAACAAAATTCCCATCATCTATCTCGTTGACTCTGCAGGCGTATTTTTACCGATGCAAGATCAGATCTTTCCCGACAAAGAACATTTTGGACGTATTTTTAGAAATAATGCTAAAATGTCCTCGATGGGTATACCCCAAATTGCAGCTATAATGGGTAGTTGTGTTGCAGGAGGAGCTTATTTACCCATCATGTCCGATTACGCATTTATTGTTGAAGGAACTGGTTCCGTATTTTTGGCCGGTCCCTATTTAGTAAAGTCTGCTATTGGCGAGACGGTAGATGCAGAGACATTAGGCGGAGCAAGTACACATTCTGTCATCTCAGGAGTCACAGACAATAAATTTCCAGATGAGGCAAGTTGTTTGGACGCCATAAAAGGCGTTATGGACAAGCTTGGTGCACATCCAAAAGCAGGTTTCAATCGAAAAGAAGCTAAAGAACCACTACGAAAAAGTGCAGAAATAGCAGAAATATTGCCCCTAGATCGTACCAAACCCTATTCTATGCACAAGTTATTAGAAGCTTTAGTTGACCAAGGTACATTTGAAGAATACAAACAAGATTATGGCAAAACCATCGTCTGCGGCCTAGCACGTATAGATGGATGGGCAGTCGGTATCGTTGCCAATCAACGAGAAATAGTTAAAGCCAAAAAACCGGCTGGTGCCACTGAAATGCAGATGGGTGGTGTGATATACAGCGATTCAGCAGACAAGGCTGCGCGCTTTATCATGAACTGTAATCAACAATTAATTCCGCTGGTGTTCCTACAGGATGTAACAGGTTTTATGGTCGGTAGTCGCTCAGAACAAGGAGGAATCATTAAAGACGGAGCTAAGATGGTCAACGCTATGGCAAATTCAGTGGTGCCCAAATTTACATTTATTATCGGCAATAGCTATGGAGCCGGAAATTACGCAATGTGTGGTAAAGCCTACGATCCTAGATTAATCTATGCTTGGCCTACTGCACAAATGGCAGTTATGAGTGGAGCCGCAGCAGGAAACACCCTGTTACAAATTCAAGAGTCTGCCTTAAAAGCTAAAGGAATAGACATTTCAGAAGAAGAAAAGAACACCCTGTTAGATGATATCAAGAAGCGTTACTTCGAGCAGTTAAGTCCTTATTATGCCGCCGCTCGTATCTGGGTAGATGGAGTCATTAGACCGGATGAGACAAGAAATGTGATTAGTTTAGGTATAGAAGCCGCCAATCATAATCCAATAACAGAACGCTACAATGTCGGCGTGATCCAAACCTGATCACAAAAGAAAAAAATACTATTTTTTTAAAATAAAGCTCTGATTTTTAAAATCAGAGCTTTATTTTTTAGATATAGTAATCATTTACTACGAAACAAACAAATACCTCAACTAAAGTGAATTAAGCCAAAAATCCAAAGACTTAGGATCTTTCAATACAGCTACACTTACAGCCTTTTCTAGCGGAGCTCCCATCATAATTTTTTTCACAGGAATCTCTAATTTTTTTCCACTTAGCGTATAAGGTATCGCTGGCACTGACACAATATCATCAGGTACATGGCGCGGACTATAACTCTTTCTCAACTTTAATTTGATAGCAGCTTTAAGTTCGTCAGTCAGCAAAATCCCATCCCGCATCTGGACATACAGTGGCATCGTAGACGTTCCATCTTCATGATCAAGACAAATAATTAAGCTGTCTGCCACTTCCGAAAAAGTGTTCACTATATTATAGATTTCTGCAGTGCCAATTCGCACTCCACCCCGATTCAATGTCGCATCAGAACGTCCATAAACGACAATACCATCGTGCTCGGTAAACTTGATCCAATCACCATGGCACCAAACACCCGGATATTTATCAAAATAACTAGCTAGATACTTCTCATTATCGACATCATTCCAAAAATATATGGGCATGGAAGGCATAGGCAACGTAATAACCAGTTCGCCCACCTCATTTTTTACCGATTCTCCATTTTCATTATAAGCTTCAATCTTCGACCCTAAAGTTAAACACTGTATTTCACCAGCATACACAGGTAACAACGGATTTCCAGACAAAAAAGCACTGCATACATCAGTACCACCACTTAACGAAATAATCTGTGCTTGCGGAAATTGCTGCTGCAACCAACAAAAAGTCTGTGGGGGTAAAGGAGACCCTGTCGAACCTATAGTTTTAGGTTGATAACGCGATTTTATCAAATCAAATTGCTGATTCGCGATATAATAAGCCGCACCCGCACCCACATGATCAATCTCATGCTCATCAGTAAAATTCCAAAAAGATAATTTTTCAGGGTAGACCAATGAGCCTTCGTAAATACACAGTGTAGCACCAACCAATAAAGAAGAAAGTGCATAGTTCCACATCATCCAACCAGTAGTTGCATACCAAATAAATCGTTCTCCCGCTTGCACATTCTGGTGAAGAGCCAAAGCTTTGAGATGTTCCAGTAAAATACCGCCACAACTATGCGTGATCGCCTTAGGTTTACCAGTAGTACCCGAAGAATATAAAATCCAGATCGGATGATCAAATGGAACAGCCTTAAAACGCAGTGGCAATCCCGTATCTTGTGATAAGATAGTTTGCCATATTTGCTCCCCTACAAAAATGACATCCCCTACTAAACTCTCGAGATTCGATGCTAAATCGATCATTGAATCTTTCAGATCAAACAGTTTGCCGTTATAGGTATAAGCTGCCTCTGCAAACAGAAGTTTTGGAGCCACTTGAGCAAATCGCTCGGATATACTGGTTGCTCCAAAATCTGGAGAACAACATGACCATATCGCACCTATACTATTTACAGCTAAAAAAAGAGCGACAGAAGCCGGGCTATTTTTCAGCACAGCCACGACGCGATCACCTGGCTGTATTCCCTTCCCTAACAGGTACTCTTGGATAGATCGAACCATGACCTCCAGTTCCTTCCATGAAATCTCCTGAGCGGGTTTATTTTCCTCTTGAAACAAAAGAGCTGAACGATCTATGGTAGCTTGACGGAAAATATGCTCCGCATAATTTAACGTCGCACCTTCAAACCATTTCGAACCGATAAAACCTTGTGCAGATGCCCCAAAAACCCGTTGATAAGGATGATGAAAAATGACATTAAAAAATAAGGCTACATCTTCCCAGAACTCATCTAGATGAGAAACAGACCAATCCCATAGTATAGGATAGGAGTCTATGCTGAGCTGCCGTTTCTGAGATACAAATTCTTTAAACTGGTGTAAAGAAGACTCCTCTTGATAAGCAATAGAAGGCTTCCAAAGTAAATTTCTCATTATTTTGATTCATTTGGTTTGAATCAAATCTACTGAAAATAATGTAAAATAAATGAGATCAAACGATTGATTTATAACATACAGATTGATCAATATAAAACTGATACTAATACATCATCATCCAACCTAGGATAATACGCCTGCAGATTGAAATACCAATAAAGGATCCATATAATCGCTGACAATATGACTATATAGAAAAAATTGATATTAAAATACATCTATAACCGTATCCGCTTCAACAGGATGTCCCGTACACAGCAATATACGTCCACTTTCAACCTCTCGATCAGTCAACACTTCATTATAAGTCATACGGACTTTCCCATGAGAACAGTTTGATATACAAGTACTGCACATACCCGACTTACAGGAATACGGGAGCTTAATTTTATGTTCTAAACCGACATCCAGAATAGATTTATTATAGGGGATATCCAACTGATAACACTCACCTTGAAAATTTAACGTAATCGAATAGGTGCTTTTATCAATCTCTTTTTCCGATTCATCATCATCGTCCTCTTCATTTTCAGGAAGCAAAAAAGTCTCACGCTTGATTTGAGACTCTTCAAAGCCCATACCCAGTAAAGTGAAACGACACAGATCCATATAGATGACCGGACCACAAGTGTAAAACAGAACATCCTGATGGTCAATTGGCAAATGACTTTTCAAAATTGAAAGAATATAATCTCTGTTCAAACGTGCTGTCATGAGATTTTTACTGTTGGAGTAAATCCATATAATCTCAAGACGATCTGGATATTTTACCGCCCATTCATGCAGTTCTTCTTTGAAAGGCGTTACCTCAGGAGAACTATTGCTATATATCAAGACAATTTTAGACTTAAGTTCCCGAACCAGTGCAGTTTTCATAATGGAAAACAACGGTGTAATGCCTATACCTGCAGCAAATAAAAATACTGTCCGTTCTTTATCACTAATAGGCTCATACGTAAATAGTCCCTGTGGCTCTAGAGCATTCACGATATCTCCCTGTTTAATTTTATGATGCAAAAAACGGGAAATCTCCCCATTCTCAACTCGTTTTACGGTGATGCTTAAAGGTTCATCAACATCTGGCGAACTATTGAAAGAATACGACCTTCTCACCTCTCTGTTACCAAATTCAAAAGATAAAGTCAAAAATTGACCAGCCTTATAAGTTGTAAACTCCCCTGATACTGGTTCAAAATTTATGGTTACATTATGATTTTCACGAGGAATGATGTTCGTAATTCTGAGCTTGTGCATAACCAAAGATAGTATTCACATTGAGTTTTATCAAATCATAAATAGCAATAGGCTATAGATCTTAAAAATATACTTTGACAAGACTTAGAACATATGAAACTACCTCCATCTAATTAGCACAGCAATATTGATAAAGCTCCAATTCGATATATCACACACTACTTTTACATTAGATGTATATGCTATCACCTCGGGGTATCATACAATTTAATTATTTAGATTTATTATAAATAATGTATATTTGTAATTAGGTATGATTATAAAGGCAAAGATAAAACAACATAATGAATGGCTATTTTGGGAAGAACTTCCTGAAATCAGTTCCATCAATACCATTTTATCCGAAAAGCATATTGCGATCAATAAAAGTCCGATCAATATCAGCACGTATCAGATCCTCAGCAGAGGTCTATTTATACTCTGTGCAGATATGCGTGTATCAGCACCGGTCGATATTATTTCCGAGATAGAGGGCGAAGCTGTAGTGAGTCAATTTATACTCAGCAAATCGGAATCTGCCCATGGATTTACTTTCAGTAAGCACAATATTCGTTACATTCCATCGCTGTATGAAGAGCACCCCATTGAGAACAACCAGGACTTTCTATATTTTATGGTCATTATGACGCCAGAACTCTATCAGAATATGATCAGCATACATACGCCGCTACATTTGGAGTTCAAAGAGAAGATGAAGGAAAAAAAAGTAATCTCCATTGTCGAAGAAGATCTTTTTGTTACCACAGAAATGAAGGGAATCATTGATAGTATCCGTACCACGACAAATAAAAACGAATTGAAACAGATATTCGTCAATGCACGTGTACTGGAACTAATCATGCTGCAATTTGAGCAATTCAGTTTTATCAGTGATAAGCTAACAGATCTTTTAAAGATAGAAGACGTCCAAAAATTGGAAGAAGCACAACGTATCCTTCGGAATAGTTTTGTTAATCCACCGACACACAAGCAATTATCAAAATTAGTACTATTAAATGAATTTAAACTTCGTAATGGCTTTAAACAACATTTCGGGACGACCATATACAATTACATCACCCGTATCCGTATGGAAGAAGCAAAGCGTCTAATTTTAAATGAAAACAAAAACATGTATGAGGTGAGTACGATTGTGGGTTTTAAACATCAGGCTAGTTTTACACATGCATTTAAAAAATATTACGGCTTACTCCCTTCAGAAATAAGCCGTTAATTTACTTTTAGACCTTTTCACCCTGCAACAACGCACGCCAAGATTCCAGTTCAGGAACACCCGGTTTTCGCTTTCCAAAAAATTGAACAATAAGATTTCCCTGCTTGTCGTAGACTTCAAGTGCATGAACAATACCATCCGTAGAAGGTTTTCTTACCAGCCAGATTTGATCGATAGCATCCATGTTAAGATGCAGATTAAATTGCGGATCCAATACATTAAACCAGTTATCCATCGTTACAAGTCTCGATATTAACCCCGAATGTATTTGAATGCAGCCTTTGTTACTCACAAAAACCATTACCGCAACTTGCTGTTCAGAAGCCTGATTTAAGATCTCCGTGAATCGGTCCAATGGCAGTTGCTCTGCAAAGCCTGCTGGAGCTAAACGTAACGCTTGTGTCCGCTGTAAACTGTATTTTCGTAGGATACCAAAAAATTCATGACTATCCTTCATATTTAACCAATCTGATTGAAAACTATCGATATCCATCTCCGAATCTGGGATGGAGATGTCGCTCAATATTGCAGGAATATTGATTGTAAAATAGGTTTGTTCTGTGGCACGATGCGCATTTACGAGTTCTTCATACACCGGAAGCGGATTAGAGTCCTTGGTCAAATAAACTTTATGGACAGCCAACCCAGCTGTATCAAAGAACTGGATACTCCAAAGATCATTGACCTTTACAGCAAATGCATAGGCCCAATTCTGGATAAAAACACGTAGGTCAATATCCTCATTATGAAATAGGACGACATGTCCCTCATTGGAAGGCGTGGGATATGTACCTTTTCTTTCATGAACACATGCGTCGTTACGTGTCAGAGCCATTACGTGACCAAGACGGGGCAATTCTTGCAGAATAGCCCAAATATCATCTTTAAGTAACACCACATCATCGGATAACTGTGTCAATAGAAGCTGTGCTTCACTTACATTCAATGCTTTTGCACAGTCGTAAATCCTTGCCTTAGGATGCTCCCTCTTATAATTTTCGTATTTTTCTTTTAATTCCATAGCCAATTCATATTTATAATTTGAATTAAATTTTGGTGCCGAATAGTGTACTGTACAGATATGTACTGACGGTGTCAGCGTAGCCATATCCGTACTCACTTTTGTTTGTACACCAAATATAGCATATATATTTTCAGGCTTGAGCACTTCCATCGGAGTTCCCTCCCACCATTTCCGTCCCGATTTAAGCATCAATACACGATCTGCATACTGTGCGACAAGATTCAATTCATGTAGAATGGCAACAACACTAAATCCGACAGCGGTCAAAGCTTTCGCAATGGCTAATGTTTGATGTTGAAATTGAATATCCATACTTGCCACGGGTTCATCTAATAATAGCAAAACCTCCTTCTGATCCCACACCTGTGCCAATACCCGTGCAAAATGAACACGTTGCTGCTCGCCTCCCGACAGTTGCTGTATTTTTCTATCGCCCAGATGTTCGACTTCACAGATACGCATGCACTCAGCTATAGCCAGTTCATGTTGCTCCTGAGAAGATTTCAAATGATAGCGCCCCATGCGCACGACTTCTTCAACCGTAAAGGCCATGGACATACTATTGGACTGATGCAGAAAAGCTCTTGCACAAGCCAGTTCCTTCAATGAATAAGAACGGAGCGGTTTTCCTTTAAACCATATCGATCCTTTAGCAGGCTTTAGATCGGACGCCAACATACGCAACAACGATGTTTTTCCGGCTCCATTTGCCCCTACAATTGCGTAAAATTCGCCTTTTTGAATAGAGATATCAATATCCCTTAAAATAGGACGTCCTTTAATTTCGTATGATAGTGATTGTACTTGTAGCATAAACTAGATTTTATTCTTGTCTCTAATCAGGATAAATAAGAAAACTGGAGTACCTAATAGAGCAGTAATAACCCCGATCGGAAGTTCCAATGGCTGTATGATCATTCGCGACAATAGATCAGCAAGTGTGAGGACCAAAGCACCAGCTATACTTGAAGCAATCAACACATAGCGATTATCAACACCACCGATCAATCGGATAGCATGTGGCACCAACAAACCAACAAAACTGATCACACCAGAAAATGCCACTGCGGCACCCACTGCTAAAGTTGAAAATAAAATAACAACAATCTTCAAACGGCTTGTATTGACCCCCATCATTTCGGCTTGAGACTCTCCTAAAGCAAAAACGTTCAATTGTTTGGCAAAAAGAGGTAGAATAACCAAAGAAACCAAAACACAAGGATATAGTACCTTAATATTTTCCCATGATGCTCCCGCCAAACTACCCAATGACCAAAACGTGATGGACCGTAATTGTTGTTCAGTTGCCAAATAACTCAATAATCCTGTTAAGGCTCCCGCAAATGCATTCATAGCAACACCGGCCAAGAGCATCGTCGCAATATGTGATTTCCCATTATTCATGGAAATCCGATAAACAATAAGCACTGTCAATGTCGCACCTAAAAATGCGGAAAATGCCAGAACGTAATAACCCAGGCTTGCAGAAATTAAAGGAAGTAATAAGCCTTCGAAAGAGATAACGAGTGCAGCAAAAAAAGAAGCTCCGGAAGAAATTCCCATTAATCCCGGTTCAGCTAATGGATTTCGAAATATACCTTGTATAGCTGCTCCACTGATGCCTAAAGCTGCACCAACTGCAATTCCCATCAAAATTCTAGGCAATCGTATTTGCTCCAGAATATTGACAGTCAGCTCATCAATACCAGATGAAGTCCTAATACCTGTTTTATGTAATAGTATAGAACAAACCTCCCAAAAAGAAACCGAAATCGATCCCATCCCTAATGAAAATATGACTACGATAATAAGTAATATGCTGAGTAGCGTGTAAATTAAGGTATTTTTCATTACAGCACTATTTTCCAAATAATTTTTCGTGCAACTGCTGTATCGCCTGTGGTAAACGCATACTGAAACCATTTAACAAGGATGCATCCATAGCAATTACTCTTTTATTTTTACCTGCTGTAGTTAAATTAACACCTGGTAATTTCAAAATAGCTTCTTTTCCTCCTAAACTGGACATCCCAAAATCAAATAACAAAATAACTTCCGGATTGGCCTGAACTAAGGCTTCTGTGTTATATGTTTTGTATCCCGTAAAACCTTTCATCACATTTTGAGCACCGGCTAACTTGATTACCGCATCAACAGCAGTTCCTGAACCAGATACACTCATTGCTCCTGCCCCACGTGCATATACAAACATCATTTTAGTTGCTTTACTCGATTTCCCCTTCGCAATTGCAGACTTTAGATCTTTCGATAATTGATCTGCGACCTGATTTCCTTTTGTAGTAACATTTAGAGCTTGTCCTACTTTGCGAACCAATCCTGTTAATCCAGCCTCAGAAAATTCTTGTTTAAACAAAACACATGAAATATTCAAGGTCTTAAATTGCGCCAATACAGCCGCACTGACCTCTCCTTCAAAACCTAGTACAATATCTGGACGAAATGAAGCAATTCCTTCAGCCGTAATTGATCTGTTTTTGCTCACTTTGGGAATCTCTTTCACATAACTTGGATAATCGCTTGTCACATCAACAGCCACTAGATTAGCACCTAGCCCTAATGCATCAACAATTTCCGTCAAACTTCCACTTAAGGAAACAATTCTTTTTGGCGTGTTGCCTTGTGCTATAGCTACTGTATAGCTAAACCATAAAATGATGATAAGCGCAAAATTATTTAATATTTTCTTCATATAATTTGTTCATTTATGAAGAACAAAAATGGGCTTATTTAAACTAATTACAAATAAAGGGTTCTGTTTGCAATACGCTTACACTAATACACAAGAGTAGATATAAATCACCTAAATACACTGATAAGCAATAAATTAACTAAACAGCAGGGATCATTATGTCATTTAAATAATATCATATTGCACAAAAATTAATACGCTTTGCACAAATCAAAATACACAATGCATAAATAAACTTTGGCATTTTATGGAGATACTTGCATTATTATTTAGAATTATTACAAATAACTTTGAAGACAACACACTATCTATGCCTGCTATTTAGTTTTCTTTTTCTGATCGGGAAAAGTAATTCAGTGCTTGCACAACAGAATGCGCAATTTCAGGGGCTTATTGTGGATGAATTACAAAGACCGTTGGCAGATGTTAGTATTTTAATCGAACCAGACCGATCTACGACAAAAACAGATAATCGTGGAAATTTCATTGTCAAAAAATTATATGCCGGAACATATACTTATACTTTAAGTGCAATTGGATATGAAACCTTAACTGGCTCTATTGAGTTGATCGCAAAAGATAAGCAGCTACATCTCTTCCAGCTTCATAAATCGAATCAAGTTTTAGATGAAGCATTGGTGACGCAAGAGATTCAAAACCGTCCAACATTAATTGATCCTAAGAACTCTGCCATGCCGGTTATTATTATCGACAGGAAGGCAATTGAACTTATGGGGAGTAGACGTTTGGACGAAGTGTTAAAAGAACAGACAGGTATTGCCATTGTTAACAATACCGCTGGTGGTAACCGTTCTGTAGGTGTGCAGCTGCAGGGATTCTCTAGTGAATACGTCATGATCCTTATTGACGGACAGCCTATGCTTGGCAGAAGTTCCGGTAACTTTGACTTATCACGTATTTCGGTAACAAATATAGAACGTATAGAGATTATCAAAGGAGCTTCTTCTTGTCTTTATGGGAGTGATGCACTGGGAGGAGCGATCAATATCATCACCCGTTTAGGTAAAGTAACTCCTCAAATGCATGCAAATATTAACTATGGAAGCTTCAACGTATTGGATGCAACCTTAGAAGGCGAGACTTCCTTTAATAAAAATAGAGGAACAGCTTTACTCTCTACGAATTACTACCGTACGGATGGTTTTAATACAAACAAAAAATTTCAGTCAAGCGGAACCACGGTCCCACCCTACCAAACTTTTTCCATCCAGGGAAAAGTAAGACATCAATTGAAAGATAATCAGCATTTTATTGGCGCTTCAGGGCGTTATAACTATCGCCAATCCGATATGCACCGTGGTTACGGACAAGATTTCAGCACGCTAGATCAACAAAAAGAAACTGACATCAATGCTTCATTGTTCTACGATAGCCGTTGGAATGAGCGCTGGAAATCGCTTTCTACCTATTACGTATCGCATTATCAATCCGATAATAAAGTAACAGCACAACAAAACAATGCCAATTTGGCCTCAGACAATTTCACACAGATGGTCCATCGTCTGGAACAACAATTTGCTTATCAGTCAGAAGGCTTAAATGTGACTATGGGACTAGGTGGCGCTATAGAAGCTATGGATCTTGATGAGAATTTTGACAACAAAAATCAGAAGAACTTCTTTTTATATTCCCAAGCGAATAAAACAATCGGAGAAAAAACCACTGTTGTTGCAGGATTGCGCTATGATCAGACAGACAATTACGGAGGACGATTAAACCCAAGTTTAGGTGTGACCTATCAATTACTGCCTCAGCTTGCTTTGAAAACAGGTATAGGAACAGGATTTAAAGCTCCTGACTTCAAGACCCGTTATCAGGTGTTTTACAACCCTGCTGCCAATTACTACGTTATCGGCAATGAAGTTTTAAACAGTACTCTGGATGAAATGGATGCCGCAGGACAAATTTCTGAACGTCGCAATTACATCATCAATCAACTTGATGGTAATTTAAAAGCCGAGCACAACACCTCAATCAATGCAGGTTTGACCTGGAAGCCGTTAACGAATACAACAGTAGAAGTCAATGTATTTCGTCATCAGCTTAAAAATCAAATCAATAGTATACAGGTTGCCACAGGTATGCAAAACATGGCGATTTATTCGTATCAAAATTTACCAAAGTCAGTCAATAAAGGATTTGACATATCTCTTTCTACTCGGGTATTAGAAAAAATCACAATCAATGCAGGTTATCAATATCTGATTGCCAAAGATATGAGTGTTATTGACAGTATAGAGCAAGGGAATTGGCCATTTAATACCTTAAGAGATCCAAAGACCGGTGAGACGTTTAAACCAACATCAAAAGACTACTGGGGCTTAGAAAACAGATCAAGACATCAATTCAACGTAGGTGCAATTTATCAAGCTCCTTGGAATCTGACAATAAATGCACGCGCTAACTACAGAGGGAAGTATGCATTTTCAGATGCAAATGGCAATCATTTTATTGATCGTTTTGACACATTTGTCAATCAGCATATTCTCTATAATGCAACTATTGAAAAAAAGTTTGACAAACTTCCTCTAACTGTCCGGGTGACTGGAGAAAACCTCGGAAACTATATTAATTATTTAATTCCAGGCCAAATTGGTCGAAGTGTATCCTTTGGCCTATCCTACAGATTAATAAAGTAAAAAGATGAAATTATCCATAAAAATACTCTTTTATAGTTGCATAGCAACAGTGTTTACTTCATGTTTTAAACCCAACATTGAGCCAGACATCTTAGCCGACGGAAAAAGTACGATCATAAAAGATCTTGCTGGTGATGTAAATGCTTATGTTGGAGCTGGTGTTGGTGGCGGAAACCCCAAAGAAACAAGAGACTTTTATACCTTCCTATTTCGGTTTTCAGATCAAAACCAGACCTGGTTAAAAAATCATACCGATTCGGTCACGAACTTTGCAAAAACAGATTGGGATCTTGCCTTTACAGGACAATACAATGGAACACTTTTTATTAATGATGGAACGATGGAAAATAATCCCGCTTACGGAAATCCATCAAGACACCGCATTGTACTGATTAAAAAGCCATATGACCAGGTCGATTCAGCTCCTGAGGATATTGAATTTGAAAACTCAAAGATAAATGCATTCGGTATTATTATGGATGCCGAGTCATCAGGCTGGTATGATTATAATATACAGCGTCATTTGGTACAAGCCATGCCTGACCGCACCTATGTCATCCGTTTAAGTAATGGGAAATATGTTAAGCTGCAAATGATCAGTGTATATCAGGGTATTCACAATTTTACGCCGATTACTGACCTTTACTGGCCTGCCCCCTACTTTACTTTCCGATATTTTATACAAGAAGACGGAACAAAAAATTTAAAAACGAGTAATTTATAAAATTAATAAGCAAATATCATGTTAAACTTAAAAATCAAAGAAGCCACAAAAAATGGCCATCAAGAATTAGAAAAAAATGTTATTTTTAAATTGAAGGCTATTGAAAATAACTTAGATTATGCAGACGTATTGAAATATTTCTATGCTTATTTCAATGCTGCAGAAGGAAACATTGAAGCGGCATTACCAACAAGCTTAGCGTCTTACTATGCCACACGCAGAAATGCATCACATGTTGCCAAAGATATCATTGAACTAGGTGGTAGTTTAGAAAACTTACCTGAAGTTGTGTTACCGACGATCAGCACAAAAAACCAAGCTATCGGTGCTCTTTATGTACTAGAGGGATCTATCATGGGCGGGCCACATATTGTCAAAATGCTTCAACATAGAGGTATCACTTCGGGATTTAACTTTTTTAATGGTTATGGTGACCAATCAATGGAAAAATGGGCGGAGTTTACTGCAATAATCAATGCAGAAGTTGCCGAAAATGACGAGCAAGAAGCTATCGATGCTGCATTAGCGACATTTGATGCCTTTACCAATACCTTTAATTCAAAAGCAGTTGTCTCGTAATCTTAAATCCGTGTAATCATGAAATCATCACATAAATTAAAAACTATCCTGTGTGTTAGTGCTATTGCACTGACCTCTTTTCAATTTACAGCTTGTAAAAAGATAAAGTTGAAGAGCCAAAAGAAGAAGAAGTTTTCAAAACTGAAGGACTTAATGTTGCTGTACCAAGTGGTAAAACTATATTTTACGACTTAAAGAAACAAGAAGATGCGACAGAAAGCTCCTATACTTTTAAACTTTCAGGCATGTACGGGTCTCGTTTAGATTTGGGAAACCAAGGTTATCAAATGGGATATTTTGACTTGAAAAATACGAGTATCAAAGATATTAAGTTGACCAATACAGCAGACTTTAACCAATTGGATGTTAAAGAAACTAATTTTTTAACTATAGATGCATCCACTGCAGGAGAACCGGCAAACGGTCCAACTTGGATTATTTATGACTATAAAAATAATCATGCTGTATACCCGACTGCAGATCGTTATATTGTATTCTACAAAAAAGCAGACATCACAAGTGGTGCACAAACTGAAGTCATCATTATGCAAGCAGATAAAGTAACAGCCAAAGATGGAAATGCACGATACCAATTAAAATCGGAATCGCATGATATTAATATTCTCAAAGAAAAAGAAGTAAAAACGGGTACTGTTGCTGTTGCTTCGGGGAAAACAGTATTTTATGATTTATTAAATGATAAAAGCACTGAAACTGTCGAAACAAGTCTAATAAATTTCTCAGGGACTTCCGGTACTACGCTTAAGCC
This sequence comes from Sphingobacterium sp. PCS056, assembly GCF_023273895.1. Classification (NCBI taxonomy): domain Bacteria; kingdom Pseudomonadati; phylum Bacteroidota; class Sphingobacteriia; order Sphingobacteriales; family Sphingobacteriaceae; genus Sphingobacterium; species Sphingobacterium sp. PCS056. The sequence continues at coordinate 3,114,314 of NZ_CP096883.1, read as the reverse complement.
AAGTACAACAGCTTATAAATTTGGATATTTTGATTTAAAAGGAAAAGCTATTGAAGATATCAAAATCGCGAACTTAAAAGAACTTGATTTTAAAGAAGCAACATCATTAGGATTAGATGCCACAAGCATGAACGTACCAGTAACAGGTCCAACATGGATGGTGTATGCAGGTGCTCCAACACATGCTGTATATCCTACTGCTGATCGGTATGTATTATTGTATAAAGGAACATCATTATCTGAAAATCCAAATGAAGTCATCATCTTCAAAGCAAATGAACTTGTTACTGCGGGTAGAGATGTGACTTTCAAATTGAAAATAAAACAGTTTATTAAATAGACGTAAAAAGTCAATTTTATAATCGCACGAAGCATCTTGATACAAATCAAGATGCTTTCTTATTTTTAGTAAGATGTATGATATCTCCGTGGTATTCGATCTATTTTTTGAGATCAATTGATTTCAGCATAACTTAGGAAAGATAAAAAAAATCTTAGATCTGATCATTTTACGCAGCAACACAGACGTTCAAACTACTGCAAGCATATTGCTTACACTGCATTTGATTTCCCCAACCTAGTCACCAATATAAATAAGCTATTTAAAAACAGCGCTACTTATTTCTTGTTTAATTGGGAAGTCCTACTATATTTGCCGTTCGATAATACTATTTACATTTCAAAGATCTACAACGTGCAGACTATGAACACTCTTGTGTTGATAAGAAGCTCAGACCTATTTGAAAGGACATAATTAACTATTGATGAAACAAATCAAAGATATTACGACACTAGGATTCGCCTTATTTGCTATGTTTTTTGGAGCTGGAAACTTACTGCTACCTCCTTTTATAGGGCTCCATGCGGCGGATCAATGGGATTGGGCAATAGTAGGTTTTGGGCTCACAGGTATTTTACTTCCTCTATTAGGCGTTTTATCAATCATCAATTCAGGTGAATCATTCAAAGATTTAGGTAATCGAACTCATCCTCATATAGCCACTATACTGGGTATTATCATCATGTTGGGTATAGGACCATTAATTGCCATTCCGAGAACAGCCGCAACTACTTTTGAAGTAGGTTTATTGCCTGCATTTCCAAACCTATCTCCCATCTGGGGTTCAATACTATTTTTTGCGGTTACTTTTATCCTTTCTATCCGCCCTTCCAAAGTCGTGAATGTCATTGGAAATTTTCTGACACCGTTACTTTTGATTTTATTGATCGGTATGATCATCATGGGAATTTTGTTTCCGTTATCACCGAATATCGCACAACAGATGGAATCCATGCAGGCCTTTAAGCTTGGTTTCATAGAAGGATACCAAACATTGGATGTGTTGGCTTCTGTCATTTTTAGTAGTATCATTATCGCAGCCGCTAAAGCCAAAGGATATGAAAAACGTAAAGATAAAAGTAGAATCGTCGCGAGTGCAGGATGTCTTGCCACCTTTTGTCTACTATTGATATATGGTGGTTTAATATTTTTAGGAGCTAAATCTGGATATCCCGTATCTACTGATGTGAAACGTGCCGAATTACTCCTGTTTATTTCAAATAAAATATTTGGGACTTATGGCGTATTAGCCATTTCGATCAGTATAGCATTAGCTTGTTTAACAACTGCTATTGCATTGACCTGTGCTGTCGGTACATTTTTCAGTCAGTTGTTTAATAATCGAATTACCTACGAGTGGATTGTTATTATTTGTTGTCTTTTTTCAGCAGTACTTGCCATTACAGGAGTAGAATATATTATTCAGATTGCCTATCCTTTTTTAGCATTCATCTACCCGATTGTCATTACCCTTGTACTTTATGTGTTGATTTTTGGACGTTTTATAAAGGCCAGATTACCCTATATAGGAGCTTTAGCAGGAACTACCCTATTTTCTACGATCTATCTGCTAGCAGGATTTAACATCCATATACGAGGTGCAGAAAAAGTGCTACAATCAGTTCCATTAGCCGGATATGAGTTATGGTGGGTAGTCCCCTCCATAATTGGATTTGCTATATTTTTAATATGCGAAAAATTAAAAGCTAAGCAATAATTACCTTTTATAATAAGGATACGTAGAAAATACAACTTAATTTAAATAGTCAAGCTGAGTCTAAAACAAAAGCATTTCACTAGGCTTTATTAAACTATTGGAAACTATATACAAAAAGCCCAACATAAAAATTACCACCTTCATAATGGTGGTATCGATAACATCAACACTTTATCACAATTAGTTAATAATAAAAGTTAATACAACTTGAGTTATTATATTACAATGTAATTTTATTAACATTAATAGACGATAAACACAATATTTATATTTTATAAAATATGCAAAAAGTCATGATTAGGTAACATTCTCGTTCTCTTCCAAAATTTCCCGCAATAAAGAATAATAAAACTAAAAAAACACGTTATATTACTACTATTAACTTAATAATAAAAGAATGCAAACACGTAGAAATTTCCTTCACAACACCGCTAAGGCAACATTGGCTGTCGCTGTATCGGGCAGTGTTTTAACTAATTTAGCACAAGCCGAACCTGCACGTAATCAAGCCGCTCCTCTTTCTTTTAGTCAAATCAAATTACCGTACGCGTATTCCGATCTGGAGCCAAATATTGATGCGTTAACAATGGAAATCCATTACACAAAGCATCATGCTGCATATATCAAAGCGATCAATGAAGCGATCGTTGCAGAAAACATTTCGGAATCATCAGAAGAACAATTACTAGCAAATATTTCTAAATATTCTGCTAAGGCTCGAAATAATGCTGGGGGAGCATGGAATCACAATTTCTTTTGGGAAAATTTATCCGCAAAGCAGACGGGACCTTCTGAGAAAACAATGCAACTGATTACTTCATCTTTCGGAAGCATGGAAAAATTCAAAGAACAGTTTGCAACGGCTGCAACTTCGAGATTTGGTTCTGGATGGGCATGGTTGATCTTAGACGAATCTGGTAAATTAAAAATTACATCTACAGCCAATCAAGACAATCCATTGATGGATGTAGTAGATCAAAGAGGAATTCCTGTTTTGGCTCTTGATGTATGGGAACATGCCTATTACCTACACTATCAAAATAAAAGAGCCGACTATATCAAAAACTGGTGGAATGTTGTGAATTGGAAAATAGTACACGAAAGACTTGCATAAACATATTACTATAAACTCAAAATGTCTTCCAAATTGGAAGACATTTCTTTATAGACTGAAAATTTACAGGATAACATAGGGATAGATTATCCTAAAATCTCTTTCAATTTATTCACTTGAAAATCAGCTAATTTTTGCAATGGACCAGATGCGATCATTTTCATCATCATATTCAGATCAGCATCAATCGTAAATGTTGCTATTGTTGCATCAGCTGCTATTGCTGACAAAGTCCACTTTAATGTAACATCAAAAGGAGCTTTTTCTGCTGGCACTAACTTTATTTCTTGGTCTACGATACGTTCCTCAACTTTCAAGACCAATTTAGCCATATTTTGGATTGTAAAGCGTGCCTCATCAGCAGTGGAAGACCAATTATAAATGTTTTCAGGCATCAATTGCTCATGATTATTTAAATCTGTTAAAAAAGTAAAAACCTCTTGAACTGACTTATCAATCGTTACATTATTCTGAATCGTTGTCATAAAAATTTTCTTTATTTATTAAACTGTCGTTGACCAAGTCGATGGATTTTTTCTCCAATCTTTCAATAGCTCGACATCTTCTTCAAAAATAAAACCATTTTCTGCCGCCACTTGAATAAGGGAATTGTAATCACAAAGACTGTGGAAGGTACATTTTGCATCAGCAAAATTCTTCGTAGCCTCGTCAAGACCGTACGTAAATATAGAGACTAGACCTACTACATTACATCCCGCTTCACGCAGCGCTTTTACAGCTACCAAACTACTTTTACCTGTAGAAACTAAATCTTCAACAACAACAACACGCTGACCGCTAACAACCTCACCTTCAATCATATTTTGACGACCGTGATCTTTAGCACTACTTCTCACATAAGAAAATGGTAAACCCAAATCTTGAGCAACTAAAACACCCTGTGGGATACCTGCAGTAGCGACACCAGAAATCATATCCACAGATCCAAATTCTTCTTGAATCAACTTTGAAAGCTTCTGACGAATATACGTACGGATTGCTGGATACGATAAAGTAATACGATTATCACAATAAATTGGAGACTTCCAACCCGATGCCCAAGTAAAAGGGTTTTTAGGTTGCAATTTTATTGCTTTAATTTGCAATAAGGATTCAGCAACTTTTTGTTCAACCTCATTTAAATTATTCATGTCGCAAATTTATAAAATTTATATGAACCAATCTGTGCTAATTTTGGCAGATTTCGTTCCTACGGGCATTAAAAACCCTCAAACAATTGATGTTCAAGATATTGAACTTGAAAAACTTTTTAAATTATCTGAACAAAATGACATTCCTAGATCATTTTTATATATACACAAGGATTGTGAATCGGTTTTTCAAAAAATAAAAGAAAAACATAAAATTATAAAAGCGGCTGGCGGTTTAGTTAAAAACGGCGAAGGAGACTATTTATTCATTTTTAGACTTGGTAAATGGGACCTTCCAAAAGGTAAAGTTGAAAGCCATGAAAAAATGAGAGAAGCTGCAGTAAGAGAAGTAGAAGAAGAGTGTGGTTTAAAAATAGATTATCTCGGAAAAAAAATACAGACCTCCTATCATACGTATTATCTGAGAAATGGCGAATTTGTTTTGAAACAAACAAACTGGTATGAAATGGGGGTCAATAAAGTCCCTAAGCTAGTACCACAACTGGAAGAAGATATCACACAGGCTGAATGGCTAGATGCAAGAAACCTAAAGAAAGTGAAACAAAACACCTATCCCATTATTGCGCATATATTGGAGGACAATTTATAAAATTTTAAATTCTATTGACATTAAGCTTAACTCGAATAGCTACCTTTAAAACATGGAAAATATAGCTGGAAAAAAAGCACTGGTTACAGGTGGTGCTCGTGGATTAGGCAAAGCAACGGCCCTTGCATTGGCAAAAGAAGGGGTACATGTTGCCATCACAGGGCGCAATGAAGAGCAATTAAAATTGACGGTTAACGAATTAAAAGATCTGGGTGTAACGGCTACATATGCTGTTTTTGATATTTCAAACTTAACCGCTGTACAGCAAGCGATTGAACAATTAAACCAATCATTTGGACAGTTTGATATTGTGATTAACAATGCTGGTATAGCTTCATTTGGTTCTTTGATGGAGATGAGCCCGGATACATGGACAGATATAATCAATACCAATGTATTGGGTAGTTACTACGTCACAAAGGCAATACTTCCACAATTAATCCAAAAAAATGAAGGAGATATTATCTTTGTTTCATCCACAGCAGGATTGAATGGAGCGCCAACGACATCTGCCTATAGTGCATCTAAATTTGCTGTTATTGGCATGGCAGATTCGCTTATGCGCGAAGTTCGTAAACACAATATTCGAGTATGCACCTTGATGCCTAGTACCATTGCATCGGATATGTCCAAAGAATTAGGTTTGACAGACGGAAATCCTGAATCGGTATTACAACCTGAAGATTTTGCAGAATTGATTATTGCAAATTTGAAATTACCAAGAAGAGCGATGTTAAAATCTGCATCTTTATGGTCCACAAATCCATCATAAAAATTAAAGGAGCGCATGCTCCTTTTTTTATTTCATTTTTAATTTCTTTCGTATATGAGTATTTTATTTTCAAAATTAGACCTCAAGCATATCACACTTAAAAACAGGCTAGTGGTTTCTCCAATGTGTCAATATTCTGCTATTGATGGTTTTGCCAACAATTGGCATCTCGTACACTTGGGCCAGTTTGCGACAGGTGGCGCCGCCGCAATTATCCAAGAAGCCACAGCGGTAACTCCAGAAGGTAGAATCAGCGCTGGAGATTTGGGTATTTGGAAAGATGAACACATCGAAAAATTTAAAGAAATCACGACCTTTATCAAAGAGCATAATGCCATTCCAGGCATTCAATTAGCACATGCGGGCCGTAAAGCTAGTACGGGAAAACCTTGGGAAAATCATTATCAAATTTCACCTGAGGCAGAAAATGGATGGCAAACAGTCGCACCCTCAGCTTTAGCATTTAGACCAGAAAAAGAAGTTGCTCCCCTACCACTATCTATTGACGAAATTAAAGAGACAATCGCTGACTTTAAAATCGCTGCTCGAAGAGCTGTTCAAGCCGGTTACGATATTATCGAGATTCATGCAGCACATGGTTATCTTATACATCAATTCCTATCCCCACTGTCCAATATCAGAACAGATCAATATGGAGGTTCATTTCAAAATAGAATATTATTTTTATTGGAGATCATTGATGCAATCCAACAGGAGCTTACCTCACAATCGCTATGGGTCAGAATCTCCGCCACAGATTGGGCTGCCGATGGTTGGGACTTGGAACAATCTATCGCGCTTGCACATGAATTAAAAAAATGCGGCGTGGAAGTGATAGACGTCTCTACAGGAGGGGCGGTTGTATATCAAAAAATAAATGCTCAGCCCGATTATCAACTTCCGTTTGCCGAAGCAATAAAGAAAGAAACAGGCATCACAACAGCCACTGTCGGACTTATAAAAGAAGCCGTTCATGCTGAACAGATCCTACAAGATAATAAAGCAGATATCATCATGATAGCGCGCGCTTTTTTAAAAAACCCACATCTTCCATTTCATTTTGCAGAAGTCTTAGGAGATAAAATAGATTGGCCATCACAATATGAACGTGCTAAATAAAACAATATGCCACTAAATTTACAGCAAGTACATCACATCGCGATCATTTGTAGTGATTATGAGCGATCTAAAAAGTTCTATACAGATATATTGGGATTGACTATTATTCAGGAAGTATATCGCGAGGGTCGAAATTCATACAAATTAGACTTGGCTTTGAACGACAGCTATATTATCGAATTGTTTTCATTTACACACCCACCTCAACGAATTTCTAAACCCGAAGCTGTAGGTTTGAGGCACCTCGCCTTTGCCGTATCGGATATTGAAAAAGAAGTTCAGTTCTTAAAAAAGTTGCAAATTGCTGTAGAACCTATTCGTATAGACGAGTGGACACATAAAAAATTTACATTTTTTGAAGATCCAGATGGATTGCCTCTGGAACTCTACGAAATTTGATTCAATTAAGCTAGCTATACTTTAAAGCTAGCTTTTTTTATTTCTTTCAAAAAATTGCTCAATAATATTTAATATATTTCCCATATAAAATAATGTTTACCGTAGCAGAGATATCGATAAATTTGTTTTATATTATATGCAATTAGGTAAAACAAATTTATCTTAGTTTAGCAAATAAAGTACTTAATATTTACTTATTCTGAGGAGCCGACCATGAAGTATAAACAAATAAACAACAATTCGATTAACCAAATCATGTTGATAACGATCATTTTATTGATCTGTATATTAATTTTCACAAATTTATCCTATTATTTACCGGGCTTTTTAGGTGCAATAACACTTTACATCTTATTTAGAAATATATACCATACACTGACAGAGAAAAAAAGATGGAACAAATCAGCAGCAAGTATTTTTCTAATCAGTCTCTCTGTCATCTTTATCGTTTTCCCGCTGTGGGGATTGATCAATTACTTAATACCGCAGCTTGAACAACTTATTGTCAATCAAAAAGACATTCTTTCGAAATTTGATTCTGTAAAAGACTACATGCACAATAAACCGGTATTAAAAAATATAGATTTATCAGATGAAGCTATTCTCAATTCGCTCCAAAGATTGGCAAAATACATCCCCAATGTGCTGAATTCGGTTGCAGAAACCGTCGTTAATATCATTGTTGCTTTATTTGTACTTTATTTCATGCAGTACTATAGTAAGGAGATGGAATCAACAATTGGGCATGCGATCCCTTTTTCACAACAAAGTAAAACTGAACTTTGGAATGAAATAAGTATGATGGTCCGTTCAAATGCAATCGGAATTCCGATTCTAGGCATCTGTCAGGGGATCGTAGCCGGTATCGGTTATTGGATTTTTGGAGTCGATAGCCCCATTTTGCTAGGCATCGTCACAGCTATTTCGACCATTATACCCGTATTGGGTACCATGACTGTATATGTCCCTACAGCGATCTATCTACTCGCAATAGGATCTACCGGCAATGCGATTGGACTTGCTCTATATGGATTTATATTAATTGGCGGTATTGATAATGTGCTTCGTTTCACCATTCTAAGAAAATTAGGCGATGTACCACCATTAATTACCGTATTTGGTGTTTTATTGGGGTTAAACCTATTCGGGATGCTCGGACTTATATTTGGACCGTTGATCATTTCTTCTGTACGTGTATTACTAAAAGTATATAACAACGAATATGGCAAAGGACAACCAGCAATTATCGAATCAACATCCTTAAAAAACTTGGACAACGATCGTAATATCATCACCTAAACGGATCTAGATATACAGTACAATGTCATTATGAGCATTTTTAAAATTTAAATTCAATATTTTTTATAGTTTTGATAGATAATTGATACCATTACCATGAATAAAAAATTAATATTAGGCATATCAGGAATTTTAACAGCATCTATGCTTTTCTCCTGCAATTCAAATAACAAAACCCAAGAAGCAACAAAAACTGAAGCTCATGACGAACATGATGGTCACGACCATAGTGCACACGATCACAGTGCTCATGAAGCAGCTCCTGCTGCCATGGCAAAAGAAGCCGCTAAAATGCTTCCAGATTTCACTTTCTATCAGTTAAAATCCGGAATTAAAGTTACAAAATCAGATGTATCAAAAGATAAAAACACCGTATTTATCTTATTTGATCCAGGATGTAGCCATTGCCAACAGGAAGCTACAGAATTGGAAAAAAATAGAGAGAGACTCAAAGATATCAATATCTATTACGTTTCCATGAATGATCCGGCATTAGTATTGGGATTTTTCGACAACTTCGCTCCAAAACTATCCAAGATGGAAAATGTTGAAATTTTAGTAGACAAGAACCAAGAGTTTATTCAAAAAATACATGTTCCAGAGCAGTTTCCAGCTAATTATGTTTATGGTGCTGATGGTCAGTTAAAGGCGCAGTGGGAAGGTGACAAAAATGTAAATGAGGCAATTGCCGAATTTCATAAATAGTAGTCAATTATGCATATTGCTATAAATGGGTTTGGACGTATTGGAAGGAATACTTTACGTAACATTTTACTTCGCGGATTAGATGATTTAAAAGTTGTTGCGATCAATGATCTTACAGATACAAAAACATTAGCTCATCTTTTCAAGTATGATTCAGTTCACGGGCCATTCTTAGGTACAGTCGATTTTGATGAGCATCACCTTATTATCAATGATCAACGGATTTTGGTAACCAATGAAAAAAATCCGCAAAATCTTCCTTGGAAGATTTTAGATATTGATGTCGTATTGGAGTCAACAGGTCATTTTACTAGTAAAGAAAAAGCAAATTTACATGTACTAGCCGGTGCCAAGAAAGTAATCATTTCAGCACCATCCTCTGATAAAGATGTACCGACAATTGTATTAGGTATTAATGATAAAGAATTTGATTTAAACGTACCTATACTCTCCAATGCATCCTGCACGACAAACAATGTTGCTCCGCTGGTCAAAATATTAGATGAAAACTGGGGTATCAAGGACGGGTATATCACGACGGTCCATTCCATGACAGGTGATCAAAATCTGCATGATGCCCCCCATCGTGATCTTCGTAGAGCACGAGCAGCATCATCTTCTATTATTCCAACCACAACTGGTGCAGCTAAGGCAATTACCAACGTTTTTACTCATTTAGAAGGAAAATTAGGTGGTGCTGGTATACGTGTCCCTGTCCTAAATGGCTCTTTGACAGATTTCACCTGTACGTTGATACATCAACCGACAGTAACAGAAATCAATGCAAAATTTAAAGAAGCTGCAGAAGGTGAATTGAAAAATGTACTCTATTACACAGAAGACCCAATAGTCTCTGTTGATATTATCAACAATCCCTATTCCTGTGTATTTGATTCACAATTAACATCTATTGTAGGCGGGCTGGTTAAAGTTGTGGGATGGTATGATAATGAATTCGGTTATTCAAACCGACTTGTAGATCTTCTTGAAAAAATCAGTAAACTTTAAAATACGTATATCACATACTATTCAATATAAAAAGGGTCTCCATGGAGGCCCTTTTAACATAAACTATAAACAAACTAAACATTTAAAATTTATACGTCAATGTGGTCATAAAACTTCTTGGTGGAATCGGGTTCACACTGTAATTTTCATGAATATAATAATTGAAAGCATTATTAACATTAGACATTTTAGCTAAAATACTCCATTTTTTATACGTATAACCAGCAGAGATATCTACTGTTGTAAAAGGACTGACAGTAATTAAGCGGTCTAGACCATCTCTCACATTGATTTTCGTATTATTCCAGCCTGCATTTCTTCTTCCTGTATAAAATGCCGATACGCCCAATTTTAATCCTTTAGCACCACCATGTTGCAAAGTATAGAAGATCGTTCCATTAGCAGTATGTGCAGTTGTACCGACCAAACGAACATCTTCCTGATTACCAGAAACCTCAGTAACCTTTGGACTACCATTGACAACAGTAGTAATTTCTGTTATAGGACTCGTCTCTGTATAACGCATATAGTTATATGAATATCCAGCTAAGATGTCCAATCCTGGCAATATAGAACCCGTTACATCAAGCTCAACACCATCCGAAGCCGTTTTACCAGAAAACTCTTTCATATTAGTATCTCCGTTACTTGTTCCATCAGGTTTAACCAACAATTGCTGTGCAAATCTGTTGTTGTTGATGCGGTATACCGATGCATTCGCAGTCAAACGTCCGTTGAAAAAATCGTTTTTAATACCTGCCTCGTACTGATCTATAGTCGAAGGGCCCATTGGTCTATAATCCACATCATAGCCCGCATTGGATGTAAAGTTATTCGCGTAAGTCACATAAATACTCGAAGTTGGGATCGGTTGGAAGATCAATCCAAATTTTGGAGACCAAGCTTGATCAACTTTTGCGCCCAATTCCTTTTGGTTAGCATCCAAATTTTTAACATCTTCAGTTACATCAGTAGCATAGGTATATTTTTCAGCATAAGGCGTTCTTTGGTATGTATATCGTAAACCCGCAAGTACCTTAAATTTGTCTGTAACCTCAATCAGATCTTGTAAAAACACACCATAACGGTAGATATTAGTCGTTGTTCTGGTTAAATATTCTGCTCCTGGCATATCTGTTCTAACCCCAGTCTGCATCACTGCAGGAACTGTAACTTTAGGATTTGCTAGATTATTTTCAAAATGACTAGGAATATAAGTATATACTGTTGATGCCGGATCAAAAACATTTATATTATCGTAAACAGATCCTGGCATGATGACAGGCAATCCTTTTTGATCGTAAGTGACTGTCTTGATATTTAAAGTATTATCAATACGATATGCATAGGCCTTTGTATTGGACTGATCAGCATCAGCACCTACCAAAATTTTATGCTTAATGCCACCTGTATTTACCGTACCAGTCAAATTTAACTGCTGATTGAAAGTAAGCTCATCCGATTTTGAGCGCGTCAGATTTCGAGCAGCAATACCATTGGCAGCAGCTTGAATTCTATCTGAGCCATAATAATCACGGCCATAGCTTTGGTAACTCGCTATTGCATTTAACTTCCAGTTATCATTAAATTGATGATTCAAATTAATCTGACCATTACTCGTATTTGTTTTATTATATGCCCAAAGCGTATTTAAAAAGGTATGACGACCTACATCTTTGTTAAGCTTTCCATCCACTGATCCAATACCAAAATCAGGTGTATAATCACTTTTTAGATAGTCAAACATCAAGTTGATATCCGTACGATCATTGATTTTATATAAAATAGAAGGATTTACATATAACCTTTCAGAAGTGACATGATCCCTGAAGCTGCCAGATTTTTCATAAGTACCGATCACACGGAAAGCTAATTTATCGGATATAGGTCCATACACATCAACTGTCGGTTTATAAAAATCATAACTACCGACACGTACCGAAGCCTCTCCACCATACTCAAATTTCGGCTTTTTGGTCACTAAATTGACAACAGCACCACCGGTAACACCACCATATAGCAATGCAGCACTTCCCTTCAAAATCTCCACAGACTCCAATGTACTGGCCTCAATAGAGCCTCCATTATTGGTACGTGCCCCATTTTTAAAGATATTATTTGCACCAAGACTATAACCACGTGCATAGAAATTTTCATTAACACCACCCCTATTTGCTCCCATGGCTATTCCATTGGCATTTTTTAAGGCATCACTAAGCCGATTCACTTGCTGATCTCTGATCACCTGCTCGTTTATAATCTGAACACTCTGTGGTAGATCTTTATCAGCAATTCCAGCTTTCCCAACACTGACTGTCTGATTATTATGTGAATTATACCCGCGAATGTCCACGATATCCAATTTCGAATCGCTGCTATCCCCTACCAAGTTGATAGGTTGCGAACTACCATTGACAACTTTTATACGCTCTTCGTCAATGACATTACCCAAACTTTTAACGATGATAGTATAAGATCCATCAGGTAACGAAGAAAAAGAAAATGATCCATTGCGATCAGTTGCTGTTGACTTCCCTAATTCTTTAACAATTATCGTCGCAGCTTCAATTGGAGCCCCAGATTTATTTTTTAGTTTTCCGTGAATTCCACTGTGCTGCGCAATTCCTTCTAATTGTATCCCCCCGACTAATCCTAAGCTTAATACTAAGCTGAGAAATGACTTTTTCATAGTGTATGATAATAAGATAAATTTTATTTCGGATGCAAACTTACAATCTTTTTTTCAATCTATTTAGATTTATTTTAAATAAATATAAAATTATTTTGAAACCAAAAACAAACACACAATCACCTTAAAAACAACATGTTGATACTATTTTTTAAAACAAAATTCAAATAGACTTTTCATCTGTTTGACAAAAGATTTTAAAAAAAAAGTGAGCAAACCAACATAAAAGAAGAAAAGAAAATACAGCTAGAGTATGCAATAAGACTACATAAAAATGCAAACTAATGCAACTATATTTATTAATTATTTATACCTTTCGATACTAATCCATAAATCATGAAAAAATTCTTATTCATTCTTATACTCGGAGCCTTCTGTTGCAGTCAAATAAGCCGAGCTCAACCAACTGTTATTGATAAAAAAATAACCGATATCATGCAAAAATATCAGGCTATTGGCCTATCAGTTGCTGTCATAAAAAACAATAAATTAATATTTTCGAATTCCTACGGACTTAAAAACATAGAAGAGAATCAAGCCTTACAAAATGATGATATATTTAGAATAGCATCAATTTCCAAATCATTTTCGGCAACAGCCATTATGCAATTGATCGAGCAAAAGAAATGTCACCTGGATGATGATTTCAGTGATTTGATTGGATTCAAAATTAGAAACCCTAATTTTCCAAATACGAAAATTACATTACGAATGATACTTTCGCATACCTCAAGTATCAATGATAAAAATGGATACTTTGACTTAGAAGTCATCAATCCTACGCATTCAGATCAATACATAAACTCGTATAGCAACTATGAGCCAGGGACAAAATATGCATACTGCAACCTCAATTTTAATATGATTGGAGCAGTGATTGAACGTTTATCCGGACAAAGATTTGATTTATATATCAAAGAACATATCCTAGATCCTTTGCAATTGTATGCAGGTTATTGTGTTGACTCCTTAGATAAAAACAAGTTTGTCACACTTTATGAATATGACCGTGATAAAAGTGGATTCCGTCCCCAAACCAGTGCCTATAATCCGCGATCATTAGAAATCAAAAATTACACTTTAGGCCATTCCACTCCCGTCTTCTCTCCTACTGGAGGAATGAAAATTTCAGCCGTTGATCTAGCGAAGTATATGGGTATGCACATGAATTATGGTAAAGGATTTAATGGTCAGCAAATCATCAAAAAAAGCAGTTCAAAAATCATGCAGACCCCCATTACACCTGATGAAGGCTATGGACTAGCACTCAGGTCAACTGACCAATTAGTTCCGCATAAAACGTTGATCGGACATACAGGTTCTGCATACGGTCTTTATAGCGCTATGTTTTTTGATCCCCGAGCAAAATTTGGAATAGTAGTCATCACCAATGGTTGCCGTGTCCCCGAGTACACCAATTTCAATCCATTTTTAAAGGATTGTATCCAATTGATTTATCAAGAAATGATTGAAAATTAATCGTTATACGATCTTGTCATTGATGCCTCTATTTTACTGATCAAAACTAGTATATTCGTATAAGATACATAAAAAGAAAAAATTATGCAGTTATATACGATTGAAACTCAAAACTTCAAATTAGATGGCGGAGCTATGTTCGGAGTAGTACCCAAATCAATATGGCATAAAACAAATCCTGCCGATTCGAATAATATGTGTACATGGACCAATCGTTTACTCTTGATAGAAGATGGTGCAAAGTTGATACTGGTCGATACTGGACTCGGAGATAAGCAATCCGAAAAATTTTTTGGACACTATTATATACATGGAGACAATAGCATAGATAAATCATTAGCAAAACATGGTTTCAATAGAGAAGATATCACGGATGTAATCTTGACACACCTGCATTTTGATCATTGTGGTGGCGCCATTGCACGTCAAGGAGATAAATTACGTCCTTCATTTACTAATGCTAATTATTGGAGCAATGCAGCACATTGGGATTGGGCGATTCATCCAAATCCAAGAGAAAAGGCTTCTTTTTTGGAGGAAAATATAATACCTATACAAGAAAGTGGTCAACTAAAATTTATTGAAAAAGAGAGCAGCCCATTTGGTCCAAATATTCACATCAGGTATGCTCACGGACATACCGAATCCATGATGTTGCCCCAAATTCAATATAAAAATAAAACAATCTTGTATATGGCAGATTTACTTCCTTCGGTAGGACATATTCCCCTTCCCTACGTCATGAGCTATGACATAAGACCGCTCACTACCATGGAAGAAAGGAATAACTACTGGCAAGAGATAGTAGATCGAGAATACATCCTTTTCTTAGAACATGATGCGGTCAATGCTTGTTGTACTTTACAGCATACAGAAAAAGGAATAAGACTAAAAGAAAGTTTTCAGCTTTCAGATATTTAATGTAAAAAAAGCGGATGACAATCATCCGCTTTTAAAATTTAGAATTTGAAACCAAGCACCCAATAGTTCTCAAAGAACCATATCGACTGACTTGCCTTATCAATATTGTTTCTCCCCGTAGTACGGATATTATTAAGATCTGTCCACCCGGTTTTAAAACTTGTTTGCAAATACATCCACTTCAAAAAGTGATATTGCAAACCAACTTTTGCAGCAGCACCATAACCAGCAATATTCCAAAAGTTATTCTCTCCTACTCCAAATAATCGAACATCAGTTCTTGGCACTAGCAGTCCAAGTTCAGCACCAGTTTCCATTGACAAATAAGATTTTCCCGTTCTAGAAACCCAGATATCGTCATGTCTTTCCAAGGCAACAGAAGCAAAATTATATCCATCTGTATGTTCAAATTTCAGTACCGAATCCACTAAAGTAACCTGCTCACCATTGTAAGTTCCGGCCATACCACCAGTTGGAATGCCAGGTTCAGAAATTTCAGGACTGATATGTCCCTTAATTCGTACCGTCTGTGGAATATCCACCACATATTTCATATGGTCCCAGCCCAATGATATCGAATAATTATCTTTGATAAAATACCCAAAATGGAAATTGAATTGAGGGATAGAAATTGTAGCAGGGTTAATATAGGTCATCGACAATTTAGTCGGTCTATCCGATGCTTTTACATCCAACAAAGTAAAATCATATCCCGTACCCTTAAACCGAATATCACTTTTGGCATAAGATGAAAAGTTATATCCCCAGTGAAAATAAAACTTGCCTTTGTTGCTTTCCGTACGCGAATATTTCGGATTGAATATACTTTTAGCAATTGGTTTTGCAGGTAATTCACTACTATGATCTTGTGCAAATAAAGAAGAAGCAGACACTGTTAGCACACTTAAGGCCAATAAAAATTTATTCATATTGTTTGTCAATAAAAAACCCGGCACAAAAGTACCGGGTTATATTTAGATAAGCAAAATAATTACTTTATTTTACTTGATTTTTACGAATAATGTTCAAAGCACCACCCTCTTTAAACCACTCAATTTGTTGAGCATTGTAAGTGTGGTTTGCTAAAATTTGATCTTCCGTTCCGTCCGCGTGGTGAAGGACCAGAGTAAGTGGCTGTCCAGGAGTAAAAGTTGTCAATCCTAAGATGTCGATTACATCGTCCTCTTGGATCTTATCATAATCATCCTTATCAGCAAAAGTCAAACCTAACATGCCTTGTTTCTTCAAGTTCGTCTCATGGATACGAGCAAAAGATTTCACCAACACCGCACGAACGCCCAAGTGACGAGGCTCCATAGCAGCATGCTCTCGAGAAGAACCTTCTCCATAGTTTTCGTCACCAACTACGATCGATCCGATACCAGCAGCTTTATAAGCACGTTGTGTCGCAGGAACAGGACCATATTCACCAGTCAATTGATTTTTAACCGAATCTGTTTTTTCATTGAAGTAATTAACAGCGCCGATCAACATATTGTTGGAGATATTATCCAGATGACCACGGTATTTCAACCAAGGGCCAGCCATAGAAATATGGTCAGTAGTACATTTACCTTTAGCCTTAATCAATAATCTTAAACCTTTCAGGTCAGTACCTTCCCAAGCAGCAAAAGGCTCTAACAATTGCAGACGGTCAGAATTAGGATCTACATCAATTGCGACAGCAGAACCATCTTCAGCAGGAGCTTGATATCCAGCATCCTCTACTGCAAATCCTTTTTCAGGCAATTCATCACCCGTAGGAGGATCCAGCTTAACCTGCTCACCGTTAGCATTTGTCAACGTGTCTGTCAAAGGATTGAAGCCCAAATCACCCGAAATTGCAATTGCTGCAACGATCTCAGGAGAAGCTACGAAAGCAAATGTATTCGGGTTACCATCCGCACGTTTTGCAAAATTACGGTTGAATGAGTGGACGATTGTATTTTTCTCTTGCTTTTCAGCACCTACACGATCCCACATACCAATACATGGACCGCAAGCATTTGTAAAGATGGTTGCATTCAGATCTTCAAAAGTTTTCAATAAACCATCACGATCTGCGGTATAACGTACTTGCTCAGAACCTGGGTTGATTCCAAATTCAGCTTTTGTCACCAAACCTTTATCAACAGCCTGCTTAGCGATAGAAGCAGCACGTGACAGATCTTCATAAGAAGAGTTGGTACATGAACCGATCAATCCCCACTCCACTTTTGTAGGCCAACCATTTTTAGCAGCCTCTTCACGCATACGTGAAACTGGTGTGTATAGATCTGGTGTAAAAGGACCATTTAATGAAGGCTCGAGTTCAGATAAATTAATCTCAATAAGTTGATCAAAATATAATTCTGGGTTTGCGTATACTTCAGCATCGGCAGTTAAGTGCTCCTTAACAGTATTTGCCGCATCAGCTACATCAGCACGACCAGTAGCACGTAAATAACGCTCCATCGACTCATCATATCCAAATGTAGAGGTCGTTGCACCAATTTCAGCACCCATATTACAGATTGTACCTTTACCCGTACAAGACATAGATTGAGCACCCTCACCGAAATATTCTACAACAGCACCAGTACCACCTTTTACAGTTAAGATACCCGCAACTTTTAAGATCACATCTTTAGGCGAAGTCCAGCCACTTAATTTACCTGTTAATTTAACACCGATCAATTTAGGAAATTTAAGTTCCCAAGGTAGACCAGCCATGACATCACATGCATCTGCACCACCAACCCCAATAGCCAACATACCTAGACCACCAGCATTAACCGTATGTGAATCTGTACCGATCATCATACCGCCAGGGAAAGCATAGTTTTCTAAAACGACTTGGTGAATAATACCCGCTCCTGGTTTCCAGAAACCGATACCATATTTATTTGCGACAGAACCTAAAAAATTAAATACTTCTTTTGATTCTGTATTCGCTCTTTGCAAATCTACTTGAGCACCTTCTTTCGCTTGAATCAAGTGATCACAGTGTACTGTTGATGGAACAGCCGCTTGAGGACGACCCGCTTGCATAAATTGCAATAGTGCCATTTGTGCAGTCGCATCTTGCATTGCTACACGATCTGGAGCAAAATCAACATAAGATACACCTCTATCGTATGTTTCAGTTGCATTTCCATCCCATAAGTGAGTATATAAAATTTTCTCAGATAGGGTTAAAGGTTTATTAACCAAGCTACGAGCAGCGTTTACACGCTCCTCATAACGGTTATATACCTTTTTAATCATTTCTATATCAAAAGCCATATATTTCTAATTTTATGATACTTATATAAGTTATTTACTCAAACTCCAGTATTAGTTTCTATTTTGTCGAAATAGGCGAAAATTTGGTTAAGTTGATACCTTCAACAGCAGCTTTATACTCTTGCATATTTGGAATTCTACCTAAGATAGCAGAAAGCACAACCACTGGAGTAGAGGCTAATAAAGATTCACCTTTTTTACCATCTCGATCTTCCACTACACGACCTTGGAAAAGACGAGTAGAAGTAGCCATTACCGTATCACCTTTTGCTGCTTTTTCTTGGTTACCCATACATAGATTACACCCTGGACGCTCTAAATACATGATATTTTCGTACTCAGTACGTGCTGTACTTTTTGGTAAAATATCACTGAATTCAAAACCAGAATATTTCTGCAAATATTCCCAGTCGCCTTCTGCTTTCAATTCATCTATGATGTTGTAAGTAGGAGCTGCAACAACCAATGGTGCATTAAACTTAACAACACCAAGTTGTTTCTCGACGTTCTTCAGCATTTGAGAAACGATTTTTAAATCGTCTTTGTGTACCATACAAGAACCTACAAAACCTAAATCCACTTTTTTGTCACCGCCATAGTAAGAAAGCTCTCTAATAGCATCATGCGTATAACGTTTTGAAACGTCCACATTGTTGACATCAGGATCAGCAATCATCGGTTCATCAATAATATCAAGATCGATCACCACTTCAGCATAATATTTTGCATTTGCATCTGGAGTCAAAGCAGGTTTTACACCCGTTTTAATTTCCTCGATACGTTTGTTAGCTTTATCGATTAATCCTTGTAATACTTGATTTTTATTTTCCATACCCTTATCAATCATGATTTGGATACGGCTCTTAGCAATTTCTAGTGATTGAATTAGCGTCTCATCTTGGGAAATACAGATCGAAGCTTTTGCTTTCATTTCTGCAGTCCAATCCGTAAATGTAAACGCCTGATCGGCAAGTAGTGTACCGATATGAACCTCGATGATTCTACCTTGGAATACATTCTCTCCACCAAATTGCTGTAACATCTGAGATTGTGTCGCATGAACCACATCACGGAAATCCATGTGCTGTTTCATACTCCCTTTAAATGTTACTTTTACAGATTCTGGAATCGGCATCGAAGCTTCACCAGTAGCTAATGCCAAGGCAACAGTTCCCGAATCAGCTCCAAAAGCTACACCTTTGGACATACGCGTATGCGAGTCGCCACCAATGATGATCGCCCACTCATCAATCGTAATATCATTTAATACCTTGTGGATAACATCGGTCATAGCATGGTATTCTCCTTTTGGATCACGCGCTGTAATCAATCCGAAGTCATTCATAAACTTCATCAATTTAGGAATATTAGCCTGCGCTTTTTTATCCCATACAGATGCCGTATGACAACCTGATTGATAAGCACCGTCTACTGTTGGAGAAATGACCTTTGCAGCCATCGCTTCTAACTCTTGAGCAGTCATTAAACCTGTTGTATCTTGAGAACCTACAATATTCACCTTAACACGAACATCAGAACCAGCATGTAATACTTTTCCTGGAGTTGTACCGACAGCATTTTTATTGAAGATTTTCTCTACAGCAGTTAAACCTTGGTTTTCAATAGAAATCTCTTTAGAAGGAGCAAATACTCTTGGAATTTCAATACCTAATACCCCAGCCGCAAATGTTTGGATTTTCTTACCAAATACAATAGCATAAGAACCACCTGCTTTGATAAACTCTCTTTTCTGAGGAGTAAGAGATTTAGAAATGTCGATTAACTCTTGATCTCCATGATATAATTTTTCAGTTTTAGTATTGATCGTAAGAACAGTACCTGTAGCAACTGAATATACTTGCTCCAAAATGGGCTCATTATTTTCATTACGAATAACCTCACCATTTGCATCTACTTTTTTCTTCCAATTCTGAAGATCAATTCCAATACCACCTGTCACATCTACAGTAGTCAAGAAAATTGGAGAAATACCATTAGTACCTCCCACAATTGGAGCAATGTTAACAAATGGAATATAAGGACTAGCTTGTTTACCTGTCCACAATGCCACATTATTTACACCTGACATTCTAGAAGACCCCACTCCCATAGTACCTTTTTCAGCAATCAACATCACACTAGCATCTGGGTGCTGTGCCTGTAAAGCTTTAATCTGTTGTTGTGCCTCTGGAGTAATCATACATTGACCATGTAGCTCACGATCCGAGCGCGAATGCGCCTGGTTACCTGGAGATAACAGATCCGTAGAAATATCACCTTCACCAGCGATAAAAGTAACCACCTTTATTTCTTCTGGCAATTCAGGTAGTTTTGTAAAAAATTCAGCTTGAGCATAACTCTCTAGAATTTCTTTTGCAATGACGTTACCGTTAGTAAAAGCATTTTTCAGACGCGTAGTATCCGCCTCATAAAGAAAAACTTGTGTTTTAAGAACTTCAGCAGCCTGCTTCGCAATAGCTACGTCATCCCCTAACGCCAAATCCAAAAGTACTTCGATAGAAGGACCACCTTTCATGTGAGATAATAACTCAAATGCAAAAGTTGGTGTAATTTCTGCGACTACCTCTTTTCCCAGAATAATTTCTTTTAAGAATATTGCTTTTACACCAGCTGCACTAGTCGTGCCAGACAGGGTATTGTAAATAAACAAGTTCAGAGAATCAGCTCTATTTTCGTTATTTAAATCTTTAATTTGAGCAATAACCTCACTTAATAATTCTGCTCCATCAATTGGTTTAGGATTTAATCCTTGACCTTTTCGTTCTACAACCTCTTGTACGTAATCGTTGTAAATACTCATAGTTTATAAATCTTTTATATGTTAAAGGCTGTTCAAAAAAATACACATTGCAGTTTTCCAATACAGCCACAAGTTTAATAAATTAAGTCAAAAAAAACATCATGTTATACGAGACACCGTGACACTAAGATTAACTTTACACTTTATTGGTTTTAAGGATCTATTTCT
Source organism: Sphingobacterium sp. PCS056 (assembly GCF_023273895.1). Lineage (NCBI taxonomy): Bacteria > Pseudomonadati > Bacteroidota > Sphingobacteriia > Sphingobacteriales > Sphingobacteriaceae > Sphingobacterium > Sphingobacterium sp. PCS056. The sequence goes on along the minus strand of NZ_CP096883.1, from coordinate 3,092,738 downwards.
CGATAAAATCAATGCTGAAATGTGAGCACAAAAATACTAAAAATCAATAGTTAATAGCTATCATTACCATTTATTCACTCAATTTGGAAATATTCTAAACAAGAATTATTTTCCATAATAAAATAAAACAAAGCCCTAACATACAATTATTTGCAGAAGATTTTCATCAAATAAATAGCAATTCATATCAGTATATTTTGACGCTGATATTAAATATGATCGTATCAAAGGGTATAAAAAAGGGGAAAACCATGTCTGATCTCCCCCTTTTTTATACCTTTTTATTTTGATTAAATATTTTGTAACTGAATATCAACCGCTTTTAAGTCTGCTATAGACTGAGTTGGATCAGCAGCTGCAAAAACCGAGCTACCGGCAACCAACACATCAGCACCAGCCTGAAGCAACGCAGCAGCATTACCTACACCAACCCCACCATCGATTTCGATTAACAAGCCATCATTCACACCCGCTGACATAGCACGCAATTGTTTTACTTTAGTATACGTATGCTGAATAAATTTTTGACCTCCAAAACCAGGATTAACAGACATCAAGCAGACCAAATCTAAGTCAGCAATAACGTCTGCCAACAAAGAAACCGGAGTATGTGGATTTAATGCTACCCCCGCCTTACATCCCAACTCCTTAATCGCCGCTAAAGTACGGTGCAAATGCGTACATGCTTCGTAATGTACGGTAATCACCGCAGCTCCCGAATCCTTGCACACCTGTAAATAACGATCTGGATCTACAATCATTAAATGTACATCTAACGGTTTTGTAGCATGTTTTGCAATTGCTTGCATGACCGGAAAACCAAAAGAAATATTTGGCACAAATACGCCATCCATGATATCAATATGAAACCAATCGGCCTCACTATTGTTTACCATTATAATATCATCGTATAATTTAGCGAAATCCGCTGCCAAAACTGAAGGTGCAATAAGATGCTTTTTACTTGACATGAGTCTTTGATTTGTTTTCACAAAGATAATTAAGTCTTGCGGAAGCCTCGAATTTAAATCAAAAAAATTAAATATAGCCCCGATTGCTATCGATAAAGAACTTAATAATAGGACATTTTTAAGTACATTTGCTTGAGTAATTCTTTATTATCCAACAACAATTCAATTCCGTGAGTAGATTAAAAATTAAATATAATCGCGAATCCGACAACAATCTTAACCTCATTCGTAAGATCAGTTTAATATTGGCGACCATTATTCTTATTTGTATATTCCTTCCCAAGCAAGCACGCTTTCGTTACGAATTTCAGAAAGGAAAAGTGTGGGATCATGAAAATTTAATTTCCCCCTATAATTTTGCTATTCTTAAAACACAAGAAGAATTAAATGAGGATAAAAAAAATATCCTCAAAACCATTCAACCTATCTACGATGTCAATTCGACCATCAGTAGAGAACAGATTGATCAATTTGAAACGGATTTAGCTGAAAGATGGCAAACCAATAAATTGGATACGACCCCTCAAAAAATCCAAGACTATAGAGCAGTAGGTAATGCGATATTATCACATCTCTATGATCGTGGTATCTTATCTCTTAATAATCGATTTCAAAATCGAAATGACGACAAAAGTCCCGCTGCAAAACAGTATAATTTTACCCTGATCCAAGACAAAGTAGCCACTCAAAAAAATACAGCCGACTGTTACACCATAGAATCATCCTATGAATATGCAAATTCAGTCCTCAACAATTCGTCCAAGATCTTCTACAAAAAGTGGCTATTAGAAACCTTAAAAAACTACATTACGCTCAATTACGTCTACAACGATCAACAAACAGAACGACTAGAACAAACAGCTTTAGCCAATATTTCCTCTACTCGGGGGGTGGTACAAAAAGGCGAGCTTATAGCCGAGAAGGATAAGATTATCAGCAATGAAACCTACCAAAAGTTAGAATCACTTCGTAAGATCTACGAAGACGAAGGTAAAATATCAGGTAACCAAACCTATGTTACCTTAGGTCAGTTTTTGATTATTTCATTAGCATTATCCATCTTATTAGTATTTCTCTATCTGTTCCGAAAAGATATCTACTACAACAACCGCCTACTTTCGATTATCATGATTGTGATCATCGGGATGCTCGGTGCGTTATCGTGGGCCATTAAAATTAAGATTCCCAATTTATACTATATCCCCTTTTGTTCCGTACCGATCATCATCCGGATTCTATTTGACTCAAGAGTAGCTTTAAACATCCATCTACTCATGGTATTGCTAGCCGCTTTATTCGTTCCCAATTCATATGAATTTGTTTTTTTACAATTTATGGCCGGTATAGTTGCGATCTATAGCATCAAAACTCTAGTTAAGAGAGAGCAGTTCTTTATTTCATCTGCGATTATACTCGCCACTTACCTCATTGCCTATTTTGGTCTTCTTCTCACACGAAATGGTTCCCTGAGTACGATCAATATCATGGACGTCATACCTTTTGTTGTCAGTGTCATGATTACCTTAATGGCATATCCATTGGTATACGCATTTGAGAAACTCTTTGGCATTGTTTCGGATTTAACGCTCATGGAACTTACCAATAGTAATTCCAAACTACTAAGAGAACTATCCTTTAAAGCACCAGGGACTTTCCAGCATTCGCTTCAAGTCGCTAATTTAGCGGAAGCTGCTATTTATAGAATAGGCGGAAATCCCCTACTCGTACGTGCAGGAGCATTATATCATGATATCGGAAAAATAACAAACCCACAGTTTTTTATTGAAAATCAAAAAACAGAAAAGAATCCACATGATGAGCTATCTCCAGAACAGAGTGCGCAAATTATTATTTCCCATGTCATTAAAGGAGTTGAAATAGCAAAGAGAAATCAACTTCCAGATGTGATTATCGATTTCATCAAAACACACCACGGTACCACAAAAGTCGATTACTTCTATAATTTATTTATCAAGAACAATCCGGACAAACTTGTTGACGAATCGTTGTATCAATATCCAGGGCCAATTCCTTATTCCAAAGAAACGGCAGTACTCATGATGGCCGATTCTGTAGAAGCAGCATCTAGAGCCCTTAAAGAGCATACAGAAGAGTCGATCAATACACTTGTCGATAAGATCATTGAACACAAATTAAAATTGAATCAATTTGCAAATAGTAACATCACATTGAAGGAAATCACGGAGTCTTCAAACATTTTCAAGGCCATGTTGAAGAGTATTTATCACGTCAGGGTTGATTACGATCTCAGTAAGAAAAAATAAGTGAAATTTATTGGATGAGCAATAAATTGACATACAATCGCTTACTAAAACCTTACGATTTTTTTTTATTTTTTTATAAAATAGACTTTGCAGAATAAAATAATTGCCTTATGTTTGCAATGTCAAAACGAGGAAGAGTGCCTGAGTGGCCGAAAGGAACAGTTTGCTAAACTGTCGTACTGGAAACGGTACCGAGGGTTCGAATCCCTCCTCTTCCGCCAAGACAAAATAAAGCCCGACTATTAAGTCGGGTTTTGTTGTTTATATACGTCGGTAAACGTAAGTTTTAACAAAAAGTATGAGACAACAAAAGTAATGGACAAAGTGAATGGCTTAATTGCTATTCTCCGCGAACCAATTTACCACACTCCTCAATAAAACGCTCACACCGTGCCTCATACCTGTAGACTTCGTCCCAATCCATATGTGTATTTCCTTTATAGCGAATATCCTTTACTGTGTTGACAAGATTATTGAATAAATCAATTTCTTCAATAGTAGAACGCGGGAAAATATCATTAGGAAAAGACCAAAAGCTACAGCACAAATCGTACAAGTGCATTAAGTTATATTGATAGGGCTTGTAACCTAAATAATACTCTAGCAATCCTAAGCATGCTTGCTCAATGGCTTGATTATATAACAAAACCTTCACACCAATCTCTTCCGACTCATCGATTCGAGCACCACCATGGAAAAAACCTTTAGCATTCTGTTCCCGATTATACCAAACCATTTTATCCTCACCTTCTGTTTGCACACCATTATTAACAATATTTTCATCAAAAACCGGATAGAAATGGAAGTTTTCACTACAAAATAATGTTTCTCTAAACTGTAAAACCTGATGAAAAAATGGACTATTATTATCCAATTGCTTCTGAACTTGGTCTTTCGTGAACGAGATCAATAATACCGAAGTATCAGAACTTTGATTCAAGTTGGCTTGTAAATTCGAGACTTGCTCTCTGATATCCGCATCACCGACAATAAGCAAATCATAATGATGGTCTCCATCATCTACAATTGTATGGATACCCTCCATAGAGAATGATCGTTTTCGCTGACCAAACAAGTAAATAGCCATGTCAATAGATAAGCTTTCTTTTATTCGATTTACAACATTATTCAAACGATCCTCATCTGACTCTTTAGTTACTTCAGTTTTCAATTGCGCATTTACACTTTTTAGATATGACGTACTAATCTCCTCAAACCTATCAATCACTTTTTCTATTGTCTTTTTTGAATACGCCATCAGAGCCTTCATTTTCGATTCTATTTCAATTAGCATTTCGATATCTACATAAAAGTTATCCTCATATCGAGTTGCTCGATAAATATTCTCAAGCATCTGCAACAAGTTTATATCCTCGTCATTTTCATCATCAAATATTCCATTATAGCCACCATCGATATCTTTCAAACACAAATGATGAGAACGTATCGAATGCGTGATTCTCTCTTTGCCTATAAGGAACAACTCTAGATTTCTATATGTTAACTCGATAACCTGATGAAGCATGAAAGAAGCAATTGGATATTTTCCAATCTCTTTAAAATGATAATAACCGTCTTTAAAATTATTGATTTTTTGTTGCTCCCTATCCAATAATCCAATAGCACGTTCCTTACATCTATTGAAATCAAAATCTTTTGGAATTATTTCGAATTTAGAATCTTCCCTTTTATATACCAGCTTATCAGGCTGACAAGATGTAAATAAGAAAAGGTTCCCCTCTCTTATTTTATTTTTTGCCTGAAAAGCGACATAACAAAACACTTTAAATTCCGAAAAATCTCTTATCGAGTTAACGATTTTAGGCACTAATTCACCTAAGGTTCTCACATACTTACTGGAGACTAGAATAATGAGTTCGTAAGGAGTCTGTTCTCGTTTATAGATACATCTGTTCGATAATGAATTTACCTGTTATGTTATCAACGACCGATGATAATTCCTCAGTGATAATTATATATTTTTCCATATTTAGAAAATATTTGGTTCGTATTTGGTCAATTCCTTCCAGAAAAGCAGTCCTTCAACAAAATTCAATACATCATCATTTTGACGATTTATTCTATAAGTGATTTTATTATTGCTTAAAACATCCTCTAGACAAAGCTCAAGTTGTATCCGCCATTCAGATATAGACTTCTTTTCAAATTTATCGTGAAGGAATTTCCAAGGTCTTTTAATCCATTCATAATTTGTCTTAAATAGCTGCCCTTTTTCAGTTTTGGGATATTCCCATTTCGTATTAAAATCAATTTCTTGATCTAGCAGTAATTGATAATGTTCCCAGTAATGATCTATAATAAAGAGAAAATCGTGGTAGTAATAAAGAATATTTGCAGGGTTGCTGTGCGATTTCCAAAAACCTTTACTATTTAAAATAGTCTTTGAAATGCGTATCGCTTGAATTATATCATCTTTCTTTGAATGCCAATGCATATCATTTATATTACTGTCATAATCGTACAAGGTATCCATTTCCATAAATTCTTCACACTCCGTATTTAAAACCTCGATATCGCGCTGAGATAATTCAAAATCTTTCTCATGCTGATTAATCAAGTGCAAACTACTTATCACATCAGTCATCTGTTGAAAAGCTGTCACAGTATAACTTTCAAATTCGTGATCATAGCTGACACAAGATGGCATCAAACCCTCAAATAACATATGAAACAGATTGCATCTAAATGAATTTAAACTATACGAATTATACAGATCATTCATTATTTGATAAGCATTGATAAGGGGATTATTATTTAACTGATAACCTTTGTGTTCACCGTTATTAAGCCCAATCTGATCATAAGGAACGCATATAAGCTCTGCTATCGTAAAATCAGGTCTTATTTTATGAATAAGCCATCCTGCTTCAAACAGACGCATTAATTTCTTATACTTCTTATAAATTACAAGAGGTGACTTGTATGTCATCCAGTAATTCCGTCGTATTGACAAGGTTAATATTTCAAATAATTCATCGTGAATCTCCCTTGCGGATGATAATTCTTTAAATGTATCTTTTAATACTAAAAACGGATTGGATATTTCTTTCTCAGTGAGCAGTGTGATAGAACTGCCATTATGTTCAACATGATGCATAATCAATTTATTAAATGGTGTTAGATTACTTCTGTTAATATTCAGCAAGAATTGATATTTCTTCCTTACGACATTTCTGCTCAAACCATCGTTTAAACCAATGTTGCTTATACATATGGTTATTCCTCCAGAACAACTCTAGATCTTCTCGATTCATACCGTTAATTGTATCATAGATTAATCGTTCTGCTTTCAATTCGTCAAACATTTGGTCGATCTGTTCTTCAGAATAACCTGGTTGTCCATACGCACAACTCATAAAAAATGCTCGAGCAGCATTCCGTCTTTTACTCTCTCCATCACGGTGATTAGAATAGCTTACCAGCCACATAAAATCTTTAAGAATAACTTCTACTTTAACCCCGAGAATAGCACAAATCATTCTAAAATTGCTTGGCACATTTAATTCATACTTTCTATCGAGGCTTGCGTACATTTCATCGATTTCATCGTAATTAGAAAATCTACCTGTTGTAGTGTTCTTCGTATTATTTTTCTTTTTCATAATTATTTGTATTTTGGTTTACACAAATAACCACAGAAAACCACTCGTACCGAACCAAAAACACTTGTAAATCACCAATCTGATTTGTAAAAAACAAGCAAAAATTTGTAAATTACCAAGACATGTAATTACAGTGTAACAAATGCAAGAATATTATTAACTTTGAGTATGAGTAAGGAAAACAAGATTGGACCAAAAATCAGCCGCCTACGTGAGTTACGCGGTATGAAACAAGAAGCTTTAGCCACTGCTTTGGGAGTAAGTCAGCAGACCATTTCCAACATAGAAAGAAGTGAATCCATAGAAGCAGATCTTTTGGCTCAAGTAGCCGAAATATTGGGCGTTACTCCAGATGCAATTGAGAATTTTAGTGAAGAAGCTGTGTTCAATTATTTTAATAGCTTTCACGATAATAGTGGTGCCGGTGCATATAGCACAAACTCCACATTTTCTTGCAATCCTGTAGACAAACTCATCGAAGTCTACGAAGAAAACAAAAAACTCTACGAACGCCTTCTTGAAGCCGAAAAATCGAAGGTTGAATATTTAGAAAAATTACTGAATAGTAAATAAGCTATTCTTGTGTATATTTCCATTGTACGACTCTCCGTTGCACAATGGAAATATCTTTTTAATAACAAAGCTACTTTCGGATAAAATTCTTGTCAAAAACTAGATTAAAGAACCGATTTTGGTGAATTATCTTGATCACTAATTTTTCTTAAAGTCAATTTCAATCATTTGATTTTCTAATAAAATAGAAAAGCGAATGATTTCATACAGGCATATTAGGTTATTTACCTGTCAATTTCTTATGGCTTTCTCCCCAAGCCTCTAACTCTTTAATAACAGACTTCAACGCATATCCAATTTCCGTCATTTCATATTCTACACGTGGCGGAACTTCAGCATAAACAGTCCGGCTGATTATTTTATTCTCTTCGAGCTTACGCAGTTGCAAAGTCAACATCCGTTCAGTAATACCAGGTAGTTTCTTCTTTAGCTCTCCAAATCTAAGTTTACCACTTAACAACCAAGAACATATCACCAATGTCCATTGACCGCCAATGATATTTGAGGCGTATGCTTCCGGACATTCATCGCTCAGAGCAGCCTTATTGGAAAAGTTGGTTGAGGTTTGTTTGATTTCACTCATTACTTACATTATTTATAGTACCTAACAATTAGCTGGCAATATACAAAACTTCATGTGGAACCCTAACTTTGTCTTCAACAAATGAATAATTGAAATATGAAAACTTTAATAATTGTCGTCCATCCTCATATAACTAAGTCGGTGATAAATAAGAGATGGATTGAGGAACTGCTTAAGTATCCTGAAAAATATACCGTACACCATTTACAAGAAAGTTATCCAGAGGGAAATATCGATGTTTTGGCCGAACAGCGCCTAGTCGAACAGTATGATAAAATTGTTTTCCAATTTCCTTTTTACTGGTTTAACTGCCCCGCTCTGTTAAAACAGTGGTTTGATGACGTGTTGACTCATGGGTGGGCATATGGCAGTCAAAGCGGATATCGGATGCATGGGAAGAAAATAGCCTTGGCGATATCTCTGGGCTTAGATGAAAACGATTTGAAGGGAGCAGGAAAATACAAATACACCTTACAGGAACTCACACGACCTTTTGAGTTGACTTTTCAATATGTCAAAGTTAATTACCAACCTCCATTTGCTTTTTATTGGATAGAGCACAACATATCGGAAAGCCATCTAGCACATGGTGTCAAATCATATTTGGAGTTTCTAGATAAATTTTGACAGACCACACGCTTAAACTGCATTGCTAAATGTAAAAAGTATATAATTTAAAAATTTCAAGATGGAATCACAGAAAAAACGAGTATTAATTGTAGGCGGTTACGGTATGGTTGGGAGTCACATAGCACGACTAATCAGACAAGTTGATCATCGCATCGAACTTGTTCTAGCGGGCAGAAATCCGCAAAACGGAATATCTTTAGCGAAGGAATTAAATCATACAGAAACAGCTTACATCAACCTTGAAGAAGGCTTCGATTTAAGTCACTTTCAAAAAATTGATCTGATCATATCAGCAGTGGATGATCATCGTAATATAGTAAGAGAGACTGCTATCTTAAAGGGCATTGCGTGTATTGCCGTCAGCGAATTAGCTGATCAAATTTCTCCCACAGCATTTCTAGGCCTGCACAAAACGATCATTGCGCCAGTTGTATACGCTGGACATTGGCAAGCAGGAATATTAACCCTTGTGGTTAAACAACTAGCGAATAAATTCAGCCATATAAAAACGATCGAAATTGCCGGGTTATTTGACCCAAAGGATAGTGTTGGACCGCTAGTTGCCAACGAAGTCAGTGGTTTTGTTGGTAATGCTCTGATCCGCAAGGAAGGAAATTGGCTATCATTACAAGCAAAGGAAAACCCGAGAACTATTGATTTGTACAATCATTCCTCAGTAATAGGTTATCCACTTAGCACACTGGATGTACCGAGCATTGCCGCTTTTACGAGTGCGAAAAATATTCGGTTCGATTTTATCACAGGGGAATCAATAGGTAGCAATAAAGGCTTGCAAGCTTCACATGATTTATACATTACGATTGAAGGCACCCTACTATCCGGCGAAAAAAGAAAACTCAGCACGATCGTATCGGGCCCGAGAGGAAATTCTCATCTAACCGCTGTTGGCGTATACTTGATTGCAGAAAAAATATTAGGACTTAATGGGCAGCCGGAACATAAGGTTGGAGGTTTACACCTTCCAGAAACTATTGTTCCAAGTCATAATATAAGTACCCGCTTAAAAGAATTCGGAATCGAAATGATGGAGGAAACCTCGGAAAGTTTGTAATACTTAATCCGGATATTCTAAACATTATTAAACTGAGCCATGACTTAGCAATAGGCATATGAAAGGCATAGCAAGGATCAAGATTAGAACTAATGAATTGGCGTCTAAATAAAATATTAACGTGAAAAAACTGACATTAACTATATCCATCTTACTAGTAGTCGGCATTACTGCACAAGCGATGAGATATCTTCCTAATCAAAACACATTCCGAACAGTTACAAATGCTCAAAATACGAATAACTGTAATGAAAATCACGGAGAAAGCTTGGAAATGGAATTATCTGACAGCAGTCTAGATACAAGCATTAATGAATCAATTCACATCAAAAAAGAAACAAAAATGAAAAATGCAACGATATTACATCAAGCAAATGAATTTGTTAAAAAGGGAAATTACGAGGATTTTCTAGCTCATTGTACACCAGATACAAAATGGGTTTTTGTAGGTGAACGTATCCTCGAGGGTAAAGATAAAGTACGAGCCTATATGAAAGAATTTTATGTGGAACCGCCTGTATTTACCGTCGAAACGACCATTGAAGAAGGTAGCATGGTAACCGTGACAGGTGAAATCACCTTGAAGGCGCCAAATGGCATTTATCACCACTATGATTATTGCGATATATGGCGCTTCGAAAATGGAAAAATTGCAGAATTGAAAGCTTTTGTCATAGAAAAGGAAAATCTTGACAAATGAATCAGTGAATAAAAATGAAACTAGATATTGATCCTAATATGGGCACTTTTGCTTACGATTATGAGGGAATTATAAATCTATTCAAAGCTGCCCACTTAAACTAAAAAAAGTACATGACTTCGAGATTTCGCAAGAAGATATCGGTCTCAAAATAATCACCCCTTACAAAAAACCATTGGTAATTTTTGTCAAGGGTGATTATTTTCCTATTTATAATTATCTGCAATCATTACTTTTTCTTCCTTTATATTCTGCATAAAGTCAGCGTATCCAATCGGTAACTTCTTTCTGTGGAAGTAAAAATAGAAGTCAAAGGAACCGCCGATAATGCCTTGACCTGGCAGGTATACAAAACGGTCAATACCCCGGTCAATTTCAAATTCATGCCTATGCTCATGCCAATTTGTATATGTCCAGAATTGATAAGCCAGTTCGTCATTACGCAATTTTATAACTTTAGATAAGTATTCTCTTCTATCCCGTAGAAAATCGAACCCCCCACTAGAATAAGAATATGGTGATTCTCCGATTGAATAGGGTGGAAATATAGAACCGCGGTATCTTTTCTTAAAAATTTGCTCCATCTCAATGATTGTGATCGGTTCCTGCTCAGTATTTATAGTTCCAAAAACATTTTGAAAAACAGATGGCCTGTTTCGGACAGCAAAAAATTGTAGTAGACAATGCTTGGATGCAAAGTATTTATTGTCTATTTTTTTTATAACCTGATATTCATCAAAATATTTGTTTTTTGCTCTATATTGTTGCTCATAATCCGAAAAAGTATTTAGTGACAGTAGCCTTATTAGATTCGAATGTGTGATTATATTACTTTTAATACTATCCATTTTAATTTCAATCCAATCGCTTTTACCTGATAAATCAGGCAGCACTGAAAAAAGCACTATATCGAGATCCATATCAACATACTGTTTCAGGCTTCTTTTTATGGTTTCTGATCCAGGAAAGGTCAGAGAAAAAAGTTCTACGTTCTTTTTGACACCATATAATTTTTCAGTCGATAATTTATAATGATTGACGGTATAGTCCTCTGCCTGATCCGGTATAATAAAGTATTTGACCTGTGCGGACGAATTGACCGTAATCAATAACAGCGGCAATAAAAACCAACATTTCATTTTCCTAGTTACATCTTGTACCCTCATTTCCATTTCTATGTCTTAAGTTCAAATCAATTTCTGCTTGTGTCATATTCGATACTATACCGGCTTTTGCCAATGCTAACGCATCAGCGTTACTCATTGAAGGATTAAATGATTTTATTGCATCAGCTAAATCCTTTAAAGAGGTTGCCATAGTGGAATGCTCAATTACATATCTATTTTCAACTAGAACATCTGTAGCAGACCATCCTGGATATAAAATTCCAAATTGAGATCCTTTACCTTCTTCCTCAAGTCTTACTTTCTCATTATGTAAATAGCCATGCAGAGCTTCATGAAAAAATGTAGCCGCAATATATTCCTGAGAGGCCTTAGAAAGCATTTGGCCATTTAAACTTATCGTTTGAGCTTTTCCTGATGGGTTATTATAGTTCCAAAAGCCATCAACTTCAGGTTTTATATTAGTACTAACTCTGAATGTTAAGCTATTATTTGCATTATTTTTAAATACACTGTTCAACCAGGTCGAAATCTTATTTTCTAAGTTAGGCAATTTTGCTAAGACTGCCTGTGCACAAGGATATCCTTCTAAAGCATCAATAATTTCATGGTCAGGATTAGTCGTTGACTCACCTTCAGCGCCATCTCCTCCGCTACTACCTCCGGCACCTCCATGTTCCATTGGATCGACAGTTTCGTAATCAATTGGTCCTCCTCCTTGCCCTGGATAATCAGTCCCCGTACGTGGTGGTTCACAACTGATCACATTTATCTCACCATTTACATAACCATACGTACATTTTCTGTCTGTTGACGAAGCTTTCAAGCCGCTTGCTTGTTTGACAAGTTCACCTTCTATAAAATATGCTTTCCATTGTTCGCCAGATAAAATAGATTTAGAAATAATCGTACCAGTATATCCTAATTTAGTATTTTCAGGAATAAAAGTCAACAATGTATACATCCAAGCATCTTTTGCTTTAATTGCTTTTATCCAAACCATGTTATGTATGGAAATTTGCCGCGAATCCGTTGACAATAGTTTTACCTTATCTAAAACATTTACTTTCACGTAAACAGTATCATCAGAGATTATTTTGTTCTGTTCCCAGTTAATGGATGTCTTAAAACTTTGAAACAGAAAATTGGAGTCCTTTTGGTGATAACCTGTTTGTTTCTCAAAATCAGCCTGCAAAGCTTCAATAGGATTTGACGAGCTCTTCTCAGGGAGCATACTGTTCTCATTTTTACAACTTACAAAAACAAGTATCAGCAAACAAAATAGTAAATTTATTTTCATGTATTATTCAATTATTGATTTATCATATTTAGGAACGATAGCATACGTTTAATTTAAAAACCAACATGATGGTAAAATGTCACTAGAAAATATAAAATGACTATAACATAACTATATAAAAATTTCTTTAGTAAATATATTACAATTATATATACAAAAGAAATAATTTTACATTAAAATATTTCTTTTATTATTTCTTGTTGAAAATCAGATGTTTTTGATTGAATCTTAACTGCTGGTCATAGCGATTTCAATCTTGTTAAGTTGGCATTCCTACGCTTTTATGATAGATAGCATAATATAGCAGATATGAAAAGCTGAAAAAGCCAAAGGAAAGACGATAAAAAGCCAATGAATCAGCAATAAGGAAAATTTCTATTGACTAAGTTACTAGTGGATCTACTGGAAGAAAAATATGCTTACTCTACGATTGATATTGAAAAGGGTCCGAATAGAACAAGAAGTATTTACCGATCATTTAAATATTCTCGCTGGTTTAAAGCAGTGTTAACCAGAGTAAGTATCATTTAATTTTACTTATTTTTACGCTTAAAAATTCTGCGTTTCTAGCGGGTAGTGTCTGCTTTTATAAGCTTTTCGTTTAAGTCCCATATCATAGGCATGGTCTTTAATTTTAGCTTTCATCAATTTGTCTTAAGGACGGTCGAATAAGACATTCAAAAGTACAGGTGGGTTTACAGCCCACATGCCGCAAAAGGCTACGGCATAAACCCGATATCGCAGTACAACCGATCCTTTACGGTGAAAATTTCTGTTAGATCATATTAAATCTTTTTCAATAGTTTCCAGAGAATCGATAATCTTCAATATCTTTTGGTTCTGCTTTCTGATTTGTCTGGGTCTTAGGAAAAACCACACAATTGCCAACCATAAGAAAGTTAATCTATAAGCTAAAAATGCTGCCATTGTTGACATGTATAAAGCAAATTCATAAAAATAAAAGGCAAAGCCAGCAGAAAGCATTTACTTCATATATTTTCCAATATACTTATTCAGAGCTTCTTCATTATATTTATTTTCTCCACCCTAGTATTCAACAAAAGTCCAGTTATTAACCTCTATTTAGTCAGTCATAAGAAACTGGTTTAAGAATATCAATACAAGCTAAAATTTCAATTAGGACTTTTCGCTAGTGTTTCGTTGAATTCAAAGCAGTAGATAAGTTTTTTTCTAATTCACTTGGATAATCGATGGGTTTTTGGTAAAAAAATAAATGATTACAATTTGATGTTGCTCATCCCCCCGTCAATTCCGATGATCTGTCCAGTAATCCAAGCTGAATTTTCTGAAAGTAAAAACTTGACCATTTCTGCGATCTCGTCACCATTACCAATTCTTTGCAGCGGATGTCTTTTTTCCGAAGCCTCCCGCTTTTCAGGTGTTGAAAGGAGTTGTGAAGCAAGTTTTGTGTCCGTTAAAGAAGGTGCGATTGCATTAACCCTAATTTTCTGAGCAGACAATTCTGCCGCCAGACTTTTAGTCAGACCTTCCACAGCACTTTTACTGGCCGAAATCGATGCGTGAAAAGGCATACCCATCTTAGCAGCCACAGAACTGAATAGTACAACCGACGCACTATCAGATTTTTTTAAATTAGGTAATAATTTCTGAATCGTTTTCACCGCACCCACAACATTAACTTCAAAATCATTTTTAAAATCATCAACTGAAAGTCTACTAAATGGCTTCAAATTAATACTTCCTGGCGCATAAACCAATCCGTCAATCACATCAGGAAAATTAATCTCGCCCAAATCTCCGGAGATAATATCCATGGGATGAAACTCCATATTCAAATTCCGAACTTCAGGATTTTCAGTTCGTGAAATTCCAATCACATGATGACTCTCTGATAATATTTTTGCAGTAGCAAATCCAATTCCTTGCCCACAGCCTATGATAACTATATTTTTCATATCCGTATATTTTATTAATATTAAATTTTACTCCTCCTAGGTTTGGGAAAAACAAAACTTTCAGCGTTTCGAAATTTTATTATGACTGATTGTTCGTTGTCTTGTACATTTAAACCTCACCATTTCAGGATTTCTTTTCATCAGATGTTTCTTGCTTACACTCGAATTCACCCTTTTTCTCCAAAGTCTAAAACTAGAAGGTTTCAATACTCTTCTCATCACTTCAATCACTTCAGATTCAGTAATTCCAAACTGAAATTCTATCGCTTCAAACGGCGTTCGGTCTTCCCATGCCATCTCGATAATGCGGTCCGTTTGTGTTAAATCAAATTCTTTCGTCATTATTTTAGATTTTTAATCGTCTGTTTTGCTATTTCGAGATGCTTGGATTTTTTCTCATCTTCCATTTTATCCAATGTGAGCAACATCATGCCAAGCCTCGGGTTTGTCTCAAAAAACTTGCGGTTATCATTCACAAAATTCCAGAAAAGACCATCCCATTTATCCGTCCAGTCACCGTCCATATAATCGCTCATTTTTTTGATATAGTTGCTTCCGCTGATGTACGGTTTCGTGCTCATTTTTCCGCCATCCGAAAAACTGCTCATCCCATAGACATTCGGCACCATCACCCAGTCATAAGAATCAATAAATAATTCCATAAACCATTGATAAACATCATCAGGATCAATTTTAAGGAGATTCATCAAGTTAGCCGCAATCATCAGTCGCTCGATATGATGGGCATATCCCGTTTCTAAAACTTTTAAAATTGTGTTGTCTACCGGTTTTATTTCTGTCGTTCCAGTATAAAAAGACTGGGGAAGCGTGTTATGATGTTTCCAGTAATTTTTATTACGCTGATAAGTTCCCTGATACAAATAAACTCCCCTCACAAACTCTCTCCAGCCTAAAATCTGACGCACAAACCCTTCCAAAGAATTGATCGGGATTTTATGTTCTTCAGCGTGATCGATTGCTTTTTTCAAAACACGATCCGCAGTCAAAAGTCCAATATTAAGCAAAGGCGAAAGCACGCTATGATGCAAAAAATGTTCACCACCCACGATACTATCTTCATACACTCCAAAATCAGCAAATCGAAATTCAAGAAACTGATTCAACCAATTTTCTGCTTGCTCGAAAGTAACAGGATACCGTTGATATGAACTTAAATTGCCATAGTGATCACTGAAATTTTGATTAATATATATTTTAGCTTCCTCAAAATACATGCTGTTTTCAGGAAAATTAATGAACGGCGCTTTTTTATTTTTAGGATATATTTTTCTGTTTTCCGTATCAAAAGTCCATTTTTCACCAATAGGCTTGCCATCTTTCATCAGAATATTTCGAAAAACGCGCTGCTGCTTGTAAAAATCGGTCTGATGATAGGATTTTCTATTCTCAAAATATACCTTAAGATCTTCCCGAGTATTTATGAATAAAGGACTCTCAAGAACTTCCAGTTCCAATTTGGTTTCCCTAATTCTTTTTTCAAGCCAATTGTCACAAACATCAGTAATGCGGATTTTCTCAAATTTTCCTTTTTCTAAATATTTAATCAAATTTTGGACATCAGAAAGTGGCGACGTACTTTCAATATATTCAACCTTAAATTTTTTTGTGATTAAATAACCCTCATAAAACTTCATACTCGCTCTATGCAAAGCAATTTTTTGTTTGTGAAATTTGTATTGATTAAAAAAGAGAAACTCTTCCAACAAAAAAATCGGCTGATCATTGTCCAGATAATCCGTATTTTTGAAAAGTTGATGCGGAAATATCAATTGTGCCGTTGATGATTTTACTGTAGCCATAAATTTCTGAATTTGTGGTTTGGATCGTACTGTTCGGCCTGTTTTTCAGCATTGAAAATTCTACTTCTTGGATCATTTCCAACACCTGCTAGATACATCCAATTTCCATAATTGCTATGAACATCATAGTCGATCAGCATTTCTTCAAAGTATGCGGCACCAATTCTCCACTCCTGTTTAAGAATTTTGCAAAAGTACGAAGCTACATTTTGACGTCCGCGATTACTCATCCAGCCTGTATTTTTAATTTCCAGCATATTGGCATTGATAAAATCAGAATTTGTTTCGCCATTTATCCATTCATTCACTAAATTTTGATCAAATTTAAATTGAACATCTCTTTCTAAAATTCCAACTTTAAGGAATATTTTATCCCGAAATCGCATTGAAGTATATTTAAAAAAATCACGCCACAATAGCTCAAAAACAAGCCAATAAGTTGACTCATTATATCCGAATTTCGACTCATATTTCTTGATTTCGTGGAAAATAGATACAGCAGACAAGCTTCCGTTTGCAAGCCAGGCAGAAAATTTGCTACTGTAATCTTCACCGATTAAACCATTTCTTGTCTCTTTATAACAACTTAGATTTTTAGTTTCAAAAAGATAAGCATTCAATCGTTGTATAGCTGCTGTTTCTCCACCCGAAAATGGAAAAGCCGTAGATTGATGCACTTCAAAATCATCGAAACCCAACGTTTTTAATGTGATGTCATCGCTTTCTATTTGCAAATCTAAATTTGGCCTTCTGTTCACTAAATGTTCACAATCAAATTCATTTCTAATTTTAAAATCTTTCTCAATTTTTTGTCTGAAATTAGTAAACAATAAAGGAATTTCATCTACTTTATCAGCCACGTAATTAGGTTGCAGCAACAGTTGGGAATAAGATTTAACCCATTTTACACCAGGTAAAATACGCTTGATTTTATTATACAAAACGACTTCTTCTTGAGTCCATTCACTTTGACAGAATATTTTTTCAATCTCAAATTGCCCCGAAATTTGATTAAATACATCCTGAGTTCGTCCAATTTTTTTAAGAAACGGAATATTTTTTTGATTTAAATTACTGTTCAAATCCAAAACTGTATCCAGCAAAAATTGAGCTCTGAATTTTCCAATTTTCTTAAAACCAAGTGGTCCCGAACAGAAAAAAGTTTCGTTAAAAATATATAGTGCAAGAAAAGTCAAATCTTCCTGCATGACGTTGAAAAGTGACTCGTTATCTCTAATTCTTAAATCGTTGCCGAACCAGAGAATGTTGATTTTTTGTTTTTCCGGCATCGTTCACTACAATATTTTACGTCGTCCCAATTTTTTTTCCATTTTTTCCGCCAATTGAAGCGCAATCCGCATACTTCACAAATCTTTGAAGGTAAGTTAGCAGGCATTTATTGAATGAAATTTTGATATTGATTGATGACGATATTTTGCGCTTTCAAATCATGCATCATATTATACAAACCAAAAAATGTTCGGTTCATATAAATAAAATGTTTCGAACCTCTGTTGGTGTTCATCCCTTTCATACTACTCAGTTTCGCATACCGCTGACCTAAATCTGCAATTTCCTGAAAGAAAGTTTCATCAGAAAAATCAAAATTCACCGTATTGAAAGGTCTTGTAAATAATTCCAGTAATTCGTAAAATAATTTGGTAAAAAATTCCAGTTCCTTTGTAGAGTCAGTGTCACACAAGATTTCCAACTGGTATAATTTTTCTTTGAAAAATTCAGGATTATCCAAATTCTCTCGTTTAGCCAATTCAAAATAAGGTTTGTAAAAATCATTCGGAATTTCCTTAATGCAACCAAAGTCAATCACAAGCAGCTTCTTATCTGTCGATACCAAAAAATTTCCTGGATGCGGGTCCGCATGCACCTGCTTCAGAACATGCATTTGGTACATATAAAAATCCCAAAGCGTCTGTCCGATTTTATTCAGATCATCCTGTGAATGATCTTGTTTTGTAAACTCTGAAAAATGCTTTCCGTTCATCCAATCCATCGTAATGACTCTTTCACAAGAAAACTCAGGATAATATTTCGGAAAATCCAGGTTCGGAAGATGAGCACATTTTTCAGAAATTTCCTGACTCCTTTTTAGTTCCAAATCATAATCAGTTTCCTCAAACAATTTATTTTCCACTTCCTGAAAATACGATTCCGAACCCTCTTTTTTAATGTTAAACATCTTCATCGCAATCGGTTTTACCATTTTCAGATCGCTCGAAATACTATCTCTAACACCGGGATATTGAATTTTGACAGCAAAATTTTGACCATCTTTCTTCGCTTTATGAACTTGCCCGATACTTGCCGCATTAACAGATTCAGTAGTAAACTCATCAAATAAATCCTCTGGATTTTTTCCAAAATATTTTCTAAAAGTTTTTTTCACCAAAGCACCAGAAAGCGGTGGAACAGAAAATTGCGATAAAGAAAATTTCTCAACGTAAGCTTGCGGAAGAATATTTTTCTCCATACTCAGCATCTGGGCAACTTTCAAAGCAGAACCTTTCAATTCTTTTAAAGAATCGTAAATATCGGTCGCATTATCTTCATTTAAAGTTTTCCGAGCCTCCTCCTCATCCTTAATAATTTTGTTTCCGTAATATTTGATGTAATTAACGCCAACTTTGGCACCGGCTTTCAACAAACTGCTTGTTCGTTCTAACTTTCCTGTCGGTATTTTATGGAGTGTTTTCATTTTAAAATTTCATTGTTAATACACTGAAGAATTTCCATTATTTTGATTGAAATACAGAAAACTTAAAATTCAGATTTGTCCTTTAAGCTTTTCTGAATGTTTCTTTGAATAAAAACTTACCCAGGTCGACTACTTTCCGCAAAGGTTCATTATCCATCAGTTCAAATCCTGTATCGATAGTCTTTTCAATGAAGATATCTGTTTTTTCAAATGCTGGAGAAGTATCTTTTTTCCAAAACTCGATAGCAGAAACCAGATGAAGCCAAAATGCTTCTTCTCTAGCTTTTTCATGAAAATTTCTCACATCATCTTGTGCCTCTTTAATCATGCTCCAATCGTTAAAATCAAACGTTTTGATAAAATCTCGATGCGTCTTTTTGAGTTGATTTGAAATTTTTGCGAAATGTAATTTGTCATTTCCTAAAATCATCAAAACCAGGGAACGATTCATCGTCATATTTTCAAAAAAGATAAAATAGACATTCAAAAGCTTTTCTTTCGACGTCATCTCATCCCCAATATGAGCCTCTGATGCCAATGCGACAGATTTATCAAAAAGATTAACCAACATTGATTTTTCAATCTGCTCAAAACTTGAAAAATAATCATAAAAATCCTTCTCTTCAAACCCATTGTCCTTTGCGAAACGATAAATATTTTTTGGTCTTTCGCCGTGATTCAAAATGTACTCTCCGTACAATTCAAATATTTTATCTGCTGTCATTAGATTTTCCATTTTTGTATTTATATCTTACATCAGACAATTTAGTAATAAATTATACTAATGCAATAAACAAAAGTATAATATTACACTATTTCAATGATTCAAAATAAGACTAGTGCTAAAAATATAGGGTTCAAGTCAACATGTGAGTCGATTTTGGAATAGCTACGATCCACTCATCTTCTAAAAAATACGAGAGCCACATTGAGGTTATGTGACTAAAAAGATCGATTTGCTCCCTTGTTCCATGTATGTTTTTATTTCCAGTGCATTAAAGGAGAGGTTTGCATTCTAGAAAATGTAAATTAGGAAAAGAATTTGATGTCACAACAAAAATTTAAAGTGCTAACAAATCCAGCTTACACATTTCCATTTTAGTATCTTTCTGATTGATTTTAGTAGGGTCCTTTTATAAAAGACCCTACTAAAATCAACGCCAACCTAATTCGGGAGCGATATATTTTAAAATAGTAGAAAGTACATGCACATTATAGTCAACGCCTAACGTATTGGGAATGGTGAGCAATAAGGTATCAGCTTCTTTGATAGCTTCGTCCTGAGATAATTCTGCAATAAGCTTTTCAGGTTCAGCAGCATAGCTTTTACCAAACACAGCCCTCCTATCCTGCTCAATATAACCAAAGCTATCCTTACCTTTTCCTTCATGTCCAAAATAAGACCGGTCTTGATCATTGATAAGAGCAAAAATAGATCGACTCACAGCGACTCTGGGTTCACGTTGATGTCCTGCTTTTTTCCAAGCTTCTTTATACAGCCTAATTTGTTCTGCTTGCTGGATATGGAATGGCTTTCCATTCTCGTCATACTTAAGGGTAGAACTTTGTAGGTTCATGCCATGTTCCGCTGCCCATACTGCTGTTGCGTTCGATGCTGCCCCCCACCATATCCTGTCCCGCAATCCTTCAGAATAGGGCTCCAATCGTAATAAACCTGGCGGATTCGGAAACATCGGATTGGGATTTGGCTTGGCGAATCCGACACCGTTCAATCTTTCTAGAAACTCCATGGATTTTTTACGTCCCATATCAGCATCGGTCTCCCCATCTTCGGTCCCATAGCCAAAATAACGCCATCCCTCAATTACCTGCTCAGGAGAACCTCTGCTTATACCAAGCTGCAGCCTTCCCTCTGAGATCAAATCAGCAGCACCAGCATCTTCAACCATATACAGAGGGTTTTCATACCTCATATCGATCACCCCGGTCCCAATCTCTATGTGTTTCGTCTTAGCACCGATAGCGGCAAGTAAGGGGAACGGCGAAGCCAGTTGCTTCGCAAAGTGATGTACCCTAAAGTACGCTCCATCAAGTCCTATTTCTTCAGCGGCTACCGATAGATCAATAGACTGAAGCAGCGTGTCGCTAGCTGTCCGTGCCTGATAAGATGGATGATTGGCCCAATGCCCAAATGATAAAAATCCTATTTTCTTCATACTAGCTTATCGTTTCTAATTTTCTTGAGTATTATTCTCGATACTAATGAACATTTCGTTAGACTCTTCAGCGATTATTTTAAGAAAACGGTCATAATGTTTAAGTACATCGCTGATTAATTCATTTTTGGTAAAATACTGCACATCGTATCCTTCACGTGAATCACCAAAATATGTTTTAGGAAAATAAGTCACCTTACCTTCCAGATCTGGCAAATTATCATCATCCACCATATATTCAGAGACAATCCTTTTTTGCCCCATAACTCCGTAGACAAAATTGTTGACAATGTCATGATGGATTTCTAAATTAATCTTTAAATTGTCAGGCATATAATTGATCTCAACAGCAATTCCGTTTAGTGCAAATTCATCCTTCAGTTCAGTGAATGCAGGCATTACCTGCTCTTGTATAAAAGTTTTTACAGACTTCTCCGTCTTAAAAGAAATAATTTGCTTCAGCCGTTGTTTCCAGAATTCACCTGACCAGGGGATTGTTGAAACAGACAATCCCTTTTCGTAGTAACGATAGTCGATGACAAGAGCCTTCATCAATGACACCACAAACAAGATCATAATAATAGCAAACGGCAAAGCAGTGATAAGAGTCATTGTTTGTAGCGCTTCTAGCCCTCCTGCATTCAATAACATTAACGACAATACGGCCAAAAGTACGCCCCAGAATACGATCTGCAGTTTAGGAGATTTACTGGAGTTTTTTGAAGATATACTGTCCATCACCAGCATTCCTGAATCCGCAGAGGTGACAAAAAATATCATAATAATTGAAATGACCGTAAAAGCTAAAATATTGGAAAGTGGCAGATACTCCAAAAATCTAAACATGAGAGCATCCGGATCAGAAACCAAGGCACTTAGTGCGCCGTTTGCAATATTAAAGTCAATCCAGATTGCACTGTTGCCAAAAACCGACATCCAGATAAAATTGAATAGTGTCGGTATGATCAAAACTGCTGCAATAAACTCACGGATACTGCGTCCCTTAGAAATTTTTGCAATAAAAAGCCCAACAAAAGGTGACCATGAAATCCACCATGCCCAATACAGAATAGTCCAGTTATAAAACCAAGGGAGTGTTTTATCCTCGTACACATGCGTATTGAAAGTAAGATCAAAAAAATTATTGATATAATTACCCAGTCCATTGGTAAAACTTCCGATAAGATAAACGGTCGGTCCTAGAATCAACACAAATAACAGGAGAATAATGACTGCTACCACATTGATATTACTTAAGATCTTAATTCCTTTATTAACGCCAGAAACTGCGGATAAAACAGCAAACGATACCAAAACAACAACGATTAATATCTGATAGATAAACCCTGTTTGCGGCAAAATTTTAAGAGTCTCCAATCCTGAATTTATTTGAACAACTCCAAATCCCAAGGTTGTTGTAATACCAAAAAAAGTGCTACATAGCGCAAATATATCAATAACATTTCCCCACTTGCCTTTGATTCTGTCTTTCAATAAAGGATATAAACAGCTGCGAAGCGATAATGGAAGCCGATACCGGTAAGTAAAGTAAGCTAAACATAGGCCAACAAGACCATAAATTGCCCAAGCATGAATTCCCCAGTGGAAAAAGGTATAAAGTTGTGCATTTTTTGCTCTGCTTATAACTTGACTTTCAGAAAAAGCATCCGTAGCATAATGTTGCATCGGTTCTGCCACACTGAAATACATCAAACCGATTCCCATACCGGCAGCAAAAAGCATAGAGATCCATGAAAAAAAAGAATGTTCGGGCCTGCTGTCGTTGGTGCCCAGTCTAATTTTTCCATACTTACTAAACATCAGAAATACCAGAAAAATTACAAATACCGTCACACACCATACATATACCCAGTTCAGATTAACAAAAATAAAATTTTTAATTTCATCCAGAACAGCCTTGATTTCAACAGGAAACAAGACCGAGAAAAGACATATTCCTATTATAAATATTAAGCTGGGTATGGTAACTCCTTTATCGAATGTAAATTTGAGCTTCGTTTGTTTTGATGAATTCATAATAGAGAGAGAATTTTTACAATACTTTCAAATATACAATTTTTACAATAGCCCATATTATAATTTAATTTAAAATTAATCAACATCATTCAAACACTTATAGAAAAATTTCACCTCATTCTGGGAAATGAATAGTTTACCTTGGAAATCGTTATTGAATGATGATCTCCTAAATGTTATATTAAATTGGATATGGCAGAGTAGTCCGCTGTCATTAAAAATAGATAAGATTTAAAATATGTGGAATACTAAATAAAGCCACACTGATATTCTCATCTAATTTTTTTATGGTTTTAGTACATCAATCCGTTTTAAAACAGCGCAAAAACCATTACATTTGTCCACGTGAAAAATCTTTCAATCATATTAATATTGTCTCTTTATTTATTCTCTACGACAGAATTAATTCAGTTATTGAAGATACCCATATTGATATCACATTGCGTTGAGCATCAAAAAAATAACAGCAAACTAACGATAGGACAGTTTTTGTTCGATCATTACAATAAGCACGATCAAGATGGTGATACAGATACCGATCAGAAACTGCCCTTTATTAAGCATGCTAATTCTTTGAATGTAACAGCCATCTACTGTCGAGTTTCCACCCAGCTACCACAGCTGATGTCCAATATTTTCTTCGAAAAAAAGGCGTTTTTTCATGATGATCAAGACCGCGTCAGTACGTACATCAATCATATTTGGCAACCACCAAAGCTACTCTAATCATTTTTTTTAAAATCTCATACCTCACCTACATCGAGTTGAATAATGTTGATTAGCATCATCCTATTTGATGCACCCCTTTACTATTATGCATGTGATATTATATCGCGATGCAGTTAAAGGATCGTATTTTTATATAGAATTTTAATGTGACAATAAAAGAGCAGTAACATGTCAAATGAACAAACAGCTATAAAAGCAACATATTTTAGTATAGTCGGAAATTTTTTACTTGCAGTTCTGAAATGGTTAGCAGGTTATTTCGGTAATTCATACGCCCTTATTGCCGACGCAATAGAATCAACCACAGATATTTTTTCTTCATTCCTGGTATTACTTGGGTTAAAATATGCCAAAAGACCTGCCGACGAAAATCATCCATACGGGCATGGTCGTATTGAACCACTGATTACATTTGCAGTAGTTGGTTTCCTCATTATTTCAGCCACTATAATTGCCTATGAGAGTATTCAAAATATTGGCAAACCACACGAATTACCAAAACCTTGGACACTCATTGTTTTACTGACCATCATCATATGGAAGGAAATATCGTATCGTATTGTCATAAAAAAGAGCAAAGAAACCGGAAGCTCCTCACTCAAAGCTGACGCTTGGCATCATCGTAGCGACGCCATAACCTCAGTAGCTGCCTTCATCGGCATTTCAATAGCATTGATTTTAGGAAAAGGATATGAAAGTGCCGATGACTTCGCTGCGCTTTTTGCATCAGGATTTATTTTATACAATTGTTATCTGATTTTCCGACCAGCATTAGCAGAAATTATGGATGAAAACCTTTACGAAGATCTCATTGCAGATATTCGTATCCATTCTTTAAAAGTCGAAGGAATATTAGATACAGAAAAATGTTTCGTTCGAAAATCAGGTACAAAACATCTTGTCGATCTACACGCAATTGTCAATGGCGATATAACAGTGAAGGAAGGCCATATCTTAGCGCATAATTTGCAGGCATATCTCCAGCAAGAAATGCCGCAACTGGGAAATATTTTGATCCATGTAGAACCCAATTGATCGATAACATCGATCAAGAAGTATAGCATATAGTCATGTAATGATACGGATAGATCATTCTCGATTTCTCCAATAGGTATCTGCCCCATTTTTCCATAATCATTTTTATACAAAAAAGGCTATCCGCAATGGATAGCCATAAAAGATATCCTTCTTCCAAATGATGACCTTATAAATTTATCAATCTAGCCACCTCTTCTGCTGATTCAATAACGTCAAATGACGTCGTACCATGAGTGGAAGAAACGATGCAAAAAATAGTCGTAAGAGATTTACCCTGATAATCATTTTGTACGAAATGAACGATATTTTCCGCTATAAAATAGATCGGTCTCTCTACTACCTCATCACCTTTTTTAACCCGCTGAGTTAATTTAATTGATTTAGCCATATTAAGTATTATTGGTTGCACTAAATATACTAAAATCAAAGCCTTATTCCAATATCGACATATCCTTCTGCCCCATTCACCAAAACAAATACGCAAAATTATTTAATTTGTACACCTAATTATTTTAAAAAAAATTGAAAAGTAAATAATTAATCGTAATATTGCGATATACAAATAATATCAATATGGGAGTTACCAGAGCAGATCTTTTTACAGACGAACAAAATCACATGGCCAATATCATTAAAGCACTTGGACATCCTGCACGTATTGCCATTATTGAATACTTATTAAAAGTAAATGTATGTATATGTAGTGACATCGTAGATGAACTGCCCTTAGCGCAGTCAACCATATCGCAGCATCTCAAAGAGTTGAAAAATGCAGGACTCATCAAGGGAAATATAGAAGGAACATCCATATGTTATTGTATAGATGAGAAAACCTTTGGATTTTTAAAAAATTACTTTGGTCAAATCGTTGTCAATACCCAAAATCAAAAATGCTGTTAAGACAATACTTCATCCTGTAGCATAAATTTTTTTATTCATACACATCGCAATATAGCGATATACAAATTATATAACATATGAAATTATCAGACATCAAAAAAATTCTACCGACATTAGAACATGTGATCTTTCAACTAGCAGATGGAACTGCTGTTCCAGCACATGTTCATGTCACAGAAGTAGGGCAAATCAGTAAAAATTTTATCGATTGTGGAGGTACCATCCGAGTAGAGCATACTGTAAATTTTCAATTGTGGAATGCCGACGACTACGAGCATCGCTTGAAACCAGATAAATTGTTGCATATTATTCAATTGTCAGAAGAAAAACTACAGATCGGCGATTACGAAATCGAAGTAGAATATCAACGCGATACCATTGGAAAATACAGCTTAGATTTCGATGGAAAAAACTTGGTACTCATAAATAAAACCACGGCCTGCTTGGCGTTAGAATCGTGTGGTATTCCCTTAAAACCATTACATGTGGTAGCATCTACAAGTAATTCATGTACTCCTGGCTCTGGCTGCTGCTAATCAGTAAAAATATGAATCCAAAATTAGACATCACGATCAAAAGCATCGTTCATACAGCAATCGATCAAGAGCGTAAAGCTATTTTACAGCCCTTGATTGACTTTATCCAGCTCAAGGTGAATCAAGATACAGAAGTCAATTTAAACTTCATCTGTACGCACAATTCAAGGCGAAGTCACCTGTGTCAGATCTGGTCGCAACTAGCTGCAAGGTACTATCAAATTCCAAAGACATCTTGTTATTCTGGAGGTACAGAAGCAACTGCACTATTTCCAAAAGTAGTAGAAATACTGAAAGAAGAAGGCATGCAAATCGATATGATCGCCGACACTGCCAATCCCATATATGCAATCAAATTTGATCAAAATGCAGCACCTCTGATTGGCTTCTCTAAGCAGTATGATAACAACTTCAACCCACAATCCCATTTTGCTGCGATTATGACCTGCTCACACGCAGATCAGGGCTGTCCTTATATCCCTGCTGCTGAAAAAAGAATTTCAGTCACATTTGAAGATCCCAAAATAGCTGATGGTACCGAGCAGCAAGATGAAGTATACAGAGCACGAAGTTTAGAAATTGCCTCACAAATGTTTTATGTCTTTTCTCAAATCAAAAAATAAGTATGGAGACCAAACTAAAATTTCTTGATCGATTTTTGACTTTATGGATATTTCTAGCCATGTTGCTCGGTGTATCGCTGGGTTATTTTTATCCCCAAGTACCTGATATCTTCAACACGCTCACAGTAGGAAGTACCAATATTCCCTTAGCCATAGGGTTAATACTCATGATGTATCCGCCATTGGCAAAAGTCGACTACTCCCTATTACCTCAGGCATTTTCGGACAAAAAAGCAATAACAATTTCACTTGTACTCAACTGGATCATCGGTCCTATATTGATGTTCGGATTAGCGATCATCTTCCTGCGAGATCAACCCGACTATATGGTAGGACTGATTTTAATCGGGCTAGCCCGATGTATAGCCATGGTGATCGTATGGAATGATCTCGCCAAAGGAAATCGAGAATATGGAGCACTATTGATCGCCTTGAATAGTATTTTCCAAGTATTTTCCTATAGTTTTTTAGTTTGGCTGTTTATCAATAAGCTACCCGCCAGCCTGGGTATTGCACAGTTCAATGTATCCGTATCCATCAAAGATGTGACAGAAAGTGTTCTCATTTATCTGGGCATCCCCTTTTTACTAGGCTTCCTCAGTCGGTACGTATTGATCAAAACAAAAGGTAAGGAATGGTTCAACCGAAAATACATCCCGACCATCTCTCCCATTACACTTTATGCGCTATTATTTACCATTGTACTCATGTTCAGCCTAAAAGGAGATCAGATTGTAAAATTACCACTAGACGTTCTCCAAATAGCAATTCCACTGATACTCTATTTCGTGATCATGTTCTTTACCAGTTTTTTTATCAGCAAATCCCAAAATATCCCCTACGACAAGAATGCCTCCATTGCCTTTACAGCCACGGGTAATAATTTTGAATTAGCGATTGCAGTTGCTATAGCCGTGTTCGGAATACACTCACCCCAAGCTTTTGTTGGCGTCATTGGCCCATTGATAGAAGTACCTGTATTAATTCTTCTGGTAAGAACTAGTTTATGGCTAAAAAAGAAATATTATCCTTTAAAGTAGCGTACCCATAAAACACTAAAAAGAGTCTTTAACTAAAATTGCAGAAATTACACACCTACAATAGAAGATGATGACTCACCAAGGTTAGTACATCATCTTCCCTATTCATGAGGTCAATGATTTTGATCATGCCTACGCTATTCATGATCTTAAATGCTTATTTTTGCAGCAAATGAACGAAGATCCGATTATCATCATTGGTGCAGGTCCTGCAGGATTAATGGCAGCACATCAGCTAGCAAAAAAAGGCTATAAAGTGCATATTTACGAGAAAAATAAAGCTGCAGCAAGGAAATTCTTAGTTGCAGGACATGGTGGCTTTAATCTCACACATAGCGAACCGATCGCATCCTTCATCAAAAAATACGATGCCGAGCAGATCCAGCATATCGTTCAATCATTTGACAACAGTCATACCGTTGCGTGGCTAGCCGAGATCGGCATTTCCACGTATGTAGGAAGTTCAGGAAAAATATTCCCCGAAAAAGATATCAAGCCGATACAGGTATTGCAAGCATGGTTAGACCAGCTCAACCAACTGGGCGTTATCATACATTATGAACATAACTTCATGGATTTCGATCAGCACTCCGTGACCTTAAATCACAACAACGAATCGATCCATAAGCCTTATCACAAACTGATATTAGCACTAGGAGGAGGTTCGTGGAAAAAAACAGGCTCGGACGCAGCATGGATATCCCTATTAGAAAATAAAAACATCACAATAAAACCTTTGCAAGCTGCCAACTCTGGCTACAATACAACGGATGATTATACCAGTTTAGAGGGACAGGTCTTAAAGAACATTGAAATTTCCTTTCAAAATACAAAGAAGTTAGGAGAAATGGTCTTTACCAAATATGGTATAGAAGGAAGCCCTTTATACTATATGAACCGGTATACCAGAACGTTCCATTTTCCGTTACACCTTCATATTGATCTTAAACCAAACCTGACTAAAGATGCTCTTGTCAAGCAGCTTCAATCTGGCAGTCAGGTCAGCACTATACTCAAGACTAAGCTCAGATTATCAGCAACAGCAGCAGCCCTTTTAAGACGCCTCGATAAACACACCTTTACCAATCCCGAAGCTTTAGCTGACGCGATTAAACATTATCCCATCCAAGTGTCTGGATTGAGACCGATTGATGAAGTTATTTCCACAGCTGGAGGCATACCTTTTACAGAACTTCGAGAAGATCTTGCACTCCATCAGTTTCCTAACGTGTACTGCGCAGGCGAAATGATCGATTGGGAAGCGCCTACAGGAGGATATCTCTTGCAGGCATGCTTTAGTACAGGCGCATGGATAGCATCATCTATAGATAAGCGAACTACTTCTTAAGTATTTTAGCAATCAGCTTTTGGTACGCATCAGCTATTTTCATCATACCGATATCATTCGGGTGTGCATAATCAACTGTTGAATTTATATCCAATCCAATTTCCTTATTGGTTAACAAATACAAATTCTTATCCCCTGATGCGGCTACACGACCAACAAATGCATGGGCAACCGCACTGCTTTTGCGGTATTCTTCATTTTTATCTAAATTAAAAATAGCCTTGTTAAATCCAGAACTATGCTCCGTAATGATAATAGGAGTTTTGGGATGTCTTTTCCTAATTTCTGTAACTGCGTTCGTTAACAAAGAATCCAGCTGCTGAGCCGTTCTATCTTTTGTTAATGCTAGATTTGGAATACAATCTAAGATATAAACAGCTGCATCTACCTGATTGATATGGTTGATAATCGGCTGCTCCAAACGACCATTTCCCGAAAAAGCAACATTAATGATCGGATTTGGAACCGCTCGTCCTAAAATATTACTCCACGCCAGACCAGGTCTTGTCGCACAGGCGCCCTGTGCTATTGAAGTACCGTAAATCACGATAGGTTTGCCTTCACCAACCACAAACTTAAAATTTTTGTCAGATCCTACACCGATTTCCATCCATTCAACGGTATTGTACAAAGGTAAATAAAGGCGATAAGTGAAGTTAGAATTTTCACCCAACTCCCGATAACTATACGAGACCGTATCTGCAAAATTATAATTACCGAATGCCCAGTTCCAACCACCTTTTTCGTCTTTTGCATAAAGATCTACACCACTCACGCCGATCGTTGGCATATGGGGCATATTCAAAGAACCACTCACTTTATAACGAATTGTAATGGCTGTAGCATCAGTCTTAAAATCAACATACAAACCGGCACTATTCGTTCCGAGACTCCACACGGGCGATCTTACCTGATCTTTTAACTGATCAGGCAATCGGTAGTAATTAGACAATTCTTCCGTGGCGATACGGCCTTGAATCACCTTATCCTTAAGTGGGTCATTCCACTTGGACTGTTGCGCAACTGAGCTGAAAGCAAGAATAAGCCCAGCAACAGAGAAAAGTAAGTTTAATTTCATAATTTAGATTGAAATCCAAATCTAACAATTAAAATAACAAATTAAAAAATCAATTGAATGACGCACCAAAAGAATTGTAATCAATAAGAATTAATAAAAACCACCAAATCCGCAACAGACTGAAAAATAAGACATAAAAAAAAGTCATCGTTCGAAACGATGACTTTTGATAAATTATAAACATTCGTGCTACAGAATAGCCTGTCTTACACGAACTAATTTTTCCATTAAATCTTCCAGGTAATCTAAGTGCAGCATATTGGCACCATCAGATTTAGCTTGCGCAGGATTAGGGTGCGTTTCAATAAACAATCCATCAGCACCCACCGCAATTGCAGCTTTTGCAATTGTTTCGATCAATTCTGGCTTACCACCAGTTACTCCCGATGTTTGATTCGGTTGCTGTAAAGAATGCGTACAATCCATGATCGTAGGAACTCCAAAACCGCGCATTTCAGGAATACCTCTGAAATCGACTATTAAATCTTGGTATCCAAATGTATTACCACGATCAGTCAACATCACATTAGTATTGCCCGAGTCTATTACTTTATCTACAGCAAACTTCATCGACGCTGCATTTAAAAATTGTCCCTTCTTTATATTAACCACCTTACCCGTTTCTGCCGCAGCAACAAGTAGTTCCGTTTGGCGACATAAAAAAGCTGGAATTTGCAAAACATCAACATAAGCTGCTGCCAAAGCGGCTTCATGGCTTTCGTGGATATCAGTCACGGTAGGAACTCCAAATGTTTTACCTACCTTTTCCAAAATGCGCAATGCTTTCTCATCGCCGATACCGGTGAAAGAATCCACACGTGATCGGTTTGCTTTACGATAAGAACCCTTAAATATATAAGGAATATTTAAGCGATCTGTTATGGTAAGGATTTTCTCCGCGATACGTAAAGCAATTTCTTCTCCCTCTATCGCACATGGTCCCGCCATTAAAAAGAAATTCGTAGAATCTCCATTTTTAATTTGAGGTAGTACTGTATTTATCATTTAATATATGCGTTTCTAATTTCCTAATTCAGACATAAATTTAATTCGCATCAATTGAATATCTTCAAAAGAATAGTCATCTCCACCTAAATCTCGCAAAGCTTGATCAATAGAATCCGAATCAGCCTGCTTAAAGTAATCGTAAACCTCATCTTGGCGATCTTGATCGATCATTTCATCAACGAAATATCCAATATTCAGTTTTGTGCCAGCATTGACGATCGTCTCCACTTCTTTCAACAAATCTTCATAACTGATTCCTTTTGCAGCAGCAATATCATCAAGACCAATCTTACGATCGATATTCTGTATAATGGCAACCTTTAATGCAGACTTATTGGCCGTACCCTTGATCACTAAATCAACAGGACGATCGATGTCATTTTCTTCCACATAGTTTTTGATCAACTCAACAAACTGTGCTCCAAACTTAACCGCTTTACCATTGCCCACACCCTGTATCTGTTTTAATTCATCCAATGAAACAGGATAATGCGTACACATTTCATCTAATGATGGATCTTGAAAAATAACAAATGGTGGTAACGATTTTGATTTAGCAATCTTTTTACGGAGATCTTTTAACATCTTCAATAACTCGGTGTCTAAAGCTCCTGTAGCATGTCCAGCATCGTCAGAGGACGAATCTCCAGAAAAATCCAAAGGACGATTCATGACAAATTTTAATGCATATGGATTTTCTAAATAATGACGTCCGATATCGGTCATTTTTAATAAACCATAATGATCAATATCCTTTGCCAAGAAGTTATTCAGAACAGCTTGCCTAACCAAAGACTCCCAGTACACAATACCTTTATCTTTACCTTTTCCAAACAGCGGATGCTCATCATGTTTATAAGCAGACACAGGTTGATTATTTTGACCGATCATCACATTGATCACATGCAGATCATCAAAATTCTCCCCCTGTTCTTTAATGAAAGAAAGCACTTCTAATAAAGAGGCTTCAGCTTCAAAATAAGTCTTTTGAGAACGGCAGTTATCACACATGTTACTACAACCCGTTTCATCAAAATTCTCACCAAAATAATGTAATATTTGTTTACGTCTACAAACTGCAGATTCAGAATAATCAATGACCTCTTTGAGAATCTGGGTACCGATTTCCCTTTCAGCAACAGGCTTATCCTTCATAAATTTCGTTAATTTCTCAACGTCCTTCTCCGAGTAAAAAGCCAAACATAGCCCCTCTCCACCATCACGACCAGCACGACCTGTTTCCTGATAGTAACCTTCCATTGATTTTGGAATATCATGGTGGATGACAAAGCGTACATCGGGTTTGTCGATTCCCATACCAAAAGCTATCGTTGCTACGATAACCTCCACATCCTCCATTAAAAATTTATCCTGTGTATCAGCACGCGTTTTAGCATCCAGACCAGCATGATAAGGAAGCGCCTTGATTCCATTGATATTTAAGACCTCACTAATTTCCTCAACCTTTTTACGGCTTAAGCAATAAATAATACCCGTCTTTCCAGATTGACCTTTAATAAAACGTACGATTTCTTTAACGACATCCTTCTTAGGTCTTACCTCATAAAATAAATTGCCCCTATTAAAAGAAGATTTAAAGAGCATAGCATCATTCATTTGAAGATTCTTACGAATATCCGACTGCACCTTTGGAGTAGCAGTAGCTGTCAACGCAATGATGGGTATATTTTCACCGATACCATTGATCACTTGACGAATCTTACGATATTCAGGGCGGAAATCATGTCCCCATTCAGAGATACAATGCGCCTCATCAACAGCCACAAAAGAAACCGTTATCTGCTTTAGAAATTCGACATTTTCCAATTTGGAAAGCGATTCCGGTGCAACATAAAGTAGTTTGGTTTTCCCTGCCGTAACATCCTGTTTAACGCGCATAATATCACCTTTATTCAATGAAGAATTTAAAAAGTGAGCAATACTATCCTCTCCGCCAAACGCGCGAAGTTGATCAACTTGGTTTTTCATCAAGGCAATTAAAGGTGAAATGACAATTGCTGTCCCCTCACTCATCAATGCCGGCAGCTGGTAACAGATGGATTTACCACCCCCAGTAGGCATAATGACAAATGTGTCCTTTCTCTGTAGCACATTTGTTATGATTGCTTCTTGATCTCCTTTAAAAGTATCAAAACCAAAAAAATCTTGTAAATTGTCGAAAAGTGATTTTTCTATTTCCATCGAGCCTCGGGCAAAAATAAGATAGATAAATGACCAAAAAATCTGTAAAATAACGTATTTTTGTAGTCAATCTTTAATATAAAAGTAGATATTTTATTTGTGAAAAGCAACATCGATATAAAAAATATAGCTATACAAGCGATACAAGAAGAGGCTAAAGCGGTAGCTGATTTGTCACAACGGATTGACGACGACTTTGTTAACGTGGTGAAACAAATTGTAAACTTACAGGGACGTGTCATTGTTACCGGCATAGGAAAGAGTGCAATAATTGCTCAAAAAATTGTTGCAACAATGAATTCTACTGGAACACCATCCATTTTTATGCATGCCGCTGACGCCATTCACGGAGATTTAGGGATCATTCAACAGCAAGATTTAATCATTGCTATTTCAAAAAGTGGGACCACTCCCGAAATCAAAGTATTGGTACCTTTCTTAAAACAAACAGGCAATACTTTGGTAGCCCTTGTTGGTAATATTAACTCTTATTTGGCAGAACAGGCAGATTATGTATTGGACACAACTGTTGACAAAGAAGCCTGTCCAAATAACCTCGCTCCCACTTCCAGTACAACAGCGCAATTGGCGATGGGCGATGCCTTGGCCGTATGCTTACAGGAGTGCCGTGATTTTTCAGATCAAGACTTTGCGAAGTACCATCCAGGAGGAGCACTCGGCAAAAAACTATACCTCAAGGTTGCGGATCTTTCAGATCAAAATGAAAAACCAAAAATTCAAAGTCATGCAAGGATCAGGGAAATTATACTCACCATTACCCAACATAGATTAGGTGCCGTTGCTGTATTGGACCAAGATCAGATTATTGGCGTAATTACCGATGGTGATATAAGACGGATGCTCGAAAATCATCAAGATTTATCTGGGCTTACTGCCGCCGACATCATGGGTGCAAACCCCAAAACAATTGACAAATCTGAACTTGCAGTAAATGCATTGCATATGATGCGCCAAAATAATATTTCGCAATTGATTGTTTTAAACGATGGAAAATATGATGGCATTATTCATATTCAGGATTTGTTAAAAGAAGGAATCATCTAGTCTGAGGTGAATGTAATATTATTGTTATTAGCTCCTTTTACCCACTAAATCAAAGTCTAAATAGCTATTTTGGTACGTTGTTTGACTATATCAAATAGCATAGTAAACAAATAAAGAAGAAGAAGATATGAAAAAGTTTTTAGCCGTATTAACTGTTATTATCGCATTTGTAGGATTTACTGCAATGCAAGCGAGTCAAAGCGAATTTAAATTTGAAAAGGAAACGCATGATTTTGGAAAGATTGCACAAGGAACTCCAGTTTCATACAGTTTCAAATTTTCAAATGTTGGAAGTGAGCCTATCATTATAAGTGATGTTAAACCATCATGCGGTTGTTCAGTGGCCGAGTTCACAAAGACTCCCATCAAACCAGGAGATACAGGAACCATTAAAGTAACGTTCAATGCTGCATCAAAAGCTCCATTTACAAAAAGCTTTACGGTAACATCAAATACGAAAACACCTGTAAAAACATTGTACATTAAAGGAATTGTAGAGTAATTACTTTACAGATATCATGATCATCAAAAGCCACTTCAACTAAAGTGGCTTTTTTTAGTTTTTATTCCTTAAATTTGTATTGCTAATTTATATAAAATAATGCCATCAATATCAACAAAAGGGTATAATATGCCCGCTTCTCCAATTAGAAAACTGACGCCTTTTGCTGATCAAGCAAAGAAAGAAGGAAAAAAAATCTATCATTTAAACATCGGACAGCCGGACATCGAAACACCCGAGGTCATGCTTAATGCGTTAAAAAACATTGACTTCAAAGTTTGGGCATATACAGCATCTGAGGGAACAGCATCATACCGCAATAAACTCACGACATACTACAATAATTTGAACTATCATATCGAACCTACTGATATCTTAGTAACAAATGGTGGTTCTGAAGCGATTATGATCGCTATGCAAGCGTGTTTAAACCCTGGTGAAGAAGTAATTATTCCAGAGCCTTTCTATGCTAATTACAATGGTTTTGCATGTTCAGCAGATATCGTAGTTAAACCGATTATGTCCTATATCGACAGTGGTTTTGCTTTACCATCGATCGCCGAATTTGAAAAAGTGATCACGGATAAAACAAAAGCTATTGCAATCTGCAATCCCAATAATCCTACAGGTTATCTATATTCGAGAGAAGAACTCGAAGCGTTACGCGAACTTTGCTTAAAATACGATTTATACTTATTTTCTGACGAAGCATACCGTGAATTCTGCTATGATGGTCGCGAATTTATTTCGCCCATGCATATGGAGGGATTAGAACAGCACGTGGTTGTATTGGATACTGTATCAAAACGCTATTCGGCTTGTGGAGCTAGAATAGGCTGTCTAATTACAAAAAACAAAGAACTATACCAAGTAGCACTCAAATTTGCTCAAGCACGCCTTAGCCCTTCTTTGGAAGGTCAGATCGCTGCTGAGGCGGCGATAGATACACCAGCTAGTTATTTTGATGCCGTTTCAACAGAATATACAGCCCGTCGCGACACCTTGGTCGCTGGTTTAAATAAAATTCAAGGTGCATTTTCGCCAAATCCAGGTGGTGCTTTTTATGTCGTAGCAAAATTACCTATTGACAACGCAGATAAATTTTGTCAGTGGATGTTAGAAGAATTTGCTTACGAAAATGAAACCGTGATGATGGCTCCGGCAACCGGATTTTACAGTACTCCGGGAGCAGGAAACAATGAAGTGCGATTAGCTTACGTACTCAATCAACACGACCTGAAAAAAGCATTGATTTGTTTAGAAAAAGGATTAGAAGCATACCCAGGGCGTACAGTATAATTCCAAAAGGTACTGCCTGTTGATCCAAAATAAGGGAAAGGGCTATCATACATCTGTGTGATAGCCCTTTCCCTTATAAAAGACTCCTACCCTTCCAGCCATTACCCGCTTTTCCATTTCTTATTTGATGCTATTACCCATCTGCATAGCCGATAAAATATGCTGTAGTGTCAACATACAGGCTACGACTCAATCGCTTTTATTTATTTCATACCAAACATTTTATCCACTTCAAACGTTATTATAGTAATTGATCACTAAATAGATATAATATGGATAAATTGAAGAAATTTGAATTGATGGAAAAAATTTCCAGAGAGTTAGAAGATGTAAGAAAAAGTCAGCAAGCCGTATTAGAAAAAATTGGAAAAATTGAGGTGGATAATATCGAACTTGGAGACCAAAATCTAGAAAAAATTCTACCGGATATTTTTCAACGTACTGCAGACAATTCAGATGCAATTCGTCAACTATTGGACTCTTTCCAAGAAAAAACAGATGAGTACGGTGAGAAGAACAATGTTGCCAAACTAAAAGAACAACAGCAAATCAATAGTATTAAATAAGATTTACTATTAAATAATACAAGAAAAGCTTCCTATTTGGAAGCTTTTCTTTTTGTATATTCTTCAATGACAAATGTCAGCTGATCCTCTTGAGTCATATATGAATTATCCAGTATGATGGCATCATCAGCTTTTCGTAGTGGGCTCTCTTCTCGCGTGCTGTCGATATGATCACGATGTGCCAGATTTTTAACAATCTCATCCATGGTCACGTGCTCACCTTTACTGGTCAATTCGAGATAACGCCTGTTTGCACGAACCTGCGGATCGGCAGTCATAAAGATCTTCATATCTGCATCCGGAAATACAGTCGTACCAATATCACGACCATCCATCACAATATTGCGCCTACGTCCCAACTTCTGCTGCTGTGCAACCATGGCTTGACGTACCGCTTTAATCGTACTCACCTCACTCACCTTATCAGAAATATACATCTGACGGATCTCATCAGATATATCTTCATCATTCAGGTGGATCTCTGTTTTTTCCAGATTAGGTATAAAGTCAATATGAATATTTTCTAATGCTTGAGCAACTGCCGCTTCATCTTCTACATCGATCCCTTCCCTAAGGAAATACAATGTTACAGCACGGTACATCGCACCGCTGTCAATAAAGACGAATTTTAATTTTTTAGCTAATGCCTTTGCTACTGTACTTTTCCCACAGGAAGAGAAACCATCAATAGCAATAATAAAGTTATGTCTAGTTGTCATAAAACTAATTCATACCTCCTATGATTACCCCAAGCTTGTTGACTAAAGGAACAAGTATTAAATTCCCTTCAATGATGCTCTCTGGCAAGAAGATATATTTCTTATCGTAAATAATATTATCAATGTAAAAACTCAACCAGTATTCATTTGTCAAGCCAAATACCTGTTCGTCAATAGCTTCGATTTTTTCAAAAGAATGTGCGGCAACATTTCCAATAAAATGACGCAATGTACTTGTTTGTACCTGAGCACCATCTTTCTCACCATATCCTTTTGAAGTAACCAAGACATTTTGAATCTCTTGACTTTTCTCATTGATCAAATAGACATTCCATACCTTAAACTCTGGACTTTCACTTTCCAAAACAACAGCAATTGTGATATTTTGAACAATGTTTTCAGGTAAATCCTTTTTCATTTCAATTATTTCGCTTTAGTTGCTTTAACTGTAGCTGCTTTTTTAGTTGTCGTCGCCTTTTTTGCTGTCGTAGCTTTTTTAGCCGGTGCTTTCTTAGCTGTGGCCGTTTTTTTGGCCGTTACTTTAGCTTTACCTTTAGGTGCATCAGCTTCCGCCCATTTCAATACATCCTCATAAGTAATTTGCTCCACTTCCATTCCTTTAGGAATTTTTAAATTTTGCTTTCCAAAACGGACGAATGGCCCCCAACGACCTTGTTCGATTTGAGCTTCAGGGTTTTCATCAAAAACACGAATAATCTTTTCAATATCCTTCTGTCTCTTTTCTTTAATGATCTGAATACACTCTTCCTCGGTCACATCAAGTGGATCAATACCTTTTGGTAAAGAATAGAAAGAAGAATCGTGACGGATATAAGGACCAAATCGTCCAATAGCAACAGTCATTTCCTTTTCTTCAAAAACACCTACTTTCTTAGGAAGCTTGAACAATTCCATAGCATCCTCAAAAGTAATGGTTTCGATCATTTGACCCTTACGTAAAGAAGCAAAACGAGGCTTCTCTTCATCATCCTGTGCACCGATCTGAACTAAAGGACCAAATTTACCGATACGCACAGATACAGGCTTACCCGATACAGGGTCTACACCTAATTCTCTTTCATTGTTCGCACGCTCAGCATTTTCCAACGTATTCTGTACTTCCGAATGAAAAGGTCCGTAGAATTCGCGCAACATATCGGTCCATTCTGTCAGACCATGCGCAATCTCATCAAATTCCTTTTCTACTTTTGCCGTAAAATTAAAATCAACAATACCCTTAAAATGCTCAACTAAGAAATCGTTGACCACAATACCGATATCTGTTGGAAACATTTTTCCTTTCTCAGCACCCGTAATTTCAGTTTTAGTCACAGCAGAGATTTCAGCATTTTCCAAAGTCAATACACGATAATCACGCGAACGACCTTCCCTTTCCTCTTTTACCACATATCCACGGTTTTGAATCGTCGAAATAGTTGGTGCATAGGTAGAAGGTCTACCAATACCAAGTTCTTCTAACTTTTTCACTAGGGCCGCTTCCGTATAACGAGCAGGAGGTCTGGTGAAACGTTCTGTCGCATTCATGCTTTTCAACACAACTGCTTGCCCGGTCGTTAACGGTGGCAATAATGAATTATCACTTTCTTCATCATGGGTTTGATCTTGATCGTCATCCGTAGATTCGAAATAAACCTTTAAGAATCCATCAAATTTCATGACTTCACCCGATGCCGATAAATCTTCTTTACGCGTAGATATGGAAATTTTAGCTAATGTTTTTTCAAACTCTGCTTCACTCATTTGAGAAGCAATAGCACGTTTCCAAATCAAATCATATAAACGTTTTTCTGCAGCATCACCTTCGATACTATGTTCAGAAAAATAAGTCGGACGAATAGCTTCGTGGGCCTCTTGAGCACCAGAAGTTTTGGTTTTATATTTTCTCAGCTTATGATAGCGATCACCATAAGCAGATCGAATTTCTTTTTCAGCAGCTTCCGTTGCAGTATCACTTAAATTAACAGAATCGGTACGCATATAGGTAATACGTCCAGCCTCATATAAACGTTGTGCCACCTGCATCGTGCGTGCTACAGAGAACCCAAGCTTACGACTAGCCTCTTGTTGTAATGTTGAAGTCGTAAATGGAGCCGCAGGAGCTCGTTTCGCAGGTTTTGTTTCCAAACTCTTCACAGCAAACTCTGCAGTCTTACAATCGTCTAAAAACTGCTTAGCTTCAGCTTCTGTTGCAAAGCGATGTGGTAGTTCTGCTTTAAAACTATCTTTAACTTTTCCAGTATGGAAAAAAGCAACTATACGAAAGGATGCCTCAGCATTAAATCTGATCACCTCACGCTCACGATCGACGATCAGACGGACAGCGACAGATTGAACACGTCCTGCAGATAATGAAGGTTTCACCTTTTTCCATAATACAGGAGAAAGTTCAAATCCGACCAAACGATCCAATACACGACGTGCTTGTTGTGCATTTACTAAATTATAATCTATTTTGCGTGGATTCTCAATGGCTTTTAAAATTGCAGGTTTCGTGATCTCATGAAATACAATACGCTTGGTACTCTCATCCTTTAATCCCAACGTCTCAAACAAATGCCAAGATATGGCCTCTCCTTCGCGGTCCTCATCGGACGCTAGCCATACAGTTTCTGCAGCTTTAGCTAATTTCTTTAACTCACTGACAACAGCCTTTTTATCACTCGGGACTTCATACTTTTGTTGAAAATCTTTGTCTGTATCAATAGCATCATCGGTCTTCACCAAATCACGAATATGTCCGTAACTAGACTTCACTAAAAAGTCCTTCCCTAAATACCCTTCTATTGTTTTCGCTTTCGCTGGAGACTCTACTATGAGTAAATTTTTAGCCATTTAAATTTGAGATTTGTGCAAATAAAGGCATTTCTTTAACGAATGACAATATTTTTAGTCTTTTTTTACATAATTTAAAGAAAAATAATAAAATCTGGTTGAGTAAAATCCCAAATTTTGTTACCATATTTCCGAACAACATAGCCTATTTTTTCTATTCAGCTATTATTAATTTAACGCCTAGTTTCTCAATCTCTTCTTTATAATAAGGTGTAATCCCTTGGTCTGTTATGATGATATCAATTTCATCAATGGCACAGATCCTTCCAAAAGATTTTCTTCCAAATTTAGAAGAGTCTGCCAATACAATGACTTTCTGCGCAGATTGAATCATCGCTTTATTCAACTTGGCCTCCTGACCAGAAGTCGTAGACAAGCCATACGTGATATCGATACCGTCAACACCAATAAACAATTTGGAGCAAAAATAATCCCCCAAGATTTGTTCAGCATAATGGCCAGAGATAGAAATACTGCTTTTCCGAAGAATTCCAGGTAACTGCAAGACTTCTACTGCCGGAAATTGATTGAGCTTCATACTAACCTGCAAAGACGATGTGATCACATTCAGTTCCATACTGGAATCCATGGCATCTGCCAGGGCATGCATAGTCGTCCCCGAAGCAATAATAATAGATTCATGAGACTCCATATAAGAAACAGCGCATTTACTGATGAGTGCTTTTTCATTCGAATAATGTTTTTCCTTTTCAAAAACATTACGGTCTATAATATAAGGATTTTTATTGGTAGCACCACCATGTGTTCGAAAAAGTAAATTAGAATCTTCCAACTGCTTCAAATCCTTTCGAATGGTTACAGTGGAAACATTTAAATCTTGACACAACTGCATCACCGTTATATGATCAGACTTTTTCAACTGCGCTAAGATATATTCATGTCTATCTACAAGATTCATAAAAATTCAATAATTTATGATGCAAGTTACTACTTATTATGAAATAAATAAAACCAACTTTCGTAAGCTTTCGTTTGATTATTAAAATGTTTCATTTATATTTGATTATTGCAATTTCACAACAAAAAGAAATAAATCGTAATAAAAACGATACATATATGATTAATTTTAATAGAAACACAAGTTTAACAGCGGTAAAAAGCACTTCTGAATGGGATATCGTCATCATCGGAGGTGGAGCTACTGGACTTGGTATTGCTGTAGATGCAGCATCCAGAGGATTCAAAACCCTATTACTGGAAAAATACGATTTTGCCAAGGCAACATCCAGCAGAAGTACCAAGTTGGTTCATGGGGGTGTTCGTTATTTAGCGAACGGCGATATCAAGCTCGTCTATTCAGCTTTACACGAAAGAGGCTTAATTTTTCAAAATGCTCCTCATTTGGCACGAATACAAAGTTTTATCATTCCTTGTTATTCATTCTTTAGTAAATGGAAATTTCTTATCGGCTTAAAGATGTACGATTGGATGGCTGGCAAGTATAGAATTGGAAATTCTAAATTTCTATCCAATGCACAAGTCGTCTCCAAACTTCATTCAGTTAAACAACAAGGTCTTCAAGGAGGTATCATTTACTACGATGGACAATTTGATGATGCGCGATTTGCTATTAATTTAGCACAATCAGCACATACATTAGGAGCTACGATTTTAAATTATTGTGATGTAAACGCTATTCATAAAAATGGAGAAGGACTGGTTTCGGGTATCTCATTTACGGACACGGAGTCCAGTGAAAGTTTTCAAATTAAAGCAAAAACAGTCATCAATGCCACAGGAATTTTTGTAGATGATATCTTAAAAATGGAATCTCCCAACCATAAAAACCTAGTAAGACCTTCGCAGGGAACACATATTGTTATTGATAAAAAGTTCTTGGGCAAAGAAGATGCTCTTATGATTCCTGAGACAACAGACGGTCGCGTATTGTTTGGAGTTCCATGGCACGATCATATTTTGTTAGGAACAACAGATACCCCCTTAAATGTACATAGTATTGAACCAAGACCTTTAGAGGAGGAGATTGCATTTATTCTTGATACCGCTAAAAATTATTTAAATCCTGCACCACAAAGAGCCGATATATTAAGTGTATTTGCAGGATTAAGACCTTTAGCTGCACCCAAAGATTCGAATTCAACTTCGACGAAGGAGATATCGCGAGATCATAAATTAATCAGCAGCCCATCAGGTTTAATCACCATCACCGGTGGAAAATGGACCACCTATCGGAAAATGGCAGAAGAAACGGTAAATAAGGCTATTGAAATTGGAAAATTAAGGGATGAACCATGTGTTACCAAGACATTAAAAATCCATGGTTATCACAAAGAGCAACAAGAAGGTCACTGGCAATTTTATGGATCCGATGCAAAGTTAATCCAAGATTTAGCTTCAGAAAATCCAGATCTAGCTCAAAAAATACATCCAAGATTTGATCACATCGCGGCAGAAGTCGTGTGGGCAGTACGAAATGAAATGGCTAGAGGTGTAGAAGATGTATTGGCGAGGAGGATGCGTATATTATTTCTGGATGCCAAAGCAGCAATAGAAGCAGCTCCCCTTGTCGTGAAAATCATGGCTAAAGAATTAGACCGATCAACTGCATGGCAAGATGATCAATTAACCTCATTTTTAAACCTTTGCAAACAATACGATTACCAATCACAATAAACCTTGTCCCA
The DNA here is from genome assembly GCF_023273895.1 of Sphingobacterium sp. PCS056. Taxonomy (NCBI): domain Bacteria; kingdom Pseudomonadati; phylum Bacteroidota; class Sphingobacteriia; order Sphingobacteriales; family Sphingobacteriaceae; genus Sphingobacterium; species Sphingobacterium sp. PCS056. The sequence goes on along the minus strand of NZ_CP096883.1, from coordinate 3,049,021 downwards.
TGAATACATCTGAATATATTTTGGCACTAGACCAAGGCACTACAAGTTCAAGAGCGATCGTTTTTTCAAAATCTGGAAAAATTGAAGCGGTAGCACAAAAAGAGTTTACACAAATTTATCCTGAATCAGGCTGGGTGGAACATGATCCCAAAGAAATCTGGTCTAGCCAACTCTCTGTATTTACAGAAGTCATGGCCAAGATGAAAATAACGCCGAAGAATATCAAAGGAATAGGAATTACCAACCAAAGAGAAACTACTATTGTTTGGGACAGAATAACAGGCGAACCCATCTATAATGCGATAGTCTGGCAAGACAGAAGGACTGCTGATTATTGTAAAAATATCGAAAAGCAAGGGTATGCAGATCTTATACAGAGTAAAACCGGCCTTCGAATAGATGCGTATTTCTCAGCATCGAAAATCAATTGGATTCTCGACAATGTTCAAGGAGCAAGAGAAAGGGCAAATGCAGGAGAACTCGCTTTTGGAACAGTTGATAGTTGGATTATTTGGAATTTAACAAACGGCGAAGTTCACGTTACGGATGTGTCCAATGCCTCGAGAACCATGCTATACAATATCGAAACCTTAGACTGGGATACCGAGCTTTTGACCCTATTCGATATTCCCGAACGCATGCTTCCAAAAGTGGCATCATCATCTGAAATTTATGGCCATACTTCAGGACAGATTCTCTCCAGCAAAGTGCCAATAGCTGGAATTGCAGGAGATCAGCAAGCGGCTCTTTTTGGACAAATGTGCACCGAAAAGGGGATGGTAAAAAACACCTACGGAACAGGCTGCTTCCTGTTGATGAATATAGGCTCCAAACCCATTCTGTCCAAAAATAATTTGGTAACCACCATTGGCTGGAAAATCGGTGATCAAGTGGTATATGCACTAGAGGGCAGTGTGTTTATAGGTGGAGCAGTAGTCCAGTGGTTGAGGGACGAATTAGGCATCATTAAAAATGCTCAAGAAATTGAAAAATTGGCAGAAAGTGTACACGATAGTAATGGCGTGTATCTCGTACCAGCTTTCTCCGGATTAGGAGCACCACATTGGAATCCGTATGCAAGGGGTACGATTTTAGGGATGTCTAGAGGAACAAATGCGGCACATATTGCTCGTGCTGCACTGGAAGGAATAGCCTTTCAGATTACAGATATATTAAGTGCTATGCAATCCGACGCACAAACGGATATCAAGGAACTCCGGGTAGATGGTGGCGCGAGTTCCAATAACTTTTTAATGCAGACCCAAGCTAATTTTTTAAATGTGGTTACCTTACGCCCAGAAGTCGTTGAGACAACCGCATTAGGAGCAGCATATCTAGCAGGTTTAGCCGTAGGATTTTGGGCAAATATTGAGGAAATATCGGAACAATGGAAAATAGATAGGACCTTTACGCCAATACCCGATCAATCTGTTAAAGAATCGCTTAAAGAATGGAAACGAGCTGTAGAAACAGTGAAATTTTGGGCCAATTATGATGTTAACCATTAAGAATAACTGATATGAATGCATTAATCGCAGAATTTATAGGTACAGCAGTGCTTATTCTATTGGGAGGTGGAGTCGTCGCAAACGTGGTCTTAAAAGACACAAAAGGACACAATGCCGGCTGGATGGTCATCAGTACAGGTTGGGCTCTAGCCGTATTTACAGGTGTTATCATCGCTGGTCCCTATAGCGGTGCACATATCAACCCAGCGGTCACATTAGCCAATTTGATATTAAATAAGATGACACTGATGCTAGGTATGCAATATATCCTGATGCAGGTGTTAGGTGCTATGTTTGGATCTTTTGTAGTTTGGTATATGTATAAAGATCATTTCGCACAAACCGATGATGCTGGTGCTAAAGAAGCTGTATTCTGCACAAGACCTGCTATTTTTAATCCTAAGATTAATCTGATCAGTGAAATCGTTGGTACTTTTGTATTAATATTTTCAATTTTACATTTTACTAATCCCACTACACACCAAGGTGAAACTTTTGGATTAGGTTCTATAGGAGCATTACCAGTAGGTTTCATCGTTTGGGCAATTGGCCTTTCATTAGGGGGAACTACTGGATATGCCATTAATCCTGCACGTGATCTAGGTCCAAGGATTGTACATGCTTTATTACCCATAAAAAATAAAAAATCCTTCCACATAGCCTATGCCTGGATACCTGTAGTAGGTCCACTTATTGGAAGCGCAATAGCGACTATTCTTTATTTATATATCACAACATAAGATGACATTACAGTTCATCATTAGTCGATAGTGATGATTTATGGTCAATCATGAGATATAGGCTAATCATCTTACAAGAGGTGATTAGCCTTTTTATATTAGAAAAAATCTAAAATCATTACTCATCAAAATGCTGACTACAAGGCTAATACTACTTCTCTGTTGTAAAAACTACCACCATACAACGCGTATTAGAATAAACCAGACGTATTGTTCATAAAATGGATTTAGTTTAAAATATAAAACTGATAAGGTAATTGGTCAAACCAGATCATATGAAAGCAAGAAACGCTCAAACAGATAATCGCTCAGGTAGTAAGCAAAATATCTCAGCAGCACCGCTCATGTAGATCCATTCAAAAAGAAACCATATCGCATAAAAACTGAATACAGAAACCAGTTTTAGAGTATTTCAGCAGGTGGGCTGTAAGCGTATTTCAAAAGCAGGAGTTGCCTGCCGTGGATATGGAGGATGAGCTTGAAGTGGAACCGTGCCGCCAATAGCCATATATAGAACCAGGTCGGACATGAAGGAGAAGAAATGTAAGTGTGCTGCGTCTGCAGTACTGCCGTAGCAAGTCGATATCTTTGGCTGTGAAATGGGTTATCTGCGGCAACAGCATCGTTCCGGAAGCAGCGGTATTGATTATACTGTAGCAGCGGAATGGCTTGTTCTAAAGCACCGGTATTGGGCTATGCTGCATCCGAAAGGGAGAAAAAGTTTAGCGCACAAAAAAGCCCCTGCTGTTTAGCAAGGGCTTCTGTATAAAAAAAGGCACCGACCTACTCTCCCACCTGTTACGGCAATACCATCGGCTCTGGCGGGCTTGACTGCTCTGTTCGGAATGGGAAGAGGTAGACACCGCCGATATAGGCACCTAAAATGTTTTTATTAGTCATAAGAATGAAATATACAATATCCCATCCAACATACTAATCTATAGACAATTGAAAGAAAAACTAAAAGAGGAAGACAACAGTGTCTGCGTTGCTTGAGAAAGCTTCGGGTGATTAGTATTGCTCAGCTATGATATCTCTACCTTTACACCTGCAACCTATCAACGTAGTAGTCTACTACGGCCCTATAAGGAAGTCTCATCTCGTGGCTAGTTTCGCACTTAGATGCTTTCAGCGCTTATCTATTCCCGACGTAGCTACCCAGCCGTACACCTGGCGGCATAACTGGTTTACCAGCGGTCAGTCCATCCCGGTCCTCTCGTACTAAGGACAGATCCACTCAAACTTCCAACGCCCACAACAGATAGGGACCGAACTGTCTCGCGACGTTCTGAACCCAGCTCGCGTGCCACTTTAATGGGCGAACAGCCCAACCCTTGGGACCTTCTCCAGCCCCAGGATGTGACGAGCCGACATCGAGGTGCCAAACCTCCCCGTCGATATGAGCTCTTGGGGGAGATCAGCCTGTTATCCCCAGCGTACCTTTTATCCTTTGAGCGATGGCCCTTCCATACAGAACCACCGGATCACTATGTCCGTCTTTCGACCCTGTTCGACTTGTTGGTCTCACAGTCAAGCAAGCTTATGCCATTGCACTCCGCGTACGGTTACCAAGCGTACTGAGCTTACCTTTGAAAGCCTCCGTTACCTTTTTGGAGGCGACCACCCCAGTCAAACTACCCACCAAACAATGTCCTCGGCATAACCGAGTTAGAAACCGAATACAGAAAGGGCGGTATTTCAAGGTTGATTCCATGACTCCTGGCGAAGCCACTTCAACATCTCCCGCCTATCCTACACATCCTGTACCCAATTCCAATGTTAAGCTATAGTGAAGGTGCATGGGGTCTTTCCGTCCCGTTGCGGGTAATCGGCGTCTTCACCGATACCACAATTTCACCGAGCTCATGGCTGAGACAGCGCCCAGATCGTTACACCATTCGTGCAGGTCGGAACTTACCCGACAAGGAATTTCGCTACCTTAGGACCGTTATAGTTACGGCCGCCGTTTACTGGGGCTTCGATTCAATGCTTCTCTTGCGATGACATCCCCTCTTAACCTTCCAGCACCGGGCAGGTGTCAGGCCTTATACTTCATCTTTCGATTTTGCAAAGCCATATGTTTTTGTTAAACAGTCGCCTGGGCCTTTTCACTGCGGCTTCTCCATTGCTGGAGGAAGCGCCCCTTCTCCCGAAGTTACAGGGCCATTTTGCCGAGTTCCTTAGCCATGATTCACTCGAGCACCTTAGGATTCTCTCCTCGACTACCTGTGTCGGTTTACGGTACGGGTTTTTATAACCTGAAGCTTAGCGGGTTTTCTTGGAAGTCTGTTTACCTGCTCTATCAGCGCCGCCGAAGCTTTGCTGTACTATTGGGTTTCAGCAGGGTCGGCGGATTTGCCTACCGTCCCTATACCTACGCCTTTTAACGAACTATTCCGTCAGTTCGCGGCAGTGTCACTACTCCGTCACCACATCGCAGTTATAAAAAGTACTGGAATATTAACCAGTTGTCCATCGGCTTACTCCCTTCGGATGCGCCTTAGGCCCCGACTAACCCTGATCCGATTAGCGTTGATCAGGAAACCTTAGTCTTTCGGTGGGCGGGTTTCTCACCCGCCTTATCGTTACTTATGCCTACATTTGCTTTTCTATCCACTCCACGGACCATTACCAGACCGCTTCGCCGTAAATAGAATGCTCCCCTACCAGACATACATATTTCAGTATGAATCCATAGCTTCGGTAATACACTTGATGCCCGTTTATTATCCACGCCCGATCGCTCGACTAGTGAGCTGTTACGCACTCTTTAAATGAATGGCTGCTTCCAAGCCAACATCCTAGCTGTCTAGGCAATCGGACCTCGTTAGTTCAACTTAGCGTATATTTAGGGACCTTAGCTGATGGTCTGGGTTCTTTCCCTCTCGGCCTTGGACCTTAGCACCCAAAGCCTCACTGCCGGCCATATCTTATAGCATTCGGAGTTCGTCTGGATTTGGTAGGATTTGACTCCCCCGCACCCAATCGGTAGCTCTACCTCTATAAGACTCCATGCCGACGCTGTTCCTAAAAACATTTCGGGGAGTACGAGCTATTTCCCAGTTTGATTAGCCTTTCACCCCTACCCTCAGGTCATCCGGAAACTTTTCAACGTTTATCGGTTCGGTCCTCCATTACATGTTACTGCAACTTCAACCTGCCCAAGGGTAGATCACAAGGTTTCGCGTCTACCTCATCTGACTATGCGCCCTATTAAGACTCGCTTTCGCTTCGGATACGTGGCTGAACCACTTAACCTTGCCAGACAAGAGTAACTCGTAGGCTCATTATGCAAAAGGCACGCCGTCACTGGACCTGCCAGCTCCGACCGCTTGTAAGCACACGGTTTCAGGTTCTTTTCACTCCTCTGTTCGAGGTTCTTTTCACCTTTCCCTCACGGTACTAGTTCACTATCGGTCTCTCAGGAGTATTTAGCCTTATCAGATGGTGCTGACAGATTCCCACAGGGCGTCTCCGACCCCGCGGTACTCAGGGTACTGCTAGGCTAGCATTCTATACGTGTACAGGGCTATCACCGTGTATCGCTGGGCTTCCCATCCCATTCCACTTCTGTTTGCTAATGCCACTTCGCAGCCCTACAACCCCAACCATGCCGTAACAAAGTTGGTTTGGGCTCTTTCCCGTTCGCTCGCCACTACTTGGGAAATCATTATTATTTTCTTCTCCTACGCCTACTTAGATGTTTCAGTTCAGCGCGTTCGCGTATTTTACAGCATACCTTCAGTATGCTAGGTTGCCCCATTCGGAAATCTTCGGATCAATCTCACATTTGCTAATCCCCGAAGCTTATCGCAGCTTATCACGTCCTTCATCGCCTCTGAGAGCCTAGGCATCCCCCGTGTGCCCTTATTTACTTTCTTCACCTCATAGCCCTTTTGCTACTATGGGTTGCTTTTTGATATATATAACCATGGTGCTACGCATTAATCCGTTCGGCCTTGACCGAGGGTCTTCATAATACATCAGACACACCACAGTATTGTCTCTACTGTTGTCTTCTCTTGTAATTTTTTTTCTTTCAATATGTCAAAGAACTCTTTGTATGCCTGTATATGAACGCAGTATCTTAGCGTCCGGGCAAACCTGTGGAGAATATCGGAGTCGAACCGATGACCCCCTGCGTGCAAGGCAGGTGCTCTAGCCAGCTGAGCTAATTCCCCGTGTATTTTTGGTAGTCCCGAGCAGATTTGAACTGCTGACCCCTACATTATCAGTGTAGTGCTCTAACCAACTGAGCTACGGGACTAGCTTATCTTTCTATCTCTCTGGACCATCCAATCAGGGATGGGCACATTTCTTCAAATGTTTTGTCTCTTGTTTGTTTCTTATATAAACCATGTGTGTACGTAACGAGCTTCAATCCTGAATGCTCTAGAAAGGAGGTATTCCAGCCGCACCTTCCGGTACGGCTACCTTGTTACGACTTAGCCCCAATTATCGGTTTTACCCTAACACGCTCCTTGCGGTTACATGCTTTAGGTACCCCCAACTTTCATGGCTTGACGGGCGGTGTGTACAAGGCCCGGGAACGTATTCACCGCGTCATTGCTGATACGCGATTACTAGCGAATCCAACTTCATGAGGTCGAGTTGCAGACCTCAATCCGAACTGTGAATGGCTTTTAGAGATTAGCACCATATTGCTATGTAGCTGCCCGCTGTACCATCCATTGTAGCACGTGTGTAGCCCCGGACGTAAGGGCCATGATGACTTGACGTCGTCCCCACCTTCCTCACAGCTTACGCTGGCAGTCTGTTTAGAGTCCCCACCTTAATGTGCTGGCAACTAAACATAGGGGTTGCGCTCGTTGCGGGACTTAACCCAACACCTCACGGCACGAGCTGACGACAGCCATGCAGCACCTAGTTTCGTGTCCCGAAGGACTGATCCGTCTCTGGATCATTCACTAACTTTCAAGCCCGGGTAAGGTTCCTCGCGTATCATCGAATTAAACCACATGCTCCTCCGCTTGTGCGGGCCCCCGTCAATTCCTTTGAGTTTCAATCTTGCGACCGTACTCCCCAGGTGGATAACTTAACGCTTTCGCTTGGACGCTTACTGTGTATCGCAAACATCGAGTTATCATCGTTTAGGGCGTGGACTACCAGGGTATCTAATCCTGTTTGATCCCCACGCTTTCGTGCATCAGCGTCAATACTAACTTAGTGAGCTGCCTTCGCAATCGGAGTTCTAAGACATATCTATGCATTTCACCGCTACTTGTCTTATTCCGCCCACTTCAAATAGATTCAAGTCCTACAGTATCAAAGGCACTGCGACAGTTAAGCTGCCGTCTTTCACCACTGACTTATAGGACCGCCTACGCACCCTTTAAACCCAATAAATCCGGATAACGCTTGGATCCTCCGTATTACCGCGGCTGCTGGCACGGAGTTAGCCGATCCTTATTCTTCAGGTACATTCAGCTTCCCACACGTGGAAAGGTTTATTCCCTGACAAAAGCAGTTTACAACCCATAGGGCAGTCATCCTGCACGCGGCATGGCTGGTTCAGAGTTCCCTCCATTGACCAATATTCCTTACTGCTGCCTCCCGTAGGAGTCTGGTCCGTGTCTCAGTACCAGTGTGGGGGATTCTCCTCTCAGAGCCCCTAGACATCGTAGCCTTGGTGGGCCGTTACCCCTCCAACTAGCTAATGTCACGCGAGCCCATCCATATCCTATAAATATTTGATCATAATCCGATGCCGGTAAATGATGTTATGCGGTGTTAATCTCTCTTTCGAGAGGCTATCCCCCTGATATGGGTAGGTTGCTCACGCGTTACGCACCCGTGCGCCACTCTCATGAAATTAAAGCAAGCTTTAATTTCAATCCCGTCCGACTTGCATGTATTAGGCCTGCCGCTAGCGTTCATCCTGAGCCAGGATCAAACTCTCCATTGTAAAATGAAGTGTAAGATCAAGACTATTTATAATAAATAGAATTGTCTTGTATTTTATTTCTAATTCTAAAATTGAACAGGTTGATTTTTTTAACTTTCGTTGTTTCTCAACACTACTCGTTACGTTACATGATTATATTTTTAAAGAACTTTCTTCGCTCCCGCATCTCGCTTCGGCTTTTATGATGTCGGCATTGCGCCGTTATCGGTCTTGTTTGTTTCCTCTTCGTTTCCGTTGGGACTGCAAAGGTAGAAATCTTTTTGGTATCTCCAAAATAAATGTGAAAATTTATTTTTTTTGTTTTCCTTTCGTTTCTGCGTTTAAACTAAATTAAACCCTTCTTTTTTCAGTGCTTCCCCTCTCGGATCAGCCGTTCCTCCCTTGCGGAGTGGTGCAAAGATAGGAACTTTTATCCTTCACTTCCTAATGTTTTCCGGAAATAGTTTACCGCGACACGGTAAAGGGCTATAAATGTGACCGATAATTTATCTGGATGCCGCCTGATGATCATGCTGGGTCGGATATGGATTACCTTTTGCTATGGATCACATCGTTAATTGGTCTGGGATCATCTGTGTGCGGACACGCCCGTCACCTGTCCATATATGGGTTCTTCACACAAATACTGCGTTACTCGGTTACTTCGTCACTCCGTTACTATGTTACCTAGTTACTCGATCACTGCGTTACCCTTTTATGTTACTGCTTTACTCCGTCACTAAATCACTGCGTTACTCGATCCCTCCGTTACTTTACCATATATACCAGATCCTAGAGACAAATTCTGACCAACTACATACCAACTTCACTATTAAATGGGGAATACACCAGACATTACTTAGGGTTTATAGGGGGTTAGTAGGGGCGTACCCCTACTAACCCCCTATAAACCCCCTGTTATCCCCCTACTATACCGGTATTAAATACGAAGTTGGTTAGAATTTGGTATGCTTTTATACTGGAACACGACATAGGTACATTGATTCTTATATATAACGTATTAAAAAAGATAATAATTTTGCACTTCTCTGATCACCCATACAGCCATAATGCCCCAGCATATGGATGTTCCATTGGTATAAACGATAAGAACTCGATCAATCATCATCAATAACAAGACATTTCCATCTAACCATGGACTATAATCAATCGGATGAATCATCGATCAGAGCGCATAAAAAATATAACGATTAAGATTATTGCATATTTTGTATAACTTTAAACTTAACAAATACAATAAGCGTTGAAGGAGATTTTCAAAATATACCAAGTTGATGAAGCAGAAGCAAACCGCATCGCTCATAGTGAGAATAACATTCATCAGCATGATTTCGAAGAACTCATTATTGGCCTTGAAGGAAAATTAGAACATTTTATTGATTTCAAATCTGAAATTTATGAAGCACCATTTATCAGTTTCGTAACCAAAGGAAAGACACATCGTGTGAAGCCCCACCTGACAGAGGGCAAATGTTTATTTTGGGTTTTAAGATTCAAAAGTGAATTTATTCCCGAAACCACTTTTCAACTTTATAATCATTTCCACGACCATGCTACTTTTAGCATCACATATTCAACTTGTTTTCAAAGGTTAACCCATATTGCTCAAATGATTGCCGACGAGATGCAGGAAGGACAAAGTGATCTTGGAATTGTTCGGCAACTGTTAAGTACGCTATTTACCATGATCGAGTCTGAATACAGAAAACAATATCCGGAAGGATTACCGACACTTTCCAACTCAAGTACTACTTTTAAAAATTTCCTAACGATTCTAGAAGAAAATTATCATCGTCCCGAATCCGTGAATTTCTATGCAGAAAAACTTTTCATGAGTGCACGCGGACTCAATCTGATCTGTCATCAGATATTACAGCAAAGTGTTTCTGAAATTATTGAAACCAGAAAATTAATTGAAGCTAAAAATTTGCTGATGAATACAGATAAAACCATATCGGAGATTGGTTTTGAATTAGGGTATACCGATAAAGCTTATTTTACAAATGTATTCAAGAAAAAGTCAAGTCAGACACCTAGTGAATTTAGAACGGACATGAAAAGCATTATTTCCAAATAACACAACATTCTTTCCAAAAAACAATACCCCGCTCCTGTAATCTCCCCGATATTTGTACTTATTAACGAATCACTTCAAATTAGCGAATCGGTATCAGGAGTACTAAAATGAATAGAAAAAAATTTATAACCGCTATGGCTGCATTACCACTAACAGGAGCTGCTTTAAAAGTAAGTTCCTTAAGAGAATTATCTCAAAACTTTGAGGCAACAGAAAAATTTCCAGTTTTGTTCTTAGGTCATGGAAGTCCAATGAATGCGATTGAAGAAAATGAGTTTGTCGATGGCTTTCGAAACATCGGGAAGACATTTGAAAAACCAACTGCCATTCTTGTTATTTCAGCACATTGGGAAACCCGGGGCACATTTGTCACCGCTATGGAAAACCCTCCTACTATTCATGATTTTGGTGGATTTCCACAGGCATTATTCGACGTGCAGTACCCTGCTCCGGGAAGTCCAGCTTTAGCTCAGGAGACCAAAAGGATTATTACCAAAACAGATGTGCTGCTCGATAACAAATGGGGCCTCGATCACGGAGCTTGGTCAGTGGTCAAACATCTATACCCCGATGCAGCTGTTCCGGTTATTCAAATGAGTATCGACTATACACAACCTGCATCATATCATTACGAACTTGCAAAAGAATTAGCTTCTTTGCGTCAAAAAGGAGTTTTAATAATCGGCAGCGGAAATATGGTCCATAATCTACGAATGGTCGCGTGGGATAAGTTAAACGAATCTGGTTTTGCCTGGGATTGGGCACTAGAAGCAAAGGAAAAAATGAAACAATATATCATGGAGGGCAATCACCATGCGTTAATTGACTTTAGAAATCAAGGAAAAGCATTTGATCTTGCCATTCCAACTCCAGAACATTATCTACCCTTGATTTACAGCCTAGCTTTAAAGGATAAACAAGACGATCTGTTCTTGTTTAATGACAGCTCTGTTGGAGGATCTCTGGCTATGACTTCCTTAAAAATTGGCTAATGATCAAAGATCTGTTAGCATGAGCTGAATGTCAAATTTTAAAATCTACACATATAAAAACAAAATCACTTATCTTCGCTATAGATTCGACCTTGCGTATTTATGAACACACAAAAACCAACCATTTCAATTGAGTACTGTCCAAAATGCAACTGGATGTTGCGGGCGGCTTATATGGCACAGGAGCTGTTAAGCACTTTTACAGAAGATATTCATGGGATCTTATTAATTCCAAGTGAAACTGCTGGAAAATATACCATATCAATTGATCTGCTCCCTTTATTTGACCGTAAAGATAGGGGTAGATTTCCGGAAGTTAAGGAATTGAAACAATTAATAAGGGACCACATTAACCCCGATAAGGATTTGGGGCACTCGGAAAGAAAATAAAAATTATTTTGTAGCTTTACTCAAGTGTAAATCTCAAAGACACATTTCTACAGGTTAATAGAATAAAAATAACATGAAAAAAAACATCATAAGTCTCTTGGTCATTGCAGCTATATTTTCGGCTTGTAACAGTCAAACACAACAGAAAGAAAGCTCCGGTAAAGATAGTAGTACCATTGTTGGTAAACAAGATAGCGTATCTTACGATGAACACAATACCAAAAACTCCGTGGATTGGGCGGGAACTTATGAAGGCACTCTTCCCTGCGCAGACTGTACGGGTATCCATGTTATCCTAACTTTAAATATGGACGGAACATATGAAAAATCTGAAGAATATCTTGAAAAAGGTAAACCTTTCAAAGAAACGGGGACTTTCACATGGACTCCTGATGGTGGCTCCATTATCTTAAAAGAGAAAGATGGCGAAAGCAAATACAAAGTTGGGGAAGGAATGATGAAGAAATTAGATATAGAGGGAAAAGAAATCAAAGGAGAATTAGAAGAATTCTACAACTTTAAAAAAATAAAATAATACTGGGTTTCTTTTAGTCAAAATATTGAAGCAAATAAAGCTCCTGAAATAATCAGGAGCTTTATTTGTTTTTAACAAGACCTTATTTTGCGTCGGGTAACAAAATAAACTCGAACATACGATCATCTTTTAGGTATTTATCCGCTACAGCTTTTACACTTTCTACGGATACTTGATTTAGATCATCTAATTTTCTCAAAATTTCAGTTACATCCTCCTGATTTTGGTATGATCCAGAAAGATATCCAACCCAAAAACCATTTTCTTTAAGCTGTAATTCCAATTGACGTTTCTGTTCGATTACGAATTTCTCGATATCTTCCTTAACAGGTCCATTTTTCTTTATTTTAGCGACTTCGTCAACCGCAGATTTTATCAAAACATCGACTTTATCTGGAGCGGTGCCAAAACCAATACCAAAAGTATAGCGACCACGTGGCAACTTACCGTAATTAGCCGATGCACCTACGCTGTAAACTCCACTTTCAGCTTCACGAAGACGTTCCAATAATTTAATGGTCAAGATACTTTCCAAAGCATCCATATTTATATTTTCATCTTCAGAGTAGGTATAGTCTCCATAATAAGCTAACTGTACAGAAGCTTTATCCTCTTTACCTTTTTGAACAACAACACGTTTTCCTTTTGCCGGCTCCACAATACCCAGATCTTTATAAGATTCTTTACGACCTAAATTAGGTAGGGCTGCAAGATAGTTCTCTAGATAAGGTTTGATTTCCTCCTCAGTAAAAGATCCTACAATCGTAAATGTAAAGTCGGATGCATCCGCAAATCGTTCTTTATAAATTTGGAAAGCACGATTTTTATCAATTGTCTTTACCAGTTCTGCCGTTGCATTTTTCCTTCTGACATTATCGCCATAAAGTGTTTCTTTTACTTTATCAGAGAATACATTCGATGGATTACTATCACGATTTTCCAAACTTCCTAGAGTACGGGTAATGATACTTTGATATACATCATCGTCCAATCGTGGTTCAGTAAAATATCCATAAATCAATTCAAAGGCATTTTTTAATCCCTCTTTATCAGAACTTCCATATAATCCTTCATATCGTTCGGAAATATAAGGCGTGATCCCAATATTTTTACCTGTCAGGTATTTTTGCAATTCTACATTATTCAGTTGTCCCAACCCACTTGCATCCACTAAGCCTGCTGCATTACTCGCAGAGTAATAGTCCGCATCAGGATATAGAGATGATCCACCTTCACTAAATGCAGAAATTCTTATTTCATCATTTTTGAAATTAGTAGGTTTCAAAATAACCTTCACGCCATTACTTAACGTCAGTTCCTTTACCTGGATATCTTTTAGCTCTTTTGCAGAAACAATAGTCCCTTTTATTGGCTCTTTAGACAATAGCGGCAATTTAGATACTTTGTCCTCATAGGCTGTCAGGTTTTGAGCCTCCACATCCTTTATCCACGTATTAATGATCTGCTCAGTCGGTAAAGTAGCCTTATCTTTTTCAGGCCCCATGATAATGACATCACGATTCAGGTCAGTGTAATATTTTGAAATCAATGCATTCACTTCTGTCAATGTCAATGTCGGCAAAAGCTGTTTCGTAATTTTGTAACTGTCATCGTTACTCAAAGCCGCATCATCCTTTAAAAAATTATTCAAATAACGATTAACATAGCTATCCGATTTCTTTTTACTTCTTTCCACATAAGAGGTTTCGTTGGCTTTATTCATAGCTATGATCGCTCTATCCAATTCAGATTGTGTAAATCCAAACTTTTGAATTCTTTCAAATTCGGTCATCATCTTTTTGAAACCAAGTTCCAGCTGATTTGGCTTTGGAACCACCATGAGCGAAAATACATCTAGGCCCGCGATGAAATCAGTTATACTACCTCCAGCTTGCATAAATGGCGCATCTGCTTGTTGCATAATTTCTGAAAAACGCTCACTCACCATCGTATTAAAAGATGAAATCAACAACTCCTTTCTATAGTCCTTTACGGTTACTGTTTTCTCGGATTTACTTTTAATCATGATTTGAGCTACCGTGTACGGCAATTCAGGATCGGTGATTGCAATAAATTGATTTTTGTTCAATAAATCAACATTGTATTTGGTACGCTCCAACTTTTTAGCAGGAGTTTTTAAATCAGAAAACAGGGCTTTTACGCGCGCTTCCATATCTTTAACATCGATATCACCAACAATAATGATCGATTGTAGATCTGGTCTGTACCAATCTTGGTGAAATTGACGGATAGTCTCCGGTTTAAAAGTCGTAATGATTTTTTCTGTACCGATTGGGATGCGCTTGGAATAGCGTGAACCATTTAAAACGATCGGAAAATATTGGTCCTGCAAACGTTGACCTACTCCTCTACCACCACGCATTTCTTGCATGACAATACCACGTTCCTTATCAATTTCATCGTCAGATAACAGAGCATCCTGCGCCCAATCGCGCATCACTTGTAAACCATTTTTCAATAGTTCTGGATCGTCAGATGGAATGGGCAATTGGTACACCGTTTCATCAAAACCGGTATAGGCATTTAAGTCAGAACCAAAACGTACACCTGCTTTTTGCAAGTAATTGACTAATTCATTTTTTGGAAAATGCTTCAGTCCATTAAAGTTCATATGCTCTAAAAAGTGTGCAAGACCTAACTGTTCGTCTGTTTCTAAAATTGAACCTACTTTATTAGCCAAATACATGGTTACCCTTTTTTCAGGCTCCACGTTGCGACGGATATAATAAGTAAAACCATTTTTCAGTTTACCTGTAACGACTTCATTGTCAAATGGAAGATTTTGATTCCAGCTGACGGTGTCTTGTGCTAAAATTGCTCTCGCTTCAGCACGGAATGCTGTTGCCGCTGTACTTGGGGTCGTACAATAGATGGCTGGCAACAAAAATGTTAATGCAATTGGTTTAATAAATCTCATTTTTTTGATTTACCTTAAGTTTTTAATTTAGTTTGTTTTATAAAATTAATGTTCGAAAGTACAATTAATCTGTTGTATTTTTGTCACGATGATAGAAGAAAATAATTGGGTGCATTTTAAAAGAGATTTTGCTCGTTTTTTGAAATTTGAGCGTGGTCTTTCCGAAAATTCTATTGAAGCGTATCTCAATGATGTTTCCAAGTTGGAAGTTTATAGTGAAGAAAATAATCTGGCAGTACAGCAAATAACCAGTAAAGATATCCAACGTTTTTTGATCTGGATAAATGGATTTGGTATCTCTCCATTTACGCAGTCACGTCTTTTATCTGGGCTCAAAACTTTCTATAATTTCTTGCTCTTGGAGTACGACTGGGAAAATAATCCCGTCGAATTGATCCAAGCTCCTCGCATAGCTCGAAAAATACCCGGCGTCCTCAATATCCAAGAAATTGATCAGCTGATCGATGCGATCGATTTATCGACTCCAGAAGGTATGCGCAATAAAACAATCCTAGAAGTACTATATGGTTGTGGTCTTCGTGTATCTGAATTGGTCAATCTGAAAATCTCGAACTTATACCTGGATATCGAATTTATCAAAGTCGAAGGAAAAGGAAATAAAGAACGCTTAATACCTATTGGTCGTCAAGCGATAAAATATTTAAAAATCTATATTAACGAAGTAAGAGCGCACATCAAAATCAAATCCGGTCAAGAAGATTTCGTTTTTTTAAATAAACGTGGTGCTGCGCTATCCCGTGTGATGGTTTTCATCGTCATCAAGGATCTCGCTTCAAAAATTGGTCTCCAAAAAAACATAAGCCCCCATACTTTTCGTCATAGTTTTGCTTCACATCTGGTCGAAGGGGGAGCAGATCTCCGCGCAGTACAGGATATGCTCGGGCATGAAAGTATTACAACGACAGAAATATACACCCATATCGACCGCGACTATTTGCAAAGTGTGATTACACAATATCATCCGCGTTCGTAAATAGCGTTTGATCCCCTATACCCAGAATAGTGCATTTATAACCTGGTTCTACGCTATTTTAGATATTTTATCAAACTAAATAAAATTAATATCGCTTCAAAAAGCTAAAGTTTGATATCTTCTTATCCCTTAACGATGGATGTCATAACTTCATATAACAGATATCCAAGCAGACTAAAAGCATTGATTTAAAGTCATATAACACGGTTTTAAAAATTTAACACAACAATGTTGCATTATAATTTTCAAATAATGCAACATTGTTGTATTTTTGACCCGTGATTAAATCAAGCATAACAAAACAACTCAGCATTTTTGCTATCATGGTACCGGCACTTCTAAGCATAGGTACCTCTCATACTTTATATGCACAACAAAGGACGGTAAGCGGAAAGGTAATTGACATGGGAAACACTGCCCCCATTCATGGCGCAAATATCCACTATGAAGGCCACAGAAAGCCTGTAACGACTAACTTTTCAGGTGAATTTAAATTTAACCCGGAGCGCAGCTTACCGCTAAAGTTGATAACTTCATTAGTGGGTTATGAAAATGACACCACCTATGTAAAAGACAATCAGCCCATTATCATACGATTGAAAAGAGATATTAAAAAACTTGCTGAAACGCAAGTGTATGGTTATCAAACTGCCGCGAAAACACAAATTGCACAGCAGGTAAATGCGTTGTCATTATCCGAAAACCGCAACCGTTCCTTAGCGGAAGTATTAAAAACAGTTTCTGGTGTGCAGCTGCTACAGACAGGTTCTACGATCAGCAAGCCCATTATTAATGGTCTTTATGGAAATCGTTTAGCCATATTGAATGATGGGATGAAATTAGAAAGTCAACAATGGGGAAATGACCATGCACCAGAAATTGATGTTTACGCAGCACACTCCATTACTGTCTTGAAGGGAGCAGAAAGCCTTCGATATGGAGGAGAAGCTTTAGGTGGTGCTGTTTTACTGTCATCCAAACCTTGGAACAAAGTTGATAGTATTAGGGGACAAATCAGTGTCAATGGATTTACCAATGGCAAAGGTATGCAGGGAGCATTGAACTTAGAAGGTAATTCTCCTATCCCGGGTTTAAAATGGACCTTGAATGGAAATTATACCAAAAGTGGGAATAGAAAAACTCCAGACTACTACCTCAACAATACAGGACAACGCATTTACAATTTAAATGCCGCTGTTGATTATCAATACAAGAATGCCAATGTTGAAGTTTCCTATAAGCAATATCATAATGAAGCAGGTATATTGTCATCAACCCATATCGGAGATTTAGCTTCGTTTCAAGAACGTATTGCTTATGGACGTCCCTACCCTAGTGAAATATTCGGATTCTCATACGGTATCGAAGCGCCACGTCAAGAGGTCAAACACGATGTACTTCAATTGGCCTATAACCAACAATTGAGCAGTGACAAAACATTATCCATAAAATATGCTTTCCAAAACAATCACCGCAAGGAATATGATAAAAGACGGGCGGGTCGCAGTGCTACTCCTAGCATGGATATGATTTTGCGCTCGCATGCGCTAGATGTATCCTATACCGTGGAAGGTATCGACCAAAAACTCATCACAGGACTGCAAGCACAGACACAGGTCAATAATAATGTTGTCGGCACATTCAATACACCATTGATTCCTAATTATAGTGCAGTCAACATCGGGGCATATGGTATCTACCAATGGCAAAGAAATCGACTGGCTTACGAACTGGGAGCGCGTTATGATTTCAAAAACTTTGATGCGGCAGGATATGATTTCTATGGTAAGCCTTATGGAGGAGACAATCAATTTCACAACCTATCGACCAATCTGGGTGTATCCTATTCTATCGATAACCACATGGTTTTAAAATCAAATCTAGGACTGGCATGGAGAGCACCTTCTGCACAAGAATTATACAGTCAAAACATACATCAAAGTACGGCAAGGTACGAAAGAGGTGACGCGAGTTTAAAAGCAGAAAAAGGTTTGAAATGGATCACAAGTTTAAATATTCATGAAAAGAAAAATTTCTTAAATATCGATGTCTATGCCAACTTCATTAATCATTACATCTATGTGAAACCCACTTCTGAATACATACAAAATCTTTCAGGTACTTTTCCGATTTGGCAATACAGCCAAAACAATGCGCTACTAACAGGAATCGATATACAAGGAAGATACCTCATTAAAGAAAATTTAGAATATAGTGCCAATTCCTCTTTCATCTATGCGCGAAATTTAGATGATCATAATTATTTGCCCCTTATTCCTCCTCTTTCTTATACCCATGAAATAGCCTATTTAGTAAAAGGAAATCATAACTGGATGAAAGATTTAAAATTTGCGTTGGGCCAAGAGGTTTATGCCAAGCAATTTATGTCTACCGCAAGTATGGAAATGGCTTCTCCTCCGCCGGCATATCAATTAATAAATGGATCAATAAGCCTAGGTTCCCTGCTCGGAAACAATAAATTGCAGACACGCTTACTGGTGGAAAATCTATTGAATAGCAAATACAAATCTTATACAGATCTATTCCGTTATTACAGTCACGGAGTGGGCCGAAATGTACAACTAACAATCAATTACACATTTTAATAAATATAACGATCATGAAAAAAATCATTAACAGCAGCAAATTAATCTTAGTCGCAGCCGTACTCCTTTTCAACTCATGTAAGAAAGATGACCCTGTCCACGAACATGATAATGAGGAAATGAAAACGATGACCTTAACATTTACGGAAAAAACCACCAATGCATCAGTAGTTGTTAGTATAGATGCAACAGATAAAGAAACTAA
Organism: Sphingobacterium sp. PCS056; assembly: GCF_023273895.1. NCBI lineage: Bacteria > Pseudomonadati > Bacteroidota > Sphingobacteriia > Sphingobacteriales > Sphingobacteriaceae > Sphingobacterium > Sphingobacterium sp. PCS056. The sequence continues at coordinate 3,030,110 of NZ_CP096883.1, read as the reverse complement.
GGTCCTAAATCTGAAAAAAGGAAACTACGATATGAATCTAAAATTATATGATTTTGATGGCCATGAGGTTCAACAAGAGATCGCTGACGATGCAGATGAACATCAATTTTTCTTCGTAGGTCCTACTCAGGAACAGATCAACTTTACCTACTTGGATAAGCAAGTCGGTTTACAAAGTAATTGGAAAGTATTGCAAACCGCGAGTAATATTCCGATGAAAATTGTCTTGATGCATGGTTTACGCAAATCCGCTGTAACAGCAGCAGATTGGAACAATAAGAACTACCAAATACTAGGTGGCGGAACTCCAGATATCGCCGTAAACTTAACTTTAAATCTTATTGACTAAAGATGAGAGCGTTGGCAAGAGATTGTAATTAGCTATTTTGATTTTTCATGAAATAGTATATCTTTGCTAGCATGTCCCTGTAGTTTAATGGATAAAATTGCAGATTCCGGTTCTGTTGATATGGGTTCGACTCCCTTCGGGGACACAAAAGGAGGCACTTTAGATAAGTTGTCTCCTTTTTTATGCAAAAAAACTATAAACCACCCTGTTAAAGTATATTCATCTAGCGTTCTAAATTTTCAATTAAACCCTATCATATTCGTTTACCAATTCCTCAAAAAAGACCACCATACCTTGACATTGCAACCGTTTTCATTTGAATCAATTTTTGGGTTTTAAATTTTCTGCTCTTTTCCATTTAAGTTGATGTACAACTTCTTTTCCCTCGGACAGGAAGGATTTACCGCTTTCTAAAAACAGATATTCATTTTCAAAACGTATGATCCTATTTTGTGTTTGACCTGTCCAATTCGGAAAAAGAGAAATATACATGACATGGCTTAATGTCTGTTCGTTCTGATCAGCAGTAAAAGGCCCTGAATATGCTAAATAGGTGGATCCCTCCTGCCTGTATTCTTCTGCTGTAGCTCCAGTCCAATGTTCCTTTTTAAAGTTCTTGCGATCTGGATTCATGATCTGAGCAGACATATAACCATCAGGATTATACATGATCAGACCTTTTGGCATTTCACCCATGGGGTAGGAAATGCTCCCACTTTCGAGCGCTACTTCTTGCAATTCCACTAAGGTCCAGGTACCGATCAATTTTTCAAATAATGTCTTTTCCATCTTAAACATTTTTTTTAAAAAGGTTGATTGTATTTTCCTGTTATGGCCTTATTTTCGATACTTTTAGCAAAGTTCGGTGTCTCTTCATGATTGTGGGCATCTGAAGCAGCCTGTCTTGCTGCTGCTGCATCGGAAAGATTGATTCCATTTTCTTTGATATAAGCCAGCATCTCTGGAGTAGCTGTAGCGTGGATCTCATTGGTATAAAGACAAGTATTATCGTCAATTCTGGTAGCCCTAAGTTCCCAAAGTACCTGTACTTTTGTACGCCCCCCTTTAGTGATTGAATCTGAAATCGACAGCATTCGACAGTATGCCGGTTCATGGACAACAGCTACGTAGTGCTGTACCATTAATGCGTCTCCTATTGTTTCGACATTAAGTGAAACGGGTTCTCCATCAAACGTTGTAGAGATTGCAGCAGCGATATGCTGTGTTGAGCATCTTTGGTATTCTGCATCAGGTAGGTTCAATAACCAGTCTGCAATATTTACCTTTTCGATAGGTGCATGAATGATCGCTGTTACTGATGAGTGTGATAATGCATTTTCTGAGGTTTGAATAATTTCCATAATACTAATTTTTGAATGATTGATTTGTTTTACTGATGTAAATCTATGCCTATTTACCGTCCGTCGAATTCACTATCCATCGGACAGGCACAAACTATCGTTGAAAAAGGAATATTGATCGGTGAGGTAATGGTTTCCGTGGACTCCGTAAAATCGGCGACAATCAGCGTTCTCCGATCTATTTCAACCTATCTCAATCCACTGCTTGAAATATAGCTCATCTCCAATCGCTAGGAAACACGTTTTACCGGCTCATAAATTGAACGGTATTTTTTTTACAAATTTGATTGGATCGTAGGCCTCTCTTAATATTCACCTGCTAAAAAGATCCCAAATGAATTGCTATTTTGCTTTTTATACACTATTGAGAATGGGCAAATCATCATTTAGCAAGAAAAATTTATGAACATAGCTCCGAAAGGTTACGGTTTTTGTAACTTAGACAAGGGAACTTATCTGGATTTCTTGTTTGTTGATCAAAATGAGGAGGGGACTGTCAGGTTGGCAATCACTTATATCGTTGGGTAGGAATTGAATTAAAAAATGAAATGCCAGCAAGATACCCCCCGGATGTAAGCTATATTGCTAAAACTTTTTTGAATGCGCAGCGCACAAGGATTATATAAAAGGTTGTGTTGTTCAAGCAGCATCCAATTGATGATCATGTGGTAAGGGAGATCGGCTAAAAGTCAGCATGTTTCGGATTGTAAAAAATCAAAATCATATTGAAATTTGTGAATAAATAAAAATGGAATGGAAACACAAGCAAGTTTAAATTACAATCGAATCGCCTCCGCCATCGAATATATACAACATCATTTTAAGGAGCAACCTAATCTTGATGAGGTCGCTGCGCAGATTCACCTAAGCCCATCCCATTTTCAACGGCTCTTTACGGAATGGGCAGGTACAAGTCCTAAAAAGTTTTTGCAGTACATCAGCATTCAATATGCTAAAAAATTACTGAATGAAAACAAGGGGCTTACTCTATTTGATACAGCATACGAGACGGGGCTTTCCAGTACAAGCCGTCTACATGATTTATTTATCAATATTGAAGGGATGAGCCCTGCTGAATATAAAAATGGCGGTCAATTTCTACATATTAATTATCGCTTTGCAGATAGTCCATTTGGCAAACTTATCGTTGCATCCACGACAAAAGGGGTCTGTTATATAGCATTTGAAAATAATGAAACAAAAGCTTTTCAGGATCTCCATGCTAAATTTCCGAATGCTGTATTTAATCACCATGAAGATGAGCTGCAGGAAAATGCTCTTTATATTTTTCAAAATGATTGGTCTGCGCTATCGGAAATTAAGCTACACCTCAAGGGAACTGATTTCCAGCTGAAGGTTTGGGAAAGTTTACTAAAAATTCCTATGGGAAAGCTGACGACTTATGGTACCATTGCCCAACAGATCGGAAATCCAAAAGCGTCACGTGCAGTTGGCACCGCAATTGGGAGTAATCCGGTTGCTTTTCTTATCCCCTGCCACCGCATTATCCAATCTTCTGGCATTACGGGAGGATATATGTGGGGACCGACAAGGAAAACTGCCATAATAGGTTGGGAAAGTGCTCGAACAGAAGATCAATGGTAAAAATCCCGTTTACACATCGTCCTTTATAAGGGTGCAAACTTAACATAAATAAAAAAAAAGCATAAATTAACGATATGGAATTATTCGCTTACCCTGTAGATAGCTCAAAAAATTGGCTTCCAAAAGATGGTACTGTACATTATTATGGTCCAATCGTGGATATGGAAACTGCCAATCGCTATTATGAAAAATTATTAGCTGCTATCGAATGGCGCCATGATGAGGCTGTTATTTTTGGCAAACATATAGTGACCAAAAGAAAGGTTGCATGGTACGGGGAAAAAGCTTTTGAATACACCTATTCGAATATAATAAAGCGCGCACTACCGTGGTCAAAAGAGTTGTTGGAATTGAAAGTTTTAATTGAAAAAATGACTGGTGAGACTTTTAACTCTTGCTTGCTCAATCTCTATCATAACGGGGATGAAGGTATGGCCTGGCATAGTGATGGCGAAAAAGATCTAAAGAAAAATGGGGCTATCGGCTCCTTGAGCTTTGGTGCCGTGCGTAAATTTGCTTTCAAACATAAACAAACGAAAGAGCATGTCGGATTGACCTTAGAACATGGTAGCTTGCTGGTGATGAAAGACGAAACTCAATCCCATTGGCTACATCGGCTTCCTCCAACAAAAAAGATCCATACCCCGAGGATTAACCTCACTTTCAGAACTATTGTAGAGCAAAAATAAACGGTGCCCACCAATCTTTAATATTTCTCGTATTTTTGCTTCTCTTAGCTGTGACAGTAATCAGGTTTAAAGATATACACATCCAATCATGCGTCAAAAAAATAAGTCCATCCCTATAAAAACAATGACTGCTGAATTCAGCTCTGGAATCAGTATGGGCAAAGCACACTTTGATGAACAGGATATCATGAATCTGGATGAAGTCAGACGATCACACCGTGATAACTACCATTCGTTCTTCTTGTTAGAAAATGGAACTACGGTAATCGAAATAGATTTTCAACAATATACTGTAAAGCCATTTTCTATTCTATATATACATCCACATCAGGTACATCGTATTGTTGCTCTGACAAGTGTGAACGGTAGTTTTTTGAGGATCAATAGTGAACATATAAATCCAGAATACCTCCATTTGTTAGAAGAGCTGGCTCCCCTCAAACCTCTAATGGTTCAAGAAGATATCTTTTCTATCCTAGCCAATAGTGCATCGCTATGTCTTAACCTATCTGAACGAAAAAATCAGCAATTGTATCACTCCTTATTAAAAGACAGCTGCAATACCTTGATTGGACTGCTCACTTCAGTATACCTAGAAGGCTCCACACCTATTGACAAGCTTTCTAGATCAGAGCAGATTACTAAAGCTTTCAAAGCTGCATTACAGCGAGACTTTGTATCGATAAAGCGGCCTTCGGCTTATGCTTTGATCCTCAATATCTCAACCTCTTATTTGAATGAATGTGTAAAAGACAGTACTGGCCAGCCGGTATCCTATCATATTCAGCAGCGCATTATTTTAGAAGCCAAGCGACTGCTTTACCATTCTGACCAATCGGTAAAAGAAATTGCTGACACGTTGGGTTTCGAGGATTATGCCTACTTTTCCAGACTTTTCACTAAGGCAACTGGAATGTCAGCCCTATCCTTTAGGAATAAAAACCGCGATTAGTCCAATACACTCTTTCTTTACTCCATTGTTTACACTGTAAATTCGATGTTCCTTTGTAATGAACTAAAAAGGAATACCATGATATCAACAATACCCAAATGGGCAGGAAAACTATTAGAAAGTGTCGTCGGACAGCGCGCCGAAGTCATATACGCCACTTACCTTAGCCCGTATCTTAAAAAAGTACGCTTCCGGAGTAATATTGCTCATATGAATTTTCAGATAGGCTATGCCAGTGTCATACGTGTCAATGATATCGAATATCGTAATTACACCATTGCCTATCACGATATCCGTACGGGTATCCTGGATATTATATTCCATCTTCACGACAATGGTCCTGGTAGCCAATACGCCCATAGCTTGAACATAGGTGATCAACTTTATATCAGTAGCCCAAGAGGACGTAAGGTATATCAGCAGAAGATCAAACATCAGTTTTTTTTTGGAGATGAGACATCGTTAGGGTTAGCCTGCTCTTTACTTCCTATGTTAAAGCAAAACAAACATTTATTTCAATTTTATCTGGAATTGGACGATGAAAATAAAGAGGTTCCAGCATTATTAGGCTTGGAAAATTATCAGATATTCCCAAAAAATGGATCATTCTCGCATGAGAAATGGATAGCTGATCTTCCCATATTCTATGATGAGGAATGGTTAGATGCGAGCTATATACTGGTCGGCAATGTCATTTCTATCCAGACATTTCGAAAAGTTCTTAAAAACAAAGGCGCGAAACGCATATCGGCACAGGGCTATTGGTTGCAAGGAAAGAAAGGACTATAACAGATTATATTTAAAAAACTAAAACAACGAGCCATATGATTTATGTATTTAAGACATCAGTTGAAACTGAAAAAGATATTCTTGACTTAGCATACGATCTTACTGCGTACTGTACCCCCGGTAAATGGAATTTCGACTTACAGGATTGCGATCGTATCTTACGTATTGATACGCAAAAGCAAAATGCAGCGTCCATCATCTCACTCTTGCAGAATAAGGGTTTTAACTGTGAAGAGTTACCCTACTAGTCCATTGACAATAGGCAATCATAAATTCCATATCCCGGATATTGACCTGATTATTTGATCATGATCAGATCAATCTTATTTTGTGCTGTTCCAACTTAAAAAAAACAGAAAGTGCATGAACAATACCAGGATTCAAACGATCCCGATAAGGGATCAACAGTTAAGATATGGGGATAAAAATTGTTTTTCACTACGTCCTATCCCTATAAGGATGATGTAAATGAGATATCATGCATATAATATTATAAATCTGAGTAATTTTGTTATTGTAGTTGCAAACAGAAGCTCATATATAGATATTGGCTTATAAGGCTTCAAATTTAGCGCTTACATACATAAAGTGATATTTTGGAACAAGGGTATAGAGATATTCTGAATATTTTAATAGGTAAGGAAGTAACAAAAAATATGAATCTTTTAATTCAACAACTAAAAAAATATGGAGCAATTCATGATGATCTTGAGCAAGAACTGTTAAGTAGAACTAAATTCATGACCAAACAGAAGGGGGATTTTTTTCTTAAACAAGGTCAGGTTGTATCCAATATGTTTGTTATCGAAAACGGACTTGTTCGTGCATTTTACAATAAAGAAGGTCGAGAAATTAATGTTTGGTTTGGTATTGAAAATACCATATTAGGTTCGGTGATTCCACTTTTCTTTAATCTTCCCTCCCAAGAAAGTATTCAGTTTTTAGAAAATTCTTCCATTTACTACATCTCAAGAGAAGATATGAATGAGCTGTACCAAAAGTACCATCAGATGGAAACCATTGGTAGAAAATTAGCGGAAGAATATTGTAAAATATTAGAGGAGCGTGCCATTTCACTACAGACAGAATCTGCGGAGGAGCGTTACAACACGTTGTTGAAGAATGAAACAGAAGCCTCTTTACGGATTTCTTTGGGACATATCGCCTCCTACTTGGGCATTACGCAGGAAACATTAAGTCGTATTCGAAAAAAATAATTACGTACTACCTGGTACTTGATAACTGAATTTGATCTATATCAAAAAAACTCGTCTCAATCTAACGTTACTTTGTATGATTATTAAATCATATATAAAATATCATGAAATATTTATTTTTAGGGCTGTCGATTGTATTTGAATTAACGGGCAGCAGCTTTTTGAAAGCATCTAACGGTTTTACAAAGCTAATTCCTTCCATTATCACGGTTATTGCTTTTATTGCATGTTTCTATTTCCTCTCCTTGGCGCTTTAAGTCTATACCGCTCAGTATTGCTTATGCCATCTGGGGTGGTATTGGTATTGTGCTGACAACTGTTATCTCTGTTGTTGTTTTTAAACATACACTAGATTTGCCAGCGGTGATTGGTATTATCTTGATTGTTTCGGGAGTAGTGGTGATGAATGTATTTTCAAATTCTACAGCTCACTAATATTCATCCAGCCTACCGTAACGTGTGATATTATTTTTTATCCATATATTTCAAGTGCCATTTCTATCGATTACCTAGTTCTATTGATCAGCAATATGAATTCTTCAATCGGTTGTCAGTCATCTAAATATTTTTATAGGTCTGCAGCAACATAGATTGTTAAGAATGTTGATCCCTAAAGTTATCAATCTAACTGTTGAACATTTCGATAAATGGGGTATCAGTACGAAAAAGGTCCTTATTAATTGATATTAATAAGGACCTAATCAATAAAATAAGATAATTCTTATTTCAATTTTTTCACTCTGATATTTTTAAAGAATACTTCAGATCCATGCCCTAAGAAAGCAAGATGGCCAGTAGTACGTTTTAAACCTGGATGATCTTTACCATCCAAAGTACCATTTTTACTTGCCGCTGCAATATCAGCATCAAGAATCACGGTGCCATTTAAAGTAACTTGAACACGATTACCCTTTACCACGATTTCTTCCGTATTCCACTCGCCTACTGGTTTTAAGAATCCTTTTTTAGCCGTTGCAACACCGTATACCGAACCATGGTATTGGTAAGGTTTCAAGTCTTTATAGATATCAGCAGTGTTATCCAATACTTGGATTTCCATACCGGCATAAGCTGCATCACCCTCTAATGGAGCTCTTACACCTACACCATTGTTGGCACCTTCAGTCAATTTGAAATCAAAACGATAGATAAAATCGCCGTACTCTTCTTTTGTATAAAGATTACCACCAAATTTAGCATCCGGCACTACCCTAAGATATCCTTCATCACTGATGACATAACCATCATTCTTCGTCCACTTATCTAAGTTTGTACCATCAAACAGCACCTCAAAACCTTCTTTCTTTTCAGCTGCACTCAATTGAAATACATTTTTTCTAGCCAGCTCTTTCACATAGATATCTCTATACGACACTACCGTACCATGAGCCTGCAACTCAATCTGCTCGGTCGGGAAAAGGGATTGATTGCGATCCCAATAATTTTCTAAAGGCACATTATCTGTAACCAATTTACCATTTAAGTAAACTGTAACCTTGTCATCAACCATCTTAATTTTGAAGGTATTCCATTCTCCTAATGGATTGTCCGCCACCAATAATGGTTTCGATTCTGCTTTTTGGTTATTGTACAGACCTCCAGAACCCACCTGAGCTCCTTCGTGTACTCTGGATATATCCCAAATTTGCACTTGTGGCGTACCGCGAAGATATATTCCAGCATCCCCTTCTTTACCATTTTTATCCAACTTCCAATCCACCAACATCTCAAAATCACCATATTGTTTGATTGTCGCGATATTGTCTCCTTTTCCAGTAAAGATCAATTCCCCATTTTTAGCTATCCATCCTTGGCGCATTTGCTCATCCGCTTTTAGTTGTGCTGCAGCCAATTCTTTTTCTGTCATCTGACTTCTCTTGATTGGATTGGCAACTAAACCTTTCCAGCCTGTCAGATCCTGTCCATTAAAAAGACTCACGAAACCTTCAGATTTGGACATTTCAGCAAGATGCTTAATAACAGCTTCTTTTAAATAAGAGCTCTCGCTTCCACTTAAATTACCGATAACTTCATTCAATATCGTGCGGATTTCCGTACCTACAAAAGACTTATTATCCAAAGCAATGTTCATCGCTGTATTGACAGCCGCTCCTTTTAACTCTGGGTCTTTCATGTATTTACTCGCAAATACCAATGCTTGATATGTACCTGTTGCTTGCAATGAGGCCAAGACTGTTCTTTTTTGAGTGGTATTTTTAGCGACAGCAAATGCATCTTTCAATAAAAGCGTTTTCTGATCATTTGTTTCACTGGATTTATTGATATTCTTAACCAGTCCTGCGAATACTTTTCCATTTAAATCAGCCGATAGATCGGTTCTGGAAAGTTGAATCAGTTCATTCAACGCTAATGGTGTAGACCAGTCAGCAATGGCAGCTACAGCAGCATTTCGAAGGTCAGGATTATCAGATTTCAAGTAATTAGCCACTGCATTCAGTGATTCTTGATCGCCTAATCTTGCAAAAACCGGAAAATACCTGATTGCACTCGGTGCTGCAGATCTCGAAATATTAGCCGCTAGTTTCTGAATATGCTGGTCTCTATTTTGACTAGATTGGATCACATTGGCAATTGCAACTTCCAAATTCTTACTTGAAGCATCCTCCGATTTTGCCAATAAATTGACCAGTACATCTAGGTCTTTCTCTTGTGCAACATTTGGCAAGGCCTTATTAATCGCTTTATTAACATCAGCATTTGTGCTATTCAGCGCCAATACTGCCTGTGAAGAATTAGCATTGGCTCTTGTACTTAAAATATCCAATAATTGAATTTTCTTTGCATCATCGACAGTTGCTAATGAATTGTTGATCACATCCATTGTCTGCTCATTTTTTGAACTTAACAAAAGCGCTTTGATCGATTCATTCAGTTGTGCATCAGTTGACAGATTGTCAATTAAGGCTTTCGAGTCAGCACCTTTAGACAGGAGATTGATCGCCGACAGACCCGCTAATTTGGCATGCGCATCTGTAGACTTGCCAACGATTTTTTCGATTGCTTTTAATTGACTTATCGAACCGTTTTGAGCCATATAGTTCAACAGCGATTCTTGCACAGCAGGACTTGATTTCGCGGCTAATCCTAACAGCTTCTTAGTATCATTGGCATCTCCATATTTGTGCAATAAGCTTAAAGCAACATGACGGTAAACATTATTTTCATTTTGCGCTGCTGCAAACAAATTTTTCTTTTGTTTCTTAGCATCCAGTTCTGTCAATAAGGTTAATGAGCCTACCTGTGCATTGATCGCTTTTAATTTAGAAGCTTCAGCAAACAAGGTGTTTAAGTATGCAACAGCTTCCGTATTTTTCTTATTCTCGATTAAAGATTCGGCATAGTCCAGACCTAAACCAATACCATTCAGGTTATCATAACTATAATTTGCGGCTTTAAGTTCTTTTTCAAAGATAGGAAGTGCTGCCGTCCCGCCAATTTTGCTCAGGGCAATCAAAGCGGTACGTTTGAAGCTATCCGATTTGAACTTATCCATCAAAGCGATGATAGCCGTCTCGGTGCTTTGGTTTTTAACATCTCCCAAAGCGGTCACGAGCGCAACTGCACATTTTTCATCGCTTACTTTCGCTAATCCCTGTGCAAGTGCATCGCTGGATTCTTTCGTATTGATGGAAACCAAAGTGCGTGCTGCGGCATCAGCCAAATATGGGGTATTTAAATAAGTAGCGACTTTACTAACAGCAGTATTTGTTGCACACTGACGTAAAAGACGCAATACAAAGGCTTTGTTGGTATCTTCTTTTACCGTGCCCAATGCATCTAATAGACCTTGAACAAATACTTCTTTCTGTTTTTCCTTACCTGGTTGGTTAACATAAAAAGAATAGCTGTTTGTGGCATATTCTACCTGCGCATTGTTTTGGCCTTGCGGTTTCAACTGATTGAGCATCGCCGCAATTTCACTTGATGTAAAGTTTTCCAACTCGTTCATCGCGTATAAAAACTTAGCCTTCTCTTCGGCAGGTTGTTGGCCCAAGACATCGGCTATTTTAGTTGCTGTTGTTCTATTTTGGGGTTGTTGTGCATATGCTGCCACTTGAAGTATTAATAAGGCAGATATCGTATTAAAAACTTTTTTCATTTTAGATAGATTAGAAAATTACATTGACCAAGGACCACGCATTGGTTGATAAACTAAACGGTTTGCTGCATCGTCATTGATAAACTCGTCTTTGGTAGAGTCAAATTTCAATGAACGATTTAAACGTAATGCAATTAAGCCCATGTTTACCAACGTACAGGAGCGATATCCGTTTTCTTCATTCAATGCAAATTTCTCGCGTGTACGTACCGATTCTAAGAAATCTGTAATTTGCGGAGCTGGCTCTGGAAATTGTGATAATTTTCTTTCCATATCTGGGATATCCGAGACAAAGCCTTTGTATAGTTTACCTTTTGGTCCTTCTATATAAGCCATGCCTTCATCTTTCCCTTCTCCATCTAAAATAATTTGGCAACCATCAGCATAGGTATAGGTGATTCTTCTCCAAGTACCAACAGCATCACTGTGCTGCTGAGGTGCATCTACTTCTACAGAAACGGGGCTCTCGCCATCTTTTCCTAAGAAATATTGCACAGGATCTAAATAATGTTGTCCCATGTCTCCTAATCCTCCGCCATCATAATCCCAATAACCTCTAAAAGTCGTATGCACGCGGTGTGTGCTATAAGGTTTGAACGGTGCCGGACCCAACCACAATTCATAGTCCAACTCGGCAGGTACAGGTTCAACAGGAAGATTTTCTTTTCCCACCCAATAAAATTTCCAATCGAAACCTGTATGCTTACTGATCGTGACTTTTAATGGCCAGCCTAACATCCCGGTATCTACTAATTTTTTGATCTTTTTTACCGGAACATTCATTCCATAAAAATTATCGCTAAAACGAAACCATGTATTTAGTCTAAACATATTGCCATGCTGTGCGATGGCTTCTTTAACTTTTTTACCCTCACCTATCGTACGTGTCATTGGCTTTTCACACCAGATGTCCTTTCCAGCACGAGCTGCTTCTAAAGACATCAGACCATGCCAATGTGGTGGGGTTGCAATATGTACAATATCGACTTCGGGGTTTTTGATGAGATCACGAAAATCATGATGCTCTTTGACTCCTCCGCCTAAAGCTTGTTGAGCAATAGCCAAATGTCTGGTGTCCACATCACATATGGCCACTGTCTTGGTCCCCGCGTATCCAAAATGACCACGACCCATTGAACCTACACCAATAATGCCTTTTGTTAAATGGTCACTTGGTGCCAAGTATCCCTGTCCTCCTAATACGAATCGAGGGACAATAGTAAATGCCGCTGCTCCTGTGACGGATTTCTTCAAGAAATCTCTTCTGGAGCTATTTTTTTCTTTCATACTTATTTAATAAATGATAGTTTGGTTGTGTTAGATTTAATAATCTGTTAAAATACAACTTTTTACTAAAAAGCAAACTAAAAAAAAGCCTTGTCGGGTAACAAAGCTCTTACAATTATTATTATATGAAATCTGCGTAGCTACAGCGTAGGACGCTCGTATAATGTTCTTGTTGCAATTGATCTTCCAAGGGTCAATTCATCGACATATTCGAGTTCACCTCCAAAAGCAATACCGCGGGCGATGGTGGTGACCTGAACATTGAATTCTTTTAATTTGCGATACAGATAAAATATAGTGGTATCGCCTTCCATGGTAGCACTCAATGCCAATATTACTTCTTTGATGTCGCGCTTCCGCATGCGCTCCACCAATCCTTCGATCTTCAAGTCAGACGGTCCTACCCCATCCATTGGAGAAATAAGCCCTCCCAATACATGGTAACTTCCTTGATAAGAGTTTGTATTTTCAATAGCCATTACATCGCGTGTATCTTCTACCACACAGATGATGGAATGATCACGTTTTGAAGAGGTGCAGATTTCGCATTCTTGAAAATCTGAAATATTGAAACAAATGCGGCAATATTGAATTTCTTCCTTCAATTGATTTATCGCCGATGTAAATCGTAAAACTTCCGTGTCAGATTGTTTTAACAAATGCAAAACAAGTCGTAACGCAGTTTTTTGACCTACTCCAGGTAGACGTCCAAACTCTGAAACAGCGTTTTCTAATAATTTAGAAGAAAAATTCATGCGCAAATTTAATAATATATTAGCTAAAGAAACTGCTCAAATTAAAAATATTCCTTATCTTGTATTCCCTTCAAAAAATGGGAATAATAATTTTACACTAACATTAGAGCATGGATATCACTAAAGACGATAAAATCGACAAAATAAGGAGTGCCTTTGAAAACAAAACGTGGCAAGAGATAAAAGTAAAAGATTCGTGGCAAATATTTAAGATCATGTCCGAATTTGTGGATGGTTTTGAGAAATTGGCAAAGATTGGACCTTGTGTATCCATATTTGGATCTGCGCGAACTCCCCAAGACCATAAATACTATCAAATGGCTGTTGATGTAGCAAGCCTATTGACCGCTCGAGGCTATGGGATCATTTCTGGAGGTGGTCCCGGAATCATGGAGGCTGCCAATAAGGGTGCGTACGAATCAGGGGGTAAATCTGTAGGATTAAACATTGAATTGCCTTTTGAACAATTTCACAATAGATATATTGATCGTGATAAGCTACTCGAATTTAACTATTTCTTTGTTCGAAAGGTGATGTTTATGAAATATTCGCAGGGCTATATCGTCATGCCGGGAGGATTTGGAACGATGGATGAATTATTTGAAGCCATAACTTTAATCCAAACGGGTAAGATCGCCCGCTTCCCGATCGTATTGGTAGGTACCGAATACTGGAGTGGTCTTTTTAATTGGATTCAAAATACGATGCTCGGCGATCGCTACATTAGTGAAGAGGATCTAAAACTATATCGAATTGTAGATACAGCTGAAGAAGCTGCTGATCATATTTTCAGGTTCTATGATAAGTATTTATTAAAACCAAACTTTTAGTAGTACAACCTGTAAGCATCAAGTCTACCATACGATCGTATGGTGGACTTTTTTTTATAAGGCGAAACATCAGGAAATTGCTATAAATAAAAAAAGGCCAATCTTTGTGAGATTGACCTTTTTGAGCCTCCTATCGGAATCGAACCAATGACCTACTGATTACAAGTCAGTTGCTCTACCAGCTGAGCTAAGGAGGCATCATGTCTGAAAGTTTAAAAAAGAGCCTCTTATCGGAATCGAACCAATGACCTACTGATTACAAGTCAGTTGCTCTACCAGCTGAGCTAAAGAGGCTTTTTTAAATAACCCTTTCGAATTATGATGGTGCAAATATCGAAACCTTTGACAACAAAATCAAGCTTTATTGAATTTTTTTTTAATAATTTTAATAATTTTCTGAAAATCAAGCGCTTTATTTTCTCTCCATATCGGATCAGAACACAGAAAAACAGCTAAAACTGAAATTTTGTCATTTAACAATAAAAATAGAAGACATTTTTTCCGAAAAAAGAATAAAAACAGATATGGCATTTTGATTGTTACCCTTGTGTAGAATCAAATGGAAAAAATTATGAACTTCAATAACTACACGATTAAAGCACAAGAGGCGATTCAAAAGGCTTCTGAGATTGCCAGTGGCAATCAACAGCAAGCTATTGAGACCGCACATATATTAAAAGCATTACTAACAGTTGATGAACATGTGATCAGTCACCTGTTAAAAAAATTAAATGTCAACATCTCCTACTTAGGTGGCGAGTTGGATAAACAGATCCAAGCATTTCCAAAAGTAAGTGGTACAAATGTTTATTTGAGCAACGCTTCTAATACAGCCTTACAGAAAGCGCAAAGCTACTTGAAGGAGTTTAATGACGAATTTGTCTCTGTTGAGCATCTTCTTTTGGGTATATTAAATGCTGGAGATAAGACTTCTTCCTTGTTAAAAGATCAAGGTGTCAATGAAAAAGATCTCAAATTGGCCATTAAGGAGCTGCGCGGCAATAGCAGGGTAACGGATCAAAATGCTGAAGCGACCTATAATGCTTTGGGAAAATATGCGCGTAACTTAAATGAGTTTGTTGAATCGGGAAAATTGGACCCAGTTATCGGTCGTGATGAAGAGATCCGTCGCGTGATGCAAATTCTGTCCCGAAGAACTAAGAACAATCCGATTTTAGTGGGTGAGCCTGGTGTTGGAAAAACGGCAATTGCTGAAGGTATTGCACACCGCATCATCAATGGTGATGTACCCGAAAATTTAAAGTCAAAGATTGTATTCTCGTTGGACATGGGTGCGCTGATAGCTGGCGCTAAGTACAAAGGTGAATTTGAAGAAAGATTAAAAGCTGTTGTCAAAGAGGTAGCCGATAGCAATGGAGAGATCATCCTGTTCATTGATGAGATCCATACCTTAGTGGGTGCTGGTGGCGGTGAAGGCGCAATGGATGCTGCCAATATCTTAAAGCCTGCCCTAGCGCGCGGTGAACTTCGCGCTATAGGTGCCACAACTTTAAACGAGTATCAAAAGTATTTTGAAAAGGATAAGGCATTGGAGCGTCGTTTTCAAAAAGTAATGGTTGATGAACCAACTACCCAAGATGCAATTTCAATCTTAAGGGGATTAAAAGAAAGATACGAAACTCACCATAAAGTGCGTATTCTTGATGAGGCGATCATCGCAGCGGTCGAATTATCGACACGCTATATTTCAGATCGTTTCTTACCGGATAAAGCCATTGATTTGATGGACGAGGCCGCATCAAAATTACGTCTTGAAATGGACTCTGTGCCTGAGGCCGTGGACGAGTTAAATCGCCGCATTATGCAGTTGGAGATCGAGCGCGAAGCCATCAAGCGTGAACATGATGACAAGAAAGTAAGTGAGCTATCTGAAACTATTGCAAATTTATCTGCTGAACGGGATTCGTTACGTGCTTCTTGGCAGTCTGAAAAAACATTGGTAGACCAGGTCAACCAAGAAATTGAAAATATTGAGCATTACAAACAAGAGGCTGATCAAGCTGAACGTGCTGGAGATTATGGCAAGGTAGCAGAGATACGCTATGGCCGTATTAAAGAGGCACAAGATCAGGTTGAAAAACTAAAGGCTGAACTGGCTGAAAAGCAAGATAGCAAGCGCATGTTGAAAGAGGAAGTGACCGCTGAAGACATTGCCGATGTCGTATCCAAATGGACAGGTATCCCTGTCAATAAAATGATTCAGTCAGAACGTGAAAAACTACTTTCACTCGAAGCCGAATTACATAAAAGAGTGGCTGGTCAGGAAGAAGCTATTGAAGCGATATCAGATGCGATTCGTCGATCAAGAGCTGGCCTTAGTGATGCGAAACGTCCAATTGGTTCTTTCATCTTCTTGGGTACAACTGGTGTTGGTAAAACAGAATTAGCGAAAGCATTAGCTGAATTTTTATTTGACGACGAACATGCGTTGGTCAGAATTGATATGTCTGAGTATCAAGAACGTCATGCTGTATCTCGACTGATCGGAGCGCCTCCAGGATACGTGGGCTATGAAGAAGGTGGTCAATTGACTGAGGCTGTACGACGCCGTCCCTACTCTGTGGTCCTATTGGATGAAATTGAAAAAGCACATCCTGATGTGTTCAATATATTGCTTCAAGTATTGGATGATGGACATTTGACGGACAATAAAGGTCGAACAGTCAATTTCAAAAACACGATTATCATCATGACTTCAAATACAGGTTCGCATATTATCCAAGAGAACTTCTCGCATTTGAATGATATCAATAGAGATGAGGTCATCGCTAAAACAAGAGGTGAAGTGTTTGAGCTGTTACAGAAATCGATTCGTCCAGAGTTCTTGAACCGGATTGATGAAATCATTATGTTCACACCATTGAGCAGAACAGAAATTGGTAGCATTGTCAGGATGCAATTTGGTAACATTCAAAAACAGTTAGCTGAACAGGATATTTTCATCACTGCTTCTGATGATGCACTGGATTGGTTGGCACAACTGGGATATGACCCTACCTATGGTGCTAGACCTTTGAAACGCGTGATTCAAAAACGAATTTTGAATGAACTTTCAAAAGAGATCCTTTCAGGAAAGGTAAATAAAGATGCTGTTATCCAGCTCGATGTCTTCGACGGTCAATTTGTATTCTTAAATAAAAAAGAGATCGAATAACATAAAACATGCCTCGCCATAAAAAATGCGGTTGACTGTGTCAACCGCATTTTTTATGGTATTATCCTGAACAATCTGATCGTATGATAACGTCTGCCTACAAAATACTTATGATGGAGATGGCATATCTGAGACCCTATTTCTTCCATACCACCCTTGTTGTATTTGAGCTTTTATAGATTGTATAAGTAAGATAACCAAATCCTGCAACTAACGCAATTGCCAATACAGAGGATCCAACGACCCCCAACTGACCTGCTATCGAAGCCAAAATATTTTTAAATCCCGATCTGCTACCGCTTAAGTCTAATGATTCTCCTGCTTCCATTTCTCTGGCCATCATCACCAATGAAAAGCCGAAAAAAGCTGCTGCAATCGTATACAACAAATTGCGCATCCAGCTTTTATTCTTTATAATTTCAACATCTTCTTTAAGTCCTGAATGCTTTTCGATTTCTTGGATAGCTTCCTGCAATTGGGCTTTATTTTCAAAATCTGCCACTAGTGCTTGATAATTACTCGGGTCAACGACATCCATATCGAGCAAGGGAGGTTGATTTTCATAAAGGGGTGCTACTTGCTTAATCTGACTATAGGGTATGAAAATTATATGTTCTTCTGGGTCTCCAGATTTACTCAGAAACTGTTCTAATGATGTATCTGGCAATTCTTTCTCAGAAAAATAAAACCCTTCGTTGGTAATCCATCGTGTTTTAAAAACAAGTTCGCTATTTTGATAATGCTGATACATAATTAATTTGATATGGGTTGTGTACTAAAATAACAGTTAAATATGAAATCTGATCAATATTTTTTTATTCATTTTTTGGGAATCTAATGATTCAGATCCCATTCCCAAACACTATGATAGCTTTCGACAGACTCAACATATTTGATAAAGGCATCATAAAATTCGTGTTTGCCTACTGTAGCACTATCACCAATGACGATGAGTTTCTTTCTAGCTCTAGTCATGGCCACATTCATTCTGCGGACGTCCGACAAAAAGCCAATGGTTTGTTGATCATTGCTTCGGGTTAAACTTATATATATAATATCTTTCTCCTGTCCTTGGAAACTGTCGATGGTATTGATCTGTATGTTTTTACGATAGGTAGCCATCCATTCATCATGTGATAACACCTCATGCAATAGAGTTGCCTGTTTCCGATAAGGAGTAATAACCCCAATACTTGGAAAATCATCTTCAACATAAGTCGCAGAAAGCTTTGTCAGCAATTCGCTCAAATGAGTTTTTAAAAACTGGGCTTCCCCTTGATTAAAAGTAGCTGTTCCTTCTTGTTCTTCTTCAAATCCAGCACCTGCCGTATCAATAAATAACACAGGTTCTTGATCTCCTTTTAAAGTCCAGTGCTGCACCTGCTCTGCTGACAATAAGTGGTCGTCATACAAGGCTAAGGACGGAAATTTCATTATTTTTTCATTCATCCGATACTGAACATTGAGTAGGGCAACATGGCTAGGATACCGACTGACCAACTTTTCAAATAATGTATCATAAAGTCCTGTTTTCATATGCGCAGTTGACTTTACGGTTGGGGGCAGTTGACGATGATCTCCCGCCAGCACTATCTTATCTGCCTTTAAAATAGGAATCCAACATGCGGGTTCCAACCCTTGTGCCGCTTCGTCAATAACGACGACCCCATAGGTTCTGTTTCTAATAGCGTATTGATTTGCCCCTACCAAAGTGGCCGTCACCACTTGCGCTTTATCCAAAATATCTCCAACGATAAAATCTTGGATATCGCCAATTTCTTTCGTTATTTTTCGAGCTTCATCAAAAAGAGCCTTGCGTTGCTCACGCTCTGAACGTCCAAAACTTCGTTTATATTTTTGAGCCATATCCGTATAGGCTCGAGCTTTTTTCTTTAATATCTTGACCTCCTTATTGGCAGGATGCTGATCCACTTGTGCATCCAATGACAATTCTTGCAGGTGCTCTGAAATCTTCACTGGATTTCCAATCCTTGTCACCAGCACGCCCACAGCATCCAATCGTTCGGTCAGCACATCTACCGCTGTGTTACTCGGAGCAACAATCAAGATCTGCTTTTTTTCTTTTTTGAGCAAGGCAGCTACGGCTTTGATGAGCGTTGTCGTTTTCCCTGTACCTGGGGGACCATGAATAATTGAAATCGGACTTGAACTCAACACTAGTGCAATAGCTTCATTTTGGCTTTGATTTAAAGCTGCATCATCATAATACGTTTCTTTTTCATAGTCCTTTACTTGTTCTTCTCCGATTATTTCGCGAATGAGTCTTCCTTTATGTAAATCCGAGCGCAAATCTTTTGCTTTCCGGAGCACGTCGTGCATCTCCTTATACGAGTTCTCATCAAATAGCAGATCCACACCCAACTTTCCGCGCCGACTCCAATCGGGCAGTTCGTCTACCCGAAATGCAATCTTCATGGTGTCACGGCTTACATAAGAAATCAAACCTTCTTGTCGGTCTACTTGTGGATCATGATTGGAAAATAGTGCTACAGGCATGCCAAATCGGAAACGATGCTCCTCCTCCATCTGATTTGTTTTGGTCAGCGTAATGGTCAAATAATCATCTCTACCTATTTCGTCACTTTTTATTTGAATGGGAAACCAAGTTACTCCTTTCAGCTTACGTTCATTCAAGCTTGACTTTAACAAAAGTAACTCATATTGCTCACGATCAAAGTTTTGTTCAATATTAAGGAGCGTTGTCAGCTCATCGAAATAATTCATATTATAATAATTCTCTTCCACGATATGCAGCAAAATAACCAATTTTTAATTTGATTAAGGCTGGAATATGATAAATAAAAATTAAATTGGCGTTAATAAACTATCTTGTTATTTTTAAGCTTAATAGATCTTATCAAATATGGAAACAGTCATTCTAGCTGGTGGTACAGGAACAATAGGAAGAGATCTCGCAACATTACTGATTAGCGAAGGCTTTCATGTCATCATATTCACGCGAAGTGCCAAGTCACATCAAGACAGTGCCCATATCGAATACCTGGATTGGGATCCGGATCAAAAAAGAATCAATAATCACGCTATTCAACGGGCTGATTATATAATCAATCTCGCCGGAGCCGGGATTGCTGATCAACGTTGGACTAAAAAGCGCCGGCAAGAACTCATTTCGAGTCGGGTCAATAGCGGTAATTTGATCGTTGAAGCCTTACAGCAAATCCCAAATAAGGTAAAAGCCGTCATTTCTACTTCTGCTGTTGGCTGGTATGGAGCGGACAAAAGTCCTAACCACATTTTTAAAGAGTATGAAGAGCAGGGAACGGATTTCTTGAGTTGGACCTGTAAACTATGGGAAGATAGCATTAAACCTATTGAGCTTCTCCACAAAAGAATCGTCATCTTGAGATTAGGGGTAGTTTTCAGTAAGGATGGAGGAGCGTTAAAAGAACTAATCAAATCCTTTAAGTACAAAATGGCTACTTACTTAGGATCAGGTAAACAAAAAATGAGCTGGATCCATATTGATGATGTTTGCCATCTTTATTTGGCAGCCATTCGTGATAGTAACCTATCAGGCATCTTTAATGCAGTCTCTTCGGAAGTACTTCCTCAGAAGACCATTATCGATCGTATGGCCAAGCAAAAGATAGGTAGCTTTTATCTCCCTATTTATGTTCCTACATTTGCACTGAAGTTGGCTTTGGGCCAGATGGGTGAGGAAGTTTTACTGACAAGCACAAGCGCCAGTAACCAAAAAATACGGGATGCTGGTTTTACATTTAAATATCCCACTTTGAACGAAGCATGTATCAAAAACCTGTAATTTAAAGATTAGTATTGTGAGTTAGGGCTACTTTTGATACATTTGCCCTAAAATATAGCAATTCATGTTTTTATCATGAGATCAAATTGCTTCATATCCATAAGCCTTTCAGGACATGTTTGAAAGGTTTTTTTTGTAAGATTAGTTTTTACTATACATAAATGATAGAATTAATTAACATTTCCAAGACATTTGCAGTAAAAAATAAGTTTACGAAAGCATTAGATCAAGTCACGCTAGCGATTCCGAAAGGGCAAATATTTGGTGTTATAGGGAGCTCGGGTGCAGGAAAAAGCACGTTGATTCGCTGTGTCAATTTATTGGAAAAACCCGATGAAGGTCAAGTGTTGATCCACGGCGTTGACATCATGCAGTTGTCTCGCCAGGATTTGGTTCAGCAACGCCGAAAAATCGGAATGATCTTTCAGCACTTCAATTTACTATCTTCTCGTACGGTTTTTCAAAATATTGCGTTCCCATTGGAGTTGACCAGTATTTCAAAAAAAGATATCCAGCTCAAAGTAATGGAACTTCTTGCGTTAGTAGGACTCGAGGATAAGGTCCATGATTATCCCGCTAATTTGTCCGGAGGACAGAAACAGCGTGTGGCTATCGCTCGAGCACTAGCTAGTGATCCCGAAATTCTGTTATGTGATGAAGCGACCAGCGCATTGGATCCTGCGACAACCAAATCTATTTTGCAATTGCTCAAGTCAATCAATAAAAAGCTAAACTTGACGATTTTGCTTATTACGCATGAGATGGAGGTAATCAAAATCATCTGTGATCAAGTAGCCGTGATAGATGGTGGCAAATTAATAGAGACCGGTACTGTAGAACAGATTTTCACGTCTCCAAAGGAAGCTCTTACCAAACATTTTATTCAATCTTCTCTACATGCCGAACTTCCTGCGATCTACCAAGACCGCCTAAAAGAAAGCGGCAATCCTATTGTACAGATCTATCTAGCAGAACATCATAATCAAATATCGGTTATCAAACATTTGCATGAACACTATCACATTGATGTTGCCATTATCAGTGCGCAGATTGATTATGTAGGGTCAATTAAATTTGGGATCCTTAATTTGGAACTTATTGGTGATGCCGAACGCATCGTCGATGGCCTGAGCTATTTAAAATCAAATTATTCACAAACAGAAATTATAGGATATGTCTGATACAGTTATCGATTTATTGATCAATGGTACCATAGAAACTATTGTCATGACTTTCCTGTCGGGATTTTTTGGTTTTGCCCTTGGACTTCCTACAGGTATTTTCCTGTTTTTAACCCGCAAAAGCCAATTGCATGAGAACAAATTGATACACCAGTTACTTGCTGTATTGGTGAATGTATTTCGTTCGATCCCTTTTATTATTCTTATTGTCTGGATGATTCCGTTCACTAGGCAAATCGTAGGTACTTCCATTGGAGTGACAGCAGCCTTGGTACCCTTAAGTCTGGCTGCGGCACCCTTTATTGCGCGATTAGTTGAAAATAGTTTACTGGAAATTCCTCATGGACTGATTGAAGCTGCACGTGCTATGGGAGCGACTACAACACAGATTATTTTCAAGGTATTATTGCCCGAATCACTACCATCACTCATTAATAATGTGACCATTACATTGATTACCTTAGTTGGCTATTCAGCTATGGGAGGTGCTGTCGGTGCCGGAGGACTGGGGCAGATTGGATATCAGTATGGTTATATTGGTTATGATACTTTTATTATGAATGCTGTATTAATTTTACTAATTTTAATTGTATTTATTCTTCAGTTTACTGGAGATTACATGTCTAAAAAAGCTAATCATCGTTAACATCTATTTTAAAAACTATGAGATTACACTCTAAACTTTGCGTGGTAGCACTGACCTTAGTTGGCCTGATTGCTTGTAACGGAAAAAAAACAGATTCGAAAGTCCTTAAAGTAGGAATTGTCGCCGGTCCTGAACAAGAAATTGCTGAAACAGCAAAAAAAGTTGCTAAGGAGAAATTCAACCTTGATGTTGAATTGGTCTCTTTCAACGATTATGTAGTCCCCAATGAAGCTTTAAACCAAGGTGACATTGATATCAACTCGTTCCAACATTTACCTTATCTTCAAGAACAATCTCGACAACGGGGTTATAAATTAGCAGCCGTTGCCAATACTTTTGTATTTCCGATAGTTGCTTATTCTAAAAAAATAAAATCGATCAGTGAATTGCAACCAGGTGCTACTATTGTGATTCCCAATGATCCCACAAATGGAGGAAGATCACTGCTATTGCTACAAAAAGAAGGATTGATCAAACTAAAAGACAACGTTGGTCTATTGCCCAAAAAGACAGATATCATCGATAATCCCAAGAAATTAAATATTATGGAGCTTGAAGCTCCTCAATTACCACGAGTTTTGGACGATAAGGAAGTGGTCATTGCGATCATTAACAATACTTTCGCTGCTCAAGCGGGGTTAAATCCTGAAAAAGAGGGTTTATTTGCAGAAGATAGCGAGTCGCCGTATGTCAATTTAATCGTATCCAGAGAGGACAATCGAAATGATGAACGCATCAAACAATTTATTGAGGCGTACCAGTCGCCTGAAGTAGAAGCAACTGCCAAAAGAGTCTTTAAAGGTGGTGCTATAAAGGGCTGGTAGTCTTATTATAATTACTTTGTAATAAAGGCGATATTCTGAACGAGAATATCGCCTTTTATTTTTTTATCCCCGTTAGGTTTGCTTCCTTTGCAGCATGTTATCCAAATCTTTGCAAAAGACGGCTCTTGATTACCGTTTTCAGATTGCTAGCTATGTGATTTTAACTTTTTACGGATATTTCACAATTGGTCTTTCGCTAGCTGTACTTCCTATTTTCATCCATGAAACATTAGGATTCAATACCATTATTGCAGGTGCAGTCATTGGTTCTCAATATATCATGACCTTTTTTATGCGTGCCTACGCGGGAACGATCGTCGATAAAAAAGGTCCTAAGCCTGCTATTATCGCGAGTATGATCTGTTTTATGGTCACAGGGATCCTGTTATGGGCTGCATTTTCGACCAGCGCTACCCCATTACTTTCCATTAGCTTACTGGCTATTTCCAGATTATTAACAGGCTGTGGCGAAGGTATGGTTGGTGCAAGTCCGGTCAACTGGGCTATTTTGCGCGTAGGCGACCAACACACCGGTACCGCAATTTCTTACAATGGGATATCCAATTACAGCTCTATGGCTATAGGCGCTCCCTTAGGCGTCATTTTATCTCAGCACCTAGGCAATTGGTCAATCGCAGCATTTACCATCGTGGTGGGCTTTATAGGTCTTATTTCGACCATCAATAAAAAAGCACTGTATTCGCTATCCAATGAAGTTAGAAATTCATTTTTCTCTGTTTTTAAAGTCGTATCTCCCTTTGGAATAGGTCTTGCACTGGCAGGTATAGGTTTTGGAACAATCTCAACATTCATCACGTTGTACTACAATTATAAGGGATGGGAAAATGCCGCCATTTGCATTACGTGTTTTAGTACGATGTTTGTCTTAGGCCGTTTTGTGCTGACGGGAAGTATCAATAAAATTGGAGGCGTCAAAATAGCTTTATATTCGATGCTGATTGAAAGTGCTGGACTGTTGCTGATCGCCTTTGCCCCCTCACCGCTATTGACGATCATTGGTGCTTCTATTACTGGATTAGGATTTTCAATGGTATTTCCGGCATTGGGAGTTGAGGCTGTCAAAAGAGCATCCAGCGCAAATAAAGGTGCGGCTTTAGGGGCCTATGGACTATTTATTGATATTTCGCTGGGTGTATCAGGTCCGCTTATCGGCTTAGTGGCCAAGCAATTTGGCATGGACTTTATATTTCCATTCAGTCTATTTTTAGTAGTATTAGGGGTTATTGTATGTCTTTTATTGATCAGATCAAAGGTAAAATCTCAATAAAAAAAACAGCCATCTATTTAAATTTAATAATTAAATAGATGGCTATAATAAATTGATTTACAAAGATAAAAAGATATCACGAACAGCTAGCTGCCCCTCAAAATACTGTTTTAATATCCGACCGTCTCCATGCAGTGTCCATACTTCCTGAGGTTTGACCTCTTTGATGAAAAATAGGATATCATTCCAGTCCACATGATCAGAAATGTAGAGGGAAAGATCATTATGCTGCTGAAGTCTCTTCCATCCTGAAGCAAAAGCTCGAACGACTTTAGTCGCACGAATGTAACTATTGAATGTCATGGGCGGAACCATATAGACCTTATTGGGTTCTCCCACCTTCATCTCTCTTCTATTGTACTGCTCATAGGTAAGCTTTTTACGGCCCATATCATCATAGATACGGTGAAGCGGCAGGATACCATGGTGCACCAATACTCTTCGGTCTGGGCAATGCTTATTGATCAAATCAGTTAAACGCTGGGCTTTCCCTAGTGAGTAAGTTCCCAGTAAGATATTAAAAGGTTGATCATTCAATTTTTTGATTTCATCAATCGGATCTGGATGAATGACTTCCGGATCTGCAAATGTACATTCTGTAATCAAAACATCTGCCTGAACAATTTCAATGCGCTCGCAGGTCTCGTCCTCCTGCAATTTATAATCACCTGTATACAGATACCGAACTCCTTTATATTCCATCAAGATCTGGGCAGATCCGAGTATATGTCCTGCGGGAATAAAAGTCAGTTGCACTGGACCAATCTGAAATGCATGCTGAAAATCTATTGTTCTATAGCTGGACTGCGGTTGTTGGGAATAACGGTATCGCATTATAGCGGCAGTAACTGCTGTACTGTAAATCGTTGTATGTCCAGGTCTTGCATGATCACCATGTCCATGAGACACAACATCTATAGAAACGGGCAGTAGGGCATCAATATAAAAATCTCCATATTGACAATAATAACCTTCTGGTTTTCGAACCAAAAAGTCTGATAATATATTTAACATAAAAAACTATTTCTGAAATCGATGGTGTAATGCCATCACTTGTGGAATTAATGCTTCTATTCCATCGTTAATAATCACAAAATCGGCTAATTTGGCCTTTTCTTCATCAGGTAGCTGATTGTTCATTCGTGCCAGCACCTGTTCTCTTGTGACTTGGTCTCTTGCCATGACTCGCGCTATACGTATTTCGACCGGAGCTGTCACCAAAATCGTATAATCCAATTTTTTGTACGATCCACTTTCAAATAGGATGGAAGCCTCTTTTAATGAATAAGACGCTGTTTGGGCATCAGCCCAATCTTCTGCAGCTTGTATCACTGCGGGATGGACAATCGCGTTTAGTTTGGCCAATTGGTCAGCATCATTAAAGACTTGAGCAGCTAGAAATTCCCTATTCAATATCCCATTTTGATACGTCTGATCACCAAATGTGGCTATAATTGCTTGTCGAACCTGATCGCTCTTATTCATGATCAACTTTGCCTCTAGATCGGCATTGTAAATTGGTACGCCTAAAACTTTAAAAATATCACATACGATTGTTTTTCCAGACCCAATACCACCTGCTATTCCTACTTTAATTCCCATATTATTTACGCACAAAAAAATCAACATTTTGAGGCTCTACTCTTAGAATAGAACAAAAATCTGGCACCTTGGTCAAGATAACAGGTAAATATTTCACCTTAGCTCCTTCCCAATCATTGATATCGACCACAGCTTCAAAATCTCTTGCTGTATAATTATTATAGTCTTTGACAGACATGAGTACCGTAATGGCAACTTTACTTGGCATTGTTCTTACGGACTTAAAATGTGTATTATTTTCAACCTTCAGAGGCAATTCAATAATTTTTTCGGTCAGTTCACCCACCGGCATCAACACCTCCACAGAGGTCGGGTAGACATTGATATTTGCCTTTTGGTTCTTATTGAGATAAGCTACCGTGCGGAGATCAGAGAATACGTCCTTTCCTCTAATGGTATCCGTCTCCCAATATTCTATATTGGCAACATCTTCATAGGGTCCTGATATCGTGACATATTTGGGACTGACAAGAGTTTCATCGATAAATCCATATTGCTTTCTAAATTGAATATCTGCCATCGCTTTTACGGGAACCTTACGCTGCGTCTGCTTTGAAAAGTCAAAGTATAAGGTATCTGGACTGACGGAAACCACTAATTGTTCATGGGGGAATTGACGATTGATAAAGCCGATCTGGTTGGACAGCACAATCCAATTCTTATTCTTCAGGCCACTGATATCCACATGTACTGTTGGAACTTCAGATTTGACTTTAGAGAACAGCACCTGCCATCCCGTCATTTTCAACTTGATGTTGACCGTATCAGATTGTTGTGGATGAAAGGCACGTTTTTCAGGCAAGTTGACGTATTCTATTCCTGCTTTTACAGTAATGGTATATTCATTTGAAATTGAAAATAATAGCCAAGCAAATAAGGAAATAAGAACACACCGTGTAAATGTGATCAATTTTCTTTTCTGTGATTTACTGATGCGAATAATACTTGCCATATACAAACTTAATCATTTTGCCTTTCATATCCTGACGAAATAAATTGCAAATTGAAGCTCCTTAAATAAAGAAGCCGATCCTATTTTAATAAGATCGGCTTCCTTCAATTTCTATTGTATTATGCTTTAGCGTTCAATGCTTTTGAAGCATCTAATGCAACTGCTGACTTGTCAAAACGAATTTTAACACCAGAACCTACATCTACTAAAAATGTTGTTTCCGAAACCTCAACAATACGACCGTGAATACCCGCATTTGTGACGATTTGAGAATTAACACCTAATTCTTCAATATATTTCTTATGATCTTTTTGTTTCTTCATTTGAGGTCTAATCATAAAGAAATAAAAAACAACCACGATAAGTACCATCGGTAAGAAACTCATTAAACTACTTCCTGAGCCCGCTGCCTGTAAAAAAACTGTATTCATATGTTATCTGTTTTATATTTAATTATTTAGCCGCCAATACTTCGCCTTTTAATTGAACTGTTGTCAGTCCATTTGAAGCATTAGAGTGAATGGTTATGATTTTCTGTTGCTTGCCTACCTGACCTTCACTTTTGAAAGTGACTTTAATGTCTGATGTTTTACCCGGAAGAACAGGGTTTTTTGAAAACTCGGGCTGCGTACATCCACATGAAGCTCTTACCTCTGAAATGATCAAAGGTGCATTGCCCGTATTAGTCAGGGTGAAAACATGCGTTACCTCTTCCCCTTCTTTGATCTGTCCAAACTCATGTACAGGTTCAGCAAATTCAATTGTTCCAATCGCAGCTGCAGCAGCTTCACGATTGGCAGCAGTATCTTCTGTCGTAACTGTTGGTTCTGCTGTTGTCTTTTCACTTTTAGTGTTGGAGCCACATGAACTCAACGTACAAATGCCTAATGCTAAAAGAAGTGAATAGTTCAATTTTTTCATAAATATCTTTCTAATTATTCAATCCACGACCTTGTTTTTGAATACGGCCATCTTGATTTAAATCACTTAAAATTTTATCTAAAATACCATTAATAAAGGTATTACTCTTAAGTGTACTGAAAACCTTTGAAATTTCAATATATTCATTAATCGTAACCTTTACTGGAATAGAAGGGAAATTCACCAATTCGCAAATAGCCATGCGCATCAATAGCGTATCAATTAAAGCGATACGGTCTGATTCCCAGTTTTTTGTCTTTTCGGTAATCATTTTTTGATATTCATTTGTGTTTCGGATTGTTTTTGCAATCAGATTCAAGATGAAATCTTTATCATCATACCAATTTTGTGTCAGCTCTGCTAGCTTATTTTGTCTAGGCTCTTCGGAGCTAAAATTTTTGAATGTTTTGGCAATCAACGCTTGCAAAACTTCTTTATCGACTGTCCAGTTGATAAATTTTTCTTCAAAAACCTGCTCGATAACCGGAGATTTCAAAATTATTTTTTTGAAAATAAATTTAATGATATCTTTTTCAACAGCGATTGAACGATCTGACGACTGCATATAATAAGCATAGTCTTCAGAATGTTTCAACTGAGCAAATACTGTACGAACAATTTCAGGATCAAAGTTCCAAGAAACACCGTATTTCTTTACTCCTTCTGCGTACTGTGGGTTTTGTCTTAAAGATTCGATAAACGTATTGCTACTTAGTTTTGTGTTATGCGATAAATCTTTTTCCGTTGGCAAAAATTTATTTGCACGACCTTCTGCATCTATTAATGCGTAATCAGCCACTTCATCTAGCAGATTTAATGTCCAAATGTACATTTCGTACACTTCATCCACATTTTGCAATAATGCCTTTTCAAAGGCTTTGATATCTTTATCTTCAGATAAACTGTACGCATAAAGCGTTTGCACTACTTTGACCCTTAGGTGTCTTCTATTTAACATAGTATTTTAAAGAACGATTTGTATATAAGAACGATTGTTTTTTTTGTTTTCTCTATCTTTTGAGTTTTCGAATGTCAAAGATACGCTTTTCTGCGATTTGATTAGCAGCTTGGAATGAAGAAATATTTTCTTGCTTTGATTTTTGGAATACTTCGCGTGTTGCGTTGTAAATATTTTTGATGACAAATTCGGTATGATCAGCACCATATCCCTGTATTTCGGAATAACAGCTGACCAATGCTCCAGCGTTGATTAAATAATCTGGTGCATATAAAATGCCTCTTTCATGGAGAATATTACTTGTGATCAATTCTTCTTTCAATTGATTATTGGCAGCGCCTGCAATAATTTTGCATTGCATTTTAGCAGCGGTCTCGGGATTAACAGTACCTCCAAGTGCACATGGAGCATAGACATCACAATCAAAATCAAAAACTTTGTCAAATGCGATGGTCTCCACTTTATATTTAGCCGCAGTTTTTAACATTCGGTCTTCGGTAATATCACTCACATAGACACGTGAATTTTCGTCCCGCAACATCTCAATCAGACGCTCACCTACACTTCCAATGCCATGTACGATTACTTTGCGTCCTGCTAAACTATCGGAGCCATATAATTCTTTTAAAGAAGCTTTGATACCATAAAGTACACCTTGAGCTGCAAAAACTGAAGTATCACCACCTCCATTAATAGCTTTGGGAAGACCTGCGACGTGCGAAGTCTCAGCAAAGATATGCTCCAAATCACGTTGTCCAATACCCACATCGATCGAAGCAATGAAATTGCCACTGAGACCTTCAATAAATTGTCCGAGACGTCTTAATAATACTTCAGATTTATCGATACGGTGATTTCCCAGGATAACTGCACTTCCACCACCTAGGTTGAGACCTGTGATTGCTGATTTGTAAGTGATCGCTTTGGAAAGACGAAGAGCATCTTCGATTGCTTCTTCTGTACTGGAATAGGGCAACATTCGGACTCCGCCTATTGCTGGACCTAATGTGGTATCATGAATGGCAATAATTGCTTTCAAACCAACTACTTCATCATTACAAAAAAACAAATTCTGGTGACCAAATTGACCCAGTAATTCGAAAATTGGAGTTTGAGATGCTGACATAAAATTCTGCTTCAAGTTTTATTTATGGTAATTTGGAAACAAAAGTAGAAAATATATTTCACACTAAATTTTTCTTTCAAAATAAATACAAAACTTATGAATTGTTTGTGACAGTATAAGTTTGTAAAATACAAAATTTAATGCTGAATAAGTTTTACATTTGTATTATTATATGAAAGAGTTAGCTTATTTAAATAAATATTTTTACAAATACCGCTGGAAGTTGGTTCCAGGTGTTATTTTCGTTATCATCTCCAATTATTTTGGTATTCTTCCTGCTAAGGTAATACGCGAAGCCTTTGATTTAGTACAGGAGAACATTTATTTATATAAACTCTACAGTGGATTTGAAAGACAGGAGCTGATATACAAGGTTTTTGGATCGAGTTTACTTTTCTTCGGTGGAGTGGTCTTACTCCTATCCTTATTACGCGGCATTTTCCTCTTTATGATGCGTCAAACCATTATCTTGACTTCCAGACATATCGAGTATGATCTAAAAAATGAAATCTACCGCCATTACCAGAAGCTCGATTTTGCTTTTTTTAGAAGAAATAATACCGGCGACCTCATGAGCAGAGCGACAGAGGATGTCAATCAGGTACGCAATTATTTAGGCCCCGCGATCATGTATGCGATCAATACGGTTGTTCTTTCTATCATGGTCATCTATGCCATGTACGATGTCAATGCTCGCCTAGCAACATATGCGCTCATCCCGATCCCGATTCTCTCTGTTGTGATCTTGTTTGTCAATAAAATTATTAACAAAAGGAGTGAAAAAATTCAAAAACAATTGGCTCGTCTTGCTTCGTTTGTGCAGGAAAACTTTGCCGGTATCAGGGTGATCAAGACCTACAATCGAGAAAAATATAAAATGGATGCTTTTGAAGACGAGAGCACCATCTATCGCAATACAGCACTGTCGCTGGTAAAGGTGCAAGCTGTTTTTTTTCCTTTGATCTTATTGCTTATAGGTCTAAGTACCATTATCACCATTTATGTGGGTGGCTTGGAAGTCGCGAAAGGTACCATCACAGCTGGAAATATCGCCGAGTTTATTATCTATGTCAATCAATTGACTTTCCCTGCCATGTCTCTGGCTTGGGTTACTTCTTTGGTACAGCGGGCTTCGGCTTCGCAAAAGCGAATCAATGAATTTTTGAATACCAACTCACCCATTATCAATGGCACGACGAAAAAAACACTCAGCGGAGACCTTAAAGTCGAACATATATCATTCACCTATCCTGAAACAGGTATTCAGGCGATCAAAGATCTATCGTTTCATATCCCTGCAGGTCAAACCTTAGCAATCATTGGTAAAACGGGCTCCGGCAAATCGACTTTAGCCAACTTATTGTTGAGGATGTTTGATATTGAAAAAGGCAGTATCAAGTATGATGATGTATCCATTAAGGACTTAGATTATCAAGATCTGAGACAGCAAACGGGGTTTGTACCTCAGGAGGTCTTTTTATTTTCCGACACGATTAGTAATAATATCGCATTTGGACTGGATCATTTTACACAGCAACAAGTTGAGCAAGCGGCGAAGGATGCTGCTGTGTACGAGAATATAATAGGCTTTGATCAAGGTTTTGAAACTTCTGTTGGCGAACGTGGTATTACCTTATCTGGTGGTCAGAAACAGCGGGTGTCTATCGCGCGTGCTTTAATTAAAGAACCTAAAATCTTAATATTCGACGATTGTTTATCAGCCGTCGATACCAAGACTGAAGAACAGATACTCACATCGCTAAGCCGTATCATGAAGGGCAAGACCTGTGTTTTTATCGCGCATCGTGTATCCACAATCAAGAATGCGGATAAAATCATCGTCTTAGATCAGGGAAAAATTGCGGAAGAAGGATCACATGAAGAACTGATGAACTTAAAAGGTCAATATTTTGAATTGCATGAAAAGCAACTTCTGGAAGCAATTTAAGCGCTTCTAAAGTGGTTTTTGCTCAGGCAATTGGACCATAAAAAACGCCCTTCCATATCATGTTGAAGGGCGTTTTATTTTTTAATACCTGATGTTCACCGAAGGAAAAGACAGTCAATTACCCACAGGCTACAGATGCTCAGCAACTTTACAATTACATGTGCACATAAAGCGTAGGTAAGCTCGTCATTTACATGGATGAATCAAAACTTAAGTCCTGCTTAAAAATAGTGCTCAATGCCTTATAAAGTTCAGGATGATGGCTTTTTAAACGATCTGGGTTCTCAAAAAAATACTCCGAAACCACAGCAAAAAATTCAGCTCGATTGGTAATACCATATGGATTGATATCCGATTTGCCATCTTGGATTTTCAAAATTTCTTTTCGTATCATTTCCAACCACGCTAAGGTATAAGTATGATCAACTAAAAATTCGGGTAGACCATCCACCTCACCATCTGTCTTATCCAACAAATGAACGAATTCATGGATAGCGGTATTTTGCCCATCTTTTGTATTAAGAAAACCTGCTTCCAGTGCTGCCTTGGATAAAATCATTTGACCATTCATAGAACCCTCTCCCACCATACCTAAAATTCTTCTTTCCTCATTGCCTTCAAACTGATATTCTTGATTAAAGGTATTGGGATAGAGCAGCACAGTCGTTAGATTGGCATACTCCCATTTCTTAAATGCAAAAACAGGTATGATCGCACTCGCGGCAACTAACATATAATCTTTTAATGAAACTTCGACACCCACACCTTCAACACTAACCTGATCTAAAAAACGTAAACAGCGTTCTTCAAATTCGATTTTATCCGCATCATCGAGATGTTGATAGTATTGTACTTCTTTCAATAAAATAGCTTTTCCCTCTTTACTTAAAACTCGTCTGATGGCTTTACTATTTTTGTGCGTTTTATTTAACAAATAATAAACTAGATAAATAACAGCTGGTACCAATATGATGATAAACAATTTCTCCATATATTTTATTTTACAATTTTCCAATTTGGATCACGCTCTTGCAGATGCTTTAAGAATCCTTTATAGTGCGCGGCCCCAAACATAATCAGAATTTTCTTTTGTGCAGCATCTGCAACTAAAGCTGCTAAATTTTCTTCTCTTCTTTTCATAATAAATTGACGATCAAAAATCCTTTTTAACTTTCCTTTTGCAGCTTTACAGCTGTAGGGTTCATGGAGAGGCGTCTTCCAATCGCATGGCTCCAAAACAATATCTCCGTACGTATATTCAAATTCATCGAGTAGGACATTTTTGGGTATATCGGCTACCACAGCGGTATTATAGTCTACTTTAAAAAACGAATACTCCGGTTGTTGAATGATTCTGCTTCCAAGATTTTTATACATAGGGGCCATCAATACTTTGGTTGTATCAGATGTCTTTTCATAGGTTTTGGTACTGCCGACTGTATGGCCAACTAATTTTCTAAACTTGCGATCATACAGATCCCGTTGCTGTGCACTATCCACTTGATAAGCGATACTTTCATAAAACACTACAAAACCTTGCTGTTGGAGCGAATCAACTTGACGTTGGATATAATCGTAATAATTACGCTTACCGAGATGACGCATGGGAATATAAATAATCTCCCGATCACCATTTTTCAAATGGTGTACCCGAGCAGCATTCTGCAAAACTCCCGTGGATTGTACCACTAAAGATTCGGCACAGGAAGTGAAAAGAAATAAAAAAGCGATCAGAATAAAATAGTTACGCATACACACAAAAAAACAAATTTAAATAATGAAACTACTTGAACAATTATCATGCAGTCTTTATTAGTAGGCATAAAAAAAAACAGTAACCAAATTGATTACTGTTTTTTTATATAACAGTTTGTATCCTACGACACATGTGCACGTAACATCCACGCTAGTTTTTCATGCTGCGCCAGTACGCCTACTAAAAAATCTTCAGTTGCTTGATCACCTGCTTTCTCCACCGCATCCAAGTTTCCTCTTATACTCATGATAATAGACTCATGGTCTGACAACAATTCCTTAAAAAAACCTTTACTATCTGTATGCTCATACTTTGTTTCAGTCAAGTGCGTTAATTCTAAATATTTAGCATATGATCCTACAGCATAGTGTCCGAGTTGACGGATACGCTCAGCGACTTCGTCAATAATCTCAGCTAACTGATCGTATTGAGACTCTAAAAATAAATGTGCTGCATGAAAATCTGGTCCTTCGACATTCCAATGTGCGTTTCTTGTTTTTTGATATACTACACTCTCATCAGCCAATAGATTATTCAAAATAGCGGATACTTTAGCTAAGTCTGCTTCTTTAATACCAATTTTTGCTTTCATAATGAATTATTTTACTATTTACTTTAATAATTAAAATTATCGTTATTTCATATACAATATTAATAAAATACTGGGTTAAAGTCCATGAATTAAGCATTTATATTGTCATAAAAATAACATCATTTTTGTACTTTTGCCTTTATAATGAGAACAACAATAATGATGGATAATTGTTTGAGCAAGGATATATACTTTCATGAATTTGATGAAGAGATCAATGCGATACCCTTGCCTACCCATTTCACTTTTCCTTTCTGCTACGAACCACATTTATTGGCAAAAAAGGCAAGTGAATATGTTCAGCAATATATTCTCACGCAGCAGGAATGGATCCACAACTTTGGTTTGGAACCTAAAATGGAAGGACAGGCTATTGGAAAGATGTTTGGTGTTTTAGTTGTTCAGGATCAGAATAAAAAAATTGGTTTTTTAGCTGGATTTTCGGGAAAATTGGCCGGAAAAAACGACCATCGCTATTTTGTTCCTCCGGTATTTGATATGCTGACTGAAAATTCATTTTTTCTGTTAGAAGAAGATCATTTAAATGACCTCAATAAACAAATAGCTGTATTGGAAGGGAGTGAAAAGGGCATTGAACTCAAACGTGCACTTGAGGAAACTAAAATCAACCTCGATCAGCAATTAATACAATTTAAGGAAAAGCTAAAAACTCAAAAGAAAGAAAGAAAACTTCTTCGAGATCATTCAAAATCGGTTCTATCTGCAGTCTCATACGCATTACTTGAGCAAGATCTGATTAAACAGAGCTTACGAGACAAGTATGAACTCCATGTTTTCCAGAAGCAGTATCAACTGGATATGGCTGCTGCGGAACAGCCTTTACAAGATTACATTGATACCATCGCAGATCTAAAAGAAGAACGTAGAAAACGTTCTTCTCGACTCCAAAATCAATTATTCGCCCAGTATAATTTTCTAAATGCAAATGGCGAAAGTAAAAATGTCATGGACATTTTTAAGGCTTTTAATAAGTTACAGCCACCTGCAGGATCGGGAGAATGTGCTGCCCCAAAATTACTACAATATGCTTATTTAAATCAGTATAAACCGATCGCACTTGCGGAATTCTGGTGGGGCCAATCTCCTTCGGCTGAGGTACGTAGGCATTTACACTATTACCCTGCTTGTCGAAATAAATGTGAGCCCATACTTGGATATATGCTACAGGGATTACTTGTGGATAAAAATCCAATGCTTGAAAACCCAGATGAAAATATAGCGCTTCCTATTATTTATGAAGATGAAAGTTTGGTGATCATCAACAAGCCTGAGGAGTTCTTATCCGTCCCGGGTATCCATGTCCAAGATTCGGTCTACACCCGCATGATCAAAAAATATCCAGATGCTGGACCGTTAATCGTGCATCGACTGGATATGTCGACATCGGGAATTCTTGTTTTAGCAAAAAATAAAGAGGCGCATAAGATCATACAAAGCCAGTTTATCAACCACACCATCGTCAAACAATATATTGCCTTACTAGACGGCATTATCACCGAAGATGCTGGTATGATATCATTGCCTATACGCGTAGATTTAGACGATAGGCCCCGGCAGCTAGTCTGCTATGAACATGGAAAAAAAGCAGTTACAAGATGGGAGAAAATTGCTGTTGTAGCCGGCAAAACAAAGGTGCGGTATTTTCCGCTCACAGGACGTACGCATCAGCTCCGCCTCCACTCTGCACACCCCAGCGGTATGAATTGCCCCATCGTAGGGGATGATCTTTATGGTCAAAAGGCGAATCGCTTGCACCTACATGCTGCATACATCGCATTCAATCATCCCGTCACGAATGAACGCATTCATTTCTACGTAGAACCAAATTTTTAAAATATCAAACAATTGAACTGACCTTTTTGTTACAATAGTCAAATAAAACAGATATATTCATCTTTAAATTCATCATAAAGAAGTAAAATTACAGTCAATTTATTCTGACAATAAAACAAATTGACTGAATTTCAATTCGTTAGAAAGTTATCTGTAAAAAATAGTCTTGTTAAAAAATTGCAAATGTTTTATTAATTCTTAATTTTTTATTTCTTTTGCATACAACTTATTAGAACATTTAAGTTAAAAAGTCAGAAATTAAGATTGTGTCATAACACGTATTCATAATTTGTGATATCATTAATGTAAAATTATGGAATACCAACGGAGTACCAGCGCAATTACAAAAATACTATTTTTACTTGTTACAGTTATGTTTCTGAGTATAACTGTTGCATTAGGGCAGCTTAAAACTGTACAGGGTATTGTCAAGGATAGTAAAACGAAAGAACCTATAGCTTATGCAACAGTAGCGGTTGTTGGAGCTCCCTCTTCGCCAGGTAGTGCGATGTCTACTCAAGAATCTGGTCGCTTTACTTTAAAATTCCCAATGAGTTACACAAAAATCCGTGTATCGAGCATTGGTTACGACTATAAAGATGTATTTGTGACAAACGACGAGACGCAGCAGATTGAAATATTGATGGAAGCGCAAGACAATACGCTTGATGAGGTCGTTGTCAGAGCAAAAAAGAGAAAATATACAAATAAGGAAAATCCTGCTGTCGCCCTTATCCGCAAGGTAATCGAAAATAAAAACAAAAATAGATTGACAGGACAAGAGTTTGCACAGTATGATCAATATGAAAAAATTTCTTTAGGTCTCAGCAACTTATCTGAAAAATTTGTAAATAAAAAAATATTTAAAAATTATCAGTTCCTTTTTGAACTGGATGATTCTGCAAAAACAGCGAATAAATACTTATTGCCAGCCTTCATGGAAGAGAAACTATCAAAAGTTTACTTTCGTAAAGATCCCAAAAAGACAAAACAATATATAGTTGGTGAACAGCGCGCGCAGTTTGACCCCAAATTTATAGACAATGATGGTCTTAGTGCTTATTTCAATAAATTATACGAATCAGTTGATATTTACGATAACAATATCACGCTGGTGACTAATCAATTTTTAAGTCCTATTGCCAATTCCTCGCCGACCTTCTATAAGTTTTTTATCACGGATACGATCAAAACGCAACAGCCTTGGTTAGTCGAGCTTAGTTTTTTCCCTAGGAATAAAGCTGATATGCTGTTCAAAGGACAACTGTATATCACCTTAGATGGCAATTATGCTGTGCAAGGAGCTAATATGACTGTCGCAGATGATATCAACCTAAACTTTGTTCGAGATATGAATATTGAGCTTAAGTTTGATCAAGATGAAAGCAAAAGATTTTATTTGAGCCAAAGTACATTGGGCATTGACTTTTCCTTAACAGATAAAGGAACAGGTATACGCGGTAATCGGACGGTGAATTATAAAAATTACAAAACAGGAATCGCACAGCCCGATAGTATTTATAGCGGTCCAGAAACGGTAATTGCCTATAATATATCCGACGGAAAGGGTACACGCAAATTATTTGATGCGCAACGCCAGATACCTTTGACTAAAAATGAGCTCAATATCTATCACAATATCGACACCCTGCAACAGATTCCTTCTTTCAAAACCTTTATGGATATTGCAGCTTTAGTTTTTTCAGGATACAAACAAGCTGGACCTGTTGAGATAGGACCTGTGAATACATTCTATAGTTTCAATCCGGTTGAGGGATTTAGACTGCGTGTCGGTGGCCGAACAACAGAATCTTTCAGTAAAAGATTTTATGCCGAATCGTATGCAGCCTATGGTTTTAAAGATGAGAAATGGAAATACTTTCTAAGTGGCACTTATGCATTCAACAATAAATCTGTCTATTCTTTTCCTCAACATTATATCAGAGCTTCTTTCCAGCGGGATACAAAGATTCCGGGGCAAGCCTTAGAATTTATTCAAGAGGACAACTTTTTGCTATCCTTTAAAAGAGGCGATAATGAAAACTATATCTATAATGATGTATATCGTATCGATTATAGAAAAGAATTTGAAAATCGTTTAAGTGTTGGATTAGGCTTCAACGCAACAAAACAATCACCAGCAGGAACATTAAGATATCAGATCATTGATCAAGATGGACAGACAAAAGTATTCAACGAGATCAACTCAACAGAGTTATCGTTAAACGTGCGCTATGCTCCTCATGAACAGTTTTATCAAGGCAAGTTATACCGTACGCCTATTTTCAATAAGTACCCGATATTCAATTTCAATTATACAGCGGGACTTAAAGATGTGTTTAAAGGGGAATACAGTTACCACAACTTTAACGTTGGTGCTTTCAAAAGATTTTATTTAAGTCAATTTGGTTATGCAGATGTAGACGTAGCAGGTACTTATATTGTTGGAAAGGGAATTCCTTTTCCATTCTTAACCATACATCGCGCCAACCAGACGTATGCTTATCAGTTGAACTCTTACAACTTAATGAACTTTTTGGAATTTGTGAGTGATCATCATGTGTCTGCAAATGTTCAATATTATATGAATGGATTCTTATTGAATAAAATTCCAGTGATTAAAAAATTGAAACTTCGTGAAGTGTTTAGTTTCAAAGCAGTTTACGGGGGGTTGCGGGATGAGAACAATCCAGATCATTCGGATCAGGTATTTGACTTCCAAAAGAATGCAAACAATGAGCAGTCATCGTATACTTTTGGAACTGAACCTTACATGGAAGCAAGTGCAGGATTATCCAATATTTTTAAAATATTGCGTGTTGATTATGTTCGAAGATTAAATTATCTAAATCATCCAGGTGCTCCTAAGTCAGGTATTAGGGCGCGTATTAAATTTGATTTCTAAAAAACAAAAAGAGGCTTTCTAAATTAGAAAGCCTCTTTTTTTTAACTTACGCTATTTACCCTGCAAAGCTGCAATAAATGGAGCGCGGAATTTAGGATCTTTTTCCTGAAACTCTACTGATTTCTTGTACGTATCAACATTAAAAAACATCTCCGCCGGCTCTCCTGATTTTTGATCTAAAAAGAGTTTAAAACTATACGTCGCTGTTTTATCAAGATCAACATTTACTTTATTGGAAGAGAATACAGTGGGTACTAATGTGGTGTTTGAAAACGAGCCTGAGGCAGGTATTTCATAGATCGTACCCAAAGCTTTAATAAAATTGTCACTTTCTGCACCTATTGAAGAAATTTTAATTTTTCCTTTTGTGAATCCTACATCATCACTGGGCTGATCATTTATAATTCCCGCAGGGATCAAATTAACGACTTCGACCTTGAATCCAACAGTATCACCCTTAAAAACACTTCGAGCAGTGTAAATACGGCTGGAGTCCGTTTTTACATCATCCACAATACGTAAGAAAAGATGCTTATTATTGGTCACAGGACCATCTATAGTAAGATCTACTATCGGAGTATTATTCTTTTTTGATTGATCACCTCCCTGTTGATTTTGATTCGTGTTACCACATGCTGTTGCAAATGCTAACGCAGACAGAACAGCAATTTGATTTATTTTTCTCATCGTTTTCAGTAATTATGTTTATCAGTAAAAATCGTTTACTAAAATTAGCGATTTTTACTGATAAACATATAAAATAGCAGGTTTGTTTTTTACTTAATTAAAGCATCATACAAAATTTCCACAGGATGATAAGAATGGCGCCCTACTCCATCTTTTATCTGGTGCCGACAAGATGTACCAGCTGCCGCAATCCAGGTATTCGTATCGGTACTGCGTATGGTAGGCAGTAGGACCAATTCTGCAACTTTCATCGAGATTTCATAATGTTCTTTTTCGTATCCAAATGAACCCGCCATACCGCAACAGCCAGAAGGGATGACCTCAACTTTATAATTCATGGGAAATGACAAGACCTTTTCGGTTGTTTCAACCAAATGAAATGCCTTTTGATAGCAATGACCATGAAGCTTGATGATCTTATTCTCAGCACTGAACTGCTCTTTATGAATACGTCCAGCCTGAATCTCTTTTAATAAGAACTCATCAAACATCAGTGCATTTTTTGCAAGTCTTGCCGCATCTTCGTATAATTCAGGTTCAACCAAAGCAAGATATTCATCTCTAAAGGTAATAATACCCGAAGGTTCTATTCCTAATAAAGGGGTCTCTTCAGTAATCAGATCTTTCAAAAAATTAATATTTTTATTCGCTATCTTTTTTGCTTCTTTGACCAATCCTTTTGAAAGATATGTCCTGCCGCTTTGAATATGCTTCGGGATGATCACTTCATACCCCAATGCGGTAAGCAATTTGTAAGCGGTCATACCAATTTCTGCATCGTTGTATTCGGTAAATTCATCAGCAAATAAATACACCTTTCGTTTTAAATGGGTATGCTCAGGTTGCTTTTTCACCCATTGTGACAATGTAGTACCAGCGACCAACGGTAGTGATCTCTTCGGGGCAAAACCAATGGTTTTTTTTTACAAGGCCCGCTAAAAAGTCATTTTTGACAACAAAGTTGTATAATGGCGCTACCAGTGATCCTAATTTCTGTGACTCTGTAAAATTTGCAATCACTCTCGCTCGAAAAGGAACACCATGTTCATCGTAATAGTGCTGCAAAAATTCAGCTTTCATCTTAGCGACA
Source organism: Sphingobacterium sp. PCS056 (assembly GCF_023273895.1). Taxonomy (NCBI): domain Bacteria; kingdom Pseudomonadati; phylum Bacteroidota; class Sphingobacteriia; order Sphingobacteriales; family Sphingobacteriaceae; genus Sphingobacterium; species Sphingobacterium sp. PCS056. Next base: position 2,988,846 of record NZ_CP096883.1, on the reverse strand, counting down.
TCAACACTAGAAGGGCATTCGGTTTTACAGCCTTTACAAGATAGGCACAAGTCCATGACTTCTTTTAATTCTTCATGGTCAAAACGATTGTCTTTGGTTGAGTTTGTCAAAAACTGACGCAGCATATTGGCACGTGCACGTGTCGTATCTTTTTCATCACGTGTGGCCATAAAAGAAGGACACATCGTTCCTCCCGTGATCTCTGTCTTTCGGCAGTCCCCAGAGCCAGAACATTTTTCTGCCAGACGCAGGATACTCTCCTCTTTTGAAAAATCAAAATAAGTCTTAATCTGTGTTGTATTCTTATTATTATCGTAGCGAAGATAGGTATCCATTGGTGGCGTATTCACGATTTTATGAGCATTGAATACCCCTTTAGGATCAAAAATCTCCTTCACTTCCTCGATCAGGCTGTACACTTTTTTTCCTAAAACTTTCTCAATAAATTCGCCCCTCAATCGACCGTCACCATGCTCACCACTTAAAGAACCATTGTATTTGAGAACTAGATCTGTTGTTTTCTCTAAAATGGAACGAAAAGTTTTGATACCTTCCTCTGTTTTTAGATTGACAAAAGGTTCAATATGGAGCTCCCCCGCTCCGGCATGGGCATAATAAGAGGCATGGACTCCTTCTGCAATCAATAAATCTTGAATATCGGCCACATATGCAGGTAAGTCTTCGGGAGAAACGGCACAATCTTCAATTAAATTGACGGGCTGACTATCTCCAGGAAGGTTACGGATCAAGCCCAATCCAGCTTTACGGACATCCCAAACCAAATTAGTTTGATCTCCGGTGATGTAGGGATATGCATAACCCAATTGCTTTTCCATCAACTCCGCTTTTAATGCCATCGCCTTAGCTTCCACTTCTTCTGGAGTATCTCCTCTAAACTCGACAATAAGTAGAGCTTTGGGATCACCTTCAATAAAAAAGCGATTATATTGATACGTTGGATGCCCAACCGTAAAATCCATGATGTACTTATCGACAAGTTCCGAAGCTTCGGGATGATGTGACAAAGCGATCACATTTCCTTTCATACACGCGATCATATCTTCAAAGTGAATACAAAGAAGACCTAATTCTTTAGGCGGTAATGGCAATAATTGCAGTTTAGCTTCCGTGACTATAGCGAGTGTACCTTCCGAACCGGCGAGCAATCTGCACATATTAAATGGTACCGTTTTATCAGATAGCATATCCAATGCATATCCGGTATTGCGTCTTGTGATCGAGCGTTTCGGATATCCTTGTGTTATCGCCTGTATATTTTCTTCTTCCGTCAATAAGGCATTCAGTCTACGATAGATTGATCCTTCCCTATCCTTCTGAATTAATTTCTTGAAATAAGAAGCTTCATCCAAAGCTTCAAATACGACCTCCGACTGATCGTCCAATATCACGTCTGCAGATACTAAATTTTGTCTCGTATCGCCCCATACGATAGAATGTAACCCTGAAGAATTATTGCCAATCATACCACCAATCATCGCTCTACTTGCTGTTGAAGTCTCTGGACCAAACATGAAACCAAACGGTTTGAGATAATGATTAAGATCATCACGAATCACGCCAGGCTGAACCCTCACCCACCGTTCTGCGACATTAAGTTCAAGGATCTTGTTAAAGTGTTTGGAGATATCCATAACAATACCATTTCCAACAACCTGACCAGCCAAAGAGGTGCCTGCTGTCCTTGGAATAATCGTGATGCCGTTTGCAGAAGCAAACTGGAGTAAAATTTTAATGTCTTCGGTATTTTTCGGTATCGCGACAGCTAGTGGCAATTCCTGATAGACGGACGCATCCGTAGAATAGGCAATGCGGATCGTATGGTGATATGCAGAATCATCATAGTACAAGTCTCCTGTCAAAGATTGCGATAATTGATCTAAAGAAATATTTTCCTTCACAGTTGGTATAATTTATATAAACAAAGCTAACTATTTTAAGTAATCAAAAGAATTGATCTTGCAAGAAAATGAAAAAACAATATGAAACACGCATAAAAACGCAACCATAATGATTTTTGATTCTACAAATAAGATGTACTTTTGCAAAAAAACATATTAAGATGCGTAAAACACTGATGCGATATAGCCTACACTCCGACTTCATCATCTATTTGATCCGTATTTTGATTGGTTTTTCTATTGGCTACTTCTTGTATATCAGCTTTCCTGAATATTCGGCCATATGGACCTTAATTTCCATTGTATTAGTTATATCTCCAGATGATACCGAAGCCACTAAGATTGCTTTTGATAGAACAAAGTCCAATTTTATAGGTTCAGCCACGGGTATACTTTTTTACTTTACCAATCTTCCTCAGATGTGGTCCATGCTTTTGGGGGTGATTACATCTGTCGCGATCTGCAGACTCTTTAATATCTTAAGTGTAGCACGTACAGCGATGGTGGCTATGATTATTGTTGTGGTTCATGAGCATCAGTTAAAATCGTACATTGCGGCCCTCGATCGCTTTGCCTGTGTCACTATCGGTTGTGTGGTAGGCTTGCTCGTCACCCTGAGTACGAGTTATATGATTAAGATATTACGGGAAAAATATTCCATGGAAACCTTTGGCGAATAATGTTCGATGAGATAGCACAATTGCCAAAGATAATTCAAATCAAACGTAATCGACTAAAAAACAACATGTTACAATATTAAGTTAGTCCTCCAGCTACCAAAATAGGCTATTTACAAACCAATAGAAAAGATCTTAAATAGAATTATATTCTGATTTTTATCAAATTATTTGAATATAATTCGAAATATACTTACCTTTGCACTCGATATGACAAAAGTAGAATATAATTTAGATCATGTAGATTACAAAATCTTGCGTTTAATGCAGGACAATGCACGTATCAACAACGCCGATATTGCAAGAGAGCTCAGTATGGCTCCTTCTGCAATTTTAGAGCGTGTTAAAAAATTAGAGCAGAAAAATGTAATCTTACAATATAATGCTAAAATAAATCCAGCGGCAATCGATCAAAAACTATTATCGTTTATATTTATCAAAGCAAACGATATCATTGGAGAGCAGAAAGTTGGGATTCTTCTAGCCGAGATACCTGAAGTGCAGGAAGTCCACGATATCGCTGGAGACGATGGTTACCTTATCAAAGTTAGAACAGCTGATTCTACTGCTTTAGTGGATCTGATGCGTAATACATTGGGTAAAATTGAAGGAATCATTTCAACGCGTACCACCATTGTCTTACAAACAGTAAAAGAAGAACAACAGTTAGTTATACCGGAATAATTTAGGAAAGGAATTTAGAGATGTTAAATAATAAAGTACAACAAGCAAGCCCTTTAATGGTCATACTCGCATATGCTGTGGTGTATATTGTATGGGGGTCAACTTTTTTCTTTATTGAAAAGGCGCTTCACAGTTTCCCACCATTCATTTTAGGCTCATTTAGGTTTATTACAGCAAGCATATTGTTGATGGGGTATTGTGTATTGAAAGGTTATAAAATATTCAACAAAAGAGCGATCCGCGATTCTATTGTTGTTGGATTTTTACTTTTGTTTATTGATATGGGTGGCCTTATTTGGGCTGAGCAATACGTCTCGGGTGGTGTAGCGGCAATTATTGCGGCAGCGGCTGCAATTTGGTTTGTTATTTTGGATAAACCAAAATGGAAAGAAAATTTTAGCAGCAAATCGACCATTGCGGGTTTGATCTTAGGTTTTTGCGGTGTTATTTTACTCTTTGTAGAGCAGATCATTGCCAGCAAATCATCAGCCAATAAAGAAATAACCGTGATTGCCTTAGTGATTATGGTGCTCGGTTCGATCGCTTGGACGGCAGGTTCTTTATACTCTAAATACCAAAAGAAAAGCCAAAAAGAAGAACAAGAGGATCTACATGTTTCCGTAAAGACGGCATGGCAGATGATTACAGCAGGGGTGCTATTTACAGTTGTAGCTAGCTTAAACGGTGAATTTGCCCGTTTCAGCTTTCAACAGGTCACTCCTATCGATTGGTTCAATATATCGTACTTAATTGTGTTTGGATCGATCTTGGCATTTAGTTCTTACATCTGGTTGCTATCGGTAAGACCTGCGACCGAAGTGAGTACCTATGCATATGTCAATCCTATTGTTGCATTAGTACTAAGTTACTTTTTCAGTAGTCATGCGGTCACTTCGACACAGGTCATAGGTTTGGTGATCATATTGGTTTCCGTTCTGTTGATGAACTGGAAGTTATATAAGAACAATAAGATGGTCGCAAAAATCACGAAAACGACAATTGCAGATCGTAGAAAATCGATACGATTGAGAAATCAAAGAGATGCAGTGATCAGAAAAGATATTAAAAAAACAGAAGTTGCCAATTAAAAAAACGCCTTCTTTTGCATACTCATAATAAAAGCTTAACAAAATGTTAGGCTTTTATTATCTACATTTGTACCGAAAACACTTATTACATGATGAAACGAACTTTACATCAACTTCAATATGTAGCCCTCGGGTTTTTAGCTATCCTACTGAGCACATCTTGCAGCAAAAAATTAAGTCCTATCCAAAAGGACTTCAAACAATATGAAATCAATAAAAACACCGTTGATGATGGCACGATCGTAGCGATTTATACGCCCTACAAAAAGCAGATGCAGGCAGAGATGAATCGCATCATTGGATTTTCCGAAGTTGCATTGACAAAAGAAAAAGCTCCTGAAACTTTAATGGGAAATTTCTTTACTCAAGCATTACTAGTGGCTAGTGCAAAAGTTAACAATCAAGCAGACATCGCATTTGCTACTAAAGGAGGCATTCGTAACGAAATAAAGGCTGGAGATATTACCATTGAAAGTGTATTTGAGGTCATGCCTTTTGAAAATCAATTGACCGTAATGGAACTCAATGGAGAACAGATTCAGCAACTGGCCAATTTCATTGCTGCAACTGGTGGACAGCCGGTCACCGGTATAACGTTATCCATACAGGACAAAAAGCCAGTAAATATTCAGGTGCAAGGAAAAGATCTGGATCTTCATAAAATCTATAAAGTCGCTACTTATGATTATTTAGCCAATGGAGGTGACAATTTAGATTTATTTACCCATGCACTTAAAAGAACAGACTACCCACAAAAAGTGAGAGAAAGTCTAATGGAATATATCGCTAGCTTTACTAAAAAAGGTCAAAAAATTAATATGCAATTAGATGGAAGAGTTAAAGTCATTAAATAGAAGAAGCTTTCTGAAAACAGCAGCTGGTTTTTCCGCTGTTGCCACCTTGGGTGGTTTGCCACTGACCTCGCTTGCAGGTTCTAAAAAAATAAAATTGACCATTCTACATACCAATGATGTGCATAGTAGAATAGAACCGTTTCCAATGGATGGCGGAAGATATCAGGGTCTAGCAGGAGTTGCACGCAGAAGCACACTTATCAAAAAAGTCAGAGCTGAGGAAGCTCACGTCTTATTGCTGGATGCTGGCGATATGTTTCAAGGTACCCCCTATTTCAACTTATTTGGTGGAAAATTAGAACTTGACCTCATGACTAAATTAGGGTATGATGCGGGTACTTTTGGTAATCATGAATTTGATAATGGTTTAAATGGACTGGTCAAATATCTGGACCATGCTAAATTTCCTTTCTTAACGGCAAACTATGACTTTACGGGTACTGTTTTGGAAGGAAAAACTCAAGATTATACGTTATTTAAGAAAGCAGGTGTCAAAATAGGTGTATTTGGTCTTGGTGTAGATATTGAAGGGCTGGTCGATCCCAATAACTTCAAAGGGATGAAATACCTCGATCCGATAGCCGTTGCCAATCGGGTGGTCAAAGAGCTTAAGGAAAAGCATAAATGTGATCTGGTTATCTGTTTATCGCACTTGGGCTACCAGTATGAGAGTGATAAGGTATCGGATCTGGTGCTAGCAGCTCAAACAAGCGATATTGATGTGATCATTGGTGGGCATACGCATACCTTCTTGAAAGAACCTACTTTTGTAACCAACTTAAAGGGAACAAAAACAGCGGTCAATCAGGTTGGCTTTGCAGGTATCAACTTGGGACGAATCGATATTATTTTTGAACCTTCGACGGGCAAAAAGAACCTCATCGCTTCCACGTATGAAGTCAATGATACGATAGCAGCATCACAATTGGTGTAGCATAACTATTTTTTTAAACTAGCCAAAGGGATACGATGTATTCTTTTGGCTTTTTACATATTCACTTGAAAAAACTTTTATCTATATACATCGGATCCTTTAAAGGACTATCCCGCTCCGCATGGCTGCTCGCCATCGTGATGTTGATCAATAGAATGGGAAGTATGGTGATCCCATTTTTAGGGATCTATATGACCCAAGCTCTTCATTTTAATATCAAACAAGTGGGTCTTGTGCTGATGTGTTTCGGTTTTGGATCTGTGTGTGGCTCTTATGTGGGCGGGTGGCTCACAGATCGATTTGGTAGCTTCAAAGTCCAACTGTTCAGTTTAACCTTAGCAGCTCCTTTGTTTCTGATCACACCCTATTTTAAAACTGTAGAGTCCTTAGGCATCATGATTTTTGTATTGAGTGCCGTCTTTGATGCGTTTAGGCCTGCCAACTCAGTTTCTGTAGCCAGTTATGCTAAACCCGAAAATATAACGCGAGCGTTCTCTTTAAATCGATTGGCCGTTAACCTTGGCTTTTCGATCGGTCCTGCTGTAGGAGGTTTTTTGGCAGGTATATCTTTTGATTGGATATTCTATGGAAATGCCATGGCAGCAGCGGCGGCGGCTATTGTATTTTTTCTCTTCTTTTATAAGAAAGAAAAAAACAACCTAAAGGCTTTGAGGGCTGCACCGATCACGACTACATCACACAATAAAAAAGAACGAAACCCTTATCAAGATGGGCCCTTTATTATCTTTAATATCCTGTGCTGTATATTTTCGTTATGCTTTTTCCAACTGATATCAACCCTTCCTATCTTCTATCGTGAAGTCCATCACCTCAATGAACATGAGATCGGATTTTTGATGGGATGGAGCGGTTTGATTATCGTATTATTGGAGATGTTTATCGTACATATTGCAGAACACAAATTAACGATTACCAAAACGTTAGTTATCGGGACACTTTTTTGTTCCATTTCTTATGCCATGTTCAATATACATGCTGGGTTATTCATGCTTTATGTTACATTCTTTGTATTTGGCATTGGTGAAATGCTGACCTTGCCTTTTATGGCGACAGCCACTATCAATCGATCAACACCCAAAACGCAGGGTGCTTACATGGGATTCAATTCATTGGCTTTCTCTGCTGCAAATATTTTTTCGCCGCTCTTAGGAACCAATATCGTGGGCTCTTTTGGCTTCACAACCCTTTGGTGGGCTACCTCAGCAGTACTAGCCTGTACTGCAGCTGGATTCTTCTTTATTTTAAAACGTATGTAAAAAAGATCTATATAAAAACAAGAAAGGCTGATATCCTAGGATATCAGCCTTTCTTGTTTTTATGGACAAAGCTTATTAACTACTGAAGTAAGCTCTTACATTTTTACCTTCTACCCAGTTCATGAAAGCCTTATTAACAACTTTATTACCTCCTGGTGTTGGGTAATTACCTGAGAAATACCAATCTCCTTTATGATCAGGACATGCAATATGCAAGTTGTCCAATGTCTGGAAAATGACTTTTACTTCTGCTTTTAAGTGATGAGGTGTAATGATTCTTGCGATCTCATTTGAAATCTCTTCATCAGTAAAAGGTTCGTAAATTTCTTTAACGTAATTGTCTATATCATCAATATCAGCTGTTATGGAAACCAAACATTTCTGATAGACTTCATCAATTATATGTGCCAATCCACGTTTTCTTAATAAAGAAACTGCAGCCTCAAATGCGACAAACTCGCCCATTCTAGACATATCGATACCATAACAATCTGGATAACGGATCTGCGGCGCCGAAGATACGATAACAATCTTTTTAGGATTCAAACGATCTAAAATCGTTAAGATACTTTGTTTTAAGGTTGTTCCTCTTACAATGGAATCATCAATCGCTACGATAGTATCTTCATGATCTTTCACAATACCATAGGTCGTATCATACACATGCTGTACCATATCTGTACGATCGGCATCTTGTGTAATGAAAGTGCGCAGTTTGGCATCCTTGACATTCAGTTTCTCAAAACGAGGGTGAATGCTTAAAATATCTTCCAATTCGCCATCTTCAATTTTATCCGCTCTATTGAGTAGTGCATCTTTTTGAAAATCTCTTACGTAAGTATTGATACCATCCATCAAACCATAGTAGGAAACTTCAGCTGTATTAGGGATGAAAGAAAATACGGTATTCTTAATATTATTGTCAATTGCGCTTAGCACCTGTGGACACAAAAGACGTCCCAGTTGCTTACGTTCTTTGTAAATATCTGCATCAGAACCTCTAGAGAAATAAATACGTTCGAAAGAACATGATTTTTGTTCAACAGGCTCTCTAAACATTTCCTCGGTCACGGTACCATCTTTCTTGGCGATTAAGGCATGACCAGGTTTAATTTCCTGAACTTTATCTATTGAGATATTAAATGCTGTCTGAATAACCGGTCTTTCCGAAGCAACGACAAGTACCTCATCATCTTTATAATAAAAAGCTGGACGGATACCGGCTGGATCACGCATGACAAATGCATCTCCATGTCCAAATATACCGGCAATCGTGTAGCCACCATCCCAAGTTTTTGCCGAACGAGTTAAAATTTTCGGAACATCTAAATTTTGAGCAATTAGCGAACTGATTTCAATATTTGAATACCCTTCTTGCTTAAACTTATCGAATAAGTCTTGGTTTTCATCATCTAAGAAATGTCCGATTTTTTCTAGCACAGTGACTGTATCTGCTTTTTCTTTGGGATGCTGACCCAATTCATACAATTGTTGCAATAACTCGTCAACATTTGTCATATTAAAGTTTCCAGCAACAACCAAATTGCGAGACATCCAGTTATTTTGTCTTAAAAAAGGATGACAGCTTTCAATGCTATTTTTTCCATGAGTACCATAACGCAAGTGGCCTAGCAATACCTCTCCGGTAAAACTAACATTATCTTTTAACCATTGCGTATCCTTAGATTCCTCTGGATAAGCCTTTTGCACCGAAGCAAACTTCTTTTGTACATATTCGAAGATATCAGCTACAGCACTGGATCCCATCGCTCTGTAACGAGAAATGTATCGATTTCCTGGCTTGACATCGAATTTAATGGTTGCAATACCCGCGCCATCTTGGCCACGGTTGTGCTGTTTTTCCATCAATAAGTACAATTTGTTTATGCCGTAGTAAGGCGTACCGTATTTTTCCTGGTAATAAGAAAGGGGCTTTAACAGTCGAATAAGTGCTATACCGCACTCGTGTTTAATTGAGTCGCTCATATCTTGATTTGATGTCGCAAAAATAGCAAATAATTATAATTAGTTGTATCAAAAAAAGACTCCTGTTTTTAAAAATTACAACTAGAAGACAAGCAAAACTATCTGGCTAGCTGTTGCAAAGCGACTTGCAACACTTTAACATCATCTACACCATCTAAATGTTTCAATAATTTTTTTGTTTTGGCGTCATAGATATAAAGTGAAGGGGTCTGTGTGGGGTTGAACAAAGAGATAAATTGCCCGTCGGGATCCCTAATAAAAGATACTTTGGACTCTGGTTTCAACTTCTTAGCAAACATATTGATAAATCCATCGACATATTCACGGTCATTCATGGCGACGAAGTAAAATTTAATACGCTTAAAAGTGCTCATCTGCTCTGCGATCCCTGCTCCCATTTTTTGACAATGACTGCATCCAGTATCATAATAATTAAACACAATAAGACCATCTTTGGGTAGATCTGCAGGTTTAAAATCCTTTCCTGTATATAACTCCTGCAGGAAAAAATTAGGTATCTGATGCGGTGCCTGAGCGCTGGCATGCTGTGCTGATAATACTAAAAATGTAATGAATAGAAATGTAAATGTCCTCATGAGATCAAAAAATAAAATGCTATTGAATCAGGTTAAATATACGAGACAAATTGTACACATGACACCATTATGTTAGTTTATTTACAAAAAATAACGTAAGTTTGATTGATTAAATTTTTTTAGAACGTCACTTAACACAATTAAACTGTGAAAAAACGTATTGCCATATTTGCTTCAGGTTCTGGTTCCAACGCCCAAAAAATAATGGAGTATTTTAAATATTCTGAAGATGCCGAGATCGCTATTGTATTGAGTAATAATGCCGATGCTTATGTCATCCAGAGAGCTGACAATTTTGAAATACCTGTACATGTATTTGACCGTGAAGAGTTTTTCAAATCGGACGAAATTGTTAAAATGCTAAAAAATTTAAACATCGACTTAATTGTACTTGCAGGATTCCTTTGGTTAGTTCCACCCCATTTATTACAAGCTTTTCCCAATAAGATCATCAATATACATCCAGCGCTATTACCTAAATACGGTGGAAAAGGTATGTATGGCGATCATGTCCATAAAGCTGTATTGGCAAACAAGGAAACAGAGCATGGTATAACCATTCATTTTGCTAATGAGCATTTTGATGAAGGGGAAGTCATTTATCAAGGGCGATTTAAAGTAGAACCGCAAGACACCTTAGAGGTGATTAAGTTCAAAGGACAGCAACTGGAGCATCAGCAGTACCCTAAAGTCATCGACAACTTACTTAAAAAAATGTAATTTAACACTTTTTTATTTAGACTGCTTATAAATAATATGTATCTTTGCGCTATGGATACTTTAGAATTGCAAGGATTAGGATTTCAAGATACGCTTTCAAAGGAGAAAATGGATTTTTGTGCAGATACAAAAGCATCAAGTCCATTCTCTCCTTTTTCATGTGCATGTTTTAAAAAATGTTGTAAGAAATATAAAAAAGGTAATCGATGCAGTAAATGTCCAAAGCGTTAATCTATACTACTCTTCCAGATAGTTTAGATCTTTATCAAAACTTTCTTCCAGTTGTGTTAGCGCATAGATGGCGATTCCTGAAAGAAAAAAGATCATGACAAAAGCCGCAATGATGATCCCCCAGTGATTCACAAGAATCCCATACAACATGGTCGAAGGGATCAGCGCGCCACGGACAAAATTAGGTGCAGTGGTCGCAACTGTGGCTCTCAAATTGGTACCGAACTGTTCTGCGGAGATCGTTACAAAAGTAGCCCAATATCCAATCCCCAGCCCCATAAAAAAGCATAACCAGACAAATCTGGTTTCCGATAAACCATCACTTAGCAGATACCAGGATGCACTGATCAAAATCACCATTTGACATATTAATACCACTTTTTTTCGAGATTTTAATACTTGCGCCAATAAACCGGCCAGCAGATCACCCAACGAAATACCAAGATAAGTAAACAATACCCCTTTTCCAGCGCTCAATGTTGCGGGAGCGTGCAGCGCTTTTCCGATCTCCGGAGCTTGGGTGACTAATACACCTACGACAAACCAAATGGGCAATCCAATACATAAGCAGTATAGATATCTCTTAAATCTGTGTTTATCCGTAAAAAGCATACTGAATTTGCCTTTAGCGACCGTCTTACTTTCTGCTGTTTTAAACAAACCAGATTCCAGCGCTCCTACGCGCATTAGTAAGAGCAGCAGCCCCATCCCACCACCGACAAAATAGGCCGTACGCCAATCAAACTGTTCAGATATGAAATATCCGAGTACCGCACCCAGTACACCTACTGTTGCCACCAACATAGTTCCGTAACCACGTTTTGACTTGTGCATACTTTCACTGACCAATGTAATTCCGGCACCTAATTCACCTGCCAATCCGATACCCGCAACAAAACGAATAATACCGTATGTCATCACATCCTGAACAAAACCATTATAGATATTGGCCAAGGAATATAATAAAATAGAACCAAATAAGACTTTCAGTCGACCAAACTTATCCCCTATAATTCCCCATATCACACCACCAATCAATAAGCCCCCCATCTGCATATTCAATACAAACTCACCTTCGGCTCGCATATCTTGGGGTGATACACCTATTTCTTCAAATGATTTGACCCGTACAATCGAAAAAATAATCAGATCGTAGATATCCACAAAATACCCCAACGATGCCACAAGAACAATGATCCAAACATTCCTGTTTGTGTGCGAATTTGATTGGTTAGTCATAATTCAATTTTTTATAAAAGTATCATTGTACAAGCATTTTTACAAGTTAAATAGCAAACGATTTTTAATTTATTGTATTACCTTTGCACGATGTTGTATAGTCCGAAATCTCTAAAATGGTTATTGAGAATCTACCCTCCTTTTTTATTCCAGCGGATATGGGTTCAACGAATTTATCCTGATTTTCAAGGTGTCGACGTTAAAATCATCAAAAGTATTTTTAATAAAAACACTAACAATACCATATTTGGTGGAACGATATTTTCAGCAGTCGATCCCTTTTATGCCATACTAATCGACCAGCGACTGCAGGCTCATGGCTTTAAAAAAACTGTAGCTTGGCTCAAATCAGCATCTATTGAATATAAAAAGCCTGGCTTGACCAATCTTAAATTTTCGATCAAAATCGATGATTCTGATTTCAATGCTTGTATGGATACCTTAAAAAGTAGAGGAAGGATGATCAAAACGTTTTCTGTCGAAATTGTCAACGATCAAAATGAAATATGTGCCATAGCCAAGAATGAAATCTACATTCGTGACTTGAATTTTACATACACAAGGGTATAATTAGCTATTATCTTCCTGATCTATTTGGTATCTTTGTCTATAACAGACAAAATATTTCGATATGAAAAAATTAGCTTTCTTAATTGCATCAGCTTTTGCTATTACTTCATGTAACAATAGCTCAAACACCAATAACCAAAATGATTTAGCTAAAACGCAAGAAGAAACCATGAAAATTCATGATGAGATCATGCCACAAGTAAGCGTATTTGACAAAGATGCTGTTACGATCGACTCTATCTTAACGCATCTTAAAGCAATCAAAACAGCTAAGCCGGCGCTTGATACAACTCAAACTCGTCAAGAGTTAACCCAGTTAAAAAAGAATCTTGAAGAAGCTACAGATCACATGATGGACTGGATGAAAGGGTACAGTGCAGATTCTACCACAGTAGATTACGCCAATCGCGAATTAACTAAAGTTAAAGATATGAAAGCTGTATTTGATCGTGTATCAAAAGAAAAACAAGAAATCTTAAACAAGTATTAGTATGATCAAATCATTTCATATTCGTGCTTCATTCTTCTTAGCACTTGCGGCATTGGGAATTTCTAGCTGCCAATCCAATACAGCTACTCTTCCGATCTATGGTCAACGTGAACCTGTTGAAAAAATTGTTGATGGTAAAACCATTACGGATACGCTTTATCATACCATACCCGCGTTTAAATTTTTAAATCAAGATAGTACTTATATCACGGACAAGAATTACGATAATAAAGTATATATCGCGAATTTCTTTTTCACACACTGTCCAAGTATCTGCCCTACCATGAATAGAAATCTGTTGAAGGTCTATGAGCAATATAAAGATAGTGATCAAGTTTATTTCCTCTCCCATAGCATTGATTTTAAATATGACCAACCTCATGTATTAAAAGAATATGCTCATAAATTGGGCGTTAGCAACGATCATTGGAATTTTGTGACAGGCTCAAAGGCGGACATCTATGGAATCGCTAATCAGTATCTCGTTTATACTGCTGAAGACAAAAATGCTCCAGGAGGTTACGATCATCAAGGCTATCTGGTCTTAATCGATAAACAAAAACGTATCCGTGGTGCATATGATGGAACAAATGACGAGCAAGTGGCCAAATTACAAAAAGAGCTTGCGATCCTATTACAAGAAAAGTAAAATGACCAAAATATATAGTTTAGGTGTACTAGTTTCCATCTATATTTTTAGTGCCATGAGCGGCTGTCAATCTGGTGAGGACATTAAAACTGCACAATATGCTGTGAATGGACAAAAAATATATATCAATCACTGTAAAAATTGTCATGGGGATAAGGGTGAAGGTCTAGGGCTTTTATATCCCCCCTTAACGGATGTTGATTTTTTAACGAAAAATAGGGAACGTCTATCCTGTATCGTCAGAAATGGTTTACAGGAAGAAATAACTGTTGCAGGAAAAACCTTTAATACGATTATGCCTGCAAACGAAACGTTAACAGATATTGATATTGCTTATGTTTTGACTTACATAACCACTAATTTTGCAAAACAAGATAAAATATTCAGTCTTGAAGAAGTACAAGAAGATTTGAAAAATTGTAAGTAAGTACGTTAAATATCTATAAAGAAGCTTAGTTTTTATAAACTAGGCTTTTTTTATGGCTAAAAATAAAAAAGAAAGGTTTTCAAACGGGGAGAATGAAAACCTTTACTAACCAATTATAAACCTAAATTATGATGTGCAAATATAGATCATACAAAATGATTAGCAAACTAACTGATGTTAAATTTACGTTAACATTTCCTGCATCGCGATGGAGATGGCTATAATGAATAAAATTCATCTTTTCATTACATTATTTTGACAGATAGATCTAATTAAAATTTCTACATTTGGAACCGAATGAACGTTCAATACACAAAAAATAATTCAAAAGTGATTTCCATATTTGAGACCACCTTAAGGTTGATCAAAGATCATGGTTTTCATGGCACAGCAATGAGTAAAATCGCTCAAGATGCTGATGTCGCAATCGGCACCATATACCATTACTTTCCTTCAAAAGATGATTTGATCGTCAGCTTGTTTCAATATTGCGGAGACGCACTCCATGAATCAATTTTTGAGTCCATCCAGGAGGAATTAACGTATAAGGAAACTTTTTTTCACATATGGAAGGGGTTTGTCAAATTTTATCGAGAAAACGTAGAAATGTTTAGTTTTTTTGAACAATTTTACTCTTCTCCATATTATAAAGTGAACAGTTACGAAACGAACGAATCGATTAGTGGTCAGAGCAGTATCCTCAAATTTTTAACAGAAGGTATTAAAATAGGTGAACTTAAAAACACCAATGTTGAAGTACTCGCTTGTATATTCTTTGGAACTGCTGTATCAGCAATTAAAGGAGTAAAGCACAATAAATTAAAATCAAATGAAAGTATCTCGGATGTTGTAGAAATCATTTGGGATGGAGTTAAAAATAAATAATTATATGAAGTTTAGACAAATAGCCTTCTCTTTGGCAGCCCTAACGACCGTATGGAATGTTAGTTATGCCCAACAAACAGGCAATGAGGCATTACCTGCTAGAGCAAATTTGCAGCAACTTATTGACTATGCCCTTAATAATAAGATTAGTCTTAAGCAGGCTGCAATTGATGAAGAAATTGGCGAAAAAGATATTGACATTGCCTTATCTGGCTGGTTGCCTCAGGTCAATGCGAATGGTTCTTATAACTACAATGTAAAGGTACCAACTTCTTTTATAGGTGGTCAAAACATTGCGCTAGGACAAAAAAATGCGAGTGCCCTGACCCTGCAGGCTGATCAACAGATTTTGAATCCTGCATTGATGCAAGCTTCAAAAGCAGCGACACTCATCCGTCAATCCAATAAACAAAATACAGAAAATCAAAAGATCAATACGGTCGTTGAAGTGAGTAAAGCGTATTATGATATCTTGACGAGTGAAGAGCAGATCAAAATCGTACGTGAAAATATTACTCGACTTCAAAAGCAATATAACGATGCCAAAGTACGGTACGAAGTGGGGATGGTTGATAAAACCGATTTCAAGAGAGCACAGATTGCATTAAGCAATGCCAATGCTGACGAGAAACGTACCATTGAACTGCGCCGCTACAAATACGATTATTTAAAAAATTTGTTAGCCGTGGATCACCAAGCTGACATTACTTTATCTTTTGAGAATGCCGATATGGAAAACCAGATTTTGATTGACACGACTTCATCCGCAAGCGTGACCAACAGAATCGAATTCCAACAATTGCAAACGTCTAAAAAAATGCAGGAATTGGAAACTCAATATTATAAATGGACTTACTTACCAAATGTAAGTGCATTTTACAATTATGCTTTCAATTATAGAGACAACAAATTTAAAGATCTATATAAAGACAATTTCCCAAGTTCTGTGGCGGGTTTATCGGTCTCGATCCCAATCTTTCAAGGATTTAAGAGAAAACATCAGATCTATCAATCAAAACTTCGCGAGAGTAGAATTGATTTAAGCATGGAGGATTTGAAAAACCAAATCAATACGGAATATGCGCTTGCTACAGCATCCTACAATGCTAATTTAATTGACTGGAAAACGTCAAAAGATAATGTCGATCTATCTAAAGAAGTATACGACACCATTAAATTGCAATATGACGAAGGGATCAAAACTTATTTGGACTTAATGACAGCGGAGACTGATCTCAAGACGAGTCAATTGAATTATTTAAATGCGCTTTATGCACTTCTTTCCAGCAAGTTAGATGTTCAAAAAGCTTTAGGAACTGTAGATACAAAATAAACAACATTTAGAAACCAAGAATATCATGAATAAAAAACATTTATTAGCCGCTTTTTTTATTGGAACTACGCTAATTTGGCAGTCATGTGGCAATAAAGATGCGCAGAAACAACATGCTGCGCAGCAAGCAGAGCGTGTTGTACCTGTATCACTTGCTACAGCCACTGAAGAGATCGTTACGGGCAACCAAACTTATCCAGCTACTGTAAAACCTTTGAATGAAGCCGAATTATTTGCTGAAGTTTCTGGTTATGTAACAAAAATATTTGTCACTGATGGAGCGTCTGTCTCCAAAGGTCAAAAACTATATGAAATAGATGGCACACGCTATACCGCAGCTTTAGATCAGGCGAGAGCCAATCTGAGAATTGCGCAATCCAATTTGGATCGTGTACAAACAGATTTAAACCGCTACCAAGCATTAGCAGACAAAGATGCGATCGCGAAACAAACATTGGACTACGCGAAAACAGATGTGGCCAATCAAAAAGCCCAAATTTTGGGCGCTCAAGCCGCGGTAACGACAGCTCAAACAAATTTAAATCGTTCGACCATCCGTGCTCCTTTTGCGGGTATTGTCGGTATATCGGAAGTACGTCTTGGAGCTTTGGTCAATCCTGGTACTACGCGTCTAAATACGCTATCATCTGTCAACCCAGTTGCAGTAGAAATTCAAGTAAGCGAGCGTGATATTCCGCAATTTGTCAATTTACAAAAATCAGGTTCTGCAGCTCAGATCAATGCTGTATTGCCAGATGGTACTGAATACGCTTCTTCTGGTCGAATCACAACGATTGACCGCGCTGTAGACCCACAGACAGGAACAATTAAAGTACGTGCTAATTTTGACAATGCAAGCAATATTTTGAGAGCAGGCATGAATCTTTCGTTAAACGTTAAAACGAATTCTGCTACAGAAGAAGTGATTATTCCATATAAAGCTATTCAAGATCAATTAGGTGTATTTAATGTATACGTAGTTGGCGATAGCAGTAAAGCGGAACAACGTAAAGTGGAGTTAGGTATAAAACTAGGCGATAAAGTAGTCGTAAAATCAGGACTTAAAGTCGGTGAAAAAATTGTTGTTGACGGTATTATGAATGTGCAAACAGGAGTAAAAGTTGCTGAAGCTCCTGCTGGAGCGCCAGATGCAAGTGCTGCAAAAAAATAATTTTCACAGATTTTATAAGATATACAAAAACATATGATTTCAGAAGTTTTTATAAAAAGACCCGTCACAGCCATTGTTATTTCCCTATTGATTTTGATCGTAGGAGGAATTTCAATTGTGTCTTTGCCGATCAGTCAGTATCCATCCGTAGCGCCGCCAACCGTATCGGTCACAGCGAACTATACCGGAGCGGATGCCCAAACTGTCGAACAGACAGTAACGACTCCAATCGAGAGTCAAATTAATGGTACTCCAGGCATGCTTTACATGTCTTCTAATAGTACATCAAATGGTCAATCACAGATTACAGTAACCTTTGAAGTAGGTACTGATATTGATATTGCGACACTGGATGTACAAAACCGTGTCGGTATTGCCGAACCTGCACTACCTGAGGCCGTTAAACGTCTAGGAGTTACAACGCGTAAAGCAAATACCGATATCTTGATGTTGGTTTCTCTGGTATCTCCAAAGGGTACACGTGATGCAAAATTTTTAGATAACTATGCCAATTTATACATTAAAGATGCATTATTACGTGTCAATGGTGTTGGTGAGGTGACCGCATTTGGGCAACCATTCTCCATGCGTGTGTGGTTAGATGCAAATAAATTAACCAGTTTAAGACTAACTCCTGCTGATGTATCTGCAGCTATTGGTGAACAAAACTTAAGAATCCCGGGAGGATCAGTAGGTTCTTCTCCTCAAAAATCGGATCAGGTATTTGAATATCCAGTGATCACAGATTCAGATTTATCTTCAGTAGAAGATTTTGAAGATATTATTGTGAAATCAAATACGGATGGATCGATTGTTTTATTAAAAGATGTAGCCCGAGTTGAATTAGGTCAATTTAGTTATGCGACCAGTACACGTGTAAATGGGATGACATCTTCGGGTATGATGGTATCTCAAACGCCAGGAGGTAATGCTGTTCAATCGGCAGAAGGTATCTATTCCGCATTGGAACGTTTGAAAAAATCATTTCCTGATGATGTTGATTATGTCGTAGGTTATGAAACCATTTCCGTTGTAAATGCTTCTATCGAATCCGTTATCCATACCTTGATCGAAGCCTTACTATTGGTAACATTAGTGGTATTTTTCTTCCTACAATCATGGAGAGCAACTCTAATTCCGGTATTAGCGATCCCTGTATCTATTGTAGGTACTTTTATTTTCTTCTTATTGTTTGGTTTCTCGATCAATAACTTGACTTTACTGGCATTCGTACTTGCGATTGGAATCGTGGTGGATGATGCGATTGTGGTCGTCGAGGCGGTACAGCATTATATTGACCATTATAAAATGTCAGCAGCAGATGCAACACGTCGCGCCATGAAAGACATTACTGCTCCCGTTATTGCGATTGCTTTGATTCTTTCGGCTGTATTCGTACCCGTAGGGTTTATCCCGGGTATGGTGGGACAATTGTACCAACAATTCTCCATTACCATTGCCGTATCGGTTATGTTATCGGCATTTATTGCCTTGTCTTTGACTCCAGCTTTATGTTCGATCATGTTAAGACCAACAGCAGTTCATGCTGAAGCTAAGGGGCTCAACAAGTTCTTTTACAAGTTTAACATCTGGTTCGAAAGAGTAACGAACAAATATTCACGCGGTGTCAGATATTGTATCAAAAAAGCACCTATGGCGCTTATCATTTTACTCTGTATCTTCATCGGTACAGGATATATGTTCAACAAAAAACCAACTGGATTTATCCCTGGTGAAGACAATGGTATGTTCTTCGCTGGTATCACTCTTCCAGAGGGATCCTCTTCAACTCGTACAAAAGAAATTCTACATGAAGTAGAACAAGAGTTACGTAAAGATTATCCGGAGATAAAAGATATTACCGCCATTGCAGGTATTAATATTTTGAACCGTGCTTTCCAACCAAACGTAGCAACGGTCTTCGTTTCGTTAAAACCTTGGGGTGAAAGAGCACGTACAGCAAATCAAATTACAGGTGGTATCATGGGTAAATATGCAGGTTATACCAAAGCTCGCGTACTTGCTGTAACTCCTCCTGCTATTCCAGGATTAGGTACATCCGGTGGTTTCAGTTTAATGATTCAGGATCAACAAACCGTAGATATCAAAGTTTTTGAAGGCGTTGTTGGTAAATTTTTAGCAGCAGCTAATCAAAGACCAGAGATTGGAATGGCTTATACCCTATTTAATACAAAAACTCCAAATTACAAGTTATCTGTTAATAGAGAGCAAGCTAAAAAAATGGGCGTTCCGGTTTCGACCATCTACTCCACTATATCGGCCTACTTGGGATCATCATATATCAATGATTTTACCAGATATGGACGTAACTTTAGGGTAGTATCACAGGCGGATCAAAATTACCGCATGAATATTGAAGATATCAACAAACTATATGTCAACAATAGTCGTGGCGAATCCGTTCCTTTAGGTTCATTGGTTACTTGGAATTTGGTACAAAACCCTGCTATTATCAATCACTATAATATCTTTAGAAGTATCGAGGTGAGTGGTAGTGCAGCTCCAGGTTATTCTTCTGGTGATGCCATTAGAGCTCTTCAGGAGGTTGCTGCAGAAACATTACCAAACGGATATTCGTATGATTTCTCAGGATTGGCTTTACAAGAGACCAAATCTGGAAATATGACGATTATGATTTTCGGTCTTTGTATTTTGTTTGTATTCTTATTATTGGCTGCACTCTACGAAAGTTGGTCTGTGCCATTCTCGATTTTACTATCGGTACCTCTAGGGGTGTTTGGAGCGATTTTAACGTTAACTTTGATTCCTGCGTTGGATAATAATATCTATGCTCAAATTGGTTTAGTTGCCATCATTGGTTTGGCCGCTAAAAATGCCATTTTGATCGTGGAGTTTGCCAAGGAACGTGTTGATATCGGTATGAACTTGTACGACGCAACGCTTGATGCGGTTAAACTTCGTCTTCGTCCGATTATCATGACATCATTTGCGTTTATATTAGGTATCATACCCTTAATGCTCTCAAAAGGTGCTGGAGCGATTTCACGTCAGACGATTGGATGGACCGTATTTGGTGGTATGACTGCAGCGACTGTATTAGCGATATTTATCGTTCCCGTATTGTTCGTTGTGATCACACGATTAGCTTATGGTAAGAAAAAATTAGCAGAATTAGAGGCTAATTTTGATGAAGAAAAAGCGAAAAACTTGTCTGCTCACTAGACATTAAAACAAACTCAACAGGACAAAGAAAGCCTTTCAATTCAATTTGAAAGGCTTTCTTTTTTTTATTTCGCGTATCCAAACTTTACATTACTCTATCATCACAACATTCTTACATGGTAACCTTGATATTGATACTAACAAATCTGTAATTTAGCTCATTAAACCTAATCAAAATCATGAAATTAAAATTTCTCACTTTGCTATTGCTTACTGGAGCAATGACAACAACACTACATGCCCAATCTGCTAAAGATTATGCAGATGCGTATCAAGATTTACAAGTATTTGAAAGCCCCTTAGCTCTTAAGCTCAGAAAAGGAATTAAAAAAAATGATCTCAACAAAATCAAAAATCCGCAAGTCAAAGAGGTCGCGATTGCCATACTTAAAAATCAATACGATCAAACTTATAGGTTTGCTGAATACAAAGCTATCCTCAGCACCTCAACATTGGGACATAGCTTAATGATTGGTGATGGTTATAGCAAATATGAAAACATGACCGGCATCTATCTTCCTGTAGGTCGTCATATTATATCGGCAGACCATATTTCTGCTGATCATGATGTTAAATTGATCATTCCGAATTGGAACCGCAGAGCTCCTGAAGGAATGGATCCGACCAAAGATCCCAAAGGATGGGGCATTGTTAAGCAAGAATTCAAACTCAAGAATGGTATCAACATCATTGATGTCAAAGATTTTGATGGTTTGGCCTATATCGACTATTTCTCTGAAGATCCTAAAAATGAGAAAGCAATCCAAGTACATTTTATGGGTAGCGCAGTCAATGGTTACTTTGATATTACGAAAAACAACGATGAAGATTGGAACAGATTAGTAGATCAAGCTGTGTATCCGATTATAGATGCCAAAGGTCGCCACATTCAGATCGCCTACCCTACTGCCGATATTAAAAAATATGCTTATGGAAAAGGTGTCGAATTGATCAGTAATTATGATTCCTTGATTTACAGGCAGCACCGGATTATGGGACTTATTAAATATAACAAAGTCCCTGAAAACAAAATTCTATCGCGCGTAAACTATAATTATTATATGTTTCGTGATGGTGATGGGGTCGCTTATATGGGTACAGACCCGGGCAATGCGATGCCACTAGTTGTAGATCCGGCCCGAGTGATCAAAGGAGATCCATGTTGGGGTTTTTCACATGAAGTAGGACACGTGCATCAATTAAGACCTTACTTAAATTGGGGAGGATTGGGCGAAGTGAGCAACAATATTTTCTCTCTGTATGTCACCACTTCTTATGGCAATAAAAGCCGTCTTTCGGCACAAAATAATTACAAAAAATCAAGAGAAAGTATTATCAATCGCAAGATCAGTTACCTACAAGATCCGGATGTATTCAATCGTTTAGTTCCTTTCTGGCAACTTCAATTGTACTTCGCAAATCAAGGTCATAATCCTAATTTTTATCCCGATCTATTTGAAGCTTTTCGCCAACAGAATCCAGAACGTAGAAGCAGACGTGGTGGCGGTCAAGTCATGGGCGATCGCGGAAACAACCCTGCGGTACATCAATTGAATTTTGTAAAAACAGCATCAAAGGTTGCAAAACTTGATCTATCCGATTTCTTTGACCTTTATGGCTTCTTCTATGTCGGAAAATTTACTTATGATGATTATGGCAATTATACTTATGAAATGACTCAGGAAATGGTCGATAAGTGTAAACAGGAAATTAAACAGTTGAACCTTCCCAAACCAAGTATGGATATATCTAAGTTAACGGATTAATCTTATCTTATTCAAAAATATATTGCTAACTGTGAATTCTATATTTCTTTACATACTAAATCTGAATGTAAATAATTCACATTTATCATCTAATGCGGAATTATTTAGACACGTACCTCACAACACATAGGAGAAGAAGCAATCATTTCAAATAAAGAAAAAGCCCGATAATATATCGGGCTTTAGATGATTAGTTGACGCTAGTTTTATTTTTTATTATTGATTTTGAACTCTTCAAACTCCTTAAATAAACGTAATAGTTTAAACGTAGAGCTGATCAGCTCGTTTGTTTCTAATAAAATAGAGAAGTACAATTTACTGTTCTTAGGACTATTTTCTGTTGTCCGGATGTGATCAATCTGCTTGTCCAAAAGATTGTTAATGACCTCCTGCAGCTGATCACGTTGTTTCATCGTTGAATCAAGCTTTAGAAAGTCACGGCGCTTATATAAATTATACACTTCGGCGTACCAGTTACCAAGCTCATCGGCGACCTGCCGCAGATCATTGCCTTGATATTCCTTGAGCAGTTTATGGTTATTATCGACATGATTGTGTGCATTGCCAGCAATAACGTAAAGGTTCTCTACTATATCTTGTAGATAGCCTAATGAAATAATGTAGAACCTACTCCCTTTTACAGATGTGTCGTCCAGGTTGCGGATAAAATTGTAGAGGTTGTCGTTGGTCGAATCCAGATCACGCAAGAATTTCTTTATCAATTTTTTGTTCATCGAAAGCGTCGTCAAATCGTTCTTGTTGAGACCGTCCACAATCTCTTTATAGAAGATATTGGACTTGGCAAAAACTTCACTGATCTGATTGGCACTAGCGTCGGAAACCTGCTGTAAGGTATGGATATCTTCTCTGCCTAGTTTCAATTTACGCTCTGCCTGTGCTGCGACCTTCTTTTTATGGCTTTTAGCGTTAAATACTAAAAGTATCGCCAAGAATATAAGTGCACCAACAAAGGTAATAATCCCTCCTATTTTAAGTAAATAAGCGATGATAAATGCACCCGCAAAAGCAGTAGCAGCGGTAAGAAACCATCCTCCGATGACATGGAATACACCAGAGACACGGTATACGGCACTTTCTCTATCCCAAGCTCGATCAGCAAAAGCAGTACCCATAGCAACCATAAATGTGACGTAAGTTGTAGAAAGAGGAAGCTTCATCGATGTTCCTAAGGCAATAAGGCTGCTGGCCACCATCAGGTTGACAGAGGCACGCACCATATCAAACATCGGCTCCTCCTCCTTATTCTTTTTGCCTAAGGAAGTATTTTCGAAACGGCTATCTAAACGCGATCGCAGGGTGCGTGGCATCAGATAGCTGATCGCTCCTCCAATATTTACAAAGCCTCGTACTATCCAACGCGACAGGGTATTCGGTTCGAACTTTTCGGAACCTCCATCCTGACTGCTTAGACTCATTTCGGTTTCGATAACCGTCTTCGCTTTTTTTGATGTCCATAAGGTAATCATCATGATACCACCCGCGATAAATAATATCCAAGCTGGGGCAACAATATCCGCAGAAGCTAATTCTGACATCATATAGGTGTCCGGATTGCCGCCAGATGCCTGAAAGAAACCGATGGCCTGAATAGCTGCTACCGGTACGCCGATAAAGTTGACCAGATCATTCCCTGCAAAAGATAAAGCTAAGGCGAATGTACCAACACCGATAATAACCTTAAGGATGTTCATTTTTAATCTTATCAGGATAAAACTAAAGACCGTGAACAGCACAAAGCTTCCCAATATTAACTGTAGCTCGTGTGTGTTAATCCACTCCTTTGTTGCTTTATCAATGAAAGAAACAGTTTTCATTCCTTTAATAAGAATAAAATAACTAATGGAGGCTAAGGCGATACCACCAAATATAACCCCGAATGATTTGATCTTACGTTCGTACTGAAACGTGAATATAAGTCGAGAAAAGTATTGTACCGCCATCCCCACAGTGAAGGACAGCACCACGGATAACAGGATGCTGACGACAATCTCGGAAGCCTTCTCTGTATTAATATATTGTGAAAGCGTTGACCAATCGCCTGTAGTACTTACTATTTTATAGAGTCCAAGACAGACCGCGGCTCCTAGGAGCTCAAAGACGATGGATACTGTTGTAGAGGTCGGGAGTCCGAAATAGTTAAATACATCAAGGAGTATGATGTCTGTAATCATGACGGCGAGGAAGATAACTATAACATCATTAAAACTGAACATACCAGGAACGTAAATTCCACTTCGTGCAATCTCCATCATTCCACTTGAAAAAACCGCCCCAGACAATATACCCGCACTAGCGAGAATCATAATCAGGCGGAAAGAAATAGCTTTGGAGCCAATGGCCGAATTTAAGAAATTGACAGCATCATTGGTTACGCCGACCATGAGGTCGATAATCCCTAAAGTGATCAGCGTAATAATTACGAGATATAAATAATTGTCCATAGTTATTATTTTTGCAAAGGTATGAACAAAAGGTGAGCCATATATTAAGTTAATGTTAAGTGTTGATTTTGTTAATATTGAATAAGATTAACTACATGAATTTAAAATGTATATACTTTATACCTACTTCATATTGTCATAGAGAAGATCGGTGTACTAAAGTTTATGAGAAAATTTTCATGACAGTTGTCACAGTATATTTTTATAGATACCAACATCGCTATCAATGAATGTGAAAAGTCAATCAATATTAGATATGACCTAAATCTTTATATTACGTTTAAAACCTATTATAATTCCGATAAAGATCATACTTCTTAAAATCAAATTAGGGTAAATGAGGGCACATACCAGATAAAAAAAGTGCATTTGAAAAAATTAGGGTATAATATTCAATCCAGAATGGAAAACTTTTTATCTTTTCTACTTTTGGGCAAACTTAAGCCAGATGATTAGATATTTAATTGCACTTTACTTTCTATTAACAGTTCAATTTGGAATTGCCCAGAGCATAAAGCTTTCCGGTCAGGTTAAAGACTCCTTGTCAAACAGTCCAATACCTTATGCCAGTATCGGTCTACTCGATGTCGACAACAAAGTAATCGATGGAATGATGACAGATTCACTTGGAGCTTTTCGATTTTCCAATATCAAGAAGGGAAAATACAAAATCAATGTCAAATTCATCGGTTACAAACAAATACACCGGTCTATTGAAATCAAGGACCAAAAGAAAATCCATATTGGAACTCTATTACTGGCTGCAGCTGGACAAAATCTTCAAGAAGTAACCATTATTGCTAATACAGCAACACAAAAACACAGTAGTGATAGACAGGCGTATATGGCAAGTCAATACAAAAATGCCACTGGTGGCACTGCATTGGATATTGTAAAAAATTTACCTTCTGCATCGGTTGATGCGAGTGGCCATATCAGTATGCGTGGTAATACGGGTGTCATTGTATTAATAAATGGGAAACCCTCTTTCCTGGATCCTGGAACTATCTTAAATCAAATAGCGGCCAACGATGTCACCGAAGTAGAATATATCACCAGTCCCACCGCCCAGTTTGATCCGGATGGCAAAGGTGGCATCATCAATCTAAAAACAAAAAAATCTACTGCCGCTGGATTTTCCTGGTTAGTCAATCTTCAAGCCGGTTTACCGAGTATAGATGACTATCATAATCGTGAACCGCAAAAGCGTTTTGGAGGCGACATTGGTTTCCAATACAAAAAGAAAAAATTAGCATTAAATGCTGCTGCAAATTATCTCAGAAATGACAATGCTGGATTTCGGGAAGGTGATGTCAATACAGTCATTGGAGACCGTCAGACCTTTTTCCCTTCAAAAGGTGAAAGAAGTTTTGATAAATACAACTTTGGCATTAGGTTGAATGGTACTTATGATCTATCCGACAAACATGCTGTGAGCTTAGGTATACTAGCTTCCCGAAAATTTCAAGATCGACTTGCCGATATTTACTATAATAACAGGACCATCCGTCCATCTACAGGAGAGGAAATAGCACGAACAGACTATTTCAATTCTAATCTCCAGAATAAACAAGGAGAATTTTACATGTTTGATTTTAATTATGAATATAAAATCAACACCGCTAATTCCCTTCAAATGGGTGTTATCTACGAATATGCTCATATTTATGGCTCAACCAAAAATGGAAATATCGAACGTGATGTAGATACAGTACAGTGGACCCACAATAAGTATAAAAATCCACTTCATGGATTAAGACTTTCCCTACAGCACACCTGGAAATCTGATCATCAGGAGTTATCGACCGGTTACCAGCTAAGAAACGATAATCAAAAAGGAAGTTTCGACTATTACGCTTCTCAAAATGGTAGCAGCAACCAACAATTAGTTCCAGAATTTACCGGTAAACTAACCGCGACCAACCGTGTACATGCTATTTTCACACAGTATAATCAGCAATTTTCAGCTATCCAGCTGTCTCTAGGTCTCCGCTACGAATATTACCAACGCGATTTATATTTACTGCATAACAATCAGAAATATCCATATGCTATCCATCAATTATACCCAACCTTTAATTTAATGCACGATTTGGGATCCGGTTGGTCATGGAAAGTAGCAGCATCCAGACGGGTGCAACGTAACAATAACTTTGAACTGAATCCTATTCCAGAACGGGAACACTCCGAAACTCTAGAACAAGGCGATCCGGAATTATTACCGGAGTTCACGGTAAATACTGAAACTGGACTGATCAAAAAACTAAAAACAGGAAGTGTTTTTTTGAACGGTTATTACCAACACACTAAAAATCCGATCCAAAGAGTAAATTCCGTATATGCAGATACCATTCTCCACCGTGTTTTTACCAATGCCGATTATGCCTCTCGATATGGTGCAGACATCGGTGGCGAAATTCGATTGATTTCATGGTTAAAGGTGAATGGCGGACTTAATGTATATCACTACAAAATTTCTGGACAGGTATTAAATGATCAAGATACCAGAACAAATCAGGACTGGGTATATTCCATTAATGCCGGCATTCAAGCTGATTTCTTAAAAAACTGGAGTACAGGACTGCAGATCAATTATTTATCAGAAAAACCCACAGTACAGGGTATGGATTCCCGATTTATCGTACCGAACTTTAATTTAAGTAAAGCTTTTTGGAAGGGAGCACTCACGGCTCAATTGCAATGGCAATTTATTGAACTCGGTGACTGGGGTGTAAACGAACAACGGATTACCACCTACTCCCATGACTTCTATACCACGACAAACTACATTTATGAAAAAAATATAGTTTTGCTTAATCTAAGCTTCAATATGCATAAACTGAATAAGTTATTTAAACTTCCGAAAAGCGAATTTGGAGAAAAAGAATTCTAGTTTTCTTGTTTTTTGAATTCAGAAGGAGTCATACCTGTATAACGCTTAAAGTACTTAGAAAAATTTGATTTATCAGAAAAACCTAAGTCAAATGCAACCTCTGATATCGAATTTGCCGTGTAGAACAACAGTCTTTTGGCTTCCTTGATGATATATCCTGCTAATACCTGCGAAGCCGTTAGATCAGCATTGGTCTTGCAGTTAGCACTGAGGTTTTGTGGGCTCGTATTCAACTGAGAAGCGTAGTAAGCGACGTGGTTTACCACTCTGATCTCCTTGTTGAGTAAGTCACAGAATCGGTCATAAAGATTTTGCTGCGTAGATTTAGCCTGTTTTGAACTGGCTTTATATTCTAATACTTTTGCCAAGAAAGCTTTAAACAAGCCTTCTTGGCAAATTTTATTATCCTCCACAGCTAAAATTCTTAAGAGATTTTCAAAAATATCAGGTTTATCAAAGTATATCGTATCATATCGACAAATAGTATTGACCAATCTATTGATTTCAAGATCCAAACTTTGGCTCACAAAAGCATCTTTTATCAATAGCACAAAACCCTTTACCGGATTGACCAGCTCCCAATGATGCACATTGTCCTTCTGGATGATGAGTAAGCATGGTGTCTCTATAATGGATTCTCTACCGTCTATGATATGGTTCCCTGAAGTGGAAGACAGAAATACTAACTCCAGATAACCATTATGCTTATGCGGTCTTGTTATATTTTTGGACAGGTCAAAATCAACAACTTTAATTAGCCTTTGAACTTCCAGTTTATCTTTTATTGCTATCTTTTTTTTATCCATCGCCATTAACCAATTATAGTGAATAATCTTGCGAAATTGCATATTATAAAATCAAATTAATAATGATACTATTGTCATTATCATCAATCTAAAAATTAAAGATATATTCATAGATTCATTCGAATCACAGGGCTATTTATTTTTTTTCACCATTTTTTTAAAGTTGCTGATATGATATTGTAGAAAATCATCCCTCCTTTTACCTGATTCGGATAAAGTTGTATCCGATGAAAAATAGGAATCGAATATTTTGGGTACTTCTATACGCTGAGCACTGTATATACCTGAGTGTCCACTGAAGAAATAGGCGGTACAACAGGCAATGGCATAATAGAGAGTATATTCACCGCCAAAAAGCTCCACCCCCATTAATGTACAGGCAAGCGGTGTATTGGTTGCCCCAGAAAAAACGGCAATAAATCCAAGCGCTGCAAATAAACCTACTGGTGCATTCATAAGCTCGGAAAGCGTGTTGCCCAACGTCGCTCCAATGTAAAATAGCGGCGTTACTTCTCCACCTTTAAAACCTGTACCCAATGTAATGGTAGTGTAAATGGTTTTCCACAACCAGCTCCATGTATCGGAACCACCAGATTGGAATGCTGATTGAATAGTTACAGCTCCTTGGTATTCGGGATCTACACCTAAGCTCAAGTAGTCGGGCTTACCAGTGACACGCGTCAATAGAATAATAATGCAACCTCCAATCATGGGAATAAGCCATTTTTTTGAGACTAAACCTACCATACCTGCTTTGATTCGGTGGGCCATTTCAGCAAACATAAAACTGGCCAATCCAAATGCAATGGAAGCTATTATAATTTTTCCCAGCAACAGCATATCAAAGGATACGTATTCTGAAAGCCAAAAAGTTTGTCCAGACGGGGAAATAGCATCAATATGATAATGGGTATGGTGTATCTTCCAGGCCGATACTGTTATATCGCCAACGGTACCAGCTATGAGGCATGGAAGCAGGGCATCATATTTAATTTTACCTATAGCCAATACCTCCAACGCAAATATAGCACCTGCGACAGGAGTTCCAAATACTGCCCCGAAACCTGCGGCTATTCCGGCCGTTAGCACAATGCTCATATCTCTTTGATTGAGGCGAAACCATTTTCCAAACATTTGGGCAATACTTCCCCCGATCTGGACTGCAGTCCCCTCTCGGCCGGCTGAACCTCCGAAAAGATGTGTAATGACTGTCGCGAAAAGTACAATGGGAGCCATTCGCTTTGGTACACCTCCTCCAGGTTGATGTATTTCATCCATTATGAGGTTATTACCTCTCTCAGAAGACTTTCCTATAGATTGGTAAAGTAAATGAATAACAAGCCCAGCTACTGGCAACAGATATAAAAGATAAGTATGCTCAAATCTATAATGTATTGCTAAATTCAAGATCCATAGAAAAAATGCTACAGTACTTCCAATAGCAATCGATATCGGGATCACAATAATGCTCCACCTGACCAGTTGTCGCAAAATGCTGATATGTTCTATTCTCATCATATTTTTTATCAGTTTTTAAATTTAGGTGAAACTTGTTTGCTGTATGAAGCCAAACTTTCCTGGATGATAATTTTAGTGATATTCATATTTCGAATGTTATTATATTTTTTTAGAGATTATATCCTTTTACTGTTCCATTTTATTGAGGTTGTTACTAAAGTCATAGAAACTTTTTGCCAAAGCACTTCGATTACGATAGCGATTACAGACACAAGAATATTGAAACTCATATATGTTAAAGCCTTACAAAATGATATAATGTAAAAATAGAAATATTGCTGATTGCATTGGCTTCTACAAATTTGCAGAGTGAGACCTGATAACTCAAAATTACTATTGTGGTGGATTTCGGATTTTAAAAACATAATAAACCTGATTAAAATGTTGAACATTTAATTTTAATCAGGCGTCATCAGCTTTTTGAGGGCGGTTGGTTAAGGAAGAACACCATTTCCTTTTTGTTTAAACAAATCTAACAAATATTCTTTACTGATGCAATATGCATTAGCAATGACATGAAAAATTGATTAGAAATTTTTAAATAAATATAGCTTTTTAAAATATTAATCGTAATATTGCGATGGTATTTATATTAGAATATGGGAACTACAAAAACAATACACTTTACGGATCAGCAAAACCATATCGCAAACATCGCTAAGGCACTTGGCCATCCTGCTCGTATTGCTATAATAGAATATCTTTTAAAAGTCAATACGTGTATCTGTAGTGATATTGTTGATGAGTTACCGCTAGCGCAGTCCACGATTTCACAGCATTTGAAAGAATTAAAAAATGCCGGTCTAATAAAGGGAAATATCGAAGGGACATCCATTTGCTACTGTATAGACGAAAAAGCATTTGGATTATTAAAAGCCTATTTTGGTAATATAATCTTATCCGTAAATAATCAAAAATGTTGTTAAGGTCTGCTAAGAGCCACTAATTGTTTAGCCTACATACAAGCAGAAGTAATTTTTTTCACATACAAACATCGTAATATAACGATAAACTAATATAAAAAATCATGAAATTATCAGAAATCAAACAAATCCTTCCAACATTAGAAAATGTTGAATTCCAATTAGAAGATGGAACTTTTGTACCTGAACATTTCCACGTTACTGAAGTAGGTCAGATCAATAAAACTTTTATTGATTGTGGTGGAGTTACTCGTACAGAAAACACTGTAAATTTTCAATTGTGGAATGCGGATGACTATGAACACCGATTAAAACCTGGGAAACTTTTACATATCATCGAACTATCAGAAACAAAACTTAATATTGGAGATCATGAAATTGAAGTAGAATATCAAAGTAGCACGATCGGGAAATATGGTTTGGAATTCAATGGTAAAAATTTCGTTTTAACGAATAAAAAGACAGCATGTTTGGCTCAAGATGCTTGTGGTATTCCTAGCCAATTAACTGTTGTTGAATCAAAATCAAATAGTTGCACACCAGGCTCAGGCTGTTGTTAATTAACATATTACTATGAACGCAAAACTAGTAAATACAATTTCTGATATTATAAAATTAGAAATCAATCAAGAGCGCAAAACTATATTGCAACCCTTAGTTGACTATATACAAGGTAAAGTGACCAATGGCTTAGATATCAATATCAATTTCATCTGTACTCACAATTCAAGACGAAGTCACCTATCTCAAGTATGGGCGCAAATAGCTTCTGCACATTACAAAATACCTGGAGTAATATGTTATTCAGGTGGTACCGAAGATACTGCAATGTTTCCTAAAGTTGCACAAACCTTTGCCCATCAGGGAATCGAAGTTATGACCATCTCCGAGGGATCAAATCCGGTATATGCATTAAAATATGACCAAAATGCATTGCCGATCATTGGTTTTTCTAAAAAGTACGATTCATCGTTCAATCCTAAATCAAATTTTGCGGCTATTATGACCTGTTCACAGGCAGATGGAGGATGTCCTTTTATCGTTGGAGCAGAAAAACGTATACCGATTACTTTCGAAGATCCAAAAATTTCTGACAATACTGAACAGCAGGATGAAGTCTATAGCAGCAGAAGTTTAGAGATCGCTTCCGAGATGTTTTATGTCTTTTCACAGATTAAATAATAAATCGCGATGGAAGTAAAAATGAAGTTTCTTGATCGGTATCTAACACTCTGGATCTTCCTTGCCATGGGAGTTGGAGTACTTATAGGAAATATATTCCCTGGTATTTCTGATGTAATGGATAAATTATCAATAGGCGCGACCAATATTCCATTGGCTATCGGATTAATAATCATGATGTATCCTCCACTCGCTAAAGTAAATTATAATTTATTGCCACTGGCATTCAAAGATAAAAAGGTACTGAGTTTATCTCTTGTCCTGAACTGGTTTGTGGGTCCTATCTTAATGTTTATCCTAGCAGTGATTTTTTTAAGAGATGAACCGGATTATATGGTTGGTTTAATTCTTATAGGACTTGCACGCTGTATTGCTATGGTGATCGTATGGAATGATTTGGCTAAAGGAAATAGAGAATATGCCGCACTTCTTATCGCGTTAAACAGTATTTTTCAAATACTGTTCTATAGTATATTTGTATGGCTATTTATCAATGTTTTACCATCCTATTTTGGCTTTGCAGAATATGCGATTTCAATAGAAATGAGCGAAGTCATAAAGAGTGTGCTCATCTATTTAGGGATTCCTTTTTTTGCAGGATTTTTAAGTCATAAGTATCTTTCAAAAATAAAAGGTGAAAATTGGTATAATCGCAAATTTATACCTTTTATTTCTCCATTCACTTTATATGCCCTATTATTTACAATTGTGTTGATGTTTAGCTTAAAAGGAGAACAGATCGTACAGCTACCTATGCAGGTGGTAAAAGTCGCCGTACCATTGATCATTTATTTTGTCTTGATGTTCTTTATCAGTTTCTTCATGAATAAATCTATGCATGTAGATTATGATAAGAATACGGCTATTTCATTTACAGCTACCGGAAATAATTTTGAGCTTGCTATTGCAGTTGCCATAGCAGTATTTGGAATACATTCTCCGCAAGCATTTGTGGGTGTTATAGGTCCATTGATTGAAGTACCAGTATTAATATTATTAGTCCGCGCCAGTCTTTGGCTAAAAAAGAAATACTACAGGTAAAATTATTGCTGATTAGGGGTTTTCACAATTGATAACCTCTAATTTTTAAAATAATACTTATCCTTTGTCAGAGATAGGAATATCACTGTAGATCTAATTAAGAATTGTTGGTTTTCTGCAAAATTTTCATCACCCAAACTTCTTATTTGACTATAAATTCTAAAAGTATTGTAGATAACGTAAATTGTAGATTATTAATCATTCAAATTAAACAAAATGAAGAATTATGATGTAATAGTGATTGGTGGAGGACAAAGTGCCCTAGCCTGTGGATACTTTTTACGACGGACAGAGCTCCATTACACCCTTCTCGATGACCAAGAACAGTCAGGTGGCGCATGGCTTCATGCCTGGGACTCTTTGACATTGTTTTCTCCTTCACAGTTCAGTTCTTTACCTGGCTGGTTAATGCCTGAATCTGCAGAAAGATTCCCTTCAAGATCCGAAACCATAGAATACTTGGGTGCATATGAAAAAAAATATATGATACCGGTTAAAAGGTCAACAAAAGTTATAGCAGTAAATAAAATGGACAAAGGTTTTAACTTACAGACATCAGATGGTGAATATCACGCCAAGGTTGTGATTTCAGCAACAGGAACCTGGTCAGCTCCCTTTGTTCCAATAGTAGAAGGACAGAAATTGTTTCAGGGTGCTCAAATTCATTCTAGTGTTTACCAAAAACCTGATATTTTTAAAGATAAAAAAGTATTAATAATAGGCGGTGGTAATTCTGGAGCACAACTACTTGCCGAAATATCCAAAGTAGCACAAACTGAATGGTCTACACTTGAAAATCCTACTTTTCTTCCTGATGATGTAGACGGACGTGTTTTATTTGATACTGCAACTACAATGTATCATGCGCAAAAAGAAGGAAAACCAGTTGACCCAACCTTATATAATCTATCCAGTATTGTCATGGTACCATCAGTCGTCGAGGCAAGGAAAAGAAATGTTCTACATAGCAAAGGTCGTATAAATTCTATTTTCAGTACTGGTGTACAATGGGAATCAGGGGAAACAGAAAAATTTGATGCTATAGTTTGGTGTACCGGTTTTAGGTACGCTACTCAGCATCTTGAAAACTTAGGTATTACAGATCCTAATGGAAGAATTGAAACCATAGGAACTAGAGTAGATGCTGTCTCTGGACTTTGGTTAGTTGGATATGGAAATTGGACCGGCTTTGCATCTGCTACACTTATCGGCGTAGGCAGATCAGCAAAGAATACAGTAAATGAAATCAAGGAATACTTAGCTAGTAAAAAGTGATAAACTTATGCTTCAAAAACGCGATATCTTGCACTATCATAAAACTTAAAATAAAACAACAAATCCTCCCTAATCTAAAAACTAATATGGTTAAATAAATTCAATTCCTTCTAATTTTAAATAGGTATAGTAAATATTTTAAATGCACACATCCTAAAACTAGTGAAATAGACTTTTGCATCGAAAAAATTAAACGACAAAGAAGCTGTAATATTTATGAAGGCAACTATGGATAAAGGTTAGGACCTTTAGTCTCAGAATCCAAGTGAAGGAGGTCCTATACAACATTGAAGCAAAGGAATAACTATTTAAACAAATCCTATTTTTAATGCTAAAAAAGGTTATTTTCAAAAAAACGAGAGATGTAAATAGGAGTTCCTATTTTATATTTCTACCTTTAGTTCTTTTTGAGATTTAGAATACCACACTTAAAATAGATTTATGACTTTTGGATTGTTTGAAACATTAGCGTGCGCATGCTTAGTATTGCTTTTAGGATTTTTTATTGTTAAGAAAGTGAGTTTTTTCAGAAACTACAATATTCCTGAACCAGTTGTTGGAGGATTTTTTATTGCCATTATACTCTACATCCTGCATGTAACTATGGATCTTAGCTTTTCATTCGAATCTTCACTTCAGACAACCATGATGCTCTTTTTCTTCACATCAATTGGATTAAGTGCGGAATTTGAAAAGCTTAAAAAAGGCGGAAAACCCTTATTCATATTTGTCGTTCTGACGGGAGCATTTATAATCGTTCAAAATATATTTGGTATATCTATAGCTTCAATGCTTGGCATAAACCCAAGCTATGGATTGATCGCTGGTTCAATAACGTTGACTGGAGGCCATGGAACAGGAGCTGCATGGGCACAAAATCTGACGGATACTTTCCAGATAAATGGAGCAATGGAGCTTGCAATGGCTTGTGCAACCTATGGGTTGGTTATGGGAGGACTAATAGGTGGGCCTGTTGCAAAAGTCTTATTAAAGAAAAAAAATATAAGACCTACAAATGAAATTCAAGAAAAAGAACTTCCAGTGGAATTGTTCGAAAGTCCTGCCTCGAAAAGAAGAATCAATGTGCGGAATATGATTGAAACATTAACCATGTTTGCTATCTGCTTGACATTAGGCCAGATACTCTATGAATACGGAAAAGGTTCGTGGATTGAACTTCCAAATTTTGTATGGTGCTTGTTCGTTGGAGTAATCATTCGCAATACCATTAATAGAACATCAAAATATATCGTCAATGATCATGCTGTGGATGTACTAGGAAATACAGGCTTATACCTTTTTTTGACCATCGCACTCATGTCTCTACAATTATGGCAGTTGCAGGGCTTAGCCTCTCAAGTACTGATCATCTTAGTATTACAAACTATTTTACTGGTCTTTTTTGCGATGTTTATTACTTTTAAAGTTATGGGAAGTGATTATGATGCTATTGTATTAAGTGCTGGACACTGCGGATTTGGCTTAGGAGCAACCCCAACAGCTGTGGCGAATATGCAATCAATAACGGATAAATACGGCCCATCACACAAAGCGTTTTTAATCGTTCCTATGGTTGGAGCTTTCTTTGTCGATATCTTAAATAATTTGTTTATAAAACTATTTGTAAGCTATATATCATAGGGTAGTATACATAGTTTACTTCTATACGCAATACATGAAGTCAATAATTGGGCGTTAACGTCCAATTATTGACTTAAGCAGCTAAATATTAAGAATAAAAAAACGCATAGGTAATGACTGTAATTCCTACTGTAAAGCAATAAATAGCAAAATAGGTTAGTTTAGCTTTTTTCACAATATTAATCATCCATGTACATGCAATCAAACCGGAAACAAATGCAGCAATAAATCCTAATAACAAGGAAAATGGTTTAATCGTTAAAGATGCTAAAGACTGATGTTCAACATTTAAATCTAATACCATCTTGGCTGAAGCTCCAAGTATCAAGGGCAAAACCATGAGGAAAGAAAAACGTGCGGCTGCAGATTTATCAACTCCCAATAAGATGGATGTTGAAATAGTAGAGCCAGACCTAGATAAACCAGGAAGTAATGCAGCACACGATTGAGCAAGTCCTATGATGACAGCCTCTTTAGTACCTATCGACTTACTCGTATTTTTAGCTCTATTTGCAAAGTATAGGAGACAACTCGTAACTAAAAGCATCATGCCCACAATTAATAAATTGGAGAAGAGTTCTTCTAGCGTATCTTTTAGAAAAAAACCTACAAACGTGGCAGGAATCATTGAAAGTACGATATACCAAGAATATTTTGTTTCCTCATTCCATTTAAACTGAAATATTCCTTTGATTATTTTCAAAATGTCCTTCCTAAAAATTACAATAGTACTCAAAGCTGTAGCTAAATGTAAAACAATAGCAAACAATAAATTTTCCTCCGAATCGAATTGAAGACCTAGTAACTGTTGGGCAATAACGATATGCCCGGAAGATGAAACGGGTAAAAATTCTGTTAATCCTTGTACAATTCCAACAATAATAGCTTTGATCGATTCACTCATTATGTAATTCTTTTTAAATTAAGGTTCCAATGTAACCATATTTTTTCAAGTATCATAAATATTGATTTATCTAAGTTGGTCTGGTCCAATTTCAAGAAACATGCTAAAGATTAATACACTGAATAACAGATTGTATTAAGCGAACAAAAATTAATGTATAATACTCTTATTACTGATCATTTTAGTAGAACAAACCTTGTTAAAATATACATTAGATATTCCCTTATGGGTATGATTATTGCTATAAAATAAGTATTAAATACCCCACCTTGTCAAAGTAATCTAACAATAGATTGAAACATATAAATATGCCAATAAAATTATTAAATCGAATCAAAAAAAATGAGCTTAGTCAAAGACAACATTCTTTAAACGACAGCTTACTTTCTAAAAATTGCTCTAATAAATACATATTAGGAACTTATGTATTTCCATGTAAAGATCTAGAAAAAAACCAGCCCCTGTTCAATGATGGTATTCCTTCGCTTATTTTTATGCCTAGCTTGTCGAATGAAACTATATTAAGAAAAAAGGGTGACCTGATCAAATTAAAATCCGTTTGGTTATGTTGCGGAATAATTAAAGATATGCAGTGGGAAATACCCGATGGTTTAGCATATATTATAGTCATTCGTTTTAATCCGGCCTCATTTTATTCCATCTTTAATATCAATAGCACTGCGCTAACAAATAATACCGTATGCAGTTTTGAAGATGTCGTCGATACGAAATGGTCTTCTATCATTAAAGAGATGTATACCAAGAATAATATAGAAGATAAACTTCACGTCTGGAATAGCGCGCTTGAACAATTAAAAATAAATGATTTTTTACCTCCTATTCTGAAATCTTCAATAACGGTTATAGACACATATAAAGGCAATCTAACGGTTTCTCAACTGGTGATGTTATTAGGTGAAAATGTAAATCAAAAATGGTTACAAAGAAATTTCCTTCGATATCTTGGCATTACACCAAAGAAGTATATTTCACTTCAACGCTTCATATACACCTATGAAATGTATGAAAGAGAAATGCCTACTCCATTAAATATGGCACCTTTTGAGGGAGGCTATTACGATTACAATCATTTTTTTAAAGATTTCAAACAATATTTAGGTGTTTCTCCGAAACACTATTCCTGGAACTGATTCACTAAATTACGAATCGCTATGGTGTATTTATGTCTCTTTTTTACTAGTTGGAGGTTCCAATGATTTGTATTTTTGTACTGAACTTTTACAATTGAAATTATGGAAAAAGGAATTAATCTAAATGTTTTTAAAGATTTTTTCAAATCTAGTAATGCTGGCGGAATACTATTATTTATCTGTGTCATTATTTCATTAATCATTGCAAACACATCACTCGGATCATCTCTTCAGGCGCTTTTAGATTGGGAATTGGGATATGAATCAACTGCTGTCCATTTAAAATATAGCGTGCTCCTTTGGATTAATGATGGTTTAATGGCAATCTTCTTCTTGCTGGTAGGCTTAGAAATTAAAAGAGAGATTGTAGAAGGCGAATTGTCCTCTCCTAAGAAGGCTTCATTACCTATCCTCTGCGCAATAGGTGGAGCAGTTATTCCTGCGCTGATTTATTTGAGTATAAACGCAGGAACAGACACTGCTTCTGGTTGGGGCATTCCGATGGCTACAGATATTGCATTTGCTTTGGCTGTTATAACGCTGCTTGGAAACAAAATACCAGCAAGCTTAAAAATCTTCTTAGCCGCTCTGGCGATTGTGGACGATTTGATCGCAATTTTAGTAATTGCATTATTTTACTCTTCTGGTATTGAAATTACTTATCTGATATATGCCGGAATTGGTCTTACTATTCTAGTCATTATGAATAGATTAAATATCTTAAATCCCTACTTGTACCTTATTCCCGGTGTATTTATTTGGTATTTCATACACCATTCAGGTATTCACGCTACTGTTGCGGGCGTATTGGTTGCCATGACGATACCAACTAACGATACGGCAATCGAATCACCATTAGAGCGATTAGAGCATGCTCTGGTAAAACCTGTCAATTTTTTAATTATTCCCATATTTGCCTTTGCAAACACCAATATTACCATTCAAAGCGAAATGATTCATGGCTTAATAGCTCCGTTGGGTCTCGGTATCAGCCTTGGACTTTTACTAGGAAAACCTTTAGGGATATTTTTGATGGCCTTCATCTGCTCTAAATTAAAAATTAGCAGCCTACCGGAAGGTAGTAATTTAAAACATATAATAGGAATTGGATTATTAGCCGGTATTGGTTTTACAATGTCTATCTTTATTTCCATATTATCTTATGAAAATCCTTTGTATGTTAATGAAGCGAAGTTATCTATTCTGATTTCATCAGTTTTAGCTGGATTAATTGGATATTTTTTATTGAAAAGTTTCGGTAATAAAAGATCAACTGAACAGCTTTAATACAAGATCTGACTGAGACGATACTTTTTAAAAAATAATTTTGAAACATACACTTCATAAAATAAAGAACTACTGGCTTTCTGATGCTAGTTTCGTAACCTTGCTGGTTATGTTGATGTTTATGGTATTTGTCATGCCTATTCTACTGGAACAAGGTTTTGCAAATATCATTATACTAAATGTTTTATTTTTGGTATTGTATTTTATTGGAATTTTTTCCAGTAAAGAAAGGTGGAGTATTTATCTATCATCACTCTTGTTTTTTGCTCATTTAATCCTACAGCTGATCAGATTTGACGATACACCAAAAGAATACTACCTGATCGAACGACTGGCAGGGCTTATCAATATGAGTCAATTTATACTTATTAATATTCGATTACTTTTCAGGGACACCAATACGAATAAGTACCGAATCATCGGTGCTATAAATGTGTATTTGTTATTTGCTTTGATGGGAGCTTTTGCTTTTGAAATTTTAAACATACACACAGGAAAATCGATTACCGGAAATGTGCTGTTAGCAAATAATGACATGGATTATTCCGTATATATTTACTACAGTTTAGTTTCCCTTACAACAGTAGGATATGGCGATATCTATCCGGACGGAATGTCGGCCCGAATGCTATCAGTGATGTTGTCCGTAATTGGAATATTATACCCAGCAGTAGTCATAGCGAGATTAGTCTCTAATAATGGCAAATCAAATCAGGTATAATATACCATATAGGGTCGCTCTCGTATCCAAAGCGGCAGCATTTAATACTGTCTCTAAGGAACCAACATCAATATGGGCACTCGGGTGTGAACAGCCAACTTTTTAGAAGCACTTTTACGAAATAAAGTGGCTAAAAAGCCTAATTTCCGAGGTGCTGTAACTAAGAGGTCTATGTGATGATCTTCTACATAGGTGTTAATTTTCGAAACGATATCCTCTCCTTCCAGATAGGAATAAATAGGCTCAAGACTGTCTAAACTTGAATGTAAAAATGACTGCTCTTCTATAAGTTGAGCAGCAGACTGCTGACCTAGGACACTAACATTGACGACATGCCATTCTAAACTCAAGAGCTCCTGCATCTGAAATATCGTTTTTACAGGTAGCCTTTCATGCAAATGTGATAAATCTACAGCTAAAAGTGCTTTTTTATAAAGATGTGCCGGATTCATTTCTGGAACCAGCAATAGATTAAAGGCATGTGATTCGATGAGATCAACGGTTGTTGATCCTACACTATTTTTTCCCCCATCGTCACTTCCTCTCAAACCAACAACGATAAGGTCAATCTTCTCATTTTCAGAAATTCGCAGAACACCATCCATAACGGTCAATAAGTCGTAATGTGCACTCACCTCTGTTATCGGGGATACTGTTAAAAGTTCTTGTTTAAGAAGGCGCAATTTTCCTTTCACATCCTCTATTTCCATTTCATCAATTACTGGGGGAGGAAGCATGAAATCTCCGGTATTATAAAATTTGCTATTAAAATAAGCCAGCGAATGATAAATGATCACATTGTTAATTTTTGTCCGTTTAGCTATAGTAAGTAGCTGATCAAAGGCATGCCGGGCGGCAATAGAAAAGTCGGTTAAAAATATAATTGTCTCCATATTATTAAATTATACAATCGGTTTATCAAAAAATGTAATCTTATTTTTAAAACAATAGCGTGCAAACATTGTTTTAAAAAATTTGATTTGAATCAATACTCCTACTTTTTCATTTATTTTGATTTTAAAGTATTGCATTTAAACAACTTTATTTGATATTTTTGATTTGATCATAGATGAATGATGGCAAATCAATAATAGTAAAGCTCAAAATTATAAATGGATAATGGCAAAGATATCAAAAGGCTCTCCCGACTAACAGCGATCCTGACCCAATTGCAAACCAAACGTCTTACTAAAGCTTCTGAATTAGCCGAAAAATTCCTTGTG
This sequence comes from Sphingobacterium sp. PCS056, assembly GCF_023273895.1. NCBI lineage: Bacteria > Pseudomonadati > Bacteroidota > Sphingobacteriia > Sphingobacteriales > Sphingobacteriaceae > Sphingobacterium > Sphingobacterium sp. PCS056. The sequence goes on along the minus strand of NZ_CP096883.1, from coordinate 2,947,119 downwards.
ACGAAAAGGACAATCTATAGGGATATAAAAGCTTTAGAAATGGCCGGTGTACCTATATTGGTTGAGGAGGGAAAAGGTTATTCTTTAATGGAGGGCTATCGTGTTTCTCCTATAATGTTTACTGAAAGTGAAGCCTATGCATTGATTACAGCAGAACAGCTGATCCTAAAAAATAAAGACAGTTCCTTCGTTAAGGAGTATTCGGAAGCCATAAATAAAATTAAATCTGTACTCAGAAATAATACAAAAGATAAATCAAATTTACTTTCCGATCGCGTGCTGTTCAGAATAAATTCCAATAATAACAGAACTAGCCATTTTCTGTCAACCATACAGCTGGCTATGACAAATTTTAAACTTATTAAAATCAAATATCAGTCTTCAGAAAACAAACAATCTACTGAAAGAAGCATTGAACCTTTTGCAATGTACAGCACACAGGAAAATTGGTTACTTATCGCCTACTGTCGTTTAAGAAAGGATTTTAGAACATTCCGTATTGATAGAATTTTAGATCTGTTCACCCTAAACGAAGAGTTTGAGCCAAATGATATGACGATGCAGGAATATTTTGAAATCTGCAAAAAGAAATCTATTTCATAGCCCTTGACATAAGGTTGTCGCAGGACCATAGTAGTTTTGTCACGTACTAAATAATTAATACATGAAAAAAATTACCATTGAGCCATTTAAATTGATTGGCATTTCTATCAGAACAACAAATGAAAACGGTCTGGCCATTACAGATATTAGCGATTTATGGAGAAGATTTATCAAGGAGAATATTTTGGAGGCAATTCCAAATAAGATTGACAACACGATATATTCCGTATACACGGATTATGTAAGTGACCATACTGAGCCATACACGACAATAATTGGATGTAAAGTAAAAAGTTTATCGACAATTCCAAAAGCAATGGTATGGAAATCAATTGACGGCGGAAACTATTTGAAACTAACTGCCAAAGGAAATTTAATGAACGGTTTGATCGTAAATAAATGGCAGGAAATCTGGAAATTAGATCTAAATCGAGTATTTACTGCAGATTTTGAAGTCTTTGGAGAAAAGGCACTTGACCCACCCCATGCAGAAATTGATTTTTTTATTGCAGTAAAATAAGAGTGTATGATCGAGCAACTAAATAATTACTATCTAACCAAAGAAGAACCAGTAAGGGGCTGTTTACTTGCATTAAGATATATTATCCTTAATCAGGATAAAAATATGACTGAAACCCAAAAGTGGGGAATGCCCTGCTTCTGCTTTAAGCAAAAAATAGTTTGCTATTTATGGACAGATAAGAAAACAGACGAACCCTATATTCTTTTTGCTGAAGGAAAATATCTTGAACACACTGAGCTGGAAGCAGGCCACCGCAGTCGCATGAAGATTTTGCGATTAAACCCAAACCTAGATCTACCAAAAGTGACGATTGAAAATATCTTACAGCAAGCTTTAGCATGATATAGGACTGGTATGATAAAAATTAAAAACAGCAAGCAATCCTATCTATAATAAAAGTAAAATGATAGCCATTAAAAAGTAAAGAAACCAAAAGGGAAATGTTAAACTAAAGAGCGTCATCAGATAATTCTCGTCGTTCATGCCAGTGAGCAATTCATACTCATATCAAAATAGAACATATTGATTAGACATCAAATGAAAGCAAAATGTATTTTAATAAAAGTAGCTTACGAAAGTTGGCACTCTATTTTCAACTTCCGATGTCAGTATAGGTAGAAGGGAAAATCTATTAGGTATAGAATACACTGGCATATAAAAAATGTTGTCGGCATCATTATTGGAACAGCTAAAGAGTTGAATTATAGTGATAATTTTATCGCTGTATGAATGTTCTATGCGATCAATTAATTATCCCATTCACTGACATTTTTTATCTTGTAAATGGTATTATCAAATACAGGATCTTTACCTCTCTTTTTTTGTTTTTCATAATCTTTGAATAGTAACAGTACTTTATTGTGCAGAAGTATAATGGCTACAAGATTGAGCCAGGCCATAAGGCCTACACCAATATCACCTAAATCCCACGCCATTTTTGCTGTTGTTAGACAACCAATAAAAACTGAAAATAAAATCATCAATCGAAGTCCCCACAATAGAAATATAGATTTTCTACTACGCAACATAAAACTAAGATTGCTTTCTGCAATATAGTAATACGCCATTATGGTTGTAAATGCAAACAAGGTAAGTGCTACTGCTACAAAACCACTACCCAATAGAGGAAAATGGGCACTCACTGCATACTGTGTAAATTCTGCACCTATAGCCACTCCAGGAATATTGTTAACGATAAAGGAGCCATCCGTTGCCTGTACGTTATACATTCCAGTGAATAAGATCATAAATGCAGTTGCGGTACACACAAACAGCGTATCTATGTAAACTGAAAATCCCTGTACCAAACCCTGCTTAATGGGATGAGATACTTGAGCTGCTGCAGCTGCGTGTGGAGCAGTACCTTGTCCGGCTTCATTACTATAGATGCCACGCTTCACCCCCCAGGATATAGCCGCCCCTACAATACCACCAAAGGTGGCATCTGTACTGAATGCAGATGAAAAAATCAGGCGTAAAACATCTGGAATCTCCTGAAAATTTAATCCGATAATAACAATAGCCATCAAAATATAAAGTCCGGCCATAAAGGGTACGACATATTCGGCTACTTTACTGATTCGTTTTACACCTCCTATAATAATTATTCCTAAAACAAAACTGATGAATATACCCATAATGACTGGAGATAAGTTAAAGGCGCTTTTTACAGCCACAGCGATGCTATTGCTCTGTACACTTGGCAATAAAAAGCCTGTACTGATGATGGTCACTAAAGCAAAAATCCATGCAAACACTTTATTATTCAGTCCTTTTTCAATATAATAGGCAGGGCCTCCGCGAAACTCCCCATCTTTGGTTTCTTTATATAATTGTCCTAAAGTAGCTTCAATAATGGCCGATGAGCTTCCTAAAAAAGCAATGACCCACATCCAAAATATCGCACCTGGCCCTCCCATTCCTATAGCTGTTGCAACACCAGCAATATTTCCTGTGCCAACGCGACCCGAAATAGCTAATGAGAAAGCTTGGAAAGATGAAATTCCTTTGTTGTCGTTATTTTTCACAAATAATAGTTTTATCATCTGTTTGAAGTACAGTAATTGTGGAAATTTAAACCGAATCGTAAAATACACACCAGTTAAAAGACAGAGGTATATCAAGGCCTTCGACCAGACAATATTATAGATGAGATCGATGATTTGCTGCATAATTTAGTCGTATTTATAGTTTTGAAAAGTCTCTAAAATAAGTAAACTATGATGAAAAATCGTTTATTTTATTCTTTTTTATCATGTCATTTCATTTTAATGAATATCAAATTTCCTTCCTTTTGCACTATGGTTGTTTATTATAACCATTATTTATTATTCGATATTATTAAAGGTTCAACCGTAATTTTGGCAAGAGAAAGCTATATGTGAAGAGCAGGAATATGTGTTTAGATGTACGAGGTAGAGTTGTAAATAGGAGTTTTAAAACGCTACTATTTATTTTTCGTACATTTGTTTGTTAATATGGAAAAAGCAAACATCATTAACATTACGGAAAAAACAACAAGTTCAATTTATCAATTGACATTCAATCTCGTGGAATCAATAGGAGTTCACGACAAAAATGCACACATCTTAAGTGCTACCTTTCTCATAATCGCAACTTTTATACTCTTACTATTTTTAGATTATATTTTGCGTTTTTTTTTCAATTCAATCGTTACCGGATTTATTAAAAAAAGTAAAAACAACTGGGATGACAAGTTACTTGAAAATAAGGTACAGATCCATTTAAGCCGTTTGATACTAATAGCAATAGCTCAACAGTTGCTACCCTATATTTTTATTGGGTTCCCTTCATTCATCGATATCATTACCAAACTGCTCGGAATACTGATGATTTTTGCTATCTACGGTGTAGCAAATGCGCTATTAAAAACTTTGAGAGATATATTGCGTTCTTCAAAAGCATTTTTGGATAAGCCTGTTGATAGTTATCTCCAAGTATTGCAGATCTTCCTAATCTTTGTCGTTGGAACTCTTATTGTTTCTGCAGTTACAGGCAACTCTCCTTGGTCATTTCTGGTCTCTCTCGGAGCTGCATCTGCTATATTGATGTTGGTTTTTAAAGACACCATACTCGGATTCGTAGCGAGCATACAGGTGTCAGCAAACGATTCGGTTCGCGTGGGAGACTGGATAGAAATGCCAAAATATGGGGTCGATGGCGATATCCTACAAATAAATCTGAACAATGTCCGCGTACAAAACTGGGATAAAACGATCGTCACGATACCGACCTATACATTACTCAGTGATTCCTTCAAAAACTACAGGGGTATGCAAGAAAGTGGCGGTCGGAGGATCAAGAGATCTATCAACATCAAAATATCGACGATTCGTTATCTCAGCAATGAAGAAATCCAAGAGCTTAAAAAAATTGCACTTTTAGCTCCTTATATAGAAAAAAGGGAAAAAGAAATAAAAGAGTACAACGAACAAAACAAAGTAGACCCCACGGTTCTTGTAAATGGTAGAAGGATGACCAATATTGGATTATTCAGAGCCTACATTAAAGCTTATGCCGTGCAAAATCCAGATATTCATCAGCAGTTGACATTATTGGTTCGTCAATTAGCTCCCAATGAACATGGACTTCCCTTGGAACTTTATATGTTTACAAAAGGAACACAATGGTCATTTTTTGAGGATACCATGTCCGATATTTTCGATCATCTATTTGCCGCTATTAAGTATTTTGATCTAGAGGTTTTTGAACTGCCTGCATCAGATGATCTTCGGAAGCATTTAAATCAGAAGCATTCTCCATCAATGTTAAAACCATAGCATAATGCAACTATTGATTTTTTTATCGTGAGAAAATTATATTAAGTAGTCCTTCATCTGTAGAAATTGAAATAAAACACGATGCTATGACTGATTTTCAATGTGGGGTCGGTAGCCAACTTGAAGAAATATCAGACTTCTTACTTGAGGAAAAAAATGCACCAGAAATCGGTACAATGAAAACCCATGTTCCTATGACTTATTTTGGAGATGAACGTCAGGGATATGATATTCAATATTTTACCAAAAATGAGATTATTAGTGATTTTCTCAAACAATATCAACGTTTTCTATCCTTATCATCACATGAAAAAAACGAGATTTTCATAGGTAGCAATCTAAAAGATCAGGATTAACAATAGCATCAGTTCGCATCGTCTTTTTTTAGAACAGAAGTAAAATGTGCCATATAGATTTAACGAATATGTAAATAACAAATTTAGAAAAGGCGACTAAACATCCGATTTAAAAATTGTCTCTACAGTACTCGTCCAGTAGTTGATACTGGACGAGTACTTTCAATGCTACTCTCCCTTCAAGATCTTAATATCGGAACCTTTAATTTTGATGTTCAACCAATTTTTAAGTTTTGCGAGCTCTTTACTATCTAGTTTTTCTTTGCTATTATAAAATAATATCGTTTCCATTTTGGTACTATCAACGGTATTCACCGCTAGCTGCTTTCCGATCGAAAAAGGAGTTAACGTTGGAAATAACGTTGTTATTTCCTGAATTAATTCCTGATCATCAAACTTATAAGTTGCAAGTTCTTTTCGAAGATTTTGAATAGCGATATCTTTTTCCGATACATTTTCCGAACGCCTACTGATTTCAGCTAATATATCACGCTTCAAATCAGTACTATCTTGACGGATCAGCAATTCTGTATTATTAATATGATATAGATCGAGTTTACTTTTGAGTTCAACTAGCTCAGATTTTGAAAATTTCTTATCCAAAAAAGCGAGTTCGATTTTTTTGGGACGACTGTTAAACTGTGTTTTTTCATAAATCAAGGTATATCCCTTTTCTACAAGTTCATTTTGGATAAAACTATTGACTTGTTGTGTAAACTTCTTCTGTTGCAATAAAGCATATGCCAAATAAAAACTAGGAATGATCATCACCAAAATTAACAAGGTAATCGTTCTTGTAATACGCTTTTTCTTCCCTTCATTTAAAAAACTGACGCTAGGGTATTTTAGAAATTTGACAATAAGAAAAGTCGATATACAGATAAAAAAGCAATTGATCATATAGAGATACATAGCACCTCCGAAATAAGATAGACTGCCGATGGCCAGCCCATAACCTGCTGTACACAGCGGTGGCATCAATGCAGTCGCAATAGCTACGCCAGGTATCGGATTTCCTTTCTCTACCCTAGTGATTGCGATAACCCCCACCATACCTCCAAAAAATGCAATCAATACATCGTATATATTAGGAGATGTCCGCGCAAGTAACTCGGATTGAGCTTCTTTAAAAGGACTAAGAGAAAAATATATAAACGACACTATTAAACTAACTAGCGTCGCTATGATTAAGTTTTTTAAGGATTTTTTTAATAATCCAAAATCATATGTTCCCAAAGCAAAACCGGCACCAACTATAGGTCCCATGAGCGGTGATATCAACATTGCTCCAATAATAACCGCTGTAGAATTGACATTTAACCCTACTGATGCAATCACAATAGCACATGCCAATATCCATAAATTAGCTCCACGAAAAGAAATATTAGCCGTTACATTCTCTAACACCTTATCCTTCTGATCCTCTCCTTGATGCAGATTTAAAAACTCTTGTAATTTATTCAAAATATATGTTTTTTATGACCTTACGTACCTTATAAAAAGGATTATTTTGAATACAATATAACATATTCTGTAAACTTTATAACCATGTAAATAGAAATAAAAGTATTCACTTTACAGCAACTCTTTATATTCTAAAAAAGAAAACTATAATTGGACATAATTTTATAGATTTGTGACTGATTTCCTCCAAATTCTTGAAATGAAGCACTCTTATTTGAAACGATCCACTTTAACCCCTACCCAGCTTTTTATATTAAGTTTTATGATGTTAATCCTTGGTGGAACAATATTGTTAATGCTGCCCATTTCACTCAATAAGGATCTGTCTTTCATAGATGCCCTATTTACATCTACTAGCGCAGTGTGTGTTACAGGACTAATTGTTGTGGACACCAGCAGTCATTTTACGCTATTTGGACAGATCATTATCTTGATGCTCATACAGGCTGGAGGATTGGGTATACTTACTTTTTCCAGTTATTTCAGTTTTTTTTTCAAAGGGGGTTCTTCTTATGAAAATCAATTAGCAACCAAAGACTTTATGAATGCCGAGCGAGTCGGAGAAGTATTTACGATGCTAAAACGAATATTATTGATCACCTTTATCGTGGAAGGAGTTGGAGCTCTATTGATTTATACAACATTGGATAGTACGCTGATACCACAATGGGAGCACCGTATTTTCTTTGCGGTATTTCACTCCATTTCATCTTTCTGCAATGCAGGCTTTTCGACATTACCATTGGGGATGATGGAAACTCCTTATCTCTATAACTATCCACTACAAGTAATTATAATCCTATTATTCGTATTTGGTGGTCTTGGGTTTCCGATCGTTATTAATGTAGTCAAATACTTAAAACATCTTCTTAACCGAATGATCATGTGGATCACAAAAAAACAAGATCATTACATTCCTAGGGTACTAACGATTAATAGTAAAGTGAATCTGATTACTACTTTTTTACTTATCGTAATTGGTACTTTAATTCTATATATTAAAGAATATGATCATGTACTAGCTGCACATCATGGAGTGGGCAAAATCGTAACGGCCCTTTTTACCGCAACGACTCCACGGACAGCTGGCTACAATTCCATTAATTTTCATGAGCTGTACTTTTCTTCCACCCTATTGATCATTTTGTTAATGTGGATCGGAGCTTCTCCAAATTCTACGGGAGGTGGTATCAAAACAAGTACCTTTGCATTGGCAATCTTTAACTTTATATCATTAGCAAAAGGCAGAGATAGAATTGAGGTATTTCAACGCGAAATATCAGAAAGAACTATTAGAAGAGCTTTTGCTGCCATGACGCTTTCTTTATTGGTCATTGGTATTGGCGTATTTCTAATTGCAACTTTCGATCCTAAACTGAATCTTTTAGATATTGCTTTTGAATGTTTTTCAGCTTATAGTACCGTCGGTCTAACTTTGGGGATCACAGCGGGGCTAAGTACAGCAAGTAAGTTGGTCATCATTACGATTATGTTTATCGGAAGAGTAACCATGCTGTCGATACTGGTATCAGTATTCAAAAAGATTAAATTTACAAATTACCGTTATCCAACGGAAGAAATGACTATTATATAATATATGAAATTTATCGTAATCGGATTAGGAAGTTTTGGCGCATCTCTAGCAGAGAAATTAACAATACAAGGCAATGAGGTCATGGGTGTTGACAACCGTATGGAAAAGGTCAATATGCTAAAAGATAAGATCACCAATACCATCTGTATTGATGCAACAGACGAAACTGCATTTACAAGTCTCCCGCTGAAAAATACGGATATAGTAATCGTGGCAATTGGGGAAAACGAAGGGGCTAATATAATGGTAACTGCACTATGTAAAAATCATTTTGTAAAACGCCTTATTAGTAGAGCGATCAATCCACTTCATGAAAAAGTTCTTACCGCTATTGGCGTTAGCGAAATTGTGCATCCAGAAGAAGAAACCGCCGAACGATGGGCAAAAAAATTATGTTTGAACGGACTTATCGAATCCTTTGAGCTGAATGCAAATTATAGTATCATTGAAGCGGTGGCGCCTAAAAAATATGTAGGTAGAAATATTTTGGAAATTGGATTTAGAGAAAAGTTCAGTATACTGGTCCTGACCATTATTAAGAAAACCGAACAAAAAAATATATTCGGAGAAAATAAAATGGTTTCCACTGTCTTACACGGTATACCAGATCCTAAAACAATCATTCAAGACGGTGATATATTGGCGTTATATGGAAACAACGAAGACCTCAAGAAATTCTTAAAATAAACGCTCCAAAAATAAAATAAATTCCTTCCCTTACTGTTTTAACGAATGTGGAAATAGTGGCATACACTAAAAGCAGAGAGCCTTTTTATGATCAATAAAAAGGCTCTCTGCTTTTAGTGTAAATTACTTTATTTAATGATTTCTTCGATCTCCGCTATGATTTTTTGAGCGATCGATTCTGCAGCCTCTGCTGTTGGGCCTTCAGAATAGATACGAATGATCGGCTCTGTATTGGATTTACGCAAATGCACCCACTCGTTCTCAAAATCTATTTTTAATCCATCAATCGTAGAGTGCTCTTCATGCTTATATTTTTCTTCCATTTTCGCCAAAAGACCATCAATATCCAATTCAGGAGTTAATGTAATCTTATTTTTCGACATGAAATACTGTGGTAATTCTGCTCGGTATTCAGATACTTTTTTACCCAATTTTGCTAAGTGCGTTAAAAAGATCGCTACACCTACTAGCGAATCGCGGCCATAGTGCGATGCAGGATAGATCACACCACCGTTGCCCTCTCCACCAATCACAGCATGTACTTCTTTCATCTTAGTCACGACATTTACCTCACCAACAGCAGCAGCAAAATATTGCCCACCATGTTTCACAGTGACATCACGCAACGCTCTTGTTGAAGATAAATTAGAAACTGTATTTCCTTTTGTATGTTGTAAAATATAGTCTGAGACAGCTACCAACGTGTATTCTTCTCCAAATAAATCACCATCTTCCATCATAAATACCAAACGATCTACGTCTGGATCCACAGCAATACCCAGATCGGCACCATTTTCCAATACCGCTTTAGAAAGATCCGTCAGATTTTCTTTCAATGGCTCTGGATTATGCTGAAATTTTCCATCAGGCTCACAATGTATTTTATAGATAGTCTCCACACCCAGTGCTTCTAACAAAGCTGGGATAAACAGTCCACCTGTACTATTAACAGCATCTACCGCAATTTTAAAATGTGCGTTTTTCACAGCCTCCGCATCGACCAAATCCAATGCTAATACATCATCAATATGTTTTTGCATATAGCTGTTATCTTTAGTCACTTGACCAAGCTCTTCAAATCCTGCAAAATCAAAGTCTAAGCTTTCACCTAAAGCCAATACTTCCTTACCTTCTGCATCATTGATAAATTCTCCTTTTGCATTTAACAGTTTTAAAGCATTCCACTGACCAGGATTATGGGAAGCCGTTAAGATGATTCCTCCTCCTGCATTTTCTTTAGGAACAGCAATCTCTACTGTCGGAGTTGTCGAAAGACCCAAATCGATCACATCTACACCAATACTCTGTAAGGTACCGATAACCAAATTACTGACCATTTCACCAGAAACTCGTGCATCACGACCGACAACAATTTTGTTGATCCCAGTTTGATTCACGATGATTTTACCATATGCTGCGGTGAATTTCACGATATCGATAGGTGTCAACCCTTCTCCAGAACGACCACCAATGGTACCTCTAATACCAGATATTGATTTAATTAAAGTCATGTTAAATTACGTTTATTCTGTAAAAATAAAACAATAGTCCTAATATTTATAATAAAGCGTTTCCTTTTGTAAAATAATTATACTACTTTTGTTGCAACATTGTTTCTTTTACATATATATCGGCATCAAATTGAAATTATTTATACATTTGAATTCAGATCGCGACGAACTGTTATCAAAATAATTTCAATTTTAATACATCAACATGATTGACCAAATAGTACATATAGATCAAGAAATTTTTTTAGCCATCAATCAAGGATTAAGTAATCCGATTTTCGATTGGCTACTTCCTATTTTAAGAAATCCATATACTTGGGCACCTTTATACTTGTTTTTGGTTATTTTCTTCATCAAGACCTACGGTAAGACAGGTATCCTGATTGTCGTCATGACATTGGCTACATTTGGAGCATCGGATGCAGTATCATCCCATTTGATTAAAAAATCAATTAAGCGCGTAAGACCATGCAATGATATTGTATTTAAACAAGAGGTCAATATTCGGGTGAGATGTGGTTCAGGTTTTAGTTTCACGTCTTCACATGCGACCAATCATTTTGCTCTAGCATTTTTCTGGATCGTATTATTCAGAAGAAAATGGAAACATGCGATGTGGTTATGTATCACATGGGCGACATTAATTTCCATATCGCAGATTTATGTGGGTGTTCACTATCCATTTGATATTTTATGTGGAGCCATTTTAGGGATATTGATCGGTTTAGCAATGGGATATATCTTTAAAAAAATAAAACCAGAATTCTTTAATCCTGTAATAGCCAAATGAGCGCAATCATCTTAGTCAGTATTCTATTTTTCTCCGCATTAGCGAGTGGTTTGGCGGTCTTCTTTGTCAAAAGAAATAATACGAATTTACTAAAATTAATACTATCCTTTAGTGGTGCATATCTATTTGCAATCACCGTTTTGCACCTGATACCTCATGTATATCAGACACGTACTACGGATGCAGAAATATTAGGGATATATGTCTTAGGTGGTTTTTTGTTTCAACTCATCTTAGAGCAGTTTTCTCAAGGTATCGAGCATGGCCATCTGCATCATGAAGAAGGACATCATCATGCTTTCCCCATGGGCATTATGATCAGTTTATGTCTACATGCCTTTTTAGAAGGTATGCCATTGGCGGCAACCCATCAAACAGAGTTGGTTTTTGGTATCGCGATCCACCATATTCCAGCAGCATTCGCATTGGGGAGTTTGCTCATCAGCACACATCTTTCCAAAAGGAGTATTACGACACTTTTAATTGTTTTTGCGGCGATGACCCCACTGGGTTTCTCCTTCAGCAAAGCGATCAGTACAGGAGAAATTGGCAATATTCAACAGTATTTTGATAAAATCATGGCTGTCGTCATTGGTATATTTTTACATATATCAACAACGATATTATTTGAATCGGGATCTGCAGATCACCATAAATTCAATAAGAAGAAAATGATCGCTGTTTTTGTTGGAGTTGCAATAGCACTGATGAATTTTCTATTTGATGGACATGACCACAGTCATTCTTCTGGCGATCATCCACAAGAAATAAATCATGATCATGATCACAGTCATGATCATGAGGATCATCATCATTAAATATTTTTTATTTCAGGATCTGGGCTTCCTCTAAATTTATCTAAAAGTTCGTTCAATTGGAGACATTCCGATTCTGAAAGATGATTGGGCAATATATCATTCAGCAGCATATCTTGTTCCAATTCTTCCAAGACGTTGAGCCCAGCCTCTGTGATCAACAGATTGACAGCACGCTTATCGGCATTGGACTTACAGCGATCGACCAATCCTTTAATAACCAATCGATCTATCAATCTGGATATATCAGGCGTATTGGTCAACATCCTTGATTTTATCAAATTATTAGTAACAGGAGTCGGAAATTGCCCTCGTAATATCCGTAAGACGTTGAATTGACGTAATGTAATTTGCTTCTGTTCCGCCCGCTTCTCTAAAAGCGCAGTTACCCAGTTACTTGTGTACAATAGGTTAACAGTGGCGCGTTGCCACTCCGTACTAAATTTATTCACTTGTATGGCTTCATCAATTTTCATATTTTAAATATATCACATATTTATCATAAATGTATAAGAATTATATTAGAATCATTCTAAATCAGATTAAATTCTTATATTTGAAAATTACATATTCACAGAAATAATGCGCGATAAATCTAGTTTAGACAAGCTAAAAAAGGGACAAAGAGCGATCATAGTTGATTTGAATTCGAATGACATTCCCGCTAAGTTTTATGAAATGGGATTCCTCCCTGGGACCGAAATTGAAGTCAAACATATTGCCCCATTAAATGGTCCAATGTGTCTAAACATAATTGCTAGTAACTCATTGATTGCTATCAGAAAATCTGAAGCCAAGGTAATCATTATCGATCCAAAATAAATGAACAATCCTATTATTGCACTTTTGGGGAATCCAAATGTGGGTAAAACATCCCTGTTTAATCGTATTACAAAACTCAATCAGAAAGTTGGAAACTATCCTGGTATTACTGTTGAAAAACGCGAAGGCTCATTAACTGCGAACAACAAAACATATAAAATCATTGATTTACCGGGTACCTACACTTTATTTCCAAACTCGTTGGATGAAGAGGTAGTCTTTAATATTCTTGTCGATCAAAACAACAAATTAAAGCCAAATTTAATCGTTGTCGTTGGAGAACCTTCCAATTTAAAAAGATCGATCATACTTTATCAACAAGCACGAGAACTGGGCCTACCTGCCATCTTCGTCATCAACATGATCGATGAGGCAAAGGCCAAAGGAATTCAGATTGATATTGCTAAACTGGAACTATTGTTAAAAACGAAGGTTTTTCAGACCAATGCGCGAACCGGCGCAGGGATTGACAAACTGATCGCTGCTTTTGATGCTGTACCCCCATTATATATTGGCAATTTTGATATCCCTACCGAATACACTTTAGCGGTAAACGAAGCAAAAAAGCTATTTCCACTGGAAAACGAATACAGCACATGGCAATATTTAGCCAAAGGCAACGTAGAGTTTCTCTCAGATGAAAAAAATGCAGCATTAGCAAATATTAGAAAAAATCACAACGTCAGTCCACAAGTACTTCAAAAACAAGAATCTGTACAGCGAAACAAAAATCTGGAACAGGCTTTAAGTACCATCGTTTTAAAAGATCTAGATTTAAAAAGCGTAACCAATGGTATTGACAAAATTCTCCTACACCCGGTTTTGGGCTACCTGATTTTCTTTGGAGTCCTATTTTTGATCTTCCAGGGGATCTATAACTGGTCGGGTCCAGCGATGGATTTCATTGATACTCAATTTGCGGATTTGGCGGCATATGTACAGAGCACATTGCCTGCAGGACCTCTTCCTGATTTGCTGTCCAATGGTATTATTAAGGGTATTGGTGGGATTGTTATTTTTGTTCCTCAGATTGTCATCCTCTACATCTTTATCTCCCTAATGGAAGAAACAGGTTATATGAGCCGTGTCGTATTCTTGATGGATCGTTGGTTGAGACCTTTTGGACTAAACGGAAAATCTGTCATCCCTTTGATTTCAGGTGTTGCCTGTGCTGTGCCAGCAGTGATGTCTGCACGTAATATTGAAAACAGCAAAGAACGCTTGGTAACGATGCTTGTGACGCCGTTTATGACCTGTTCTGCACGACTACCGATCTATATCGTGATCATTGGATTAGTGATCCCTGATACCAAATTTTTAGGTTTTAATATTCAGGGAATGATTCTTTTTGCGCTTTATATCTTAGGTATTTTAGCTGCATTGGGATCAGCATGGTTGCTCAATAAAATCATTAAAACAAAACATAAGTCATTTTTGATTTTTGAATTGCCGACCTATAAATTCCCGGATTGGAAGAATCTGTTCTTAAACGTTTGGGACAAATCATCCAGTTTTGTTTTTGGTGCCGGTAAAATTATTTTAGCCATTTCAGTCATCCTATGGGCGCTCGGAAGTTTTGGGCCTGGCGACAAATTTAAAAATGCAGAAGAGATCGTCACGCAAAATAACCCTAACCTATCCGATGAAGACCTCGATCATGAAATCTCCTCTTACAAAGTAGAACACTCCTATTTAGGTTATCTGGGCATGGTAATTGAGCCTATTGTAGAACCATTGGGCTATGATTGGAAAATGGGAATTGGTCTGATATCGTCATTTGCAGCACGTGAGGTGTTTGTTGGGACCATGGCTACAGTGTATAGTATTGGTGATGATGCAGATATTGAAGACGACGCTTCTAAAAGAACCATATTAAGTAAAATGCGAGCTGAGGTAAACAGAAATACAGGCCTACCGGCATATAATCTTGCATCAGGAGTTTCCCTGTTACTATTTTACGCTTTCGCCATGCAATGTATGAGTACAATTGCAATTGTAAAAAAAGAAACCGCATCATGGAAATGGACCTTGATACAACTGGGTTTTATGACAGGCTTGGCTTATATCGCAGCTTTGATCGCCTATCAGGCATTAAAATAATATATTATGACAAATTTAATTATTCAATATATCATCGTTGGAGCAATTATTATTGCGGCAGTAATCTATTTTTCAAAATCCATGCGTGCTTCATTTAGTGGTAAGAAAAGCTGTGGAAAAGGTTGTGGTTGCGATATGAAGCAACCCGATGTTCAAGAAAAAAAATAATTCATAACGTCAATATTGCCTGGGTTTTACACCTTGCAATAAGATATTTGTCAATCAGCAAAAACCGTTGTTCATATCAGATGTCAACGGTTTTTGCATTCCATATGGTCTCCCTAACAACCCTACTTTTAGATCGGTACATCATCAATTTTGAATAATAATAGGCCATAATTGATCTGATCACGTGTCAACATACACACTTCATGTCTTATTATTTCTAGATAAATACTATATTAGCTTATCTAAAAATTAGCCCGTATATTCACTTTATAAAAAAACAAATACGTGGATCAAACTCCAAAAGAAAATAACGAATTAAAAAGAGGTCTCCAAAATCGACACATTCAACTGATCGCCTTAGGCGGTGCAATTGGAACGGGACTATTCCTAGGTATTGGTAAGGCTGCTATACTAGCCGGTCCTTCTGTCATCTTAGGTTATGCATTAGCAGGTATTATCGCATTTTTCATTATGCGTCAACTTGGTGAAATGGTTGTTGAAGAACCTGTCTCTGGAAGTTTTAGCTTTTTCGCCAATAAATATCTGGGATCATTTGCTGGATATGCTTCTGGCTGGAATTATTGGGTACTGTATATATTGGTCAGCATGGCTGAATTGACCGCTATAGGTGTTTACATCCAATTTTGGTGGCCCGAAATACCACTCTGGACTTCTAGCCTATTCTTCTTCTTTATTATTAATGCGCTCAACCTCGCTTCTGTCAAGGTGTACGGAGAAGCCGAATTTTGGTTTTCCATCGTCAAAGTCATTGCCATCATTGCGATGATCGTATTCGGATCTTACCTACTGATCAGTGGTACAGGAAGCCCACAATCGTCGATCAGCAACTTGTATAATGATGGTGGCTTTTTTCCAAAAGGATGGCTATCTCAAAATAGTGAAGGTACCTATGAAGGACTACTGGCAGCAATAGCGTTGATCATGTTTTCATTTGGAGGTCTAGAATTAGTCGGTATAACCGCTGCAGAGGCTGAAAATCCAGAGAAGAATATTCCAAAAGCAACCAATCAGGTGATCTACAGGATTTTGATCTTTTATGTCGGAGCCCTGATTATCTTATTTGCACTATCGCCATGGCAACAGATCACTGCCGACACAAGCCCCTTTGTGACCGTATTTGACTCGTTAAAAAGTTTTCAATTTTCCATATTTGGAAAAACGGTGTATGCAACAAGTTTAATAGCCAATGTATTGAATTTAATTGTATTAACGGCTGCTTTATCTGTCTATAACAGCAGTGTTTACAGCAATAGTAGAATGCTTTATGGTTTAGCAAGTCAGGGAAATGCGCCAAAGTTTCTAAATAAGTTAAGTAAAAATCATGTTCCTGTCAATGCGATCCTTGTTTCAGCATTATTTGCCGCCATCTGCGTGGTGATCAATAAAATCATGCCGCAAGATGCGCTGGAAATTTTAATGTCATTAGTAGTATCCTCATTAATTATCAATTGGGTGATGATTACCATCACGCATTTTTACTTTAAGAAAGATAAAATACAGCGAAGCATCAAGACCAAATTTCCATCCTTTCTATATCCCCTTAGCAATTACATCTGCATCCTGTTTTTAATCGCAGTGCTTTTTATTATGTGGATCACAGGGATGAAAGTTCCGGTAGAATTGATCCCCATCTGGATGGTCCTTCTCTATTTCTCTTACCTCTTGGTCAAGAGAAATAAATCTAAAAAATAGTCTATTGTGATCTATCGTCGCCAATAGATGCGAGCACGATAAATAAAATAGCCATACCTTTAGATCCATAAAACAATTAAGCTCCTAAAATATAGATTATTTTAGGAGCTTAATTGTTTAAAAAACAGCTATTATATACCGCTATTCCGCATCATTATAATTCCAGCTTTGCAATTTATTTTGCAATATTCTGGATATCTTATTAAAATATCTTTTTTGCTTATATCCCATTACCCACTGTACACCTTGAACAGCATTCGTCAAGAAAATCTCTTCAGCTTCCTTCATGATCTGTGGACTTATTTGAGCCTCTACCACTTCTATCCCCTCATCTATTGCCATATCGATCACAACACGTCTCATGACCCCTTCAATACATCCTTCAGATAGAGCAGGCGTATAGAGCGTCTTCTCATAATGTACAAATATATTTGAACTCAGCGCTTCACAAAGAAATCCTTCTTGGTTCAACAACAGCACATCGTCAAAACCCATCTTTTTCTTGTGGATACCAGCTAAAACATAAATCTGAGAATTTAGGGATTTAATTTTCGATAAATCACTAAATGGTTTTTTATATTCCGTATATAAATCGACGATCAAGCCTACCTTTTTATCCTTTAGATTGGGCTCAGGTCTGGACACTTGAAAGACATAGGAAGGTTTATTCGTAGTGGGACTGTATAAACCACCACCATTCCGAAACACGGTCAAGCGGATACGAACGAGCTGACCGACCATATTATTTTTACGTATCAGTTCTTCAACTTTTGAGCGAAAGAAAAATTCATCAAACAGATTGGCATCTTCAAGATGCAAAGCCGTCATTCCTTTTTGTAATCTTTCCACATGAAAGTTTAAGAACCTAATTTCACCATCTTTAAACAGCATCGTTTCAAACAAGCCATCGCCATAACGTGCTGCTCTATTTTCGATAGAGAAAATTTCTTGTTCTTCTGGTACTATGTTACCGTTAAAATTGATATATGTTGTTGGCATCGTAAGTATACGTATTATTATTCCTCAGTTGGTTTTGATAAAGCTGCATAATTGCGCCATTTCTCTAATCCTAAACGAAAATCTTCTGGCAATGGTACTTCAAATTTAACATTTTCTTTCGTACTTGGATGCACAAATCCAATTACCTGTGCATGAAGAGCTTGACGAGGTAATATTTTAAAACAATTTTCTACAAACTGCTTATATTTTGTAAAGACTGTTCCTTTAATAATCTTGTCACCTCCATACATAGCATCGTTAAATAAAGGATGTCCAATCGACTGCATGTGTGCACGGATCTGGTGTGTTCTTCCAGTCTCCAATTGACACTCGATCAACGTCACATATCCCAAACGTTCCAGCACCCGATAATGAGTCACCGACCAGCGTCCGTTGGCTTCGTTATCATACATTGCCATGATACGTCTATCTTTTTGATGACGTCCGATATAGCCCGTTATAGTACCATCTTCTTTAATATCTCCCCAGACCAACGCAATATATTTTCGGGTGATGCTGTGATCAAAAAATTGTTTCGCTAGGTGCGTCATTGATTTTTCGTTCTTAGCGATCACCAATAATCCTGAAGTATCTTTATCGATCCGATGCACTAAGCCTGGACGATCCGAATTGCCGGGCAACTGTGGTAATTGTTGAATATGATGCGTTAAAGCATTGACCAATGTTCCAGTATAATTATTAAAACCAGGATGAACGACCATACCCGACTCTTTATTGACAATCAAAACATCATTATCTTCATGAATAATATCCAAAGGAATATCTTCTGGATAAACTTCGGTATCTCTTGGGGGATCTGGCAAGACTACAGTGATGACATCAAGCGGTCTCACTTTATAACTTGCCTTTACAGGCTTTTCGTTTACTAATACGGACTCCGCTTCAATAGCAGCCTGAATTTTATTTCGAGATGCATTCTCTACTCTATTCATCAGAAATTTATCGATGCGCAGTAACGCTTGTCCTTTATCTACCTCTATACGCAAATGCTCAAATAACTCTTGATCATCTTGCTCTTGTAACTCTAAATTTTCAGCCATCGTACAAAAATAACCTAATTCATACAAAATCTACTAACTTTGTACATAATAGTGTATGATATCTTTTAATTTTTATAGCCCCGAGCAGAAAATAAGCCTTCCAGACTGGCAAAAAAAGTCTATAGAGGTCAGCATAAAGCGCGATGATCTGATTCATCCCTTTATATCTGGTAATAAATGGCGAAAATTAAAGTTCAATATTCAGGCTGCATTAGCACAAAATAAAAATCATTTGGTCACCTTTGGAGGTGCATGGTCTAATCATATTTTGGCAACAGCTTGTGCAGGTGCCACCTTTGATTTCAAAACAACAGCTTTCTTACGTGCCGATATTGGAATAAATAATCCAGTCCTTGCCATGTGCAGATTATTCGGGATGGAGCTCATCTATACCGATCGCTCCGATTATAAACACAAATCCGCACTTTTCGAGACACATTTCCATCAAGATCCCCAAGCTTATTTCATTGACGAAGGTGGACATGGCACTCTTGGTTCACAGGGATGTGAAGAAATTGTATCTTCCCTACAGGACACCTACGATCATATCTTCTGTGCCTGCGGAACAGGAACAACAATTGCAGGCATTCAACATGCCGTATCAACAGCAGGCTTGCCAACACAGGTGCATGGCATTCCAGTTTTGAAAGGAGGAGATTTTATTCAAGATGAAATTCAAAAAATACATCCCCACGCCTCTCCCGTAACCTTACATACCGATTATCATTTTGGAGGATATGCAAAAACCAAACCGCAGCTGATCCAATTTGTTGAACACTTTGTCTCGCGTACAGGGATCATGATTGAACCTACTTATACCGGTAAACTTTTCTTTGCTCTCGATGATTTAATCGCACAAGATTATTTTAAAACAGATGACCGCATACTGGTCATCCACACGGGAGGTCTGACCGGTTTCTTAGGGATGTACGAACGCTTTAATCTTGATCTAGGTCAATAAATACATACTTTTAGACGTTTCAACATTGATTTGACAAAATCATAAAAATAATACTGTACGTTTGAACATCAAAATTTAACTATAGCATGAAAATATTAGCATTTGCTGCTAGTAATAGCAGAAATTCCATTAACAAAACATTTGTTACTTCAGTTTCCAAATACTACAAAGAAGTAGACGATGTCATCGATATTTTAGATTTAAATGATTACGAGATGCCCTTATATTCGATCGATAGGGAAATCGAATCTGGGATTCCGCAGTTAGCACTTGATTTTGCTGCTAAAATCGATGAAGCCGATTTCTTGCTCATATCAATAGCAGAATATAATGGATCCTATAATGTGGGCTATAAAAATATCATTGATTGGGTTTCACGCATTTCAGATCGCAAAACATTCAATGGCAAGCCTGTTTTTTTACTGGCTACCAGTCCTGGGCCGATGGGTGGATCTACTGTCCTGACCACAGCGGTTAATAGAATTGCATGGGATGGCGCAGAAGTACTAGACTCCTTTTCATTACCCCATTTTGGAAGTAATTTTGAAGCCGGTAAAGGCGTGACCAATATCGAGTATAGAAGCAAATTGGAGGCTAAAGTACGAGCGACCAAACGTGCGCTTAAAGAGAAAGCAGCTTCTTTAGATTAATCAAAACTTAACAGAAAAAGTCATAGTCATCTGTGACTTTTTTTGTATCTTGGAAGTATTAAAATATAAATTTATGGCAAAGAAAATATTATTACTTGTCGGTGATTTCGTAGAAGACTACGAAGCGATGGTTCCTTTTCAGGCGATGGGTGCAGTGGGTATTCATGTCGATGCCGTTGCGCCAGATCGCAAAAAAGGAGATGTAGTACCTACTGCTGTCCATGATTTTACAGGAGATCAAACCTATAAAGAGTTGCGTGGACACAATTTTGCAATCAATAAAGATTTTGATGGGATACAATTGGAAGAATATGATGGTCTTTATATCGCGGGCGGTCGTTCGGCAGAGTATATCCGTTTAAACAAACGCGTCTTAGAAATAACGAAATATTTCTTTGACCACAATAAGCCAGTAGCTGCGATCTGTCACGGTATCCAAGTATTGACAGCAGCCAAAGTACTTCAAGGTCGTACACTGACAGCCTACGTCGCAGTAGGACCAGATATTGAACTGGCAGGAGGAACATGGAAAAATATCCCTGCAGATCAAGCCATCGTTGATGGCAATTTGGTTACTTCACCAGCGTGGCCTGGTCACCAAGCTATCCTAAAGGAGTTTTACAAACTATTAGGAATTACCATATCACTATAACTACATTCCGTTTAATGAAAAAAAATAAAAGGGTATGGTTAATCATCATACCCATTCTAGCAATCTTAGCATTTATGCTCAAGGATTCCTTTACACAAAAAAGTATTGAAGATCTTCCTGGTGATTTTAAGGAAGTGGCATTTGTCAGAAATGAGCAAAATAAAGGTGGCATCATTCGCATATATGCGATTTCAGTCGGTAATCCAGCGCAAGCAGACTATCAGGCATGTATTGATGTGCTCCCTGTAAACGATTATGGAAGTTCCACAACGGCTTACTTTTTTGATAAAAACGCCCCCTATCCTACTTCCCTTACCGTAGAGGCTCCACACTATGATGGAAAGCAGTTTCAAGCCATTCAGATCTCCAAAAAATCAGGAACAAATAAATAACAAACAACATGAGGATTTAAATTGAGTAATCCTCAGAAAGAAACTAAACAGCTCACGAGATGCCTCACACGCAGATCGGATCGTGAAATATCGACGAGCACTATTTCATCCAAAATTACTGGTATTGATATCCATGCAATTGTATTGTATATCCAAGTAAATTTATCTAAGTTTAAAGAGAATACAGATCGTATTCTCTTTTTTTATTTTCTATAGGCTTTATCATGAGAAAAATACTCCTTTTCATCCTCACATTATTGTGCATATCACACGCAGACGCACAAAAGAAACATAATCTATCACTACTCTGGAAGCAGATAGATAGTTTAGCTGACAATCAATTTTGGAAAGAAATATCCCCTATCCTGACTAAAATCGAAGACGAGGCTGTGAAAAAAGATTGGTATGATGAGCAAGTAAAAGCTTTTTTATATCGCCAAAAGGTAAACATACAAACCTCAGATGATTCGGATATCAAGTTAAAAGTCATTCAAGAATTTGATCTCAAAATTAAACAGCTTAAGAATAAAACTGCGCAAGCTATTTTAACCATTCAACAAGCTCGTAATTATAACGATTATTTTATCACTAATTATTACAGCATCAATCAACGTACGGAAGTACAAGGCGGTACGAAAGAAGATTTTACTTTTTGGACAAGTAAACAATTTGAAGAGAAGATCAAATCTTTATATAAAAATGCCCTAATAGAAAAAGACATGCTCTTGCAGGAGCCTAAAGGTAAATGGATCAAACTCATTGAGTCGCCAAATCCCTCTTACCTACCGACGCTATATGACATTGCTGTCTACGATTATATTGATCTACTGCAAGAAAATCAACCCTACCAAATTTCTTTATCTCGAAATAAAGCAGATCGCAATACCCAAAAAGTGGATAGCTTATACCAAGATCTAGTCAACATCCATGAAGGTAAAAATACGGATGCTTATCTATTCAATAAATACCAATTATTACGGAGGAAAAACACCCAAGATTCTTCTAGAGTACAGGTTTTAGAAAATTGGATCGCAACCTATAAGCATACGGCACTTAAAGAAATCATGATCGTAGATAACATCAACATCTACAAAAATAAGGCAAATACCGTCGCAGTCAATCAGCAGCAACATATCGATATCTTATTAAAAAAGATAGAAACATACTTACCTCTTGCCGACAGTGTAAGCACAAAAGATTACCTCACCTCGATTCGTCAAAACATCTTTAAACCCGTTATAACACTCGAATCTAAAGCAACTACTACCGCAAATAAAGAAGCTTTGATGAAGGTCACACACCAGAACACCAATAAAATCTACTATAAAATAATACGTCCAAAAAATATTTTAGATCAATTTCAGTCAGACATACGTCGAGCTAATGACAGTACACTGTGGGACAATATCAACACCTTCATCCAGCATAATATTACCGTAAAAGAAGGCATTTTTGAAGTCAAAGATTTTAAAGATCAGGTAGGTCACGAAACAACTTTGTTGCTTCCAGCACTAGAAGCAGGTACTTATACCATTGTCTACGCCTCTTCTCCACTAGAAAAGGGCTATAACGCACAGGACTGCTACGGTTACTTAAAGTTAAATTACAGTAAGTATGCAATGCTGCAAGAAGATCAAGTTGTACTGATCGTAGATCGCGAGACAGGTGCACAGCAAGCAAATGCCTCTTTGAAATTTTACAACCTACGTCAAGATAAATTTGATCTACAAGTAGCTGAAAGCACAGACAAGAATGGTATTTTTAACAATAAAAACCAAAATAGAAACTTATTTTTAAGAATTAACGATGAACCGGTGTTCATTCCTTTCAATTCGTATTATTATCCGACAGTGAAGGACCATGAAGAGACCCGTTACGATGCAAAAGTATTCACCGACCGATCCATCTATAGACCTGGTCAGATTGTCTATTTCAAAACGATTGTATACAAGAATTACGACAAGACGAAATATGCCACTACACCAGACAAACGCGTCATCGTAGGACTTTACGATACCAACAATCAACGTGTTGACGAAAAGACACTGGTTACCAATGAATTTGGTTCAGTAGCAGGTTCCTTTGTCCTAAACACAGGCAATATCACCGGTCAATATGATATCCGAATTACAGGCGATGGGATCAATCAAAACTATAACTTCAGCGTGGAGGAGTATAAACGTCCAAAATTTGAAGTAACTTTTGATGAGTTTAAAGATAAAAAATCATTGGGCGACTCCATATCCATCACAGGAAAGGCGAAAACTTTTAGCGGAGTTGCAGTATCCAATGCTACTGTTGCTTATTCCATCAACAAAGTAGAAAATAGAATGAGACCTTATGATGTCTACGATCGAATAATAAACCGTACGCTGAGTGAGATCATCCAGGTCGATACCATAAAAACGGATAATGAAGGAAACTTTAAGATTAATTTTAAAAGTGAGATACCCGAAGAGTTTGACAGTAAGTTGAGATATACACAATCCTTCCATATCGAAGCTTCCATTATGGATGCTAATGGTGAAACCAACGAAAGTACAACCAGCCTAACGATTGGAAATATTCCCTTTACACTTTTGATAGATGGTCCTGAGCAAAGTGATGCTCGTGCTCTGGATTCGATCACCATCACTGCACTTAATCTATCTGGACAAAAAGTTCCAGCATCGGGTAAATTTATGCTGAAAAAAAGAATAGAAAACCCACGTCTTATCGTGTCGCCATCATTTTATATCACGCATGATTTTAGTTACTACAATAGTATACCTGAGAACGAATTTCTAGCAAAATTTCCATATGAACCCTATGGTAGCGAATATAAAAAGGAAGACAGCTATACCGTTGTTTATGAAACGGAGTTTGATCTCGCAAGATCCAATAAGATCAAACTTCCTAATCAGACTGATCTAGTCGGTAAATATAAATTGGAGGCAATTTCAATTGTTGTTGAAGATACGATCCGCAGTGAACGTTTTATGGAAATCACCAACGATAACCTGCAGTCAGATGAAAAATCTCCGTTGATGGTTGCAGCTGATAAGCCGAATTATCAAATCTCAGATCTGGCTAAAATAACGCTCAAGACGGATTTTGATTTCCTGCAGCTGAACATGACTTCTTCCGAAGATGAACAAATAGACTTTAAAGTCATTTCAAAAACGAAAACAAGTTTTCAAATTAAGATCCCTAAAACAAATAAGAATAGCTTGATCTTAAATTTCACAGGACTTAAAAATGGTCAGCTCTTCAGCAAAACTGTTGTATTGCCTGTAAAGCAAGATATCCCTGCGCTTGTCATTGAAACAAAGACCTTTAGAAACAAACTCTATCCCGGACAAAAAGAGACTTGGGAATTGGTCATTAAAGGAAAAAAAGGCGAGCAGATTGCTTCGGAACTGTTGGTCAATATGTACGATGCATCCCTGGATAAGCTTAAAGATGTGACAAGCAATGATTTTTCATTTTATCTTAACCCCTATTCTTATCCATCCTATCGAGGTTGGTCGTATTACAATAATCTGAGTAGAAGTACTGCAATCCAAAATTTCGCAGAGTTTAATTTTAGTACGGCATTGGATTACGATCGATTTAAGAATTTTGGATTCAATATCAATAACGATGATTTTAGCCGTACCAGACGCATGTCCTCTACAGGATCGATTATGATCAGAGGAGCATTATCTAACAAAGCAATGAGCATCGTGCCAGAAGCTAAAATGCTTGCCGATAAGGCCATCACACAGAGTGCCGACCAATCTTCGGATGCAGCATCTCCTTTGCTGGAAGAAGTAGTGGTAGTAGCAGCAGGCGGTCAACAGCAGATCAATACAAATAAAGACGAAAACCCCATTCAGATCCGTAAAAATCTACAGGAGACTGTATTTTTCTTACCTCAACTTCGCACAGATAAAGATGGGCATGCTGCATTCAGCTTTGATTCTCCAGAAAGTTTAACCCGTTGGAAGTTTATGGCAATCGCGCACAGTAAAGAACTGGCTATCGGCAACTATACAGATTTTGTCGAAACACAAAAAGATCTGATGATCGTACCCAATATGCCCCGATTCTTCAGAGAAGCCGATCAGATAACAATCAAAGCTCAAGTCAATAACTTATCTACACATGATTTAAAAACATCCGTTACCCTAGAACTGTTTGATGCCATGACGATGACTCCATTAACGGTGAAAATACCTGTAAAACAAATCATGGTCACCGCCAAAGGAAGTGAGCGTACCAGTTGGGAAATAACGGTTCCTAAAAATATGGAAGCAATCACCTACCGTATCGTGGCACAAGGCGGTAATTTCTCTGATGGTGAAGAATCGACTATCCCGGTTTTAAAAAACAGCATGCTGGTTACAGAAACACTACCTATAGCTGTCAGAGAAGGGCAGTCGAAGTCATTTGAAATGAAAAATTTACAACATACTTCGACCACAGCCGAACCGTATCGCTATACATTGGAGTTAACGAGCAATCCGATCTACCATGCCTTATTTGCTCTACCCTATGTCAATGAATACCCATATGAATCATCGGAATCTATTTTTAGTAAATTCTATCTCAACTCATTTTCTGCCCATCTGGTCAATCAGCATCCAAAAATAAAGCTTGTGTTTGACCGATGGAAAGATCAGCAGCAGCTGCAATCAAAATTACGCATCAATGAAGAATTGAAAGCGATCCTGATCCAAGAAACACCTTGGTTACAAGAAGCAATTAATGAAGAAGAAACCATGAAGAATATTGCGCTTCTGTTTGATCAAAATACGCTTAAAAACACCTTGACTACCGATATAGCCAAACTGGCGGCCTTACAGTCAGCACGCGGTGGTTTTTCATGGTACCCCGGAGGCAATGAAAGTTTCCACATCTCGACCTATATTCTTAATGGGATCAATAAATTGCATGCCAAAGGAATCATTGCCGAATTTGATTTAACAAATACTGTTAAACCGATTATGACAAAAGGCATCGCATTTTTAGACAATGAGATTTTATATCATTGGTCTCGTTACCAGCAAGACAATAAGCTGAAACCGAGTATTGATCAAGGTATCGAATATCTACTGGTCAGAAGCAGCTCTCCTGCTGTGGAGAAAAATGCACCATTGGAAGCAGCTATTGCCTATTTTATAAAGGAGATCGATAAGGACAAGCTTAACTATAGTATAGCTACACAAGCCAAAGTAGCCCTAATTTTAAACCGCTACAACTTAAAAGAATCCGCTGCACTGGTCATCAAACAATTGCAACAAAAATCTGTTGAATCAGTCGAAAAAGGCATGTACTGGAATCAAAATCAGGCCGGCTGGTCTTGGTACGAAGCACCAATCGAGACACAGTCCCAATTGATACAAGCGTTTGACGAAGTAAGCCAAGATAAAAAAGCCATTGAAAACATGAAGATCTGGCTGATCAAAAATAAGCAAGTGCGTCACTGGAATTCAACCAAAGCGACGGTTGCAGCTGTTGATGCCTTAATCAACTATGGTGAAAACTGGTTAGATGCTCCAGAAGCAATGACGATAAAAGTAGCAGGAAAGCCATTAGATAACATTCAGATATCAAAACAAATTGGTTCTGGTTATATAAAAGAAAGTTGGCTGAAAAAAGAAATTAAACCAGCACTTGGTCACGTAGAGATTTCAAAAACAAGTCCAGGTATTGCACTGGGAGGTCTGTATTATCAGTATTTTGAGCAATTAGATCAGATACAGTCCGCCTCTTCCACCATTAACTTACAAAAAGATTTATATCTCAAGAAAATTGTACAGTTGAAAGAAGTACTCGTACCCATAACAGCTGCAACACCCATTCAACTGGGAGATATTGTCAAAGTACGTATTACGATAAAGACTGATAGAAGTCTGTCATTCATCCATCTAAAAGATATGCGCGCATCCGGATTTGAACCCACCAATGTCACGTCAACCTATCAATACAAACAAGGTTTTGGTTATTATGAAAGCACAAAAGATGCCGCAACGAATTTCTTTATCGACTATTTACCACAGGGAAGCTATGTATTTGAATACGAATTGAAAGCAAATAATGCGGGTATATTTTCAAATGGAATCACTAGTATCCAAAATCTATATGCACCAGAAATGTCATCCCATTCAACGGGAATTCAGGTCCGTATAACAGGTCAATAGACCCATTAATAGTATTAAAGAGTTGTTACTACACGTAGATTTAACAATTATTTAATACTATTAAAATACTACATTAATTAAGTAAATTTACATTTGAGGCTAATCGAATAAAAAGAAGTATTAAAAAAATATGGCAAGAAAATTCATTCCTAGAGATGTAAGCTGGTTAAGTTTTAATAGCAGAGTGCTACAAGAAGCTGCTGATGAAACAGTCCCTCTACCTTCGAAAATCAAATTCTTAGGAATCTTTTCCAATAACCTGGACGAATTTTTTAGAGTACGCATACCGGGCTTAAAACGCGCAATCGATATCAAAGACAAGGAAGCGAACACCTCCTTTTTTGAAGATCCACAGATCATACTCGATGAGGTCAATACCATTGTCATTAAACAGCAGAAAAAATTTGATAATTTTTGGGCGTTGATACAAAAAGAAATGGCACAACAGCATGTTTACATCAAAGATGCCAGCCAACTCAACCTCAAACAGGAAGAATTTGTTCGTAACTTTTACTCAGAAGAAGTCGAATCTAACGTCATCCCATTATTGCTGGATGATAGCCGCCCTATGCCCTATCTTCGAGATAAAAGTCTTTATCTGGGTATCTCCATGAGCAAACGAGAATGGGAATATGAAACAAAATTTGCAATTATCGAAATCCCGACGACCTTAAACGGACGTTTTGTAATCCTACCTGCATCGGCAAAGGAAAAACATATTATCTTATTAGAGGATATCATCAAATTCAATCTTCCCTATATCTTTTCTTATTTTGGATTCGATGAATTTCATGCACATGTCTTTAAAATCACTAAAGATGCAGAGTTTGACCTAGACAATGATATCAATACCACACTGGCTGAAAAAATATCCAAAGGCATCAAAAATAGGAGAAAAGGTAAAACGACCCGCTTTATTTTTGATAAAGAAATGGATCCAAAGCTGGTGGAATTTTTAATCAAGAAATTACAGTTAACAAAAAAAGATAATATTATACCGGGTCAGAAAATTCATAATTTCAAACATTTTATGGACTTTCCAAATGTTTTTAAGCAACCCAACCTGCCCATTACAAATCCTGGATTTACACATCCTCAACTGAACAAAACACAGCGGATTACAGATATTATCATCAAAAAAGATATCCTGCTTTCGTTTCCATACCACACTTTCCGCCCCGTGATCGATCTACTGCGCGAGGCAGCAATGGATCCAGATGTCAAGACCATTCAAATCACTGCCTATCGACTTGCCTCCAATAGTAAAATCGTCAACGCACTGATCAATGCCGCTAGAAATGGTAAAGACGTCACCGTTATGCTTGAACTACAAGCACGGTTTGACGAAGAGAACAATCTATATTGGAAAGAAAAACTAGAACTTGAAGGTATTCGAGTTTTAACAGGTGTTCCTAATAAAAAGGTACATGCCAAGCTCTGTATCATTAAAAAGAGAGTAGGTGCCAAAACCATTCAATATGGTTTTGTAAGTACGGGCAACATCAATGAAAAGACAGCCAAGCTCTATGGCGATTACTGTTTACTGACCAGCAATAGAAGCGTCATGGCAGATATTAACAAAGTCTTTCATTTCCTAAAAAAACCAAAAAGCAATCCCGCTGAGGTCATTAAAAATTGCAATAGCCTGCTCATCTGTCCGACAGATATGCGCAATGGAATCATTCACTATATCGATAAAGAAATTGAGGAAGTGAAAGCGGGACGAAAAGCACGTATCATCTTAAAAGTAAATTCGCTCAGCGACCGTATTCTGATCAAAAAATTATACGATGCTGCAGAAGCTGGGGTACAGATTGATCTGATCGTACGAGGGATTTACTGCGCAACCAATCAGACAAAATTTAAAAAACCAATCAACGCGATCAGTATTGTTGACGAATTTTTAGAGCATGCTCGGGTCATGTATTTCTATGCTGCTGGCAAAGAAGTGACCTATATCTCTTCGGCAGATTGGATGACTAGAAATTTGGATCATCGCATAGAAGCAGCCGTCAAAATCAACAGTAAAAAAATCAGGGATGAAATCAAAGATATGTTGCAGATCCAGCTGCGTGATAATGTAAAGGCCCGTATTTTAAACAATGAACTGAACAACCGATACGTTACAAATGACAAGGAACCTTGTCGTTCACAAATTGAAATCTATAACTATCTGAGAAGAAAAACAGATGAAGTATAAACAAAAAAAGGTCAGCTTATATTTGCTGACCTTTTTTTGTTTATTCGGTATTAACCTCTACTGTTGTAGTTAGGAGCTTCTTTTGTAATCGAAATATTATGTGGATGCGATTCGCGCAATCCCGCACCTGTGATACGTACAAATTGTGCTTCTTGCAACTTCGAGATAGTTGCAGCTCCACAGTAGCCCATTGATGCCTTCAATCCGCCCATGTATTGGTACACCACCTCAGCTAAGGTTCCTTTATATGGAACACGACCAACGATACCTTCTGGAACTAATTTCTTGATATCATCTTCAACATCTTGGAAATAACGATCTTTAGATCCTTTTTCCATGGCCTCGATAGATCCCATCCCGCGGTATGACTTAAATTTACGTCCTTCATAAATGATCGTCTCTCCCGGAGCTTCTTCCACTCCTGCAAATAATGAACCAGCCATGATGGTATAAGCGCCAGCAGCAATTGCTTTAGCGATATCACCAGTTTGTTTGATACCACCATCTGCGATCAAAGGAACTCCAGTGCCTTTTAGTGCCTGTGCTACTTCATAGATCGCGTACAGTTGAGGTACACCAACACCTGCGATGATACGTGTGGTACAGATTGATCCAGGTCCGATACCAACTTTTACCGCGTCTGCACCCGCTTCAGCTAACGCTGTTGCAGCTGCACCAGTAGCAATATTTCCAACGATTACCTGTAGATCAGGGAATGTTGCCTTCACCAATTTCAATTTATCGATAACACCTTTTGAGTGACCATGAGCAGTATCTATCGTAATTACGTCCACACCAGCCTTTACTAAAGCCTCTACACGATCTAATGTATCAGGAGTGACTCCAACTGCCCCACCGACTAATAAACGTCCGTGCGTATCTTTAGCAGCATTAGGATAATGCTTGTATTTTTGAATATCTTTAAAAGTAATCAATCCTTTCAGGATACCTTCATGATTCACAACTGGAAGTTTTTCGATTTTATGGTCTTGCAAGATCTCTTCTGCTCTTACTAGATCGGTACCCTCAGGAGCGGTTACCAGATTATCTTTCGTCATCAATGAGGCAATCGGCTGACTCATGACTTTTTGGAAACGTAAGTCACGATTGGTCACGATTCCAACTAACCTACCCTCAACATCGATTACCGGAATACCACCAATTTTATGATCTTTCATAATTTTGAAAGCATCACCCACTGTTGCTGTTTCCAATAACGTAACCGGATCTTGGATCATGCCGCTTTCCGAACGCTTTACTTTACGTACTTCTGCCGCCTGCTCTGCGATCGTCATGTTTTTATGCAACATACCAATACCGCCCGCTTGTGCAATCGCAATCGCTAGATCAGCACCCGTCACCGTATCCATTGCCGCAGAAACTAATGGAATATTTAATTTGATTTTTTTTGTCAAGAAAGTACTTGTATCGACATCACGTGGTAAAACTTCAGAATAAGCTGGAATTAATAATACGTCGTCGTAGGTAAGTCCTTCTGCTACGAATTTTTGTGGATCTAATTGCATGGCAAATATGTATTGGGTTTTCTATTTGCCAGGCAAAATTAAGAATAATTCATGAAAAACGAAAATTATTTTGACTAATTACATTGAAATGATTAATATAACTTAAGCTTAACATAGCTGGCTAGATAAAATAATAACATTTTAAAAAGACAAACAGATCTACCACAATATTTTTTCAACCTAATACCACTTCTACATAATTCTATAGACCATCCATGGCTTTTTAATATCGTATTATATAAGCGAGCAAATCGCTCATATTTTATGGTCTAGATCATCCATATCAAACGACCCTGTGTTTTTAGATGAATATTGCTCTATCTATGGCCCCACTCCAGAGATCCGCATCGCTGATCCTGTGTATTTATTAGGTATATCTATAGACTTCTTGTTGTGTTCCAATAACAATGGATCAATTTTTATAAAGAAAAAAAATGAAAATCGTTGGTGACATCATGCCGATTATCGCAATGATCTTACCTCAAAAAACCAACTTAATAACTCATTGTCACAATATTACCTTAATCAAGATCGTTAGCAGCATCCTTCAACATTCTTTTGCATCCCCTTATTTTTTCTTGTCCTCAATCTCTAGTTACAACTTTTGGCAAGCTATTTGCAGACTAAGTCTGAATTGAATTTAAAAACACATATTATGAAAAAAGTATTACTATCAATGGCTGCAGTTGCCATATTAGCATTAGGAGCACAAGAGGCTAAAGCTCAATCACCACAACGCGCGGCTATCGGTGTTGTATTTGATGGTACAGTAGGTGATTTATGGGGTGTTCAATACAAACAATCTATGGGTGGTGCAAATAATGGTCAAGCACAAATTATGTTTGATGACCATGTTGTTGCAGTTGGAGCTGATTACCAATATGCAAGACCATTCTCAGGCACTAACGGTTTAGGTTGGTATGCAGGTATTGGTGCACAGTTATCATTTATTGATGCTGGCGATAACCAAACTTGGGTAGCTTTACGTCCACAATTAGGTTTGGAATTTAAAATTCCTGCAGCACCTATCGGTCTTCACGCAGATTGGAAACCAGATTGGAGATTAAATCACGGTAATGATTTTGATGCATCGACTTTTTCTTTCGGTATTAAATATACATTAAGATAGGTAGAATTGCATGATGCATAAAAAAGCCTCCCCAAAAGGGAGGCTTTTTCTATTTAAAGTAAATAGCGTAACCTATTGATTGTAAATTAATCGCTTTTTATCATAAGCTTAATCAAATAAAGCTTTTCATTTTACAAAATTTTTATACCTTTGGCATTCTTGGAGAATTGTAATTTTCAAACAAGAATGAGTTATCAATTATATCATATAATATCAAACTAATACACTAAAAACAGACGATGCAAGGTAAAGGGCTGATTAAATTTTTGGTGATAGCGGTATCTATAGCATGTCTATACGCCCTATCATTCACTTTTGTAACCCGCAAAGTTGAGCGTGATGCTGAGAATTATGCACAAGGAGATATGGCACGTGAAAAATCGTACCTAGACTCTATCGCTGGCGAGGTTGTTTACAATTTAGGTTTTGCAAAATACACCTACAGAGAAGCTAAAGCACAAGAATTGGCTTTAGGACTGGATCTAAAAGGAGGTATGAACGTGACGATGGAAATCTCAATCGATGAGTTGATTCGTAACTTAGCAGATAATCCTAAAGACGAGAAATTCAATGCGGCACTTTCAGCTGCAATTTCGAAAAGTAAAACAAGTCAACAATCTCTAGTAAATTTATTCATTGAAGAATATAAAGCTACGGGTAGTACGACTCCACTCTCAACTTATTTCGCGACTAAAGATAATGCATCTTTAATCAAAGCGGGGGACTCTGATAGACAATTGGAATCTTTTTTACAAAAAGAAGCTGATAATGCTATCCAAAATTCATACAAAGTACTTCGTACACGTATTGATAAGTTTGGAGTTGCTTCTCCTAACATCCAGATTCAACAAGGTACAAACCGTATTTTAATTGAATTACCAGGTGTGAATGATGAGCAGCGTGTCCGTAAATTATTACAGGGATCGGCCAAGTTAGAGTTTTACGAAACTCATGCTAATCAGGAAGTGTATCCTTTGTTGGAAAACATCAACAAAACTTTATCTACAACTTTAAAAGTAGCTCCTACGGAGGATAAAGCAACAACAGATTCGACTAAAAAATCAGATGATTTATTGGCGAACTTAGGTGCAAATAAAAACACGAAAGATAGTGCTACGACAAAATTATCGCAAGATAACCCATTGTTTGATGTGTTGAGACCTGCTGTTTACATGGGCGAGAATCAACAGATGGCTTTGATGCCTGGAGCAATGGTGGGTAGTGCAGATCTAAAAGATACCGCAAAAGTAAATGCTTTTTTAAACAGACCTGAGGTTAAATCGATTATTCCAGGAAATTTAAAATTGCTATGGTCGGTAAAACCAGAAGCTAAAACACCCAATATCCTTTCTTTATATGCCATCAGACCTGCAGGTGTCGATAATGGACCTGTTTTAACAGGTGACGTTATTACCAATGCTCGTGACGAGTTTAATGAAAGAAACGAACCCGTTGTTTCCATGCAAATGAACAGCGAAGGTGCTCGTGAATGGAAAAAAATTACCGCTAAAGCAGCACAAGGTCACCAATCGATCGCTATCGTGCTTGACAATGTCGTATATTCAGCACCCGGTGTGAATGAAGAGATCGCTGGTGGTAATTCATCCATCTCAGGTTCATTTACCGTAGAAGACACCAAAGATTTAGCAAACGTATTGAAAGCTGGTCGTTTACCAACAACTGCTAAAATCGTTGAAGAGGCAATTGTAGGTCCTACTTTAGGACAATCGGCAATTGATTCGGGTGTAAATTCAGCAGTGATCGGTATCGTATTGGTTCTTGTATTCATGATCGCGTATTACAATACTGCAGGTTTGATAGCAAACGTTGCTGTTCTTGTAAACGTATTCTTTATCATGGGGGTATTAGCATCATTAAATGCTGTACTGACATTACCTGGTATCGCGGGTATCGTATTGACAATGGGTACCGCGGTGGATGCCAACGTACTGATTTACGAGCGTATTCGTGAAGAATTAGCAGGTGGCAAGTCAATCCGTCAAGCTGTTGCCGATGGTTACAAACACGCATTACCTTCAATCTTAGATTCACAGATTACAACCTTCTTAGTTGGTTTAGTATTATTCTTCTTCGGAACAGGTCCGATTTTAGGATTTGCAACCACATTAATGGTAGGTATTATCACCTCATTATTCACCGGTATCTTCCTGACTCGTATTATTTTTGAGTGGATGTTGGAGCGTGACATGAAAATTAAAGTTTCCTTCCCTTGGTCTGCGAAAACATTGCAAAATGCCAATTTCCAATTCATCAAGAAAAGAAAAGGACTTTACATCGTTTCTATTGTTGTCGTTATCGCTTGTTTTGCATCGATCTTCATTAAAGGATTTAGTCAAGGGGTCGATTTCCAAGGTGGACGTACCTATACTATTCGTTACGATAAACCTGTTGATTTGGAAGCTGTTCGTCAAAATTTGGATGATGCTTTCCAGAAAACAACTGAAGTTAAAGTCTTTGGAGCCTCAAATCAAGTTCGAGTAACAACAACTTACCATATTGAAGAAACCTCTGACGAAGCAGATAAAGAAGTATTGACTAAATTGACCGAAGGATTATCTAAAGTAGATGCAGGCAATAAATATGAGATTCTTTCTTCTCAGAAAGTTGGACCGAGTATCGCTACAGATATGAAAGCAAGATCAATTTATGCCACTATCTTTGCCTTATTGATCATTGCAGTCTATATTTTAGTACGTTTCCGTAAATGGCAATATTCAGCAGGGGCTGCTATCGCAACCATTCATGATGCCATTATTGTATTGGGCTTGTTCTCTATTTTAGATGGTATCGTTCCATTTTCATTAGATATTGACCAGCATTTTATTGCCGCTATTTTAACGGTATTAGGGTATTCTGTCAATGATACAGTAGTTGTATTTGACCGTATCCGTGAAGATGTAAATAAACCAAATGCTTTAAATAAAGATTTTGGTGAAACGATCAACCACGCGATCAATACCACATTAAGTAGAACAGTGATTACGTCGTTGACTATTGTATTCGTATTAGCCGTATTATTCATTTTCGGTGGTGAAGTGATCAGAGGATTCTCTTTCGCCATCTTAATTGGTATTATTGTAGGTACTTATTCATCGATATTCTTAGCTGCACCAGCAGTATACGATTTGAGTAAAGGAAAACACTTGGCAGACGCTCCTAAGAAGGCAGAACCAGTGACTCCATAATTTAAAATTATCATAATTTGTAAAAGGCTTTCGGAAATTGATCCGAAAGCCTTTTTTTATTTTACAATATATTCACATAATACTTGTTGCACGAAGTATTTATTGATTATATTTGTTGTACTAAATATTAGTATACAAATATTTAAATGCAAGACGAAAAATTCAACCGATACTCTTTCATTTTAGAAAGAACAGCAAAAAAAGTAAAACAATTTGCACAAAATTCTTTTACTGAAAATGACTTTGACATCACGGTAGATCAATGGACCATCATGAAAACACTTTATGAAAATGATGATCTATTGCAAAAAGAACTCGCTGAAAAGTGTTGTAAAGATCAGCCTACCCTGACCCGTATTGTTGACCTATTAATAAAAAAAGGATTGACAGAACGTGTCATTCATCCCTCTGATCGCCGCAGTATCTATTTGCATTTGACAGATGAAGGTCGAAAAAAAGTAGAAGCCTACTCTCCAATCGTTGCAAACATCCGCATGAAGGCTTGGGAAAATTTAACCGATGATGACTTTACTGCATTCACGCGTATACTGGATAAAATTTATAACAACTTAAGTAATAAAATTTGATATGATTACAACGGACATTTGTATTATAGGAGCTGGACCAGTAGGTCTATTTGCTGTATTTGAAGCAGGTTTATTAAAGATGAGATGTCATCTTATTGATGTTTTACCTCAAGTCGGTGGTCAGCTCTCCGAAATCTATCCACATAAGCCGATATACGATATACCGGGGTATCCCACGATACGAGCACAGGAACTGATTGACAATCAAATGAAACAAATCGAGCCATTCCATCCCACATTTACACTTGGAGAACGTGTGGAAGGTCTCGAAAAACAAGATGATGGTTCATATATCGTTATTAGCTCCGAAGGAACACGCATACATTGTCAAGTTGTCGTTATAGCAGGTGGTTTAGGATGTTTTGAGCCTCGTAAGCCCGAGTTGCCCCATTTAGCCCAATACGAAAGAAAAGGTGTTGATTATATGGTCAAAAATCCAGAGACTTATCGCGATAAAAAGATTATCATAGCCGGTGGTGGAGACTCTGCCTTAGACTGGGCGATCTATTTAGCTGATATCGCAAAAGAATTGACATTAATACATCGCAGTGATTCTTTCCGAGGAGCACCAGACTCTGCCGACAAGGTTTTCGAGCTTGCTCAAAAAGGAGCGATCAATCTGTTATTGTCTCACAATCTGGCAGATGTGCATGGCTCAGATCGTCTATCGCATGTCATCGCGATCAATAAACAGAAAGAAGAAGTCCGCATGGAGGCCGATTATTTTATACCGTTATTTGGTTTAACACCAAAACTGGGACCGATTGCAGACTGGGGTCTACAGATTGAAAAAAATGCGATTGAGGTCAATACATATGATTACTCAACCAATATCGAACGCATCTATGCCATTGGAGATATCAATACCTATCCAGGTAAATTAAAATTGATTTTATGCGGATACCATGAAGCGGCATTAATGGCACAAAGTGCTTTTAAATATGTGTATCCCGAACAAAAACTAAGTTTCAAATATACCACTGTAAACGGCATCAATACTTTTTAGTTATGGACAATATTATTGAAATAGAAATTGAAGATCGGGATGGTACCGTTCAAAAAATTGAAGTTCCTACGGATGTCAACTTATCTTTAATGGAATTGTTAAAAGCATCCGAGTATGAGGTCTTAGCCACTTGTGGAGGAATGGCTCTTTGCGCCACCTGCCATGTACAGATCAAATCAGGAGGAGAACATTTATCAGAACCTCAAGATCAGGAGCTCGATATGCTAGATACTTTACCAGATGCCGACGACGATAGCCGACTCGCTTGCCAACTGAGATTAACCAACGAAAATGAAGGCTTAAGTATTAAAATAAAAGGTGCATTACAATAAGAAATTATTCAAAGTGTACTTTTTACACCCAATTTTTAAAATATCCACGCAAACAGAATTAATGAACTATGCAATTAATTCTGTTTGCAAGACACTGATTAACAAGTAGTAATAAAATAAACAAAATAAAAAAACAGCTTGTTCTCCATAAATATGACAATAAAAAGCAAGTATATATAAAGATATTTTAGTTTTTTGAATGAAAAATTAAGATATTTGCAGAAGGATTACACGTTTCCGAATATTTTATATAAATTTCAAATAATATGCTAAGCAATCGTTCAGATAGAAAATTCCCAAGAGTGGTCATTATTGGTGCTGGTTTTGGTGGAATTGAAGTTGCTAAAAAGTTAAAAAATAAGGAAGTAGAAGTACTATTATTAGATCGAAATAATTTTCATACTTTCCAACCCTTAATGTATCAAGTAGCTACAGGTACATTGTCTGCAGATTCGATCTCATTCCCTATCCGTAAGATGTTCAAATCTCAGGAGAATTTTAGTTTCCGAATTGCAGAAGTCAATCATATCGATGCGATCAATAAAACGGTTCAAACCAATATTGGTGATTTTGAATATGATTTTTTAGTCGTTGCCACAGGAGCTACGACCAATTTCTTTGGTAATCAGCAAATCGCAAAATATGCCTTACCGATGAAAAGCATTCAGGAAGCATTGAATATCCGTAGCTATGTGTTACAAAATCTGGAAAAAGCAGTTCAAATTGCAAATCCAGAGGAGCGTAAACCATTTTTAAACTTTGTCATTGTCGGTGGAGGTCCCACAGGTGTTGAGCTTTCCGGTGCAATTGCTGAGATCAGAAATAACATCTTAGAAAAAGATTATCCCGAATTACGCAAAGAAGAAATGAACGTTTACTTGGTCGAAGGCCAAAGTAAAGTGTTAGCTAATTTGTCTGAAAAATCTTCCGAAGATTCGGAAAAATACCTAAAAGCATTAGGTGTTAAAATATTATTAAATGTTTCTGTAACAGGATTTGATGGCACTGCAATCTCTTTTGGTGATGGTAGCGCGATCGAAACAAAGACAGTGATCTGGGGTGCTGGAGTTGCAGGTCAATTTCCAGAAGGCTTCAAAAAAGAAAATATCCAACGTGGTAACCGTATCCAGACAGATGATCAATGCCGTGTCTTAGATATGGAAAATGTCTATGCAATTGGCGACGTATCCGCATTTATTACCGATGATCTACCTCGTGGATTGCCAGGTGTAGCCCCTGTAGCACAGCAACAAGGTAAATACGTTGCACAACACATTAGCAATGTGATGGGCCAACGTTCAAATGAGAAATTCTCCTACTTCGACAAAGGTTCCATGGCGACTATTGGCCGTGCCAAAGCGGTGGTGGATATGGGTAAAATCCATTTTAACGGATTCTTCGGCTGGATCGTTTGGATGTTTGTTCACTTAATGTCTATTTTTGGTTTTAGAAACAAAGTCATTACCTTTATCAACTGGACAGTGAAATTTTTCACTAAAAACTCAGGTGTTCGATTAATCTTTTACAAGTACAATCAACCTGCTCCAGAAGTAAAAAACGATAATCAAGTCATAGAAAACAACTAAAATGGATAACAAGACAATTGCTAAAAAATTCAAATTATGTAGCCAGCTGATGGAATTGCATAATGAAAATCCTTTCCGAATAAAAGCAATTGCCAGTGCATCCTTTAAGTTAGATAAACTACCCTTTCTGCTTGAAACCGCTTCTTTAGAAGAGATCAGCAGCCAACCCGGAATCGGGAAAAGCACGGCAGAAAAGGTTAAAAAATT
This sequence comes from Sphingobacterium sp. PCS056, assembly GCF_023273895.1. NCBI lineage: Bacteria > Pseudomonadati > Bacteroidota > Sphingobacteriia > Sphingobacteriales > Sphingobacteriaceae > Sphingobacterium > Sphingobacterium sp. PCS056. Next base: position 2,907,515 of record NZ_CP096883.1, on the reverse strand, counting down.
AGCCGAAACTGGCTCATTCGATGAGTTAGATGCGATGTTAAGCATTACCCCAGAAGGAATTCTGGAAATGCTTAACATAAAAGGCTTAGGTCCCAAAAAAATACAAATTATCTGGACAGACCTTCAGATTGAGAGTGTGGGTGAGCTTTTATATGCCTGCAACGAAAATCGACTGATAGAAGCCAAAGGTTTTGGACTGAAAACACAAGAGGATATTAAAAAATCCATTGAATTTTCCATATCCAACCAAGGATGGTTTTTATATGCAAGAGTGCTGAAGAGTGCAGAAGCCGTCATTACAGCACTTGAAAATAGCCTATCTCCTGCCCTCATTTCCTTTACTGGAGAATTCCGTAGAAAATGTGAAGTATTAAGTTCGGTCGATATCCTATTAAGCGCAGATCGAGATAGCACCTTGGCCTATCTACATGCGCATTATCCTGATCAGGTAAATGAAGAGCTGGAGTATATCTCATTCCGAGATGAACTTGGGTTTTCCTTTCACCTCTACCTCTCCACAACAACAGAATTTTACCAACATCTGATCTTAACTACAGGTTCCAAAAAACACTTGGAACTATTAGATGAAAAGTTGATAACGGCTTTAAATTCGGAAGAAGAGCTCTATGCGGTACAAGGCTTGGATTATATTGAACCCGAACTTCGAGAAGGTCTGGATGAGGTGTTTTTGGCCAAAAACCATCAACTACCCAGATTGATCAATTTCGATGATCTGAAAGGCACTTTGCATAACCACTCTACCTACAGCGACGGGGTACATACCTTAGCTGAAATGGCTCGTTACGCGAAAGAAGAATTAGGACTTAGCTATTTCGGAATCTGTGACCACTCCAAAACTGCTGTATATGCCAATGGTCTGCCGATAGACCGTGTACAAAAACAATGGGAAGAAATCGATCAGCTCAATCAGCAACTGGCGCCCTTTAAAATATTTAAAGGCATTGAGTCCGATATTTTAGCCGATGGTTCCTTAGATTATCCCGATGAGATTCTTGCTGGCTTTGATTTTGTCGTCGCTTCTGTCCACTCCAATCTCAAAATGGACGAAGAAAAAGCAACCGCCCGTTTGTTAAAAGCCATAGAAAATCCCTATACCACGATATTGGGACATCCTACCGGACGACTTTTATTAAGCAGATCAGGCTATCCATTGGATTATAAAAAAATAATTGATGCCTGTGCTGCCCACAACGTTGTGATTGAAATCAATGCCAATCCATTACGCCTGGATTTAGATTGGCGGTGGCATCGTTATGCCTTAGAAAAAGGTGTACTATTATCCATCAATCCAGATGCGCACCGTACCGAAGGTTTATTGGATATGCATTATGGAATATTTGTGGCACGAAAAGGTGGATTAAGTGCCAAAAACTGTCTTAATAGCTTTACTTTAGCCGAAATTGAAAGCTTTTTTAACAAAAAAAGATAGACGATACCTAGGTTTAAAAAGTGTTCCTATTTTTTAAACTAGGTAAATTCTCTTATATTTAACGTTTACATCAATATCAAAAGCGTTGAAAAATCTATTCTATTTAATTGCACTATTTTTTTTCTATCCTTGTCTAGTCAACGGGCAATTATTATCAAACAAAACTGAATTTTCTCGTAAAGATTCTTTAAGAGGCCAATTGACCCCTTTAAGGACCTGCTATGATGTCACCTATTATCACCTCGATGTTGATGTCGACATCCCCACACGAAGCATTTCTGGCAGCAATCTCATTAAATTTAAAACCATACAGGATTTCAATCGCATACAGATTGATCTCTTTGATAATATGGCTATTGAAAAAATTATTTATCGGGGCAAAAAGTTAAGGTATTCCCGCGAATTTAATGCCGTGTTTATCGATTTCCCTATGCCCATAAAAGCCAATACCTTAGATTCTATCCAAGTATATTTCTCGGGCACGCCACATCAAGCCAATCGTGCCCCATGGGACGGCGGATTTGATTGGAAGAAAGACAGCAATAATAAGCCTTGGGTAGCGAGCGCAAACCAAGGTATTGGAGCGAGTCTATGGTGGCCCAATAAAGATCATCAGTCGGATGAACCGGATAGCGTATTGATCTCGGTAACAGTACCCAAAGGACTGATGAATATCTCTAATGGTCGATTACGAAATATGGAAAGCATCGGTCAGAAAAAATCTAAATTCAACTGGTTTGTTTCCAGCCCCATTAACAATTACAATATCGCCATCAATATCGGTGACTATGTTCATTTTCAAGATAGCTATCAGGGCGAAAAGGGAAAATTGGATATCGATTATTATGTATTGCGCGAAAATATAGATCGGGCAAAACCGCATTTTGAGGCCAATGTAAAACCGATGTTAAAAGCATTTGAATACTGGTTTGGCCCCTACCCTTTTTATGAAGACAGTTTCAAACTGATCGAAACATCGCACCTCGGCATGGAGCACCAAAGCGGCATTGCCTACGGCAACCGATTTTTGAATGGTTATCTGGGCAGAGATGGTTCGGGTACAGGATGGGGGTTGAAATGGGATTTTATCATTATCCATGAAGCTGGGCACGAGTGGTTTGGCAATAATATAACAGCAGCAGATATTGCTGATATGTGGATTCATGAAAGTTTCACCAATTATTCCGAATCCCTGTATATCGATTATTATTTCGGTAAAAAAGCGGGGCAGCAATATATTTATGGCAATCGAAGAGCCATTCAAAATGATAAACCCATACAAGGTCAATATCATGTCAATAACGAAGGCTCCGGAGATATGTACAATAAAGGCGGTGTCCTGCACAACATGATTAGAACCATCATAGCAGATGATGATAAATGGCGAGCTATTCTGAGAGGATTAAACGCTAAGTTTTATCATCAACAAGTTAATTATGATGATATTGTGCATTACATCAATCAAGAATCGGGTATAAATTTCAGTTCTATTTTTGAGCAATATGTCAAGACTACTTCCATTCCTGTGCTGTACATTTCAGAGACAAAAGATGGAAAAGTTCAAGCTAAATGGAAAAATACAGTCGCCAATTTTCAGATGCCGATCTATATCGGGACTTCAAATAATACTTTAAAAGCAATTAATATCACTAACGACGATCAAACATTAGATATTCCCAATCTAACAAAAAAAAATGTAAAGATTGACACTTTTAATTACTACATTGACGTACAGAAAAATTAATTTCGAAGTAAAAACATAAGAAAATGCCTTATTAAACGTTTACTTGTTATCATCTTACAGCTCCTCAAACGAGTTCTAATTTATCAATAAAAAAAATCAAGACTTACCTTCAAAAACTAATAATTTTTAGTAGGTTTGCATATTCATAAAAAGTAGTTTACAATACAGCAAATGGGTTTATTTAACTGGTTTACACAAGAAGTTGCCATCGATTTAGGTACCGCAAATACCTTAATCATCTATAATGACAAAGTAGTAGTTGATGAACCTTCAATTGTGGCTTTTGATCGTACGACAAACAAAGTAATTGCAATCGGACGTCAGGCAATGCAAATGGAGGGAAAGACACACGATAATATAAAAACAGTACGTCCGCTTCGTGATGGTGTTATTGCAGATTTTACAGCCGCAGAGCACTTGATTCGCGGAATGGTAAAATTGGTCAATAATGGAAAAAGCTGGTTCTTTCCTTCGCTAAGAATGGTGGTCTGTATCCCCTCAGGAATTACTGAAGTAGAGAAACGTGCCGTACGGGATTCTGCAGAAATTGCAGGAGCAAAAGAAGTATATCTGATCCACGAACCGATGGCAGCCGCAGTAGGTATTGGGATTGATGTGGAAGAGCCCATGGGTAACATGATTATTGATATCGGTGGTGGAACCACAGAGATTGCCGTGATTGCCCTTTCCGGTATTGTTTGTGACCAGTCGATCCGCGTTGCGGGAGATAACTTCGATTCTGATATCGTACAATATATCCGTAGACAGCACAATATCATGATCGGTGAGCGTACAGCTGAGAAGATTAAAATCGAAGTTGGAGCCGCACTTCCAGAATTGCAAGATCCACCTGAAGATTTCGCCGTTCAAGGTCGCGATCTGATGACTGGTATCCCCAAACAAATTACAGTTTCCTATACAGAAATTGCCCATTGTTTAGATAAATCCATTTCGAAAATTGAAGAAGCAATTTTAAAAGCTTTAGAAATCACTCCTCCGGAATTGTCCGCAGATATTTACCAGACAGGTATTTACCTGACAGGTGGTGGAGCACTTTTAAGAGGATTAGATCGTAGAATTCAAGCCAAAACAAAATTACCAGTTCATATTGCAGAAGATCCTCTTCGTGCAGTAGTCCGCGGTACAGGCATCGCATTAAAGAATATCGGAAGATTTAAATTCTTAATGCAATCATAATTGCCACAACATAAAATTTTATATGCGATATAGTTGATTTTTCACTATATCGCTTCTTTATTAAATAGCAAAGTAATAATTAATAAACAATGAGAAACCTCTGGTTATTTCTGAGACGTTATAACGCATTTTTTTGGTTTATCCTATTTTTTGGATTTTCAGTGTTTCTGGTTGTTACTAACAATACTTTCCAGCGTGCTAGTGCGCTCAATTCATCCAATCATATTATTGGGCATATCTATGAAAAAGTAAATTCATGGAAAAGCTACTTATCACTTACCGAAACCAATGATCAATTGGTCAAAGAAAATGCAAGTCTAAGAACGCAGCTGGAGAATTACTTAACCACAGATACTGTCGCGATGGCAAAAAGCCCTGTTATTGACAGTAGCGAATTTGGTCGATATGAATTTATCATTGCAAGTGTAACGAACAATAGTATTCATCAAAAAAGCAATTACCTGACTATCAACAAAGGTTCCCTAGCCGGCATCGAAAAAGGAATGGGTGTACTGGCTCCAAATGGTGTAGTCGGCATTGTGCTCAATGTGACCCCCCACTTTTCAACAGTACAGTCACTCTTACATCCAGACACCAAAATATCTGTAACATTAGCCAACACCGAGGTGTTTGGTTCTTTGGTATGGGGAAGTAATGTCGATTATCGTTTTGCAATGGTCAAAGAAATCCCCAATCATGTAAAAGTGAAGACAGCTGAAAAAGTTTATACATCCGGCTATTCGGGGCACTTTCCAAAAGGCATTCTTGTTGGAGCTGTGGTCGAGACTGGAATATCATCAGGAGATTCTTTTCTGGATTTACGCATCCTGTTAAGTACCAATTTCTCCAACCTACACCATGTCTACGTAGTAAAAGATTTATTTGCAAAAGAGTTAAAACAATTAGAAGAAACGAATCAGGATAATGGCTAGAATATTACTATTTAATATCATTCGATTTTTGGTACTTATTGCCATGCAAGTATTTTTATTCAAAAATATTGGCTATTATAATCTGGCAAGCCCTTTCCCGTACATTCTATTTATTTTTTTGCTTCCTACTGGAATATCCAATTTTCTACTCTTTACAATTGCATTTTTAACGGGTTTGACAGTTGATGCTTTTTATGATACACTTGGTGTCAATGCCGCAGCTTGTGTAGCACTGGCAGCCTATCGGGTATTCTTCATGAAAATTACGATTGAAAATGATATGGATACATTCATTACCCCCATATTGGGTGAAATGAATTTTAAATGGTTCCTATCCTATACCTTTTTTGGAACACTGATTCACCACTTTGTTCTGGTTTTATTAGAAACATTTAGTTTCAAACAGTTTCAATACACATTAGCAACTATTGGTTTAAGTTGTATCTTTACAATGGCTATTCTGCTCATTTTCAGTTTTCTTTTCTATAAAAGAAAGAGCAGAATTTAAGAGTTCCATTGCTAAACAAAGGATAAAGAGTCTATGAACAGTTTTTTCGCACGTAAATTTGTCATTCAAGGCATTATTATTAGTATTGCATTATTAATAATCGCTCGACTATTTTATCTCCAGATCATTGACGATTCTTACATTCATTCGGCCAATAGCAATGTTATGCGTAAGGTTGTTGTCTATCCGGCTCGCGGAGTTATTCTAGATCGTACCGGACAAGTTCTGGTGCAAAATGAACCCGTATATGACCTCATGGTTACGCCGAGAGAAGCAAAAGATATAGATACGGCATTATTATGTCAACTCATCGAAATTGATAAGGAAGGTTTTATTAAACGCATGGATAAAGCACGAGCCCATTCGCCTTATCGTGCTTCTATATTTGAAAAACAATTATCTTCCCGGACCTATGCACATTTGCAAGAATACCTCTACCGCTTTAGAGGATTTTATGTGCAAAATAGAACCGTCCGTAGTTATCCGGATAGTATTGCTGCCCAGTTTTTGGGTTATGTCAATGAAGTAAACGAAAAAGATATTGAAAAATCAAACGGTTTCTACCGTCCTGGAGACTATATAGGAAGAAGTGGTGTCGAGCGCTCGTATGAAGACCTATTAAGAGGAAAAAGAGGCGTCAAAAATCTGATGGTCGATGCGCTCAATAGACCCAAAGGCGTATTTATGGAGGGTCGGTACGATACCTTAGCTGTTTCGGGAGAAGGATTGGTTTCTTCATTGGACAAGGAACTGCAGATCTTGGGAGAGAAACTGATGAAAAATAAGTTAGGATCCATTGTGGCCATTGAGCCTTCAACGGGTGAAGTCCTTGCCTATATCAGCAGTCCAAGTTACAACCCGAATGATATGGTCGGCCGTGAAACAGGCAACAATTTAATGAAATTATTAAATAACGAGAGTAATCCTTTATTTAATCGTCCTATTCAGGCATCCTACCCTCCTGGGTCCGTATTTAAGGTCGTTGCAGCCCTAACGGCTCAACAGGCTGGCGTGATTGATGAAAACACCACGTTCTTTTGCCCTCACGGTTATAGCTATGGCGGCGGAAGAGGTTTTATGCGCTGTACCCATTACCACGGAGCGACTTCTTTGATCAGGTCTATACAAGTATCTTGTAATACTTATTATGGCTATACCTATGCCAAAATGATTGATTCCAGAGGTCTATCAGGGCCAAAGGCTTACGATCTTTGGTATGAAGCCATTTCCAAATTTGGTATCGGTCATCGCTTAGGTATTGATTTACCTGGTGAAAAAGGTGGTTTATTATATAAATCTGATCATTTCACTAAAAGCTACGGAAATGACAAGTGGCGTTCATCTTTTAACATCTCCCTATCGATCGGCCAAGGTGAAATGGGTGTCACTCCTCTTCAAATGGCCAATATCATGGCTATTGTAGCCAACAGAGGGTTTTATTATCGTCCGCATCTCATCAAAGCTATCGGGGATAGAAAGATCGTGAAAAAAGAGTTTACTGAAAAAATATCAGCAGGCGTCGATGCTAAATATTATACGCCGGTAATCGAAGGATTGAGCCGAGCTGTCAACATGGGCGAGGGAACTGCTTTTGCCAATCGAATTGCAGGTCTTGAAATGTGCGGAAAGACAGGGACAGCACAAAACCCACATGGTAAAGATCACGCTGTATTTTTCGCTTTCGCTCCACGCGATAATCCTAAAATAGCCATTGCGGTATTTGTTGAAAATGCAGGCTATGGTGGTGTATGGGCAGGCCCCATCGCCAGTATGATGGTTGAAAAATACATCAAGGACACCATTACGATGCCGAAACATATACAAGACCGTATTTACAATGCTAATTTTATGCCTGCTCCAAAGGCAGATCCTAAAAAAGCGGAAATAAAAAAAACAACGGATTCAACTAAATCCAAAAAAGATACCACAAAAAGCGTCAACCGCATTGCTGCAGTAACAACAAGGGAGACAATCGTTCATCATAGTGCCGTAAATAGAAGTCATGAATAACCAAAAAAACAGTTTTTTCGGAAAAATAGACTGGTTAACCATTTCGCTCTGGTTGGCTTTATGTTTGATCGGTTGGTTCAATATTCATGCAGCAGTATATGATCCAGAAAATCCGGGCTTGTTTAATATGGCCACCAACTATGGTAAGCAATCCATGTATATTGCTTCTGCATTGATCATTGGCATTACTATATTAATTATAGATGCCAAGTTTTTCAGTTCTGCATCTCCAGTTATCTATGCAGTAGTTGTTTTACTCCTAATTGCCGTACTGGTCATCGGTAGAAATGTTGGAGGAAATCAAGCATGGATCCCTATCGGGAGTTTCAGGCTTCAACCCTCCGAATTTGGAAAACTGGCGACCTGTCTATTGCTGGCCAATTATTTGAGTTCTCAGAGCAATAAAAATCCAAATATGCATACGTTAGCCATTGGTGCTGGTATTGTATTATTTCCGGTATTCCTGGTTATGCTCCAGCCCGATACAGGTTCTGCCCTCGCCTTCTTTTCCCTTATCTTTGTATTCTATCGCGAAGGATATGTCAATAACAGTTTGCTTATTTTCGGAGGCCTGTGTATTGTTTTGTTTGTCATGGCGCTTTTGGTCAATGCCTGGATCTTAATTGGTATACTCGCTGTACTGGCAGCATTCTTTATGTGGACATTTAGAAAAAAGCGGAAAAACTTAATCAATATCGGGATTATTTTTGCTGCGTCTGCGGTATTTATATTATCCGTGGATCTAGTCTATAATCATGTTTTACAGTCACATCAAAGAAATCGTATCGATATCATCCTGGGAAAAATGGATGATCCAAGAGGACAGGGTTACAATTTAAATCAATCTAAGATAGCAATTGGTTCCGGTCAGCTTTGGGGAAAAGGATATCTGCAAGGTACACAGACCAAATATAACTTCGTTCCCGAGCAGAGTACTGATTTTATTTTCTGTACGGTGGGCGAGGAATGGGGATTTGTAGGCTCCTTATTTCTGATCGGCATTTATCTGACATTGTTGCTCCGCATCATACATATTGCAGAACGACAGCGTTCGGCCTTTGCCCGTATTTATGCATATGGTGTGGCTTCCATCCTCTTTTTCCACTTCTTTATCAATATCGGCATGACCATCGGGATAGTACCTGTTATTGGTATTCCTTTACCGTTCATTAGCTATGGAGGATCGTCCTTATGGAGTTTCACCATCTTGCTCTTCATTATGCTAAAATTTGATTCCAATAGAAAAGGAGTCGTTTAAAACCACTCCTTTTCTATTGGATTAAAAGCGTTCCAAGACCAATTTTATGGCGCGATCGACTACTTTTTCGGGTTCAGTACTAAAATGTCCCGCCACTCGGCTCGCTAAAATGGCATTAATGGATAAGGCATGATGTCCAAACATACGCGACAACGCATAGATTCCCGCGGTCTCCATTTCTAAATTTGTAATCCGTAAATCTTCAGATTGGAATGTATTTGCCAATTGAATTAAATTGGGAAAGGTATTTTCCGAACGTACATTCCGCCCCTGAGGCGCATAAAATCCCGGAGCGGTCATCGTCACACCTTGAGGTAAATCATGCGCATACTGCGCTAATAAAGATGCGCTGGCCTCTGCAACATAAGGTTTGAGGTATAAATTAGGAAAAGCATCCCATACGGCCTTTTCCAGTTTTTTCTCCGCAGCCGAATAAGGTTTGATATAATATTGCATAAGCGCGTCAAAACCTACCCCAAACGAAGATGCCAAAATTGTTCCCATCTCAATATCCGACTGAACGGCACCAGAAGTTCCGATCCGAATAATATTTAGACTGGTTAATTTTGATTTCAATCCTTTAGAAACAAAATCTATATTGACCAAGGCATCGAGCTCATTAAAGACAATGTCAATATTATCGGTCCCTATCCCTGTCGAGATCACAGAAATACGTTTATGACCAATATATCCGGTATGGGTGATAAACTCCCGCTTCCCTTTTTGCAATTCGATACGGTCAAAATACTGAGATACTTTCGTCACACGATCGGGATCGCCGACTGTAATAATCGTATCGGCAATGTCTTCCGGCATCAGATTGAGGTGGTAGATACTACCATCTTTGTTCAATATTAATTCTGAATCATTTATCATATCGTTCGCAAATAAGAGAGTTTACAATTTTCAATTTTATCAAAACGTGAAACGACCGAATTGACCTGCATTTTTCGCACTTCCACCTCCATATAACAGGTATTATCAAAAACTTGTTTACTGATATCGATATTTTCTTCTTTGACCACACGCATCACATCATTCATCGCTAAATAATCGAACTCAATCTTATAAATATCGTTGACTGTTTTCTCTACAATTTCGGCCACGGACAAGACCTCTTGTGTCGCTGTTTTATAAGCATTGATCAAACCAGGTACCCCCAAGAGTGTTCCTCCAAAATAACGGACGACCACCACAATAATATTGGTTACATCCTGTGAGAGCAGCACATTTAAAATAGGCCTGCCTGCTGTCCCCGAAGGTTCACCATCATCATTCAATCGAAAGACCGTACGATCCGGGCTCATCCGGTATGCCCAGCAATGGTGGCGCGCCTTAGGATGCAGCGCTTTCAACTCCACAATAATTTCCTTGAGCTGCTCTTCATGGGTGAAAGGATATGCATAAGCAATAAATTTACTTCCCTTATCCCGAAATATTCCCTCTGCACTTTTTTCAATAGTACGATATGTATCTTCAAATAAACTCACAAATATGTTATAATTAAAACCGATATAATAGCCAGTGCCAAACCAATTTTATTGATCACACTTAGCTTTTCTTTAAATAATAAAACACCGACTACCGCTCCTACTGAAATCACGCCAATATTCATACCTGTAAATACAATAGAAGGATTTTCTGGAATTGCGCGGTGTGCTTTCATATAAAATAAAATATTCCCAAAGTTGAAAAAACCCAGTACAATTCCCAAAACCAAAGATTTAACAGAAAATGCTTGCTTTTCAACTGCCAAAAAATAAATCATGAATAAAAAGGCGACAAACATCGCGATTAGAAACACCATAAACATCGCCGTAATATAAGGTACAGATTGATGGAGCGCGATCTGTTTAAAAAGAATATCGATAACACCCATCCCAACAAAAACAAGTAAAGGATAGGCTATACTTCCCACTTTATTCCTTTGCTTTACATTCCCCTTTTGCCAGCCAATGGAACAGACAATGGCGGCTAAACCGACTAAAATACCGATTCCTTTATTCCACGAAATCACTTCAGAAAAAAGAATAAAAGAAGCCATTAAAGGAATAAACAAAGACAGCCGCTGTGCGATCTCTGCCTTGACCAATCCTGTATACTGAATAGTCAGTGCTATAAAAATAAAAAGAGTCGGCAATAAAATCGCTAGAGGAATATACAACTGCCAAGGCGTCTGCTCGACGTGAATATCTGCGAGCCTGGGTTGCAACACAAAATACGTCAGTATTGCTGCTACCGGATAGTTCCAGACAATCATTTGCTTTGTACTGATCTGCTGGAGTTTTGCATACTTGAGCAGTACGGCAACAGCAACACTACACAGAACACTTAAAAGGACAAAAATCATAAATTCTTATATTTCCAAAGTCCCATTTCCTGTATTCGGGCCTTTTGTTCCAATTTTACGAAATATTCCGCATATTTCACATTAGGCGGCACCGTATACGTCACCGCATAACCTTTTTTCACCAGATCAGCATTGACAAATGTGCGATTGACATACACATAAGAAAGCCATCTGCCGTATTGATCCTTTTTACCCACGTCAAATACCAATTGGACAGTTTTTTGATCAATCAGTTTTTTGAGGTATGCTTTTGACTCTTGACCATAGTAGCCTACGGGCTTTTTTCTCGTTTTACGTGTTTCAGGAGCATCTACACCAATTAAACGAACTTTTACATCCTGATGCTGCCGATCGACAATGACAAAAGTGTCGCCATCGATGACTCTTTTTACTTTAAAATAGCGGGGATCATCCTTAACGCTTCCGATTACGAAGCTGTATGAAAAGATAAAAATTAGGAAATGAGCGATTATGAGCTTAAACATTGTTGTATAAATTGCGATATATAGTAGACAAAAATACGAATTATGATAACAATTTTTGACTTAAAACAGATATAATAACCTTAAAAATAGACCATTTTTAATGGTAAAAACAACTAAAAAATTAATAAAAAATGCCATATAAAAATGGTAAAAATAATGTTTTTTGAAGGTAAAATAAAGGTTAAAAAACCATCAATAATGTATTTAAATATATTTAAACACATTATTTGACAAAATAAATGATTAAAAAGTTAACCTAAAATTCGATTAAAATGAAGCCTATTTTTATATCAAAAATTGAATAAAATAAATAGATTAAAAATATTTATTTTTTCTCTTGTATTATTAAAAAACATGCGTATATTTGAAACATCGAAACGAACAAATAATGAAAATGACGACTACATATTTTTTTAATTACTTTTATTTTAGACAATAAGAGCTGGAACGAATTTGTAATCATCACAAGATATTAAAAAGCAAAAGTTCCGGTCAACAATCGGAACTTTTGCTTTTTCTAAGAACATATAAAACAGACAATGGGTTTAAAAATTGCAATACAGGGAGTAAAAGCTTCCTTTCATGAGGAAGCATCACTGAAGTATTTTGGTGAAGACATCGAAACGATAGAATGCGATACTTTCAAAAAGACCTGCGAATTATTAAAGCAGAAAAAAGTTGATTATGTTGTCATGGCCATTGAAAATTCAATTGCAGGAAGCATATTGCCCAATTATAATCTGTTAAGAGATTATAAATTCAATATTGTGGGTGAAATTGCTTTGAGTATTCATCAAAATTTATTAGCCCTACCCGGCGTTAAACTTGCTGATATCAAATTTATCGAGTCACATCAAATGGCTATTCGTCAATGCGAAGAGTTCTTACAAGAATTGCCAGATGTAAAAATTTCAGAAAGTTCGGATACTGCCGCTTCGGCAGCCAAAGTAGCCAATCAAAAATTGACCGATACAGCTGCTATTGCAGGTACTCTTGCCGCAAAAACATATGGCCTCAATATATTAGAAGCCAAGATTGAAACCAACAAAAAGAATAGTACCCGATTTTTGGTATTATCCAATGATGTAGAGGAGCAGGCCAATGCCAATAAAGCATCATTATCTTTTCAGACGGGCAATTCAGTAGGGTCTTTAGCCTCTATTCTACAATGCTTTGCTGATCAAAATATTAATCTGAGCAAGATTCAGTCCATGCCTGTCATCGGGAAAAGAAACGAATATGATTTTTTCGTTGATGTCGAATGGAAAAAACAGTCAGATTATGATGCCGCTATCCGTAAAGTATTAAAACATAGTATCAATTTTAATATTATGGGCGAATATGTCAAAAATGACCGCATCTAAATCGTAAATAAATTAAAAAAGTAAAACTCAAAATAGCGCTGAAACCATCATCATCAAAAGCTCTCGAAAAGGAAGGAATAAATGATTATGATCGTTTCATAACCACTCAAAAATAAAATTACATAGCAATGAAAAACACATTAGATATCGTCCCTTTAAAATCTTGGTTAGATACAGGAGACAAGCCATTAATTATCGCAGGCCCTTGTAGTGCTGAAACAGAAGATCAATTAGTATCAACAGCACATTTATTAGCAAATACCGGTAAAGTAAACATTTTACGTGCAGGTATATGGAAACCACGTACTCGTCCAGGAGAATTTGAAGGTATTGGTTCTATTGGTTTAGAATGGTTGAAAAGAGCAAAAGCTGAAACTGGTCTATTGACAGCAACAGAAGTAGCGACTGCCAAGCACGTAGAAGAAGCTTTAGCTGCTGGTGTAGATGTATTATGGATCGGTGCACGTTCTACGGCAAATCCTTTTACAGTTCAAGAAATCGCTGATGCATTAGTTGGAGTTGATATCCCTGTATTTGTTAAAAACCCAGTCAACCCTGATTTATCATTATGGTTTGGTGCTTTAGAGCGTATCAACCGTGCGGGAATCAAAAGATTAGGTGCTATTCACAGAGGCTTCTCATCTTACGAAAAATCGGCTTTCCGTAATGAACCGATGTGGGATCTTGCCATCCAGTTAAAATCTTTATGCCCAGATTTACCTATTATCAATGACCCAAGTCACATCTGTGGTAACCGTGAACTGTTGCCATACATTTCTCAAAAAGCAATGGATATGGACTTACAAGGTTTGATTATTGAATCGCATATCGATCCTTCAGTAGCTTGGACTGATGCCAAACAACAAGTAACACCAGCTGCTCTTGCTGATTTGATCGATCATTTAAACTTACGTAAAGCAGATTCAGACAATCCAGCTTTTGAAGATAAACTTGCAGAGTTGCGTACCAATATTGATAAATTAGATGATCTCATCATTCAAAAAATTGGTGAACGTATGAAAATCGCTGAAAAAATCGGTGAATATAAACGTGATAATAGTGTCACGATCCTACAAGTAAACCGTTGGGATGAAATCGTTCAAAAACGTACCCAGCTTGCTGAGGCATTAACGTTGAGCAATGATTTTGCAGTAAAGTTCTTAGAATTACTACACAACGAATCGATTCGTAAGCAAAATGCAATTATGAATACTCAACCTACTGCGGAGGCATAATGAGTCAACAGGTGATTACACTTACTCACCCATCCAAAAGTATTAATGGTACGGTTCAACTGACTGGTTCAAAATCAGAAAGTAACCGTGCCCTTATTATTCAAGCATTGGGAAAAGGGAAAGTACAAATAGAAAATCTTTCGCAGGCTTTTGATACGGTCACATTAAGAGAGGCGCTTCAAACCGCTGCTCATGCAACATCTGGTGTGACTAAAATCGATATTGGCCCTGCAGGAACAGCGATGCGTTTCTTGACGGCTTACCTCAATTTGATCAAAGGAAATTTTATTCTAACAGGTTCCGAACGCATGCAGCAAAGACCCATTGGAATTTTGGTAGATGCGTTAAAAACCGTTGGTGCTGATGTCCACTATGAAGCAAAATCAGGCTTCCCTCCTCTTAAAATAGAAGGTGGCATGTTTCAAGGTAAGGATAAAATTGCGATCAAAGGAAATATCAGTAGTCAATACCTATCGGCTTTACTACTCATCGCAGCATCTTTGAAAAAAGGTCTAACGCTAGAAATTGAAGGCGAGCTGACTTCAAGACCTTATGTGACGATGACCTTAAATATGCTCAAAGAAGTTGGCATTAAAAACGAATGGATCAACAATACCATTCACATCCCTCATCAAGAAACAAAAGAGGCAACGATATATGTGGAACCAGATTGGAGTGCCGCATCTTATTGGTATGCGATCGTAGCTCTGTCCAATTCTGGATCGATCACGCTTCCTGGTCTCAAAAAAAATAGTCTACAAGGCGATATCGCTATTGTAGAAATCATGAGCCATTTTGGTGTGGCATCCGCATTTGAAAAAGATGGATTGCACCTCACCAAAATAAGTGAACCTTCTGGAAAGACATTTTTCGATATGAAAGAATGTCCAGATTTGGCCCAGACCGTAGTGGTGGTCGCTGCGGCATTACGACGCGACATCTCTTTAACTGGTCTTGAAACGTTAAAAATCAAAGAAACAGATCGTATTTTAGCTCTGAAAACTGAAATTGCTAAATTCGGTGCAAAATTAATAGAAGACGGAACAACCTATCACATCAAAACGGATGGAGTCTTCGAACCCACAGCGGTTTCTTTTGCCACCTATGAAGATCATAGAATGGCAATGGCATTTGCCCCTCTTGCTTTAATTTTCAAAAGCATTCAAATTGAGGAGCCGCATGTTGTGGAAAAATCTTATCCAGATTTTTGGAAACATTTAGCTGAGCATAAATTTATCATTACTTAGCAAAAAAAACCGCAATAATGCTCCTATTATTGCGGTTTTACCTATATTTATAGAAATTATATTAAATCATGGCAGGAAATTCATTTGGCGATTTATTTAGAATAAGCACGTTTGGGGAATCTCACGGAAAAGCGATTGGTGTTATTTTAGATGGTTGTCCTCCAAATATCGCTATTGATGAGGAGTTTATACAATCAGAACTGGATAAACGCAAGCCTGGTCAATCCAAAATAACAACACAAAGAAAAGAGAGTGATACCGCTCAAATTCTTTCAGGTGTATTTGAGGGAAAGTCAACAGGAACACCCATTGCCATACTCATTCCGAATGAAGATCAACGATCGAAAGATTACTCACATATAAAAGATATTTTTAGACCCTCACATGCAGATTACACCTACCATATGAAATATGGTCATCGTGACTATCGCGGTGGAGGACGTTCTTCGGCAAGAGAAACCGCTGCTCGAGTAGCGGCCGGTGCCATTGCAAAATCTTTCTTAAAGCAGCATGGAATAGAAATTTTTGCACACGTGTCTGGCGTCGGCAAAATTGAATCTCCAAATCTCGATACAAAAGACTTAAACGCCTTGTTAGATCTGAGAGAATCTAATATTGCACGATGTGCTGATCCCGCAACAGCAAAAGAAATGATTGAATACATCGATGCTGTCCGTAAATCAGGTGATACAGTAGGTGGCCGCATCTCGACGATTATCAGAAATGTGCCCGTTGGACTGGGTGAACCTGTATTTGATAAACTACATGCAGACCTGGCAAAAGCCATGATGAGCATCAATGCCGTCCACGGATTCGAATATGGGTCTGGTTTTGCAGGTTCAGAATTATTAGGATCACAACATAACGATCTTTTTATTTCCGACGAGCACGATATTAATCAGACTAAAACGCACACTAATTTTTCCGGAGGAATACAAGGTGGTATTTCAAATGGAATGGATATCACGTTTAAAACCGCATTCAAGCCTGTTGCGACCATCATGAGAGATCAACAAACCATAGACTCAAATGGTAATGAAGCTACAGTACAAGGAAAAGGAAGACATGATCCTTGTGTCGTCTCACGTGCCGTTATTATTGTTGAAGCAATGGCTGCATTGGTTATTGCTGATCATTTATTAAAACAATCTAGTTACAAAAATGTCAGATAAAAGTGAATTCATTTTAGGAGTGGATATTGGCGGCACACACATCAGCGTCGCCATAGTGAATAAATTAGATTGGAAAATTATTTCAGAAAACGTGGTTAGAAACCACGTTTTTTCACAAGAAAATGCTAAATCGATTTTCCTTACTTGGGCAAACACAATCAACAGTTGTGTGGCAGCAGGTGGTTCAAATGTCAAACATATTGGTATTGCTATGCCAGGACCTTTTGATTATGAAAATGGCGTTTCTATGATGACAGGACAGAGTAAATACGACGACCTGTACAAAATGAATATCAAAGCACCTCTATCCACATTGATCGGAATACCGGAACAAAACATACACTTTATCAACGATGCCGCTGCATTTCTCCAAGGAGAAGTTTTTGCTCAACATCTCCATACAAAACAAAGAGTACTGGGGATCACCCTAGGAACAGGATTAGGTTCAGCCGTTTGGAATAAGGGAGAAAAATCATTTGATGCAGATCTTTGGAATACACCGTATCAGGGTTTGATCTTTGAAGAATTCTTGGTGACCAGATGGTTTATAAGAAGATTTAAAGAACTGACCAATATTGAAGTCACAGGTCTAAAACAAATAATCACCGAACATCAAGATAAACCTGCATTCAACATCATATGTGATGAATACAGCACCCATTTGATTGATTTTCTTGATTTTTTCAGTAAAAAATATCATTGTACCGATTTTGTCATCGGAGGAAATATTGCCAAAGCCTTGCCTCTATTAATGGCAAGCAAGAAAAATGAAATTGAAGCATTCCATATCAAGACAGCAATTCTAGGAGAAGAAGCTGCTATTATTGGAGCAGCAGCACAGTTCTCCTAAAAACTAAATATCCCACGCTGTTTAAAACAGTGCGGGATATTTATCTGGATTACCCTCATTCATCATTTCAAAAACCACTTCTACAATATCATCGCTCGAAGGTTTCGTAAAATAATCTCCATCAGAACCATACGGAGGACGATGTGCTCGGGCACTTAATGTACGAGGTTGGCTATCTAATAAATAATAGCCATTTTGTTCTTCCAATATCTGTTGCATTATAAACGCCGACGCACCACCAGGTACATCCTCATCTACAACCAATAATTTATTTGTCTTTTTTAAAGATTCGGCACTTAAATGCGCTCGATCAAAAGGTTGCAAAGTTTGTGCGTCAATGATTTCCACACTTATCCCCAATCGATCCAGTTCCATCGCTGCTTCTTCCACCACACGCAAAGTAGACCCATAAGATACGATGGTGATATCCTGGCCCTCTCTAATACGTTCAGCATAGCCGATGGGTACCGTAAAATCACCGATATTATGAGGTAAACGTTCTTTTAATCGGTATCCATTTAAACACTCGATCACCAATGCAGGTTCATCCGATCTAAATAAGGTATTGTACATCCCTGCCGCTTGCGTCATATTGCGTGGTACACAGATATGCAGACCTCTCAATGTGCCCAAGATCATGGACATCGGTGATCCCGAATGCCAGATACCTTCCAAACGATGGCCACGTGTACGAATGATAACAGGTGCTTTTTGACCACCAAACGTGCGGTAACTTAAGCTCGCGAGATCATCACTCGCCACCGTAATGCCGTATAGCAGGTAATCTAAATACTGAATCTCAGCAATAGGTTTAAGACCTCTAATAGCCAATCCTATTCCTTTCCCAATAATCGAATTCTCCCTAATTCCGGTATCAAATACCCGATGTTCACCAAACTTTTCTTGTAGCCCGGCAAAACCTTGGTTCACATCACCAATTTTACCCACATCCTCACCAAAGGCGATCAATCGTTCATCACGAAGAAAATTCTGTTCAAAACAAATGTTCAGGATCTCCCGTCCATCGATGATCTTGGCGTCGTCCGAATAAAACGGTTCGACCACTTCAACGTGGTCCGGTCCCTGATGACCAGTGGTAAACAATTTTGAGTTATATCTTTTTTCATTGACCTGCTGCTGTTGCTTATACCAAGCCAACAAAGTCGCCTTACCATCAATATCTTTCCCTTTCAATTCACGAATCACCTTACGTACAGTGCTGTACACCTCTTTTAGCGAAGGTTCGGTTAGAGACTGCAATTGCTTGAGCGGCAATTCGACCGCTTCATCATCGATTTGACTCAATAATGCGATCGCCTGAGAAGCATCTACGGCCAAGGCCTTATTGTAATCCGACCAGGCACGGCGCTGCTCCTTGCGAACAAATTCCTTTGCCTCTTCTTCGATCGCTTTCAATTGTTCTGCCGTGGCAATATCCGAATCGATCAACCACTTTTGCATTTTTACAATACAATCGTTTTCCAATTCCCAATCCAGACGTTCTTTTGATTTATAGCGCTCATGCGAGCCTGAAGAAGAATGACCTTGCGGCTGGGTCAATTCGATCACGTGTACGATACAAGGCGTATGATTTTCACGCGCATATTTTGCAGCACGTTCATAGGTTTGGCAAAGTCCAGGATAGTCCCAGCCCTTTACCTTAAATATTTCAAAACCATTAGATCCATTTTCTTTTTGAAATCCTTTTAATATTTCAGATATATCACCTTTGGTCGTTTGTACCTCATTAGGAACTGAAATCCCATATCCATCATCCCATACGGAGATCACGACAGGTATTTGTTTTACTCCTACTGCATTGACCACTTCGAAGAATACACCTTCAGAAGTGGACGCATTTCCGATAGAACAAAAAACCACTTCATTTCCTCCATTTGAAAAATACTTCAAATAAGATAGATTCGGATTTTCTCGATATAATTTTGAAGCCAGCCCAAGCCCTAGGATACGCGCCATTTGACCACCAGTCGTTGAAATATCCGAAAAGGTATTTTTTTGCTGCGTTTGATCCAGCCAATTACCATCTTCATCGATCACACGAACTGAAAAATGGCAATTCATCTGACGGCCAGCAGAAGAAGGATCTTTCTCGACATCTGGATGTGCATACAATTGAGAGAAAAACTGGTAGATAGTGGTCATCCCACTTGCAAAAGCGAGTGTCTGATCTCGATAATACCCCGAGCGCCAATCCCCTTTTTGAAAGACTTTAGAAACGGCAATCTGTGCCAGCTCTTTGCCATCTCCAAAAATGCCAAATTTTGCTTTCCCGGTTAAGACTTCCTTACGCCCCAATAGACTAACATATCTGCTCTCTACTGCAACCCTATAATCTTCAACAATGATCTTTCTAAAGTCATCAAAACTTAGTTTCGAACTTAAATCACTGCCTTGGTCTAATGTGGTTTCCAACATATTATATTTTCAGTTTCCAACAAATTTAATAAAAATAATATTCTAAAATAATCATTATTAACTTTAATAAAAAATTGAAGATATCTATTTATACCATATAAATATTTGTATTAACGAATTAGCACTTACAATTCGCTTGTAGTTACTCTTCTAAAGATTTTTAATAATTTAATCTCGAAATCATATCTTTGATAAAATCAACGCATAAAAAATTGAAATTTCAAGATCTTCACATTCACTCCCATCTTTTATCTATTTTAACGCAGTCGGGTTTTACCGATCTGACCCCCATTCAGGAGCTTGCTATTCCACAGATATTACGCCGACAAGATCTTATCAGTATCGCCCCCACCGGCACAGGGAAAACCGAAGCCTTTGCCATACCGATCTTACATCGGTACCACACACAGGAAGCATCGCTTCAAGATCAAACCTTAATTTTAAACCCTACACGCGAACTGGCCCTACAGACACAAGCAAGAATAACAGCACTCACACAAGGAAACCACATCTCCACCGTCTCCATCTGTGGCGGTCAAGCTTATGATCAGCAGATCGAAGCGCTATCACAGCATCCAACCCTGATCATAGCTACACCCGGTCGCCTGTTGGATCTATTCGCTCAAGGCATCATTTCCTTTTATTCGGTCAAGACCCTTGTTATTGATGAATTTGATCAAATGCTGGAACTCGGTTTTATGAAAGAAGTCAATCAAATTCTGCAAGCATTACCAAGCGAAAGACAAAACCTCTTTTTCTCAGCCACGCTTCCAAACGATATTTTACGCATCGCAAATAAAACACTCAAAAATCCGCTTAAAATTGAGATCAAAAAAGAAATCAAAAATACAGCTATCGAAGAACGGGTATTTTATGTGGATAAAAGCAATAAAAAAAAGTTGATCAAATATTTAATTGACTTAAATCCGCAGGAGCAGATGTTGATTTTCAGCCGCACTACTCATGGCGTAGAGCGCATTGTTCAAGAGTTAAGAAAAGACGGTATCCTGGCAGAAGCACTATATGGCGATAAGTCACAAAAAAATAGAACCCACGTATTGAATGCCTTCAAAGCCAAGGACATTCAGGTCTTGGTGGCAACCGACCTGCTGGCTCGCGGGGTCGATATTGAAAATCTCCCCATGGTGATCAATTATGAAGTCCCAGACCAAGAGGCCCTATACCTACATCGCATCGGGCGAACTGGCCGAAATGGGTTTTCAGGTAAAGCTTACACCTTTTGTGATGCCGAGGATAATCATAAATGGATTCAACTTCAATTGCTATTGCATAAACAAATCAAAATCGACGACCAACATCCGTACGTATTAAGCTGGGATCAAATGATTTCAACCAGTGAACTGAAAAAGGGAAATAGACGAAAAAAATAAGAAATTCAAATTGTTAAGCATTCCGTGTACCCCATTCCTAATAAATTGACTATTTTTACTCACCATTACAAGGATTCAAATTTTATATGAGCACGATACATTTATTTAACGACAGTGAGGATTCCAACGAAAATCTATTGGGAAACTTGTCAAAGACGATTAACATTAACTCTTTACTAGAAGTTCCTTTTCAAGAGCGTGATGAAAAATGGGTGGCGGACTTCTTAGCGAACATTGATGAAGCAACCTTCCAATTGGCCCCATCAGAATTGATTATTGGTCCCGATGGCTATCCATACTTCCAATTGGAAAATGCACCTAAAGATCAAAATTTCCAAGCATTTGTGATCAAACATAAATTGAAAAGCTTCCTGTTGAAAAAAGGAATGGGACTTGCCATCAATACGCATCAAGAACAGCCCGATTGGATCTTCTCCTATGGCGACCTTGTCAATTATTTCTTAAATGAAGAATTTTATACCGATGAGTCGATATTCTCCCAAAAAACGGAAAAGCCACATATTGATAAAGATGAAAAAATCTTAGTCGGTCAACCATCGGATACCATTCTTCCCCAGGACTTACGTCATAACCTCAGGGAATACTTAGTCAACATGGGGATAAAAGATCCTAAGGTGATGCTGATTGCTAGAAATTATGAAGATGAAAATTTGGTAAGCCAAGATTTAGTGTTCAATATTACGCCCGATATGTTTCAAACCGAACAAGATTTTAAACAGATTATGTCGTCTATATCTTGGTTTTTACCGAGACATTACTCTTATATGGGGATCGATGAACATACCGTAGAAAATGGTTTTATGCCTTTATAACAATGAAACTAAAACATATATTACCCATTGGCCTCTGCATGTTCACTGCTGCATGTACGACACAGTCAAGTCCCGCAAAACAGCAAAAGAAGGAGTGGATCAGTTTATTTAATGGCAAAAATCTGGATAACTGGACAGTCAAAATCCATCATCATGAGGTCGGAGAAAACTTTGCCCATACTTTTCGTGTAAAAGACAAGGTCATCCAAGTCAATTATGATGGTTATGGCGATTTCAATGAGCAGTATGGTCATCTTTATTACGATACCCCCTACTCCCATTATCATGTCAAATTGGAATATAGGTTTTACGGCGATCTGCAAAAAGGAGCACCCTCTTACACCTTGCGCAATAGTGGTCTGATGTTTCATTCACAAGATCCAAAGACTATGCCCAAAGAGCAGGATTGGCCAATATCGGTTGAAATGCAATTTCTAGGAGGGCTAAGTGACGGTCAGCCAAGGCCAACGGGCAATATGTGTTCCCCAGGGACAGATATTGTGTATCAAGGCAAAAAACTGGAATCACATTGCCTCGATTCATCATCTAAAACATATGATGGAGATCAATGGGTGAAGGCTGAATTAATTGTCCTTGGTGATTCGTTGATTACCCATATCATCAATGGCGATACCGTACTTCAATATAGCGAACCGACCATCGGCGGTGGAGTGGCAAACCGATACGACCCTAGAATAAAAATAGACGGCAAAAAGCTGAAGCAAGGCTTTATCGCATTGCAAAGTGAAGGCCAACCTGTCGAGTTTAGAAATATTTACCTGAAAGATTTATCAAAAAAATAAAACAATAACGCATGTTTCCTTTTAATGTAAGAGTGTACGGAATTTTGATCAATGATAATAATGAAGTGCTCATCAGCGATGAGAAAACTGAAAACGTATCTTTTACCAAATTTCCCGGAGGAGGTTTAGAATATGGAGAAGGATTACTTGATGCTTTAAAAAGAGAGTATCAAGAAGAGTGTAACTTTGATATTGAAGTCATATCACATATTTATACGACCGATTTTTACGAAAAATCAAGTTTCAATGAAAGTCAAATTATATCCATTTACTATTTAATTAAGAATACCAGCCCCATCGCGATCCGAACGACAAGCCAAGAATTTGATTTTGAAGGACAGGAATATGAAGACGGTAAAGCACAATCTTTCCGTTGGGTAAAAATCGATGATTTACAAGAAATGAGCCTAACTTTTAAAACCGATCAGGTCGCCTGGAATGTTTTTTATAGAGATAAAAAATAAATTTGCATTTTTAAAAAAATTCATTAAATTTACGTTGACCAACAAGAGAAACATCTTTTGTAAAAGAAACCGAATACGTTTATTTTTTTTTAAGATTACTCATCATGTGAAAGCATGACGTTTTGGTATAATCAAATTTGCAAATTCCTAGTTCTATAGGTTTTTTAATAGTTAGTGTGATTTTATGGCGATACTCCCAGTATCGCCTATTTTTTTATAGAAATCAATTATACACCGACAAATTTCACAAGTAAATACTTAAAGAGTAACGTCGCTGTATTTTGTAAAATCCTGACATGGAGCAGATTTTCTTTATCAGAAAATATATTAACACATTTGGTAATACGCCTTTTAGAATACCAAAAATAACAACTCCCTTCAACTTGACCATTCAGCCAATTTAGTTGCACAAACAATACTGCTTTTCAAATCTGATCCACCGCTTAAATTTTCTCACCCCAATCGGTCAATTTCGCCTTATTCCTGAGCTGCAGAAAGGATATCTTAAATTTCATACCTGTGCACAGTCCACTGATTTAGACATCATCAATATCCCCCATCTTTTTATCTCACAAGCATTTTAAGCGATTTACGAGATGATCATCACAAAAACACCCTCATGTATGATAAATAAAACTTAACAGCTTAAAACTTCTTATTTCAAATGAAGCACCTTTAAGGTAAAGATCAAGTATAAATGAAGCATAGATAAAGCGTTGATAGTGCATAGATAGTGTATCAATGGGTACCGTTTTACGCACTATCTATGCTTTATCATTACTTAGCATATGCACTACGCATGCTTGATCTATACCTGAACAACCGTACTGCTGTGCTTGCCGAGACTCCCCTCTTGACCTTCAGCCAAGCTACTGACCTGAGTAGCTTTTAGTAGCTCTTTGGTACCTTCTTAGTAGCTTTCCCGTACACTCTTGGTACCGTATTGGTACACTACCCGTGAATAACCCGTACACTAACGGTACACTCTTGGCCCATTTGAAAGCTCTATTTTGCTTCAAAATGGACAGCAAAAATGTCAAGTTATTTGGATCTGATTCGTACTTTGTTTTAACCTTGTTCGTACCTTGTTTTAAACTTTCTTGTCCCTGCTCCGCAATTGCACAGTCCCTGCACCGTCCATTTCCCGGGTCAGGGACGGGAAATAGGCGGTGCAGAAGCGGTGTATAGACGGCTTTCGGTAATACAGTGTCCGAATCTGGTATGGAGCTGGTATAGATCTGCCCCAACTTGAGCCAGCTTTCGGCAGTCATGGCGTTTTCATGATCCCCGCTCCTAGCGCAACTAAAAAGACAACCACAAAAACTAGAAAATGGGCTATAGGATTTAGGAAGAAAAAGAAGGATAGTTGTTGGTACAATTTTAATTTCAACACATATTTTTCGACTATATATTCAGGTTATAGTTGCTATTAGGGCATCTTCTTTTTACCCTAGAAACAGTGTATGATCCATCTGCTCTATGCTAAAGAATTACGGTACGCCAGATTCGTTTTGATCAGGATCACCTTGGTGATTTAAGCCATTCAACTGCCTTTATTCTGAGTATCGATCATTAAGTCTCTAACCCAATTTATGATTATGGATAGAGCTGATTTGAGTATATGGTACGCTTATTTAATTGGTCACCAAATATGGGATAACCATCAAATAAAAAAAGTTCTAAATATACATCTAGAACTTTTCTATAAACATGGTACTCCCCGATATGCTATGTAAAATAAGCCAATAGCAATACGAGGATAATGCCGACAATAATAATAATTTTGGTGATACGGGAATTACTATCATCGCTTTTAAAGTTATAATCTCTTTTACTTGGTAACATATTAACTCCTTTCTTTAGTAGATGCTCAAATTAAATAATTTCCATAATTATTCATGATGATATGGCTCACCTTTTAATATTGAAAATGCGCGATACGTCTGCTCAACAAAAAACAAACGGATCATCTGATGTGAAAAGGTCATTTTTGACAATGATATTTTCTGATTTGCACGCTGATAGATCTGATCATCGAAACCATAAGGTCCACCTATGATAAAAATAAGATGCTGCGTGCTCTGAACCATGTGCTTTTCCAGATAGGATGCAAATTCCAAAGAACGATATTCCTTTCCAAACTCATCCAGTAAGACCACCGTATCATGAGAAGTGATATACTTTTGCAAAAGCTGTGCTTCTTTCTCTTTCTGCTGCTCTTGGGTCAAATTTTTGCTATTCTTGATATCAGGAATAACGACCAAGTTAAAGGTAATATAAAACTTTAATCGCTTCAAATATTTTTCAATACCTTCAATCAAATATTTTTCATCTGTTTTCCCAATGCACAGCAACGTTATTTTCATAAATCATCCTCTTTCTACAAAAATGACTTATTTTTTGATTATTCTATCATAAAACTTCCACTTTATTAAACAAATTAACTTCACGCTTTGTTTAAATATTTTAGATTTACGGGATTATTAACCACAAGTAGCAGAAAAGTTTTTGTTCAGCTATTACCCTATAAAATAGCATAGTCACTGATCTTCATCAAACTTTAGATAACAAGATCACCATCGTTTAAGACAGCTAAAAGTTAGCATAACAATTAAAAAAACGTAATCATGAAACTGCCTTTATGATCAGATATCTGAATAAAGAAACATGCTTAAAGGCTTATAGAGGCCATTTTCAAGGCTAAGCTCCCCCTTTCTTGGATTACTTTTTCGTTTTGGGCATCCCATCCTTAACAACTTGCTGCACCTTTTTATAAAATAGTGCATGAAGATTTATAAACTTAACACGCGAATATCTAAAAAGGGAACAAAGTTTTATAAACTTGGATCCAAGTTTATGAAATAGTGATCGGAACTTCTAAAAAACCGAACCCTATTTTCCAATAAGGGAATGCTATTTTAAAATTTCGGATTACGAATCCTGAATTTGCTGTCGATCTCGGGATAGGATTGATCCGAGTTTTACAACAAGGGAATCCCTTTTCGAAATAAGTAACCCAAGATGTATAACAAGTGATCGCTTGCTGGCCGTAATGGATCGCTTCTTCCCAACAGTGTGATCAACTTTTTGAAATCGCGATCGCACTTTATCAACAAGGGACTTCCTAAAGCTAAAAAGGAATCCAACTTCACCTCATTTTTGTATCGTGCGACGGAAAGAAACTTAAATTAATAAGCACATCAACTAAAATATAACTCGTGCTCGTATGCCCTATAAGTGAGCAAGAGTTGCGGAAAATAGATGATAGAAGCATCAATTCCATGTGCCATATCATGCATAAAAAAAGCCTTGTTGTACTGAAACAACAAGGCTTTTAAGATCGCTCAAAAACTTTTAATATTTAAGTTTGATCCTCTGAAAAGCAAAGTGCCATAACCAAATAGGCCCTACCGTCAGAAACAACCAAAACTGTTTGAACGAAATCGTATTTTTTTCCTTGGACTTCCCTACCCATAATACAAGTAGTGAAATTAAAGTGATTATCGTAGAAACCAACAATACACCTGGACCTCCATCACGCTCTATATATTCGAGCTGTACAATAAAATAACTCATGATACCAATGCAGAGCAATACGGCATACGATAAGGTCGGAGAAAGCTTTAAATAGTAGTAAATAACAATTGCAATAAAGAAAGATCCCCAATTCAAAAAGGTGTGCCAGCCCAGTTTGACTAAAAAATCAAATTGTGGAAATGGAATCATCCAGATCATCCCCATCAAGCCGAAAAAAAATAGCGGTAAAAATATAATTTGAATCATCCTATTGGTAGGATCTTGAAAATTAGCATCTAAATGATCAAAATATTGATCAACGGGCCTTTTGACTTCTGGTACGGGAGCTTGTTTTTTCTTCATTTAATCGAGATTACAGTTTTTGCCAAATAATACAGCAAAAATACTAAAAATAAAAATTGAAATATAGACCTAAAGCGCTATTAAAAGCAAAAGCCTCAACGATGTTGAGGCTTTTGTACTTGATATGTTGACATTCGCGTTATTTCGCGTATGCGACCGAACGGATTTCACGGATAACAGTTACTTTGATTTGACCTGGATAGGTCATCTCGGTCTGAATCCGGTTTGAAATATCAGCGGCTAAAATCTCTGCTTGCGCATCTGATATCTTCTCACTTTCAACAATAACGCGTAGTTCACGCCCTGCTTGTATCGCAAAAGTTTTTTCAACTCCTGGATATGATAATGCTAGATCTTCTAATTCTTTAAGACGTTTGATATAACTCTCTACCACTTCACGGCGTGCTCCTGGACGCGCTCCAGAGATCGCATCACAAGCTTGAACAATTGGTGAAATCATAGCAGTCATCTCGACTTCATCATGGTGGGCACCGATTGCGTTGCACACATCAGGATGCTCCTTGTATTTTTCGGCCAACTGCATCCCTAAAATCGCGTGTGGCAATTCAGGATTATCGTCAGGCACTTTACCAATATCGTGTAAAAGACCAGCTCGTTTTGCGTGTTTCACATTTAAGCCCAATTCTGCAGCCATTGTTGCGGCAAAATTTGCGACCTCACGTGAGTGTTGCAATAGATTCTGTCCATAAGAAGAACGGTAACGCATACGGCCTACCATACGGATCAATTCCGGATGTAAACCGTGAATACCTAAGTCAATAGCTGTACGTTCACCAATTTCCACAATTTCGTCTTCAATCTGCGTACGTGTTTTTGCGACGACCTCTTCGATACGTGCCGGGTGGATACGTCCATCTGTGACCAAACGATGTAAAGCTAAACGTGCGATTTCACGACGTACTGGATCAAAACCAGATAAAATAATGGCTTCAGGTGTATCGTCTACAATGATCTCAACACCGGTTGCTGCTTCTAAAGCACGGATATTACGTCCTTCACGTCCGATAATACGTCCTTTGATTTCATCATTTTCAATATTAAAAATCGAAACGGTGTTTTCAATCGCAGATTCAGTTGCCGTACGTTGTATGGTCTGGATAACGACTTTCTTTGCTTCTTTAGTTGCTGTCAATTTAGCTTCGTCAACGATATCTTTAATTTGACTAATCGCTTGAGAGCGAGCTTCTTCGCGTAGTGAATCTACCAATTGGTTTTTAGCTTCTTCAGCGGTCACCCCAGCAATACCTTCTAATTGCTTGATATGTTGTAATTTGATCTGCTCGACTTCTTCAGACTTACTTTCATTGACTTCAACAAGCTTTTCAAGTTGCTTGCGTGTAGCGTCTAATTCTTGCTTTTCACGGTTTAAGTTTTCAAGCTTCTGGTTGACTGATTGTTCTTTCTGACGTAAGGTATTTTCCTTTTGACTGATGGTATTATTGCGTTGGCTGACCTCTTTTTCATGCTCTGATTTCAACTGTAGAAACTTTTCTTTTGCTTCTAATAGTTTTTTCTTTTTCAGATGTTCTGCTTCTTGATCGGCTTCTTTTATAATGCTTTTCACCTTTTCTTGAGCTTCTTGTGTTTGTTTAGTAAACATAAGAGCTAAAAGATAACGGCCAATTGCAATACCAACAATCAGAGAAAGTATGATATAAATTGCGATGTCCATGTATTTATTAATTGTTTATATGTAGTTTATTTATTTATAATTTTCAAAAAAAAACCGCAATTAAATACCGGGTATCTAATATTATTAAACTTCTAATATACATAATTAGGCTATGATCATGGTCCAGATGGCTTACGCAAAATGACCTACATCTTTTCGCCTGTAATATTGAAGCGTTAAGTTTAAAATAGTGACAACCCGAATTCAATTGCGGCAAATTCGTTTAGTAAAGCGCTATAAAGAACGATTATTTTGTAAAGAAATTAGATAATAGTTGATCCAGTTCATGAACCGATTGCTCTAAACCTTGATCTTGTGTCTGTACCTGTCGCTCCGCTTTCAACATTCCTGTTGCATATTGAAGCACACACATCGACAATAAATCTTGCTTATCACGAACAGTATAACTATCCTGTAACTCTTTTACTTTTTCATTAATCAATTTCGCTGCATGGCGGATAATTTCCTCCTCTGCTATATCTACACGAAGCGGATACACGCGATCAGCGATATTTATTTTGATGGAAATCTCTCCCATTGTTATTTGAGCTTTACGTTGTATTAGTAAGTTATCCTTATGCTACTCGATCGACTTACTTCAACAAACTAATACATTTGTCTATTTCTCGCACAAAATCGTTAATTTTTTGCTTTGTGTCAAGTATTTTTTCATTAATTGCATCTTTGTCAGCTTCAGAACTATCTAAAGAACGAGCAACTGCCATTGCTTTCATCTGTTCTTCCATTTGCTTGTTCTTATCGCTACACGTATTAAAAGCAACTTGAAGTGATTGAACCTCTAATTTAAGTAAATCATTCTCTTCTTGCAAGACTTCGCACATTTGAATTAAATTTTTCGTTTTCTCAACGATAATATTCATTTGTGAAGATAATGCTGCCATATATTAAATTTATACAATTAAATCTTATTATTCAAATTAACCACGCACTTCTGCGCTTACTTCTTTCTCAAAGTTAAGAATTAATTTTTGAACTATTGCGTCAATTTGTTTGTCCATTAAAGTTTTTTCATCATCTTCGATCATAAAACTTAAAGCATAAGATTTTTTGCCTGCAGGAATTTTATCTCCTTTATAAACATCAAATACTTTGACTTCTTTCAACAGTTTACGCTCGGTCTTATACGCTATTGTTTCCAGTTGCTTGAAGGTAACAGCTTCATCAATTAACAGCGATAGGTCGCGTTTCACCGCAGGAAACTTAGATACCTCTTTAAATTTGATGACATTTTTACGGATGATCTTCAAGAGTTGATCCCAGTCAAAATCTGCAAAAAACACCTGTCCTTCTACATCCGCTTTTGTCAATGCTGCAGTGGATACCGCACCAAAGGTGACCAATGCTTTTGTACCTTTCAAATAACTGAGGCCATAGGCATAATGATCGGCAGGCGCATCTTCCAATTGAAGTCCTTCGATTTTTAATCTTTTTAAGATCAGATCAACGACCGCTTTGAGATTATAGAAATTAACAGATTGCTTGCTGTTGTTCCATTGCTCCACTTCCAGTTTACCACTGATAGCAATAGACAAATGCTGCTTTTCTTTGTACCCTTCGCCATCAATCGCATAAGTCTTTCCAAATTCAAAGATTTTTAAATCCGAATTTCTTCTTTTTTGATTGTATGAAACCGTTGTCAAAGCAGAAAACAACGTATTTTGACGCATGGTATCCAAGTCTGAACTCAGCGGATTGCATAGACGAACAGCTGTAGCTTCGTCATCTGCATAATCTAACTTTGTTAACGAGTTTGAAAGGGTCTCTCTAAAACC
Source organism: Sphingobacterium sp. PCS056 (assembly GCF_023273895.1). Taxonomy (NCBI): domain Bacteria; kingdom Pseudomonadati; phylum Bacteroidota; class Sphingobacteriia; order Sphingobacteriales; family Sphingobacteriaceae; genus Sphingobacterium; species Sphingobacterium sp. PCS056. Next base: position 2,876,421 of record NZ_CP096883.1, on the reverse strand, counting down.
ATTGGCAATTAACAGATCTGCCAATTGATTTAAAACAACTTCTTTATCTGGCTTTTCAGACGTATTTAAGGAAGATTTGATCTGTGGTTTTAATTCCACGTTATTATATCCATAAATACGCAATACTTCTTCGATAACATCCACTTCACGGGTGACATCTACACGGTAAGCTGGAACTAAAACATCCAGACCATCGGTTGATTCTTGCTCGATACCGATACCCAAGGCTACTATAATGGATTTGATCTCCTCATCTGGGATATCCTGACCGATCAATCGACGTACATTAGGATAGCTTACATGAAAAGCAAAAGGTGTTATTTCTGATGGGTAAAGATCTGTGATCTGAGAACTAATATGTCCACCAGCCACTTCTTGAATCAGGATAGCTGCTTTTTTGAGTGCATTTACCGTGATATTCGGATCTGTTCCTCTTTCATATCGGAATGAAGAATCTGTTTTTAATTGATGACGTTTCGCTGTTTTACGAACAGAAACGGCATTAAAATAGGCGGACTCTAAAAATATATTTGTCGTAGACTCCGACACACCTGAATGAGCACCACCGAAAACACCGGCAATACACATTGGCTTTTCAGCATCGGCAATAACAAGATCTTCTGCGGATAGTTTGCGCTCTACAGCGTCCAATGTCGTGAACAGCTCGTCTTGCTTTGCTTGTCGCACAACGATCTTATTACCTGCGATCTTGTCTTGATCAAAGGCATGCAAGGGTTGTCCAAGATCATGCAAGATAAAATTCGTAACATCTACAATATTGTTAATCGGACGGATACCGATGACATTCAAGCGTTCCTTTAACCAATCAGGGGATTCTTTTACTTGTACTCCTGAGATATTGATACCTGAGTAACGTGGACTTCCTGCATGATTTTCAACAACAACCTCCGTGTTGATCCCTGTTCCTTCTTTAAATAAAGAAAGATCAGAAGCTTTCATTTCTTTTCTATAGAAAGCGGCAATATCACGAGCCACTCCAAGGTGTGAAGCTGCATCTGCACGATTTGGTGTTAAACCAATTTCATAACGATAGTCGTCCTCTATATGATAAAAATCTTTAACAAGTGTACCTACCTGAGCATCCAATGGCAACTCGACGATGCCGGCATGTGAATTGCCCAAGCCAACTTCATCTTCACCACAAAGCATTCCTTCAGAAACTTCACCACGAATTTTTGATTTATTGATTTTAAAGGGCTCGCCACTTGTTGGGTGAACAGTGGAACCAACAGTTGCGACAATCACTTTTTGACCTACTGCAACGTTTGGAGCACCACACACAATGTGTAATAAATCTGCTTGACCGACATCAACCGTCGTCACTTTCAATTTATCTGCATTGGGGTGTTGTTCACAAGATTTCACTTCGCCGATGACCAATCCCGCTAATCCTCCAGGTATACTTTGCACCACATCTAATACCTCTACCTCCAGCCCAACGTTCGTTAGAATTAAAGATAACTCCTCTGGTTTGGTATCGATATCAATATGATCTTTAAGCCACTTATATGAAATATTCATTTTTAGAATCTGATTTTACGCACAAACTTAGATAAATTTGCTCTGATTCGCAATATAATTGCAGTCTTATCAAGTCATATTTATCGTTTTCGCCTCAGCCCTTGTGTGTTTTTATCGTCGATCAATTGGATTATTTTCACTTTTATAGTAGAAATCCATACATCAGGAGGCGTATATTTCGCTAATTTTACCATGCAAACACCTTAAATTAGTCAACATATCGACCGGTCGAATAGATCAAGTTTAAGGGAAAATAAGATGACGGTATCAGAAAAATAAATTTTACGATTATTTAGCACTTTTGATTCCCGATAAGTCAAAGGATTAACGTAAATTTGTACTTTAATTTGAAGAACGTTCAAAAACTTACAGTTATAATGATTCATTTCTTTGTGAACCCAAGCGACATCGTTTACGGTGTGCAAACCCTACAAGATTTATCTACCAATGATATCTCTAAACTAAACTGGCTATTTGGAAACGCTAACAAAATCGAAAAAGAAACTCTAAACGATTATTATGTTGGTCCTCGTGCAGCTATGATTACTCCCTGGAGTACAAATGCTGTGGAGATCACCCAAAACATGGGTATTGAAGGCATCATTCGAATAGAAGAATTCCGAAAAGTACAAGCTGATTTTCATGATTTCGATCCAATGATTTCTCAAAAATATGAGGCATTGACACAAGAAATGTACACCATCGATATTGCGCCAGAATCTATTCTGGAAATTGAGGATATCGATGCTTATAATAAACAAGAAGGCCTTTCTTTAAATCCGGAGGAAGTACAGTATCTTTCGGACTTAGCGACAAAACTAGACCGTAAGTTGACCGACTCTGAAGTATTTGCTTTTTCACAGGCAAACTCCGAACACTGTCGTCACAAAATATTCAACGGTACTTTTATTATCGATGGCGAAGAACAGCCGACTTCATTATTCAAACTGATTAAGAAAACATCCGAAACCAATCCTAATGAGATCGTTTCGGCATATAAAGACAACGTTGCTTTTGTTAAAGGCCCACGGATCACACAATTTGCACCACAATCGGCAGATAAACCTGATTTTTATGCTGAAAAGGAATTTGATTCTGTTCTTTCCGTAAAAGCGGAAACACATAATTTCCCAACGACCGTAGAACCATTCTCAGGTGCCGCAACGGGTTCTGGAGGTGAAATCCGCGACCGCTTAGCTGGGGGTCAAGGTTCTTTACCTTTGGCTGGAACTGCCGTTTACATGACTTCTTACTCTCGTCTGGAAGAAAACCGCCCTTGGGAGCAAGCGATGGAAGAACGCCCTTGGTTGTACCAAACTCCGATGGATATTTTAATCAAAGCATCAAATGGTGCTTCCGACTTTGGAAATAAATTTGGCCAGCCTTTGATCACAGGTTCGGTATTAACATTCGAACATGAAGAAGATGCGCGCAAATTAGGTTTTGACAAAGTAATCATGCAGGCTGGTGGTATTGGTTACGGTAAATTGGATCAGGCTAAGAAACATACGCCAAAAGTTGGTGACAAAATTGTTATTCTAGGTGGCGAAAATTACCGTATCGGTATGGGTGGAGCAGCCGTTTCTTCTGCAGATACAGGAGCTTTCGGTTCGGGCATCGAGTTGAATGCGATTCAACGTTCAAATCCAGAAATGCAAAAACGTGCTGCAAATGCAGTTCGTGGTATGGTGGAATCTGATCATAATCCAATTGTATCTATTCACGATCATGGTGCAGGTGGTCACTTAAATTGTCTTTCAGAACTTGTTGAGGAAACTGGAGGTTTAATTGATTTGGACGCTTTACCTGTAGGTGACCCTACCCTTTCGGCGAAAGAAATCATCGGCAATGAATCTCAGGAAAGAATGGGATTGGTCATTGGTGAAAAAGATATCGAAACATTAAAACGTGTTGCTGACCGTGAACGCTCACCGATGTATACCGTGGGTGATGTAACGGGCGATCACCGCTTTACTTTCGAATCCAAAACAACGGGTGAAAAACCAATGGATTATGCCTTGGAAGATTTCTTTGGTTCGTCTCCAAAAACAATCATGAGCGACAAGACAATTGTCAGAAATTATGAAGATGTAAACTACAGTACCGAAAATATTCCAACTTACTTAAATCAAGTCCTACAACTGGAAGCAGTGGCATCTAAGGACTGGTTAACTAATAAAGTAGACCGCTGTGTTGGTGGTCGTGTAGCGAAACAGCAGTGCGTCGGTCCATTGCAATTACCACTGAATAACGTTGGGGTAATGGCATTAGATTATAAAGGTAAGGAAGGTGTGGCCACCACTGTAGGGCACTCTCCTGTGGCAGCAATTATCGACCCAGCAGCTGCAAGTAGAACGGCTATTGCCGAATCTTTGTCAAACTTAGTGTTTGCTCCTATTAAAAATGGCCTTGCAGGTGTATCACTTTCGGCAAACTGGATGTGGGCTTGTAACAATGAGGGTGAAGATGCGCGTCTATATAAAGCTGTAAAAGCTTGTTCTGATTTTGCTTTAGAATTAGGAATCAATATCCCGACTGGAAAAGATTCGCTATCGATGAAACAAAAATACCCGAACGGTGACCATGTGATCGCGCCTGGTACTTTGATTGTTTCTGCAGCTGGTAATTGTACCGATATTACACAAGTTATTGAACCTGTATTAAACAAAAATTCGGGATCGATCTATTATATCAATCTATCAAAAGATAGTTTCAAATTAGGGGGTTCTTCATTTGCTCAGATCTTAAACAAAATTGGTAAAGAAGTGCCAACGATTCAAGATGGAGCCTATTTCAAAACAGCATTTAATACCATCCAAGATCTAATTAAAGCAGGACAAATTGAAGCAGGTCATGATATTGGTTCTGGTGGTTTGATCACGACTTTATTGGAATTGACATTTGCCGACGTTGATTTAGCCGCAAATTATGATTTGTCAGGCTTAGGTGAGGCTGATACGGTAAAAGCATTGTTTAATGAAAATATCGCTGTTGTTTTACAAGCAAAAGATGATGCTATTTTTGAAAGCACATTGACTGCGGCTGGAGTTGAAGCGGTGAAAATTGGTGAAGCGATCGCTGGCACAGAAGTTTCATTTAAAAATAATGCGGATACATTTACTTTCAATGTAATCGAAACACGTGATACGTGGTATAAAACTTCTTTCCTATTGGATTCAAAACAATCTAAAAATGGAACGGCACAAGAGCGTTATAACAATTACAAAAATCAACCATTGAATTTTGTATTCCCGAATCATTTCACGGGATTGCAACCTGCACTAGACCAATCAAAGCCTAGACCAAAAGCGGCTATTATCCGTGAGAAAGGTTCCAACTCTGAACGAGAAATGGCTAACGCCATGTTCCTAGCAGGATTTGATGTGAAAGATGTCCACATGACGGATTTAATTTCGGGACGCGAAAACCTAGAAGACATCCAATTTATCGGTGCTGTTGGTGGGTTCTCCAATTCTGATGTATTAGGGTCAGCAAAAGGATGGGCTGGTGCATTTTTATATAATGAAAAAGCTAAAACAGCGTTAGAAAATTTCTTCAACCGCCCTGATACGATGTCAGTAGGTATCTGTAACGGATGTCAATTGTTTATGGAACTGGAATTGATCAATCCTGAACATGAGGTTCATGGTAAATTGATCCACAATACCTCACAGAAGCATGAGTCCAATTTCGTATCGGTTACCGTTCAAGAAAATAACTCGATCATGTTATCAACCTTAGCGGGTACAACTTTAGGGGTATGGATTTCACATGGTGAAGGAAAATTCAATTTGCCTCAGGAGGAGTCCGCTTACCAAATCGTAGCAAAATATGCTTACGAAGCATATCCGGCAAACCCGAATGACTCTGATTATAATACAGCAATGCTTTGCGATAAAACGGGTCGCCATTTGGTCACTATGCCACATATTGAGCGTTCTACATTCCAATGGAATTGGGCTAACTATCCAAAAGGACGTCAAGATGAAGTAACGCCATGGTTAGAGGCATTTGTTAATGCGCGCAACTGGATCGCAGAAAATAAAAAATAGTTTAAAATAACATCTTGATAAAAAAACCTCCTGCAAAAAATTGCAGGAGGTTTTTTTTATATCCTTCACGATATACATGTTTAGATCATGTGGTTGGTAACTCTGCTTAAATTTCCCTGTTGTAACCTGGTTTATTCATCAAATTGTCTAGTGAATATTTACCCGATCCCATCACCAGAAATAATATGAGCATAAGCAAGACAACAACAGATAGCCACAGTTCCCCGTTTAAAAAACTAAATCCATTTGTTAAGTTAATAAAGAAAACTGCTCCAAATAAAATGGGCAACAAGACAATTGTCGCTAATCGGGTTTGGAAACCAAAAATGATAAACAAACCACCGACAATTTGAGCAAAAACAATATAGTGCACACCTCCCCATATATAGATGGTATAATTCACTTGCTGCACCAAGGAACTGACGCGATCAAGATCGCCTACAAAACTAAGTCCTTTGATTAGGATCAAAATACCTACTAATATCCGTAGATAATCTATCCATCTGGGATGATGGGTATCTCCCCAGTGTTCGATTTTGTGAATAAGGTTCATAATATTCTCCTTTTCTTATTGGTATTTATGACTAGAACAAATCATAACCGTTTTTGTTTTTTATCATTTTTGACATCTCATTACCTTCATATCAATTAGATCCAGTATATTGTCCACCTGAGCGAAGGAAAGAAATGTATCCCTATCACAATAAAATTAAACAGCGTATTAACAATGGTGAACTCATCAGGTATGAGTATGTGGACAAGTATAAACAAATAGCGCCATGCCTCTTACTGTATTTTAATACGGAACCTTATATAAGACCCATAAGGGCACATCGATTTGAAGAATACGAGGAAATCTTCGGTAATCTGAAAAAATAAATAAAAGGTCTTTTTAATCCACTTTCTGCAAGTATTGTAATAAGGCTCCGCTTGGAGCGCGAACTAGTTAAATTGACTCAAGAGCGTACTCCATATAGTAGGTATAAAGTGAAGTTAAAAAAATCAACTCTATAAATGCCTTAAAAAAGAATTATGAGCATGGTCACGCTTAATTTATTGGAACTCAATTTCAAAATATTGAAGAATAGTTTTGTAATGATCCTGAGCGGTAAGACAAGTATCTAATAAATACTCTTTTATATTTGTCCATTCTTGTAAGCCTCTGTAATAAAACAATTTGATCTCTTCATCGATTATAAATGGAACAATATTGTTGGCTAGACATTCCTTAAACATAATCAAACGACCAATACGACCATTACCATCTTGAAAAGGATGGATTACTTCAAATTTATAATGAAAATCGATAATATCTTCAAAAGTTTTCTTTTCAATATCATGATAACGTGAAAGCAATTCTTTCATTTTTATTGAAACTTCTTTTGGAGGGCAAGTCTCATTGCCCCCAACTTCGTTCGGAAGTTTCTTGTATTCACCAACATTAAACCAATCTTTTCGACTATCGGAAGTACCTGACTTTAAAAGATAATGTAATTCTTTAATTAAAGATTCTGTCAGCTTGGTTTTACCTTTATCAATAATGAAGTCAATACAGCGAAAATGATTTGTTGTTTCTATAATATCATCGACATTAACACTTTCTGTAGATGCTCCAATGGTGTTGGTTTCGAAGATATATCGAGTTTGATCGTGGGTTAGTTTACTACCTTCAATACGATTCGAATTATAAGTTAAATCGATCTGTGTACGATGGTAAATTCCGCCTTTCAGCTTCATTTGTTTTTGCTCTTTCAGATGATTGAGTAAAATGTTGTCACTGATTTTTTTCTTACGCCCTTTTTCAGATATCAGAGCATCCTCTGGAATATTCCAAGTTTTACCAGTTAAGAATGCTCCTTTAATTCTGCCTATAGCACAGTAATTACGAATAGTTCTTTCTGGAATACTCCATTTTTTCGCAAATTCACTTACTGAAATATAATTCATAATTTTATGATAAATGCCGTTATCGGCAAATATACAATAAAAAAGTATTTTAAACAGTGATTTTATTGCCGATAGCGGCAAGTGTTAAGAAGTTTAAATGATAAATATATGGAGGAATAAAATAGCCTCGCATCCATAGATATCATTGCCCTCAATTTAAAAAACTCCGATTATGCGCGTTTTTTGTGCCTGCACTACTTCATTAACCCTTTTCAGATATAAGCAGTGGCAATGGTTTTAACGCTAAAAATATCGAGGTTTTTAATGCTTGATGATATGTGGTACAAATCGACTTTTATCCGTTGTGATGGGCATCGTAGACTCCCGAAAACTGATTCCACAGGGCTCTTGCCCAATAATCCAACTTCCTATAATAGAAAAACCAGATTCTTCTTTGTGTAAAGTAGCTAATTCTTGATAAATATAACCTTCCTGTCCATAATCCCCTGGCGTCGCATAGATCAGTTCTTTATCATAGTAGAGATCAATATTGGCACCTTCTCTCGATAAGATCGGTTTTTTGATGTAATTTTTAAGCGTTCTCTGGGGCTCAAAATAGGCAGCCAATAAGTTGGGGTGATGCGGAAACAATTCCCACAAAATGGGTAAAATCGCCTTATTGGAAAGGATCATTTTCCATGAAGGTTCTATCCATTGTGTTCTATGGATATCATTTACGATATGATGGCCAAACTCTTCATGAACCATCCACTCCCAGGGATATAACTTAAAAATGGAGGTAATCGATTCACCCTCCAAATCTATAAAAGCATGACCATTCCAACCAATATCATCGATATAAATCAATTGTGTCTGTATACCTGCCTGAATAGCGGTATCCCTCAAATATTCGACATTGGTCAAATCCTCTAATGTTTCTTTCGCACATGAAAAGTAAAGTACATCTCCTTTTAGATAGGGTTTGATCTCTTTCCAGCTCGCTATAAGCTGCTCATGTACGCTGTTGAACTGATCGGTGGATTCAGAAAAATAATGATTTTTCCAGTTCCATTGGACGATTCCACATTCAAATAAAGAGGTTGGTGTATCGGCATTAAATTCCAACAGCTTCAATTTTCTTTTGACCGAGTCGTATGCAAAATCAAAGCGACCATAAATCGAGGGAGATTCATTTTCCCACGATTGTTCGATATGGTGTACCATATGACTGGGAATATGAAAGAGATGATATAGCTTGTTGGCCATCACGTGTTCAACCGCTTTGAGGCACATGTCCCACACTTCGGCCGTTGCTTGATAAATGGAATCCGCTTCGCTATTGGTGATCTCGTAATAATAATCCTCGATCCAATAGGGTTCATCGTTGTCCGTATGATAACCATATCCAATGGCAGTCAATCTGGATTTCCAATTGGGATCGATCGTGAGCTTTTTGAGTTTCATTATGAACCGAAAGAAGATGACTGAGATGACGCTGCAGTGTTGCCAAATCCACCTCTCTTTGCTTGATATGCAGCCGCTTTCTTTGCATTGGTACCCGATACAGAACTTGGGTTCAGATTGTTATTTGAATAGCCCAGACCTGCACCAATATGTCTAAAAGCCATAAACCATAAAAGTGATGAGCCCATCCCTCCTCCTGTGCGGTGCTGATCGCGATAATCTTTGGTCACTTCGGTGTAAGGTGCTGTAGAATCGGCACGCATAAAAACGCGTTGCTTCGTTTCCTCTGCTGGTGCAACAGGCTGCTGACCACATGAAGCCAATACGGAAGTAATCAGGACCAACTTGATCGTTGAAGATGCTTTTTTTCTCATATTTATTGAACAGTTACATAGATCGGTACTTCACTCAATGTTTGAGCTGTATCTCCCACACTCCAGGTATTGACGCGCTTAGCTGTGATGATGGTATCACTTTTGTCCGCAATCTTTTCACCATTAAACCAAATATGCTGTTTGGTGATATGTAAAACCGAATCGCCTTTTGTCTCCGTAACCAAAACAACTTCACGCGCTGATTTCTTATCCAATTGCTCTAATGGTTTTTCTTGATTAGCTTCGGAACAGCTCATCAATATCGAGATTGACAATCCGAAAAAAATATATTTCATTTCAATTGAGTTTTGTGTATAAAGATACTTAAAAAGAGCTGTTAACCATGAACTGGATACGCTATGCCTATACGTTTAGCTGACATCCGCATCAAGTAAGAAATTAGGATAAGATACCTAGACCAAAAAGGTCAGATGGATATGAGCATCCTCTCCATTCCTTGATACGACAAAAATTAACATTCTTTATCGTATGTCCGATTCCAGTGTTTATGGCTATCTAACGGCGTAGGGATCACCCGATATTCGAGGTTGATTCCATTCAGACGTCTTTTTTTAATGCGTTTGTTCACCTCATTGATATAGGCAATTTGAGTGATACGAAATGTCCCAAAACTAGTCCCTTTCATATCTTCTCGCTCTAATAAATCCTCCACCAATTCAAAATTGAAAAAACAGCCTAAATAATCTTTCCAAAAGAAAATAGGGTTATCTATCTTATCGAGATAACTATCCTCCGGATAACATAATTCACCATCTTCTACTTCAAAATGATCGGCTAAAACTTTATTGGTGTGTGCGACAAATTCTCGTGCAACCTCCTCATCTTCGATCGGAAGAAAAGAAATTACATCTTCTTCTTCTAAGCTATCAAACATCAAATGATTATTGAAGCAATGAATCAGTTCTGGTAATAACTCCACCACATCATTGTACATTTTTCCCATCTTGCAAAGATACAAAGATTCTCTCATTAGCCACTTATTTTTAGGTAATGAATCTATTTCTATCAAATAGCTTGTACCTTTAGGCCATGAAAATACAATCCGTAGTTTTAGGTATTTTATTGATTCTGATCAGCTCATTGGGTTTCGCCCAGCATCTGAAACTGACCAACCTTAAAAATGGTGATTTAATTTTTGTCGAAGCCGAACAGGAGCATTTGTCTGGTGCCATCAATCGGGTCACACAACGTGATACAAATAGTTCTTTTGACCATATTGGACTCTTGGAATATGATCAGGGCAATTTCTTTGTCTTACATGCAAGTTCCAAAAAAGGATCTATCCGTGAAGGGATTGACAGTTTCTACCAGACTCAAAAAAAAGAGCATAACCACTTAGTGGTTTACCGTCTAAAGGAAGCGTATCAACATACGATACCAGAAGCCATTACCACAGCAAAACTGCTGCTGGGAAAACCGTACAATTGGAGCTACATCTTGAACGATAGCAGTTTTTACTGTTCCGACTTTATCGAGAGAGCTTTTCGCCATGGGCATATTTTTCAATTAGAACCCATGACTTTTATAAACCCAGCGACAGGTCAAATCGACAGTTTTTGGAGAGATTTTTATCAGAAGCAGGGACTGGAAGTGCCTGAAGGAGAATTGGGTTGCAATCCCAACGGACTGGCGGCATCGGAAAAATTAGTAAAAATTGGCGATCTCACGCTGTAAATTAAATTTCGATTTCATTTAAAATTAATTTTTATCGTAACTTACAAGCACCATTAAAGATAGAAATTATATGAGGCAAAGCCTGATCAATACGTTAAAGAAGCAGTATAAAATACTTTCTGGAAAAATAACATCCTTTAAAATCGAGCATAAATGCCCTCATGTATGGTACGGTAATTCGTACGGTGGATTTTACGTTAATCCCGAACTGTTAGATGCTGATTCTATAGTCTACTCGTTTGGCATAGGACAAGATACTTCTTTTGACGATACCCTGATACAAAAACACAATTGTCATGTATTTGGTTATGATCCTACCCCAAAGTCCATTGAATGGATAGCACAACGGACAGATCTTTCGCCAAAATTTCATTTTCATCCTGTTGGATTGGACAATAAAACGGGAATAACACATTTCAATCTGCCTAAAAATAAAGATCATGTATCTGGTTCTATTATCAACCATCCCAATGTCGATGAGCATAACATGGTGGAAGTACAGATGAAATCAATCGTCGATATCGCATCGGAAAATAACCATACCTATATCGATGTATTGAAAATGGATATTGAAGGATCGGAATATTGCGTGATCGATAGTATCTTAGATTCATCCATTCAAGTCAAACAAATTTTACTAGAAATACACGAACGTTTTTTTGATAATGGAATGGAGAAAACGCAATTACTATTAGATTCATTACACCGCCACGGCTACCAAATTTTTGGAGTTTCAGATACCTTAGAGGAGATTTCTTTTATAAAGGTCCTTGACTAAGCGTATCGCAGACTTAATCACTACATGGAAATTTTTAGAGCATATATTAAAAAAAGAATATCCGTAACGGATGAACAGCTGGAACAGATCACCTCCAGCTATACCTCCACTCATGTCAAGAAAAAGAGTTTTATTCTCCGTGCCGGAGAGATCTGTAATTTTGAAGGCTTTGTCAAAAAAGGTTGTTTTAAGATTTTCTACTTAACTCCTAATGGCGAAGAGCATATTTTATATTTTGCGATAGAGGAATGGTGGATTTCGGATATTGCAAGTTTCAATGAGCAAGAACCGGCTCAATTATATATTCAGGCTTTGGAGGACTCAGAAGTATTCATCATCTCCAAAGAACAAAAGGAACAGCTGTTTCTCAACTGCACGCAGGTTGAACGCCTATTTCGCATTATGGCACAGCGGTCTCAGGTAGCTTCTCAGCATCGCATCATCGCAGCACTGGGATTTACAGCGCAAGAGCGGTATCTGGATTTTATAAAGCGCTACCCGAAAATATATCCCAGAATTTCTAACTTGCAGTTGGCATCGTATATTGGTGTGACCCAAGAGTTCCTAAGTCGATTGAAAAGACAAATCCTCAAACCGGGCAAATAAAGCTATTTATTGATGTAGATCAATTTTTTAAAGCTTTCTATTGCTGATCTTTGTTGAAGTAAATCAAACAGCTGGTTTGTGGATCATAAAAACAATTTATACCACCTTGCTGTTAAATAAAGATAAAAGATAAGATGATGAATAATTTTTTCAAAATTGTAGTAGCTGCAGCCTTAATGATCAATGGCGCCGTAGCACAGGTTAAATGGACAGCAGACCCTGCACATACGAATGCCAGATTTGATGTCAACCACCTCGGTATTAGTTTTGTTGATGGTGAATTTACCAAAGTTTCGGGCACAATCGATGCTCCTAACAAAGAAAACTTTAATAATGCTAAAATAGATTTTACTATTGATGTCAACAGTATTGATACACGTGTTGATGCGCGTGACGGCCACTTGAAATCTGATGATTTTTTCAGTGCGGAAAAATACCCGACAATGAAATTGAAATCTGTTTCTTTTAAACCGGGCAAAAAAGGAAAATATGTATTAATAGCTGATCTGACCATCAGAGATGTGACGAAACAAGTGACTTTTGAGGTTACTCAAAATGGTGGAATCATTACCGATCCGTGGGGAAAAACACGTGCTGGTTTCACAGCTAAAACGACTATAAACCGTTTTGATTTTGGAATGAAATATAATGATAAATTACCTTCGGGTGTAGAAGCAGTATCTGCAAATGTAGCCATCACTGTCAACACCGAATTGGTCTTGAACTAAAAATAATTTTTTATAATAATAAAAATAGCCTTTAAGGAGTCCCTTAAAGGCTATTTTTATTTTAAAAGCCATTTAACATCCCGCCGTCTAGAGGGATATTTGATCCGGTGAGATAATTGGCATATTGAGAACAGATAAAAGCTACGAGGTAACCATACTCTTCTGGTTTACCCAATCGATTCATCGGTACTTGCTTCAACCGCAAAGCCAGAGCTTCATCGTATGAAATATCGAGACGGTCGGCATCCATCTGTGTCAACGACTGAATACGCGCGGTATCAAAAAGACCTGTCAATATGCTATTCACCGTAATATGGTCTGCTGCGACATCCTTTGCCAATGATTTACTCCAACTCATCAATGCTGTACGGACTGTATTGGACAAAACCAGATTGGACATCGGTTCTTTTACCGTCAACGAGGATACATTGATAATACGACCAAATCCCTTATTTTTCATATGGGGCAATGCTAACTCGGTGGTGTAACAATGTGTCTTAAACAACAGATCAAACGCACGCTGATAGTCTTCTAAGGATTGTGCAGCAATGGTCCCTGCTTTTGGTCCATGGGTATTATTGATTAAAATATCAACCACATGATCATTAAAGTAATGAGATATGGCGATCTTATATTCTTCGAAATTATTAAAATCAACAACAAGATAACGATGTGTCTGTCCCCTACTGCGATCTAAGGTGGCTAATGCTATTTTTAATTTATCTTCATTTCTAGCCATTAGGGTTACCGAAGCGCCATGTAAGGCGAGCTGCTGCGCAATAGCACAGCCTATTCCTCCAGAACTGGCTCCAACTAATGCTTTTTTATTTTCTAAATTGATATCTATCATATTATTTTTTCATTTCAAACTGATTTAAACTAGTCTCGATTTTTGGCACGGACCATGGCGACAAATAGGTAAATGGACAGCGAAAAAGAAGTTGCTAAAAATACCCATGCCCAGATGGGAATGCCTAAAAATTTGGGTTCGACATGTGCTATTATAACCATCCCAGCCAGCATATTGAGGGATAAAACCATAATACCGATGACGATCCGATTGACTCCCTTTCTCAATATTTGAGTAAAAGACTTGGCGCTGATCAAATGATGGTTGAGGGTAAAATTACCGAGTTTGATCTGTCTAAATAAACTTCTGAGATCGTCCGGTAGTTTTTCAATATCACGAACAAATGAAAAGGCTTTATTTTTTCCTTTTTCAAACAGGTACCTCGGATCCATCCGCTCCCGCATAATACGGTTGGCAAATGGCTTGATACTTTTCATAATATTTAGATGCGGATTGAGCTGGCGACCGATACCCTCCATCAATGATATACCACGGATTAATTGATAGATGTATTCTGGAAAATAAAGCCGGTTATCACCTATGATCGCCCATAATTTATCAAATAAAAACTCTAGACTGATATCGCCTAACGAAACATTATCAATAAGGTCAAAAATCTCATATAACGAGCGTTCAAAACGGGCACGATCGGGAATACTACTTACAATAGCAACATCTTCTATGGTGTCTGCGAGATGGACAGCATTGGAAGAAACCGCAGCTTGGATAAATTCTTCTAAGTTTTGTCGGTCGATAGACAACAATTTGCCCATATTTCCAAAATCAATAAAGGCCAGTTTTCCATTGGGGAGCACCATTAAGTTACCGGGATGAGGATCTCCATGGAAAAAACCATGTACGATCACTTGTTCCAAATAAAGATTGATACCATTATCCACGATCTCTTCCAGATCCAGGCCCATGGACTTCAATTGATCCTTATCGGTCACTTTCACACCATCTATAAACTCCATGGTCAAAATCCGATCGGAACTTATCTGAGGGTAAACTTTGGGTACAGTAATTTTATCATTGCCCTTAAAATTTTTAGCAAATCGTTCGATATTATACCGCTCATTCAATAAAGAAATCTCCTGTATTAAAGTCGCAGCAAAGGAATCAACGATCAAAGGTAAGTTGAGATTATGTAGCGGTTCACTGTACCCCACTAATATGCGGGCGATATCACGCATGAGGGACAAGTCTGTTTTTAAGACTTCATCAACCTGAGGTCTTCTCACTTTTACCACCACATCTTGACCGTCGATCAGTTTTGCCCTGTAGACTTGAGAAATAGATGCCGCAGCAAAGGGTTCTGGCTCTATAGTCGAAAAATGTTCATCAAAATTGATTTCCAGTTCTTCTTCTATATAGCTTCTGATATCTATGGTAAAGGGGTCGACACGATCTTCTAAGAATCGCAATTCTTCGATCAGTTCTTGAGGTAATAGCCCTTCTCGTGTGGAGGCAGATTGGCCCAATTTAACAAATGCAGGGCCCAATTCTTCTAAAGCCATACGAATTCGTCTATAAACCGAGATGTTTGTGACATCTATCCCGATTTCTAAGGAAGTTTTATTGGTATTCCAAGGAAGTCTATTTAATATATCACGAAAGCCATATTTCGCTAGCACGCTAATAATATGGGAACTTCGTTGTAATTTCTTAGCTGAATTCTGCATCATAAAACCATCTTCGATAATTTCTTCAAGTTACAAAAACCCTGCCTACATATCTAATTTATTGCAACATGATCAGTCATCAACGTGTTAAAAGTATTTTTTAAAGATCCACCTCTTCTTCCAAAGCATCTATATTATTTTTGATCATCTTTAAATATTTAGCATAATAATAGTAACTCATAGACTCAATGCAAATAACTAAAGAAACTAAACCTGCAAAAATCCCTAGCACCAAGAAAATAATAAAGGACGAATCATTTTTCCAGGTTTCTCCGAAATGATAAATCTTATCCACCCACTCTGCAGAGTGACCGAGCGAGAAAAAAATAAAACAGATCAGGAGACCCTGCGGCAATAACAAGTAGGATGACATCTTGTAGGTTTCGATAGAAAACTTTAAATCGTAATATAATTTCAGCAAATTTTCCCGAGAGCTCAACAGTTCAAACTGTTTGGTCGATTTATAGAAATAGAAAAACTTTTTATAATAAAACATACTGGATAGACACATCTGAAATAAGATGCAATAGTAGGCGACCTTCACATATCCTGTAATCTGGTACACTTCTAAATTGGGTAATACCAATAAAAAAATAATCGCACATAGCCAGGATATAAATTCCGTCTTTATATTCTTCCTTAATTTCACAAGTATACTTCCCACTGATTTATAGTGACTAAGATTGGGATCAACCTCGAAATTATTTTCAGTTTGATTATTCCATTGTTCTTTTAATTCATCAAAATTCATAACCTTGTGTTTTAATAATCTGTTGCAACTTTTCTTTTGTTCTATTCAATTTTACACGCGCATTGACTTCAGAGATACCGAGATTGACAGCGATCTCACGATGGCTTTGCCCCTCCAAAAATAGAAAAATCAATGCTTTTTCTACGGGATTGATATGCTGCACAGCCTGATAAAAATAACGCAGCTGCTCTTCCTTTCTTTCTGTATCAAACTCTTCTTCCACATCAATATCCAAAGTCAACTCGTGCTGATCTGGTCTTCTTTTTTCTTTCTTGAAGTACATGAGGGCGGTATTGATAGCGACACGATATAACCAGGTCGAGAACAAGCTTTCTTGTCGAAAAGAACCATATGATCGCCATAATTGCATCACAATTTCTTGAAATAAATCTTGCTGATCCTCCAAATTGTCCATATACATACGCGACACTTTGATGATAGCACCTTTATTTTTTTCTATTTGTTTCAAAAATTGTTGTTCGTCTGGCTTTACCATTAACTATTTAGACTCTTTGCCTTAAAAAAATATACTATACAGGATTAGTGCAGCATTTTGTTAAATGTTACAATACAGCTATGAAAATAATATTATTTTATTCACTACTTTAGTTTAAATCAAAAAAATATCATCATATGGATAAAGTATTTTTTAGAGGTCAGGTACTATGGGCCCAAATCGATCCAAATCGACATTTACGCCATTCTGCTTATGCAGATTTTTGTGCTCAAGCGAGAAGCAATATGCTAAACGGGATCGGATTATCGCTTAATCAATTTGCTATCCATCAAATCGGCCCCATTTTATTTAGAGAAGAACTACTTTATCATAGAGAAATTCATCTTGACGAGGAGATCTATGTTGAAGTGGAATTGACGCAATATAATGTAACGAACAGTCGCTTTTCATTCCGACATGTTGTATTTAAAGCCGATGGCACCAAAAGTGCTACCGTAATTGTGGATGGGGCCTGGTTAGATTTAGAAAAAAGAAAGTTAACCCCAATCCCAAATGAATGGAGCAATTTTATCAAGAAAATACCAAAGTCGGACGATTACGTAGAAATAAACGCATAAAAAAAAGCTTGCAGAAATCATCCTGCAAGCTTTTTTTTAATAAACACCTATTACTTAACTTCTATTAACCGTTTTGCTACAATTGAATCTTCTTTTTTACCTACTGTCACTACGAGTACACCGTCTTCATACAGCGCATCAATATTACTGTGATCTACGGTTTCAGGCAATGCAAACGATCTTGAAAAAGAGGTATAATTAAACTCTCTTTTACTAAATAATTTCTCATCACTTACTGATTCTTCTTTTTTATCTGCAGAAATGGTGATAATTTTTTTATCCACATTGATCTTAAAATCTGACTTCGACAGTCCTGGAGCTGCTAGTTCAATACGAAACGCTTTTTCTGTTTCAGAAATATTAACCGCAGGAACGCGAGAGATTAATCGATCTGAAATAAAAGAATCATTAAACAAATTATCAAATACTGTACTTACAAATGGATTTACAGAATCTGTATTCAAACTTTTTGTTGGAAATTTAATTAATGCCATTTTTTTATCCTCCTTTTATTAGTTATGTATTATTTTTTTTTATATCAATTTATAAGCATATTTCAATTCCCATACCAAATTATAAAAACAACCCAATGTGGACAAAATGTCTTAAAAATATTTTCTAAAAAGACATTTTGTCATTTCATTATATTCCTAAAAATGACAACAACCTACTAATCAATCGCCTCACTATATATATAAAGCATTTCTTTCATGCTTGCGAGCAACGATCTTATGTTTATTGTAATGGAAATAGTATTGCGGAACAAACAAAAATTGATTTTCAAACTTATAATGGAAGTGGTACACATATGAGGAAATAATGATGGTATGATGAATTCTTAGATCTGGAAAACCCTCCCTTATTTTATCAAGGTATCCGTACATTGGTCAAAAATAATTTGCAAAACATGAACTGGAATCCCGAAATTTATAATCAGTTTAAAGATATCCGATATCAACCTTTCTATGATTTAATTGCTTTCATTACCCCAGAGCAACAACAACAGGCGATCGATATCGGTTGCGGTACCGGCGAACAGACTTCTATTTTAGCAAGCAAGCTTAAAACGGCACAATTTACAGGTGTTGATTCTTCTGAAGCTATGCTTGCTGAGTCGAAACAATTTGTGCACGACAGATTATCCTTTAAAGAGGCTGCGACCGAAGATGTTGTGGACAGTAAGGAAAAATGGGACTTGATATTCAGCAATGCTGCTTTACAATGGTCCGATCAGCATGATGTACTATTTCCAAAGCTGATAGCGCTACTGAATCCGCACGGTCAAATAGCTATTCAAATGCCCATGCAATCGGATAACGTCTTAAATCAAATCTTATTGAAACTGGTCGATGAAGAGCCTTTTAAAAGTTACTTACAGAGCTGGAAAAGAGAATCGCCGATGCTGAGCATCGATGAATACGCCACGATCATGTTTCATGGCGGACTGACCCACATGCAGATCATTCAAAAGGTCTACCCAATCCTAGCAGAACATGCACAAGATCTATTGGACTTTATATCTGGATCTGCCTTAATTCCTTATATGGATCGATTGCAGGGCGATCAAAAGGAAGAATTTATTGCTGAATATAAAAAACGTATTGAACTAAAATTTTCTCAATTTCCTGCTATGTATGCTTTTAAGCGACTTTTACTGTATGGGAGAAAACCATAATCCAATGATGCTATTCACGGATTATCTTTTCAAAAAATTAATAAAAACCTCTTTACCTGCTCTGGGTTTTATACTATTATAGCACTTTTCCATGGTCTGTAATATAAAGTGAGGAGCAAATAGTCTTTGATAGGATACAAGATCTCCGCCAAATGGAGGACCTGGATTTGCAAATAATTGATCAAAAAGTACACCGACGAGCCTACCATCTGGCTTGAGCAAGGAGGATACTTTTTGTACATAGTCGGCACGCCGATCTGGCGCAATAGCACAAAAAAAGGTTTGTTCCAACAACAGGTCATATTGCCCTTCATGTTCAAAAAAATCTGTGCAGACCACGTTTACTGTTGCATGATCTGCAAATTTAGCAGCGACCCTTTTGATTGCCTCAGGAGCAAAATCAATTAAAGTGATATGCTTAAAACCATGCTCAAGTAGATATGCGGCTTCGTACGCATTGCCACAGCCTGCAATCAGGATCTGAGCATCTTTATTTGGATACTGGTCCATATAGGCACATATCGCTGGAGAAGCATATCCAATATCCCAACCGATTTGATTGTCTTGCCATTTTGAATTCCAATATGCTGGGTCTAAAGTCCAATTCAACTGTTGATCCACCGAGGGATTTTCTATTTTTTTATTCATAAATATTACTACGCTGAATAGATCTAAAATACGACATGATCGCGATATATCAATTAAAATAATTAGAAACGCCTATCAAGATAAAAGTAGCAGGATAAAAAAAAATAAAAAAAACTTTTGCTTAGTGTAAAAATAACACTATATTTGTATCATCATAATTTAGGTTTATAATTGGTTATAAAGGTTTTCATTCTCCCCGTTTGAAAACCTTTTGTTTTTTCATATAAATCCATTTTTTTGCACCTTAACACATCATTTACTCCTTGCCAAGACAACTCAATCTTTTAAAAGGCCTCGATATATTTTAGAAAAAAAAATGGTCATCCAACAATCATCTACGATTTGAAAATTAGGGGAGTTATTGCTGTCTGGAATTAAAATTGAAAAAACCTTTTGCTGTACATTATATTGCTTGCAATGCGAGCTTGACCTGATGCTCTGTGGGAACCAATTTTCTCTGGCTGGACTGCGCACTGGTTTGCTCCTCCGCGGTCAAATGTGCATAGACTTGATCTCCATTAACGTTGGCAATATCCTGCTTCCATGACTCCCATTTGTAGCCTTGATAAAATAAATCCAGATCACCATTTAAAGACCAGTTGACAAAGTCCGCATAACCGCAAGCTAAGCTTTCCCAAGTGGAAGTGTGGGGAGCAAAATAATATATTTTACCTATATCATCGCCCAGCTCACCTGCATTGATGGCATAATATCCTCCGATAATATCATCTGCAATGAATAGGTAGCCGCCCTTTTCTCCTTCGTTGACATATGTTTTTCCTTTATTCCATTCCATAATACCTCTATTGAGTTTAGTGGAACCTGAACCTAAAATCCGTAACCAACCATGGTCAATAAGGATCCCTCCTGTCTCAAATACGATGGCACCAACTGGAGACTTCGTGGATATCTGCAAGCGTAACAATTCCTCATCGGCACGTTTTGGATTTTTTGGCAAAATCTCAAAGTTATTCTTCGATCCTTTCATCCACGTTTTTACCAATCCCCAACCAAACTCTTCCTTATTTATTAAATCTTTTAACGTCTTCATCATCCATATTCTTTAAACCAATCCCTATCTACCCATATCACTTACCTCCTACTATGCCTTTTAAAACTGTAAATTGAACGAACTCATTTACCGCAGGAATTAAAAAAACCGATGTAGCGATCTGTATTCAGTAATACAAAGAAATAAAAAAGAAACGAATATCACGGTAAAACATGGTTATAAATAGATTATTAGCTGCTTCTGGACGTTTAAAACCACAATTTAAGAGGGATGACAAATCTTTTTTAAAAAAATATTAAAAAAGATTTGACTTAGTGTATAAATAACACTATATTTGTATCATCATAATTTAGGTTTATAATTGGTTATAAAGGTTTTCATTCTCCCCGTTTGAAAACCTTTTGTTTTTTCACCTAACTCGCACATAACAACCTGAAAATCAAATAACATTAACATTTTACAATTTTAGCGAGAATGCTTTTTGACGTGCACCGATGATGGGACTATCTTTCTGACATTTAGAAAAAAGAAGAGTTTATTTAACATGGATGTCTTTAAACTCTCGATTTATTGAACTTTTCAATTTTTATCTCCGAATACCTATATTTACGTTAAATCAATCTATAACAGTATGAACAAGATATTCCAGATCAGCGGTATTTTTTGCTTGAGTTTAATGAGTACATTAACGTACGCTCAAACCAAATTTCAACCTGAAGATACCGAATTTTACACGCCTACGCTACGCACGGTCACGACTGCTGCTAATCAAGCCCCTTCAGATGCTATTGTTCTTTTCGATGGCGCTAACCTGAACCAATGGGTGAGTTCTAAAAATACAAGTCAACAGGCACCTTGGCAAGTCAAAAATGGGGTTTTGATATCTACTCCACATACGGGAGATATCCAGACCAAACAGAACTTTGAAGATTTTCAATTACATGTCGAATGGAAAAGCCCAGAAGTAATTAAAGGCCAAGGGCAAGGACGTGGAAATAGTGGTATATTTTTACAGGGTCATTATGAAATTCAAGTTTTGGACAATAACAACAATCCTACTTACGTCAATGGTCAGGCGGGCTCCGTTTACAAGCAACAACCTCCTCTTGTGACTGCTGTCAAACCGGCTGGCGAATGGCATACGTATGATATCTTATATACCGCTCCTCGTTTTAATACGGATGGTGTTCTGATCAAGAAGGGTATGGTGACATTGCTACATAACGGAGTTGTAGTACAATATAATACACAGATCGAGGGTACTACAGAATATATCGGCATGCCAAAAAGGTTGGTGCATGGTCCAGGTCCAATTGTACTACAAGATCACGGTGATCTCGTCAACTTTAGAAACATATGGATCAGACCGCTCTAATGGTCAAGAAATAATTGCACAAAAAGAGTTGCGTTTCATACATGCAGCTCTTTTTTTTTACATACAGTGAGATCATTGCTATCTTTCATTTTGTGATCAGAATTTCATGATGACGGATTTTTCAAATAAATATCTTGTGCAGGGACCGCTAAATGTATTCCATTTGCTTGAAAAATCTTGTTGATAGTAGCAATCAAATTACTTTTCACCTGTCCCGAATCTTTTATCGTTTTCACCCAAAAATAGATTTCCAAGGCAACAAATTGGGCAGAAACTTCTCCGAACTGTATGTCTGGCGCAGGATTTTTTAAGATCTGGTCATCTAGCTCCATACTATCTAATAATAATGTCCTGACCTTTTCCAAGTCTGTCCCATATTGCACTTCCACCCGTATATGAACACGCTTCCTCATGCCACCCAGTGTCCAGTTGATCACATGAGAATTTAATAAGTCTCCATTGGGCATGATGAGGTCTGCGCCATCGGCCGTGGCAATGACACTGCTTCTAAACCCGATCGACTTGACCTTACCTGACTGTCCGCTAATTTCGATCAGATCATCGACATTCACTGGTTTTTCAAAAGCAATAATAAGACCGCTCACTAAATTGTTAACAAGTGTTTGCAGTCCAAATCCAACACCGACTCCTAGTGCGCCGATAATCAACGTAATTTGCTGCACAGGTATGCCAACTGCAGCAAAAGCCAAGAAAAGTCCCAATACGATGATACTGATCCTAACCAAGAGGATCCAGCTTCCGATATGAAACTTGTTTTCCTTTCTTTCATCGTGGTTTCTCCACTGTGGATCTGAGGCAAAAAAAGAAACCACTTTTGAAAGCATGGTTGCACTGAACATAATCAAAAAGAAAATGAGGATATTATATAGAGAAAATGTATAACTCCCTAATTGATGCTCACTATAAAATAATTCATTAAATGGTTCAGCAAGTAATTTGAATTCATAAAAATTGCGTCCAAACAATATAAACCAACCTGCTATCAGGATGGTATAAAAAAATACGGGAGCCCGTTTCCCTACCCTATTATAATTGATATAGAATAATCTTCTTTCTTGCTTTTTATAGATCATAGAAGCATAGGTTAATCCTTCGTTTACTAAACGTATCACCCAAAGAAAAACAATGGCAACTACGACATTCAGTAAACCAGAAACCATCAAGACCTTCGCAATATTAAGCCGACCAAAAATATTTAAAGCAATTGACATCACCTCCATAATCACCATCAAACAGATGGGAAACAAAATCCATTGCTCCTGAAGTGTGCGATGTTGTTTTTTAAAAAACAGTGCCAATACGCCTATCAGAGTACCAAATACGGCTATGATGATCATTCCCCAACGTTCCGGACGAGAGACCTGTAAGATAAAATTATCCATTGCTGCCAATAAATAGAGGGTCAATATCGATAACCAGATGACCATCCAATATTTTGAGATATGATGACGAAAAATAATAGTGATCAATAAAGCGGTAGTAAACAAAATAATGGTTGAAAACACAAAGGGCGGATCGGTAAATAAAAATTGCCCTATGGCTAAAGCGATAGCAGTTCCCGAACAAATTGGAGCACTTAGCAACATACTATTTCCAGCATCAGCACCACTTTGCTCTCTTATTCCATTTTTTAATGAAAATAAGTATAAAATCACCATTCCAATACTGATGAATAAAACCATAAGCTTTCCCCAATTTGCTTTTATATAATAAGCCATGAGCAGCTTTGCTTTCAGGATGGAAAAATGAAATATTTCTTCGAGAGGACGATCGTACTTACTTTTTTCCCAAAGGGAAGCAAATTCTTTGGCAAAACTTTTATCTGAAATCTGCTGCTGATAATAACGAATTTCATCCATATCTGTTTCCAATTTCAGAAGTTCGAGATTGACAAGGTTTTGTACGATCTGTATTCCATTAATATTTTGACTGAGCTTTTCGTTAACAGGCGATATTTCTTTAGCCAATATCTTAAGTCTGCTCAAATACAAACTTAACTCCAAGGAATCGTGGGATAGGGTGAATAACGATTTGTCATTAGTCAGCGAGTCGATCTGTAATCGATAATTGACTAACTGTGATTGATAATGATCTACATTTCGCTTATAACCTTTAACTTCCATTTGCAACGCATTTAATATATTAAAAGTCGTTGTTAAATTTCGAGAGGTTTGTGAGGAACCTTTATTTTCAAACACCCCATCTTGAGATAATTTGTGCCAAGCGGCAATCTGATCCAATTCCAACTTTAGAGAAACGGTATCAAATCCCTTTTTCAAAAATGCGCCAGCCTGCCTCGAAATAATTTTGATTTCTTCAAAAATCTTATTCTGCCTAATGATTGCTCGATCTTGTTCCAGATCTATCAAGCTTTTCTTTGAAGATTCTTTAAAAAAGGTTCCCATCTGGGTCACAAAATCTGCCTTTAACGTATCTCGTCTTATATGCATACTGTCCTGACCTCTTACCAGAGAGATTGGTGATAAAAAAAAGAAGCCTAAAAAAACAAGATAACAATAGGATGCAAATATTTTTTTCATGAGGGGACATTTAGGTAACAGATTTCAGTATTTGGTGACGATGATCCGCAATCGGACTAAATAAAACTAAGAAATATTTTTCAGATTATTAAAGATAGCAATCGCATTCTACTGTCTTTTCTAACGCTGATACTTGATATTGTGACCAGTAATTATCGGGACAGTTTTTTATTTCACAAAAAAATATCACTAGATTTATAATCTATTATCATAGATATATGTTTCGAAAAGTTGTAATGACAATATTGATTTTGAATGCCAGAAATTATTTTTATGATATAAAATGATACGATCTATATATGACTAAAGAAGTACTTTACCAAAAAATAAACCTAACTAAAATATAATCCTTATGAAA
This sequence comes from Sphingobacterium sp. PCS056, assembly GCF_023273895.1. NCBI lineage: Bacteria > Pseudomonadati > Bacteroidota > Sphingobacteriia > Sphingobacteriales > Sphingobacteriaceae > Sphingobacterium > Sphingobacterium sp. PCS056. The sequence goes on along the minus strand of NZ_CP096883.1, from coordinate 2,851,309 downwards.
ATTCTGAAAACGGTATTAAAAATATCAGTTTCCTGTTGTTTAATATTCAGCACACATGCTGCATCGGCACAATTTGGTGGCTTACTCAATAAAGTAAGTAAGGCTGCAACGAGCAAGGGAGCGCAAGTTTTAGGTTTGGATAAACTCTTAAAGGAACCAGAAGCGATCACGACAAATTTTGAAGATGTGGACCGAAAGGGAGAACAGATGCCAGATTTTCAACAAGATGCGATATACAAACCTTTACAGAAACTATCCCGTAATGGGAAGGATGGTTTTATCCTACAGGCAGGTCATTATGAGATGACCAACAAAAGTTATTGTCTGAAAGCTGGTACGCACGCCCCATCATCAGGTGATGGTTACATGTATGCTCCTACATTAGGCAAAAAAAGAGATGTCGTGGTGGCGATACTCAAAAGTGCAGAACAACACCCTGAGGTTGAGCAAAGTGATATTCAAATGCTTTTATGGACCATCATTGCACGAACTAAATTTATTGACTATGCAGGATCTGTCAAGGAAACTGCCTTAATCTTGCTCACACCAAAACAGTTACTGCAACTGGAGGGAGGTGCATTGGGGATTTTACCTTTTGATGCTATGCAAGCTGCAAAAGATCAATTACCAGCATCGCTACGTGCCGTCTTTGAAGCAGAAAATAACATCAGAAATCTCGTATCTTCTGGCAATTACTCTTATGAAGAGTTTGAGCAGTATGCAATTTTGGCGGGTATGGCTCCTCCAAGAACAGATACGCCAAGCGGAATTTGGACTTTACATCCAGATGGTTACTATATTCGATATTTCCCGAGTGGTTACAGTGTAACACGTATTCAAATTTATGTGCCGGAAGGATTGATAAAGGAAGGTCAAACATTAATCTATGACGCAACGGATGATATCTCTTGTCCTGCCAATAATGGTTCACAGCGTCTGGCACAGACAAACGAACCGATCCTAAATCGATAGCGCATATTCGAGCAAGTTTTAAGCACATGTTTAAAAACTTCATGTTTTTGATTAAAAAATCCATTCCATTTTCACCAGGCCACTACTATTCAGATCTAGTCAAGTGGTAGCCTGGTGAAATCTATAGGCTCCTATCAGAACTGATCGCGAACCTGAAACAAAAAATGCGAAGCTTTTACACTCCGCATTCCCTACAAACTAAATCACCAAAATCTTTTTCCCCTTGACCCGTCTAGTCTTTCTTTTTACCATTCGATTGACTGATCTTCGTCAGGAATCTCGGTATTCAATCGGCGCTGTAAAATCAATGAACCCGTTACTTTATATTTAATATCAACATTTGGAACCATGGTATAATCGGTAAATTGATAGTCGATATTATTGATGGCGATGTAGCGATGCAATAGATAAGGGCGTACCGCATCCTTCTGTTCTGAAATCGTATAGCTAGCATCTTTATTCACTTTAAAATTGATATTGGGATTATCAGCATGAAAGCTCACCCCACCAGTTTCATTAAAAGTGGCATAAATTTTATATTTACCCCGATCTTGTCGTTCCTCATCGATATTTCCTGCGTAAAAGAAAATGGTATTTTCATCAACTACATAACTGCGAATTTCACTTTTAACGATTGGCGTTTCATTTTCATAGCCCTCCATATTTGTTTTTAATGCAGTTCCGCTATAAGTTCCTGAGTAATTGTTAAAGGGGTAGATCCGCAATAAGGCTTTTCGGTAGTGCTTTCTTGGATTAACTTGATAACTGTTGGAGGGATCATCCACGATGGTTAGCGGGAGCACCCATTTATCGACCATATCAATATTCTTGAGCGTAAAGTCGATCGGCATTAAAGCAGTGCTTTCACCTGATTTTATATGGACTGTTGGAGCCATGGAAAAGTATTGACTGGTGAGCTCGCGATAATAAAAATCCGCTCTATTTTGAAAGCGTTCATAATTTAGCACTTTCAATGTATCGGTATCTACACGAATTTGAACGGTCATATTTTGATCATTGATGGTCGATCCACTAACGATCATCGGCAACATGAAAGTCGTCTTCTGATCTCCTTTATACCGCACATAGATATTAGAGACACCTTCACTTGTCAAAGGGGCCTTAAATGAAACAAAATTTTCAAATTGTTCATCTTTCCACTCATCATTGCATCGGCTAAATACGAGCAGTATAGCGAGTAGCAAGAGTTGTATATATATTTTCTTCATGGGACAATTTATTTTTATAAGTTCAAGCTCATCTATCTTTAATCATTGTAAGTCCAACCCGGATTTTGTGTGAGTCGTTTGTTACGTTTCAGTTCACTGTGACTGATCGGCCAAAACCACATTTTATCGGCAAAGGTTGTTTTAAGTGTCCAAACGGCTACGGGTCTATGAAAGAGGTCCCGTTCCTGAGCATTCATCAAGATGTTGCAGCCATAAATAGGTAAAGCTTCTTCAATCGGCGCATCCATCCATCGACGGAGATCGTAGTAGCGCTGGCCCTCTCCCATCAATTCAATAAAACGTTCCCGCTTTAGTGCTTTTCTTAACTCCACTTTGCTGCTATATACCGGAGCGGGATAATCAGGGACACCACCCCGAATTCGAACCGGATGAATACCGCGCTGCATCTGGCTGATATCCCGACTGATCGCATACGTTGCACCTCGCCATGATGGAATATTGTAGGAACCACTGAGTTCATTTAACGCCTCAGCATAGCCCAACAAAATATCCGCGTAACGAATGGCCGGTTCGGCTTTTGAAATGACACGGGCTGCACTTCCACCTTCGTAGGTATCACTAGGATGAACAAATTTTTTCACTCCAAAACCCGTTCTTAACCAATAGGCATTGGAAGAATTGAATCCATTGCCCTTGGTATCATCACGATAATAAAATACTTGCTGATTGCGGTTGCGTTCCAAGGTTTCATTGAGCAAGGTCCAGAAGCTACCATTGTAAGCAACAGAAGCATAGAAGCGTGGCTCTCTATTGGCATATTGTAACGAAACTCCTTCTCTCAAGGGCTTATATTTCCCTGATTTATAGTCATCAGCTGATACATAACCGCTTAAACGATTTGATCCATTACCACGTCCGATCTCAATATCTTTACCGGGAGCGTCTTTCCCATCATTCATATAATAGGCATCGACAAGCTTTTGCGTGAGCCCATGGGTATTCCATCCGGTTGCAGAACGCGGCAACTGATGGATGACCATAGCTGCAATACTCTCACCGTCTTGATTGTTACCTCTTGTGAAGATCAGTTCCGGATTTCCGGAGGCTTGCAGGGTACCGTCAAACACTTGCGCATAGGATTTGGCGGGATCGATATTTGCCCAACCTTCTGGCCAATTTTTTTCTGAAAAATTATTGTCTTTGGGTGGTACAACGGTTGCATCGTCGCCAGTTTGTTGAATCGGAACCCAATACAGTCTATATACGCCCAGCTCAATGACATCTCTAGCTGCGGCTGCAGCCTTTGCCCATTTTTCTTCTTGATAATCAGCTGACAGCAACTTTTTGCCCGTGTCATCGATTAATCTGGATGCAAAACTTGATGTGTTTCCATTTGCTAACGGACTGGCAGCATAGAGCAAGACTTTGGCACGTGTGGCCAATGCTGCCCCGCAACTCGGACGAGCGGAACCATCTTGACCACGATTCATGCCCAATTTTTCCATTTCTTTTGCAGCAAGCAATAGCTCATCTGCGATGAATGTCGCACACTCTTCATAAGTACTGCGTGCTGTAGCAATCTGGTCATAGCTTTCTGTATAATCGATTCCTTGATCGGGCAATAAGGGAATGGGACCATATTTGCGTAAGAGCAGCCAATACAGATAGGCTCTGCCAAAACGAGCTTGGCCCCGATAATCCTCAATCTCGGCTGCAGTCATCTCTGTATTCATATATACATGATGAATAAAGGTAGTTGCATTGCGAATACCTCGATAACACTGGGTCCAACTGCTTTGTTTATCATTTTCAGTATAAAGCCCCATTTTGAACATGTTATAAGAAAGCTCGTTCTTTGAAGGGTCAAAATCCCGATCCCGATCACCATAGTACATATCATCGGCAAAATTATGCGGTGTCAGTCCTTTACTGGCAACATCAACATTCTCACCCTTTAATTCTTCAAAAACGTGCGCTAACCATTCTTCTGTATAAACTTTACTTTTAAAGACTTTTTCAATCGTGATCCGATCTTTGAAGTATTGATCAGATTCGAGGTAATTTTTTTTACAGGAGGAAATTATACTGGTGCATAGCACCAATAATACCATGGAATATATCTTCTTTTGCATTTCTCTTCAATTTATAAGTTAACATTGATACCTAACGTAAATGATTTAGGCAGCGGATAGTCTTCTCCTCTTGGGCTGGCAAGTTCAGGATCCCAAAGCTTAAATTTTGACCAAGTCAGCAAATTGCTTCCAACAAAAAAGATACGGATGTTATTGGTCTTGATTTGATTAGCCAATGACTTGGGTATGGAGTAACCGATATCCAATGTTTTGAGACGAAGGTATTGACCGTTTCTAAGCCAATAGGTAGACTCCCTAAAGTTATTTGGGTTTTGACCATAACTTAAACGTGGATAAGAGGCATTGGGGTTTTCAGTAGCTGGATCTCCAGAGATATCTGCAGAAATCCAACGGTTATCGCCCATTACTCCTTTCATCACTTGGCCCCACTCCCCTTCACTAAATGCATATACGGTCTTTCCGTAGGTGGAAAAAGTAGATTTTCCTGCTCCTTGAAAATGTACATTCAGATCAATTGATTTCCAACTGACCGAAGCACCGATACCATAAATCAAATTTGGCCTTCTGGTAGCGCCAATAGGCACGCGGTCGCCATCATCAATCACTCCATCGCCATTGATGTCCTTATATTTCAAGTCTCCGGGCTGATAATTTCCGAAAGTTTGGGTCGGACTGTTGCGGATATCATCATAATCCTTGAAAAGACCTAAGGCCACTAATCCTTTAGCTTGATCGACACGAAAACCGCGTTCATTCTGATAACCATATACATTATTCTCTTCGTCTTTCTCCAAAATGACATTTTTGCTGTAGGTGATGTTACTTCTTGCGGTAATATGGAATGCTCCAAGAGTTTGCTTATACTCAAATCTTCCGTCGAATCCTCGTGACTGCACCGCACCTACATTGGCTCGGGGTGTACTCTCCAGCCCCACGATCGCAGGTAAAAATCTACGTTCCATATAGATTCCTGTACGCTCTTCATCGAAGAAATCAAGGTTGGCAATAATCTTATCTTTAAATAGGGAGATATCGAATCCTAGATTTTGTTTTGTTGCCATTTCCCATGTCACATAAGGTGAGGCTACTTGTGCATATTTCATTCCTTGATAGTATCTATTGAACCCATAGTCAGCCCATTGATAGCCTCCATCTGGGATCCTGTTGCCTGCACCATCTAAAGCAAAGCTTCCGTCACTATTCCTGCGCCAGATCTCTTCAATAGTGTATAAATAAGGGAATCGCTCCTGATTGCCATTAACTCTCAGTTGATCATTGCCGACACGACCCCACGAATAACGGATCTTAAACATATTGACCCAATCCAAGTTTTCCTTGATGAAGGGTTCTTCTGATATATTCCAGGCCGCAGAAACTGCTGGAAAAAAACCATACTGCTGTCCAATAGCGAAATTTTCAGAACCGGTGTAACCAAAATTGAAATCGGTGATGTATCTATTTTTCCAGTTATAGGTGACCCTCCCTGCTAACGCCTGATTGCGTCTGGAAATTCCATTTTTGATATCGCCACCGATGTTTACAGTATTGACCAATGCGTCTCGTGTAAATCGAATCACTCCGCCAATATTATGGTGACCAAAGCTCCGGTCATAGTTGAACATTAAATCCAGAAATTCACGTCTTTCACCTTCTGCACTACTCATTTGAAACATTTCGCTGGGATTGGACACATGCGTAAAAATGAGGTTCCCATTTTCATCACGCGCACGTTCGGCACGCCACTGCTCAGGCCATTTACGGCGAGATATATTGCTTTTATTGTTGGTATCAAATCCGACTATCCCTCTGGCCCGAAGTCCTTTGGTAATAAAATCGAAATTTTGTTCGATGGAAACATTGGTCTGAATACTATTGGTCCAATTTTCATTAAAACCGGTCTGCGTGGCGACTACCCATGGATTCGTTTGGTTACCAGTGCCTATAGCAGGTACATAGCCATTGGAATACATCACTGGGGTACGGATGGGTGAATATCCAAACAGTACACCCCAGAAGTCATCATCGCCCATGCCGGGACTGTTTCGTTTGTCTAGAGATCCTGCGACACCAACTTTAGCGACCGTTGTTTTGGTGATATTAAAGTCGGTATTCAAACGATAGTTCCAGCGTTTAAAGTTTGCATTGGTGTTATAATCATTGCGCAAGGTTTCATCGATCTTATACATCCCACCTTCTTCAACATAACTACCTGAAGCAAAATAACGCGCTGTGGGTCCACCACCGCTCATATTGAGATTGGCTCTATAGGTCATCGCACCATCTTTGAGCAACAGATCTTGCCAATCTACATTTGGATATAAATCTGGATCCAAGCCCAATCGTAAAATTTCTAATTCCTCAGGCTGATAAATGGGTGCCTGATTACGGGTGATACGCGATTCATTTAAAAGATTAGCGTAGGTAACACCATCTTCAAATTGAGGGGTGATCGTACGGGTATTATAAATGGTTTCATCTTTAAAATTGATATTGATTTTCCCCTCTTTACCTCGTTTAGTCGTGATCAGAATTACTCCATTTGCTCCTCTGGAACCATATATTGCGGTTACGGCAGCATCTTTCAATACGGAAAAGGATTCGATATCTTCAATATTGATATCGTTGATATTACGCTCAATATTATCCACTAAAACCAAAGCACCTGTGCCACCGCCAAACGTGGAAATACCACGAATCCAGAATTCGGAAATATTTTTGCCTGGTTGTCCAGATTGCATCATGGCCATTACCCCTGGTACATTTCCTGCTAATGCATTAGAAAGGCTCGAAGTGGGATTGGACTTTAAGTCATTGACATTTACACTACTGACAGCTCCTGTAGAGGTCAATTGTTTTTGGGTACCTGTTCCTGTTATCACAACTTCATCCAGCACGCTGGTTTCTGATTTTTCCAGTGTCATATTTATAGCAAAAACATCTTTGATCAGCACGTCTTGTTTGATATATCCGATATACGAAAATGTCAATCGTTTATATCTTTCTACTTTGATTTTATACCGACCATTGCTATCTGTAACCGTACCTAATCCAGGTGAATCGGTTACAAAAATACTCACTCCTATTAAGGGTTGTTTTTGGGCATCAGTGACGACACCGGTTATCTCGACAATCTCTTGAGCCAACAGACTACAGGTAAAGCCGAGCAATAACATCGCTATTATTAAAAATTTTTTCATTATGAAAACCACTGATTATTCGTTAATACTTTGATCCATTTCTTCAAGTGCTATTTTACGTATTCGGCGATTTGATTGATCTCCAATGTAAAATGCACCTTCGGCTTCATTATAAGCGATACCGGAAGGTCTGTCAAAACGTGCTTCCTGCCTCAGATCTCCATCCACATAACCATATGGATTAGCATTTATACTGGAACTACCTCGTCCTGCAAAAGTGGTCACACTCCCATCTGGTTTCAGGATACGGATAGCATGATTCTGTTGATCTGTAAAATAGAAATCATATTCATCGGTTTTGCCATCAGCGACATATTTTGGATTTTTGACAAAGACTCCCTGATAAGGATTTCTCAGTCGGGCAGATGAACCTACCGCATCTTCATAACCTGCTCCTCTAAGTTGTCCACAAACCAAATACGGTTGATTGAATTGTTTTTTGTCCCAATTGTAATCCACACGAAGAATATAGTGCTGGTTGATGACCACAATGTATGCGTAGTTGCCTGTCGGATGGATCAAAATCTTATATTCCCATTGCGGATCGTGAACGACAAATAACTGTTCAAAATCTTTGACACCGAGTCCTTGATTAAAATATTTATTGAGATCGAAGCGAAAAAATTGTCCCTTCTCGTAGCTATTGAAGTACATTTCTCCATTAACGGGATGAACAGAGGCTCCATTGCACTGCCGATAGGTGGTGAGTACTTCTCTATCCTGCCATTGTCGATCACGCGACAATCTGTACGTCGCACGGTCATTTTCTCCACCGCGGTCTTCTGCTATAATCATGTATTTATGATCAATCGTAAAATCGATACTACGGGGACGGTCAAAATCTGAACGCTTTTTGGTTACGGTACTATCCTCAAAATTGATCAAGTAAAGTCCATTATTGTTGTCAAATGTCATCCAAAGATGCTTGGGATTGACGGGATCAAATTTCATAAAAGAAGGCTCCCAGAATCCACTCGCCATTTTACTTTGGTCGGCATCTTTAAATTTCCCGTCCCTCCATGGTTCATCACCACGTGAGTTTCGGTACCCTATCACGGTAGACACAACCATTTTGCGTTGATAGTCAAAAGGTTTTGCAGATTTGCCTACAACCTGTTGAGCTGGATCTCCGACCCGGACCTCAATGTCGCCATGAAAGGCTTGTCTTGGAACTAGGCAGTAGAGTGACTCTCCGAGTACACTGATTACTTTTGCCTCTTTTCCGCCAATAAGTACGTGTACATGGGTCGGGTCATTTCCAAAATTTTGCCCATAGATCACGAGGCGTTGCCCCATACCTCCCGATTTAGGACTAAAATCGGATACCACGACAGGTTTAGATGGATCAAAGGGTATGGTCTCGATGACGTTCTTATTATCATCCTTACAGCCCACTAATCCAAAACTAAGGACCATAAATGCCCATAGCAGAGTGCTGAGGAACCACCTATTGCTTTTAATAAATTGGTTAGTTATCATAAAATATAATTTGGTTAAAATTTATGTTCGAGTTTTGAGGAATGGCCATATCATTTTACTTTCTTCCTAACAAACCCGATGATCGAGGATAAAAACTTATCTTCGTATGATCTGATGAGTGAATAAATCATTCATATAAATGAAAGATGTACTCACTATGGTGTGATATGCTGATATTAAGGTGGTGTCATAAACAATTTTATTTCATCTTCTTTGGGACGAACGTATGACCGTATCGACAAAGCTCTTATCCAAGAGGCGTTTAAAATTGATATCTGCATAATTGGTTAATACTATAAAGCTAAATGGTATTAGCTTGTGATGTTAAAAAAAAGACCTGATAACGGCTTCAACTCGACGATTTATAATCTGTTATTTTTGTAATTTCCTTTCAAAAATTAATCTCCTCAAAATCAGATCAGTGTACTGATTCATACTCGTTTTTTACAGCATATGCCTGCGTCCAAAAAAGCGGCATATACATCTATAAAAGTTGCTTCTTGTTCATAACAAATAGCTTACGGCATAAATAAATCTCTAAATGGATTTCAGAAGGTTTAATTCTATAATTGATTAATCAAAAATAATCAATGTAATAAAATTGATACTATCAATTTATCTCAATAGTCTGCTTATTAGTATCATACCTATCCATGAGAGGTAAAACCCTGTATAAAATAAAAATCCATTTCCCTATTATTGAGAAGGAAATGGATGCTGGAAACCCTGAATATTGTCTTTAATCATTCTAGATGAAAGCTCGAGCTTTATTTAATTGAACATAACCAAAACAGGCATTTCATTCATCTGTTTTGAGCACATCGACCATATGCATAAGCTTGTTGCTTTTGAAAATCGACGAAGGGGTCATCGATCATGTTGGTACATACCGATTATAATATCGATTTAAAAAAAGGTGCTGCTCTGGTCATATGACTACTGGTCTGATTTTCCACTACGGGCCAATCTGCGAACCACCTGATCTGATCTAAAAGTAAAACTCGCCTATTACCTCCTGAAGAAACTCGACTTTGCTTGGGATCTATACCATGGTACAGCATCCAGTCGATACCGCTGTCATCGGTGATGATCCTTGAATTGTGGCCCGTGCCCACAAAATGGTCATTACCCTGAAGCAATAGTGTGCCAGCACCCCTGTTTTTTAAATCTCGCCCCTCTTTGTCATAATAAGGGCCTTGCAATTTTTTTGAACGTCCCACCATCATATGATAAGTGCTCTTAGCCCCTTCACAACAAGAACCTTTTGAACCAAAGAAATAGTAATACCCTTTTCGTTTGTGAATCATAACAGCTTCAAAATCTCCAGCAGCTATCTTAAACTTTTGCTGTAAATCAGAAACATGTAGTCCGTCCTGTGTAAGTGGAATTCCATACGTGCCTTGCGTATGGGCATCGCTAAAACTTCCCCAGAAAAGATAATTAGTACCCTGATCGGCAAAAAAATGTGGATCTATAGAATTGGGAACCTGAATCTCCTGACTATCGAATAGTTTACCCTGATCTAAGAATGGACCAACGGGTCGATCTGCAACCGCAACACCAATGCCCGGATTGGGGTCTCCCCAAGTGGAAAAGGCATAGTAAAGCAGGTATTTGTTTTTTACCTTGACAACATCAGGGGCCCAGATTCCTCCTGAAGTTTTCCAAGATGGTTTCTGTTGAAAGGCGGTGCCTATCCATTTCCAATGAACTAGATCTTTGGATTGCAGTATAGATACGAGACGTTCTCCGCGTTGATCTCCCCAATTATCTGCGGTGCCATATGCATAGAAATAAGGGGTCTCAGGTTCCTTGATCACCGTTGGATCTGCAAGTATGGGTTCAAATACTGGATTCAGATATGTCGCACCACCCTTGCTCGTAATCTTGCTATCTGTTGAATTTCGTTCCCTATGTCCTAAGCTACTGCATGAAATCGAAAAATAAACAATAACGACTAAACAACGCCCGATAATATTTGCTTGATTCATATGATCCCTGATTTATTTGATGTCTTAAAATACGTGGTCAAAAAAAGAACCTTGCTGCATACAGGTATGCGCAAGGTCCTACAAACCAACCTATCTAAATCTGTTTTACTTTTTTTCCTTGTCTGCTCCTATTTTGATGAAGTACTCACCTAAGATAGCTGTAGATTTAAAATCCACCCACGTATATGAGCATGCTTTAACTTCATAATATTCAGGTGAGTTGAACGATAACACTAACGTTTAAGTACAAAATCATATAGCGGCTTATGAATTGCCTTCAGTTCACTTTCTGGCATTTTCATTACTTTCCGATCATAGGTCATGAGCCCATTTGTTTCCACTTCTACATCTGTGGTCTGTGTATAAACGGCAGCTGATAATCCCATTGGAATTAAGCGGTTTAAATCATGGATGAGTCTTTTATACCGGTCCAATAGCTCTGTTTTGTTTTTAAAACTTTGATACCCCCAGTTGTCCTTTTGCTGCCAAGAATGACCTTCTACGGGTAAACCTAAGCCGCCAAATTCTCCTAATGCTAATACTTGGTTGGCTCCAAATAAAGACGGATCGGGCATGGCGGCATCAGGATAATTGTGGATGTCGAGTATATGTCCTGTTTCCATGAAATTGCCACCGCTAGCACTGTTGACCAAACGAGAGGGGTCATTTGCCATGGTCCATTCTGTAATTTCCTTAGTCTTAAATTGTCCCCATGCTTCATTGAAAGGTACCCAGATGACAATACTTGGGAAGTTATGCAACACTTCCATAATCGCTTTCCATTCTTTGCGATAATATTGTTCTGATATTGCTGATCGGGTTTTGTCACGATCACCTCCTGAAATTTTTCCCGGTTGCATATCCCAGTTATTGCCTCCAAGATCACCACTTGGCATATCTTGCCACACCAACATACCAATACTGTCGCAGTGACGGTACCAACGTGCTGGCTCCACCTTAATATGTTTTCGGATCATATTAAATCCCATTTCCTTAGTCTTGACGACATCAAATTTTAACGCTTCATCAGATGGTGCAGTATGCAAGCCGTCTGGCCACCAACCTTGATCCAAAGGTCCATATTGAAATGTAAATTTATTATTAAGCATTAATCGTTGAATACCGTCTTTATCCTTTTGCATCGATATCTTACGCATCGCAAAATAACTTTTTACCTGATCGATCAGCTTACCTTTTCGTAGCAGTTGAATTTCTAGATCATAAAGCTTTGGATTGGAAGGAGACCACGATTCAGCATTTGGAATAGCCATGGTAAACGCCTGGTTGGGTTCACCCGATTGTTCCTGCATAACCCGATTACCATCTAAGGCTTTTACTTTAATCTGGTCACCTGGTTGGCTGACGGCCACTAAAGCCTCAAATGTCAAATTTCCTTCATCTAAGTCCGGAGTTTGCTTGGTACTGACGATGTGACTTTGTGGAACACTCTCTAACCAAACCGTTTGCCATATCCCCGTCACTGGGGTGTACCAGATTCCATTGGGATGATTCACCTGTTTTCCGCGCGGTTGAGGGCCATCATCTGTCGGATCCCATACCCGAATAACAATATCTTGTTTGGTTCCTTTTTTAAGAAATGTAGAAATATCCATCGTAAAGGGATCGAATCCACCTTCATGTCTGCCGACCAATTGTTTATTGACAAATACATCACACTGCCAATCTACCGCACCAAAATGTAATAGAACTTTATTTTTTTGAACCGCTTTATCTAAAGTAATGCTATTGCTATACCACAATGCTTTATCCTTACCTACTTCTTTTCCTACACCAGACAACGCTGATTCAACGGCAAAAGGCACCAAGATATCACCTTCCCATTGGGTTGGAATTTCCGTGGCACCAACAGCTGTGATGGCATACTTCCAAAGTCCATTTAGATTTTGCCAATTGTTTGAGCGCACAAGCTGTGGTCTTGGATATTCGGGATGAGGTTTTTGAACATTCACTTGTTCTCCCCAAGAAGTTAAAATACGCGAACCTGCAGGTTTCCAATCTTGTGCAAAGTTCATCTGTACGGTCATCAATAAGCTTGCAAATAATAAGGTTTTCTTCATCATCATAAAGGTGTAATCATTAAAATCTATCTATTACTATTTTACAGTTGGAAAAGCTGCGATCCGTAATCGTGCTGCTCCCATTGGAATCAATTCCACTTCCTGTATTTTTGTTTCGGTACTTACTGGACTGAGAGGCAACACAGCAGTCAGTCCATGCGCATCGATCTTCCATTCGGGTATTATCTTCGCTTTCACCAGAATTGAAATGGGTACAGCATGGGCTTCAAAGGGAAATCCATCTTTTGGCCATGCTTTTTTTACAACTTTTAATTGCTTTAAATCTGTCAATTGCTCGGGTACTAACCCATAGTTCCAATCGCTCTGCGGAAGTATTTCAAAAGAAGGCCATTTGGACGGATCAGCAGTCTCTTGCCATTTGGAATCCCCTATAGCCGATTGCTTACTGTCTTTCTGTATATAATTTTCTTTTATTTTCAAAGCGTAGGTCAACGGTCCTCGATTGATACTGACCGAGTTTTTATTTGCAGCCCATTGTTTAACTTGGATTTCCATAGGCAAGACCAACTCCATCAGATCACCATCTTTCCACATACGATCTACTTTGATATACTTTCCATTGCCGACGATATCAGTAGTTTTACCATTGATTTTAAGCTTCATATCTTTTGTCCAGGCAGGAATGCGCAGATAAAAGGGAAACTCTACTTGCTTGGACGTTGTTGTTATTTTAAATGAAATCGTCTCGTCGAATGGATAATTGGTTTCTTGCTGAATATGTACACGTTGATTATTAGCGACTTTCACGTCTGCTTTGGATGCTGCATAAAGCACTGCTGCGACCCCATTATCATTTGTGCCCATATATAGGTGTTCGGCATAGTAGGGCCAACCTTGGCTATGATTATGCTGGCAACATCTGGAACTAAAGGGATTCATCATCAAAAATGGTCCACTATTATCAATCCCCGGAGCATGGTTGCGACTATCGCTCAAACTCATATTGGGACTTGTAATATAACGTAATGCCTTAAAATCTGCGGTTACTGCTGCAGGATAGGTGTTGAATGCGACATCTTCTGCGTGATCTGCCCAAAAAGGATCTCCAGTGATACCTAGTAAAATTTCATTGGAAGCCATCTGCTCGACCATCCCACAGGTTTCGACTCCTTGTCGTGGATCGGTATAACCTGGACGGGCATTTTCATCCGCTCCAAACATACCACCAGGTACCTGCCCAAACACCTGTCTGACAAAATGAAAATTGTCGTAGGTAGCTTTCAAATCATCTGGAGATTGACTTTTTAAATAATAAGTTGCTGGCTCACGAAAACATTGTGCAACATTCACATTATGCCAATTGGGTAAATCATTCATCTGTTTCCAATTTGCGGTATTGCGGTGAATTTTATCAGCCAATTGCATCAGCCATTCATTTCCTTGGGTGCGATTGTATAACCAGTATACGGACAGCAAATTGTCTCCGCCACGGCTATTCTCCCAATAATCCTTTAAAAAGAAGCTATCTGGAAGTTGCAGCTGCCATTTGAAATATTTGGTCATCAGATCGAGTACCCGAGGATCAGGACTGTATTCATAATAAGATTGTAGGCACCAAAGCATGATCATATTGCCCCATAAATCGGGCTTATTGTTCCTTAGGATCAAAGGACCAAAGTAGCCATCGGGACGCTGACTTTGAATAGCGCCTTCTAACCAAATTTTAGATTCAGCCAAAATTTTAGGATCTTTTAAGATATAGCCCAGATGCGCATACCCTTTTAACCAATAGGGAACTTCTTCCCATCCAAAATCACCTTTGCCATCGGGACTCAACCAGGCATTATTTTTCTTGGACAACCAAGCACTGATCTCTCCTAAATGCCCTGTCAATCCCTCTTTTTGCAATGCTAAATATTTACCCAGCCAACCCATAGGAACAATATTACCTACAGGAATTTTGAGTAGTACATTTTGCTTTAGTGGTAACCTATTATTGATATAATTGCTGTTTTTCCCGTTTACAGGCAACTGTTCAACAACTGCAACAGATCCTTTTTGAGCGGATGTCGAAATCCAAATACATACTGAAAAAACTAAAAAAACTATTTTTTTTGTGATCATAACAAGTTTAATTTTGGAACCAACAACTCGTTTTTAAGTTATTCTATGTTCCTACTCCACACATTTTTAATACTGGTATATGAGTAATAATAATGGACCTCTTATTAGGTTACTGTGTTTAATTACTGGTTATCCAAATTTAAGATTTAACAGGGCAATTTAGCTTGCTTATCTTCTCAATAATGTGCGTATTTGTATCATTTGCTGATATCAGGTAAAACCTTTTCCAATGAATACCTGAAAAAGCACTTTCCTTTATAGGAAAAGTGTTTGGTTCGATGATTGAAAAAACAGCGCTCATCACTGAAGGGAAAATCGATACAGCGATTTTGTCTTATAGATCTGACCGGGAAGTAACACTGTTGAAGGAAAATTAGGTTGATTGGGGGAATCTGGAAAATGTTGTGGCTCTAAACAAAATGCCGTTCTGAACGAGTCTTTTTTACCATTTTTTAACTGGACTTTTTCATTCATAAAATTGCCACTATAAAATTGAATTCCTGGTTCTTCGGTCAAAATATCCATCACAATTCCGGATTGATCGCCTACCACTTGAGCTGCCTTATACCAGTCTCCTTCTTTTTGTTTATTTAAAACAAAATTATGATCATATCCCTTTCCATAAGACAGCTGGCGATCATGAGCATTCATATCTCGACCAATTGCTTTTTTGACGGTAAAGTCAAAAGGTGTTCCGATTACTTTCTCCAGTTTTCCTGTTGGAATCAACGTGCTATCAACGGGTGTAAATTCATCAGCATATAGTTTAATCTGATGATTTAATATGGAGCCACTACCTTCTCCATTTAAGTTAAAATATGCATGATTGGTGAGGTTTATTACTGTTTTCTTATCCGACTGTGCCTGATAAGCAATAGTCAATTCATTTTGTTCATTTAGAGCGTAGGTTACTTGCATCGCTATATTTCCAGGAAATCCTTCTGATCGATCTGGTAAAGTATAGGCAAATGTGATCGATGAATCATTTTTAGCTTTTACTGTCCAATTGGCAAAATGAACGCCATTAAAACCGCCGTGTAAAGTATTGACACCATTGTTAACGGCTAATTGGTAAGCATGTCCATCCAATTGAAACGTTCCTTTTGCGATCCGGTTTCCAAATGGACCGACAATTGTTCCAAAATACGGTTCGGCCGGGTTATGATAATCACTTGCTTTTGCAAAACCTAAAACGACATCCCGCAAATTACCCTGTTTATCCGGTACCCAAAGACCGACAATACGGGCTCCAAAATTGGTCAAATAGGCCTGCACTCCCTGTTTATTTTTCAATTCAAATAAATGCACCTCTTGATCATTTATTTTCCCTGCAAATGCGTTGCTATCCATGTGCATAGTCATCGCGGGTTCATCCTTAGCCTTAGTGGCATTCTTTTGCTGACACCCTACTACAACAAAAAGGATACTGACCACACCGATATACTTTATTTTTATCTTCATATTTACTTTATTTTGATGGCTTGATTAAGGTTTATAATGGGAATACTATTGATCAAGTTAAGCGATTTAGTTGATCAATAAATGAAATAATTGTATATAAAAGTTATGATTTACTTTTATATTTTTTATCTTCATCTTTGCAAGTACTAAAATCCTAAATTTAGAAAATATTGATCATCGAAATCGTTTCATAATGTTGCTGTTTTGTATCAATTACCAATTATAGACATGATAAAAATTAAACTGTTGCTTCTTTATTTGGCCTATCTTTTATTTTGTACGAATACCTATGCTCAACCTTATTATTTCAATCATTACCAAATAAATGAAGGATTGTCTAATAATGCAGTGATCTGCAGTATGCAAGATAGTTATGGATTTTTATGGTTTGGTACTAAAGATGGTTTAAATCGTTTTGATGGAAATAGCTTTAAACAGTTTACCTCATCCCAGCAAAATCCACATAGTCTTGGGAGCAATTCAATTATTTCTCTCAAAGAAGATGATCAAAAGAACATGTGGATCGGTACGGATCAAGGAATTTATTCTTATGATCCGATTTATGAAAGATTTAAAATATTGGATGAGAAATTTCGAAGTACGGAAGTCCCGGTGATCACCACTGATCGTAAGCACAGACTATGGTTTATTTCCAATGGTATGTTATATGTGCATAACCTCGTGAACAAGAAAACAAAACAAATCACCCATTCAGATCTATACATCACCTCGATATGCAGCACACGTACAGGAAAATTATACTTTGGCACTCCGGAAGGCGTGATCTATGAAGTTGATGAACGGGACAAACTTCATATACTTCTAGACTTTACCAGTACATTTGAAAAGAAAGATTGGTATAGCATCGAGAAAATCGTCGAAACAAAAACCGGAGAATTATTGATCGGAACTTCAAAAGCAGGTGTTTTTTTATATGATGGAAAACAAAAAAACATCACGTCTATACTAGGTCATAAGCAATTGAAACAATTTTTGTATGTGCGCGATATTATACAACCAAATGATCATGAATATTGGTTTGCCACCGAATCTGGATTATTTATCTATCAAATAGCGACTCAAACATTCCTAAATTTACGAAAGGAAAAGCATAATCAATGGGGGATTTCTGATGATGCGATCTATAATATACTTCAAGACAAAGATAAAGGGATATGGCTAGGTACTTATTTTGGTGGTCTCAATTATTATCATGCACATAATAGTATCATTGAGAAAATTTTACCTGGTGATCAACCATCAAACCTGCAAGGATCTGTTGTACGAGCGATAAAAAAAGACAAACAGGGAAATATTTGGATGGGTACTGAAAACGGAGGAATCTCAAAATGGGATCTTTCAACCCATACGATCCAAAATTTCACCAGTCAAAATAGTGCATTGGCGAATAATAATATTCATGGACTACTACCAATTAAAGATCAATTATTAATTGGCGCTTTTGTCAATGGTCTTGATATATTTGATCTAAAAAGATTACAGGTTACTCACCATTTAGATCGAAATAGTTATCGAAATTCTGAACTTGAAAGTAATTTTATATTTCATCTTTATCAAACAAAAAATGGTGATATTTTAGCCGCTTCGACACGTGGCCTCTACCGGTTTGACTTGGATACCAAGCAATTTTTCTTAATCAAAAATGTACCTGCTTATATTTTTTATACATGTATATTGGAAGATTTTGAAGGTAATATTTGGATTGGAACTTGGCGTGATGGTTTATTTTGCTATAACCCGAAGACCAAATACTTTAAACATTATACGCATCAAAGCAATGACCCAAAAGCACTACCGAACAATCGGATCAATAGTTTATTTGAAGATTCCAACAGGCAGCTTTGGATCGCTACAGAGGGTGGAGTGGCCAAGAAAGAAATCCATAACAATGGATTTAAATGCATCAATATGCAAAATGGAATGCCCAGCAATGTTATCTTATCATTTTTGGAAGATAACCAAAACAATATGTGGATCGCGACTTCAAAAGGATTGGTTAGATATAATCCCAAAAATCAAAAAATAAGAACTTATAATATGGAGTCTGGTTTACCAACGCTTCAATTCAATTACAATTCATCGTTCGATGATGAAAATGGAAACTTCTATTTTGGCTCCATCAATGGTTTGATTCGATTTAGACCAGAGCGGCTCAATGCCATCAATTATTCCACAACAACTCCTATTTTTATTACAGATCTTACGGTCAATAATCGAGAAGTAAACCAGACAGATGATTCTACGATTCTGAAAAAATCAATTTTATTTACAGAAAATATTCAGCTGAAGCACGACGAATCTTCGTTTAGCCTCGATTTTGCAGCTCTACATTACCAGGCTCCGCACTCTATAAGCTACAGCTATAAAATGGAGGGAGTAGATGACAAATGGAATCATATCAAAGGGAATCCACGCGCATATTTTACCAAACTGGCGCCAGGAAAATATACGTTTATGATTAAAGCTGAAGATCCCAATGGGCTAGCAATTCCACAACTTAAAACGTTAAAAATAGAAATATTGCCGCCCATCTGGGCAAGCCTACCTGCATATTTCATATATGGACTTATTATCATTGGACTGGTCGCTTTTATCATCCATCATTTTAATGAAAAAATAAAACAGCGCAACAGGCAACATATCTTGACCATACAAAATCTTAGAGATCATGAATTGTATCGATCTAAAATCAATTTTTATACCGATGTTGCCCATGAAATTCGAACACCCTTAACGCTGATCAAAGCACCATTGGAAAAATTAATGGATAAAGTGGACCGCAATCCTGCGATAGATAAACTGTTGCAGACGATGGAAAATAATACGAATAAGCTCATCGATCTGAGCAATCAATTATTGGATTTCAGAAAAGTAGAGGCTGAAGGATTTAAATTAAACTTTGATTCACAACATGTCAGTCTCATCTTACAGGAAATCATCAATAACTTTTTGATCACCTTGATCGCCCAAAACCGGGTCCTTAATCAGGATATTGATCCAAATATCACGGCTTTCATTGATCGGGATGCTTTCGAGAAAATTTGTTATAATCTGCTTAACAATGCATTAAAATATGCGGATCGACACATCACAATTTGTTTGAAAAGTGATCCATACAAAAATGCATTTATACTGACTATCAAGAATGATGGTCCGATTATTCCTACTGCAGATCAAGATCACATTTTTGAACCTTTTAATCGCGTAAAGCGAAGTAAAAGCATTTCTGGAAGTGGACTGGGACTTGCCCTAACAAAATCACTCACCTTAAAGCATCAAGGTACAATAGTCTATCACACGGACGAATCTTGCCTCAACATATTTGTATTAACAATACCTTTAAATCAAAGCTCAATATCATCATGAAAAATGCAAAAGCCAATATCTTATTAATCGACGATCATCAAGAATTGCTGGAATTTATTGCGGATGATCTCTGTGAAGAATACCATGTTCAAACCAGCAACAATGGTGTAGAAGCCTTGAAACTGATGGAATCGGATAATTTTGATTTAATTATTAGCGATGTGATGATGCCGGAAATGGATGGATATGAATTGTGTCAACATATCAAAGAAAATATGGCATACTCGCATATTCCGGTCATCTTACTGACGGCGAAAAACAGCATCGAATCGAAAATACAAGGCTTGGAGTTTGGTGCTGATGCTTACATTGAAAAGCCATTTTCGCCTGCTTTTCTAAAGGCTCAAATCGCTAGTCTGCTAAAAAATAGGCTTAAAGTAAAAGCTTTTTTCGTGAGTAATCCGCTATCACAGATACAAAGTATCGGACAAAATCCAAGTGATCAGGAATTTCTACAGAAAGTGGATGATATTATTCAGCTTCACTTGGAGGATCCGAAATTCAATGTGGACCGCATGGCCGATATCTTGTGCATGAGCAGACCAACACTCTATCGAAAAATCAATGTTGTTTCGAGCCTATCTCCTAATGAATTAATTAACCTGACCCGGCTGCGAAAAGCCGCAGAATTGCTAGCACAACGAAAATTCAAAATCTATGAAATCTCCAATTTACTGGGTTACAGCTCTGCCACTCATTTTTCACGTAACTTTCAAAAGCAATTTGGAGTAAGTCCATCTGAATTCTTAGATCAGCAAAAACTGCATTCTTAACCAAATACAAAAAAGACCTCATGTGAAACGCATGAGGTATTTTTTGATGTTTATTTAGTTTTGTTCTTTTTTTCTACTTCATATTGCGATAATATGGCATATTGGGCTGCATAGGTAAACATGAACATCGCTTCCACATTATTCTTGTTTTTATCTGCATCCCAGCCCGCTAATAAATCTGTTGGTAAAAAACCATCCTTCAGGAAGTGCTCATAACCATAATCCAGATTCTTTTGAAAAGACTCCATGTAACTTCCCGCTTTTTTATCATGACGATAATTATTAAAGAATCCTCGGAGTAGGATACCGTTAAACCAATTGTTGAATCCCGAGGATTCGTAAGTATAATATGCTGGAATCTGTTTTCCGATTTTGGCAAAATACTGAAAACTAGCCTGACATAATAACTGTGCATCTTCCCGGTATTTTTTTGATTTTGTTACACGATATAGATCTGCAGCTCCAGAAATCATGGTCCCGCTGTTATAGGAAAATGAGGGACCGACAGCAGTTTTCAAGAATGTATTTGCTCGGTATCTTGTTCCATGAACAGTTTCATACGCAATAGAACAATCTGGAGAGCAATCTCCCATCATATCTGTATAAACACCTTGATTGTTTAAAAGATAACGTTTTTGCCAATCGTAGACTTTTTGTGCAAAACTCAAATAATAATCACCTTTACTGACCATTTTGGAACGTCGTGATTTTATATCTTTTGTATCGATATAGCGATGTTCGATCTGATCGGACTTGTTCTTATAGATTTCATGCAGCCATACTAAAGGGCTAACCATGGGGCCATTGCTGCAGGCATGCTTCGTTACATAACCAGGACCCCAAGGAATACCACCATGTTCTTTACCTTTTTCATCTAGCGTACTATCCCAACCATCAAGCACATATGCCGTCAAATACTCAGCCTTCTCTAAAAAGACCTGATCATTGGTAAGGTGATAGGCATCTAATAATTCACGCACAAGCCACATTTGATCATCATAGACATTCAATATACCGCTAACATTCGCTTTGCCTTTTTCCCGAACACGGTCTACGGCGTAAACGGTCCACTCTTTTTCTTGTGTAAATGAAGTCAGCGTAAAAGTGCCTAGATAATAATCAGCATTATTAAATAGTTTCTTGAGCAAATCGACATAACGATTATAATGTTGATCATACAAAATTGTATTACCGTTTTCCTTTTGGAGCTTGAGACTTGTCAAGACAGCATTGACCGCTTCGATAGATGCCGTATACATCCAAACACTACCTCTTTCTGTAGAATGCTCTTTCGTGTCCGGATTGTAAAATCTAGCCATGGTCATCTCATCACCTGAAAAATAGGTGGAAACAGATTTGTCAACAAGTTGAATCGAACGTAATAAATTTTGAGTTTGTAGATCTGGTATAATGTTGCCATTTCTGCCCGTTGGTAACGCGGCATGTGTAGGCATTAAAAAACAAAACTGTACAAACAGTATAGCATAGGTCAAGATGCTTGGTAGCTTTCTTAAAAATTTCATAAGAAGTATCTGGTTTATATGTAGTCAGAATTTTGCCCATGATGTGCGCATTGAATTCTAGAACAAGATAAGTATAGTCGATTAATTTTAAGGCTAAAAAGGAGTACATATATAAAATAAAACAATAACTCCATTGTATATTATGCAATAACGTATTGAAAAGAGCAAAAACACAACATGATGTAACAAAGATTTTATTTCATTTGATTGATTTTTTGATACTATTAACGCATTAAGATGTTGAAAAATCAGTTACTAACGATCTAATTATCCAAAAAGATGGATGCAGTATATCTGGGCGGACTCCACAGAAAGTAGCATAATCTGAATAATTTTTGCTACACGAAAAATGATTATAGAGCTGCGTGATATCATTTGAGGTACTATTTGGTGCTGAAAAATTATTCTGTTTGATCAAAAGAAGCAAATACCGTTTTCAGCTCTGCCATTTTTTCTGGATATTGATGGATCAAATTGGTCCGTTCGCTAGGATCCCACGCAACATTAAACAATTCTTCAACCGTTTCTTCGGTTTTACCTGATATCAAATTGGTTCGCTGTTTGACAATCCTGTATTTCCAATCGCCAACCTTTACTGCCTCTGGCTTACCGTAATTGACCAAAAATATCGGTCTGTGATTATAATGTAAATCAGGATCCTTGCCTTCTAGCAAAGTACGAATCGATTGTCCATCCAATTTTCTATCTGGTAAAGAAGATCCTGTCCAAGAAGCAATAGTTGGTAAAATATCTAGATTGCTGATAGAAGAACGAATAACTTTTCCTTGAGGAATGATCCCCTTTCCGAAAACAATAAAAGGGACGCGCGCACCGCCTTCATAAGTCAGCGCTTTCGAGCCTTTAAATACTCCTGCAGTTCCGACATGCCAGTTTTTCGTCTCGCCATCATCTGCCATACGTGCTGGATATTCTATCCAAGGTCCATTATCACTTGAAAACATCAATATGGTATTTTTATCCAGACCTTTCGCTTCTAATGCGTGCCATAATTGAGCAATATATTGATCCAGCTCATACAACACCGCCCCAAGGGGACCTGCATTTTGTGCATTAGCATAAGGATTTTTCTTGTTTGAAAATGCCAATGGAAGATGTGGAAAATTATGGGCATAATACAAAAAGAACGGTTTATCTTTTTTTTGCTTATTGATAAATTGAAGCGCTTCACGATGATAATGTTGACTAAGATCTGAGTCATCAGGTGCAAATACTTCAGGAGTACGATTTCTAAAAAGTTTAATCACTGTATCCGTTTTGACATATGGAGCACGGTAATCGTGGCTATATAGCATACCGTAAAAGAAATCAAATCCTTGTGCATTGGGTAGCGATTCTGCTTTATCACCAAGATGCCATTTTCCTACCAAAGCTGTTCGATAGCCCCGCTGTTTTAACATTTCAGCGATCGTTACCTCAGCATCAGGTAGACCTAAATCAGAACCAGGACCGATCGGCTGAGGCAAGTTATAGCGAGAAGCATAGCGCCCGGTCAATAGCGATGCGCGAGAGGGTGTACATGAAGGAGTGGAAACAACATAATTTGTAGCCCGTACACCTTTGCTTGCTAATGAATCTAAGAATGGAGTCTGAATATTCGGACTGCCATAAGAACCTAAATCGGAATACCCCATATCATCGGTCAATATAAATATAATATTAGGGGGTTGTTTTTGCCCGTATGATAAGAAACTAAAGCATATGCCTATCAATAATAACCATTCTTTGAAGCGCAACAAGATGTTCATAATAATGAGTTCTGGTTTAAATTAATCATAATAGCAGTCCAATGGTGCTGTTGATCGTACAAGTATAAATGAATATTATTAATAAATTAAGCTGATTGATATAAATATAGATATTAAATACGAAAACGATATCGCTGGATATTTTCATAAATTATGTTCAATAATCAATATATCCAAGCATATTAGTAATAGCATCATAACCGCAAATAACATCATTTAAATGTCAAACAAATGGTAAGAAAGGATGTCTTTTCTTTATCAGGATGCTGATTAACAAAGGTCTTAAAACGATTATCAATCAGCATAAAAAAAAATCATAACACTCATTATCAACACTATAATTAACAACAAATCATCTAACACCCTATATACCATAAAATTTATATAGGCCATTCAATTGCTTTTATAGATCATGTAACGCTGCACTTGAAGTAAAAACAAGTACACGTCATTGTTGAATTTTATACCTTTGCCCAACATGGGTTTCCCTTTATCTACCCACCTCATTTTTTCAATAAAAAGAGTTACATGCGAAGCAATACTATACATTCAAAAAAATCATTTGCACCTACACTAATTGCTTTTGCATTAGTACCGATTTCAGGTTTGGCTACCGATATCTATTTACCATCAATGCCGCAGATGGCGCTCGAACTTTATGTTGCTGGCAGCATATAGTGCTATTCTATTTGTATTGGAACTAATTTTTTCTGCCGAAACTATACGTAAAAAGAACCCGCTACAACTGAATTATTTAGTGACCGAATTTAAAACCATGCTTCAAACCAAAGATTTTACCTTCGGTGTATTGATGTGTGGTATAAGTTATGGATTGGTCATGTTTTATAATCTCAGTGGACCGTTCTTTATCGAGCACAACCTAGGCTTTAGTTCTATTACGACCGGCTATATTTCATTACTGATGGGACTTGCATGGATGTCAGGTGGATTTATAGGGCGAGCCCTTATCCAGAAATCTTTGTTGCCAAAATTACAAATGGCTAATTATCTACAAATAGGTTTTATCGTTGTGATGATCTTCATATCACCATATGCCACCAATATTTACACCTTATCGTTATTTGCTTTTCTCATCCATGTGACTGCAGGGTTTATATTCAATAACTATTTTGGGTACTGCCTGGGTCGTTTTCCTTCATCAGCTGGAATAGCAGGTGGACTCGCAGGAGGTATTACGTATCTGGTCACTTCGGCATTAAGCTATATTGTCGTGAGTCTCGTGAATCCAGATACCCAAACTGAAATTGGAATAGGCTACGCTATTTTTGCATTTTTAGGGTTTGTTACACTGATCATCATCAAGCTTAAAAAAGCTTATAGACAATGGATATAGGAAACCAAACTATAAAATAAAGAATGCCAATATCAATGTCGGTACAAACAAAAAAGGTCGCTCTAAATCATCGTATTTTAGAGCAACCTTTTTTAATAGCCTAAAAAAAATCACATTATTGACCAAAAAAAATGAAAAAAAATTTTACTCGAATCAAATAGATTGTATATTTGCCTCTGTTTAGAACAAATCTAAATTAATATAGAACAATACAGATGCTTATTTCATTCAGATCCATCCAAGAAAGATGGAAATATCTCCTACTGTTTGCGGCCTTTCAGCTATTTGTTTTCATATGTGAAGCCCAACAGATGCTTATACATGTCAAAACAGAAAAAGGTAATCCAATTGCTGGTGCCACAATCCTTCTTAATCAACAGTTTCTAGGAAGTACGGATACAAGTGGTTTGCTAAGGACAACGAATGAAAAAATTGTGAATCAAAAACTATCGGTTTCTGCTGTGGGTTTTCGTGAGCAAACGCTCAAAATATCAAACCAGATGCTTCATGATGCTTTAAACATTATTTTAGTGGCAAGCACGCATGTACTTGATGAGATTGTGGTGACAGCAGGTCGAAAACCAGAAAGCATTTCGACTATCCCCTCCTCTATTACGATTCTGAACCAACAAGATATTCAAGCGCAGACTAATATTACCAATAACTTGGCCTCGGTATTAGGAAATGCGATTCCTGGGCTGGGCACTTCTACCAATAAAGCAACCAATTCGGGACAAACACTACGTGGACGTGCTGTGCTCATATTAATTGATGGAATCCCACAATCAACACCCCTTATGAATGGAGCACGTGACCTACGAACTATCGACCCCAGTGTAATTGAACGTATCGAAGTGATAAAAGGTGCTACTTCCATTTATGGTAATGGTTCAGGTGGAGGTATCATCAATTATATCACGAAAAAAAACAGCGATGGTAAAAAGATAGGCGGGCAAACCCAATTGGGGACATCAATCAATCCATTTGATCCAAAAGAAACGATCGGGTATAGATTTTCGCAACAATTATTAGGTCAAGTGAAAAGGTGGAGCTACACCGTATCCGGATCTGTAGATTACACTGGTTTACAAAGGGATTCCGATGGTCTCCCGCTCGGACAAACAGATGGTCTATCGAACTCTTATCAATATAATGGATTTGCGAAAATTGGTTATAAAATTGACTCAAGCAGTACCTTGACCGGATTCTATAACTATTACGGGAGCACACAACGAGCTCAATATATCAGTAAAAATGGTGTGTACGGTCAATCGCCTACCATTGGGGTCGTGGGCGAAGAACCAGGTAAACCTGCTGGCACGCCTTACAATCACAATGCCATGCTGAGCTACTCCAAAAATAATCTCTTTCAATCCACACAATTAGATGTAACAGCTTATTTGAATTCATTTAGATCCATGAATAGGTATGTTGCTAGCGGAACGGCTTGGTATGGTCCTGGCCAAACGATGATCAACTCGAATAAAAAAGGATTAAGAGTCAATTTAAATACACCATTTCAACTTTTTACTATCCCGACCGAAATAACCTATGGTTTGGATTTATTAAAAGATGTCACCTATCAAGATTTGACAGATGGCCGTGTATACATTCCTAAAATGAATATGGTTAACTTTGCACCATATGTACAGCTAAAAGCAGATCTAGTTGAAAATCTAATCTTCAAAGGAGGCGTTCGCTATGAAAATGCGACTGTCAAGATCCATGATTTCAATACGATCGCTACAGGTGCTAATGGCGAAGGTAGCATTATGGTGAGTGGTGGAAATATTCCTTATAAGGCGACGATGTTCAATGCCGGTTTACGGTATACAAAATACGATTATTTCAATCCCTTTGTGAGTTTTTCACAAGCCTTTGCCATCAATGAATTGGGCCGTATCTTACGCAGAGCTACAGAAAATACGATCGGAAATCTAGAAACAGATCCTATCATTACCAATAATTATGAAGCGGGTTTTTCTAGTCGTTTCAGCATATTCAATGTATCAGCTTCTTATTATATCAGTACTTCGGATTTAGGTGTAAACTTAGTTGATGTCGGTGGATTTCTCATGCCACAACGTGAGCCTGAAGAGGTAAAAGGTTATGAAATCGCAATAGATGCTCAGCTTAGTCAACAGTTAAGTTTAGGTGGTAGTTATGCTTATGTGGAAGGAAAAGCAAAAATGGATGATGGCAGTAAAATTTATCTGAATGGCTCCCGCATTGCACCACCAAAAGCAACAGGATTTATTAACTATAAACCCAACCAACAATTAAACATACAATTGTTTTGGATACATACAGGGTCTAGGGGTCGATTTGCGCTTAATGATAAAGGAAAATACAACAATAGTGAAGGACCTATCAGTCATGTAGATCTTTTCAATTTATCGGGTAACTATAAATTGAATAAAAACTGGAGAATAGGTTTAGGAATAGAAAATTTATTCAACACATCTTACTACCCGACAGTGAGTCAATATCGTGCTTTAGATGCAGAGTATGTGAAAGGAAGCGGTACTGTGACTTCGGTGAATCTTTATTACCAGTTTTAAGAATGATTAAAAAAGGTATACTATGGTTACACAAATGGCTAGGCTTGTTTACAGGTCTGGTCGTTTTCATTGTAAGCTTATCTGGCTGTTTTTATGTATTCTATGACGAGCTTAAATTAATCATCTATCCGCAAAAATATTATACGCATGAACCGCAATCGGATCATAGTAAGCTCCTACCCCTTACCCAACTGATAGACATTGCTCAAAAAGCTTTACCTGAAGGTGAAAATATCAGCCGTGCAGATCTTTATCTTTCTCCAAACAGAACATGGGTTTTCCGGGCTGTAAAGACGAATGAACATGGTATTGGTCATCATCAGTATTTCACTTATCATAAGCGGGTATTTGTCAATCCTTATTCCGGTGAGGTACAAGTCGTCGAAAATTCCAAAACTGAATTTTTCCAAGTGATATTGCAGTTGCATATGAATCTACTGCTCGGAAAAAAGATCGGTCATTGGGTCGTAGGAATTTCCATTATTATATTTATTATTACTCTGCTATCAGGTATTGTTTTATGGTGGCCCAAAAAATGGAGTTTTAAAAAACTAAAAAGAAAGATCTTGTTTGATTTCAACGTGAAATGGAAGCGATTAAATTATGATTTGCATCAGATTTTGGGACTTTATAGTTTAATCTTTGCTCTTCTAATTGCAACAACAGGTATTGCGTTTACTTTCCCTTCTTTTAAAGAATTTTATGTGAATGCTTTCAATCATCTGGGGGATACAAAAAAACTACCACCACAAAACAACTTTGATTATGTACCTCAAAATCAATCAAAAACTATAGATAATGCCCTGCATTACACCTTATCCAAACATCCTCAAGCAGAGATGATGTCAATCCGCTTACGCAAATCAATTGCCGAATCTCAGGATATACAAGTACGGTTTTCTGAGGAGCGTACTGGAGAATTCATTTGGTATTATTTTAATCAAACAAGCGGTCAAATTGAAAAACTGAAACAATCTCAAAATGCTCCGATCGGTGATAAAATTGGTGCAATGAATTATGATCTTCATGTAGGAAGTTATGGCGGAATGTTAACCAAAATCCTAACATTTATCGTGGGTTTGATCTGTGCCTCGCTACCAATTACCGGTACTATTATTTGGATCAATAAAATGAAGAAAAAGAAAAAAAAGATAGCAAAAGCCAAATAAAAATATCATAAAAACCGACTGATTATCTTTCCTAAAATTATAATAGTTCAAATTAAGTCGTATAAAGCCCTTGAAAAAATGGCTTTACTTTTTTAACAATATCCGATATTGCAAACAAGTCATAGTTTTCATATGTTATAACAGTAGAACGATAGAAACCATCGAACTTTTCATTGATAACAAATTAAAATTTACGACATAATGAAATTTGGTCTGCAAAGCGAATACCACCAAAATAATATTCCTAATACTATTCAAAGATTTCGTCAGGAAGTGCTAGACGATTTAGGAAGCACTCCGAAGAAATTATCTTCCAAATACTTCTACGATAGCATTGGCGATGATCTCTTTCAGCAAATTATGGCTATGCAAACCTATTATTTGACCGATTGCGAACTCGATATATTCAAAAATAAAACGGCAGATATTGCTCATTTTATAAAAGCTGATGAGGAGCCTTTTGATCTGATTGAATTGGGTGCCGGTGATGCCATGAAATCTTCTTACTTACTGAGACATCTGACCGATCAAGATGTCAATTTCAGTTATATGCCTATCGATATATCAGGAAATATTTTGTCTCTTTTAAAAACAAATCTCAACAAATCCATACCAAATCTTGAAATCACTTGTCTTAAAGGTGAATATTTTGAGATGATCGATCAAGCTATGGCATTATCTTCAAGACGCAAAGTGGTTTTGTTTTTAGGAAGCAATATTGGTAATATGGAACTGGAAGAAGCCGCACAGTTTTGTGCCTCATTGCGGCAAAAACTTAACGTAGGCGATTACCTGTTCATTGGTTTTGATTTAAAGAAACACCCTCAAACCATATTAAATGCTTACGATGACCCTACCGGCATTACGGCAAAATTTAACTTAAATCTTCTTGCACGCATCAATCGGGAACTGGAAGCTAATTTTGATCTGAATCTATTCGAGCATTATCAAACCTATGATCCGCTCAGCGGTGCCTGTCGAAGTTATCTCATCAGTCTTGCGGCACAACAAGTAATCATAGATAATCAGCACATTTCCTTCGTAGAAAATGAACCGATCTATATGGAAATATCTCAGAAATTCTCCGATAACGATATTCGACAGCTTGCTCATCAAGCAGGTTTTAGTCCTGTAAAGGACCTGTACGATTCAAAACATTGGTTTGTAGATGTCATTTGGCAAGTCAAATAAAAAATTGTAACATGAAAACAGCAGATACATTAAGCAAGCACATCATCGATTTAGAAGAAAAATATAGGACGATCAGAAATCATTCTGTCCATATTTGCGCTCCTTTAGCTATCGAAGACTATGTGGTACAACCCATTGCCGATGTAAGTCCTCCAAAATGGCATCTTGGTCATACTACATGGTTTTTTGAAACTTTTTTATTAATTCCATACTTTACCGGATACCAAGCTTTCGATCCACAGTATAATTATGTTTTCAATAGTTATTATGAGACTGTAGGTGCGCGTGTGATCAGAACAGATCGTGGAAATTTGAGTCGTCCTTCGGTAGCTGATATTTATCAATATAGATCATATGTTGATGAACAGATGCAGCTATTTTTTGATCAAAAATTTCATTTATCAGAACCTATTGCTATTTTATTAGAACTGGGACTCAATCATGAGCAACAACATCAAGAATTGCTCATCACCGATATTAAATATATCTTAGGTCATAATCCACTTTTCCCTCCTTATTTGCAAGATAACATTTCTCCCACAGCTGAATTGAAGGCTATGGAAATGATAAACTTCCGTGAAGGTATATACGAAATCGGATTTGAAGGTACAGGTTTTTGCTTTGACAATGAACTTGGGCGGCATCGTGTATATCTTGCAGATTTTGAAATTGCGAATCGCTTGGTTAGTAATCGCGAATATCTAGAATTTATGGAAGCTGGTGGTTATCTTGAATTTAATCATTGGCATGCCGAGGGTTGGGATTGGGTAAAAACCTCTCAGCGAAGATCACCTTTATATTGGCATCAAATTGATCATCAATGGATGCATTATACACTTGCTGGTTTACAAGAACTGGATCTGAATGCTCCTGTCAACCATGTGAACTTTTATGAAGCTACTGCTTATGCGAATTGGAAAGGAATGCGTTTGCCGACAGAAGCGGAATGGGAAATCTCCGCTGATCTGCTAAACTGGGGCGAACGCTGGGAATGGACCGGAAGTGCTTATCTTCCCTATCCTGGATTCAAAAAGGAAGCAGGTGCAGTAGGTGAATACAATGGCAAATTTATGGTCAACCAAATGGTTTTAAGAGGGGCCTCAGAAGCTACCTCGCGAGGGCACAGTAGAAAGACATATCGAAATTTCTTTCACGCTCATCATCAATGGCAATTTACTGGTATAAGACTTGCAAAATGAATGATAACTTATGATTAAAGTAGAGTCTATTTCAAAGCATTATGAAGGACGATCTGTTGTCGATGGAATATCCTTTGAAGCTTTTGACCAAGAAATCTTGATTCTTTTAGGAACTAGCGGATGCGGTAAAACAACGACGCTCAAAATGATCAATCGGCTCATCGAAACGGATACGGGTCATATCTCGATCAATGGTCAAAATATACGGGATAAAAAAATGGAAGATCTCAGGATGGGAATAGGATTTATCATGCAACATACGGGGTTGTTTCCACATTATACCATTCAAGAAAATATCGCCACAGTTCCAAAGCTATTGAAATGGGATAAAAAACATATTCAAAACCGTACATATGAATTGATGCATAAATTGCATCTTTCTACGGATATGTTAATCCGATATCCACATGAATTAAGTGGTGGACAACAACAACGGGTAGGGATCATCAGAGCCTTAATTGCCAATACACCTGTCCTTTTAATGGATGAGCCATTTGGTGCATTGGACAATATTACTAAATCCGAAATTCATACCGCGTTTAAATCGCTGGATGAATTAAAAAATAAAACGACTATTTTAGTGACTCACGATGTGCAGGAGGCTTTTGAACTTGGTCATCGAATCGCTTTAATGGACAAGGGAAAAATCCTTCAAATTGGGACTCCAAAAGAAATGATCTATCATCCTAAAAATAATTTTGTAAGTGATTTTTTTGCTAGCAATAGATTATTGTTAGAACATAAAGTAACAACCCTAGCAGATCTTGAGACGATGCTCCTTATTGAGGATATCATACAACCAAGCTTTTCAGCACGATCAACCGTATGGTCGGCTTTACAACATTTGAGCAGGGATAAGCATGACTTTGATCGTTATGAAAAACTTTCAAAAGCATTTGCTGCTTACAGAAAAATGCAAATAGCATGATGAAACAAAACTTTTGGACCTTTGTTGTCGAGCAACATGAAAAACTGTTCATGCAGGTCATACAGCATCTGGGATTGACCTTTTCATCGCTCTTGCTTGCTATTATTGTGGGTATTCCACTCGGTATATTGATATCAAGAAAGAAAAAACTAGCCCATTTTATATTGGGTATAGCAGGCATTTTACAAACAGTACCGAGTATTGCATTGCTCGGTTTTATGATTCCTTTTTTTGGTATAGGAGCAATTCCTGCAATTGTAGCATTATTGATTTATGCGCTGTTGCCAATTATTCGAAACACGTATACAGGCATTACTGGAGTTAGTACCAATGTGATGGAAGCAGGAAAAGCGATGGGTATGAATTCACGCCAATTATTATTTAAAGTACAATTCCCCTTGGCAATGCCCGTCATACTTGCTGGAATCAGAACCGCTACGGTGATCAATGTAGGAGTTGCAACTTTGGCTTCATTTGTTGGCGCTGGTGGGCTGGGTGAATTTATCTTCGGAGGTATATCACTCAACAATAGTAATATGATATTAGCGGGCGCAATTCCGGCAGCATTTCTGGCCATTTTTTTGGATCAGACTATCGCTTTTTTGCAACGTTTAAAATTTAGAAATTTAAATCGATGGCGTGTAATAGGCTCATTGATAACCATAATTGCTCTTGCATCTTATTTTTGGCCCTCCCCTACATCAAACAAATTAAAAGCAGGTTTTACTCCAGAGTTTATGGGTAGACAAGATGGTGATCTCGGCTTACGTGCGGTATATGGCTTGTACATGAATCCAAAAATTATCAGTGATGCGATTATGTACAAAGCTATCCATGAAGGTAAATTGGATGTGATTAGTGGCTATTCGACAGACGGACGAATAAAGGCATTTGACCTTAACGTATTAGAAGATGATAAAAAAATATTTCCACCTTACTATGCTGCACCAATCATTAAATCAAAAACATTACTAAAATATCCAGATTTAGAACCTGTTATTGATCTATTAGCGGGTAAGATCAATGATTCCTTGATGACAGAAATGAATTATAAAACTGATTTTCTACAGCAAACACCGGAAAAAGTAGCACAAGACTTTTTAAAGTCCATACATCTATATAAAGGTGCCGGCCAACGTAATGCAGGAAAGATAAGAATTGGTTCTAAAATTTTTGGAGAACAGTATATTCTTGCGGCACTATACAAAATGCTAATTGAAGGACATACCTCCTATGCCGTGGAAACAAAAACAGGATTAGGGGGTACTAAAATTTGCTTTGATGCGCTCATGAATGATGCAATCGATCTCTATCCGGAGTATACCGGTACTGGACTATTGGTCCTCTTAAATACGACACAAGAAAATATGAAAGAGGTGACCCAAAACCCGGAAAAAACATATGATTATGTTCAACAAGAATTTAAAGATAAATATGGTATAAAATGGTTAAAACCGATCGGTTTTAATAATGCATACGCTTTGATGATGCGAAATAAAGATGCTCATGATCAAAGGATAAAAAGTATTTCTGATTTAAAATCATATTTATCTTATTGAAATCATATTTATACGATATAGGGGTATGCATTGGATGGCTGCATTATAAAAATCCCTTTTTCCAATCTATTAGGGCCAATAACATAAAGGCAAAAATCAACTATTTAATATAAACTTAATATATATTAAATATAGTATTTATAAACAATGTTTAGTATTGTAAAACTTTTTAAGTTATATTTACCATACTATCATGGCTATACAAGGAAATTTTTTTGTTTTTGAAAAACCTCATCAACTACTTCGGGCAGTATCAAGTAAGATACCCACTCTTGAAGATGGCGAAATACTGGTTAAAATAAATTATGCTACACTTTGTGGCAGTGATCTTCATACATTTTGTGGTTTAAGACAAGAACCCTGCCCTACGATATTAGGGCATGAGATTGTAGGGACAATAATTGAATTGAATGCAAACTCTTTATTAAATGACGCTACAGGAAAGCAGCTTGCTATAGGGGATACCATTACTTGGACCGTATTTGCAAGTGACCCTCATACGGCTGTCTATAATCCTGATACTCCCCAAAAAAATGATTACCTATATAAATATGGACATCGACAAATCACGGAACAAGATACTTTTCATGGTGGTTTAGCTTCTCATATTATATTGCGACGCCATACGTATATTCGAATTCTACCAAAAGAATTGCCGGCTCCAATTGCAGCAACCATCAATTGTGCCATTGCAACCGCTGCTGGTGCCATTAGACTGGCGGGCAAAATAAAGGGTAAAAGGGTGTTAATCTCAGGTATGGGCCTATTGGGCTTAGTTTGTACAGCTATGTGCAAAGAGAGCGGAGCTTCTCAGATTGTGGTAACAGATATTGACGACATGCGTTTAACGTTAGCAAAAAGGTTTGGGGCAACAGAAATATTTAATTCAAAAATGGATCAACCTACTGATTTAACCAATACTGCAGATGGTGTTGATTGTTTTATCGATATGAGCGGTTCTACTGAAGCTATGGAAACTGGAGTAGCACAATTAGGTATCAATGGCACTGCTGTATTTATAGGTGCAGTATTCAATCAACGTAAGCTTCAACTAGATGCTGAACAAATGATCAGAAGGATATTAACGATCAGAGGGCTACATAATTATAACTATGATGACTTTTCCGAAGCAGTAGATTTCATTAATGAGAATTGGCAAAAATATCCATTCCTCGATCTTATTGAGAAAGAATTCTCCTTAGATCAGGTGAATGAAGCATTTGACTATGCAGTTGTTAATAAACCGATACGTGTAGGCATCAATATGGATCTTAGATAGCCGAAGATGCAGATACAACAAAACTTCAGAAAAGAACAATGGAAGATGCTTTTTATCACCATGTTCTGTTATTTATTTTTCTATACGGGAAGACACAATTTTGGATGGGCAGCTAAGGGCATGTCGGCAGAGCTGGGTATCAGCTACCAACAGATCGGTTGGATTAGTTTCTCGATGTTAATGGGATATGCCATAGGTCAGTTGATTAATGGAAATCTGGCAGATCGACTTAGTCCAAAGATCATGATTTTAATGGGAGGCTTCTTCTCGATCGTCTGTAATATGGCGATCAGCTTCGCCGCGTCTTATGAGTCAATATTAATTCTGTGGACCTTAAATGGTTATTTCCAGTCCATGGCATGGGGGGCTGGAAGTAAGTTAATTTCTAATTGGTGGAACAGTAATGAAAGAGGTAAAGCATTTGGTTTTTATACTATGGCAGCAGGTAGTTCATCTGTACTTACCTTTTTTATGGCCTTATTATTAGTGCATCAAGAGCAAAGCTGGCGTACACTCTTCCGATATCCTATACTTTTTCTCTTTTTTGCACTTATACTGTTCTTAATCATAGCACGTAGCCACCCTAGTCTAAAAGGATTTACATTAGAGTCTGCTGTCAACAAGCAGGATCACATAGGCAAGCTAGACTGGAAAGAATCTTATATAGAAG
Source organism: Sphingobacterium sp. PCS056 (assembly GCF_023273895.1). Taxonomy (NCBI): domain Bacteria; kingdom Pseudomonadati; phylum Bacteroidota; class Sphingobacteriia; order Sphingobacteriales; family Sphingobacteriaceae; genus Sphingobacterium; species Sphingobacterium sp. PCS056. The sequence continues at coordinate 2,815,404 of NZ_CP096883.1, read as the reverse complement.
TATTTGGAAATAAAAAATTTCTAATTGCATCCGTTGCGATCGGATTTCAAAGCATGGCAAGGTATGGGCTGATCTTTTGGGTTCCCATTCATTTTTTAGGCAATAATTACAAAGAATCTACTGGTAATCTTTGGCTTACGCTATTGATACCTATAGGTATGGCGGTCGGTGCTATCTCCTTTGGGTATATATCTGATCTCTTATTCCATAAAAATCGGAGTAAATCAATTAGGATGGGTATGTTATGCAGCTGTGCCATCGCCCTCCTCATTTATTTCATCCCCACGCCGCATCATATATTTGCTTCGATACTCATGTTTGCTGCTGGCTTTTTTGTTTATGGTCCACAAGCCAACTTTTGGACATTAAGTCCGGATATACTAGGAACAAAACTTGTTGGTACGGGTATAGGGGTAATGAACATGTTTGCCTATGTATTTGCTGCAATTGGTGAACCCATCTTTGGAAAAATTATTGACTCTACTGGCAATACTTCAAATATTTTTCTTGTTGTAGCCATCATTTGTGCTTTGTGCGCAATCATTATATCTTTTGTAAAACCGCAAACATCTATTAATAAACATGAGTAAAGTAAAATTAGCCATATTTGACATGGCAGGAACAACAGTTCAAGACCACAATGAAGTAGAAAAATGTTTCTTGGATGCTATTAAAGCAACAAATATCGAAGTATCTTCTGAAAAAATAAACAGTATGATGGGCTGGTCAAAGATCTTAGTATTTGAAACGATCTGGAAAGAGGCGATTGGTATTGATCACCCTTCTTATCGTGATCAGGTAAATAAGTCTTACCAACTATTCTGTCATACATTGGAAAATCATTACAAAACAATTGGCGCCAAACCTTATGAGGGCGTTCTTGAGGTATTTGAATTTTGCAGACAGCAAGATATTAAAATAGCGTTAACTACCGGTTTTTATCGTATCGTGACGGACATTATCTTACAACAATTAGGTTGGGAAAAAGATTTAGACCAGAATTACCTGTGTGCCAAAAATACCAATGCTAATATCATTAATTGCTCTATCTCCAGTAGCGATGTGGAGCACGGTCGGCCAGCACCGGATATGATCAAATTGGCTATGCAGAAGCTTCATATTGCGGATAGTAAATCTGTGATTAATCTCGGAGATACTCCATCTGATTTACTATCTGCACAGCATGCACATGTATACTATTCGGTCGGTTCTCTTTATGGCACACACAAGGAAAGCGAACTAACAGCTTATCCACATGATCAATTTATTAAAGAGCCTAAGGCGTATATTGATATCATCAAACATTTGTAAGATTCGTTATTAACGATAAAAAAATAATCTTCTAAATTATGATGAACAGAAAATCATTTTTAAAAATCGGAGGCCTTGGTGTCTCCAATTTTTAAATAATGAAATACTCTTGTACAGATAAAGACAACGAATTTCATCTGGCAAAGCCTAATTAAACCAGGTTTGATCCAATACGACCATCTATCAACTTTAGATCAAAAAGATTATTTAGTGTCTGCAATTAATTATCTAGAGACTATGATGATATCATATTAACAGTACCCGTTTGAGAAGTTTCTAACGGGTACTGTTAATCAGTCAAAACTAGATAATTCTATTTTAACTCACTTTTTAAAATCCTTTAACGGTTTTTATTAAATAATCTTTTATGGAACCATCAGCAGCTTTCACTCTATAAATATGGTCTGTAGAAAAATTTCCTTCGCTACCTAATTTAGGTGCATCTTTTACACCTGTTATAGTGGCAACATCTGAAATTGTCATATAAACCCACAACTTATTCAATTGATCTGTTTTAATTAATTTTTCAAATTCTTTATAGAGCATGGATTTAGTGACCGAACCTGTAGGACCGGCCTTCAAGACAGAATTAATATCGTAGGATATTGTAGTTTTAAAACCATCCAATCCACCTTCAGTTATCTTTTCTGTATTTTTTTTAAAAATGACTTCGCACATACGCCCCTGCTGAATCTCTTGTTTGGCTGTTCCTTTTTGTATGGTATCCGTGTATAAAAATCGATAAGTATAATCAATACTGGAAAGAACCTTATCACTAGAATTAGTCAATTCCTCCATACCACTTTTCAAACACCCTGTTAATGTAAAGCATATGAATGTTAAGCTTAACATTGTTCTCATTATTTTTTTCATATCAAATTGATTTATTATTCATACTATTCCCATCCTGGATTCTGTTCTACTCCTGACTGTAAGCGGAATGATTCTCTAATTGGCAACAAATAACGTTTAGGAGAGAATCGAGCTTCACCGACCGCATTATTATCCTGAAAAAATGAATAACTCTTTCCATCTCTAGAAATTCTAATTCCTCGCAATGCTCCTTGTAATTCAGGAATAACATAACCGCTATTTGCATATTCGCCATTTTTGACTCCACCTGAGGACCTCATCCCCCAACGTAACAGTGACCAGTAATAATCATTATTTTCATAAACCATTTCTACATTTCGCTCACGTTTAAATGCTTCAAATAAACTATTATCCCAGTTGTTACCTGTTAACGGCGCTAAATAAGAAACAACTCGATCAGGTTTAAAACCACCATGCTTAATCATTGTGGTCGCCATATATTTTTTTGCATTCTCAAAATCACCCTTCATCAGATATGCTTCTGCCATATTCAAATAAGCTTCCCCATAACGAAGCACGGAGTATAGGTAATCCATTTTTTGATCACCAGGACTTGGAAGACTGACTACATGCGTGTAGAAATATTTCAACATCGCATATCCTGTGGAAGAATTATAGTTCTCGGTATTACCTGCGCGATATCCGTACTCCTGCTCTGAACCTTCATTTATCTTACTATTTGCATTACTCACGTTTCCATCTCTTCTAAAAAATACCCGAACTTGATCGTTGAAATATTTACAGCTATCATATAAAACTGTCGCATAAAAACGTTGGTCTCTTTTCTTCGTATTACTGAAATACATTTTTTCATCCACATTTTTTCCTGTTGCTACATAAGATGCATCTTCCCAATATTTGATACTTCCATCGACATCTTCAACCAAATAATCATCAACAAGATCTTGAGTGGGCCAGGCACCTCCATCCATACCCCAAAAATTCATTGTCACATTGATTGGAAAATGCTGTTTTGCATAGTCAGAAAACTTTCCATTTGCCCATAGGCCTTGGTATTGCATGGGAGTATCATACAAGGAGGTATTGGTTTTATTACGCTCTCTGGTCAAAATAAGTTCTGATGCTGTAACTGCAGTTTCATAAGATCTGAACATACTAGCGTATGGGCTTAATTGTGATCCTGAAGCATCTAAACCCAAAGCTTGACCAGCAAGAAGTACCTGATCATAATAACTGCTCGTAGGCGTTCCACCATCGACATAAGCAGCCGCCTGCAATCCTACTCTCATCATTAAAGCTTGTGCAGCTTTAACATTCGCTCTTCCTCTTTCAGACACAGTTACTTGCTTGCTCTAGATCTGAAATGATAAAGTCATAAGTTTCCTTTATAGAAGCTCGTGGAATCTGTAAATTATCCTCTAAACTCAATTCTTTATCTATAATCTGTAGTCCACCAAACAACTTAGCATATACAAAATAATGTGTTGCTCTTAAAAAATACAGTTCGCCTAAAGATCTCTTTTTATAATCTTCTGAAAAGTTGGCACTTGCCTGTATATTTTTCATCGCGGTATGAATTCGCCACAAAATATTATAATTCAACCAACCATAATCGTCATTTTTTGTCATCAATTCTGCACGATCTTTAGACCAAAAAGCACCATTTAAAGTACCTGTCATGGCATTTTTCGTTACACTTTCAGAACGTGCTGAGTTAGGTGTTGCATAGGATGCCAACCAAGAGTCGTTAGCAAGAACATCCGCATATATTTGAAAGATAAAGGCTGTCGATAAATTTTCACTAGCCCAAGTTTGATCTCCCGTAATTTTATCGTAGGGTTTTGTATCTAAAAAATCTTTACAGGAAGAAAAGATTGATAAACTCATAATCCCAATTATTATATATTTTTTCATTTTTATATTACTAAAGTTTAGAAACCTAATTGAAATCCAAAAGAATAAGTTTTCATCATCGGATAACTATATCCATCGAAGTTGTTTGCCTCTGGATCACCATATTTAACGGATGGACCAACCGCCAATAAATTAACACCTGATACATATACAGAGAGATTTCGAATCCATTCCTGTCTAGTTAATGCCGCATACTTAAAATCATAAGATACTGTGAGTGATTTGAGCCGCACATAATTTGATTTTTTAGCCCAAAAGTCTGATGAAGCGTAATTGTTATTATCATTTAAACTTGCATTCCCGGCACGTGGAAATGTTGCATTTAAATTCTCAGGAGTCCAGTTATCATTTTGAAATTCAAAATCTAAACGTCTTTCCCCCTCCGATCCCATTGCTACATTGCTCATATAAGTTTGTCTGGGGCCTGTGCCCTGAACAGTTGCCATAACATTAACACCTTGATATCGGACACCGATATCAAAACCAAAAACAAAGTTTGGACTTGCATTATGGCCATATCGAGACTGATCTTGCCCATCAATTTTACCATCACCATTCACATCTCTATACTGCAAGTCACCAGGTCTCAAATCTCTAGATGTGATACGTTTAGGATTATTAAGAATTTGTTCAGGATTGGTGTAAAACTCTGCACCAACGTATCCCGTACCTACATAATATTTTTCATTTCCCTGTTGCCTAATACGTGGGTTGATTAATGTCAAACTGTCCTCATTTGTTTTAAAAGCTATTGATTTATAATAAGTGAAGTTAAATCCTGTAGTCAAATCAACTTGGCCAATCTTAGTCTTATATTTTAATCCCCCGTCAAAGCCTTCAATACGATCCTCAGCCTCAGAGACAACCAAAGGAAGCTCATAACCAATTGGCCCAGTATAACGAAATTTATCTGCCGATAAAAAGCCCTTAGTTTTTTCAAAAAACCAATCAACACTACCTTCTATCTTATTATTGAATAAAAAGAAATCTAAACCTACGTCATACTTTGTTCGAGTATACCAGGTCATATTTGCACTAGGAGTTGGACCGGGAGTCACGGTATTCACTAACTTACCATCGACCACATAGGCATTTGAGTTATAATCATATGTAGGCAAATAAGCATACTTCCAGTGATCAACATCATTCAAACCAATTTCACCATACGAAGCCCTTAACTTCAAGTAATTCAACACCTTTCCTCTTTTAATAGGGCTAAAGAAGTTTTCTTCAGAAATTGTCCATCCTCCTGATATAGACGGGAAAAAACCCCACCGTGAGTCTTTTCCAAAATTATCAGATCCATCATACCTGCCTGCAAACTCAACCATATAACGTCTACCATAATCATAATGGAAACGACCTACATAACCCATCCAGGCTTGCATCCCTTCTCCATTAGATGCCGAAATTGTACTTGCATCGCCTTTTTGTATCTGATGAATCTCAGTAGTATTAAATCCTCGAGATCCTGCGGTCAATGAATTGGTATAATAATGCTGTCTGGTATGAACCAATGTTGCTTCAATATTATGCTTTTCTTTAAAAGTTTGACTGTAATCTGCACGAAAATTTAAATCATATTGACTGGTCATGAATGATGATCTGCTGATTCCGATGTTTGCTGGATCTTCTTTTGTTTCATTACCATCTTCATCGTAGTAGGTTGCTGTTTGCACCCAATCCACGCGATCCTGGCTTTCCACATTATAGTTACCATTAAACCCTAAGCTTAATCCATCTACTCCGGGAATCTTCCACTTTAGAGCTCCTGCCAATTGATTATATACCGTATTCAACTTAATATATCCTGGACTCTGCAACTGTAATGCTGGATTATCAAATTGATTCGAAACCTGCCCTGTCGAAGTAAAGGGTTTTTCAAATGGATTTCGATCACGCAATCTGGAATAGATTACTCCGGCGCCGGCAGGTGGATATTTTTCTTTAAATAAAGATCCATTTACATTAAAATCAAGTGTCAATCCAATTTTATCAAATGAACTGCTCACATTAGAGCGGTAGTTATAACGATTATACTCTAGTGAATTTCCTTTATAAATCCCTTGTTGATCTAGCGCATTTAAGCTTCCAAAAAACCTCAAACGTTCCGTTCCTCCACTCAAAGAAATCGTCTGTTCCTTTTGCGGAGCATAATCCCGCAAAAGCGATTTTTCCCAATTTGTATAGTGATCTAAATTCTGAGCTATTTCATTCAATTCATCAAATGATCTAAAAGAATAGGTCCCTTGTCCTAATGCTTGGTTCAAATTATTAACAGCAGTTGCAAATTGATAGGCATTCATTCTCTTAGTAGGGTATGAAGGCGTGTTAAATGCAAAATTAGCCTGATAATCAACGCTTAATTTACCGGTTTCTCCCTGCTTAGTTGTAACAACAATAACACCGTTTGCTGCATTCATACCATATACTGCTGTAGAGGCAGCATCCTTTAATATGGTCATTGATTTAATATCAGTTTTGTTCAGAGTCAAAAATCTGGCACTCGTTGAAATAAACCCATCAATGACATAAAGTGGTGTACCATTACCTCGAATCGATATACTAGCTCCATTTTGACCAGGTTCAGCAGATCCTTGTTGCACAATAACCCCTGCAACTCGACCCTGTAAGGCAGACCCCATATCACCAAAAGGTAATTCTTTAACGTTTTCTGCATTAAATGAAGCTACAGCAGTTGTATTCTTACGAATACTAGTTGTTCCAAAACCTACAACAACAATTTCTTCCAACTGCTGTGTTCCTTCCTCCAGTTGAATTTCTAGATTGGATACACTTCCGGCTATAACCACCTCTTTGCTTAAGTGATTAATATGACTAAATTGTAAAACCGAATTTACAGCAACAGAAATCTCAAACTTACCATCATTACCAGTAACGGTACCACGTTGTCTATTTGATTTATCCACTACAGAAGCTGCTACCAACGGTTTCTTATCCGAATCATATATGATCCCTTTAACAATCACTATACTATCTATAGCATAATCGTTATGTGATAAATGATCACTTGATAATGTTCTATTTGTTTTTGAGGGATTATGTTTTATCCCTGCATGAGCTTTTTCTGCCAACAGGATATCAGCAGAACAAAAAAGAACAGCCGAGAGACTCAGTAATCCCACTACTTTTTTAGATGAGCTCCAAAATGGAGCTGCTTGCGCACTTTTTGTTTTCATTTTATACTATTTAGATATTTGGTTATTGCTTTCTGAATAGGCACAGAAAGTTCACTATGCTTTCATTTATGAAAACTTAGATTTAAAAATGGTAGAAAAATTTTTGACACTTTTTAAGAGAATAGCCTACTTTGGGTCTATCTAACTTATAGAGCTTTTACAAATTCTCCATTGTTGATAATAATTGCGAGATAAATGGAATCGCGAATGCGCCCATTTCTAAAGTTGGTTCAGAGTCTTTTTCATAGCTTATTTTTTGGTTTTATAATTGAGTATTCCTGGTTAGTATCAACAGCAGGTGCTAAATAATTCTAAACAACCTATCTAGCTGATCTACAATTGATATATAACAAAGATATAGGTGTGAACATAGTCAAACTACAACTTAAAAAGCCTGTATTAAAAGTATTTTACCCGAAATGAAAATGCTATTATTTAATCATCTAACATTTCGACTTAATACATGGTAAACTGTAGCAGAAAAAAATAACTAAATGCAATTAACAAAAAACTCATGTTTTTACATTTTTCAAATAAAAAAAGCCTATCCAAGCGAGTTGAATTGGCTGTCATATTTGGTCATTACCCAGTTTATTTTATCTGAATCTGAAGATATATCTAGATATCATTTATAAGTAGGAATCCAATCTGCTCTGTACGTTATTTTGATTTATCACTGACGCTACAATGATGTCATCATTTCAACTGTGCATGTACCAAACTCCTTTTATTCCGAATAACTGTTCAGCTCTTGGAAAATCGCTTTCGAAGCTTCTTGAATAATACCAACATCTACCGAATAAGAAATATAATTGACACCCAATTGTATCCAAGATTTAGCATCTTTCAAGTTGTCCGTAAATACACCGGTTGCTAATCCCTTTGTCCGACATTTATCAATAATAATTTTCATCTCCTCCAATACCAAAGGATGGTTGATCTGACCGCTTACACCTAAAGCCTGAGATAGATCATATGGACCTATAAAAATAACATCGACACCTTCCACTTCAATAATTTCATCCACATTCTGAATGGCTTCAGCCCCCTCCAACTGCAAAATCAAATAGTTGTCATTTGCCGATTTAAAGTACTCAAACCGATCGGTATTGGAATACGCGGCAGCACGTACAAAACGGCAAACCCCACGCATCCCTAAAGGTGCAAATTTAGCATACTGAACGGCCTGCTGTGCTTCAGAAGCATTCGTAATCTGTGGAACTTGCACTCCCTTAGCACCAATATCGAGCGCTTTTCCAATCTCCGTTGGGCCATTTTCTGCAACTCTAATAATCGGAAAAGTATTTGAGATCTCCGCCGCTCGAACTAAATTTTGCGCATTTAAAACATCATTAGGTCCATGTTCCAAATCAATGATTATAAAATCAAAACCCGCATATCCCATCGCTTCGATCATCCCCGCATCCGAGGTCTTAGAAAATGGTCCGATCACCACTTCCTTATTTTTCAATTTCTCTTCAAAACTCATAATTTTATTCTCTATTAACTACCATTCGGCTATTGAACCATCCTCATTTCTCCATATTGGATTATGCCAGTCATGACCAATCAAGCTCATCTTTTTAACATAATCTTCATCAACCGTGATACCTAATCCGGGACCACTTGGTATCTTTACCATCCCTCTTTCATATGAAAAAACCTCACTATTCGAGACATAGTCGAGAAGATCGTTAGAAGTGTTGTAATGAATACCCAGACTCTGCTCCTGTATCGCAGCATTGTGAGCCACAGCATCCAATTGCAGACAGGCAGCAAGTGCTATTGGTCCTAGAGGACAATGAGGAGCCACGGCCACATCATAAGCCTCGGCCATGGAAGCAATTTTCCGACATTCCGTAATGCCTCCAGCATGAGAAAGATCTGGTTGAATAATATCAACAGCGCGACTCTCCAATACTTTCTTAAAATCCCAGCGTGAAAATAATCGCTCTCCCAACGCAATAGGAATATGAGTCAATTTTGCCAATTGCTCTATGCCTTCCATATTTTCAGAAAGCAGTGGCTCTTCAATAAATATAGGATTGTACTCTTCCAATTTTTTAACCAATATCTTAGCCATAGGTTTGTGTACCCGACCATGAAAATCAATTCCGACGTTGATCTGATGACCAAAGCGCTCTCTTATCAAAGCCATCCGCTCCAAAAGCGCATCGATTTCAGCATAAGAATCCAAATAGCGCATTCTATTAGTGCCATTTATCTTGATGGTCCGAAAACCGAGATCAACCACCTTTTGAATTTCCTCCAAAATAACCTGTGGTTCGTCACCACCTACCCATGAGTACACTTCAATCTCGGTACGGCATTTCCCTCCAAGTAATTCATAAGTTGGTGCATTATAAAATTTACCTTTTATATCCCAAAGTGCTTGATCTATGCCTGCTATTGCACTCATGAGAATCGGTCCTCCACGATAAAAACTACCTCGATACATCATATTCCAGTGGTCTTCAATATCCATCGGATTTTTACCGATCAGTGTATCCATAAGCTCACGCACTGCGGCACTTACTGTATCTGCCTTACCTTCTAAAACAGGTTCACCCCAACCGATTATACCCTCGTCAGTGACAATTTTTAAAAACAACCATCTCGGCGGTACTTTAAAAAGCTCGTATGCTGTTATTTTCATAGATTAAAATTTATCCGCATGGTAAAGACCAGCAGTCAACCCTCCATCAACCATAAATTCACCTCCTGTTATATTAGAACTTGCTTCACCAGCTAAAAACGCAACCATATGAGCAATATCTAATGGTGTCGAAATTTTACCAGTTGCATGCAATTTCACAACATCAGCCTCGACTTGTGATGGGTTATCCTTATCGGCCAACCAGTTTTGATAGTGGTATGTATCCGTAAACCCTGGACATACACAGTTAACCCTAATTCCATATTTCCCGAGACTTAGCGCCATACTTCTTGTCATGGCATTGACCCCTCCTTTAGCTGCTGCATACATTTCTGTATCGGGCAAAGTTCTGAAAGCATGATTAGAAGATATATTAATAATTGATCCATGGCTAGCGTGCTTTATCATACTTTGGGCAACATACTTAGTACACAAAAATACACCTCTTAAATCCGTATTAATAACACGATCCCAGTCCTCTATTGTAGCTTCCAAAATTGATTTAAATAACGTGATTCCGGCATTGTTTACCAATATATCAATCGACCCAAAATAATGTTCTGTTTGTGCAACCATATTGATCACACTCTCTTCAGAACAAACATCAGTTTGTACAGCATAAGCCTGATAACCTTTATCAGTTAGTTTTTTTTGTAGTTCTTCACCTTCCTGATTACTGATGGTAGCGATGACGACTTTAGCACCACATGCAGCGAAGTATGTTGCAATACCCTCTCCAATACCTTTCCCTGCCCCCGTGACGATGACGACTTTATCTTTTACTTCGTTCATTAAAATAATGTGTGCTTGTTTATTAATATTTATATAATTCTTTAGCGTCTGAAGGCTAAATATATTTTCAACTCATGGAGTTTAAATTTTCACCAATTAAAACATCTCAATGATGTTAGACCCGATTATTTTTAGTTTCTGGCACATAAAGCCACAGGAATAAGAAATAGATCGTACATAAACCACCGAATATGGTAAATGTCTGAAATGTGGTCAATGTGGCAATCATGACTGGAAAAATATAAGTAATTCCAAAACATGCTACCCACAAAAAGGCAGAAGCAATGGACATGGCCTGCTCACGTATTCTCAAAGGAAAAATTTCAGCAATAATAACCCAGGTAACCGGTGCCAATGTCGCCGCATATGTTCCTATAAAAAGAAGAACAAGTACACTTACAAATTTTTGAGGAATGAAATCACCCTGGAAAGAAAGCCCGATCAAGAGCAATAAAATTGCCATGGCACCTGCACCTATCATCATCAGTTTTTTTCGTCCAACTTTATCGACTGTTCGAATAGCAACCAATGTAAACAACAGATTGACCGAACCAATCAAAATCTGTATTAACAATTGATTTTCAACGTCCATACCAACTTTTTCAAAAATAATTGGTGCATAAAACAAGACCGCATTAGCGCCCGATATTTGCTGAAAAACAGCGATTACGATAGCTATCAATAACAAAAAAGAATGTGGTTTTTGAAAGATGGAGCGATAGATCGCGCCGATAGAATCTTTTCCCTTTGTATTTTGACTCTGTAAATATTCCAGCTCATTAACCAATTCCTTCTCATCTACGGTATTTTCAAGAATACGTTTACCTTCGGCAAGTCTACCCTTATAAATCAACCATTTTGGACTTTCTGGGAAATAAAATGATGCGATCAAAAAAGCGGTTGCAGGAATTGCACCACTTATAAACATCCATCGCCAATTCCCTTCTATTCCTGAAAGAAAATAATTGGACAGATATGCCAACAAAATTCCAATTACAATAGCCATCTGATTTAAGGAAACCATTTTACCCCGGATCTTCTGCGGACTTATTTCCGCAATGTACAGTGGTGACAGAATAGAGGCTCCCCCTACACTAAAACCCGCCACTATACGCCAAAAAATAACACTATCAATGGTATTGGCTATTCCCATGAAAACAGAGGATATAATGAAAATGAGAGATACTAATATCAAAGAAGGCTTTCTTCCTAATCCTTGAGCGATTCGTCCAAAGGCCATAGCTCCAAAGATACAACCAACATACAAACAACTTGCCACCCAGCCCAACTGACTAGGTTCAAGGTTAAAATGTGGCACAATAAAAGGTATAGTTCCCGAAAAAATGGCAATATCAAAGCCAAACAGTAAGCCCCCCAAAGAAGCAATTAAACTATATAGTAATACCTTATTTTCTCTAGCATTCATAAACTTGGTTTTAGAACGACTAAATTAGAAAGAGATACAAACTTAAGAATGTATAATACGTGTGAATTAATGGATTATATGCTCATCCACTTTAACACTATTGCGGTAATGAGAAGGCGAAACACCCATATGATCTTTAAAAAGTCTTGAAAAATAATACTGATCCTCAAAACCTAGATCGAAAGAAATTTCTGATATTCTACTATCCGAAAACTGCAACATATAACAGGCCTTCTGTACTTTTAAATGGTTGAGATATTCGATAGGAGAATAACCTGTTCGCATTTTAAATAGCTTTGAAAAATGTGAAACAGAAAGATTACTATTATTTGCAATTTCCTTTAAACTTATTTTAGTATTAAAATTTGTTTTTAAATATAAAATAGAGCTGTTAATAATATCTCCTTTAGTTTCCGTCTTCCAGTTACTTGCTATTTCTCTATGAAGATATCCACTCAAAAAATAAGGTAAAGTCATCGATATACACTCCATAATCTCACGACCATATCCTTTTAGTAGCAGGGTATACATCTTCTCAAAAATAGATTTCATTTCCTCCCCAAAGACTAATACATTTTTGCCGATCAGTACATTTTTATAAATTCCGTTGACAATTTCACTGGCTTGTCTACCATTAACATGTATCCAATAGATAGTCCATGGATTTTTATAATCCGCTCGATAGGTATGAGCAGTATGTGCTGGAATTAAAATATATTCATTAGCATGAACTTGATAAAAGTCTGTGCCAATAGAAACTTCACCTCTACCATCCACACAGTGAATCAGAATATGTTGAGCACATCCTTTTTCTCGTTGTCGAAAGTGAAACTTAGCTTTAGGAAAATAACCGATATCAGTTATATAAAAATTACCAGAAATTTTTTCTGAACTATTTCGCTTAACAACAATAGGCGGAACGACAACGCAAACTTCACCATCAAAACCATCTTTTTTATTTTCAATACCATTCATTTTAAATTCATAAAAAGAAAATAATCCATGTAAATGAAAATTAACTCTATCTGCTCTTGTTAAACCAATATTATCTTTGTTAAAACAAAACGACTATAAGCATATTACCAAAGGTAAGAATAATCCCTAATAAAGATACCTTTAAAATTAGGGATCCGATTATGATGAGTACTGGGATTTTATATCCTTCAGAAATAAACTAAAAATAGGACTAAAAATACACATTATAATCGTTCATACCGATAGTTTAAATTGTAATACATGACAAGACCATCGAACAACAATCAGACTAATTATGATAAAAAAAATTTCTATTTCTGAAGGATTTAAGGGAGAAGAGGCTATTTCATTACCTTTGGATATCCTCCAAATGCATTCATTGCATCCAGCTAAAACAAGTCTTTTTATCACGCATATTGGGTATTATCCAGAAGCTAAACATCATCTTAGGAACAGAGAAAAAGGTTGTAACGAACATATTATTATTTACTGTTCACATGGAATAGGATGGATTAAACATGAAGACCGAACAGTGTATCTATCTGCGGATCATTTCTACCTTATACCTGCAGGAGAACCACATAGTTATGGAAGCAAAGATACCAATCCATGGAGCATTTATTGGATACATTTTAAAGGGAACGACAGTGGTTTTGTACAGTCCTTAAAAGGAAAGCCGCTTTCTTTAAAAAATATGGGATCACAAAGCAAAAAGCATAGTCTCGATCTTTTCCATAATATTTATGAAAATCTCAAATTTGGTTATCATGCAGAAACACTAGAATACATTAGTTTTACACTACTGTACTTCTTGGCATCATTAAAATACCAAGAGCAATATCATCGCAACAACCGTCTCGACAGCGAAAACATTATTAATAAAAGCATTCTAATTATGAAAGAAAATTTAGAAAAGAAACTCACCCTACAGGAATTATCAACTTTTGTGGGCTACTCATCCTCGCACCTTACTAGACTTTTTACAGAAAAGATGAATAGCTCTCCAATGGTTTATTATAATCGGATCCGACTCGAACAAGCTTGCCAATATCTAAAATATTCATCATACAAAATAAAAGAAATTGCCTTTAAACTGGGTTATTTTGACCCTTATCACTTTTCAAGAAGCTTTAATAAAGAAATGGGAATTACTCCCAAGATTTATCGGCTGCAGTACAACAAAACGATTGAATAGATGAATAAATTACGACTTTAATAATAAAAGTGAAGAAAGCAACTTATCACACTTTCAAAAAATGCGGTAAGTTGTTTTCAATCTTATTATATGATCCTATAATGAAATACAGCTCCACTGTTTGGATACTGCAAAAGTTGCTGTTCATTTAGCCCCACTCTCGCAGTTGAAATAAACAAATCTTGATTATTTGGCCCCCCAAAAGTACAAGATGTAACATGAGGTGCATCAACATATATTCTATCTAAAAGTATTCCTGTATTTATATCCCAACAATATACACCATATCCACCCCAGTGCGCAACCCACAAATGACCATCAGGACCTATACACATGCCATCCGGAGAACCGTATGCTATCGGAATTTTTAACAACACCTCATAACTTATATGTTCACTTTGAAATTTTGTAAAATCATAACGGCGGATTTCATTCGTAGATGTATCAATAAAGTAAGTATAGGGCAATTCTCCACTCCAAACGATTCCGTTAGGAATGGAAACCGCATCAAGCATTACCTGCAATCTTTGATCTTTATAACAATATAATTTTCCACGTCCATGATACGCGTCCATATGCATTGTTCCAATCCAAAGATTACCGTCAGGGTCAAGTCCTCCATCATTTGTTCTGATACTCCCATCCTCTTCAGGAATATCAATTATAGGCGTTACAATGTTGGTATTCTCTTCCCAATAAGCCAGCATACCTTGCATAGCCACAATAAAACCATCTTGACCATCTGGTACAATCTTGCTGATGTATTTATCCGTATTCCATACCGTTACACCTTCTGATCCTAAGTTATATTTATAGATATGTTTATCTAAAATATCTACCCAATACAAGCTGTTTTTACGGTTATCCCATACGATACTCTCTCCCAACTGGCAAGTTGACTTAACCAATACTTTAGCCTTTTTCATGAAATATGATGATTATTTAGAGCTCATTAGCTCAGTTTTATCAGTTAACTAGAATAAATCATTAGCAAAATTAATGAACTTATTACCTGATTACCATGTATTAAAATATCAAATAAATGTATAAAGTTATTGTATACACTAGAATTACCTAAATCCGCACGCCATCTCAAACAAAAATATTCCTGATCCGACCCTTAGTCTTGCATCAAAGCACTTCGGCCACCATCAATAAGGTAGGTCGTTCCATTAGCAAACGCCGCATAATCGCTTGCTAAAAACACACACCAAGCACCGATTTCCTCAGGGGTTCCTAAACGTTTCACAGGATGAAGCGCAATGGTAGAAGCTCTTGCCTTCTCTGCATCATCGAAAGAATTAAACCATTTTTGATTTCCAGGTGTATCAATAAAACCTGGTGCAATACCGACAGTACGAATATGAGGAGCCCATTCAATGGCCATGGCCTTCACCATAGCTAGTAAACCTGCTTTAGCTACATTGTATGGAAAACAACCTTTCATAGAAGAATAAGCATGATTAGATGTCATGATAATAAAAACACCTTGATCAGCTTGATCTAGTAATGGCTTCATTTTTTTTCCCACATGCCAATGTGATTCAAGATTAAGATGTTGATTGAGATCCCATTTTTCCTGATCACAGTTTTCAACAGTATCAAATACATTCATTCCTGCATTAGAAACGATTACATCAAGTTTTCCATAACTTTGAACCAACTCATCTGCGAATAGTTGAATCTCCATAGCCTGGGTTAAATCCACCTGATAATAAATTGCATCATCAGTATAGACCATCATCTGTTGTCGATAGTATTGTACCTGCACTCCATCAGCAGGTTGCTCTGCGCATGCAATAACGCGTGCTCCGGCTTGAGCAAATCGGATAGAAGTACCCAATCCAATACCAGATATCCCTCCCGTGACTAATACAGTCTTCCCTTTTAAATCAATTGATAATGCCATCGTAACTATTAAACGTAAAATCCAGGTCTTGGTTCTAATATTCCTGGATGTTTTTCCATTTCCTCTTCTACCAGATCCACTCCTAATCCAGGTCTGTCACTTAATGAAAGTACACCATTTTGAACCATATCCGCAATTGGATGATCGATAACAGTATCTCTCCAAGCAACATCGTTAAACATAAATTCCTGTCTAAAGAAGTTAGGCACAGAAGCACATACATGTGCGCTTGCCAATGTCGACAAAGGTCCATTTGGATTGTGTGGCGCTAATAAAACATTATAGGCCTCCATCATCGTTGCCATACGCTTCATTTCGGATGGTCCTCCACAACGGGTAATATCGGGCATCATAATATCACAGATATTTTTTTCCAAAACAGGTCGGATACCATGTCTTGTATAGTGACGTTCACCGACACAAATCGATACATTTGAAGGAATCCGTTCACGCATAGCTCGTAAAGTATCTGCGCTTTCCGGACCTGCAGGTTCTTCATACCAGGTAATATCTAATGCTGATAGGCGTTGTGCCATCTTCACTGCAACCCGATAATTCAACATTGCATGTGTCTCGATCATCATATCAAAATCAGGACCAACCGCATCACGTACAGCTTTACTCACATTAAAAGCTAAATCCTGTTGCTCCGAAGTCAAGGTTAAATTAGGAGCAAGATCTTCTCCATATAAATAATTAGTATGTGCAAATGGATCAAATTTAAGGCCTGTAAAACCAGCTTCTTTTACTTTAAGCGCTTGTGCGGCATAATCTTCTCCATTATGTCCCCCACCAGTGAACCAATAATTAGCATAAAGCAAAATATCTTTACGGAAAGCGCCTCCCAACAATTCATAACAAGGCACACCTAACACTTTAGCTTTTAAATCCAGGAGCGCCATATCTATTCCACTGATGGCACACATACTAGCACCATAGGGACCAACCCAATTGAGATCACGGTAAAGCTTTGTCCATATAAAGTCAGTCCGCATCGGATCTAAACCGATGATACGCTGACCTACATGTTTTGCTGCTTCAAACACCAAAGGACTTCCTGGCCAATTTGTTGCTTCCCCAACACCAGTATGACCTGTATCCGTATAAATTTTTAATAGTGTCCAGTTGTATTTTACTCCCTCTACCAACCAGACTTTTACATCCACTATTTTCATTAGAATATATATTTATGAGTCTATTTTTTCAACGACATCTTAAGCTCGTTACACTCTTCTTAATTTTTAAAGACTATAAAACTAGTCCATTTTCATTCTTTCAGGCATAAACTCTTCTAGCGAGAGTTTATGCTTATTTTTATATTTAAAGTTACGTATTAATCAATCTGTAAGATCATACTTCCTTTTATCACATCACCTTTTTTAAGTGTAATCCGACCGTCTGTAAAGGGACTTCCATAAAAGGGTTCAGAACCACTGTTCGTATAATCAGCAACTAACCATTGAATATGTTCATCCTGTTTCCAGGTACGGGAAGCTTGCTTGCCTGTAGCTAATAGATTTACCTGTTTACGATCAGCAGTCTTTAAAGAAGCAGTCATCACCCTAGCCTTTGTAGACCTAAAATCATTTGATCCCATCGTATTTGCATCATCCTTCCAAGCTTTCGCAACCGGCTCTCCATGCGCTTCAACCTCATATACATTGTTCGCATTTAACTTCGCTACACCATGATTTCTACCTATGTGCGTTTCGGGATAATAAGAGAAATCTCCTTTTCTAGACCATTTAAGTTCATCATAGTGCAAAGGTAGTTCTAACATTAAACCATACTGATAAACAGAAACTTCACCAGCCTGATAATTCATTTCATAGTTTGTTTTAAACAGACCTTCTTTTGTAAAAATGAACTGTTGCTTACCTGTACCTTGTTGATACGTCAGATTCAAATCGACAACGATACTATCTTTATCATCGCGAGCCTGTACCTGTGTTGCAAACAAAGTGTACTGTTCATAATGCTTGATCGGATATATATTATTTTGATACGTCTCCCCTGCTACATTTGGTTTTCCACCATCCTCAGCATTTGCAGCAATAATAGCCACAGATGGTCCTTTAGAAAATACTTGTTCACCATAAGTTCTAGCAGCAGTCATTAATCCATAAGTTTTGCTGATCGTATACACAACATCTCCTTGGGTAATATAAACAAATGCCGAATCCTGTTTCAAAGCTAATGCTTTAGGTGTTCCATTTACTGTTACTGCTTTTGGCGTTTCAAAAATCTCATGTTCAACCTCAAAACCACGAGCATCATTGACAATAATTTCAACCTTATTGAATACACCCGAAGCATTTGGAACAATAAGTTTACCTGCTGAACGAGCTTGCAGATTAGAAGTTACCGGAATTAATTTACCATCAACCATCACTTTTATTTCCACATCTTTTAATGAACGGAAATCATAACGATTTTCAACATCGAAGGTGATATTATTGGAATTACTTTTTAAATTAGAAATACGTACTGGAGAATAGGCTTTTTTCATCCCAAAATATTCTGGTTTTTCTCTTCTCCAGCCATCAATTGGTCCCCAAGGTCCATAACCTACAATCCTTCCATCCGGCATATGGAAAGTATCATCAATACCGCTCCAAATTGCTCCGCCCAAATTCCCTTTATGAACATACATCGAGTCAAAATAAGTGACCATTGGTGCATTAAATGCATCTCTTACCCCTGGGTCCGTCAATAGTTCTCTTCTATTATAATCCGATAAATGCGCGTATTCACCAAACAAAGTAGGTCTGCTCATTGTATCTGTAGCTTTTGGTCCATTAATTCCCGGATAGTGATAATTAGCAATATCAGCTTTACTACCAGCATTGTTAAAACTTCCCCAAGTTTGATCATGAAATACAGTAGGCCGAGTTTTATCCAACGCTTTTACGGTCTTGTTTACTTCAGCCCATAAATCACTCCACCTAGACTCATTACCCAATGACCAGAAGATGATCGATGGATGCTTTCTATTGCTCACGACATTATCCATATTTGCACGTAGCATTGTAGGCAAAAATTTCGGATCTTGATAATTCCAATGACGCCAGATAGGTGAAGCATGGTGCTGTATCCAGTTTAGAGCCGATTCACTTTCTACATACAAGCCCAGTTCATCTGCCGCATTTAAAAACTCTTCAGAAGGTGGGTAGTGTGAAGTACGGATATAGTTGAGATTACCCGCTAAAAACACTTCAACATCCTTTCTATCCAAAACTGGATCAGATGCTCTACCCATTAACGGATGTACAGCATGACGGTTTACCCCTTTCAACTTAACCGGACGACCATTAACCAACAATTCATGACCTCGAATCTTAATCTCACGGAAACCAACTTTTTGTACATTCGATTGTACCACTTGAGTTCCATTCAACAATGAGGTAGTCAATTCATACAAATACGGACTTTCAGCAGTCCAATGCTTAGGCTTTGATACCTGAATATCCAAATCAAACGGTATTGTCTGATTTCCTGTCGCCGATTTTTCAGCTGTTTTCTTTTCAAAAACAGTTTTACCACTTTTATCTTTTAGCGTATATTGAATAGCTAGATCTTGATTTCCGGATGTATTATTAGCCACAAGTGCCTGCAAATGAAGTTTAGCATCTTGATATTTAGGATCAAATTTAACCTCCACATCTAAATCAGCAACATGAGTCTCAGGAAGCGCAAATAAAGTCACTTTCCTCAAAATACCGCCAACCGTATGCGCTGCGTACTGGGACACACACGAAAGAATATCACTGATCGTATTGGCACGTACCTCAACAGTCAAGATGTTAGTACCAGACTTCACTGCTTTCGTAATATCCATTTCAAAAGCAACAAAACCTCCTTCATGTTCTCCTATATATTGCCCATTCATTTTCACCACAGCATTTGAACTAACAGCATCAAATTTTAGAGCAATACGTTTATCTTTCCAAGATTCGGGAATAGAAATCTGTTTTTCATAAACCGCTTTTTCACCCGCTTTAACCTCATATCCTTGCATTTCCCATTCACCAGGAACTTTTATAGTCGTCGGTTTTCCATTTTCAACCCGAAAGGACCATACTCCATTTAATGAGATCTGCGGTTGATCGATACCTTCCACCTTCGCAGGTAAAGGAGAAAGTATTTTTATGTTAGCACTTTGCTGCGCTAGACCTAAGTGTCCAAACCCCAGTAGCAGTACAACCATTACTGCGTTAATCTTTATTATATTCATCAGAATAACATTACATCTTGAGCTCACACGCTCGGTTTATGTATAATTTCAAAAATTGTTCGTTGATGAGTAATAAGCTTCTTATTACATGATACCATAGGTATCAAAAGCTTCTTTAGCACCCATACCCTCTAAAACCTTTTTCAAAACAACTTTTTCACTTCGAGCTTTTTCCAATGCCCGAGTAAAAACTTCGACTTCATGCTCCTTCGGCACTAAACAAACACCATCAATATCTCCGATTAAAATATCTCCATCTTGAATCATAATATTGTTGATGCATATGGGCACTCTCCAATCAATCACCTTGCCACGAGGAGCTTGATCCTGTGCATAATTGCCCATGGAGAAACAAGGAAAATCTAGTGCTAATATACCATTCGTATCTCTAGAATAACCATTTACAATCGCACCAGCAGCACCCAACATTTTTGCTCGTGCGCTCATGATTTCACCCCACAAAGCATAACTTGGTGACGAACCACTACAAATATAGATTTCATCCTCTTTAAGATCATCCAAAGCTTCCAGCATATAACCAAAAGTTTTAGCTAGAACCGGATTTTTAGATGTTGACTCTCCCAATGAACTCACATCGGCTTCCAATACAGTCATTGCTCTTCCTACAACAAACATATCGTCACGAATGGAACGGATATTTGGTGGTAAAAACTGATGGTACATCCCCATCTTATCCATAATATCACCAATGACTGCTGTAAATAATTCTCTGCGGATCAGCGCGAATAATTCCTTATCATTGTTCCACTCTACTTGCAAATTTGTCTCCATTTTATATTTTTTATTATTGCTATTATTATTGATTACCAAAAAACGATATACAAGGCGGTCAACACGCCTATAATTAACAAACTAACCACTTTAAATAAATCTGACACCACAAACATTTCCTTCTCTAAGATCAATTCCTGCTGCTTTTTTCTTTTCTTATCAAAGACACTAATGACCGTCATCGTGATCACTGTACAGACAAAAACCACAAGAATACGATTCATAAAAGGCATCTGATCCAACCATACATTCTTAAACAAAATCGAATAAAAGAAAGTCGATAGCGCTCCACCAATAGCGGCGTTAGAAGTTGTCCATTTTGTCAAAATACCCATTAAGAAAATAGCCAGTACACCAGGTGTTATAAAGCCCGTAAATTCTTGAATAAATTGAAACCCTTGATCCAGATTACTTAATAATGGTGCTAATGCAGCTCCAATAAATAGCGAAACTACAACCGAGATTTTACCCAATTTGACTAAAAAAGACTCTTCAATCGGTTTGGTTTGCGTATTTTTATAAATATCCAGCGATACAATTGTCGCAATACTATTCACTTTGCCAGCTAATGAAGCCACAATAGCTGCCGTCAATGCGGCAAAAGCCATTCCTTTAAATCCAGTAGGCAAAATCGATAACAGTAATGGATACGCTTTATCAGGCTTAACGATATCTCCGTCCATCATACCGTTTTGAAATAGCGGATTATTCCCACTCTGATACAGATAAAATGCAGCAATACCTGGTAAAACGACAATCAAAGGCATCAGTAATTTCATAAATGCGGCAAATAACATCCCCTGTTGCGCAGTGGCTAGATTTTTAGCTCCTAATGCCCGTTGTGTTATATACTGATTACAACCCCAATAAGAAAGATTCATAATCCACATACCACCTATCAGCACGGACCAGCCCGGTAGATCCATGTAAGCATCACCACCATCGGGTTTAGTCAATTGTCCTTTTTCAATAAAAAGATGAAAATGAGAAGGCACCTCTGCTTTCAATACTTTCAAGCCATTCCACCACCCTGACAATCCTTCAGCATCAGCTACCAAGCTTAGTGCAATATAAGTTGTGGTCAAGCCACCGATAATTAACAGGACTACCTGTACTACATCCGTATAACCAATGACTTTCATTCCCCCCAAGGCAATAAATCCAGCCAATATGGCCAAAATCCAGATACACCATACAAATGGAACATCCGCAATTGCATGTATTGCCAAAGCTCCCAAATATAGGATTGATGTAAGATTAACAAAAACATATACCAAGACCCAAAACACAGCCATGATCATACTCACCCGATTATCAAACCGCTTTCTCAGAAATTCGGGCATCGTATAAATCTTGTTCCTCAGATAAATAGGCAAAAAGAATACCGCGACAATGATCAAACCTAGGGCTGCCATCCATTCGTAGGAAGCAATTGCAATCCCCAGGGCAAATCCGGAACCAGACATTCCGATAAACTGTTCTGCAGATATATTAGAAGCAATGATGGACGCTCCAATCGCCCACCATGCTAATGATCCCTCTGCGAGGAAAAAATCATGACTTAAAGAGCCCGAAGTCTCCTTTTTCTTATAGATATAATATCCATATCCACCCACAAGAATGAAGTACAGCACATAGATCAATTGATCAATCCAAGTTAACATATGTAGTTAATTTTATAATTAAAATCTTAAGGTTATAGCACCGTTACATGGAGACGCTTCTAACGTTTTGCAGTAGTTCCCCCAGGCAATTTCAGGATAATCCCATTTGTTATTGACAAACAGTATAACTTGCTCACCCTCCATACGGTCTATGCGACAAGCAACATCACCCTTTGGTGCTATCACAGAAACCCGGGATGACTTCCCTGAAGAAAGGGTGTAATAAAACGCATGCTCTTTCATACTTTTTGCTTTATTGGTCAATGGATGTTCACTTCGAGCACCTCTATCGGACCAGTAATAATAATTATGCGTGTCTTGATCCCATCCTTGAGTCGGTTTCACACCATAATCCGCTTGTTTACTTTTATAAAGATCGGCAGTACCCTCATTCCCTGCGAACTCTCCTTCCGGGTAATAATTCCAATATCCATCTCTCTTCCACTTCAGATGATCCAGATCATTAGGCATATAATACTTTACTCCGATCTCCCTCAAGTACCCATTAGGCTCTCCCACAGTTCGATAAGCAGTTGTCATTTCCCCCTCTTGCTTAATCATAATATCAAAATATACTTGTAAACCCTGATAAGATCCAGCAATAGAAATAAACGCAATTCCATCTTTTATTTCACACTTAACAGTAGTTTTCTTCCAATCTTTATCGTAAATCAAATATTTATTTGCACTTTTTCTAATCTCTGCACCCGTTAAATGATTCAGGTTTACATCCATATTCAAGAAAGGTCCTTTTTCGATAAACACCTTCCCATTAGTAGTTGCACCTTCAATCAACCCTGTTTCCTTCGAAATAGGTATTTCAAAATTATGTCCCTTGATGATAAAATTTTCTTTACTTTCCACCAGTTTAAGTTTCCCTTTATGTGAAGCTTCGGGCATATCGATAGGTCGTTCACCAAAATAGTATTCGTAAGTATCCACGACACGACCTTCCTGATCAATAAAGTTTAAGCGTACTGCACTACCCTCTTTCCATTCTTCCGCCGGTAATTCAAATTGTCCTTTAGCATGGGGTTCAATGGAAGGCAAGGCAATTGTCTTCGTACGTCCTTCATAAGTATATGCTAATTTTACTTCATTCAAATTGGTGTGATCATACCGATTGTACACATCAAATAGAATTTGTTTATTAGCCGAAAACTTTTTCACGATCTTGCCCTCATTTAATATCCGAATGGGAGACTGTGCTTTCTTCGTCGACCAGAATTCAGGTTTAAGTCTTCTCCACACATCAACAATACCCCATTCTCCATATCCTACAGCATGGCCTTGATATCCCTCTGGCTTAGCAGATTTTGCAAATTCATTCCAAAATGGTGTACCTTTTTTTAAATTTTGCGGAATATTAAACGTATCATCTACATATCCCCAGATCGCACCACCCAATCCACCTTTGGTCGGAAATAACCTTCCCCACATCATATCCATCGAGATTCCCCAAAATTCTCTAATATTCGGATCATCACGTAAGGTTTGATAAGTGTAACAAGCAGGATGTGCCCACTCATCAAACAAAGCAGGTATACCATGTCCTTCATATCCTTTGGTTGTCTTTCCAAACTGTGTCAGGTTACCATTAACATCCTGATAGTGCATACTCAATATTTCATAAATCTTCGCATCACTAGATTGCGATCCTGGGTAACTCCAGATAACAGGCCTGGTTTGATCGGCATTTTTAACCAGATCCCAACTTTTTCTGAAATTACTTCCGTAGATAGATTCATTTCCAATAGACCAGATAATAACCGATGGATGTGTTCTAAAAGTATTGACCATTTCGCGACATTGGCTCAGATATTGATCCGTGTGATTGGGATCATTTTGAGTAGCGCCAGGTGCATAATTCTTTTGTCTATAGGTATCAACAAAACAAACAGCTGTTTCTACTTCTACATAAATTCCATAGCGGTTACAGAATTCAACAAATCGTTCTGATGGCGGATAATGTGAAGTTCTTACAAAATTAATATGAGCATCTTTAAACAATTTAACATCCAAACTATCGTAGTAAGGTACACTAACACGGCCTAAAGTAGGATGAACATCATGACGATTAGCCCCTCTTAATTTAACAGGTTTCCCATTCACAAACATCTGGTCTTCAACAATCTTAACTTCACGAAATCCGATCGCTTTACTAAACGCATACGTATCATTACCGTCTTTTTTAATTTTAACGTCAAGACGATAAAGATTAGGATGTTCAGCATCCCATTTCAAAGGATTAGCTATTGGAAAACTATTGCTATTGTGACCTTTGTTTACCACAAATTGTTGTTCAGACTCAGGAACGAGGTTATTCTTACTGTCATATAATGCATAATGAACAGTAACTCCTTGCGCCTCTTCCAACGTATAATTTAATCGTAAGACAGCATCCTTAAAATGCTGATCTAAATCCGTTTCAACACCAAAATCATGTATACTATTTGTAGCAGTTGCAAATAGGGTAACATCTCTTAATATCCCTCCAATCGGATGATGTGCATACCCCGAAGCGTAAGATATATCCTCCAGTTTATCTTTAACTTCCAATAATAGTTCATTTTCCTTATCAAAATTAACATAAGGACTGATATCCGTTTCCCAGCGTGTAAAGCCACCTTTATGGGTTCTGATTATCTTTCCATTAATATTTAATGTCGCTTGACTATAGACACCATCAAATCTCAAAACAATCTTTTTCCCCTTAAAATCTTTTGGAAGCGTAAACTTTCTTTTATAAAAAAAGGATTTGTCATGTTCTATTCCATACCCTTGCATCACGGCTTCCCCCGGTACTTGTATTGGTGTCCAATCGGATTGCTTATCAAATTGAAACTGCCACTCTCCGTTGAGTGATAGTACAGGATTTTTGACCTGGCTTGTTTTTTTTGGTAACTCATAAGCGAACTCCTGCCCCAAAACACCGAGATGAGAAACAGCTAAAAACAAAAATATCACTACTAATTTCAACATCTTCATTCTAAAAATTGGTTATTATACACATAAAAGATTTACTATCACTTTCTATGATACGAACAGGCGTACATATAATTCAAAGTTATCGCTCCTACGAACAACAAACTAAAACTTGATACACACGAAATAAAACTTTTTACACCTATTAATAACTACTATCAATCAAAATCAATCAGTATTGTTTCATTCGAAAAATTATTACATATATTTGCAACACAATTATATGATCATAACCTCTTATGAAAGAACAATTTATTGAACTATCTCCACCTCATGAGAAAACTATTCTGATTAAACAAGTCGATCAGGAGTTTTTGAGCAATCCTTTACATTTTCATGAATTATGTGAACTCGTCCTGATTTTAGAAAGTTATGGCAAACGCGTTGTAGGCAATCATGTTGATAGTTTTAATGCTGGTGACCTTGTCCTCATGGGGCCTAATATCCCTCACATCTGGCGTAATGACGATATTTTTCTTAATCCTCAACATGATGAACGTGCAAGAGCAATCGTCCTCTATTTTCCAGCAGATTTTTTACTTCGACTTACAGATGATCAAGCAACCATTAGTGCTATGCAACAATTCATCAAAAGGTCAAAAAGAGGATTAAGATTTCACGGACAAACCTTAGAGAAAGCTACCGAATTAATTAAAAGTTTAGCTCAGAAAAAAAGTTTTTCAAGAATCACTGGATTTCTAAATCTTATTGAATTGCTTCATCAAGCAAATGAATGTGAGAATTTAGCTTCAGAAGGATACAAACCTAGTTTTAGCGAACAAGAAACCAATCGGATTAATAATGTATACATTTATGTTATGCAGAACTTCAGTGAAGAAGTCTCATTAGGAGTGGCGGCAGAATTAGTCAATATGACCCCAAATGCATTTTGTCGTTTTTTTAAACGCCATACTCAAAAATCATTTTCCAAATTTGTCAATGAAATGCGTATAGGGCATGCGTGTAAATTATTGATGAATAAACAACTTTCGATTTCTGAAATCTGCTATCAAAGTGGTTATCAAAACCTGACTAACTTTAATAAATTCTTTAAGACTATTATGCAAAAAAGTCCTAGAGAATACCGCAAAGAAATGGATATGTAAATCTTAACTGCAACCTATTGAAGGTAAAAGAATATATTCAATAGGTTGATTTTGTTCCAATTCAATGTATAAATATCCAAACAAAATTTACCCCTTTTATTATTCTAGGTACAAAACCATAAAACTTTAATATGAAATCATTTTTATTAACGTTCCTAACAATGACCATTATTAGCTATTCGCTATATGCCCAACCGTCCAGTAAACACAATCTACAGTCAGATCATTTGGCTAGTCGCTGGGATGAAGCGATTCCATTAGGTAATGGAATGCTGGGCGCACTTATATGGCAAAAAGACAATACCCTAAGACTCTCTCTGGATCGTGCCGACTTATGGGACGAACGTCAGGCATTTCAACTTCAACAACATGACTTCAAATGGGTACAGCAAAAGCTAGACGGAGGACAGTATGCAGAAGTGCAAAAATGGGGGGACAATCCTTATGGGGACAACTCTTATCCAACCAAACTTCCTGCTGCAGCCATGTCTTTTGATCTCGCTTCATTAGGTAAAGTTGTCTCCAATATACTGGATATAAAAACTGCGACCAACACGATTCGCTTTGATAATGGCAATATATTTACTTGTTTTATACATGCAAATAAACCAATAGGTTATTTCGAAATCACAGGTCAACATATAGAAGCGGCTCTTCCAAAATTACTTCCACATCAATATGCAATGGTTCCTGATCATGGTGGAGAGGTATCTGTAGTTGATGGCCAAAGTCTATCACATCTTGGGTATATACAAGGAAAGCTAACAAAATCACTACGGCGCCAACTTATTCACCAACCTACCTATGAAAACCGATTTTATGAAGTATTGTTAGAGTGGAAAGAAGTTTCGCCCAATAAGCTTATTGGCATGTGGACCGTATCCAATAATGAAAAAGCAAACTTAACTAAAGAGATTCAATCAAAAATCACCAGCAAATTTACAGAAACTCATCTTTCCTGGTGGCATGCCTACTGGAAGCAATCGGCTGTAAACATACCTGATGCATTATTGCAAAGACAGTATTATTTGGAAATGTACAAGCTCGGAGCTGCAGCTCGAAAAGGAGCACCGGCGATTACACTTCAAGCAGTTTGGACAGCAGATAATGGTGGATTACCTCCCTGGAAAGGAGATTTTCATAATGATCTCAATACACAGCTCAGCTATTGGCCTACCTATACCGGAAATAGACTTGCCGAAGCCGAAACATTTACAGACTGGCTATGGAAAATCAGACCTGCCAATTTAGCTTACACTAAACAGTATTTTGGAGTAGAGGGCCTCAACATTCCTGGCGTTCTGACATTAAGCGGAATCCCCATGGGCGGATGGATTCAATATGCACTTTCCCCTACTGTGAGTGCTTGGACAGCTCAGCACTTTTATTGGCAGTGGAAGTATAGTATGGACAAAAAATTTCTCAAAGAAAAAGCATTACCTTACATTCTTGAATCAGCTACTTATCTTCTCAACATCACAGAGGTAAGGAATGGTAAACGTTATCTTCCACTGAGTTCAAGTCCTGAATACAACGATAACAGCACAAACGCCTGGTTTAAAGATTGGACTAATTTTGATCTAGCTCTTGCTCATTTCCTGTTTGAAGCTGCAGCGGAAGTCTGTGAAGCAAGCGATCTAAACGATGAGGCCAATGCATGGAAAATCATTCGGGCACAGCTACCAGACTATGCAAAAAATGAAACAGGATTACTGGTAGCAGTTGATGTCCCAATGGAACATTCGCACCGTCATATGTCTCCCTATTTATCGATTTATCCATTAGGTCTGTTGGATATTAATAAAGCAGAAGATCAAGATGTGATTACAAAATCAATACGCCATTTAGAAAAATTAGGAACTCGTGCTTGGGTAGGTTATTCCTTCAGCTGGATGGCTTGTTTACATGCCCGTGCAAAAGAAGCAGATCAAGCAGTTCTTAATCTCCAAAAATTTGCAAATAACTTTTGTTCAACTAATTCCTTTCATGTCAATGGAGACCAGAAGGGCGGACAATATTCAGGTTTTACCTACCGTCCATTTACCTTGGAAGGCAACTTTGCATTTGCGCAAGGTGTACATGAATTGCTGCTTCAGAGTAAACAGGGGTATGTCGAACTTTTCCCAGCGATCCCAACAAATTGGAGGAACATTTCCTTTACTGACCTCAGGGCAGAAGGAGGCTTTATAATCAGTGCTACAATAACAAATGGTCAATTGGATAATCTGACTATCAAAGCTGAACAAACAGGCACCTTAAGACTGAGATATGAACACGCTTTAAAAGTAAAAAGTAAAAAAACGATCCATAAACTAGGTGATATATACACTATAACCTTAAAATCTGGAGAAAAAATAGCATTGGAACAGATATAATCTGTATAAAAATTATATATATCCCTGAATAAAATTAAACATTGTAATCCTTACAGATGGTACCATGCTAATAAAAAAAACCAATAAATAACAGCTCGAGAACTGTTATTTATTGGTTTTTAAAAACATTAGAACCGAACTCTAATCTATTGCTCAATAAAATCCAGTTCAGCAATAGTAAGCAGTTTTCCTCCACCCGTTATTTCAGTGGATTCAACCTGAATGTACCTCGCTTGAATGTTTTTAGAAAATCGATGCGTTCGTTTTGTCGGATCATTAATTAGATTTCCAAATTCAAATCGCTCGACTTCATTCCAATTTTTTCCATCATTACTGATTTTTAAAATACCCTTAGCCATCATACCATTTCCATGCTCTTTTTGTGGCGTATAACTAAATGCTGTTAAATTATACTGCTGTCCAAGATCTATTGAAATATGCTGAGTGGCACCATCGTTATTAGACTGCCAATAAGTTTTTGGATCTGCATCGAAAGCCATCTTTGCACTATGCTTAGAATCTTCGCTAGTAAAATCTAAAATTTGTCCTAGTTTTTTCGCAATACCAATTGTTTCTTCAGCAACTGCACCTATTCGTTTATCTGCACTGATGGCTACAGCTTTTATCTGACCGCCTTTTACATAGATCTCTTGTTTATATACCGGTGACTGTTCAGTAGGCTGACTACCATCTAATGTGTAATGTATTTGATAATTGGTATTTAGATTTTTAAGAATATCCTCTCCATGAGGATTCCATCCAAATTCACTTTTCATAGGATCAATAGCAACCATACCATCTATACTGCGATTAAATACCAGTTGTGGAGGTCTTCCCGGAGCATAATGAGCCGACACCTCACTGATTATTGGAGTTGCCCGACTAGCCAATACTCGAATACGGAATTTATCTGCTGTTATTTCTGGAAAACGAAGAATACGTTTGTATCCTACATTAGTAGCCTGAGCGATCTCTTTCCATTTCCCATCAATCCAAGCGTCTAAAGCATGCTTTTCTATACGCTCTCCATGAGTACTTACTGCTTCTTGCATCACAAAACGATTTATTTTTATAGCTTTTGGAGTTGTATAAATCAATTCTGGACTTTTATCGGATAGTACAATAAAGGACTCCAGATTGTCATCTAATGCTTCTTTGCTTCCTTTTGCTCCTCGTAAAAGATTATGACCATATGTTTCTTTAATACGACTTCCTACTTCATGTAAAACCTTTACATCTTCTGGTGAAAACTTTCCTTCCCTATTGGGAGGGATATTCAACAGAAATATAGAATTACCGCCAACCGATCGTTCATAAATGTCAAAAACATCGTCTGTACTCCTCACTTTCTGATGCGTATCATCTCTATAAAACCATCCTTCTCGAATTGAAGTATTGGTTTCTGCGGGTTGATAATGAAGAAATTTTCCTTTAAAAAGCTTTTCTCTACTTCCCAAATCCTCATCCATAAGATCACTGAAATTTTGAAGTATTGCTGGATCTTCTTGATAAGGAATTACATTCCATTCGGTACTTCTAGTGTTTCCAGATTCATTTCCACACCATCTAATGCCTTCTTTTCCGAATACGACCGCTTCTGGAGCTAATTTTTTAATTAACTCGCGCCAAGCATTATAATTATATGTTTGGCCTCCTTTTCTCTTTGGGTGTGCACCATCAAACCAAACTTCATGCACCGGACCATACTCCGTCAATAATTCAAACAGTTGATTTAAGAAATATTCATTATAATCGTCCACTTTAAAATTAAACTTTGTTTTATTTTTAAATGGTCTTCCAGCTACTTCACGAGGAACGGTACGTTGTGTATATTCGCTTAAATTACCATAAAGTCCGTCGGGACTTTCAATCTGAAAAAGATCTGCAGGGGACAAATAAATTCCCAGTTTTAATCCATATTTCTGACAAGAAGCGGTTAATTCTTTCAATACATCTCCTTGACCACCTTTAAATCCTGAAGACATAATTCCATGTTTTGTATATCTACTCTGCCAAAGCACAAAACCATCGTGATGCTTCACCGTAATGATCACTTTTTTCATTCCTGCAGCCTTCATAGCCTCACACCATTGATCGGTATCCAAAGTTTTAAGATCAAAAACTTGAGGATCCTCCATACCATTTCCCCATTCCATTTCCGTAAATGTATTAGGGCCAAAATGGATAAAAGCTATAAATTCATTTTTTAGAGCCTGATATTGATTTGCTGTAGGCACAACATGTACGGCTTTCCATATGATATCTTCTGGACTATCTGTACTCTCAATTTCATAGGTGCTTTTAACAGGTATTTTCTTATTATTCACTTGCGCATGACTATATATAGAGGCAAGCCCTAACATAGCTGTACATAGGATGGATTTATTCATGGTTCCAATAATTTGATTAACATAGTTTTTTAGATTTTGAATAATGACATTTCAAATTATTCAACATGCAATTTACTTGCTATAAATTGAAAAGATAAATACTAAATTGACTTATACTAAGTCTATATTACCAATTTAAAATCAAATAAAAGTTAAAGAGCATAACCCATTTAAACAAGTTACATGTTAACAACTAGCAGTGTATTCTAATGCACTTTATAGGCTATTTTTATTACATGTTTTTGCTCGATTTATACATTTTTTACCCCCAACACTGTAGATACATTTGTTACATAACTAATTATATCACCAACTTATGTATTATTCACAATTCAGCATTTCGAATGGAACCGTTAAGCCATTTCGAATACTCTTAAGGAGAACTAACCTCCTGCTAACTTTAATCTATTTTTTTTTATCTTTTCATGTTGTTCATGGACAGACTGCGATCAAAATCACAGGTACCGTTTTCAATGAAAAAGGTATTTCCTTAGAAGGAGTAACAGTAGCGATTAAAACAACACCTATTGGCATACAAACAGATGCGCAAGGAAAGTTCTCCCTTAACGCCCCAAATGAGCAGTCTATCTTATCCATTTCTTATTTAAACTATGTCAAGCAAGAAGTAAAGATTGGCAGTACCCGAAACTTCAATATCACCTTGCAATCAACGGAGCAAGCAATTGATGAAGTTGTTGTTGTTGGATATGGTACACAAAAGAAAACATCTTTGACCGCAGCTGTTTCTACCTTAAGTGGTGCGGAGATTACACGTGTACCTGTCGCCAACTTAAGCAATGCTATTGGAGGTCGTGTACCTGGAGTAATTTTTAAACAGAATAGTGGTGAACCTGGCCAAGATGGTTCTAGTCTTCTCATACGAGGCACTGGTACTACTGGTAATGCATCGCCATTGGTCATCGTAGATGGAGTACCAAGAAGCTTCAATCAACTTGATCCTAATAGTGTGGAAAGCTTTACATTTTTAAAAGATGCTGCCGCAGTCGCACCTTACGGTGTTGCTGGAGCAAATGGCGTTATACTCGTAACTACAAAAAAAGGAAAAGCTGGACGTGTAAGTCTATCTTATAATGGCTATTATGGATTACAAAATCCTACTATGCTTCCGAAAATGGTCAATTCTTATGAATATGGAACCATGCGCAACGCAGCAAATGCCAACGTAGGTGCTGCTCCAGTATATACCGAAGAACAACTGAATAAATATAGAGATGGTTCAGATCCTGACGTATATCCAAATCACGATGTATTGAATGAACTCATCAATAAAAATTCTCCGATCATGGGTCATAATCTGTCCATTTCTGGAGGTAGTGAAAAGATTCGCTATTTTGGAGCTTTAGGATACATTAGCCAAGATGGTATGTGGGGACCAACGGGTTTCAAAAGGTACAATATGACTTCAAACATTGAACTACAAGCGACTAGTACAACCAAATTTGCTCTTAATCTAAGCGGTCGTATAGAAGAAAAAAAATACCCTGGAAAAAGTGCTTCATCTATTTTTGATCAATTATATAGAACACCACCGACTGCACCACTTTTGTTTAGCAACGGATTACCAGGCTCTTACATTGGTCGATCTGCCTATGGAAACATATTCCAGAGTGGTTCTTCAGAGAGTCAAAAGCAGGTGCTTTTATCACAGATTAGTATCGACCAAGAATTGCCATTTTTGAAAGGTCTAAGCGCAAAAGCTGTTTTCAGTTATGATCTAAACGATGTAAATGGAGCCGGACTATCAAAAACATGGCTTACTCCTATTCCCTATTATACAGTAGTTACCAAGACGAATCCTTACACTTACCCACAAGCCGGTACAGATGGTCCTGCAAAACCTTCTTATGACATGAGCTATGCACAAAATCAAGCGCTTACTTATCAGGCTTTTTTAAATTATTTACAGACATTTGGTAAGCATGATGTGAGTGCTACAGCTGTTTACGAATACAGAAATGGAAAATTTTTAAATCTAGCTGCTGGCCGTCGCAATTATAACGTTAACATTCCTGAAATTAATAATGGTAGCCCAGTGGCTACAGATTTAAGTAATAGCGGATCATCAAGTGAATCAAAGCAAAATGGTTTTATATTCCGAGGAAATTATGCTTATGATAGCCGCTATCTTTTCGAAGTATCCGGAAGAATGGACGGTCATTATGCCTTTGCTCCAGATAAAAGATATCACTTCTTTCCTGCTGCATCATTGGGCTGGCGTATATCAAATGAGAAGTTTATGCAAGGTCAAACAGCTTGGTTAGACAATCTTAAATTACGTGCTTCGTATGGTATAAGCGGTGCTTTACCGTATATTGATGGCAACCTCGCTCTTTTTCAATACTTATCGTCATATGCTGCTTATACTCCTAGTGCTGTCTTGGAAGGTGTAACCACACAAGGTCTTTATGAAACAGTAGAAGCAAACCCTGATATCACTTGGGAGACTGCTAAAAAAACTAATATTGGTTTTGAGTTATCGATCTATAAAGGTTTATTCAGTATAGAAGCCGATTATTTCACTGAAGACCGAAACGACATGCTTACTGCGCCACAAGTACTTCTTCCATCCGAATACGGTATTGGAGTTGCGCAACGCAATGCCGGTCGTATGAAAAACCGTGGTTTTGATTTCAGCGCAATCAGCAGATTCACGATTGCTGATGATATCAAAGTACAATTGGCAGGAAATTTCACTTTTGCAAAGAACAAGCTTGTTGAAGTTTTCGAAAATGAAGTGACTAAAAACAATCCAAATAGAAGCCGTACAGGGAGACCTCTAAGCACTCAGTTTGGTTACCGCTCATTAGGATTATTTCAGGCAAGTGATGATTTAAATGGTGATGGTATCATTCAATCTTCTGAATACGGTGTTGCGCAATTTGGGACATTGAGACCCGGTGATATAAAGTATGAAGATATCAATGGCGATAATAAAATTACCCCTGATGATGAGGTTGAAATCGGTAAACCAACAACCCCAATTGTTATTTATGGATTCTCCCCTTCCATTTCATACAAAAATATAGATCTCAACATATTGTTTCAAGGAGCAATAGGAAGAAACTTCTACATCAATGGACAGGCGGCATATCCGTTTTTCAACTCTGGTTCGGCATTGAAATCTACAATGGATTATTGGACGCCTGAAAACACAGAAGCTCAATACCCACGACTTACCCCCACACCAACTGATAATAACAGTCGCACATCAAGTTTTTGGATGAGAAGCGGAAGCTATCTGCGTCTAAAATCTATCGAACTTGGTTATACACTACCATCAACTTGGATCAAAAACATTCAATCTGTACGTGTATATGCTTCTGGCCAAAACTTACTGACGTGGAGCAAAGAAATTAAAGATTTTGATCCCGAAATCAGTGCTTCCAATGGTAACTATTATCCACAACAGTCTGTTGTATCATTTGGTCTAAATGTCAACTTTTAAATCTCCATCAACATGAATAAATTAAAGACACTAAAATATGCGTTGGCTTTTAGCCTTCTTTCTACATACAGCTTTCAATCTTGTCAAAAACCAGACACACTGCTTGAAGTTGAACCCCGTGATCGATTCTCTGATGGCAACGTCTGGACAGATAAGGGTGCTGCCGACTTATTCTTAAATGATATTTACAAAAACTTACCTTCTGGAAATACATGGACAGAGACTTTTGACAACTGGTCCGACAATTCCGTATGTGGGTTTGGCTGGGTGAGTTCCCGTAAGCAGGAAGTTTTACAAGGAATGTACACCCCAAATAATTTATCTTTCGGCGAAATAGGCGGTATGTACAATTGGGGCAATTACAACATCATCCGAAAATGTAATATATTCATTAAAAATATCGAAACCTCCCCACTCCCAGAAGAGTACAAGAAACTACGTGTCGCTGAAGTAAGGGTATTACGTGCTTATTTTTATCATTTGCTATGGATGGCTTATGGTGGTGTACCAATCATAACAGATGTATTGAATAGTGCACAACAGGGCGACGATATATTTAGACCAAGAAATACTTTTGATGAAACGTTAGCTTTCATCACCAAAGAATGTGCAGAAGCCTATGCCGATCTTCCAGCAACACCAGCCTCTGGACGCATGTCCAAAGGTAGTGCTATGGTCATTAAAGGATGGTGTGAATTGTTTGCTAATAAATGGGCTGATGCCGCCGCAAGCAATAAAAAAATTATGGATGAACTTCCTTATGATCTACATCCTCAATATGGCGCATTCTTCCTGACAAAAGGTAATGAGAGTAAAGAATCCATTATGTATAAGGAATATATCCCTGGATCAAGTGCTACCGGAGGTAATATAGAAGGTATATTTGGCCCTACTTTTACTGCTTCTGGAGCAGAAACCAGTTGGGGAGCAGTCAATCCAACTCAAGAATTAGTTGATGATTATGCTATGGACAATGGTAAACCGATCACGGATCCAACCTCTGGATATAATCCACAAGATCCTTACAAAAACAGAGAAAAACGTTTTTACGAATCCATTGTTTATGATGGTTCATTCTGGTATAATGATAACATCTTTACGCGTCAAGGTATTGGCAGTAAAAATGAGATCGATCTAGCGGATAAAGATGATGCGACACAGACAGGTTATTATTTAAGAAAACGCTTGAGTGACAAAATTACATTAGGAGCTCCAAGCTGGGATGGGTATACCAGTCCGCAAAATTATAGTTTTTTCCGATTTGGAGAGGTATTATTAAATTATGCAGAAGCTCAAAATGAAGCCGTTGGTCCAGACGGATCTGTCTATGCTGCGATCAATAGAATCAGAAAGCGCGCAGACATACCAGATCTTCAAGCGGGACTATCAAAAGATGCCATGCGCGAGATCATTCGCCGTGAACGCAGGGTAGAATTAGCATTCGAAGACAAACGTTGGTGGGATCTCCTCAGATGGCGCATTGCGGAAGTCAATCTGAATAAACCGATGCATGGTATTGCGATCAAAGAAGAAAATGGTGTACTGAAATATAACAAAATCCAAGTATTTGGACTTCCAAGAAAATTTGACGCAAGCAAAAATTACCTATTCCCGATACCTCAATCGGTTATCGATCAAAATAAAAATCTAAAGGGCCATCAAAACCCCAATTATTAGATCTAACAAAAAAAGAGGTGCTATTCTTAATAGAATAGCACCTCTTTTCTCACCATGAAGTATACCTCTGTTTATATTTTCTATATTTTAAAAATCGATGACAGCTTTAAAAAGATTTTCTTCAGGATCGTATAGATGATCAAATTTATCAATAAGATGATCAAATGGGATACGATGGGTAATAAATCCGTCCGTGTTGATAAGTCCTGCTTTCATCAGTTGAATAACTTTTTTAAAATCAACTGCACGAGCAGAACGGCTGGCTTTTAATGTAATTTCTTTTCTGTGGAAATTAGGATCATCAAAGGTAACATGTCCAACAAAAAGTCCGACAAAAATGATCGTACCACCATGGGCAATGAGGTTAAATGAATTTTCCATTGAATTTTTATTTCCCGTAGCATCGAATATTACAGTGGGAAGTTCGCCATTGAAATATGTTTTGATATCTTTTTCCAAATCATCAGACAAGACGATGGTTGCCACATCAGGGAATTTATTTTTCACAAAATCTAGTCTAAATTTTGACAGATCTAAAACAGCGACTTTGACCCCAAATAAGCGTGCAATAGCAATAATACCTAAGCCAATGGGTCCTGCACCAATTACTAAAATAGTATCACTGTCTATGATATTAGCTCGATCGACTGCATGTGCTGCAACAGCAAAGGGTTCAATTAGAGAAATTTGATCATCTTCAAGTCCATTCGCAAGGTGTACATTACTCGCTTTATACGTGATATATTCTTGCATAGCTCCATCCTCATGCACTCCCAAGACCGTTAGCGTAATGCCACAATTAGTTTTACCTCTATGGACCGCCTGATCATTCACAAGATTACGGTAGGGTTCCACAGTACACTTATCTCCTACATTAAATTGGTTAACTTCATCTCCAGTAGCTACGATTTCAGCAGACACTTCGTGTCCCAAAATTCGGGGATACGTAAAAAACGGTTGTTTACCATTAAAAGCATGCAAATCTGTACCGCAAATGGATACTTTATTAATTTTCAATAGGACTTCATCGGGTTTCAATTCTGTCGGATATTCCTTTTCCATATATTGAAACTTGCCAGGCTCTTGTAATATAATTGCTTTCATTTTTTCTTTTATAAAAATCATACATTAAACTAAAAATTGATTATCAATCATTGATCTTAAGATCAATTTCCGACTCCTATTTCGCTTATAATAGCTTCATCAATAGATTCCAAAATTTCAAATTTCACATAACGTGCTTTCACTGAAAGAAAATCTGAAATCTTTAGATTGGTATTTTTCCCCCACTTTCCTTCATTGATCTTTTTATAATTTTTACCATCTATGCTTGTTAGAATACGATATTTAGTCACCACTCCATTATACCCTAACCATCGTGCAGGTAGATAATAAAGCTTACTGATATCTTTGGAGATTCCAAGATCAAGAATAAGATAACGAGATGGATTTGGCTCAAATTTCCAATAGGTCTGGAATGCAGAAAACCCACCATTGTCTGGTATTTCATCGCTGCATCCATCAATCATAACCTCAGCATTAGTCTGTGTCAGTAATGCGGCAATAGGAGATCCTTCATTGGCTGGTGGTGCTGGTTGAGTCACTGCTTTACCTGCAGAAGCTATGATACCTGCTGGCAAGATATAGTTATTGATAGTCTTAGGCTGAGTTGGTAGTGGTAATCGACTCATATTGGGATTCCATCTTTTTCCTATTTCAGCCAAGCGATCAACCACCTCTTTATCAAAAAGACCGTTGCGATTAGGTGCTACATTGAGCATAAAATTGCAATACAATGGCTCTAGACGCTGTAACTTGTCAAGGGTATAGTCGAGACTTTTCACATTCTTAGGTGAGTCTGTATGCCAAAACCAACCATTTGTCATCGTTAGAGCCATCTGTGATGCAAAGATATTATTTCCTGGAGGGAAGACTCCTTTGGGGCCTTCATAATAGATAAGATCCGTCTGAAAATTGCTATTTCCATTGTGTTCTGATACTAGGCAGTTGGGTTGCAATTTTTTTATATGGTCATAAATACGCTGATAAGAGATTCTACTGTGACCCATTTTCCAATTCCAACCATCAAAGATAATTTGTGGAATCTCTCCATAGTTTGTTAATAATTCCGTAAGTTGGTTCATGACAAATTTTTCTTCTTCCTGTCCTCCATTTTCTACACCATTATGCCGATCCCAAATGGAAAAATACAAACAAGGCTTTATACCACGACTACGAAATGCATCTACATATTCTCTAACAATATCTTTTTTATAGGGACTACTGGCTACATCGTAATCCGTATATTTCGAATCCCATAAACAAAAGCCATCGTGATGTTTTGTTGTCAGAATCGCATATTTCATTCCTGCTGCAAGACATGC
Organism: Sphingobacterium sp. PCS056; assembly: GCF_023273895.1. Lineage (NCBI taxonomy): Bacteria > Pseudomonadati > Bacteroidota > Sphingobacteriia > Sphingobacteriales > Sphingobacteriaceae > Sphingobacterium > Sphingobacterium sp. PCS056. The sequence goes on along the minus strand of NZ_CP096883.1, from coordinate 2,776,119 downwards.
ATCAGCCCATTGATTACAGTCAAGTTGGGTAGGATTAAATTTTTGCGGATCATGATCTGGAGATGCCCATTCTTCGTCGGTAAATGTCCCCATATTAAAATGCATCATAACACCAAATCGTAGATCAACAAAATCAGACTGTAAGGGATACAGATCACGCTTATCTTGTCCGTAAACGGCAGTCGAAAGTATAGGGATCATATATAACAAAAGACTAATTTTTCCAATTGCCCATGTTGAGTAACGCTTACTTTTTATAATTGATTTCATCATTTGATATCTTTATCATTAAGGATTTATAGCTAGTATATATAAATACTAAGGTAGCTGCTAAAAAAATTAAAAACCAATTGGCAATTCACCATTATATGCGCTATATTAGCATAATGAAAAATCTCACGTTAATATTCAGGCAATAGAACATTGCTTTTAAATATTTTAAGTGATATAAAATTATGAAACCGATTCCTGCTAAAATATTAGAGGGTAAAGAAAATGGTGTATTTGATACAAAAATTGTCACCTCACCTTATTTTTCGACCTTATTTCATTTTCATGAAGAATGTCAGATAAACTATGTTGTCGAGAGTGTGGGCACTAGAATGATCGGAGACAGTGTCGAGAGTTTTGGTCATGATGACCTTATTTTAGTGGGTTCGAATATTCCACATGTCTGGCACAACAGTAAGGAATATTTCATCTCATCTAATCATGAAAATAAGGCCAAATCGATCACACTTTTTTTTCATCCCGATAAAATACTCGATATCTTTTCACAGTTTGGAAATGTCAAGACACTTGCTGATTTTTTTCAACTCAGTAAACGCTGTATGCGATTTAAGGGAGAAACAAAATTACAAATCAGGAATCTTTTAATGGAATTAGCGGAGGAAACAAACGTGTTGCAGAGATTGACATTGCTCACAAAAATACTTCACGTATTGAGTCAAACTAAAGATTATGATTTACTTACTGGTGCGGGTTACACCAATACCTATCACTTAAAAGATAACGATCGGATGGATATCATTTTAAAGTATATTTTCAATAATTTTTCTAAAGAAATCCTATTAGAAGATGTAGCAGATATGATCCATATGAATAAACAATCTTTTTGCCGATATTTCAAAAGCAGAACACAAAAAACATTTGTTGAATTTGTTAATGAAGTTCGCATCGGTCATGCTTGTAAATTACTTACTCAGGAAGAATATAGGGTTAGCAATTTAGCTTATGACTGCGGATTTAATAGTCTATCAAATTTTAACAAATTTTTTAAAAAAATTAAAGGCTCAACACCTCGTGAATATCGTAATAAATTAATATTATCTTAGATAAAAGACTATAATCTGCAAAAATTAAAAACCATCTCGATCCAAATCCCACATCTCGATGTCTAAATTTTGATTACTGCATGAAAAAAAATATGATGTTAAAATTTCATGAGCCCCCATTTCTTATTTGGCTGCGGTCCCATTTCTAAAATTAACTCCCCTCCTTTTAATAATTCTGAAGCATCAAAATAAAAGGTATTTAGTTTTTTCCCATTCAATATAGCTCCTTGTACATAGATATTTTTCTTGCTAGCATGATTGGCCTTAATCAAAAATTGACTTCCTCTACCATATTGATTATCCAACTTAATTTTCACTTCTTTAAACATCGGGCTTCCAATTTCGTAAATGGGATTACTACGGGTGCCCCCGTCCATTTGGAATAGACCAATCGCTGTCATGATATACCACGCACTCATTTGTCCTTGGTCCTCATCTCCTAGATATGCATTAGACACTCCTTGTCCGTAATAACGTTCGGCGATGGAACGACTATATTTCTGAGTTAACCAAGGCTTGTTCATATAATTAAAAATATAAGCAAAATGCATCGATTGCTGATTACCTTGGACAACAGGATAATCCCAATATTGATCATTTGGACCATTGTATCGCCATTTTCCACTTTCACTGAAGCCCCATTCCAAACGCTTTAATAAGACATCTTCTCCAATCCATTTTGAAAGTGCGGGTAGATCCTGTGGTACAAAAAAAGTCAATTGCCAAGCATTTCCCTCCACATAGTGATGATTTGCTCCCGATTTGAACGGATCAAAATCTTTTAACCAATCGCCATTTGAATCTTTCATACGCGCATAACCCGTTACCGTATCAATGGCATTTTTCCACCATGTGCCCCGATCATTGAAATATTCGTAATCAGATTTTCTATGGAGTGATTTAGCAAATTGACCAACTGTCCAATCGTCATAACTATATTCCATTGAATTAGAAAATCTTCCCAAATCTGAGGGAACATACCGATATTTCAAATAGACGTCTAAATCGCGGTTTCCAGCGAAACCTCCTTCAAACTTAGATGGACTGGTAACTTGCATTTTTTTTACCGCTTCGTAGGCTTTTTCAACATCATAATCGCGGATGCCCATTTGATAGGCTCCTACTATTAATGGAATTTCATGTTCAGCGACCATCACTGGGATGTATTCCATACCAGCGGGTCCTTTGGCGAGCCAACCATCAGCATCATACATGGCTAGCTGTGACTTAACCCATTTACTTGACCACTCAGGGGTGACAAGATTCCAAAATTGATTCAGATTCCAAAAGGTATTCCAGAAGGCATCACAACCTAAAGCTAAATCATGCTTATTGCTCAGCGTGCGAACGACTTCACGTGAATCGCGCCATTGTCCGTTGATGTCACTAAAGGTATTACGACTTGCTAATGCCCGATACATATTTGTATAGAATTTTTCTTTCTCCAGATAGTCAGTTGAAGATATCTGTAATCGACCGAGTAATTCGTTCCAGACTTCATGCTGATGAGCAACAATCTTATCAAAAGACCAATTAAATGGTTTACTGATTTCTTCACGTAAGTTTTCTTCAGCATTTTCGATGCTTATATAAGAAATACCGGTACGCAACTGTACTGATTTTTCCTTATGAACATCGAATTCGACAAACATACCGGCTTCATTGACATGATAACCCTCACCATCCTGTCCAAGCTTATTCTTGTCTCCTTGCCAGGTCCCAAAATTGAGGATAGGACGATCAAATTCAATTGCAAAATGAACGATATAATCCTGCTTGGCATCTGAAGACCACACATTCTCTGAAAGCTGACTGCTGTATCCTATAATTTTAGTATCTGAGATTTTTTTTATCTTGTAATCTAAAATTTGATATTGATACTCTCCATTGACTTTCAGGTCGATCATGACTCGTCCGGTATCTGATTGATTGAAAGTATAGCGCTGAAAACTTGCACGGGTAGTTTGTGTTATATCAACATCTATATCATGGTCAGTCAACTTCACATGATAAGATCCTAGTGGCGCACGTTCAGTCATTTTATCAATTCGAGATCGATATCCAGAATCTGGATTATACTGATCGCCCACTTTCGTTTCTAATATTCCCGAAGTTGGAAATATTCCCAACCCTGCCATCGTCCACTCGTGAATGTGACTAAATGTACCGATCGATTCCATCGATGGTTCATATCCGGCCTGCCAGCCTATATTTTGATTATCGGGGCTAATCTTGACCATACTAAATGGCATCCATGGACCAGGGGCAATCATCCAACGTGAATGCGCAGTCCCAATCATCGTATTCACATAATCTGATACTCCACCTAAACGCTTTGGTTCCCTAATCAGTTGCAAACGATCAGTCAATTTTCCATTTATGTAAATTTCACAAATACTTTTCTTGCGCTTACTTACTGCTGAAATGGGCACCTCTAATGTTGATAATCCCTGATCTAGTTTTTCTTGAAATATAACCTTCCCATCAATATATATTTTTACATTTTGAGCATCATAAAAACGTAATACTTCAATTAGAACCTGTTGAGTCCGACCCATCTGACTGTTTGATTCAAAATCTGCTAATTTTACCTGTTTTACCAATGCTCCAAAATCACTAAGAAGTTTCGTGGTCAAAGGTCCCAATAAGCGAAAAGAATCAAATTCAACCCAACCTCCTTTCAGGACTGTTAAGGTTACACCATTAAATCCTTGTCTTAATAGAGTTGGATCGAGATCGATGATAATTTTCTTCTTACCCAGAGCGCCTACTCCAGGGTCGCCAGATCCTGCGCCACCGTTAATATCATAATTATAGTTTTTCCCATTAATCGAGAGTTGAATGGTTGGATGATTTTTTGGATCAGAATTGACAAGATCAACTTCTAGTGTATAGGGGGTTTGACCAGTTGATTTATCCAAACAATAATATAAATTTAAGAAATGAGTTCGCAAACCAGAGGTTGGCCCAGTGCCTCCCCATTCGCTTGCAGGTCCAGGTAAAACATAGGGTATAGCATCAGTCTGATCTTTACTGATAATGAATTGTTTATCTTCATAACCCATATCATAGGCTAAAAACTTTTTAAAATCATTTGGTGATAGGGCAAACTCATCACTCGATCCATCAGTAACACCCAATTGCCAAATAACGTTTTCCTGTGCGACGGCAGATCGTCCTAGTAAAAGGATAAGTATGCACACCGTCACGAAGAATTTATTTAGTTTGGTCATATAGCTTTATTTATTGGCTTCTTTCTATAACAGTACGATTACATAATTTGCTCTTATTCAATTTTAATATTGAAATACCCAACAATCAATCTATTTTCAGCAATTGCATCCACCTACAGACTTTAACTCTGATAATAAAAATAGATACACTTACATCCTATTATTACAAGAATTTAGTCATGAATTTAAAAATAGAATCTGATCTCCAGATTTAATTTGACGTTAAGTTATTCTAAAATAATATGATTCAGTATTTATAATGTTAGCATTTAATAAAAATACACATTTCATTATTAAGATTGATTTTTGTACTGGAAATATTGAATGTATAGTGAAAAGTAATAGATTGGTTATATACCCAAATTTACTTTTAATTGCTGTAGTACTGCTACATCCGAATCTTTAATCTGACCTGCACGATTAGGTCCTACGTTTAATATCAAAATATTATGCTGAGCCGTTGCTTTATGATAAAGATCAGCGAGCTCAGTAACAGGGCGTGGCGTATTATCATCAGTATGATAAAACCATCTCTTCCCTAAAACTACAGTTGTCTCGAATGGCATATAATATACCTGACACTGATTAACAAACAATTTTGGATCTGGATTTTTTGGGAGATACGGATCACCTAAGCGGAAGTCACTTGGAAAATAACGGATAGGGAAATATTCCTGCTGATCATCTGGAAGTATAGGATGTTGGTCAACATTTTGTGGAGAACCGACAGTCCAGTTCACCCCTACCTGGCATTGAGGTGCCCGCTCTTTTACATTAGAATAGATCTGTTGTACTGGCCAGCGGTAGTTCTCCTTTTCCCAGCCCCCATCTAACCATAATTCGACCACCTTGGTATGCTTTTGTGCCAAATTCAATAGTTCATTGATTTGGTTCAGCATATATTTATTGTAAGCAAAATCTGCTTTTACATCTTTAACATCTCCATTTTCTTTGCGATCCCATAAAGAATAATAAAGTCCCAATCGTATTCCTTGTTTTTCACATTCTTTGGCTACTTCTTCTACTACGTTTGTCTTATTTCCTGAATTAGCAACATCGTACTCGGTATATTTACTATCCCATAAACAGAAACCATCGTGATGTTTCGCTACCAGGATTATATATTTCATTCCTGAATTTTTAGCGGTAGCTACCCACTGCTTAGCATCAATAGCAGTCGGATTATAGGAGGAAGCGGGTTTAGATCCGTCTGTCCACTCTTCATTATGAAAGGTATTGATTCCAAAATGGACGAACATACCATATTGACGTTTGATTTGTTCCAGCTGATATTTACTAGGTTGTGTAGATGATGCCGGTAAATATACCTTCGTTTGTGCAAAAACCGAAAAACCCATGATCCATAGCATCGTGACCAGTACTTTACTTTTATTAATCATAGCTTATTTTAATATTTAATCAATACAATCTGCAATTAGACCTTTAAAAAACAATACACAACAATACGAATACGATCTGTACAGATTTATGCTTACAGATAATCATTGAATTGATCATAAAGTTAATGGGATATAAAACAACTTACTGCAACAATACTAACCCGATTTGACACTATATTACCTCGGCTATTAAAAAAAAGTAGTACTATGAAGATATTCTCCTTTTACCCTACATACTTTTTATTTCTGGTAGGTCTTTTGCTATATAATATAGAACTATAAAATCACTTTAAATGTATATTATAAAAAGCATCGTTGTGTCTGGATTTTTTCTTTTGACACTTAACAGCTGTAACCAACCAAATTCCAAAATTCAAGCTAAAGAAACTGAAACTGCAGCTTCATTAACCATAGATGGCAATTATGTGACTGCCGACTATGATCAAAGAGCGGAGGGATTTGACTGGGTTGGTGTAACTATTAAAAGCGAACAGGACAGCAGTATCACAATACAAGTCAGATCGCGTGCTGACAAGAAAAAACCAACTTGTACACTTGATGCAAAAGCAACAAAAACTACTGAGAACATATACAGAGCAACTTTAGAGGGAAAAGCGGTCTTGTTTACATTTGATGCAACTAGCTTGACGATTAAACCAGAAAATCCTGCTGATGCAGCAATATTAAAGTTCTACTGTTCGGGCGGAGGATCTTTAGCTGGAACATACAAGAAAAATGCTGAAGCACTTGATCCAACGCAAATAGATAAAACCTCCTATCAAAAAACTTTAAGTCTTCAAGGTATCACCTTCTATATACAAAGTATCAAGAAAGCTGGAAAAGAACAATTAAGTATTACTCCTGCAGGTCTTAGTGTTGACAATAAAATGCTTAACCATGATATAACAGGAGAAACGATTATCAATGCTGAAATTGAGGATATGAATCAAGATGGATATCCAGAGCTACTTATTTATACGCAATCTCACGGTAGCGGAAGTTACGGAAATGTGATTGCTTATTCCGTTAACAATGGTAAATCGATTAGTCAAATATTCTTTCCACCAGTATCAGAAAATTCGAAGATAAATCAAGGTTATCAAGGGCATGATGAGTTCGCTATGGTAGAAACATCTCTGGCACAGCGTTTCCCGATATATAAAGATGGTGATACAAACGCAAAACCAACAGGTAAAACACGTCAAATCGAGTATGAACTAAAAGATGGAGAGGCTTCCCGAAAATTGGTAGTCAAGAAGGTTAGCGAATTTTAATTTTTTTTCATTTAGACGTAGTTTGGTCGGCCTTTTGTTTTACTAAAGCAACTATAAAATCACTTCAAATGTATATTCTAAAAAGCATGATTGTGTCCGGATTTTTCCTTTTGACACTCAGCAGCTGTAATCAACCAACTTCCAAAACCCAAGCACCGGCAGCAGCGACTGAAACGGCTCCTGCATTAACCATAGACGGTAATTATGTAACTGCTGAATATGATAAAAGAAGAGAGGGGTTTGACTGGGTTGGTGTCACGATTAAAAGCGAACAGGACAGCAGTATCACGATACAGGTGAGATCTCGTGCTGACAAGAAAAAACCGACTTGTACACTTGATAAAAATGCAACCAAAGTGAAAGAGGGAGTTTATCAGGCCTCACTTCAAGGAAAGAATGTATTATTTACTTTCGATGGTACTTCTTTAACGATAGCACCAGAAAAATCTGAAGATGATGGAGTTTTAAATTATTACTGCTCGGGTGGCGGATCGCTAGCAGGCACTTATAAAAGGATTGCTGAAGCATTAGATGCGACACAAGTTGATAGTCTTAAGTAAGATAACTTCTGTAAAAAGAGAGCGGGATGGAGTTATTTCATTCCGCTCTCTTTTTTATAAAAAATCCTGTCGCTTTTTCATACACTATTCAACAATGCATTTTGTTTAGGTGTGTATGGAATTGATAAACCCAGACTGTATTATGCCTGTAGTGACAAGAGCTACGATTAATGAAATCACGGATAAATACTGTATTTGGGGTTGGAGATAGTCGCGGATATATGGATTATCCCACTTGAACGACATTTTATCTATACCATGAAATAATAAAGGGCTGAACTATTTTCAACCCTTTATTTTTTTATTTCCAAATGAAGGAACTTTTGTCATACGATGTTTAGATTAGTCTACGGATAGCTTTTATTCATATAAATTATTCTTTATTTAAACACAGATTCTAGTACTTCTCCTGTCCACGCTAATGGTTTTTTTAGACCAAACAAGTGGAGGATCATTGCTGCCGTATTTACTGTATTGTTAGGTTCTTCAATTGTTAATCCTTTTTTAATTTTTGGCCCCGTGATACCCCAAGGTACGATCATCTCATCTACACTTACACCGCCATGTCCATATTCAATACCACCATGATCTGATAAGAACATAAAATTGGTGCTCTCATATAGACCTTCTTTTTTCATTTTCTCTAAAAATATGCCTATTTGCACGTCAGCTTCTTCAATCGATTTGATGTATTCTGGAGACATCCATTTATGACTATGCCCGGCGTGATCGGTATGTACTGAGTAAAGGAATACAAGGGTTGGATCTTTCTTATTTTTCACAATAAAATTAAATGCTTTATCGTAATTTTCAATATAGGCATCATCTTTTAAGTAGCTAACTTCATCAAAATTTTTCTGATTATGTGGGTAGAAGAGATTAATCCAGTTATAGTAAAAGGCAGTTTTAACATTTGGCATTTGTTCTTTGACAACGGTAAATACAGAAGGGTAATAACCCTGAGCATCTTTTACCACTGCCGGTAATTTGAATTTATCGATCTGCCAGCCATTATCTACTACTCCGTGCTGTTCTGGCCCACTTCCAGTAAGATGACTGGTCCAATTGGGAAGGGTTACGGATGGCATGACCACCCTAGTAGTCATTGATAATGCTCCTTCTGCCATTAAAGCATCAAGATTTGGTGTATGTGCCTGCTTGAATCCTTCGACAGAGATTCCGTCCAATGCGATCATTACTATTCGTTTACTTTTAGGTCCAGCTGCTAGCGCTGTACAAACAGTGGTCAAAATCAACAATAAATTAGTTGCGATTATTTTTTTCATTTTCATCATAAATATTTGGTTCTTTAATTACGTTAATTGCCATTAATTGTAGTTCTTCCCATTATTAAATCATTCCACTTAAAGATGTAAATAGCATACAAAAAACAACATGAATTAACTTCAAATTTATAAACAAAAATTTAATATAAGTAAACTTAAATGTAAATTTTACATTAACAAACAGTCAATTACATATTAAAAAACATAAAATGTTTAGCAAAACTAAATACAAAATATTTCTATTGAAGTATTGCAAGGTGCTACACTGATTTAAATTTCGTTATCAAATAGGTTAATATATGATAATTTTAATTCGAGATATCCATTTTGACATATCATACATGGATGATACGTAAAAAGGCCTTCCGAATGGGAAGGCCTTTTATAATACGTTGATATATATTATTCGACATCTTCAACAAGCGACAGCTTAGAAAGCATAATATTAGGTCCTTTCGTTCCTTTTATCTTAAGCTTTAAATTACCATCGTTAGAATCTTCCCGCATAACGTGAAGTTTGACCCATTTGCCTTCTTTATCATGGCGGGTGAGTGTATAGTCACGTCCTTCGAAATTGATATCTGCTTCACGTCCATTACTGTTCCAGTCATGGAAAAACAGATATAGAGAACCGATCATCCCTTGTGGTACTTTTACGTCTACCTCTATTTCCTTTCCCTGCCAAGCGGCACTTGTTTCATCCTTCCAAACACCATCGGCTTTAACGGTATAGGTTGTCCCCTTTTTACTTTCACTCTGATCGAGATCTTTTGTCCAGCCAATATTTTGATTGATTTTCTTAGACAATTTACCTGCTTCTACATATAAAACTGCCTTTGAAAATTCAGAGGGTACAGCTGTCTTTAAGGGCTCGATATAAGTAAACGTTTTACGTAACTGAGAGGCATCACGACCGAAACTTGGATCAAAATCATCTGAAGCGGCGTAAGCTAATAAGCTTGAACGAAGTTGCTGACTTACAATATTTTTTTCATCTTGTATGTTAAAACCAGTCACCAACAACTTTCCATTCCCCACTTTCATTTCAAATATAGATGCCAACTTATTGTTTCTGTGAAAATCATCTACAGGTTGTGCCAATGGTCTGTATGAGGCAGGAAAATCATTGATATAAAATGCTCTTGCTCCACCATAAATATGCTGCCACTGCCAGTCACTATGTGAATCTGTAGGAAAACTTTTGAATGCAGGATGCTTATCTCTTACGATCATACCAATGGTATTTTTCCCTTGCCCCGGGAAGAACGTTAATGACCAGTACAATGGATAATAACTGATGATATCGGAGGTCTCTAAGTTTCCAAGATCGGAAGCATCCAGTAATACCGTCCCTCCATTTTTAAGGACTTCTTCAGTTTTTGCATCAAACCTATTTGCAACATAGACCTTTTTCGTTTCCTCTTTTTTAACTGTAGGATATACCCATATCTGCCATTCATTTTTATTGGCTCTATTTTCCAAACCAACTTCTACGGTCAATTTACCTGCTTTTTGAACCGCAGATAAATTGGTTTTAATTTCACCAACTAGATCTGAAGTGCCTCTAGCAAATGTTCTTTTCGCAAAGGTACCTTTTGCAATTACACGACTCTCTTCATCTTTGATATTCCAGTAGATACCATCCTGTATATCGGTTGATCCATAATGTGCCAGTTGCACTTTGGCTAAAAATGGTTCTTCGGCCTTCCATACAAATTTGGGTATACGCAAGAGGGTAACAGTGGTATCATTATGCATTCTAAATTTCTCGGGTGTTGTGATTCCTTTACTATCGTAAAATACGTCCAACCAACCTATCAGTGCTTCGCCTTGACCTTGATAATCCTGCATACTTAACAACTGTATACCTGCCGCAGACGGCGTTCTTAGGAAAGATTCGATTTCATGTTTATACATGATTTGATTCAATGCTCCTGATGCCTGAACAAATTCTTCATTTTGCTCCTCAATATTGTTTTTGCGCGCCTGCTCTCTGAATTCTTCAAAATTGCGCGCTTTTAATACTCCGGTATATTTTTTTATCTCATCCCATTTCGGATATACGGGCCACTGCCCAATTTCATGTGCAATGACAGGTATTTTAGACTGACTGTATACTTTTTCAAAATCCCAATCGGTGTGTGCTCCGAGTATACCTCGCGTACCACCAAGCTTATCAATATAATGTGTCGCGATAAATTGGTCCATATCCGTGATCTTACGTGCGGATGAAACTGCGTACAATCTTCTGTTATCATTTTCCTTATAAGGTTTTAGCCATGACTCCATCACATCGAAATTTGAATTGCCTAACTCATTACCGATAGACATGGTTGCAAAAGAAGCATGATTACCGTAAGATGCAAACATGCGGTAAATCTCTTTCTGTGTGAAAGCATCTGCCGAAGGATTACTGCCCAACCCTTGCGGTCTGCCTTTTGTATTCATCTCTTCACGGCCTGGGTTATCTGCGGCCATCCACCAGTCTAACCATATTACTTCAGGCTGTAGATATAACCCTAGGCGATCTGCTGCCTGAAATGCAGCTTCAGGAGGACACCAAGAGTGAAAGCGAACATGATTTAAACCATAATCTTTGTATATTTTAAAGATACGTTCCCATTCTTCAACGTGCATTGCTGGATATCCTGTCAAAGGAAAATGGACACAATCTAGGTTTCCGCGAAAGAAAACAGGTTTGCCATTAATCATTATTTTTGACTTAGAAGCTGTAATCTCACGAAAGCCTATTTCCATTTCCTTCGTGTCCAACACATTGTTTTTCTTATCTAGAACTTGAATAGAAAGCGTGTACAAATTTGGGTTCATATCATCCCATAATTTCACTAAATCCGGCATCTGCTCTTCTATATCCAATACTTGTCGTACGCCTCGCACGTCAATATTCTTTTTTGTCTCAAAGACTTTATCCTTCGTCTTACGATCTGATAATATGATGGATAGCGAAAGATTTCTACGCTCCCCGCCTTCATTTACGAGAGTATCTTTTATCTGCAGCTTTTTTGGAGAGATCTTCGTAAATACTTGCGGATTTTGTAATCTTATCGCATTTTTAGCAATCAACTCTACCTGACCAACCATGCCATTCCAAATACTTTGTGTATATTCTGTGTAGACGTGACCTTTGTCTCCTATATTGTGGATCATATCGTTATTGACACGTACCGTCAATCGGTGCTTTCCGGGTGATACATATCCAAGGTCATGAAGATGTGCAGAACTTAACGCATCGTACGTTGCAATCTCTTTATCATCAATAAAAACCTTAGACTCCCACATCACACGTTCTAAATTTAGATATAAACGTTTATCTTTCCAGTTCGCAGGTACAACAAAATCCATTTGATACCAAGCGGGACCGTAATATTTATAGGCTCGGGTCAAGATCCCAAAATCTGAACCTGTTGTTTTTTCACCGTAATTGGCCTGATCGGTTGTCCCAGGAATAGCAATACGTTTATCTAAATCTTGTTTTTGCCAACCTTGTGCCAGCCCTACATTTTTTTCATCCAACCGGAAACGCCATACCCCATCTAATTTCTGATGTTCCTGAGCTGTTGCAGAATAATGTATAAAAAATAGGAATAGAAAAATTCCTAGGTATTGTTTTATCATAATAATTAGTGAATATAAATTAAACTCTTACTACAAATGTAACCAAGTATTGAAATCTATTAAATGGATAAAAATATGATTCTCATGTAATATATTATGAATGTCGACTGCTTATCTGGTTTTAATCTGTACAGGTGAATTTTTTTATTTTTGATAAACAACTGATACTATTTAGGATAAAAAAGCAACCATAGGAAATCTCCAGTGATTGCTTTTTGTTATTTTCAATTCATGTTGCTGTTCTTTGACCAGCAAAATTGTGTAAGTTAATGCAATGGTTTTATAACCACCTCATCCACCATTTTACCTTGTTGATCGACAATTAGAAAAATTCCTTTTTCAGATGTCAAATCAACTTTTAACACATTATTATTTGAGTTTACTATAATTGGAAATTTGATCTCTGCTGTTGCCGGTTTGATAATATGCTTATGCAAGTGCCCACTCAACATGACCTGCACACCGGCACGATTAAGAATGGGAACAAACTTATCCAGAATTTCCTGTTCACCATGCCAACCACCAAATGGAGGCATATGACAGATAACTACTTTATATTTGGCGTTTTTAAATTCAGTATTTTCCACTGCTCTCTCTAGCCATTCAGCCTGTTCTGTACGGTAGCGATCCATATCGACAATGCCACTGTACTCCATATCGGTATCAGGTTTATCTTCGCCACAATCAAGTACGATGACTCCTGTTTCTCCATGATTAAATTGATAATAAAGCTTTCCTGTCGGTGTTGGAAAATAACGTGGATATTCAATCGCAAACGGACCACGGGTTTCATGATTACCCCTTGAATAGAACATGGGTTTTTCACTTGCAAAGCGTTTAATAGCTGTATCCATAAAACCTGCGAACATCTGATTTTCGCTTAATAAATTATCAACCATATCGCCATTAAAGACAATAAAATCTTGTTTCGGAAGGTCGGAAAGATCTAAAAGTTTATTGAGCAATTCATTTCGTCCGTGAATATCATTGACCACAGCAAATTGGGTCCTCGAGGAAGAACCGAGTGTCCGGAAAGACAAAGGCTTTTCCTTATAGACATTCGTTGCAACGATTTTCCCATATTCAACCTGAACGCCAACATGCTTCAAAACCTCCTGGCTGTATACCCGATAACGATACACGGTGCCCGGCTTTAGGTTGGTTAAGGTAACCTGATGTACAGTTCCAACTTTTTTGAAACCATATTCGGTAGCAAAGAACTTTGGTCTCGCTGTGTGATAAAAATGGGATGAATCGTCCGGTGCAAGTTCCACCCAACCTGTAGCTGGTTTATTAGTCGTCCAGATAATATGAACGGAACTATTGGTGACCCCCTGGATATAAGGCAAATGAGTAATGTTGATATTCTCCTGTTGTTGCGCAAAAATACCAGTAGTTAATACAAGTAACAAGCAAAATACCAATAGGGGTTTTGGCGTAATTTTCATCATAAAGGTTTGGTTTTAAAAAAGTTCCTATCAACAAATATATAGATTGTGATAGGAACTTTTATTAGATTAATTTACCCAAAAAGGGTTTTGTTTTAAATTAGGATTTAACTGTAACTCCTGTACTGGGAGTGGATATAGATAATCCCGTCCTTCATCAAACTTCTTGGTAATATGTTTATTGATAATGACATTTCCACTGTTACCGTTTTCTAACAATATTTCCGATCCCAACTTTAACAACTGTATGTTTTTCGCAACGGGCTTGTCTCCCTCATAGATCCAAACATCATCCTTTCCGTCATTATCAAGATCGTATTTTCCAGTTCCCGGAAAATACATGCCTTTAAATTGACGCGTCACCATTTGACCTACTTTCCATCTTCTGATATCATCCCAACGGAAAGATTCCATGACCAGTTCTACACGACGTTCTCTCCGTATTTCCAAAATCACCCCTTTAAAAGCGCCCATAACATTGTTGGGATCGTAATCTTGTGCTAAGTAAAGATCTGGCCGACTTATAGCTTGGGCTAAATCTAGATTTGGCATTCCTACCCGATCTCGCAGCAACTTGATTGACATATCCAAATCACTTTGTTTGATAACTCCTAATTCTGCCTGAGCTTCGGCATAATTTAATAGTACTTCAGCATATCGAAAGATAGGCATCGGATTTACGGATCGATTAAAATTATCGTATTTGACATCTCCGACAAATTTGATTAATTGATAACCCGTGACTGAATTACCAAAATTTGGAGCAACAGGCGCCGCCCCACCGATACGTTTGTATCCCGGTGTACGGATTGTCTGACTTAAACGTGGATCGCGATCGACAATCTCATCTTTAAAAGTCATTTTATCATAATTAGGTTTATCAGTAAATCGTGATCCATCTTTCATTAAATAGGAGTTTACTAAGTTTTTTTCTAAACCTGGTTTACCATAAGATGCCGTGATGGTATAATAATTAACATTGTGCCAGATCTGTAGTCCATCGGAGAATTTTCTTGTCAACATAACCTCCTTATCGATGTTGTCGACACTTCTAAACAAAGCACCGTACGAGTCTGTACCTGCCGCATTATAGATACTGTATTTCTTACTCTCCATAATTTCATACGATGCAGCAGCGGCTTGTTTGAGCAGCACTTCGGCATCCGGTAAATTAAATTCCTTATGGTATTTCCGGAACGTCCCTTCAAACAATGCTACCCGTGATTTCAATGCCAATGCGGTCCATTTATTTACTTGTTCATCATTGACTTCGGTACCGAGATTCTTAATTGCATAGTCCAAATCGGCCATAATATTATTGACAACTAACGTCCGTGGATCGCGCGAACGTGACAATTGCTCTTCGTCATATTGGCTGATCACTTGATCATACCAAGGCACATCTCCGAAACGCTTCAGTTTGTCAAAATAAAAATAGGCTCTAAAAAATCTGGCTTCAGCAGCGTAAGGCGCCGCTAAATTTTCAGGTACGGTTTTAAAACAGTTTTCAAGAAAAAAATTGATATTACGCAAATTATCCCATGTCCATCCACCTCCACTTACAGGTACAATTCGCTTACCCGTTATTTCATCATCCAACGTGGATTTAACTATATTATCAACAGATTCGTTGTAAACCCCTTCTGCTGAAGGAAGTGCAACATCATAAAATGATTTGGTAAATAAACCTAGATCCTTCACTGTTTTAAAGGAATCTTCAGGTTTTATACTGGACTCAGGTTCTCGTCCCAAGTAGTCTTTATTACAAGATCCAAGACCAAAACCTAGCAATGCATATATTAAAAATGTCTTTTTCATATTTTAAAATGTTAAATCTAAACCAAAGGAAATAGTTTTAGACACGGGATAGGAACGTCCATTTGCTTCTTGAGCAGCTTGCTCTGGATCGATGTATTTTGACCTTAATTTCGTTGCTGTCCATAGGTTTTCACCTGAAGCATAGATACGTAAATTACTCAACTTCAATCGTTTTAATAAATGCTGTGGTACCGTATAACCTAAGGTTAGGTTTTTTAAACGGATATAAGCCAAATCCTGCAAATAACGATCTGATTTTACATTTAGTGAACCACGATCATTTAATGCAATATATCCACGTAACATCGGAAAATAAGCATCGGTATTCTCAGGTGTCCAAACATCTTGTTCGAAATCTTTTGGAACAAATGAATAATAAGGTCTTGAATAGGGTCCCCAGAATTTATCGGCATTGGCGCCAGGCCACCAATTTTGCTTTCCGATACCTTGGAAGAATGCAGAAACATCAAAACCTTGCCAGTTAGCACCAAGATTAACACCAAAAGTATAGCGTGCGCGGCTATTACCAATAATCACCTGATCGCCCGGATTAGTGAGGGTATTATCACCTGCATCAACTTTCCCATCAGGTCCGATACTCTTACCATTTTCATCCAACTTACCTCCGATATCTACAAATTTTAAATCGCCCGGATGCAACTTAGACCAATCTCCTGTCGCTGCTAAACGTTGCTTATCGACATAATCTTGATTGACTTTCCAGTTCGCAATTTCATCTTCTGATTTGAAAAATCCATCGGTCTTATATCCCCAGATTTCTCCTAATTCTTGGCCAACATAGTAGTTGCTTAATAACATCTTTTCATTGTCAAATCGGGTAATCTTAGCTTTAGAATCGGATAATCCTAAACCGATATTATAACCAAATGGTTTTCCATTTAAATCCACCCGATCTTTCCATGCGAGCGAAACCTCCCAACCATTATTTCGAAGATCGCCGGCATTTGTTTTAGGTGAAGCTGCACCAAATACAGCAGATAAAGTCTTACCGGGAATCAGCATATCCAATGTATTTCGGATGTAATAATCAAATGAAACGTTCAACCGATTTTTCATAAATTCTAGATCTGTACCAAAGTTCAGTGTACTTGTACGTTCCCAGGTGAGATCGGCTGATGTAGGCAGGGGTATACTCAAATATTGTGATTTGGCCCCTTGCGTAATATAGTTAGATTGACCTGACCGTAACAATTCTAGGTATCCGTACGCATCTGCTTCCTGAGCGTTACCTAAAGCTCCATAAGAGACTCTAAGCTTAGCTTCATTGATAAAGGATTTTGCACCCTCCATAAATGTTTCCTCAGACAAGCGCCATCCTCCTGAGAAAGAAGGGAAAAATCCATTTCGTTGTTTTACAGGAAATTTAGAGGTACCGTCATATCGACCATTTACTTCCAAGAGATATTTACCTTTGTAATTATAATTAACACGAGCAAAATACCCTCTCAGTGCCCAGGTGTTTGCTCCGCCCAGCAATTGCATCTGTCCTGTAGCTAAATTAAAATCGTTCAGATCTTCTGACAATAAATTGTTACCAGTACCACCAATGCGTTTATAGCCTGTCGTTTCTTGATTGAAACCTACTGTTCCACCAATTTGATGATCGCCTAACTGCTTGTTATAATTGGCAAAAATGTTGAGCGAGTGTTTTGGATTATTAACAATATTTTCTGTAAATGTATCATTACCCAATAAATCTACTACCCCAGGGAAAACGGACCATGGTGCTTGGGTACGGCGGTTCCAACTGTGAACCGGATTGTGGGTATAGGTATAATTACCGGTAATATTCAAATCTTCATTGACCTTAACAACAGCCTCAAACATATTGATAAATTCAAATTGATCTTGACCGCCTTTAGATTTGCCATGCAACAAATCGGCAAAAATACCATCACCGATATTATAATTATTCAACTCGGTACGATAAGTTGCTGTACCGTCAGGATTTAAAGGAACATACGACGGCAAAGCGTGTACGGTTGTTGAAATAAAATTGTTATTGTTATCAGGACTTGAATTCCATCCTGGATAGGTATAGTTTTGATAATTTAATTGAGTATTCGCACTTACTTTCAACCATGGTGTAACTTGTGCATTGATTCTAGAGCGAACATTATAGGCATTATATTTATCCTGATTGATTTTCATCAATCCACCTTTCTCGTATAATCTACCAGAGATATAATAGTCGATTTTATCTGTACCTCCCGAAAAATTCAACGAATGCTCCATGGAAGTTTGTGTCTTTCGGTATATTTCATTCCACCAATCTGTATTGCCATAATAGACATATTGATCCTTACCATTTCTATTTTGAATCACCACAGATGGTAATGAAGGGTCATTTTTACGTTTTAATAGCTCGGCATAATCTTCATCGGTGTAACCGGTATAACGGTTACCCGTTGCGCGTACAAAAGCTTCATCGTTCAATTTAGCGGCATCATAACCATTGGTCATAAAGTCCGTATTTACTGTAAGACCTGCCCAACCAAAGTTGTTACTATAGTTGATGTTCATCTTCCCAGCCTTTCCTTTCTTGGTCGTTATCAACATGACTCCAAATGCACCTCTAGCACCATAGACAGCCGCAGCCGCGGCATCCTTTAATACCGAAATCGATTCAATATCTCTCGGATTGATGGTATTGATATTTCCGGGTACTCCATCGATTAAAATAAGGGGCTGTGCATTGGCGGAATTAATGGAAGCAAATCCACGGATATTGACATTTCCTCCACCTCCGGGACGTCCGTTGGTAAACGTTACATTTACATTGGGAACTGCACCTTGTAATGCTTGTGTTGCATTGGCTACGGGTCGATCTTCTAAAAATTTGGAATCGATCTGAGTCACTGCTCCCGTCAGGTTGACTTTCTTCTGTCTCCCATAACCTACTACAACAACTTCGTCCAATGATTGATCGGATTCTTGCAGCATTACCTTTAAAACATTCGATTCAATTTTGAGTGTTTGTGCATGGTAGCCCACCATTGTAATTTTAAGGTTTTGTCCCATGGTTCCAGCAATTTCAAATGCCCCATCAGCATTTGTTTGCGTAGATTTACCAGTTGATAGGTTCGTAATGGAAGCGCCCATAACAGGGCTACCATTTGGAGTTTTTACACTTCCTTTAATAGTCTCTTGCTTTAGATCTTTCCATTCGAAATCAATGGCAGAAGACAGAAATGCAGGTTTACTGTTGGCCCAATTGGGTAGGGACAGCCCAATCATTATGGGCAGTAGAACATACTTTTTTTTCATGGTTTTTGGTTTCATTTCCTTTGGCAACAAAGAAAAGGTTTACAATATTGGTTAATTGTTAAGTATACATTATCAAATGTAGAATTTGATTACGTCCAGGTTAAGTTAACAAAAACTTAACACATCTTTGCAAGTTTTATCAATTTAACCAACAAAACAGGCATCAATACTTAAAATTAAAGTTCATGAAAAAGTGGGCACCTTTTCAGCAGATTAGCGTACTTTGAACATCGTTATGATGTAATACGTAGCTGTATCCATCACCCGCAAACCCTAATTTAAATCCAATGTATTAAAACGAAAAATGGTCCATATTCACAATTAGTGAATACGGACCATCATGGATCACAATATGAATGATGATGATTATTTATTCTTTAAAACAATGCTCATCTTCCCTCCTTTTACCAAGTCTTCAAATGGCAATTCTAAACCAGATAGGACCTTTCCATTCAACTGAATTTTATCCAAATATATCCTACTCGTATCTTGGTTTTTCACCTCGATTTCAAACTTATTTTTGCGTAGTGTTTTAGGCAGCTCAATAGTTACGCGATCAAAAAGAGGAGCCCCAATTTGAAAAGATGGATTCTCACTGGTTAAGCTTCTTACATCAAACAACCCTATGCTTGACATGACGTACCAAGCCCCCAATTGTCCCTGGTCTTCATCTTGTCCAAAACCATAACCGTGTATTGCTTCTGTACCATAGAACTCATTACAGATTGCGCGCACCCACTTCTGACTCAGATCCGGTCGTCCGGAGAAATAAAACAACCAGGAAATATGTAAATTAGGTTGATTGCCATGATTATAGAGACTTTCAATCCCAGCAAAGGCATCAATATGTGCGCCTCCTCCAAAGATATTCTTTTGCGAAATTGTAAAGATGCTATCTAAACGTCGATTAAACAAATCTTGACCGACAAGTTTTACTAACTCCCGCGGAACGTGTGGAACATAAAAAGTGTATTGCCAGGCGTTTCCTTCCTGAAAACCACGCCATGATTCATAGGGATTAAAATTTTGAATGAATCTTCCTTCACCATCCTTAGGTCTCATAAATTTGGTTGAGGGATCATACAACGTCCGCCATGCATTTGATAATTTATTGAGCACACTGTAGTCCGACTCATGTTTCAAAGACTTCGCAAATTGTGCCGCCGCTGCAGCTGAAAAGGCATACTCTAAGGTATGCGAAGCACCAAATGGAGATCCATTAGTTAAGAGCTCTGGATTGCCGGTCTCATCTTTTATATAAGGGGAATAACCTTTATTGACAAAAACTCCTACATCCAGTTTGCCTGCCCCCGGAAGCCGATCTTTAGATTCTAATTCATTTTTTCTAACTGCTTCATAGGCTAAATCAACATCATAATTTCTGATTCCAACATTATATGCGGCAGCAATTGCAAGTCCTGTAAAATTAGTACCCACACCGGACACATATTTACTATTAGCAATACCATCTCCTAACCAACCTGCATCTTTATATACGAGCAATTGACTTTGGATCCAATCATTATAATAATCAGGATATGCAATAGACCATAATTGTGTCAGATTCCAAAAAGCTCCCCAGATGGCATCAGTATTATAATGATGATGTACCGGAATACCTTTCCCATTTAAAGGAATCTGTCCGATACTACCGTCATTCTTAGGATATGCACCATTGACATCACTGGCTAAGCCTCTTCCCAATAAGGCATGATAAAGCGCTGTATAGAACTTAGTCCGGTCTTCAATTTTACCTCCTTCAACAAGAACGCGTCCCAATTCGGCATCCCAAATCTGAAGTGCATTCTTCTTCGCTTTCTCAAAATTTAACTTTTTAGCTTCCTGAAGCAGGTTCAATTTAGCATTTTCAATCGAAGTATAGGATAGACCTGTCTTTAGTTCAATCGCTTCCCCTTTTTTGGTCTTAAAGCGTAAATAGAGACCTGCTCCTTTACCTTTTATCGTTTTTTTATCCGCAAAAGTTTCTGAATCTAAAAAGGTACCATGTGCGACCGGTAATTTATCAATCTCAGCAAAAAAATACATTTTTATATCGGCTCCTTTTTGATATTTCTGCACATAGAGCGGACTTGTTATCACATAACCCCATACATGTTGCTGATCGTAAGTGACCTCAGCATCGATTACAGGGCCACTTTCTCCCATAACATGACCGATATCAAAAATTACATTTGCTGAATCAGTTGCAGGAAATGTATATTTATGAAACCCAACCCTTTTTGTGGCTGTTAGTTCTGCCTGAACATCATAATCTTTTAATTTGACACGATAATATCCTGAAGTGGCAAATTCATCTGCTTTATCAAAAGAAGACAGGTAACCACTATGGGGCACATCCACTTTACCAGCATTGGTTTTTATTTCCCCAACTGTTGGTGCAAAGACAACTCCGCCGATTTGAAATTCATGAAAATGGGGAAATCCTGCTATTGAATGATGTCTATCATCATAACCAACAGCCTCCCAGCCGGAGCGGTTTCCATAACTACCATCTGTACTAGGTGCTAATTTGGCCATTCCAAAAGGTACTGCCGCTGGAGTATAAAAGAAATACCGACTATGAACCGAACCTATATTAGGTTTAACATATTGGGTTAAATGTTGTTTTTGCTGTGCGTAGGAGCACGAAATATAGCTCAGCACTCCCAAACAATATATGAAAATGTTTTTTATCATCGTATTTAAGGTTTACACACAAACTTATAAAATAAATTTCAAATGTATATACATACTTCGAAATTAAGCTTTAAAAAATAGTAAACAGTAAATCTACTGAAATGGAAAATAATTGTAAAATTATGAATACCAAATAAATTAAAGCATTAAAAATTGAAATCATACGTTGATTTTTCATACTTTTGAATGTATACACATACAGAATAAACCAAATTTAATTCATTATGAAAAGATGCATATCAATCTTTACTATCGCACTTTTATTAGCAAGCTGTTCATCTAAACAGAAAACTGAGGATATTCAACTCGCAAAAACCATTTTAGCTGATAAGAATTTAATATTTGTAGACAGCTTAGCTAGGCAGGTTATTAAAGAAGGTTTTAATGCAGGAAGCGGTTATTCCCAAATATGGGCGCGCGACTTGAATACTTTTATCGAAACCGCACTAGAGGAACGTACTAAAGAGGAAGTGAGAGGAGCTATATTGGTATTCTTTAAAATGCAACAGAAAAATGGTGAAATGGTAGATGGCTACGTGCTAAAAAAAGATTTCACCTGGCATGATGATACGCCGTATTACTCTGTGAATGACCCTGAACATGTAGGCTTTAAAAATACCGTAGAGACTGATCAAGAAACTTCGCTTATTCAACTCCTTGGCAAGTACATCGCAAAAACAAAAGATTATAGTATCCTTGAAGAAAGCATCGGCGGCATACTTGTAAAAGATCGGATCCAACTGATGCTGGATTATTTAAATAGAGAGCGGTACAATAAGGAATATAAACTGCTTTGGGGCGCAATGACAGCTGATTGGGGCGATGTCCAACCACATGATGATTTTGGTTGCGACTGGAATAATCTATCCAATGAAGCCATTGATGTCTATGACAACGCTATGTACATCATAGCTTTGAAAACGCTAATTGATATACTCCCTGATGCTCCAAAAGTTGCTGAATGGAAAAGTCTTAAAAATGAAATTGAGATCAATACGATGAAGCATCTGTGGGATAAGAAACTACATAAATTCATTCCACATATTTATCCTAAAGATTCGCCATTGCCTGAAGGATTTGATGAAAATAAAATTCATTACCACGGTGGAACGACCATAGCTATTGAATCGGGACTTCTAAGTAAGGAACAGATTAAAATTGTAAATGATCAAATGTTAGAAAATGTACGGTTATCTGGCATGCCTAGTATTGGACTTACAATCTACCCTACTTACCCAGAAGGATTTTTTAAAGGCTGGATGTCAAAGCCCTATGCTTATCAAAATGGTGGTGACTGGACCTGGTTTGGTGGCAGAATGATCCAACAATTAGTACTAAACGGCTATACAAAAGAGGCTTATCAACAGATTCAACCTATGATCAACCGAGTTGTTAAAAACAAAGGGTTTTACGAATGGTATGGAAAAAATGATGTTCCTAGTGGTTCTGGTAAGTTCAAAGGCTCTGCCGGAGTTTTAAGCAAAGCGATTCTACTAATGAACGATTGGGCTAAAGAAACTTTAGATAAAAAATAAAAACTTTGTTACAAATGAATCTGGATAATTAATTATCCAGATTCATTTTATATACTAATAATCGCGTCTACTTTCGACGGTATACGTAAAACTCTCAGCACGATAATATCCAAGATTGTATTCAATAGGCCTTCCTGATTGATCAAAGACAAATCTCTTCCTTGACAAAATAGGTGCACCAATAGCTATTTCAAGCTTGTCGGCGATAAATTTATTAGCAGGCATCGCATCCAGTTCTTCCTGAGACAGATCGGCTACAATATGAAAATCTGCTTCTAATATTTCATAAAGCGGACGTTTAAAATCTTCATCTCCAGTCAACCCAATACGTGGATGAAAGTAAGAGATAAAATAAACAAAGGGATCGTCTTTTTTGCCCCGCAAACGTTCTAATTTAAGTAACTTCAAATCTTCTGGTACATCAAAAAATTGTGCAACTGCTTTATCAGGAATTTCCCAACTAACATGAAGTTCAAAATTTTTCACCTCGAGACCCCGATTTTTCATCTCTTGGGAGAAACTTAACCAATTTTTGGACTTTGAACTGAATTTGGCACTTGCTACCTTAGTACCGATCCCCTTCTTCCTGATTAACAGCTCTTCGTAAACCAACTTATTGATTGCCAGCCGTAATGTTGAACGTGAAATTGCCAGGCGCTTAGCCAGTTCAATTTCATTTGGCAATAATTTCCCATCAATATATTCCGGTTGCTTGATCAGTTCGCGCAACAAATTCTCGGCCTGTATATGTAATGGTATCGGACTTTTATGGTCTATTTTAAGATTCATCATATTTATTACTTAGGCTAAAGTAAGATTTTTTGCATTATTAAAAAAATAAATATATGTTTGTATGTATATACATACTAATTATAAAACCTTAATATGAATAAATTTTTCATCCTTATTCTATGTATCGTGTCGCTAGGGGGACTACTTTTCGGATTTGATATGGCCGTTATAGCAGGAGCATTACCTTTAGTAAAGCATTTTTTTGGATTAACCCCAAATCAAGAGGGCATATTTGTCAGTTCAGCTTTAATTGGTTGTATAGTGGGCGTGATTTTCACAGGTAGCTTTAGCGATAGGTATGGCCGCAAGCCTGCGCTTATCGTTGCATCTATTCTATTTTTAGTATCCGCAATAGGTTGTGGACTGAGCACGAGCTATATGATGCTTATTCTTTTTCGCGGTCTTGGTGGCATAGGTGTGGGGATTGCCTCTATTGTTGTTCCGCTATACATTGCAGAGATATCCCCCAGCCAATTTAGGGGCCGAGCAGTGACTTCCTATCAACTTGCAATTACTTTTGGTATTCTTATCGCTTATATCAGTAATTATCTGATTATTCAACATCTTCCCTCGGAAAACCATGGACAGTGGCGGATCATGTTTTTAGTTGGAGCAATACCTGCAATATTACTTTCTATTGGAGCATATTTTGTTCCTGAAAGCCCACGTTGGTTACTAAAAGTTGGAAGAAACGCTGAGGTAGCTGAAATAAGTGCTAAAATTAATCTCCCAAATCTACAAGATAGCCCACCTGAAACGAAAGGAAATCTAAAAGATCTTTTTTCTCCGGTTTACAGAAAAGCATTTTTACTGGGTTTACTCTTACCGCTATTCTCACAGCTTAGTGGTATTAATGCCATTGTTTACTATGGTCCGACGATTCTTTTGGATTCGGGCATTTCGATGAGCAATTCCTATCATGCGCAATTGTTCTTTGGACTTGCAAACGTACTATTCACATGCTTTGCAATATGGAAAGTTGACAACTGGGGACGAAGACCTCTATATGTATTTGGAACATTGGGGGCTACCCTCAGCTTAATTGTGACCGGGTTTCTATTTGCAACAAATCAAGAGATTAACAATACGGCTTTAATCATTTCGATACTTTCGTTTATGTTTTTCTTTGCCTTTTCTATCGGTCCTTTAAAGTTTGTGGTTGCTTCAGAGATTTTCCCCAATTCGATCCGAGCACGTGCCATGGGTATCAGTATCTTGGTTATGTGGATTTCAGATGCCATTATCGGTCAATTGACCCCCATCATCCTAGATGCTTGGGGAGCTCGCTACACTTTTTGGCTATTTGCATTCTTCTGTGCGATTGCTTTTATAACCGTACTCCTATTCTTACCTGAAACTAAGGGTAAGCCTCTAGAAGAAATAGAGAAATATTGGAAAGATAAAGCCCGTAAATAAGTTAGCTATACATTTAACAGATTTCAACAAAATAATTTAACATGCATATCACTACAGACTCAGCAACGGTACAGTACAATATTATGCCCGCTTTCCCTGCTACAGGTGAAATTTCAAACTCATTCCAAAAACTGGCCCGTATACTTCACGACAAGAAGATACATATCATCGATGGTTTTGTTGGAGTAAACTGGGAATTTGTCATCGAAAATATTTCAAAAGAATTTGAAAATTGTGGTATTAAACCGCGCTTCATCGCTATTGATGAAGCACTTTTATCAGAAGAGATTATTAATAATCAGGTAGCACCTTATCTTGGTGGAAATGATCCCTTATTTGGAAAAAAATCTCCTCTTCCATTATCTTCTTATTTTAACGCTGAAAAATTAGCGAAATTCCATGATATGCTCGCAAATAACCAAGAGTATATCATCTTTTACGGACCTGGAGCAGCTCTTTTAGATAATCAAGCTTCAATTATGTATGTTGATTTGCCTAAAAGTGTCCTAATTCAGCGCATGAGAGCTGGGAAAGCATGGAACTTAGGATGCAGCAGTTCAAAAGATCCAAAACAGATTTACAAACGATATTATTTTGTGGATTGGCAAGCATTAAATAGCCACAAAAATTCAATCCTATCTCGGATAGAAATCATGGCAGACCAGCAATCTGACGAAACCCTACCTTGGATGAGTGGTTCTGATTTAAGACAGACCTTGCATGAAATGTCTGTTAATTATTTTAGAGTAAAACCGACATTTGAATCCGGTGTTTGGGGCGGTCAATGGATGAAAGATCATCTAACAGGAATAGATCAAAATGCAAAAAACTACGCTTGGTCCTTCGAGATGATTGTCCCTGAAAATGGTTTATCATTAAAATTTAATGATCTGCTTTTGGAAATTTCATTTGATCAATTGATGTTTACTGAAAGAAAAAATGTACTGGGTTTGGCTGAACCAAGATTTGGTGTAGATTTTCCAATCAGATTCAATTTCTTAGATACCTTTGATGGAGGAAATTTATCAATACAGTGTCACCCTAGCCCGCAGTATGCAAAGTCACAATTTGGAGAAAACTTTACCCAAGATGAAACCTACTACATTGTCGACAGAAAAGGAGATGCACAAGTATACCTAGGTTTTCAAGACGACATCAATAAAAATGAGTTTCGCACGGCTTTAGAACATAGTTTTAAAACCGGAGAAGCCATTGAGGTAGATCAATATATTCAAAAATTTGAATCTAAAAAGCATGATTTATTCTTGATTCCACATGGTACTGTACATTCGTCGGGTATCGATAATTTAGTTCTAGAAATCAGTGCGACTCCATACAACTTCACCTTTAAAATGTACGATTGGGTAAGACCTGATTTGGATGGCAAACCACGTCCTTTAAATATCGACCGTGCTTTTGACAATCTTAATTTTGAAAGAAAAGGACAAGTAGTCAACGATACCCTAATTGCGAAACCTGTTTCTCACAAAATTGATGATCAAGCAACAAAAGTTCACTTAGCTACTCATGAGGATCATTTTTATGATGTTGTACGCTATGACTTTGACCAAGAGGTAACGATTGAAACAAAAAATCAGTGTCATATTCTGATGCTCGTTGAGGGTGAAGCTGTGGAATTAACAACTGCAAATGGTATGAGGGAAGTTTTTAATTATGTTGAGACATTTGCCATTCCAGCTGCAACAGGATCATATACACTTCGTAACCTTGGAAAACAGCCGGCAAAAGTGATCCAATCATACATTAAAGATTCAAAATGTAACCAATTTTAAACTAAACATTTAAAAATATGAAAAACCTATTTTTTGCAATAGCTTCCTCTGCCCTTTTATTTTCCTGCAATCCAAGTGGAAGCAAAGGAACACAAAATAGTTGGCAGGCCGACATGAAAAAAGACAGTAGTTTTCAACTAGTCAAAGATATGGCAACCAATACCATAAAATCCGGTTTCAATGCTGGAGATGGATATGGAGAGGTATGGATCAGAGATTACAATACCTTTATCAATTTAGCTACACAAGTGCATCCTCACGAGCAAATAAAAGATCAATTGCTTATATTTCTAAAACTACAGGGGCCTGATGGGAATATTGCAGATGGCTTTGTTAAAAAAGCGAGCTTAAAAAATGGCACATCTGACTACTATACGATAACAAATGTATTAGCTCCAGATTATGCGGGGCATAAAAATACCGTAGAAACAGATCAGGAAACTTCTTTGATTCAGGCTGTTTACAAATATGTGAAAGCATCACAGGATACATCTTTCTTATCGGACAAGGTGGGTAATAGTATCGTTAAAGACAAAATGGAAAATGCCCTCCAGTTCTTAATGAATGAACGATACAATAAAACTTATGGTTTACTTTGGGGTGCAACGACAGTTGATTGGGGTGACGTACAACCTGAACATGATTGGGGTGTGCATTTAGATGAAAATTCTCATATTGCATTAGACGTTTATGATAATGCGATGTTTTTAATTGCTTTGGACAATTATATAGAGCTCGTTCCTGAAAAAGCATCCCAGTGGAAACCCATCCGCGATGAAATCGCTTCCAATACAATGAAGCATCTTTGGGATAAGAAAAATCAAAAATTTATCCCTCATATCTATATCAATGGATCGCCATTTTCTTCAGATTTTGATGAGAATCAGATCTACTATCATGGTGGTACTGCTATTGCTATCGAAGCCAATTTGCTGAGTAAGGAACAAATAAAAACAGCCTTAGATAAGATGGTGAAAAATGTGAAAGATTCTGGTGCTGCCACAATCGGCTTGACGATCTATCCGACTTATCCTGCAGGTTCATTCAAAAATAAAGGGATGTATCCATATGGATATCAAAACGGTGGGGATTGGACTTGGTTCGGAGGTCGCATGATCCAACAGTTGGTAAAAAATGGTTACGAAAAAGAAGCCTATGAGCAAATAAAACCCATGCTGGATCGGGTTATAAAAAATAAAGGATTCTATGAGTGGTACACAAAGGATAACAAACCTGAAGGATCAGGAACATTTAGGGGTGAAGCCGGTGTACTATTTGACGCTATTACCCTATTGGAAAATTCTTATAACTAATTGAATTAAATCATAATCTATAAGTTTTTAATCTGCTATTAGAAAGCTAACCATTACTATTCAATAGAAGAGCAATAAGTAAGGAGCTGTCCAAATGATGGACTGCCCCCAAAATATTGGACAAATTTAGTTAATTAGATTTGTAATAATGAGCTCGATATTCTGTCGGGCTCATTCCATTTAAATTTAGTTTTATCCGTTGATTATTGTAATAGGAGATATAATCTTCTATTTCGCTTTTTAACTTCTCTGTTGATTCGTATTGTTTTAGATAAAACAGTTCTGATTTTAAAATTCCGAAGAAATTTTCAATTACGGCATTATCAAGGCAATTTCCTTTTCTGGACATGCTTTGAGTGATTCCGTTTTCTTTGAGCCACTGTTGATATTTAGGCATTTGGTATTGCCAGCCCTGATCTGAATGTAAAAGCAGTTGTGATGCCCCCCTTGCTTTGGGCAGTGCCTTTTTGAGCATATCCATTACCCCTTTAAAGACCGGCCTGTCAGTAATTTCATAACTTATAACTTCCTGATTAAACAGATCAATTATTGGGGAGAGATACAGCTTTTTTTCCTTGACTTTGAACTCAGTAATATCCGTGGCCCATTTTTGCAAAGGCCCCTCAGCCTGGAATTTCCTGTTGAGGATATTGGGGGCGATCTTGCCCAGTTCACCCCGGTATGACCTGTATTTCTTTATCCTGATCAGACTCTTCAAACCCATTTCCCTCATTAATCTAAGAATGGTCTTATGATTCATATCCACTCCATCCCGTTTGAGCTGCAGGGTAATGCGGCGATAGCCAAAGCGGCCCTTATGTACATGGTAAACTTTGTTGATTTGCGCTTTCACCTGTTCGTATTTATCTGCTTGTCCCTCCTTCTTGGAATGATAATAGAAAGTACTTCTTGCCATTTTAACGCAACTCAGCAGGATATCAAGATCAAATTGATGCCTTAGCTCCATTATGGCTTTCGCTTGTTTTCGGCTTGAGCTAAGGCGCTGAGCTTTTTTAGCAGGGCATTTTCTGCACGTAAATACTCATTCTCCTGCAAAAGTTCCTCTTCACGCGTGAGCGCTTTATTCGTTTTTCTAACTTTTCGCTTGATCTGCGGATTTGCTTTCTTTGTCATCAAGGGTCTCCCTTTTGGCCGTGCCTCCAATCCTTCTGGACCAAACTTGTCCAGCCTTTTCTGCCATTCAATGATATGGGCATCCGAGGAAAGGTCAAAGCGTACACGGGCTTCTTTCAAAGATAAACTTTCTTCTCGGATTGCAGTAAGGACAGAAAGCTTAAAAGAAGCACTAAAGTGTCTTTTCCCTTTCCTGGGAAGTAGCCCCGATTCCCCCTGATACTTATATATTTTGTACCACGTCTCAAACAAAGAATACGTAATCCCGAATTCTTCTCCCAAAGACTTTGCAGAACGATAATGCTCATCCATTTGTCTAACACAGCTCAACTTAAATTCAAAACTGTGCTTGTTTTTCTTATTCATAAAAATGCCCCCAGAAAGTGTCTAACTTTTTGGGGGCACTGCAATGATTAGACAGCTCCTCTCCTATATCTGTACTTGCTTATCCAAAATGGATAGCCTATTTCTATAATTTCCTTTTCAAGTTAAAATCATTAGAGTACTTATTTGATATCAAATTTCAATTCTAAGATATTCTTGCCTTGGAATTTAGTGGCATATGCCAGATCAAGTAGATCTACACGTTCAATCTTTGATTTAACACCTGGCTCTATTTTACGTAAGATGTACGATAATCTCTTCGTATTTCCTTTGTTTTCACTCCCTAATGTAAAAAAAGCCATCAAGCCTGTCATTTCATATTTACCATTTACCTTTGTTCCGTCTGCATAAATTGTATCACGTGGTTGAAAAATCGCTCCACCATTCGTTTCTGAATTTGCATTTGCGATCGATTTATCGCCGATTAGGAAAGCTTTATATTCATTTGCTGTAGTGAGATTCTTGACATAAGTATCTTGGATTTCGCCTCCATTTTCATCGTAAACTTTTAAGTCGACCTTATAGGCAATCTCAGCATTTAGATTAATAGCACTACTCGCTAGTGATTGACCTGAAGCATCAAAATTTATTTTGATCACAGCGCCTTCTTTTGCAGTAGCTACACCATGGAAATGATCTCCGTGAGCCGCTCCTTTAGTTCCTTCAAGCTCAGTAAATTGTAAGGATGCTCTCACTTCCTTACCTAGTATTGGAGTATCATCGTCTTTTTTACACGATACAATACCAACTAAAAGACCTAAGGATGTTAACACGAATACAGTAGTACTTTTGATAAATTTAATTTTCATGATTTGATTTTGATTTCAGTTTAATAATTCAACCATTAAACGTTATAGCATTTGCAACTATGTTGCAAATATAATAAAACAAGATTCAAATGCAACATAGTTGCTTAATTAAATTATAAATTTTAATCTCAACATATCATAATCATTTCTCAAATGAATTTAGACATAAGTTACTATTCAGCAATACATAAAATCATTTAATACTTTTTGCACTATGTATAAAAGCATGACGAGATCCTAAATATAGATAAGAATATAAGTAATTTGATTTGTCAATCAATCCTCAATAGTCCTGAAGTAAAACCATTTTAAGAAGAAATAAGGAAGGAAAGAAAGAAAGAAAGAAAGAAAATTAGACCATCCTGCAACTACTTGCTTTTCTAGATGGTCTAATTTATTTTATACTCGATAAAATTGCTCCCATCCTTTTGCTGGTGGAGGACCATAGAGCAAAGCATTGGCAAAACGATCATTAGGAATTTCTTTTTTAACTGCATCGAAATCAAACTTAGCATTCAACCTTTGTGCAATGACGCCTAAACAAAACACTTGGCTCAATGGACCTGCTACTTCAAAACTTGAACGTGATTTTTCTAACCCTTTACAAGCGTTCAAGAAATTCGCAAAATGATTAGAGGGTGATTTCGGTATTTCTGGAAGAAGTTTTGCTACCTCACGAGCCCTCTCTTCTGGAATAATCTCTAAGATACTTGCATGCGAACCTCCTTTGAATATCAAATCTTTAGTATATATAATTTTCCCAGGGTTCAACTTCACAGTTTCTACTTTACCCGTACTAGGAGCTGGTATATTTGGATCCAAGCTAGAACCTCCATAACCTGATGGTATTTCTGGTAAATTGTCCAATCCATCATACCAATTGATATCAAGAGCTGGCATATGCTTTCTTTTGGAAAATTTGAATTTCAACGTGGATGATTTCGGAAAGAAATAAGAATTATGCTCCAAAAGTTTCACTGCTTCTACACGATGAGGTAAACCTAATTGTAAAAATTCATGTGCTGTGTCCAAGATATGTGCTCCCCAATCTCCCAAAGCTCCCATCCCAAAATCAAACCAACAACGCCACTGTCCGTTAACAAAGTCTTTATTATAATCATGACCTAAAGTTTGCATCTGCCACATATCCCAATCCAACGTCGAGGGAATGCGTTCTGGATATGGAAAACCTTTGATATTAGCATCCCAAGTATGCCAACGTCTTGCAAAATTCATATGTGCATCTATGCGTGTCACGTCTTTGATGATACCAGCTTCCTGCCAACTTTTGAATTGAAAATAGTTGGGTTCCGAATGTCCCTGATTGCCCATTTGAGTAACTACTTTATTAAATTTTTGAGCCTTTTGCATCATAAGCTCTGTTTCCCAAAATGTACTCGCCATCGGTTTTTCTACGTATACATGAATCCCCATGTCTATAGCCATCATGGTAATTGCAAAATGTGCAAAATCAGGAGTACCTATAGATACCGCATCAATTTGTCCACCTATTTTATCAAACATTTGTCTAAAATCTCGAAATCGGGGCACGTTAGGAAACAGCTTTAATATTTCCAAAGTATGTGGAGCTTCTAAATCAACATCACATAATGCTACAACATTACACAAACCTGTTTTGTAAAGTTCTTTGATCACTTCTGCTGCTCGATTTCCTATTCCTACACATGCCAAATTCAGTCTTTCATTTGCCGATGCTAATTTTACATTTCCAAGAGCTGCGTTTGACATCAATAATCCACCCCCTATAAAAGCTGTGTTACGTAAAAAATTTCTTCTTGATAATTGCTTCATTATTTCAATTCCTTAATTTTAATATTTCGAAAATGAACCTCATCACCATGATCTTGCAACAGAATATGTCCTTTTTCAGCCTCTCCAAAATTTGGCCAATCCTTATATTTACTCCCTGCAACAAGTTCTTTAAATTCTGGCGAACCTCGTCTATAAGTCAATACTTTTATACCATTCAAATAGTGTGTGACTTGATTGTCTGGTGTAACCATAATTCGTCCTCTATTCCATTCACCTATAGGTCGTGGTGCGCGCACATGTTTCAGCGAAGGAATTAAATCATATAAAGATGCCATGGTACGATTACCATTTTTACCCATTTTAGCATCTGGATGTTTTTCATCATCCAACAATTGGTATTCAAGTCCAATCGCCGATCCTTTCGTCTCCTCCTGCATCGTAACAAAATATTTCACACCGCTGTTCGCTCCTGGAGTTAGTTTAAATTCAAATGAAAGATCAAAAGCGCTATATTGTTTATCGGTTATTATATCCCTTCCATTAGTTGACTCTCCTCCATTAGCTTTTAAAACAGTTATTTCACCATCTTTAATTTCCCATCCTTTTTTTGGAAAATGATTTGCATCTATACTACGCCATCCTTTTGAATCTATACCATTAAACAATAAGTTGATGCCAGACTTCTTTTCTTGAGATGATACATTGTTTTTTTTGAGATTAACAACAAACATATCTTGAGGCAATTTGGTGAATGACAAGCCTGCTGTTTTAATTCTTATATTTTTAAAATACACTTTCTGACCAACCAAACGATCTGGTACGCTATGCACTTGCAATGCAATTATTCCCTTTCTATCGAGTGTATCTATGACAGCAGCAGTAGGAATATCATTTAACCATATACGGACTTCATCACCGATCGCTTCTATACGTACTTTATTAAATTGATTTGCTTTAAAAGCTTTTTGAGCAGATTCCTGCAAATCCAGCGGATAAAGCCAGTTTCGCCGACCTTCATCATATACTCCACCGGTCCATGCTCGCTCACTTGGATCAATATCCATCTGCTTACCAAAAACAAGACCTTGACCATTATTTCCCTGTGGATCATAATTACTTCTAAACTGAATCCCAGAATTAGTTTCTGTTCCTTCAATTCTAAATTCTAACTCTAAAATAAAGTCTTCATATTCCTTTTCTGTTGACAAAAATGAATTTGGAACTCCTTTGACCATTTCGCCTACAATCACACCATCTTCAATCGTATATTTTGCTTTTCCTCCAAGGATTTTCCATCCATTAAATGTTTTTCCATCAAAAATTGGTATGAAAGAGCTTTGTCTTTTCGTTTGTCCATAAGTTGAAGATGCAAAGAACAGCATACAACTACTCATTATCATTAAAAAATTCTTATTCATATTTATTTATAATTTATTAAACATACTATTATCATACATGCACATGTTGACAAAGACATCTGAATGCTTACTATTTTGTATTTTAATTATAACCTGGAGATTTTTTTAGGTTTACACTCAAATCAATTTTAACCTGACTGATAGGTAAATATAAAATAAATATTTGAAATTATTCAATAATAATGCTTACTCATGAGACATTTTAACAACTAATATACCCTTAAATTATACCATAAAAAAGAGCATTTTAACATGGAGTTTTAAGTAAAAAACAGTTATATTTAATTTATATTTCAACCTACAAAAATGTCGTATGGAAGACATGATACTTTACAATCGGTTACAGTTTGCTTTTACCATCACTTTTCACTACCTGTTTCCGCAATTGACGATGGGATTATCTTTAATGATTGTTTACTTCAAATGGAAATTTTTACGCACAAAAATTGATGACTACAATCATGCTGCAAAATTTTGGATGAAAATCTTTGCCTTGAATTTTACAATGGGAGTGGTTACAGGAATACCAATGGAATTTCAATTTGGTACAAATTGGGCCAAATTTTCTGAGTTGACGGGAGGTATTATCGGACAAACATTAGCCATGGAAGGTATGTTTTCCTTTTTTTTAGAATCTTCTTTTTTAGGAATGTTTCTATTTGGGGAAAAGCTTCTTGGTCATAAACTCCATTTTCTTTCTGGGTTGATGGTATTTATAGGATCTTGGGCAAGTGGTTTCCTTATTATCGCTACACACTCCTGGATGCAATATCCTGTGGGATATGAAATAGTAGAAAATGGGAAGTTTGTCTTAAATAACTTTACAGCTCTATTCAATAATCCTTGGCTCTGGCCATCATATTTACACAATCAAGCTGGCTCTCTGATCACCAGTTCATTCTTTGTTGCTGCAGTGGGAGCTTTTTACTTGCTGAGTAACAAGCATAGTCGATTTGGAAAAATATTCGTGAAGACTGGAGTTATTTTTGGAGTCATATCTTCTATTGTGGTTGCATTCCCCACAGGTGATATGGCTGCAAAAAATGTAGTCAAATATCAACCGGTCACTTTTGCCGCCATGGAGGGCATTTTCAAAACGGAAAAAGGAGGTTCTGAAATTGTTCTTATCGGTCAGCCTGATATGCTAAATAAAAAATTAGACAACAAAATTGCTGTTCCAAATGTCCTTAGCTTTCTTACTTATCAACGCTGGGATGCTGAAATTAAGGGCTTAAATGAATTTGATGAATCTATACACCCTACAAATATTCCAGGATTATACTATGGCTACCACATCATGGCTGGTCTTGGAACCATATTTATTGCGATCATGTTAACAGCTACTTTTTTACTTTGGAAGAATAGACTATTTCAAACGAAATGGCTACTATGGATCCTCATGTTTATGATTCCATTTCCTTATATCGCCAATACTGCAGGTTGGTATACAGCTGAATTAGGAAGGCAACCATGGCTGGTATATAACCTGATGCGCATGGTAGATGGTGTATCACCTACCGTTTCTTCTGGAAATGCATTATTCACACTTTTAGGATTCGTAGGACTTTATATACTACTGGGATTATTGTTTTTAATGCTGGTATTAAAAATCATCAGAAAAGGTCCTGAATCCCAAATTGCTTTAAATAATTAGCTATGGAAATATTTTGGTTTGTTGTGTTGATGATTATGCTCGGAATCTATGTCATTCTCGATGGCTACGATTTTGGAGCAGGAATTGTTCATCTTTTCTTTGCTAAAACAGAAGAAGAAAAAAAAGCTGTAACCAATTCCATTGGACCATTTTGGGATGCCAATGAAGTTTGGCTCATCGCATCGGGAGGGGTACTATTTTTCGCTTTTCCAACCTTATATGCTTCAGCTTTTAGTGGATTTTACTTACCCCTTATGCTTGTGTTATGGTTGCTTATCTTTAGAGCGATCAGTCTAGAATTAAGAGGACAGGTTCATAACCGGATGTGGGAATTGATGTGGGATAAATTGTTCGGTTTGGCGAGTCTATTACTCGCTCTATTTTTTGGAGCAGCTTTAGGAAATGTCGTTCGAGGAGTTAATCTTGGTATGGTTGAAAATGGTGTATCTACTCAAGAACCTCATTATTTCTTTTTAGCCTTATGGAATCCAACATTTGATCCATTGGCCGAACATCAAGGAGTGATTGATTGGTTCACTTTATTATTGGGTCTTGTCGCAGTTGTGACCCTGACCATTCATGGTGCAAATTGGATCATTCTTAAAACATCAAGCACCCTGAGTATACGTCTAAAAACTGTAATTTTTAAACTCAATTTTGTTTTATTGTTTTTAGTAATATTATCCGCTTACGTATGGCATGATGTGAAACCAATATCATTACATAATTTTGAAACTTATTATTGGTTGTGGATCTTCCCTCTTATTGCTGCAGTTGGTCTTTTTGGACAGTTTAGAATTAAAAAATTTACAAAAGATTTATCCGGTTTTATTTATTCATCCTTATTTATTTTTGGAAGTTTTGGATCTACTATAGCTTCCATGTTCCCCATATTACTACCTTCGACTAATGCGGTAAATCCTTCTTTAACTATACAGAATGTATCCGCACACGAATATGGTTTATCTGTTGGGATAGGTTGGTTCTGTGTAGCAGCAGTATTGGTGATTGTATATTTCATCATTCAATTTAAAGTTTTCAGAGGCAAATTAGATGATGTCGGATATGGTGACCATTAAGATGGATTAATTTTATCAAACCTTTTTCATACAAAAGAGCTATTCTAAGAATCGCTCTTTTCTTATTTAAAAATTAAATTTTAGAGGGCTCAAAAGCATTTAATGTCCTTAACCAAAATATTAGTTACTAAATTTTGTAACACCTCCCTCAGTGAACTAAAAAAAGCGAGATGACTTTCGTCACCCCGCTTTTCAATAAACATATACACATGAAATTAATTTTTACCATTATCTTTGGCCCACCAAAGTCTTTTACCCCAAGCTTGGTCAACAACGCCAGTTGCTGCTGCTTCTGTATTGACCTTATTGTATAAGTATTCATTATTTGGATATGGCAGCCTCCATGGTTGATCGGTATGCTTTCCTTTAAATACTGAATTTAAAGCAGGATAATTAGTGGAAGGAATTCCAGTTCTTCGATATAGTGCCCATGCCTCATAATTTTCTTTAAATAAAGCAACCCACATATCCCACCATATTCTCTCCTTTGTATTATTAAACTTTCCTTTACCTGCTAAATATGCTTCAGCATCTGTTGTAGAAACTCCATTATCTTCCATGGAAATCATGACCGCCTTATTATAGGCCGCTTCAGCAGTTGTGCCAACATTATAGCCTAACATGGCTGCCTCAGCTAATATATAATAAGTTTCACTAGATCTATAAAATGGAGTATATCCTCCCGCATTGTTAATGTAATGTTCACCTATCCAAGATACCGATTTTAATGGGCTAGGAGATGTTGTTAATCCATTTTGATAACCAAGATATGTTCCTGAAATAGTTTTTTGTGCTACAGAAGCAATTCGAGGATCTTCTACTTCGTTTAAATAATTGATAAAAATATCAAACATACCCCAGTTATCGATACGCTTACCATTGATTCCTGATTTGTACCAAGGCTCCATATAGGGTAATGTACCTGGATAGTACAAATAACAGTTTTCATCATTAGTTTCCAGAACTGGATATTTGCTTTTATTTCCAGCAATCTCTTCGATCGTTGATTTAGCTAATGCGGGTGCTACTGATGAAATCCGCATAGCCATACGAAGCCGCAAAGAATTACAAAACTTCTGCCATCTTAACATCTCCACATCTAATGGTGTTTTATTATCTGCATTATAGATAATATCATAACTTCCAATAATATCCTCTCCGATCCCTTTATCCATTTCATCAGCAATCTTTTTTAAATCAGCTAACACTGCAGGAAAAATATCTTCTTGTTTATCGTATTTAGGTTTTAATAAACTGCCATCTTCTGGCATACCCTTAAATGCTTCAGAATAAGGAATATCTCCCCATCCATCCAGTAGATGTGACCACATATAATTTTGCCAAATTCGTGCGATGGTTCTTACATTCTTAAATGCTTGCGCTCGTTCCTCAGTTTTCTTTAGAAGATCATTCATCTGCGTAATGTTATAATAACAAGCAGCCCATCGATTTCCATAAGAATTATTTGTAGGAATTAATCCACTCATGTTGTCTGGATACTGAATTTTAACAATATAACCAGCAAAGGTGCCGTAGCCATCGATATCTCCACCAAATTGTTCTCCTGCATTACGAAGTACATTGATCAACATATTCTGAGGCGGAACATCTGGTAACGCATCTGGATCTGTATTTATTTTCTCAAAATCTTTTGTACAGCTTGCTAGACAAACTATCGCGAGTATGGAAGCAAATTTTATATTAAATAGTAGTTTTTTCATTTTTCTGATTCTTTAATTCAATTGAAATATCATTTTGCCTAACAGCAGAAAGGTTAAAAAGTAAATCCTAGTTTTAAACCAATACTTCTAGAATTTGGAACCGTTGCTTGTTCAAAACCAACTCCTCTAGAATCACTAGAAACACCTCCAGATTCAGGATCTATTCTCATGGTATTAGACTTATCTACCCAAAGTAAAGCCAAATTAGATCCAATCACAGATAGATTTGCCCTCTTAATTCCTTTGATACGACTATAAAGATGTTGAGGTAAATTATAAGTAAAATAGGCTTCCCTTAATTTTAAAAATGAACCATCAAAAACATACATAGCTGCAATACCACCACCCTCATACCAATCCTGAGCGGTCGTTTCAATATTATTTTCTATCCATCCACCTTTACCATCAGACATCGCAAAGCGTTCATTTGTCATTACATCTCTTCCTGCAAGTACTGCACGTTCGCGTATTCCATTGGCTGCTGTTATCTCTGCTACACCTGTAGTATATCCATGCGACATCGTTTGTGACCAAATGTCTCCACCTTTACGAAAATCCAACATAAAGCCAAAACTAAAGTCCTTATAAGTAAAATCATTACGTAAACTTGCTAAGAAATCAGGAACAACATTACCTATATTTTGCGCAGCTTTACTTTGAACTAGACCTGCACTTGTCACTTTAATAGCTCCCTTCATAGGACCATCTTCTTCAACGCGATCATACCCTGGCCCGACTAGTGTTCCCCAAGGTTGACCTTCTCTGGCCATATTTGCGATACCCCAGGTCCATCCGATTTGATAATCTTTTAAATCAAGTGCCGGATATAGTTCTATTACTTTACTATTATCTTTTGAGAAGTTTGCTGTTGCACTCCAATTTAAACCATTTTCCTTCTTAAGGATATCACCACGCAATTGAAGTTCAATACCTTTACTTTCAATATTACCCGCATTCAAGAACATTCTTGTAAAACTTACCGTATTGGAAGTATTTACAGGAAGTAATTGATTTTTGGCATTTTTATGATAGTAAGTGAAATCTGCATGTAATCGATTATTAAACATCCCTAATTCAACCCCTGTTTCCCAAGTATTGATAGATTCCGGCACTAAATTTTCAATCGCAAAAGTCATGCTCTTATACATCTGAGCTAAATCATTGAATGCGTCTGTTTGTGCATAATAATAATTTCTATTTCGATAAGGATCAGTAGCATTACCAACCTCCGAAATATTTAATCT
Organism: Sphingobacterium sp. PCS056; assembly: GCF_023273895.1. Lineage (NCBI taxonomy): Bacteria > Pseudomonadati > Bacteroidota > Sphingobacteriia > Sphingobacteriales > Sphingobacteriaceae > Sphingobacterium > Sphingobacterium sp. PCS056. The sequence continues at coordinate 2,736,080 of NZ_CP096883.1, read as the reverse complement.
CAATTTCATAAATGACAAGAAATCTCCTTTAATACTTTCAAAAGAAGTTGTTGGAATCCAACTCATACTCACTGATGGATAAAAGAATGATTTTGTCAAAGTGGAAGACCAATCGTTTCGAGCAGTCACATCAACGTATAATTGATCTCGCCAGCCAACAGATGCCTGCCCATAAATAGAATTAGAACGATTATGCTCATTATCCATTATTGTTTCAGCAGGACCAATTTTATTAGCGATCGTATAAACACCTAAAACATTGAGACCTGTCGCTCCCAAGGTGTTAAAATTCATTTGATAATCGCGGTAGTTCGCACCCGCGGTAGCTAATACGTTGAAATCTCCATATTGTTTGTTAAAATTTGCTATAAAATCAGCATTAAACTCTGTTCTGTTATTTTTATTTTCGCTAAAACTACCATTCAAATGATCAAAATTAAAGTAATTTCTCTCAAACCTTTTAGCGTTAGCATAATCAACTCCAATTCGTCCCTCAAATTTCAAGAAGTCAAAGGGTTGATAATAAAGTGAACTTTTTCCAAAAATACGATTCATCTGTAATGAATTTAGCGATTCATTCATCGTATAATATGGATTCATGTGATAGTTGGAATTCCAATTATAATAGGTATAATTACCTTGCTCATCTCGTTGATTCCAATTCTTTTTCAGATCCTTCATATCGACCTGTCTACCAAACCAAATCAATCCATTCATCGGATTAGCACCATCATATCCCTGCATAATCAAATTATCACTTTCAGTTCGTGTATAATTTGACATGATATCGAAGGTTAATTTATCACTGATTTTATATTCATTATTTAGTTGAGCTGTGTATTTCTTTTGATCTGTATTAGGAACAGTTCCTTTTTGATCCCTAAAAGACAAGGAAGCTCGTGTAGAAGAACGATCGCTTTTTGATAATAGAGAGAGATTATGATTTTGAGAAAAACCTGTTTGGAAAAAATCTTTAACATTATTTTTATGCGATACCCATGGTGTTGATTGTCTTACACCATCCACAACCGGGCTATTAAACTGTGGAATCATTAAACCTGCATCCAAACGTGGTCCCCAAGATTCATCAAATCCATCATTTACTCCCCCCCCTGCACCATCAACATAAGAAAAAGAATTTTTAAGGGCATATTCTTGGTAAGTTAATCCGCTTTCGCTCAGTAGGTAGTTATATTCATCTCCTCTTGATCCCTGTCCATATGAATTTTGATATTTGGGGATCGTTGCAGCTCTATCCATACTAAAATTAGCATCATAAGAGATTTGCACACCGTTATTAGCCCGCTTACCCGACTTAGTAGTGATCATAATCACACCTTTACCACCTCGCATCCCATATAACGCTGCTGATCCACCTTTTAAGACCGTCATACTTTCAATATCTTCTGGATTGATATCATTTAAACCAGAACCATAATCGACCCCTCCATAGGTGTTATCCCCACTTCTTTGTGAATTGTTAGTAATAGGAACTCCATCAATAACAATCAAAGGTTGTTGATCATTTAAAAGCGACGTATTTCCTCTAATTGATATCCTTGCAGAAGAACCTACAGCTCCCCCAAATTGATTCACCTGTACTCCGGCGACCTTACCTGTCAATGCACCTGTGACACTTAATTGTCCTGCATCGGTCAATTCTTTGGCTTTTACTTCTTGAACGGCATATCCCAAAGATTTCTTATCTCTTGAAATACCCATTGCTGTCACCACGACCTCGTCCAAACTTTCTGTATTTGAGATTAAAGTAATAGAGAGGTTTGTTTGGTTACTGAGATTAATTTGTTTTCGCTCGTAGCCAATTGCTGATACACTTAATGTGCCCGCTTGTTTGTAAGAAATAGAAAAATCACCATTTGGCCCAGTTTGTGTTCCTGTGCCGTCCTGTAAGGAAATGGAAACCCCAGGGATTGGTTTTCCATCTTGACCGACAACCGTACCCTTGAGTACGGTCTGTGCATAAATAGCTGAACTAACCAACAAGTTAGCTGCTAGAAATGCAATAGCTGTTTTCTTCATAAAATAGTAGTTTCAAATGTAAGTTTATGATTTATATGTATAAACTAAGTTATCAATACTATCCTTGGAATCTTAACATTATCTTAACAATGATCAGCCATATTTTAACCCTAAATGTTAAATATCATTATGCTCTTGTAAAACACAATTTATTAAAGATGCATTTTATTAAATTTCTGCAGAAACAGTGTTTTTATAATTATCCGTATATTCTTTTGGATTACATCCCCTTATCTGTTTGAAGACACGATTGAAATTAGTGATACTGTTGAAACCACAGTTATAGGCAATAAAGGATACACTCTCCAAATGATCCTCATTTAATTGGTTGCAGACTTCTTTTATCCGAATACGATTTAAGTAAGATACAAAGGTTACTCCACAATGTTTTTTAAAATACCGACAAAAAGCCTGTGGGGTAAGGTTAGCATAATTGGCAACATCTTCTAGAGTAAGTTCATTCTTAAAATTTTCCTTTATATAATTGCATATTAAAGTAATTCGGCTTACACCACTTGAATTTTCATGATTAAATTCAATTCTTTCTGCACAAAGCGGTTCTGTTTCTTTTGAAATCATAGCTAAAGAGCGTAACAAATAAAAAAATTGCATCAATTTATCGAGCTCATCAGCTTCCTTTAATTGCACTACTCTTTCCGAGATTTGTTGAAAATAAGTGTGAGGAACTTTAAATCCGCGAGCATTACTTTGAATAAAATGGTTCAAAGAATCAAACTCACCTAACGAAAACAAAGATTTCAATTTACCATTAGGATCAAAGAAAATAGAAATAGATCTAGATTCATTTGATAAGCCATCTTGTGACATCGATTTAAATACATGTGGCTGATTTGCTCCCAGAAAGAATATATCATTTTCTTTAAAAGGATGCAAAGTATCCTCAACAACCAATACGCCCTTACCTTTTTTAATCCACATCAATTGTGCTTCTTGATGCCTGTGCAAATGAGGATAGAAAGAATCCATTACATCTTCTTGTATTGTTAAGCTTTGTCCTTGGGTTGTTGGCACGTTAAATTGGAGAGTTTTCATAGCATATTCAAAATTAAACTTTACAAAAATTTATTATTTGGTTGATCTAAATATAACAACTACATCTCAATATCCCCAAAAATCAAGTAAACATTCAAAAAACTTAATTAAAAAATCATAAAAAGGAAACTTACTTAATCGACGTGATTGAATAGATTAATGCAACAAACTCATCATACTGAGAATCTTTTTTCCAAAAAAAAGAATAATGTTAATATACAAATCTACTTAGATAATTTTCTGTTGTTGTACCTCATGAAAATTATTGAACTTTATATCATCTCATTCCTAGTCTATTTGGTGTAAGAATATAATATATTTAAAAAATTGTAACAAATTATGAACAAGTCATCTTCTCTATGGTCCAATTTTGACAATCAATTGATATACCATGATGTCACTATATTTAAGATAGCTATTCAATAAGAAATGTTCAAAAAATAGTTTAATAGCAAACCGAATTAAAAAATTAGAAAAATCGATAAAATTAGAGCAAATTATAAGTGTTTATCATTACTAAATAAGTATAATCTATTACTCATTTCAAATAATGAGTAATAGTTTAGGCTCCATAACATATCATCTTAATATGAAAAGACAACTAATATATCTATTCACCAGTTGCTGTTTATTTACAGCAGGTATAAAATCTGCTTCAGCTCAGTTAATGAAAGAGAAGGAAGAATTTTCCCGAGCAGATTCCTTGCGAGGTCATTTAACTCCTTTAAGGACCTGTTATGATATTCAATATTATCATCTGGATGTTAAAGTTGATATTGATCGTAAATTTATATCAGGAACTAATCTATTTCGTTTTAAGGCAACACAAGATTTTAAGCAATTACAATTTGACTTATTTGCCAATCTAAAAGTGAACAAGGTTATTTATCGTGGTAAAGAACTACCTTTTACACGAGAATACAATGCCGTTTTTATTGACTTTCCCGAAACCATTACCAAAGGCAAAGAAGATGAGTTTATAGTATCATACGAGGGTCATCCAACAGAAGCAGCACGCGCTCCTTGGGATGGTGGTTTTGATTGGAAAAAAGATAGCAATGGAAAACCTTGGATTGCTACGGCATGTCAAGGAATGGGTGCTAGTGTTTGGTGGCCAAATAAAGATCATCAATATGATGAAGTGGACAGTATGTTAATCTCCATAGCGGTTCCAAATGGGCTTATGAATGTTTCCAATGGAAAATTAATCCAAATAGAAAAAATGAAGGACGGCTTTACTAAGTATCATTGGAAGGTTGTCAATCCAATCAACAATTACAATGTCGCTCTGAATATTGGAGACTACATTCATTTCAAAGAAAAATATAAGGGTGAAAAAGGTCCTCTTGATATTGATTATTATATCTTGAGAGAAAATAATCAACCACAGAAAAAACAACATTTACAAACAAATGCAAAGCAAACATTAGAAGCATTTGAACATTGGTTTGGCCCATATCCATTTTATGAGGATGGATACAAATTAGTCGAAACTTCACATACTGGTATGGAACACCAAAGCGCAGTCGCCTATGGCAATCAATACCAAAACGGCTATCGTGGACGAGATGCCTCTGGAACTGGCTGGGGCAAAAAATGGGATTTCATTGTAGTCCATGAATCTGGACATGAATGGTTTGGCAATAACATAACCTCCAAAGATCTTGCCGACATGTGGATTCATGAGAGTTTTACTAACTACTCAGAAGCTTTATTTATAGATTATTTCTATGGAAAAGAAGCGAGTCAGGCCTATGTCCATGGTAATCGCAGCGGCATACAGAATGATAAGCCCATGCAGGGCCCATTTCATGTTAATAAAGAAGGATCTGGTGATATGTATCCCAAAGGAGGAGTCATGCTCAATATGATTCGTACAATGATTGATGATGATGAAAAATGGCGGTCCATCTTGAGAGGATTAAATGCGAAGTACTTTCATCAGCAGGTTGACTATCAAGATATTGCTCAGTACATCATTGAAAAATCAGGTATAGATCTCTCCAAGTTTTTTGAACAATATGTACAACACATTTCTATTCCGATACTTGAAATAAGAAAGGATATTTCTGGTAAAATACTTGGGCGGTGGATCAGTGAAGTAAAAGACTTTCATATGCCCATCCATATCGGTACAAACGAAAATCCAAAACAGCTTGTGATGCTGGATCAACATTTCAAAGAAATAAAAATACCCAATCTAACTAAAGAAAATATCACCATAGACACTTTCAATTACTACATAGGTGTATTGATAGAATAGAGTTCTATATGTGATGTGTCAACCTCGAGATTGATGGATCTAATCATATAGAATGGGGAAGGTCTAGTCCTTAATTTAATCGAATAGACCTTCTCCATATCCTAATTAATCCCAACCGCCACCCAATGCACGATATAGTTGAACTACCGCATATAATTTTTGTCTTTGGTCATCAATATCTTTCAATTGTGCCCTTAAAAGATTTTGTTCCGCAGCCAACACATCTGTATAATTAGTTTGTTGATGGTTTATAAACAGTTCCTTATTAAATTCAAGTGCTTGGGATAAGGCATCCAACTGTTTTCTCCTCGATTTTTCTTTTTGTAAAGCAGTATCATATTCAAAAAGAGCATTAGACACTTCTTGACTGGCAATCAATAGGGATTTTTCAAATTGATATAAAGCTTGTTGCTGTCTAGATTGAGCGGTAGATAAACGTGCTTGATTAGCACCTTTATTAAAGATTGACTGTGTCAAACCACCAGCGATGGAACCGAAAAGACTTTTACTTGAAAACCATTGGTTCCAACCAAGATTTGAAAAACCTCCAGAAGCAGTTATTTTTAAAACGGGGTAGAAGTAGGTACGGGCTACGTTCGTTTCCTCAAATGCTGTTCTGAAATTTAATTCTGCCATTTGTACATCTGGACGATGCGCTAAGAGTTGTGCAGGAATACCTGGTTTTAGATCATATTCAACCTGCTGTTCCTTTAATGATTGACGTATGATTGTACCTGGATTTCGAGCCACTAAAAAACTAAGACGATGTTCTTTTTCTTTTATTTTTTGCTCAATATCTGGAATATCCAATTTAGCTTCATAAAAATTAGCTTTACTTTGTACAACTGCTACTCCATTAAGCAATGCATTTTCAAAAAGCATTTCAATGGCAGCTGCATCCTCAGCCCGATTTTCAGCTGTTTTTTTTATAATCAGCAACTGTTGATCCAACGCCAATAGTTCATAATAATTTGACGCAATATCTGCAATCAATTGCGTCTGTACAGCACGTTTTGCTGCATCAGTAGCCAATAGCTGAGATAAAGCAGCACGTTTAGCACTCCCTAGTTTACCCCAGATATCAATTTCCCAATCGGTGCTTAACCGCACATCATACTGTGTATTATTTCTGGGAAAACCAAAACTTTGAAAAGTAGGATATTGTTGAGAATTTGCAGATATATTAGTGTTCAATGAGGGCAAAAATGCTGCCTTTTGCAAACGTAAATTAACTTGCGCTTCTGTTATACGTTCAACAGCTATTTTGATATCGATATTTGCTTTTAGTCCTTCTGCTATCAATCCCTGCAAAAGGGTATCAGTAAAAATTTCAGACCATTTTAAAGTAGCCATATTCATGGTATCGATCTCTAAAGACGATTGACCTGTGGTATCCTTAGGGTTGGACATAGGGGAATGATAACGTTCATTCACTTTATTTTCTGGTGATGCATATGGGCGTGTTATCTGGCAGGAACTCCAACTAACCAGGCCGATCATAAAAAGCACCATTATTTTATAAGGCATATTTATCATCTAAATTGAATTTATTTTAAAAGTGATTGTCATTTTTTATTATATATCTTCTCAGGCACGAGCTGATTGATCGGATATTTTCACACCTGAAATCTTTTCTTGTAAACCTTGGAATACTATAAAAAGAATAGGTATTACAAAAACACCAAATACAGTCCCAATCAACATACCCCCTACTGCAGCAGTCCCAATAGACTTATTACTTAGCGCACCAGCTCCAGTTGCTAACATCAAAGGAATCAATCCGAAAATGAAAGCAAAGGAAGTCATCAAAATAGGTCTTAATCGCGACTTTGCTCCATAAATAGCGGACTGAACCAAAGTTCTACCACTCAGACGATGTAAAAGAGCAAATTCTACAATCAAAATCGCATTCTTTGCTAATAGACCAATCAGCATAATTAGACTGATTTGTAAAAAAATGTTATTATCAATTCCAAATAATTGCGCAAAAGCAAATGCCCCCGCTAGACCAATAGGTAATGACAAGAGTACTGAAAATGGAAGAATATAACTTTTATACTGTGCACTTAAAAGAAAGTATATAAAAATAAGGCAAAGGGAAAAAATTAAAACCGTTTGGCTACCGCTGGATAATTCTTCACGCGTCAATCCTGAAAATTCGTACGAATAGCCACGATCTAATGTTTGAGCGGCTGTCTCTTCTATGGCTTTAATAGCATCGCCAGAACTATAACCCACATTTGGGATTCCTGTAATGGTACTGGAGGTAAATAGGTTAAATCGTTGAATAAATTCTGGCCCATAAGTTTTTTTCAAGGTTACAAACTCAGCAATTGGCGCCATATTACCTTTTATCGTACGCACATAAATTTTATTGATATCTTCCTCCTTTGCTCTATAATCAGCTCCAGCCTGCATCATCACACGATACTGCTTTCCAAAGCGATTAAGATCTGAGGCATAAATACCACCAAAGTATCCTTGCAAAGTGGTCAACACGGTATTGACGCTCACACCAGCAGTTTTACACTGCGCTACATTGATATTAATTTCCAATTCAGGGAAACCAACATTAAATGAACTCGTCGCATAATTAATCTCTGGACGTTTGCTCAGGGCAGTAATAAATTGATCAATATTTTCGTTAAATTGCAAATAACTTCCTCCTGTTTTATCTTGCAACTGCACTTCAAAACCATTGCTATTTCCAAATCCCTGTAAAGTCGGTGCCGCAAAGAAAATAACACTTGCACCTTTGATATGAGCTGTCTTTTCAAATAATTTTTGAACAATCGCTGCTGCACTTTGATCTTTTCCTTTACGTTCTTTCCAAGGCTTTAAACGGATGAACAAGGCACCATAAGATCCACCGGTACCGTGCAGTAAATCCATTCCAGACAATGTCGAGGATAATTCAATTTCTGGTATGCTACGGGCGATACTATCAACCTCGAAAGCGATCTTTTCAGTACGTTCCAAAGTTGAGGCTGGAGGTAAAACAACATTTCCAAAGATCGCACCGCCATCTTCATTAGGAACAAACCCCGTTGGCGTGGTTTTTATTAAGGTATAAAATAACAATGCAAAGGCTACAATACCAACAAAAGAAATCCATTTGCGTCGTATTAAAAAGCGCACCACTCCTACATATTTTTTAGTCACAACTTCAAAGGCGATATTAAAACCTGTAAAAAATTTAGGAATAAAACCTTTGTGGTTTTCAGCATCAGCTGTATGTGGTTTCAATAATAAAGCACATAATGCTGGACTTAGAGTCAAGGCATTAATCGCCGAAATAATAATAGCCACAGCTAGCGTTAAACCAAATTGTTTATAAAAGACACCTGCGGAACCGGTTATAAAAGTAACAGGAACAAATACAGCCGACATGATCAAGGTAATCGAAACAATAGCTCCACTAATCTCACTCATGGCATGCAGAGTTGCTTTTTTTGCAGACTTAGCCCCTTGATCAAGTTTTGCATGTACCGCCTCAACTACGACAATTGCATCATCTACCACAATACCAATAGCTAACACAAGTGCAAATAGAGTCAATAAATTAATCGTAAAGCCAAAGAGTTTTAAGAAAAAAAATGTTCCTATAATAGCTACTGGAACGGCTATGGCAGGAATAAGGGTAGAACGCAAATCTTGTAAAAAAAGAAAAACAACTAAGAAAACCAATATAAACGCCTCGATGATTGTATAAATAACTTTCTCAACCGATGCATCTAAAAACTCATTGGCATTTAAAAAAGTATGATACTCCACACCGGGAGGAAAATCTTTAGAGGCTTCTTTCAAAATATTTTCACAAGCAATAATCAATTCTCTTGCGTTTGAACCTGAAATTTGACTTATCGCTCCTCCAGACGAGAGCTTACCTTGTGTTATCAATGAAGTCGTATAATCAAGCGCACCAAATTCTACATCTGCAACTTCTTTTAACCGTAAATAATCTCCAGATACACCACTTTTCAAAATGATATTTTCAAATTGCTCTGGATCCTCAAGGCGACCCGTGAATTTCAATGCATACTGTAAAGATTGACGGCTATTCTCTCCTATTTTACCTGGTGCAGCCTCTATATTCTGTTCTTTCAAAGCAGTTATAATATCTTCTGGTATTAAACCATGAGTCGCCATGACATCTGGTTTCAACCAAATACGCATGGAATACTCTTGATCACTATAGATCTCTGCTGCACCAACCCCTTCTACGCGCTTCATCTGAGGCATAATATTTATACGTAAGTAATTATCGAGAAATTTACGGTCATACTTTCCATCTTTACTATACAATAAGAAACTAAATGCTGTACTACTCAACTGCTTACTGGTGGTAATTCCAGATTTAATAACTTCAGCAGGTAATAAACTAGTTGCCTTACTAACGCGATTTTGGACATTCACTGCCGCCATATCTGCATTAGTTCCTTGTTTAAAAAATATAGTGATAGCAGCTGTTCCGTTATTACTGGCAGTAGAGGTCATATAAGTCATATTTTCAACACCATTAATTTGTTCCTCTAAAGGTATAATGACACTTTTCATGACCACATTGGCATTTGCTCCTTGATAAGAGGCTGTTACCACTACTGTAGGAGGTGCAATTTCAGGATATTGTGAAATGGGTAGCGATAACAATCCTAAAACACCAAGCATCACAATTATAATCGATATTACCGTGGATAATACCGGATTTTCTATGAATTTTTTTAACATTTTTTTTCTATTTTATTTATTCGAAATAGGGGCCGGTTTTATCTCCATCCCATTACTTAAAGTCCCAATACCTTCTGTAATGACAATATCTCCAATATGAAGCCCACTTTTCACAACATATTCTTGTTCCGTTGAGGTTGGATACACCACTATTTCAGTGTGATTGACAATATTCTTTGGACCTACTTTATAAACAAAGTAATTTCCCTGGATTTCAAAAACAGCTTTTTTAGGAAGCAAAATTGCTTGATCAATAGTAGTAGGTATACGAAGTATCGCACTGGCGCCACTCCATAAAAGTCCTTCAGGATTAGGAAACAATGCTCTAAAATTAGCAGAACCTGTTTCCCTGCTCATCACACCACTTAAGCTTTGAATTTTCCCCTGGGGCATGTAATCATTTCCATCTGCTGTTCTCAAAGTAACAGAAGGCATATTTTTCAATTTTTCAGCCATATTTCGACCTGTATATTGATCTAAAAAGCCATTTAACTGTTTCTGACTTAATGAAAAGTGTGCATATACTTCTCTTGTATTGGCAATTGTGGTTAAGGCCATCTCAGAATTACTACTGACTAGGCTACCTTTTTTAAGAGGAAGACGACCTACAATACCCGTAATTGGACTTACAATCTGTGTAAATGCCAATTGTGATTGCGCATCGGACAAAGCAGCTTTAGCTTGGTTAAGCTCTGCTTTCTTCACGCGTTCCACATTTCTTGCTGTAGTCAATTCAAATGAATTCACTATTTTTTTGTCGACTAAAGCCTGTGTTCGCAAAACTTGAATACTAGCCGTCTCCAAAGCAGCCTCGACAGCTAGCACCGCTGATTTTCGCTGATTAACATCTTGGACAAAACGGTTGGCATCAATTTTAAATAGCTTTTGTCCTATCTTGACCAGACTACCCTCCTCGACAAACACCTCCTCGATGTAACCATCTATTTTGGATCGAATCTCAACAGTTTGTATCCCTTCTAATGTAGCTGGAAATTCAACATACAAATCCGCTTTCTGCGCATTTAACGTTAACACTGGATATGAAGAAATTTTATTTGTAGGAGACTCCTTTTTCGATTCACAAGATATTAATCCTATAAAAAGAAAGAATAATAGATATAAGTGTGTTTTTTCCATGGTAATAATTTTTGAATAAACAATATGTAAAAATTTAATAATGAGATTTTTAGACCACAACATGCTATTAATAACAAGACATAGTTATCCCGTTCCCCCGCTCAAACCTGTTTTGGGGTTGGGGATATTTTAAATATTTAGATGATGAAATCTATATGTTCATCTTTTGCGCGAGGGTTATTACCTCTTCAGCGTATTCCAGTACGGAACCACAATTATAAAGGCAAAATGAACTCCTTGAGTTATTTGTTTAGGAAGGTGTATTTTTGATGTATCAATCCACATAAAATAAATATTACAATTCTTACTTTACATTCATCAAATTTATAATTGGAAGTCTATGCTTAAAATTATCCATTTTGATAAGTGTAACAAAAGTAGTAATTTTGAATAATAAAACAACTAAATACTTGTTTTATTATTTTATGACGACAAATCGAATTTTAATGTTACTGAAAATGCGTGGGCCTCTAACGGCACTCGACATTGCCCATGAATTAAAAATAACTAAGGAAGGTGTTCGACAACAACTCGTTAAGTTTATGGAAGAAGGCTTAATAGAAGTTGAAACAGAATCGAAAGGAGTTGGAAGGCCTCAAAAGTATTTTACGATTTCAGAAATCGGAAATCGGAAATTTCCGGACACTCATGCTGAATTGACTGTTAAATTATTAACAATCATCAAAGATGCAATGGGCAAGGATGCTTTACAAACGATTATTGATGCTAACGAGGTAACAGGTAAAAAAAGATATCATGAAGAGATCGATCCTCTACCCGATCTAAACTCTAAAATCGCCCGTTTGGTTGCTATTCGTACACGTGAGGGGTATATGGCAGATTATTCTGAAGATGAAGAAGGATATCTACTGGTCGAAAATCATTGTCCCATTTGTGCAGCGGCAAAAGCTTGTCAAGGGTTTTGTAATTCAGAATTACAAATTTTCCAGTCCGTTTTAGGAGAAAGTGTTTCTATTCACCGTACCGACCACATAGTAGCTGGTGCTAGACGCTGTGCTTATCGGATTGCTCTTTCTAAAAACATGGGGAATAATGAAGCATAAAAAATGCCCAAAGAACTAGATTCTTTAGGCACTTTTAGGTTAAAAACTAGGATTGATCATATTTCAATATTATTTTAGATCAAAAAACTATAATACGAATTCTAAAATCAAATCTTTATTTATGCTGATACCAGATCAAATCGATCAGCATTCATGATTTTATTCCATGCTTTTATAAAAGCATGGACAAAAGATTTCTCATTTCCCGATTCAGCAAATACTTCTGCCACTGCTCGCAACTCAGCATGTGATCCAAACACGAGATCAGCTCGACTAGCAGTCCATTTTGGTTGCCCCGTTTTTCGACAAGTCCCTAAATATAATTCTTTTGTCTCGTCCATGGCTTTCCATTCTGTCTGCATATCTAACAGATTCACGAAAAAATCATTAGTTAATTGCCCTGGGCGCAAGGTAAAGACACCATGTTTAGAGCCATCATAATTGATGTCTAACACTCGAAGACCACCAATTAGAACGGTCATTTCGGGAACAGAAAGATTTAACAACTGAGCTTTATCAATTAAAAGCTCCTCTGTTGAAATGGCTTTATTTTTTAATTTACGATAGTTTCTGAAGCCATCTGCAAGTGGTTCTAAAAATGCAATGGATTCCATATCGGTTTGCTCCTGACTAGCGTCCGTACGTCCAGGATTAAATGGTATCTGCACATCATGACCTGCATTCTGTGCTGCTTTTTCAATAGCAGCTACGCCAGACAACACAATTAAATCTGCAATTGAAACCTGCTTTCCGTCAAATTGCGCATGATTAAACCTTTGCTGGATATCTGTTAACACGATCAAAACCTGATTCAATTGGTTTGGCCGATTGACCTCCCAATTACTCATCGGTAAAAGGCGGATGCGAGCACCGTTGGCACCACCGCGTTTATCCGAATTACGAAAAGTAGATGCCGATGCCCAAGCTACGGATACTAACTCAGAAATTGATAGACCTGTATTCAAAATTTCAGTCTTTAAAAACTGAACATCAGCGTCATCGATCTGTATATATTCTATTTTTGGAAGTGGATCTTGCCATACAAACTCCTCATGAGGTACATCTGGTCCTAAGTAACGTGACCGAGGTCCCATATCGCGATGGGTCAACTTAAACCAAGCACGAGCAAAAGCGTCAGCAAACTCGTCTGGATTATTGCGAAATCTCCGAGATATTTTTTCATATTCCGGATCAAAACGCAGTGACAAATCCGTTGTTAACATGGTTGGTTTTAATTTCTTAGTGGCATCATGAGCATGCGGAATAATTTCTCCAACATCTTTAGCGATCCACTGATGTGCTCCAGCAGGACTTTTTGTTAATTCCCATTCAAAATCAAATAAATATTCAAAAAACTGATTCGTCCATTCTGTGGGTTTACTAGTCCAAGTTACTTCTAAGCCAGAGGTAATCGTGTCTGCGCCTTTTCCAGATCCAAATGAGTTTGCCCATCCTAAACCTTGAGATGCTAGATCTGCAGCTTCAGGTTCTTTACCAACATGGTCAGCAGGACCTGCACCATGTGTTTTACCGAATGTATGACCGCCTGCGATCAAGGCAACGGTTTCTTCGTCATTCATAGCCATACGACCAAATGTATCACGAATATCTTTTGCGGCAGCAATTGGATCAGGGTTGCCATCAGGACCTTCTGGATTCACATATATTAATCCCATTTGAACAGCTGCTAAGGGATTTTCCAAATTCCGGCTGTGTATTTTTCCATCTGCATCATCATCAGACACCAATACACCATGTGACTCTGCAACACCTTCAGATCCCTGCGCATAACGGACATCACCTCCTAACCAAGTTTTTTCGGAACCCCAATACACATCTTGATCTGCTTCCCATACATCCTCTCGACCACCTGCGAAACCTAAAGTTTTGAATCCCATGGATTCTAAAGCCATATTTCCAGTTAAGATTAGTAAATCTGCCCAAGATATTTTACGTCCATACTTTTGTTTTATAGGCCATAATAAACGTCTTGCTTTATCTAAGCTCACATTATCGGGCCAACTATTTAGCGGAGCAAATCGTTGTTGCCCACGCCCAGCACCGCCCCGTCCATCACCCACTCGATAAGTTCCAGCACTATGCCAAGCCATTCGAATAAATAATGGCCCATAATGCCCAAAATCAGCTGGCCACCAATCTTGTGACTGTGTCATTAACTGTTTTAAATCATTTTTTACTGCTTCTAAATCTAAGGTTTTAAATTCTTCCGTATAATTGAAATCTGATCCCATTGGGTCTGACTTAGTAGCATGTTGACGTAGCAAATTAACTTTTAACTGATTGGGCCACCAATCTTGATTTGTTGTACCTCCACCTGCAACAGCTTTTCGCATTGTTCCATTATGAAATGGACACTTATTAATATCATTTAATTCGTTTTCCATTGATTGCTATTTTATCAGTAATTTAAATTCTTATTTTGTTTATTCTAATCTAATAAATTTAAATAAAAAAAAATTCCTAATGAAATTTTTATCAACTTAAAAAACTAGTTTTCAATAAAATAAATCAATAGACAGGATCATTATTTATAAAATATTTTCCCAAAATATAAATGGGTTACATCACATGATGTAACCCATTTATATTGTATTCCATTTATTTATTTCCTATAAATCCTAGGCACTTCTATAGCCTAAACTCCTACAATAAATGGATAAACTTTTCTTACTTTTTTATGCTTAACCAATCTATAGCTTCTTGTAGTTCACTTATTTCATAACCTTTAGCCTCTCCTGGACTGATATAGCTAAAGGCATCCGTAAATTTTTCTACTGCTGTTTGATCAGTCACGATAGCCATTTTTTTCCAAGCTGTAAAATGTTTCAAGCCCGCTATTAGATCTTGCACCCAAGCACCTGCTGTAAAATTTTGCACCTCTGTTTCCAACAGTAAAAGATAATAGATCTCGTTATAACGATCAGTTAATGATTCTAGCTCGGGTAATAAAACATTTTTTAAGTCATCTGCTGTGACCTCTCCGCTTGCACGTACACCAAATACATGGTCTGGTAGATTTTGAATAACTCTAAGCATATCTAGTATCATTTTATGTATATAAAAACAACAAACTAAGTCTAGCTTTGTTTTGGAGGAATATACCCAAACCTATAAGCTTTTTATAATTGTAATATAATGACTAGACATCAACTTACATTAAAGCAATTTTTAACTTTTTTACATAGAAGGTGAAGCACCTTCGAACGGGGTAGATTCATAGAACTTTTTTGTGTTCAGATCTTGCAAGCGTTCGATATGGTTATGCTGATCATAAAATATTTTAAAAGTTCGCAAAATCTTGTTCTTCCTATCCGTGAGATAAAGCATATTCTGGTCAATTTTTGCATCATACTGAACTAATTTGACAAACATAGATAGCACGTCGTTCTGTACATTATAATTCTCTTGTTCGCTCTTTTTCAATTTAACTTCAACATCTCTAAAGGAAACTCTGCTGTCTACCTGGTCACCGTTTAATTCGATAATTTCCCTAAAAATAACATTTGGAGCTAAGGTCGTATCCGCATTTATTTGCCAAGCAAAAGCTAGAGCAAAAAGCGGTACATTTTCACTCGTTTTATATTCCTTAGGAATGACAATTTCTGGCGGGGCTATAATATATCTGGTCTTTTAATTCTAGTTTTCTTTGTAGACTTTGTTTGTGCTATACTTTGACTAGCAACGACAACAAAAAGTAATAGAAAGTATTTTAAAATTTTCATTATTTAACGATTAGGTTATACTATTTTAATTTAGAATTATTGATTACATGAAACTAGCAAATCATCTTCTACGACAATACCCATTTTTTTTGCTTTAAGAAGATCTGCGCAACATGTTGGATCATTTAAAAACTGTTTAATCTGTCCCCTAACATAATATGAAAAACCATCGCTTTTGTCTAGATCTATTGCCTTATTACAATCTGCTAAAGCAGATTTAAGATTTAGATCTGCTTTTTCAGAACGTATTTTTGAATTAATTGTCCAATTCATCCTGAAAGGTTGGTTAGGCTGTTTAGTACGGATAATAATAGCTGACTGGGTTGGTTTTTCGGATAGGCTTACCTTGGCTATGGCCCTATTTATGTAAGCTAGAGCATACTTTCCATTGATTTGGATACTTTGGTTGAAGTCAACCAAAGCTTGATTATATTGCCCTAGCAACAAATAGATATGGCCTCTTCTATTAAAATATAATTCTTTTGCA
The DNA here is from genome assembly GCF_023273895.1 of Sphingobacterium sp. PCS056. Taxonomy (NCBI): domain Bacteria; kingdom Pseudomonadati; phylum Bacteroidota; class Sphingobacteriia; order Sphingobacteriales; family Sphingobacteriaceae; genus Sphingobacterium; species Sphingobacterium sp. PCS056. Next base: position 2,719,565 of record NZ_CP096883.1, on the reverse strand, counting down.
AATCCATTGAGATTTGGAATCAATGCAATGGCATCATTCATTCGTACTAAAGCGGTATCCAATTTTCCAGTATTCACTTTACTTTCCGCGTCGTGATAATAAATATCCGCTAAAGAAGCATCGTAATAGGATTGAAGTTCTTGTTGGCTTGCATTGATAAAGCGAGGATTATTTTTAAATTCAAGCATCAAGCTCGCCTTATTAATTAAAGCAATATCATAATTTAAAGTAGCGTTAGTAAAATCTTTCAGAGCCAAGTGTGCATTACCTTTAAAAGATAAAATCATGGCGTTATCAGGAAATTGCCGTAATCCTGCATCGTAAATTTTTAATGCTTTTTCATATTGTTGTAAGTTATAAAAAGCCACCCCGCGCTGATAGTAATAACTGGCTTTGCTGGAATCACAAAAGGTCGACATTGATTCCTCCATGTTTTTGTATAATTCAGCATCCTCTAACTTTTGCTCCAGAGCTAATGCTTTTGCTGTTGTATAGTCTTGACAGGATGCATCCAAATCTTCTAGCGCATAATATATTTCGGCTCTATTTAAATAAGTGATAACATCATTGGGATTAAGTTGGATCGATGTATTAAGATCTGTCAAAGCATTTTCAAATTGTTTCAAATGGTTATAAACAGTACCCCGAAAATTATATAATTGAGGATCAGGAGCAACTAAGGAGATTGCTTGATTGATATCTTCCAATGCAGCAGAGAGGTCGTTATTTTCAAATTTCAATCTACCTCTAAAAAAATAAGCCTTATAATGCTTAGAATCGAGTTCGATCGCTTTATTAAAATCCAACAAAGCTTTAGATTTTTCTTGATGATTTAAATGATAATTTCCTCTTTCCACATAGTTACTCGCGCGATCAGGAGCAATTGATATTGATTTATCATAATCTACTAAAGCACCAATCTTATCACCGATCATATCCTTTATTCTTCCTCGATTTGATAAAATCATATCATCGTTTGAATCATTAGCCACAGCTTTATCTAAATAGTTTAATGCTTGATTAAAATCATTTTTAAAAGCGTAAATCAGACCTAGATTGAGATAACAACGTGCACATGCTGGATTGACCATAAGTGCTTGACGGTAATAATGCTCACCACGCTCTAAGTTGTTTAATTGCAAATATTGATACCCCGTTAATCGAAGTAAAGTTTCGTCTTTAGGTTGCTTTTTAACTTCTATCTCTAAATATGGAATAATCTTCTCTGGTTGGCCGATTTGATTTAAAGAATCTACTGTTTTTTCATAAATACTTTTGATCTGACCAAAAACCGGAGCACAAAACAAAACGGACAATAATAAAATGGCCAACTTAATTCTCATAATAAAATATTTATAATTCAATATATCTATAATTTAACGGTTAACTTCTGATTTACCATAAGTACTCTATTAACAAAAAATACGCTTAAATGTTAACATACATTTTTATGTGAGAACTACGTCTTTATTTTATAGTAACATTCCAACGGATCTATTACATGTCTTTGATCCATTATCAATTTAAACTGGCTCTATAATAATTGATTTTTTTAAAGTGAACACCATCGATATCTTTTGATTGAAAAGTTTTTACTATAAACGTATCGTTGTCCAACCAACGGATTCCTTCAATCATAAAATTTTTACTCTCGAAACTTTGATGCTCTTCAAGAATATGTGTCTTATTTCTATTCATCTGCAATAACCCAATAAAACAACTATTGCCATCATATAGCCAATTATAATAATAAACTAAATAGTTGCCCCGTGGAGATATGATAGGGGTTTCAACTGCCCCATCCCCTATGGAAACAATCGTATACGAATTTCCTGTTATACTATCGATTAATGCAAGTGAACCAAAACTTAATTCATCAGACATGATATTCTCTGTGATCGCATACATATTAAGCTGAGGATAGTATCCAAGGAATTCATATCCATTAAAATCTTTTTTATCCGGTAGTGTTTTCTTAAATTTTATTTGACCGGTATTTGTCTGTAAATAAAAATTTGTTTTGCTCTGCTTAATCTTAGGTATTACGAATTGATTTAGTGATTTGCATTGTTCATATTCCACAACATTGGATTTTACAAAATTTATTCTTGGTAATTTCTGGTAATCTTCAACATACCCAATATCATTATTATTAATCAACTGCCCTTTCAGTTTACTTACGATCAATACCAGCATGGCAAAAATTAAAACCAGATATTTGGGAGAGTATATAAGCATTGACTTAAAAAATTAAATTTAGTATCTGTTTATTATCCAAATATTAATATGGAAACAAAGAAAGATTGAACCATTAAAATTTAACAACTTATTTATTTATAATTAGGCAATTTAACACGCTCTTTTAGATCCTTTTTGGCATTACCTCCAAAAATTTTTGAAATTTTTTTCACCAACCTGCTTGATGCTATTCCAAGGGCAGCATTAAAAAGTGTGATGCCCAACTTTGTCTTAGGATGTGCTACCCATGGCACTCCTGGAGGTAAGTTTTGAATATCTTCAACAAAAGGTCTCATCAACTTTTCGTAAGCTTCAAAAGCATCTTGATGATTTTTATGTCGTCCTAATTCACCTGCCAATATATATGCGCCCACAATGGATAGACTTGCTCCCATTCCTGACATTGGAGTGGGGCAATAGGCCGCATCACCAACCATTGCGCACCTTCCATTAGACCATCGAGGAGCCTTTACCTGACTTATACGATCAAAATACACATCTTTACTTTGATCTAATGCTTTTAGAATACGTGGAGCTTGCCATCCGGCATCTGCAAATTTATCCTTCAAAATTTCTCTCTGTTTTACTAAATCTAATTTTTCATAGCCGTTATCTGGTGAAAGAAAAGAAAAGGAAGCTCGGGTTGTACCCACATTATCAGGTCTTGTGTTTAATACTCTCGAGCCAGGTGCATTATACCAATATGCCCATTCATCATCAGACTCGATCCGAGGAATGGTGAGATATGAACAATAAACGCCAATGTACTTGATTTGTGGCTCATCTCCGAACATCAACTTACGTGTCGTGGAACGGATTCCATCTGCCGCGATCACGAGGTCAAAAATGCGCGGCGCATTATTTTTAAAGGTAACTAAAACCTGATTTCCCTGATCTTCTAACACCGTAATCTGGTCATCAAAAATATAACCTACATTTTCCTGGGTTGCATGATAGAGGATTTGAGCAAGATCCCCTCGGAGGATTTCTAATTCAGCCGTTCCAAAATCTGAATTTGCTTTTGGAAACTCAGCTTTAATACGATGAGCGGCATCGACAAAACGAATTCCTAACTCACCAGTATTAGCGGCTAGGATTTTATCTTCCAACCCCATGAGTTGTACGACTTTCTGTGCTTCATCTCTAACATCTATATTTTGTCCACCTAATCTCAATTCTGGAGCGCGCTCTACTACAGTCACTTCAAAACCAAATCGAGACAACCAAAAAGCAAGAGTTGGACCAGCAATACTGGCTCCAGATACTAGTACTGTTCTTTTTTCCATGAATATTTTTAAATAAAAATAAAGCAATATGTATATTAATACATAACATAATACAATTAGTTTTTAACATACGTATTACTTATAATCGGTTAAATTGAGCTTTATGTAAGTCACGCCCAGACTATATATCAACGTAAAATCAATCACAACATATGTTACACACTCATAACTAATGCTTTGAACAAAAGATATTATTAGAAATATAATAACTAAATAGCTAATGCAAATTATTTGTCAGTTGATACTAAGTAAAAATTGTAGGATAATCAGATCTTTTTTTTCATATAACCACACTTGATCTATTTGGACTAGCTAGCAAGCATAATTATCAATGACCATTTTAACAACCGCTAGTTTAACTATACAGTGGAAAGGTTAGGATTTAATTATTGTACATTTCTTGCCAAAAAGAATTTCCATGCGAGCTCCTTGCTACTTTTTAAAAAGTACATCTGCAAAAGAATGCAACGATAAAATCCCCTAAAAGGAGATAAATTTCACTCACTAAAACCTGCTGATATTCATTGAGTTTTAGTGAATGAAATATTAAATACTTAAGATATTATTATAATTTTTCCAATGTAAAGTCATCGCCATAAACAGTTCCAGAACCTGCCTTATAAAAATATAGGGTTGCTGTAGTTTGTGTCGCTCCTGTTGTAAATGTAACTGAGTTATTGATATATGAGGTCGTATTAAAAGCGACATTAACAGCCGTGCCGCCATAGCCTTTAACTCCTAACAACACCTGTTGGCCAGCTGCAGACACTTTACCATAACCAGAAAAGCGATATGTTGTATTGGGTTGTAAACCTGTTAAATATTGTTCTATAGCATTGGCCCCACCTGATAATTGAATGCATTTTAAACCGGTACGCACATTGGTGTTGATAATAGATGCATTTCCACCCCAAGAAGTCCAAGGGGAAAGTGTGCCTGTTTCAAAACCACCATTGTAAAATATAGGCAGATTATAAACACGAACATAATCCACTTGCATATTAAAAGGTAAATCTGCATTTGTAATGGCTCCTGGCCAACCAGCACCTCCAGCTTGATTTAAAATTATATAAAATGGAACATCAAATGGCCATTGTTGCCAAGTAGCTCCACTGGCTTTGTTATAAGTATATTGCAAAGTATTGTTGACATAAAATTTGAGTGCAACCGGGCTCCACTCTAGACTATAAATATTATAGTCTGCTGCATTATAACTCGTAGAATGTGTAGCACTTGTGCCCCCCCCAGAACCTGTAACTGTAGCATTGTGTACGGACTGGTGTACGACCATCTCATTATTAACATGTTCCATAATATCAATTTCGCCACAACCTGGCCATCCAGCGTAAGCTGTTGCAGGCTCTGGCATCATCCAAATTGCTGGCCATGAACCCCTACCCTGCGTAAATTTTGCCCTTACCTCAACCTTACCAAAAGTCATACTGAATTTATTCTGAGATTTTACTCCCCCACTATGATAAGGGACTGGATCTGTTGGAATCACAGCATTATCCATACGCAATAATAAGTTATTACCATCTTGCGAAACATAATCAGAAGTGTGCGTCATATATTTGTTCCAGGCAACGGTACCACGTTCTGCATAACTCCATTTACTATCGTCAAATCCACCGACTGTATTAAATTCATCTGACCAAATTAACTCGTAATCGGATAGGCTTTGTAAAGAAGAAGTAATCGTCACAGGATTTGTTTTTGATACACTTACCATTTGATTACTTGATTGATCTACTTGTTCTTTGTTGCAAGATACTATTGTACTGCAAAGAAATAGCAAGGAACTTGCTGTCATAAAATTTAGGATTCTCTTGTTCATAATGATTATTAAAAAATTTAAAATGTGTTCACTATAAATTGTAACTAGAAAATCCTCCTTATCACATTTCTTTTTCAGTCTATTCTAATCTTAGCTGCTTTAGTTACAAATGATTAATTTATTAATTATGTAGTACATAATATTTCTAAGATACAATAATTTTTATAATAACTATTTTTTTTATAAAAAAATTTACACCCAAATTCACTCTGTAACATCTATTTATTAGCCGACTATGGAGAGATCCAATAAATATGTATATATTTTATTTATCCCATAGCCGACAATTTCACTCCATTAATGATACATTTCAATACTTAATATCTACTAATATCTTTATGACATGAAAAATGGTCAGCTGGAATTATATATCTATTATCTAGAAAAATAATCTAACAAAAATAATAGTGGCAGCAATGATGGAAAGACCGGTTGTATACATATAAAATCAATGGTATACAAATACTTAATTAGATCAGATTAAGTATTACATGTAATCAATTTATACCGATATTAACGTAACACATTTTCGATATTTAGTAGTAATAATTGCTCAATCACCTCTATTTCAACTTCAGAAATATTTATCAGATAAAAAAGGTTATCATAGCAAATCCATAAGCCTACCGAAATTATTGAATAACTTCAAACCTGATCAAAAGTCCAAAATAGAATTTATAATTAAAATTAGGTATTTTAGTGTTGGCGAGTGATACGTCCGCTGTAGATAACATAATCTGTATCTTATTTGATTCAACCTTGAGTATTTGTGCATGATAACCTACCATTGTGATTTTAAGACTTTGGCCCATAAATCCAGCTATTTCAAATGTCCCAACTGTGTCTGTTTGAGTCGTCTTACCTGTAGAGAGGTTGGTGACAGTAGCGCAGACAATTACTGTTCCATTAGTAGATTTGAGAACTCCTTTAATAGGTCACTGATTTATATTATTCGATTCCAAATCATTTTTAAATGATATAAATGTGGGTTTAGCCTGAACCCAACTATGTAGGGAAAGCCCGATCATAATAGGCAGTAAAACATACTTTTTTTTATGTTTTTTGGTTTCGTTTTCTTTGGCAACAAAGAAAAGGTTTACAATATTGGTTAATTTTTAAGTATACATTATCAAATGTATTACTTGAATATGCTAGCTTTATTTAGTATTATCCCAATTCAACATTGCAATTTTCCTCGTTTTATATTTGCAAAACAGCATTAATACCTTGTAAGTACCCCATTTTTCCTACAGCTGGAATTGGACTTTTCTAATTTACGTTACTAATTTATTTATTTGTTGTTTTTGTCTAATATTTTCTGATAATTCCGCTGGTGTAAGATTGCCAAGTCCTTCGTGAGGCCTGTTGTTATTATATTCATCCATCCATATTTGGGTATGTTCTCGGACTTCTGCCAGGTTGAAAAATAAATAAGCATCCAAAATTTCTTTTCGATAACTTCGATTAAAACGTTCGATATAACCGTTTTGCATAGGTTTTCCGGGCTGAATAAATTGAATCGCGATGCCTTGACTTTTACACCAGAGATCAAAATGATGACTGGTGAATTCGGGGCCATTATCTACACGCAGACAGAACGGCTTACCTCGCCAGTCTATGATTTGTTCCAGTGCCCGGGTGACCCGTACAGAAGAAATAGAGGTAGCTACTTCGATACACAATATTTCACGGGAACAGTCATCCATTACATTAAAGGTTCTAAATCTGTTTCCGCTTGCCAAGCTATCGCTCATAAAGTCCATGCTCCATTTTTGATTTATGCTGACCTGTTGTTCCAAAGGTTGTTTCTGCCGAACAGGAAGCCGACGTTTGACACGTCTCTTCTTATTCATATTGAGCAGCTTATATACCCTGTATACTTTCTTATGATTCCAGGGCTTACCTTCTCTGCGCAAGTAGGCATATAGTTTTCGAAATCCATATACAGGATGTTTGGAGGACAGATCATCTAATGCTGCCATCACGGCACTGTCGTCTTTCTTGCTAACATAGTAATATTGTGAACGGCACATACCTGTCAATTTACAGGCTCCGGCGACACTCAAACCGTGATCTAGGACAATTTCCTGAGTTAACTGTTTTTGTTGCCGGAGCCCCAACCTTTTTTTGTGATGACTTCTTTTAGGATATCATGGTTCATACTCAGCTCGGCAAACATCTTTTTCAGGCGTGCATTTTCTTCTTCAAGTTCCTTCAGGCGCTTGACATCAGATGCTTCCATGCCACCGTAACGACTTTTCCAGTTATAAAAGGTGGCTTTGCTAATCTCAAGCTCCCGGCAGATATCATCCGTCTTTCTACCTTCTTCTCCTTCTTTGAGAGCTCTTACAATCTGGGTTTCTGTAAAACGTGTCTTTTTCATCTTATTACTTAAATCTAAACATTTATGTCCAGTTTTAAGCTGTTTGATTTTTTGGGACACTTACAACCTGAAAAGAATATTTGATAAATACTCAAACCATTGATAAATTACATGTAGATAACTAAAAGATTTTCAGTGTTATTTAATGTACGTAAGATTTAAAGAAAGATAAGTTTGTAGATGTTAAAACTAGATAGTAGATTGATTTTTTTTCATTAAGTAAGAGACAGCGCAAAGAATATTTTTTCAAGAATAATCGTTTTATGTATGATTTGTTTATCTTAGTCAAGCCCAATCAAAAACCCATAACGATGTACGACATTCAAGAAATCACTGAAGAACAAAAACATAAAATTGCCATTATGCGCAATGAAGATGTGTTTAAACAGTTTTTCATGCAAAATTTTGAAGTTCTAAAAGGCTATGCATCATCTATTATAAAAGACGGATATCATGCTGAAGATGTAGCATGTGAAGTTCTTTGGGAAATTTGGAATATGGGTCCAAAACTTGTTCAGATCAAATCACTATCTGCCTATACATACAGAGCGACGAAGAATAAATGTCTCAATCTATTGCGAAACAAAATCATTCAATACCAACCTGCAGAAGTGTATTGTGACACTCTAGTGGACGACTTATCACCAGAAGCTCTACTCATATCGAAAGAAAAAACTCGAGAGATAGAACGAGCTATAGATCAACTTTCGCCTAAAACCAAAGAAGCTTTTCTATTGGTAAAAGATTGCCAAATGACTTATAAACAAGCTGCAGAAACGATGGGCATTGCGGTAAAAACAGTAGATCGACATATCCAGATCGCGATTGAAAAATTGTATTATCTATTAAAATCAAAAAAATAAGATTTCATATTGGGGATATTGATCTTTTCATGTGTCTTCATGATAAACCCTAAAAATATGTCATCAACAGATCAGCAATATCTACAATTGATTCATAAAGTTTTGGACCAAACTATCACGGGTCCACAACTAGATGATCTATATCGTCTGATGGCTGAAGATGAAAGCAGAATCGATCTATACCTTTTCCTTACGAACAGTAAACCTACTTCTACCGAAAAAATAATATCGATCGAGACGCAATATGAAAAATCTAAGCAGAAATTTAAATTAACTGCTATTCAAGAAGAACAAATCATACCGCAACAACAAAAAATATACAGTAAAATAAGAAAATATAGTATTCCTCTAGCGGCAATACTAATACTTTTTATGATCGCAATAGTTGTAAACTACATCTATAAACCTATGACCAATGACAACATCATACTTATATCTGCCAAAGGGGAACGTAAATTCTACCGTTTGAAAGACGGTACGGAGATTTGGCTCAATAGTGAGAGCAAATTGGAGTACAACAAGTCATATGGACATAGTAACCGTGATGTGAAACTCTCTGGTGAAGCTTACTTTAATGTTGCAAAAAACAAAAAGCTACCTTTTCATGTCGATTCTTATGGCAACCGAATCGAGGTATTAGGGACTCAATTTAATGTCAGAGCATATCCCGAAGAAAAGAGAATGGAAACAGCATTGATTGAAGGGAAGGTCAACTTGCAGATAAAGGACAATGGTAAATTTCGCCACTATATCATGCAGCCTGGAGACAAGATTGAAGTGACCAATATGATGACCAATGCCATGCGGATCAACACAAATCGTCAGAGTGCCTCAACTGAAAATACGAAAGTAATTATTGATATAAAAAAAGCTAACTCTGAAGACGGTGAGCAACTGGATATGCTTTGGACTAAAAATAAGCTTGTTTTTCAAAATGATCCACTAGCGCTTATGACAAAAAAAATGGAACGTTGGTATAATAAAACGATTCTAATCGAAAATGAAAAACTTATGAATGAATCTTTCAGCGGTGTATTTGAGGAAAAAACATGTAAAGATTTACTTGACCTATTGATTAAAACAGGTGTTAATTTACATTATACAGAAAAACAAGACAGTATATTAATTTATTAAAACTTAAAATTATGAATCAGAACTTTACAAAAAAGGGTATATCGTAATGATACACCCTTAAAGATGAATGAACAAGCACAAAGCCCTAGGAAAGTAATGTGCTTAATTACTAACTTCTAATATCTAAAATTATGAAAAAAAATTCACATGTCGTCAGTCATGTGCCAATTCTTTATTACCTAAAGTGGCTCTTCATGGTAAAATTTACGCTTTTACTTATTGTAGCTTTTGGCTACAGTAGTTATGCAAATTCGACACTTGCTCAAGGCAACATTACGTTAAAAAACAAAAGCATAAAATTTAAAACTTTACTGCAGTTGATCGAAAAACAAACTGATCTGCGATTTATCTACAATGACAATCAGATCGACAAATTTGTGATCAGTGATATCAATGCAATTAGAAAACCATGGTATGAACTATTGGAACCTATTTTACAAAAAACAGGACTAAAAATACAGGAGATCAATGGTGGTCGCATCATCATTTCACCAATCGTAATACAAGATCCAAAATTTCATGGTAAGGTCACCGATAGCAAAGGCGAGCCTTTAGCTGGCGTATCCATTAAGGAAAAAGGATCTGATAGAAGTACACTTACAAATGAAAAAGGTGAATTTACAATTGCAGTTAAAAACACTCAAAGTACGATCATGATCAGTAGTGTCGGTTTTGTTTCGCGAGAATTATCTTACTCATCGACTTTTCAATCTATCCAATTGGCCGATGATCTTGCTCAACTCGAAGAAGTCGTTGTCGTTGGTTATGGAACGCAAAAACGTGTCAACTTAACAGGTGCTGTTTCCGCTATAAGCGGTCGGGAATTGGAGAATAGACCCGTTGTCAATGCCACACAAAGCTTGCAGGGTGTGGTCCCAGGACTAAATGTGAATGTTGGAGGGAATACCAAGCCTGGTCAAAGTTTCAATCTCAATGTACGTGGAGTAGGAAATATCAGCGGTACCGATGGTCCTTATGTACTTGTCGACGGAATGGAGATGTCACTAGCAGATATCAATCCCAGCGATATTGAAAACATCTCGGTATTAAAAGATGCATCAGCATCTGCGATATATGGATCAAGAGCTGCGTACGGTGTTATTTTGGTAACAACTAAAAAAGGTACCGCAGGAAAAAAAGTAATCAGTTTTACTGGTAATACTGGACTCACATCCCCTGTAAGATTACCCGATATGGCCAATTCGGTAGAGTTTGCCAATTTCTTCAATACAGCAACCTTTAATGCATTGGGTACAAAGCAATATTCGGAAGACAAAATTGCGCTATTGCAACAGTATATTAATGATCCAAGCAGTCTGTCGATCTTTCCAGAAGTCAACACGAACAATTATGCAAGCTGGGAAAACAGTGCCAATGGAATTGCTAATACTAACTGGTTCAATCTGCACTATAAACCTACTGCTCTACGTCAGAATTATACCGTAAACATGAGCGGAGGTAATGCTGGTACTCAATTTTACGTATCGGCAGGTTATTACAACGAAGAAGGAATCTTGCGCTATGCAGATATTGACTATAAACGCTATAATTTCAACAGTTCTATTTCTTCAGATCTGACCTCTTGGTTAAAAGTCAAAGCCAATGTTAAATATACTAAAAACAACAATCAAACACCTTTAGCAGGATACGAAGACATGTTCTTTCACAATTTAGCTCGTATGCGTCCTAATGTATCACCCTATGATTTTTATGGAAACTGGAATGAACAATCCATGGTGCCATATTTACAATCGGGTACAAAAGATGAATTAACAAACAATACATTAGCTATATTAGGTGGTGTAGAAATAAGTCCCCTAAAAAACTGGAAAATATTTGCTGATCTCAATTACAGATTGGATAATGATGCCAATGATATCTTAAAATTACCAGGCACGATCTATGGCATCGATGGAACGTCCTATCTTGTTAACCGTTCTGAGTACAATATACCCTTAGGTGGCAGTTTCGAACGTAAAATGAATACTAACAATTATCTCACACCCAACATCTATACCAATTACAAAATTTCGGTCGACAAGCACAACTTTGATCTCACAGCGGGTTTTCAGCAAGAGCTAAATCAGTTTAAGGAAATCTATACATCCGCTAGTGATTTGATTAGTTTTGACCGCCCTGGCATAGACTTATCAACAGGAACCAAATCCAGTAAAGAAGCCCGTAATCATTGGGCAACTCGTGGTTTCTTTGCGCGTTTGAATTACAATTTCGACCAAAAATACCTATTGGAAGTGAATGGACGTTATGATGGTTCTTCACGTTTCGCATCCGACAATCGTTGGGGATTCTTTCCATCGGTATCGGCTGCATACAACATCAGTGAAGAGTCATTCTTTAAAGATGAAGTCAGCTGGGTCAATCAACTGAAAATAAGAGGTTCATACGGATCACTAGGAAATCAGGCTGGAGCAGGACTTTATGCGTACTCGGAAAACATGCGCATCATCGTACCAGGTGCCAACGGAGCAGGAGGAAGATATTATTTTGAAAATGGACGCGAGAGTTATATCAACGCTCCGGGTGCTTTCAATCCATTGATCACCTGGGAAACTGTACGTAGCGCAAATTTTGGTCTTGATTTTACGGCATTCCAATATAGATTGACCGGTGCAATTGATATCTATCAGCGCAATACCAAAGATATGCTCGGTCCATCTCGAGATGTAGCCGATCTTTTCGGTACAGTACCCGCAAAAAGTAACAATGCTGATTTAAGAACACGCGGTTGGGAAGTTAATGTCAAATGGCGTGATCAGCTTTCCGAAGACTGGAGCTATAATTTGGGCTTAATCCTCACAGATTACAAATCAATGGTTACGAAATATCAAAATCCAACCAAGTTCAATCCGAATGCACAATGGTACGAGGGCAAGACATCTGGTGAAATCTGGGGCTATACTGCTCATCAATTGATCCGTACACAGGCAGAAGCAGATGCTTATAATGAATTGGATCAGTCATTTTTGTCCGCTCGCGATTGGATCCCTGGAGATGTCATGTACCTTGATATCAACAATGATGGAAAAATCAATAATGGAACCAATCGCTTAGGTGATATGGGCGACATTTCTATTATCGGAAACAGCACCCCAAGGTATAGCTATAGTATCTCTGGTGGATTAACGTGGAAAAATTTATCGATGAATATACTGTGGCAAGGTATTGGTAAAAGAGATTTTAGTCCAGCAGTTGCCGATGCTTATTTCTGGGGAGCAGGTGCCTTAGCACAAGTGACCGTTTTCAAACAACATTTAGATTATTTCTCTGAAAGTAATCCTGATGCTTACTATCCAAATCCTTATGCAGCACCTGCAGGTGCCATCAATTCTTATATCAATAAGACACAGCTATCTTCAACCCGTTATTTGCAAAGTGCTGCGTACTTGCGCCTCAAAAATCTAACTATCAGTTATAATATTCCAAAATCATTAATACAGCGCTGGAAATTCGAACGCATCAATCTATTCGTTAGTGGCGAAAACTTGTTGACTTTTAGCCCATTGGCGAAAATGTTTGACCCAGAAACCATTAACGGCGGTTCAGGTACTGGGAAGATATATCCCTTGAGCAAAGTGTATTCTTTTGGTCTAAACATTAATTTTTAATCCGAGCAACATGAAACTATATAATCTATATTTATGCCTACTTGCAGCAATTATTACGATATTTTCAGCATGCAACAGTAATTTTCTGGATCGGGAACCATTGGATCAGCTATCCACAACAGGGAGTTTATCTTCGACCAATGAGCTTAAATTGTATGTCAATCAATTCTATCAAACTTTACCCGGTCATCCGAATTTTACCGGTGGTATTGGGCCTGCTTTTGATGACGCACGTACCGATAACATGATATTTACCAGCGTAGATCCGAGACTTAGCGGACAGTTAACGGTTGCTAATGCCGATACAATTCCTGAATATTATAAAATAAGAGCAATTAATTTTTTTCTCCAAAAATCCAACAATGCAAAAGGAAATCAAACTGAAATCAATAAATATGTTGGCGAAGCATATTTCTTTCGTGCTTGGTATTATTTTGAGTTGGTGAAAAAATATGGTGATGTCACGTGGGTCAATCAATTGTTGAGTTCCGAAGATGAATCCACGTTATTAGCTAGGGATAGTCGTATTATGATCGTAGACTCTATCCTCAACGACCTGAACCGTTCAATCGATCTTTTACCTACAGCATCTACTAATGCGAGTATGCGTGTGCACCGTGATGTGGCTCTGGCATTAAAATCGCGAGTTGGTCTTTATGAAGGAACGTGGCAGCGGTACCATAAATTAAAAGGGACACCATTTGCGAGCACGGAAGCTACAGAAGATAAGATTAAGAGTTATCTGACTCAAGCACGTGATGCCGCCAAGACTATTATAGATGGTAATCGCTGGAAAATATATACCACCGGAAAATTCAATGATGATTATCGCAATATGTTCAATACGGCAAATCTTTCTACAAACAATGAGGTTCTATTATATCGACGCTATAATCCTTCAGAAAATGTCGGTCACGGTGTTTCCAAATATCTATCAACAGGAGGAGGAGATATCGGTTTGACCCAGAGTCTCGTGAGTGATTATTTAACAGCAGATGGGAAACCATTTGTAGGTACACTACAGACCGAAGTGCAAAAAACATACAGCCAAGATTTAAGACCTACAGTTCGTGATCCACGATTGGCACAAACAGCAGTAGTGCCACAGGCACCTTTACGACCTGATGCTGTTGCAGCCAATTTTCCACCGATCAATCAAAGTGGATTCAATCGTTCCACCACAGGTTACCCGATGTACAAATATGTCGAGTACAATAGTCTTCCTGCCGTATCTGATGATGGCATGAGTGCTGCTCCTGTCATTTATTTTCGTTATGCAGAAGTATTGCTCAACTATGCGGAAGCTATAGCTGAACTTAAAGAAGATCCGAGTAAAATTATTGATGCGATACGACCATTGCGTGCACGCGTTAATATGCCTGACATGGACTTCGACCGAGAATATAATACTTCAGTAAACTATCCTTTTGCACAGCTAGACAAATATATACAAGCAGTGAGAAGAGAAAGACGTGTTGAACTCGTAGCTGAAGGTCAGCGCTTGCAAGATATTTTCCGTTGGGCAGCTGCTGATCAACTGATCGTTGGCAAAAGACCTTTAGGTATCCTTTTTACGGGAAGCAATATTGCGCAAGAAAACAGCAGTGCAGGTTTTTACAAAGACAATCTTTTATACTATGACACAGCACCAACAGGAAAAAATGTCAATTTCTTCCTTTCAGGTAATCCTGGTGATGCTACACGCTACATGGATCCTTACAAAGCAGTATTGCCAAGTGGCTATCGATTTAGAGTCGATCGAGATTACTTACTTCCCATCCAGCAACGGATGATCGAATTGACAAATGGTAAATGGAAACAAAACCCAAACTGGTAAAATCACTATCATGAAGACATTAATTTATAAAAAAGGAAACTTCGGTTTCCTTATACTCCTAATCTTATTATCGTTAATTGCTTGCAAAAAAGAAAACCTTCCTGCTAAACCTGTCTCTGGTCCATTTCAGGTGACCAGTACCGTGACAAACGAAATAGAGAAAATAGCAGGTACTTATACCATAAGTATTGAGGGGACCACCAATGGCTGGTGGGTTACTTTACCGGCAAATGCACAGTGGTACAGTGTGGAACGCAAATTCGGATCTGGTAATGTAACACAAAAGCTGACGATCAAAGCAAATGATTCGGGTCAAGATCGATCAGGATGGGTCAAAATAAACTCCACTTCAAAAGAAGAATTAACCATCAACTTTAAACAAAAAGGCTCATGAAATTAAGTTTTATTGTAATTCTAGCGCTTGCTTTGACTACAGGAAGACATGCTTACGGACAAAAAAGACCTAATGTCTTGATCATCATTTCCGATGACCATGCCTATCAAACCATAGGAGCATATGGTTCAAAATACGGAAAAACACCCCAGATAGATCGTATCGCCAATGAGGGGGCTATTTTTAAAAATGCTTTTGTCAACAATTCAATATGTGGCCCCAGTAGGGCCACTTTATTGACAGGAAAGTACAGCCACAAAAATGGTTTTAAGGATAACGAGACTTCCGAATTCGATTTCAGTCAAGATTTATTTGTCAAACAGTTCCAGCAGGTCGGTTACAATACCGCCTGGGTCGGTAAAATCCATTTGGGGGATAAATTACAAGGATTCAATTATTATGACATCTTGGTTGATCAAGGCACCTATTTCAATCCAGATTTTATCAGTAAACAAGGACGTAAACAAAGTGAAGGATATGTTTCAGATATCGTGACCGACAAAGCTTTAAATTGGCTCGATACCATAAATCAAGAACAACCTTTTTGCTTGGTTATCGGTCATAAAGCGACCCATCGTACCTGGATGCCCGATCCTGCAGATTTTGGCACTTATGACAGCGTTGATTTTAAATTACCGGAAACCTTTTACGACGACTACGAAAGCCGTAAACCAGCCAAGCTTCAGGAGATGTCTATTGATAAGGATATGCGCATGGGCTACGATCTAAAGATGTTCGAATCTGTTGAAGCGATGATGCAGGATGGTAATTTTAAACGCATGACACCAGCACAGCAAGAAAAATACATCAATTATTACAGACCGATCTATGAAGAACTTAAGCAATCCAAGTTGACGGGAAAAGCTTTAGCAGAGTGGAAATTTAAGCGCTATATGACCGATTACCTCAATACTGCACAATCCATGGACAGGAACATCGGAAAAGTATTGGACTATATAGACAGTAAGCAACTCAAGGAAAATACAGTCGTCATCTATCTGTCCGATCAAGGTTTTTATATGGGCGAACATGGTTGGTTTGATAAACGTTGGATGTATGAAGAATCCTTCCGTACACCGATGGTCATGCGCTATCCAGCATTGATAAAACCCCATACTGAAATTAATGCCAAAGTGGTCAATGCCGATATTGCACCGACTCTACTTGAACTTGCATCGGTCAAAAAGCCGAAGGATATCCAAGGTAAATCTTTTGTACATGTGCTCAAAAAACCTAACAAAGAACATAGGAAAGATCTTTTCTATCATTATTTTGAAAATGGGGAGCACGCAGTAAGTCCACATTTTGGAGTGCGTGATGACCGATACAAATTGATCAGATATTACAAACGTCTAGAAACCTGGGAATTATTTGATTTACAAAAAGATCCTCAAGAACTTCATAATGTATATCTTGATCCTGGATATGGCGCTGTGGTCAAGATGATGAAAAAAAAGTTAGTAAAACAAATGCGTCTTTTTGATGATAAAGAAGCAGAAGAAATCTATAAGAAAAATATAGATTAGTATATTTAAAGTAATGCAAAACGCTCATATATATATGGGCGTTTTGTATATATAAAGAGATATCAGGCACCAGTATGTTTATCAATTTCTAAGCTGATTTATTTAATACCATTAAATGTGTAGCATAAATATTGTTTTAATCGTTTAGTATGTATGAAAAAGATCGTGATATTCACCATGCTTGTAGGCTTTCTCTCTAGCTGCTGCAGTATGAAAAATACTGGAGATAAGAGCAATCTTGTTATTACAGGGGAAATAATTCCGTTAGGAATAACTACCTTTCAATATGGAACACACATGATAAATGCAGAGAATAAAAGCTATGCGTTGAAAAGTATTAAAATAAAGTTGGATGATTATATAAATAAATCTGTTATAATTAAAGGTAAAAAGCTCGCAGGCTATCCTTTAGAGGGCGGACCCGAATTGATTGAAGTATCAGATATTTCGCTCAAGTAATGATATTGAGCACAATACAATTTCAGATATGAAAAATGTTCATTAGCACTCCCCTTTCTCAGTAACATGTCATCGATCTAAATACATCCTAAACACAATAATAATTAATTATTAAAATTCAAAAATGTATGATTCGTCACTATTCCTTAATATTATGTATTGCAGCTGTAACGTTAACAGGTTGTCAAAATCAAAAAACGGTAAGCTCGTCCAATGAAGTAAAACAAAATGACTCCGCACTACCCACACTTCAAACACATTTAAGAACAATAGGTAATAATTTCTCAATAGATTCTGTACAATTGTCTTTCACTGTGATCAATCATGCAGATACGGTGCAGCATTTTTGCAAATGGGAAACACCTTTTGAACCATTTTTAGGAAAATACATGGAAGTTCTCGATGAGGAGGGCAACGAAGCACTTTTTACTGGTCCTATGGCTAGAAGAATAATGCCCCCTCCTATAGACAGCTTTATTCATGTGCAACCACATGATAGCGTGAGCACCATATATAATCTAGCCAAGAATTACACCATTAAGCCGGGAAAATACACCGTAAAATACACGGGCGGTGGTGTTAGTGGACTTGATAAAGGAAATGAAATCAAAATTGCAATAACTGGAAAATAATTAGTTTAAGCTTACATGATCTGACAAATCATGTAAGCTTATATCCAAAATTCACATTTTTAATAACTAAATTTCTACAGCGATCAAAAAGAAGTGACTAATCCTTTGATTAGAAATATTTTTTTTCTGACAATAATTAATTTCCCAAATCATAATGTAACATGTTTGCTTCAAATTTTATATTGAACATCTTCCCATTAAACCAAAAAAATAATTTTCATAAGATCGATTTTGTGATATTTTCACTAATTTAAAAGTATTAATAATAAAATATAGATTCCGGTCAATATCTCTATAAATTTTAAGGAATTGAATTATTCATCAAGTATAATCATCAATTAGTACATGAGCAACAGTCATATTTATATACTAAGCGGATTGGGCGTAGATCGAAGAGTATTTTCAAAAATAACCTTTGAAGGTATAAATATAGAATACTTAGATTGGATGTCTCCGCTTCCGAGTGAGTCAATGGTATCATATGCTCAAAGGTTATCATTAAAAATAACAGTCAAAAATCCCATCCTAATCGGGCTATCTTTTGGAGGCATGATGGCAATGGAAATAGCAAAGATAATTAAAGTAAAAAAAATAATACTGCTAGCCTCCGCAAAGTGCAATAAGGAAATACCCGTACTTTACAGAATCATAGGAGCGCTAAAACTCAATAATATTATTCCTAATAATTTACTCAAAAAACATACTATGGTGATGAATTATTTCTTTGGCATAACTTACGAAGAAGACAAATTGATGCTCAAACAGATTTTACGTGATACTGACCCACAATTCTTAGCATGGGCAGTCGATAAAATATTAAACTGGAAAAATAAAATCATTTCAGCTGATCTCATTCATATCCATGGGAGTAAAGATCGTATAATCCCCATTAATAATATCAAGACATCTTATGTAATCGATCATGCTGGTCATTTTATGACCATTACCCATGCTAAAGAGGTCGAGCTTTTATTAAGAAAACTTTTAATTGAAACGTGTAGACATTAATCAAATACTGGATTTTCATATAGTTTCCACAGTCCCAACTGATTTGATCGAGCATAATCTTGTCCTTTATTAACTTTTTTTATTACCACTATAATCTACACCTTCACATCTAAGGAATGTATGTGTTGGTACGGTGATAAATTTGAAAAAGTAGACTGCGCTGCTAAAAACCAACCCAATATGGTTATAGCACGTGATAAACATAGATTATAAAACTTTTAGAGAATAAAGATACTTTGAGTATGGAAGATATAGGAAAGATATGGTACTCAAAGATTGGAAATGAGGTTGAATTTTTCACGAGTTCAGGAAATCATCCTGTATAAATAATATCAACCAAAATCGGAGAATTACCAAATCATCGTAACGAGCAAATTTGAAGAATCAATCTTAATGTTTTATTCAAATACAAGTCACTCTAAATTCATATACATGATGTATAAAAGCGAAAACAATTACTGCTTCAGCTTCGCTTCAATCTGCAAATTTCTCTTTTCCACCTCCTCGAGCATATACATTGTTTGAATAACAAATGGATGACCTTCAATCGGAGTAATCGGTTTTTGTCCCAATTCAGTAAAACAATAGAAATCCAATAGTCGTACCATACTTCGAATTGTAGCGACAGTACCCTTCCAATAGTAAAATTGTTCCTTTTTATTATTGAAATGCTTTAATACCAAATCCTCATTGATGATAAGCTTTGGACCTTGACCTGCATTTTTCTGTACATAACTGACCAATAATTCATTATCTACTTTTAGATCGCTCATGAGAAATAACCCGATCGACTTTTGTTTATGCTTGTTAATAAACACGCACATCGAAAGCTGAAGTTCATCTACAAGATTTTTCGTATAAAACGAACCTAATATCAAATTACAATTATTACCCATTATAAAATCAAATAATAGTGTGTGAACCAATTTAAAAACTACATAAGTATAGCTTTAACTTAATATACAAATATAATATTCACAAATAAAGGAAAATTATATTAGATTGATAAAATTTACAATTGCCGTGAGATGCAGATTTGCAGATATCAGTAATAATGACTACATTAATAAGTAATATAAAAAAAAATGAATAGCAAAATTATAGGCGCTGGAAATTATATTCCTTTACATACCGTTATAAATAAATTTTTTGACGAGTCTACTTTCTTTGACGAAAACGGAGTACCATTAAAACAGTCAAATGCAATTATAACCCAAAAATTAAAGGAAATAACTGGAATTGAAGAAAGGCGTTATGCAGAAACTGACCAAGTGGCATCTGACCTTGGTTTTCTTGCTGCACAGAAAGCAATCGAAGATGCTCAGATCGATCCCGAAACCCTAGATTATATCATCTTTGCTCATAATTATGGAGATGTTGTGCATGGATCTATACAGTCCGACATGGTTCCAAGTTTAGCCTCTCGTGTTAAACACCTTTTAAAGGTTAAAAATAACTTTTGTGTTGCGTACGATTTATTATTCGGTTGTCCGGGGTGGATTGAAGGCGTCATCCAGGCCAATGCATTTATTCAAGCAGGTATTGCTAAAAGATGTCTGGTTATCGGAGCAGAAACATTATCTAGAGTAATAGATCCTCACGATAGAGACAGCATGATTTATGCAGATGGTGCTGGTGCAGTAATCCTAGATGCTAATCAAGATGATTCTGGACTTCTATCTCATCTATCGGCTTCTTTCACCCTTAATGAAAGCGATTATTTATATTTCGGCAAGTCTTACTTCCATCAGGATTCAAATACCAAGTATTTAAAAATGAAAGGACGTAAAATATATGAATTTGCGCTAACAAATGTATCTCAGGCTATGAAAACGTGTTTTGACAATAGCGGTTACTCCATAAAAGAACTTTCTAAGATCATCATTCATCAAGCTAATGAGAAAATGGACGAAGCGATCGTAAGCAGGTTCTATCAACTATACGATCTCCCGAAGCCGCCAAATGTTATGCCTATGATCATTCAGAAATTGGGCAATAATAGTGTTGCAACCATACCTACATTATTAGCAATGATTCTACACGGAGAAATACCCGAGCATTCGATCAATAAAGGAGATATTACGCTATTCGCCTCTGTTGGAGCAGGCATGAATATCAACGCGTTTGTCTACAAATTTTAAAATTGTCAAAATAAATCCCATGTATAAGTTAGTAGTAACTTATACATGGGATTTATTTACTAAAATATATTTAACTCATCTTTTATTATTCTACTAAGACACTATTGCCTTCACGAGTAATAACCAGATCCGAAAAATAACCATCCGATTTGTGTCCAGTCCAAAAACCTATTTTGCCACCTGTATTCGGATGAAGAGATTCAACAATAAGAGCAGGATTAGGATCTCCATTTATAAAGGTTTTAATGTTGTTATTATGAATAATAATTTTGACATGAAACCAGTCATTAGGATCGACGGGGATTGACAAAGGAGCTTCATACTTATCCGGAAAATTCTCCCTTAAATAAGGCCAATCATTTTCAGGGACTGCAATGTACTGTACAGCATGTTTTCTTCTTATTGGATCTTTGGCATGAAAATTAAACGGACGAAAATAAACTGCTTCATATATGCTATCACGCATGCCATGAAAGGCAATTCCTACAAAACTCTCCTGTAAAATATCCTTTCCTTTTACATCAAATTCAATTATCCCATTTTGAAATTCAATTCCTTTTATCCAAGCAATACCAGGATAAGGTTGAGCCTTTACATTCACGATCGGCCTATTATGCTGATCTTTTAAAACAACTATTGTTCTATTCATCACTTCTAATGCCTGATGCGAGAGAACTGGTTTAAGAATAATTTCTTGTGCACGGGTGCTTAACGTAAGACTGATAAAAGTTATAATACATAGAAAAATTTTAAATCTATTCATCTTTAACATGTGTTAGGGTTTGAAATTTATATTTAATTAACTTATTGTTCGGCAACTAAGATATTTATATGCTGGATAAGTTGTATATTCAAAGCCATTCAAGTCTTTTCAAGATTGATCACAAGAAATATATGTTTAAAAATCAACAGCTTATAGATAAATGCAAAGAACTGATCGAAAACAAACTTGGTTGGGGAAATAGCTCTTTGTGGCAATCTCAAGATTTTGAGAATCTGAGCAATCTGATATTCGAGCAGACCAATGTCATGCTAAGTGCCAGTACTTTAAAACGTATTTGGGGTAAAATTCAATATAATAGTACTCCAAATTTGAGCACACTGGATGCCCTAGCAAAGTTTGCTGATTTTCCTAACTGGCGATCTTTTACAAATTCGTTAAATACTAGCCATACTCTAATAAATCGTAAAAAATATGATTTCAAGCATCCTTTCTTTCTTGCTTTTTTAATCTTAGCATGTACACTGTTGATCAGCTTTGCATTCTTCATTAAAGATGCTAAAAAACTAATCTATAGTCAGATCACTTTTTCCAGTAGACCTGTCACCTTTGGCGTGCCCAATACAGTGATATTCAAATACAATGTGAGCAAAAGTAATGCGGACAGTGTTTTTATCCAACAAAGCTGGGATCCTAAAAGAAGATTTAAAGTAGATAAAAATAAACATGAATATACGAGTACCTATTACATGCCTGGCTATTACCGAGCTAAATTGATTCTCAACGATTCGATCGTTCGTGAACATGATATTCTGATAGAATCTAAAGATTGGATGGGAATGCTTCATAGGGAATCAATACCCATTTATTTACCAGAAAAGACGGTTAATCATGGCGATTGGGTTGGGATTAAAGAAACTGATTTAAAGAATGAACAATTGGATAATCAAAAAGAAGTACCAACGCTTATTCTTACTCATGTAAGTAAAAAATTCAATGTTTCCAGTGAAAATTTTGCATTAAAGCTCGAGCTACAAAATACTGCTAACCATTACAATAATCCTTGCAAACAAGCAAGTATTATGTTATTAGGAACTGAAGGTGTGATTACCATTCCTTTATCTACACCAGGATGTGTTGGGGAACTTAAATTAAGGATTGGTGAAAAGTTAGTTGATGGGATGACAAATGACTTATCAACATTCTCGACTGATTTTAAAAAACCAGTACAAATCAGCTGTATTTCAAAATCAAAATCTATAAAAATTGATTTGAATGGAACGAAGATTTATGAAGATCGTTTTGCAAAAAGTATTGGTAAAATTGTAGGTGCACGTGTTTCCTTTCAAGGAACAGGTTATATAAAATCTTTTGATCTCAAAAATATATAGAACTAGTATATCCCCAGACAAATGGATCGATTATAAATCGATAAGATAATATCTACAAAATAGATATTAAAATCTATTCGAACCTGATAAATAAGAAATTTTATTGAGAATACATTACCCAATTCAAAATCGATTACTTTGGAAAACAAATAAGTCAATTATTCGTTGAAAGAAAATAGGCTTAGATACAAATAAATTAAAATCATGAAAAAAAGCATCATCATTATCTTGTGTTTAAGTACAATCTTATGCTTCTTTAATTCTTGTATTTCAAGATTAAGCCGCCCCGCTATCACAGGCTATATTTATGATTATGACAACAAGCCTATCCCTGGCTGTAAAGTTGGCGAAACACATACTGATGAAAACGGAAAATTTTATTTAAAAGAAATCAGGTCAAGTAAATTTTTATTATCAGAGATCATGGTTATGGAGGCTCCGCCTTTATTTTTTGAATTGGACATTGAAAAGCCAGGTTATCAAAGTTATAGCAAAGATTTTTTTAGCAGATATGGTGGCGGTAGAACAAAGGGTGCAATAGACAATCTAGATACCCTATATATTAAACGTATAAGTGAGGTAATCCAACCTGAAGATTATATTTACGACAACTGGCAATTTGTTGCAAATAAAAATCTCGATACCTTATTTGGGATCAATAAAAATTATCGTCTTCAAAACCCAATCACAAATAATCCTAATTTTGACAACAAATTCAATGGCGGATTACTCCATCGATTTGAGAATCCGGTCAAACCCGACACGGCATGGAGTCCCGAATCTTATGATATAGAAACTTCTTATTTAATTAAATTAAGCAAAGATGGAACCTATAAAGGAAAAAAAACAATTACATATCAAAATGCATGGCGTCACCGTAAGGAATACGATCGCATGTATCGTGAGTCTTATACCATTCCCAATAATCAGCAAACGACAAAGGGAAGATTTAAATTTTCAAAGAATATGATCCATTTCGACAGTGCATTTTATCCATCAAACAATTTATATAAAATTGATTCCATAGATCGAGATATCATGATCTTAACGAGAATTGAAAGTAAATAAACACGATCCATACCTTTATTCATGATGCCATTATTAAATGATGATAATAGATAATCAAACCCAATATTTAAAAATTACCATATCCATTGATCATTACTCCTATCGTACTACTAACGTTATGGTAAACAACCATTTTTAATACACTCTTCATTAAAAGGCTATTGGAATCAATTGGAAGATAATACAATCTCTTAAAAAACCATGACCTGTTAGGTATTCTACTACTTTTGCTGTATCTTAATTGCTTAAATTTTTTATTTTCATGCTATTCATAAACTATACAGCATTTTACAGGGAAAAATGTATCGAAATATTTAAAAGTAATTTACCAATCTTTTTTGACCAGCAAGAGTTGCCACTATTTGAAAACTTTTTAGATCACCATACTCATGAAAATTACTACCTGATTAAAGAAGGTGAGCAGATATTAGCCTGTGGAGGAATTTTTATTGACGAAATAAAAGGCGAAGCCAGTCTAGCATGGGGAATGGTGCATGCCCAGCATCATAAAAAAGGAATAGGTAAATTGCTTACTCAATACAGGCTAGAGATCATGAAAAACTGCTACCCGAATAAAACATATGTATTGGAAACCTCACAGCATACTGCAGCATTTTACGAAAAAAATGGATTTCATACCATAGCTATTGTACAGGATGGTTTTGGAAAGGGGATAGATAAATATATGATGGAAATGAAAAATAAATAGACATGGACCACTGTTCCACTTTAATTAATTCGATATGATATTTTTCTCCCTTGCTCTTTTTACATAATCATTGCTAAAACTATCCGGATCCAAGGTCATCGCTTTCCGATCAACAAAAGAAATTCTCCCTATCCTATTTAAGCGATACATGGTAACCATTTTTGCTGGAAAATGATAATCGAAATGCAAGATTACAATTTTTAAATTTTTACCTATGATTGAGTAACTCCCTTCAGCTATAATCTTATTTTCTGCATCCTTAATTTGTTTAGGAAAGGTCAATTCCAATATCTTTTGACTTTTATCGTCCAGCCAATAAAGAACATATTCCTCCCCTTTTTGATCAGCATCATAATCCATCATTTTTTTTAGTGCAGTAACTTGCTGCGGAGCATTAGGGTCTTCGGGGGGTATCTCCGCTTCTACCGTATTTTCTTTAATATTCTTTATATATACCTGATGATGAAACCCATTGATATTGATCTTCTCTATTAGCATATAAGAGGTCATCCCATCTAAAGCATCTTTTGAAACTTGAGCCTCTACTTGTTGATAACAAAAAAATAAGATAGTCACTTTTAAAAATTTCATCCAGTTGATCATTTGTTGCCGATAGATGATTTTAGCCAAAGCCTTTATCTGTGATACAACGTGATCAGGTAATGATAGGAAATTAAAAAGTAATGTCATGATTAAGATAATTAAATATGGAAATAGTAAAGGATATTTCTGTTGATTGCCTATCCTTTTATGCAATCAGATCCTGATCAAAATATGTCATTATTAAAAAAACCAATCTCCGCCGTAACCAAATAAAATGGAGACTACAAGGAGGAGAATCATATATGCCATAATCCTTTTGAGCAAGCTATTAACTTTAATATCTTTGAAAAAATAATAATTAACAACAAAAAATAGGAGCGCAGCAACTCAATAAAGAAAATAACGGACCTAGAATCCTCATCAGTAAAAAATATAACACCAATTTTCAACCAATTGTTCCTCTCAAAATTTCAGTTCAATTATTGTTGTTGCTCGCTAACCACTTATGTTAAATATATGAATCAAATATGGTGCTAAAATGTATATCATTGTCTGAAAATTGTTAACAATAAGCTTTCTTCTAATATAGTACAATACATCAATATTAAAAATGATCTGGCAATCATTGGATTACTAAGATTGAAAACCTAAATTTTTACACATCTCAATTCTAAAAGGAACATATCGGATAAATCATTATCATACCTTTGAAACTTCTAAATCATATAAACCTTCCTTTTTACAGATATGCCGATTGCATATTTGATGAAACTTTTACATATTTGTATATAAATAGCAGTTTTAACCGAACTAACCTTAACTAAATATTGTCTAAAATATTAAAAAATAAATGAATTGTAAAAACTGCAACACCGAAGTCTTTCAAAACTATTGTCCAAATTGTGGACAACCCGTAATCCTTAAAAGAATTGATAGACACTACATTACGCACGAAATCGAGCATGTTTTACATTTCGAAAGAGGGATTTTATATACGATAAGAGAATTACTAACCAAACCCGGTGATAATGTCAGGCATTATATTTCAGAAAATCGTGCTCGACTTGTAAAACCAATCATATTTATTATTGTAACTTCTCTTATTTATTCGTTGATTAATGGTTTTTTCCATATAGAAGACGGCTATATAAATTATCAAGAAATCGAGCAAACAACGACAGGAAAAATTTTTACTTGGGTGCAAGCTCACTATGGTTATTCCAATATTATACTTGGAATATTCATTGCTTTCTGGGTTAAAATATTTTTTAAAAACTATAACTACAATCTATTTGAGATTCTAATCTTACTTTGTTTTGTCATGGGGATAGAGATGCTCATTTTTGCATGTTGCGCACTCTTACAAGGTTTAATAAAAATTGACATCATGCAATATGGAGGCATTATTGGAATTGCATATTTCAGTTGGGCTATTGGACAATTTTTTGACAAGAAACTCAGTAATTATCTAAAAGGATTTGCTGCATATATGTTAGGGGTCGTGAGTGCTGCAATTTTAGCTGTTGCAATAGGAACATTAATTGACATACTTATAAAACATTAACATATGGAAAATAAAAAAGCATCATCCTTTATTTTTGGTATTATAGCGATCATAATTGGGGTAAGATTATATAAAGAATTCGACTTTGAAAATCTAAAATTTGAGAAACCAGCACTAGCTATTGTTTACAGCGTTGTCTTTATATTTTCCATTTACATACTCGGGAAAAATCTAAAGAACAAACTTAAAAACAAAAATAAAGATCAAAATATCGTTTAGAAGCTGATGATTATTCTTAATAATAAGAAAGAGCAAAGTTCAATAATCGAGATATTATTGAACTTTGCTATAAAAAATGTATCTTCTACTCATGAAGGATCGCGAAATTCTTAGACGACATATCGATCAAACTATTCAACTCAACGATGAACAGTTTGATTATTTCTTTTCTTTTTTTAAACCCGTATCATTTAAGAAGAAACAATCCATCATCCAAATTGGTGATGATGTACCATGCGAGTATTTTGTTTTAAATGGCTGTCTTAAAACATTTTTTGTTAATGATGAACAAAAGATGCACATCCTACAATTTGCAACAAAAACCTGGTGGGCATCTGATTATAATGCGTTACATAACAATAAAAAAGCAACAGTTAATCTGGATTGTGTAAGTGATGCAGATACCCTTTGCCTGTTTAGTGAAGACCGAGAAAAAGTGTGCAAAGAAATACACGAAGTGGAAACTTTTCTAAGGTGGCGTTCCAATAAGGGTTATATAGGTTTACAAAAAAGAATACTCTCCTTACTTAACAACGATGCCCGAAGTCGGTATGAAGAATTGATGCAACAATATCCAGAACTCTACAACCTGGTTCCAAAACATTTAATTGCGGCGTATCTTGGTGTATCCCGCGAAACCCTAAGCCGCCTGTATCATGCCAGATAGGGTGATATATGTCGCCAAAACAAACATTCTTTAAAATGTGATGTATATCACATAAGGGTTCGATAATTTATACCCTATTTTGTGATATCATTTAAAAAATTTTAAAGATGGAAAAAGAAAATTTGAAAGTATTAGTCGTACTTACCTCTCATGATCAACTTGGAGATACAGGAAATAAAACAGGTTTTTGGGTCGAAGAATTTGCTGCACCCTATTATGTTATGGCTGATGCAGGAGTCGATGTGACAATCGCTTCTCCAAAAGGTGGACAACCTCCGATAGATCCTAAAAGCGCACTTCCAGAATTCCAGACTGAAGCGACAAAACGATTTGATGAGGACAAGGAATTACAAGCTAAATTGGCCAATAGCATAATATTGAGTGAAGTAGACGAACAGGATTACGATGCTATTTTTTATCCCGGCGGACATGGCCCACTTTGGGATTTGGCGAATGATAAAACCTCTATAACACTTATAGAAGATTTTTGGAAAAACAATAAGCCTGTTGCCGCAGTATGCCACGCTCCGGGTGTATTCCGGTTTGTTAAAGACAGCGATGGTATCCCATTAGTAAAAGGTAAAAAAGTTACTGGATTTTCGAATTCTGAAGAAGAGGCTGTTCAATTGACAGATGTTGTTCCCTTTTTAGTAGAAGATGAACTTATAAAACTTGGTGGTGATTATAGTAAAGGAGAAGATTGGGGTAGTTATGTTTTAAAAGATGGCAATTTGATCACAGGTCAAAATCCAGGTTCTTCAGAAGAAACGGCAAAGGAATTACTCGCCCTCTTATCGAAATAGATATTAATCCAATACAGTTTTAAACTATTAATCAACGGATTGATCCCTTAGGGCCAATCCGTTTTCTATTTCTCGTATATCAGACTAGTTTTTTATTTCACAAAAGTCGCCTTAGAACCTCGACCCGTTGCATCTGCAGCTGAAATAGCAACATTTGACATAAGTTTTAATTATACTTTCTAAAAAACAGAAAGAGCAGCAAATTCTTTACTACCAGATCCAGTAACAGATGTGTAACTAGAAATCATCTATCCTTCTTTTTTATATTGGCAGAGATTTACAACTACTCTATCATTCTTTTACATGGCACTAGTTCATTTTTTATCATCAAACCACCCTATTTGCATCTATAAAGTGGAAATATCTATTTGAACATCAAATTATATTAAGGAGAGCCATCTAAATAACAAATTTAGGTAGGATGATCTTGTTTACTAGAACAGCAATTCTAAAAGAAAACCATCCAAATATTCGTCACAATGGAATAAGATCTATGGATAATTATCCCAAATTGCAGTACAAATTCGAAATCATAACCATAAAGAATATAATGAAAAAATGATCGAAATGTTAAAAAACCTTAAAAAATGCACATACCATATATCATGTTAAAAAAGATTTAAATAAAAATATTCACACAAATATCACTGTAAATCAACTGTTTACAACACCTCTTATTATATCAAGTTTGTTACAATTATAAATTTAGTTCAATTCGTACCAATTATTGAGGCATGTCTTTTGTAAATACCAAATCGTAATATTTTTATTACAAATGGTAAGTTTGTCATTTGTATCTAAGATCAAATGCATTAACACACACTAAATAATATAGGATATGAATTACATGGAAGAAGTTCTCACTCCTACAAAGGAGGTTAAGGTGCTAGTAAAGCCAGCTGTATTAAATTCAAACGAGCAGCAATTAAAACAACAAAAAAACAGTTTGTTACGCAAATCAATTCAATATGGTCTCAAAGAGTATAGTATATGGGGCATAACATTTTTGATTTTATTAACGTCAGTATTTGGTCTATATATGCTTCAGACAGAATTCGAAGCATTACGTTTTGAACGTCTAGATAGCATTGGCGGAACTATAATTATTGGATTCGGTATTTTCCTTTTACTATCCAGTATCAGTTTCTTGGTCTATTTGATAATTTTACATACAAAATATAAGCCTATTGCCTCTGTATCTGATGAAGAATTGCCTTCTTGTACAGTTATAGTACCAGCTTACAATGAAGGACATCTTGTCTATGATACTTTACGTAGTCTTGCAAATAGCGATTATCCTGGTCACAAGCTCCAATTAATAGCAATCGATGATGGTAGTAAAGATGATACATTCTCGTGGATACAACGCGCTAAAGCAGAGTTGGGTGATCGCGTCGAAATTTATCAACAACCTAAGAACATGGGAAAACGACATGCGCTTTACCGTGGTTTCAAATTAGGTAAAGGTGATATATTCATTACTGTTGATAGTGATTCTGTGGTAAAAAAAGATACACTTAGAAATATGGCCTCTCCTTTTGTGAAAAATAAAGATTGTGGTGCTGTTGCTGGAAATGTTCGTGTACTCAATAATAAAAAAGCTATAATACCACGCATGCTTAGTGTGAGTTTTATATTCAGTTTTGAATTTGTCCGCTCCGCACAAAGTGTATTAGGTTCGGTCATGTGTACACCGGGAGCTTTATCAGCATATCGAAAAGATGCCGTCATGAATTGTTTAGAAGATTGGATGAATCAAACATTCATGAATCAACCTTCGGATATTGGAGAAGACAGGGCTATGACCAACATGATTTTGAAACAAGGTTACCATGTTTTGTTTCAATCCAATGCATATGTCTATACCGATACTCCTGTACGTTATAAAAACTTATATAAGATGTTTATTCGTTGGGAAAGAAGTAATGTGCGTGAAAATATTATGATGAGCCGTTTTGCTTTTACCAATTTCCGTGAGGGCAAAAAATTAGGAACGCGTATTTTATTACTTATGCAATGGAAAAAAGTATTGCTTTCCTATCCGCTGCTTTTGTTAATGATGTGGACAATATTTCATTATCCTTTAATGTTCTTGAGTTCAACTTTTGTAGGAATACTAATTTTTTCAAGTATTCAAGCATTCTTCTTTGCCTCAAAAAGTGACAATAAAAAAGAAGCATTTTGGGCTTATACTTACAGTATATTCTATGCATTCTCTCTATTCTGGATTACTCCATATGCAATTGCTACAGCAGGACGCAGCGGATGGTTGACAAGAGGGTAACCCCAGTAAATAATAATATTCCATGTATCATATTTAATTAATATGATTACGATTTGGGCAAGGTTATGCGTTTTCGCATAATGCTTGCCCTTTCGGTATTTAATACAATCCCTAAGCCATTTTAGTAAGTAATTTATCATACACAATCTTGATACATGAATGAACATGATAAAGCATCTATGACAATCAGATACGACAATTTTAAAAGGTTAGAATATCTATTTTTAATCCACCATGCTACTCTGGACCCATCACTATAACATGATCAAAAAGTATTAATCTAACCGTTCTAATTTAATGAACACTATATTGAAATGAAAATTTCGGGGAAGAAAGATCGAAACTGATAAAAGCAAAGAAAATTGTTTAAAAATGGAAATTGATGAAGAATTGCCAAATGAAATTTCAATCCATCATGAGATGACTAGTGTCGCATATCAAAATCCAAAATTTTCACTCAGACTCTACCCCTTTATTTGTAAATGGCAATGAGGCACTTTCTCAACACATCCAAGTAAATTCAGCATACCGTAGATTGCAAAACTAAGACATGCCAAAGCAGATATATCCATAGGAAAGGAGCATCTACAAATTATAACCAATTGATAATATCAGCACGTATTAATCATGCTTAGGCATGTTGTGCATAATTGGATCCATTATACTCCTTGTACTGAACCAATGTGACTCAAAACATAGCATAAAGGCTAGGTATATATTGTTGAAAATGGTATTAAGAAATTAATACAGGAATTTTATTAAAAATAATATATCCATCATATTACTATATGAGATAAAATAATATGTTTTGAATAAAAAAAGAAAGTTATTTTATTTGCTTTTGTTATCCTTCGTACTCGCTAATGCCCAAGCAATAAGTACGGGTTGAAAGAACAGTCGTGCAAATCTCTTAGCATTAGTATCGAGACCAAAGGCATCACGTTTTTCTACATATTGGGTGATATTGCCAGGAAACACAGATGTAAAAAATCCAGCCGCTATTTGACCAACAGTTTCTCTATGTTTTTCATTTGTAAAAATTAGAGCAGCACCTAAAGAAATTTCCGCTAGTCCAGAAAACACCACCGTATCATCCTTTTTAAGAGGAACCCAATTAGGCACCTGAGCCCGAAATTCTTTACGAGCAAATGTTAGATGTGAGATACCAGCAGTCATTAAAAACGTACCGAGAGCAATTCTGCTTACCTTTTGAAAATAGGATTGATTCGTCAGCATATTATTTATTTTATCAATATCGATCAGTATAGATACAACCGACAATGGACAAAGGTTTTTTATAATGACAATATTTTTAAAACTCCACAGAAAGTCTCTATTTTGACAGTTCCGCAAGTTCATCTTTCGTGAATACATGATCCCCTTTCAAATAACTATTTGCTTCCTTCAGATATTTGAAAATTATTTTTTTACCTTCTTGACTTGGCAATTTTTTAAGATTTTGAACTAAAAAATTTTTATCCACTAATCGATCTTTATGATAATCTAGAAATGAGGGAGCATGTGTTTGGACAGACCATCTTATAAAATGCAGATCAATATTATCTTTATTTTTTGATATAACAGATTCTAGTCTATTCTTACCTTTTTTAAACTGGCTTAGCTTTGTAAATGGATTGTTCTTATGCTTTGCCCATAATATCTCATATGCTGCGAGATATCCTTGTTCTGTTGCAGTTTTGGCTCCAGATTCTAAGGTTTTTAGATTGTTCTCACAGAGTTTTTTATCTTTAACAGCTACCGAATAGTCCGATCTTATTTTATCAATATCAATTTGACCAAAGCAAATAATTGTACTTAACACAAAAAATATACACACAAAAAAACGTTTTCCCATATTCTCTCCAATTATGATGTTTATATTCCAATTTCTAAGTTTATAAAATGAATGTTGTGCAGCATACCATCAGGTGATATAAGCCTTATGTTGAAAAGGGGACATGGGTCCCCTTTTCATTTAATTCAGTAATTTAAATATACTATATTTATATTCAAACTACAATTACATAATAAAGTCTTATTTTATAACGATGCGTTATCACGTAACATTTTAATATCATTATGCGCAGCTAGCTGCTTACCCAATTGGTTCAACACCATATTTTTCACTTCTATTGATAACTGATCAGCATCCTCTTCTAGTGTGTTTTTATAGGTTTCCTTAAAAGCATCTTCTCCTTTTTCACAACTTTCCAATAAGCTTCTCTTATCATTTCCTGAAATATTTACTTTAACATTCATCCACAATCTAAAAAGTTTACCACTCATCATCGTACTTTCCGTTGGCTCCTCACCCTCGAGTTTAACATAAGGTGTTAACTCTTCTATAAATTGTTTTGATTGCTGCATATATTTCCCGAAAATACCACCTAAGCTATCCACTCCCATATTGTTTGCAAGATCAGATGCTGTTTTATATCCTTCTATGCGATCATTGTTGATCTTGATAAGATCATTGATAATTTCTGGATTATTAATTTGATTTTCCATAGCAATTATGTTATTTGAGTTGTAAATCATTGCATTGAAAACAACAACATCAGCAATAGGTTCAGTCTTAAATTCATTTCGGGTATTAACACTGCGATAACGTATTTACCTCCAGCAATAAAAAGTGGTTGGGTCGTGGATATAATAATTTCGCTTTTAGACGCCCAACTCAGATCCACTAAAGAGATCTTGAAAACATCTATTTGATGAATAGATATTTATACATGAATAAATCATATGAGTAAGAACTCCAATATTTTGATAAGCTTTAATAAGTTTGTTTAGCCCAAGCTAAACCTGCGTCACTCCCAGCCTATTTAAACAGTAGATATAGTTGACCAGATAAAGATATTCAAATTATCTTTATTTCGATTATCTCTGGCGCAAAGCGACTACAGATGTCGATTATTCTTTTTTAAATTCAATACAAAAAGTAGTTCCAACTTGAAGTTCGCTTTTAACAGTAATTTCAGCATTTAAACGATCAATGATACGCTTGACAATAGAAAGTCCAATACCCGATCCCTCATATCCCTGAGAATTAGGCAATCGCTTAAAGATATCAAATATATTGACGCCTTCTCTAAGGTCCATACCTATTCCATTGTCCTTAATATAATAAAAAACAGAGTTGCCTACGTTCTCACTGGATATCTCAACAAATGGCTTTTGAATCGTACTCCTATATTTAATAGCGTTACCCATCAAATTTAAAAACAATTGATATAGTAACGTTCTTTCTCCTAAAATAGGAATCGTAGGACCAAGCCTAAAGTCAAGATCTACAATACCATACTGTTGCTTACAACTTTCTAAAATACTCAGAATTTTTGTTCACGGATCGATCAATTCATTCTTGAATGCCACATAGTTAGACTGAGATAATTGGTATACATTATCCATCATCTCTGTAATCAAACGAGTAGCATCCAAAATATTTTCACCTAATTTATGCAACAGTTCTTTTGAGATGTCATTTTTTAAAAGAATCATTTGTGCTGCAAGCTGTATTGAAGAAAGTGGGTTTTTAAGATCATGTGTCAGCGTATAGCTAAATGTATCTAGTGCATTATTTGATCGAACAAGCTCTTTATTTAAGTTGGCTATTTCGACACTTCGCTGAGCAATGGCCTGCTGTATTATCTGTACGATTCTGCCCATAAACGACAGTTCAGATTGTTTCCATTTCGGAGCATTACCTTTTGTGTGTTCGATCCATGCATCAAACGATGTTCTGGGTGAAGGAAATTTTACATTATTCTCTGGATCATATTTAAATATTTTCTCCGGTTTGCCTGCCCATATCTCTTCATATACATGCTCCTTTCTAAACAAATACATATATACTTTACTCCCAGGCTGAACATTTATTCTGATCACACCTGGAAAGATAATCGGATCTATTATGTGAGCTGGTATATCATAAACAAAATTTGAAGTGGCATATAAATTTTCTTCATGATTTATTAAACTTTGGTCGATTTGCGCATGAAGCTCCTCAGTCGGTACATCTCCAAATGATTTAAGTCCCCGATCATGTAAAATGATCAACCCATCAGCTTCGGCAATTTTCATAATTTGTGGTGCAAACTTTTCAAGAACAGCATACATATCTGTCTTGATTAGAAGCTCGGACTTGAGGTCAATCTCCATCGCTACCATGACTTCCTGATTGAACAGATTCATTTTCTGATGTTCCGAAAGATAATAGTTCACGGCATATTGCGTAAGGAAAGCGCCTAAATGTCGTTGCGCAAGGTCAACATGCAGTGGTTGCCGATTTTGACAAGCAACCAATCCCCAAAGCTTTCCATTCATAATAATGGAAAAACTTGCACTAGCGCGCATCCCAGCATTTCGTAGGTACTGCAAATGGATCGGCGATAAAGCTCTGAGACTACATCTTGTAAGATCTAATTCCTTTGGATCTATCCCCTTTACATTAACTGTAGACGCATCAATATCTGCAATATTTCGAGCCAGAAATTTGGTATATAGTGCTCGTTCTTGCTCGGGAATATCAAATTCAGGATATCGATAACCAATGAGAGAAGTCATATCCTCAGAAATGGATTCCGCAATAACCTGACCACTGTGATCTTTAAGGAACTGATAAACCATCACCCGATCAAATCCAATGATTTGTCTTATTAGAACCGTCAAAGATTGCCATGCGCGATCATGCTCTTCTTCCAGGTATTTAGCATAGTAAAATAATCGTGTTTCCTTTAAATGAGTTTCATTACAAGGTTCTATTTCGATATATTTCTTTTCATCATAGCTATATATACTTAAGTAATATTCTATTTTGTCGATCTGGATCCGTTCAACAAAACGTATAAACACCTGCCCGTTGATCTGACGCTCTATTTCTGCAAGATTCCATTCCGTTTCTTGAGACAGTAAACTTAATATATCTTCAATTTGTAAACCCAATACTTGATCTACAGTCCTATTTAAAAGATCTGTTATATTTTCACTAATAGCCACACAACCACTATTATTAAAAACAAAAAGAAATCCTCCAAACTGAATCTTACCACATAAATGTATTTCTTCTTGATGACACTCCAATTGACGCATAAATTGCTAATTTTTAAAATTTATTGCGGTAATCTTAAGAAATTATTTAAGAGGTAAGGCTATATTATAAATTAAGCATTAACTTTTTCAAATATCAGAAACCAGTGACTAATATAATTAAAAAATCACTAATCAATACACAAACGATCGCTTAAAAACTGAAGATTGAATCCCTTATAATTTATATTTTTACATGAACTTTTCAATTTATTAAAAAACACGCAGCTCTCCTATTGTTGCGGATATAGTTAAGATGTGAAAAGACAAGATGAATCATCAATTTCATCTACCTATACAACAAAAAAGCCAACTAAACCATTTCCATTTCTGGCTTTTCATGATATTCTTCATTCCATTTTGCCAATTGACACATGATTGGAATCAATGCTTTTCCTTTTTCGGTTAAAGAATACTCGACTCGAGGGGGCAATTCTTTAAACTCCTCTCTAAAAATAACACCATCCTCTTCTAACTCTTTCAACGAGCTTGTCAATACCTTTCTTGATATATGTTCTATCAAAGCATCCAATTGTCCAAAACGTGCTTTTCGATCTCGCAAAGTATAGATGATGACAGGCTTCCATCTTGTTCCTAAAATTCCCATCGAACGCTGCATGGCGCACGAGCAGCTTTTCAAATCAGTTCTTTTCATATACAAATTCTTGAATAGTTACATATAGGTAACTACTTTATACTATTAATAGTTACAAAAGTATACTAATTGAAATATATTTGCAACAATCAAATTTTAAAATAAAAAGATAATGAGTATACAAACACTATTTAATCCATTTCAGTACAAAAAACTCGTTCTGAACAATCGCTTTGTTATGGCACCGATGACAAGAGCATTTTCTATTGATGGTATTCCTGGTGATAATGTCAAAGGTTATTACGAACGTCGTGCTGCTGCTGAAGTTGGATTGATCCTGACAGAAGGTACTGTCATTGACAGACCTTCTTCAAAAAACCTAAAGGATATTCCAAATTTTTATGGTGACCAAGCATTAGCAGCTTGGAAAAATATTGCTGATGCCGTACACCAAAAAGGTGGAAAAATAGCCCCTCAAATATGGCATGTAGGCTATACACCGATGCAATGGACTCCTCCAGCACCTTTTGAAAGTCCAGACTCGATGAGCTTAGCAGATATTGAACATACGATACAAGCTTATGCGCATGCGGCAAAAGCAGCGAAAGATCTAGGATTCGATGCATTTGAAATTCATGGTGCACATGGCTATTTAATTGACCAGTTTTTCTGGGAAGGTATGAATCATAGAACTGACGAATTTGGAGGTAAAACAATCAAAGAAAGATCCAGATTTGCTGTTGAAGTCATAAAAGCGATGCGCCAAGCAGTAGGCCCTGATTTTGTTATTATCCTACGCCTGTCGCAATGGAAACAACAGGATTATACTGCTAAATTGGCTCCAACACCTACATCTTTAGAAGATTGGATCTTACCACTGGTCGATGCTGGAGTAGATATTTTTCATGGTAGCCAACGCCGTTATTGGGAACCGGAATTTGAAGGCAGTGACCTAAATTTTGCAGGTTGGCTGAAAAAAGTCTCTGGACAACCCACTATTACCGTAGGTTCTGTAGGTCTTGATCAAGATTTTGGGGATGTATTTACCAATTCCGAATCAAAATCAGCTCCAGTTGCCTTAGATGAATTGGTTCGCAGATATGAAAGAGGAGATTTTGATCTTGTTGCCGTAGGTAGAGCAATTTTACAAGATCCAAATTGGGTCAAAAAAGTACATGCAGAGAAGTTCGATGAACTGTCGACATTTGAAGCAAAAAGTTTGGGTAGCTTGTCTTAGATCGGTCAA
Organism: Sphingobacterium sp. PCS056; assembly: GCF_023273895.1. Lineage (NCBI taxonomy): Bacteria > Pseudomonadati > Bacteroidota > Sphingobacteriia > Sphingobacteriales > Sphingobacteriaceae > Sphingobacterium > Sphingobacterium sp. PCS056. The sequence continues at coordinate 2,681,303 of NZ_CP096883.1, read as the reverse complement.
AGCACTAAAAAGGCACTATTCCAAACTAATTTTATATCATGATTTTATAAAAATTGATTGTTGTGATATCATCAAGTATTTTATCTATAGCATATACAGTCTATAGATAAAATACCGATATTTCCATTCCTAATTGTGTTTTTAAAATAAGTTTTTTATTTCCCTTAACGTATTCATTAACGTAATAAGATGAATATATAAACTTTTGCAAGTCGAGCAATATTCTTATCCTGTTCTATTTATCATGACCTAATTTCATTCCTTTGATATCATATTTGATGTATTCTAACATCTACATGCATAATACCATTACAGCATCATTACAACAAGCCTCCCTCACTCTTAAGATATCAACCTAAATATTCTATACACCGTTTTATTAGCTCTTAATACGCTGAGATAAACAAGTCCAAACAAGTTGATGGTATCTGATTATAAATAATTATTTTATAAATTGTTATAATTTCCTATATTCACCATCTTTCTCTTACAAAAACCAACAATACGAACAACCGACTTATATGTTATGCTCCATACGCAAATGTCAACAGCGACTTTCAGTAATACAAAGCCACATTACGCTATACTCGATGGGTTACGAGGAGTGGCAGCGATTACGGTGGTATGTTTTCACATATTTGAAGCTTTTGCAACGAGTCATTTGGATCAGATCATCAATCATGGTTATTTAGCCGTCGATTTTTTCTTTATGCTATCGGGATTTGTGATTGGTTATGCTTATGATGATCGTTGGGCAACAACATCGACCTTAGATTTTATCAAACGCCGAATAATCGACTCCATCCCATGGTCTTTATAGGTGCGATCATTGGCGCTATTCTATTTTACTTCCAAGGCTGCTCGGTGTGGGATGTTTCTACTGTGAGTATCATGGCTTTGCTCGGTGCGACATTATTAAACGCATTTTTGATCCCTGCAATGCCAGGGCATGAAGTACGCGGTCTAGGTGAAATGTTCCCTTTGAATGGCCCAAGCTGGTCTTTATTTTTTGAATATATCGGAAATATACTCTATGCTTTGATTATCCGAAGATTTTCTACCAAGATTCTTGCAGGTTTAGTCTTTACTGCAGGTTGTGGCTTAGCGACATTTGCAATAGTAGGCCCATACGGAGATCTCTGTGCTGGATTCTCGCTGACCGAAATCGAATTTACTGCTGGATTTTTAAGGATGCTATTTTCTTTTTCTGCAGGTTTATTACTCTCACGTGTTTTCAATCCCGTTCATATAAAAAGAGCTTTTTGGATGTGTAGTCTCCTATTAGTTGCTCTTCTTGCCGTACCACGTATTGGCGGAGCAGAGTATTTATGGATAAACGGGCTATATGATACCTTATGCTGTATCTTGATTTTTCCAATATTAGTTTACCTTGGAGCATCTGGAAAAACCAGCGATAAGTTTACAACTCAGATATGTAAATTTTTAGGCGATATTTCGTATCCTTTATATACGGTTCATTATCCTTTTATCTATCTGTACTATGCCTGGGTAAAAAATCATAAACTTACATTTGAAGAGTCATTACCTGGTGCAGCCGCTGTTCTTATTGGAAGTATTATACTCGCTTATATCTGTTTAAAATTTTACGACATACCAGTAAGAAAGTATTTAATAAAACGACTTTAAAAACTAGTAAATCATCATTAAACAATTCTTAAAAATGCTATATGATTTGATTTTTTTATAAAAAAATCAAATTAATAAACAAAGGTTTTTATCTTTAACTAACAATCAATCAACTACAACCTACCATGAATAAGAAATCATACCATGAAATGAGCAATGAAGAACTAATCAATGCTAAAAAAGTAACAACAATAGCTGCAGTTCTATTGACCGTTATGTTACTTATCCTATTGGGAATGGGAATCTATATTTCCGTAACCAAAAAATTCAGTGCATTGGTAGCTATTCCTTTTGCTTTGTCACCCATCACTATCATTAATTTTAAAAATTTAAAGAAAATCAATCAAGAACTCAAGACAAGAGGAATATCCTAATTTATCAATCATAACTTTCACTTATTTTTATTATAAGCCCCAGCAGATTATATTATCCAAAGTTAGGATCCTGATCTTAAAAATTCAGGATCACTTAGCGTTTTCAAAAATGAAATGATATCTTGTTTTTCTTGATCAGTTAATGGAATCCGATTGCCATTTTCTTTTAAAATAGGATCCAGATTTTCAGCATCTATAACACCTTTATCAAAGTAATCCAACACCTCTAATAAAGTTGCAAACTGTCCGAAGCTGCCATAAGGCGCAGTATATTCAATATTCCTTAAACTAGGAACACGAAAGCTCATATAATCGGAAAGTATCCCCGTCACCCGAGCTCGTCCCGCTTCCTCAGAACTACTGTGTAGCGGAAAGCCCACGTTTCTGAAAGTTTGATCCGTAAAAAGCTCCGTACTATGACAGCTCTGGCATTTCTGTTTAAATATCTGATAACCCTGCGCTTCACTTTTAGTAAATTCCCCCCCCATATTTCGCATTACTTGATCATATCTACTATTAGCACTGATAAGCGTATAGGAGTACTGAGCAATACTACGATAAATGCGATCAGGTGTAATATGCTCGTCACCAAAGGCTTTTTTAAACATATCTTGATATACCACGTCTCCTCCTAATTTCCCAATAACTTCCACAATAGAAGAATTCATCTCTTCATGTGTTATAATAGGCACCAAAGGTTGCTTTTCTAGCTGCAGAACATTCCCATCCCAATTATAAAACTGCATAAAGGCCATATTTTGTATTGGTGGAGTATTTCTCAGACCGATCCGTCCATAGATACCAATAGCTCTAGGATTTTGATCAGCAAAAGCATTGGACTGATTGTGACAGCTCGCACAGGATATACTATTATTTCCACTTAATTTTCTTTCATTAAATAACTTTTCGCCCAGTTCTGCTCCATATTTTGTTGGCCTATTATTTTTCACACTATTATTTAAAATAGGAAACCCAGCAGGAATTTCCAATGAAAGCTCTGGGTTATCAAAAGAAAAGGAAGTTTTATCATCTTCTTTACTACAAGAGAGCAACAATGCGAGCACGACTATAATCCCTACTATTTTTTTCACTTGTATAGCTATTTTTAAATTAAACAATACACGAGCTGCCCAAATCAGCTCATTTGATCAGCTCGTGCTAAAAATTAGTTTTCTACTTTACTTATAGAAAACATTCCAGATATATCACTAGAACCATTACCGCCTAGATTGTCCACAAATTTTAGCATTTGAACAGCAGTATGAACATTTGGTGTAGCATTATTCCCCATACCTGTCCCCGTTGACAGCGTAATATTGGTTTTACCACTCAAGAGTTTATTAAAATCTGCGGTGATGGTTATTTTAGGACCATGTTGACCCACGATAGCATCTGTTGTCAGATCTAAGGTGATATCCCGGTATGCATCCACTCCTTGCGTGTAAGCTCCTTCCTTTCCTTCAATAGTGCTACCGGTGTGTATAGACATGGTCTTATTATCGACTTCATAAAAGCCTTCCAATTTTGTAAATCGATAACCTGTTCCCCACTCCCACATCATTTTAGTATCATTAGCACCAGCAGTGGCATAAAATGTTGGAAATCTTACTTGATCGATGGTATTCAAATCCTGTTTTACACCCAAACCAAATTTGATCTGCTTATAGGTACCTGATGGAATGTTCGTTAAGACATAATCGAGACTAGCTTGCTTCGCTTGATCAATAACTGTTGCTCCCTTATCCAGATCATTAACATGGTAAGGTATCTCCCCACCATCAGCTTTGATAAGACGGATATTGCTAATCACATATTTCAATTCAGATAAATGATGGACTTGTCCTACTGCAGAAGTATTTGTTGTAGCAGTAGTTGAACTCGCACCCCCTAAGATTATCGTTGTATTTTTAAAGGTATTATTAAAATGTAAGGTTACATGATTAGCCACAGGCATGTCATCACTTTTACTACATGAAACCATGGCCAGTGTACAGGCTGATAATAATAGATAGTTTTTTAGATTCTTCATTTCAATTTTTATTTAATTAAACATTATTTATTGTTAGCACTATGGGTTTTCTAAAAACCCACTTTTAAGGATGTAAATATATTACGACCCATTCGGGGAATATTTCCCCAGTCAGCGTATGTACTGTAGTATTCATTCCATAAGTTTTCGGCACCTACCTGTACAACAGCTTTACAATTCTTGATCTTAAATCGATAGTCTGCCGAAACATTCCAAATCTTATAAGAGGAAGTTTTATCTTCTCCATACTCCGGACTGTAATTATTTTGTGTAAAATCACCATTCAAACTGGTTTGCAACCCAATTTTATGATGTGTAAAATGGACTGATGTCTGATAACTTAGGGGACGTTTAAAGGGTAAATTTCCACCTCTGTCATCTTGACCGCGAGCATAAGTCAGCAGACCTTTCCATTGCAGATTTTGCAAGATGTCGTAATGACCACCAATAGAAAAATTGAAAAGTGTAGCATGGTCCAAAGAGGTATAACCTTTGACACCTACCGATTGGTAATTCATTGGGCTACCCATACTTAAAATGCGACCAACGATATAGTTTTGGATATAGAAGTTGTTTGCCTTAACGTCAATCCCGACTTTTTCTTTCTTAAAGCCCAAACTCGCATTCATTTCATATGAAATTTCATTTTTCAAATCCGGATTTCCGATATAATCGTATCGATCGAAACTATTGTAGATATAATAACCATAACCTTCGGAAACAGATGGTGACCTATGTCCATAACCCGTTCCCGCAGAAAAATGAAAACTGTCAAAATTAAGCTGATAATTTGCATGAAGACTTGGCAAGACTCTTGTTTTTTCTTGTGGTGTACCCGGATGGAAAATCCAATTAAATTCCACGTACTTAGCATGATTGTAGTTCAACCCCAATGTTCCACCAACATTTACTTGACTCTTGTCGGAGATTTCCCATGCATTATTCATCGAAAGTCCTCCATATCGAGTCGTTACCCATGGCCAACTGTAGGCAAACATGGTACGGTTGCTTCGATCTTGAGGATACATTCTCATTTCAGCGATCGATACATTCTCGTAAGCATTCAACTGTATTTCGGAAGCGTAATCATCTTTTTTTAGATTAATCTTACTCACAAGTCCGTAAGTCGTACTCCATCCAGGCATATCCATATGCACTAGATTTTCAGGCCGAGTTGTATCATCCATATAGTGCTCTACTGCATTAAAATAGATTTTTGAATCCCACACTTTGACTGGCCCATCCTCAAACATTTGCTTATAAGAAGCAGATGTGATCAATGCTCGGGATAGCCAGAGGTCCATCGGTAATGCTGGGAAACCGACATCCTTGGCCATATCAAAAATAGCATCCACTCTTAATGCAGACAATGGACTTGTTTTATAAGCCATACCTAAAGACGTATTAAATTTATTGTACTGCGAATGCTTGACTTCATCGTTATGTCCATCAGCATAATTACCCGCTTTTCTAAAAGAAATACTTCCATCTGCTACAAATTTGTCATCTGAATAAGACAAATTTCCCATATTGAAAAACTGTTTATTATTCCATTCGAATCCTGTTTGGTAGGTACCACTCCACTTCGGATCCAGACTAAACGGGGTACTTTTTCGCTTCAGATCAATACTTCCCGACACGGTAGATCCGTGCATACTTCCAGCCTGCCCCGATGTAATGTCAATCGCAGAAAGGTTGTTACTCTCCACATAAGAGGTGATCGGATCCATTTTATCGGTACAAGCTCCGAAGATATGCATACCATCAATGGTCAGATTCGTCCGTTCTGAACTCATATTATTCAACAAGGGCTCCCAAGCATAAGCACCACGTTTGATAAAACTTATATTTTCCGAGGATGCCAAAAATTCATCAACCGACACGGACATTTTCATTTCAGTCTCTATTTTCTTTTTGACCATCCTATTTACCTGTACTTCATCGATACGACGCGTACTATCTTGTTTTATCTGCGAATCTTGCGCTTTAGCATATATACCAAATACCAGAAGCACTAAGCCAACACTTAATTTCTTCATCATGGTTAAAATAAAATATCAATATGCAGGTCGCTTTTAGCACCTGCAATGCCAGGTGTAAAATCATCCGGTACAACAGTTCCTTTTATGATCTGTCCATCTTGGTTCTGCATAATAAAATTCAATGTCCAGTTTCCGGTCATGGTATAATTCACTACGCCATGATACAACCCGTCGTTCTGTTGCGTCAGATCTTTATTGTTGGGTGACGAATGATTCCCCATAGAAGGTTCTGGCATTCGCGGATCCAGCTGCAACATATAACCATTAACCTCAGTGTAGGAAAACTGTGTCGGATCTGGAAATACTCCCGATGGATTATCTATAGGTTTTTGATATCTATAGATTCCAGCTAACAGTTCGTTTTCAGAAACTTTTGGCTTCTGAGGAGATATTAAAGCGATGATATATTGTTCATTATCCTTCCCCGTAAAAACCGTCATGTTGAGATTTTTATTTGCTTGTTCCTGAACATTTATGCTTTTCGCGACCTGGAAAGTTTGCCCATTAATGGTCAGGCTGAGGTATAGGTTCCAACTGTCATCTAAACTACTTTTCTCTGTAAATACAGCATATCCAGAAAAATATTTTTCATCAGATCTCTCCATCAATTGATACCGATGAGGACAGGACTGATGCTCCCCCATTGCATTAGTCATAATAGGCAAAAATGTAACTCCAGAAGTATTAGATATTTCGCCAGTCTGACTATTGGTGATTTTTAAACGGATTTCATTATAACCCTTATAGAATGTTCCATTCAAAGCTTCAATACGAATATGATAACCGTTAGTAGTAACAGTTGCAGCCTCTTTAAACTCGACATGGTCCGTTACTACAGTATCGATTTCAGCTTCGTAATCCGTTTTACCCTTTGTACATGACATGACCACAACGCATAGCGCGGCCATAAATAATAGTATTTTCATTATTATTTACTGTTTTGTGAAAAAAAATGGGAAATCCAGCTTAGCTTCTACATATATGTAGTACAACGTCAAATCTATAGATAGGGACTATCTTCACCTCAATCTCAGAGTTGGGAATGACTTTGATTCATCGTAATCATCAGCAGGTAGAAAAGAGGTTATCAAAATATAACAATTACCCAATATAAATCTTCCACTGCTACATACCGACTATGATATGGAGCGTATCCTGCAGAAATAATTTATGCGGATCATTAATTGATGATCTGATAGTACTTTAATAAATGCTATACTTCAATTCATTCCTGTTTCAGCCACTAATCAACATGTTGAAGTCTGTTCTCCAAAATGATCAATAAAATTCATGATGCAGAGCATCATTTTCAATATTGATCTATCGCAGGTACAACGACATGAATAGGATCCGATAAAAATCTGTCTTTAACAATACATCAAGAAATTCATGATATAGGATATCAGTATCTGTCTCGATAATATCGTAATAAAATCAGATCACTAAATTTAAAATAGCTGACGTTAATGACTAAGCTTTGCTGGTAAGCAAAAACGGGATAGGGGGACGAAAAATAGGTGTGGTAAATGTAAATCTGTAATCCGCCAAATAAGGAGAAAAATGTTTAACAGAAAGATTTTCTTCTGGTGGATGCATAGTAAAAAAAACACTTTCCTTATGCATATAAAAAGCATTACGCTCATATATCACCAGATTCTTTTTTGTTTCCTTCTGCTCTTCTGCTCTTATTTTTTTCATAAATACACATTGCCCATTACAATGAATCTGAGGACGATCCTTATTGATACATTGAGCAATATAATCGGGTAAGTGTATCTCATATTCAAGTACCATGACATTGCGATAGAAGGACTGCAATGTCAATGTTATCAGAAGAATATAAGTACAGATACGTTTCAAAACCTTTTAGTTTTTTTTCAATATGGCCAAATATACGGAATGATTTTCTTTAAAAAACAGGAAAATAGCACTTAATTTAAAAAAATAGCTAAACATTTTTATTATGGTGTACATCGAGCCGATGATGGATCTAAAAAGAGGAAGTAATCGATATTGTAGTAATTCTACAAACACAGCTGTAAAACAACCTATGATGACAACTCAAATAGAAAAAAGACTAGCTTTTTATGTTCCTTGCTCTACTTAACAACATCTATCCGATTCAATGTACCATTAAAACCCGACACCTGAACAGGTAACTTGTGAAGTTCAATTTCCTGATGATCAACCGCCTTTATACCATTGATTTTGACATCCTTTTTTTTATTGATCTTCTTCGGTATTTCAATCAGACCATATGCCTTATAAGGCACTTGATCATCTCCTAATAAAGATCGTGGTCCCCCACCTAAACATCCACTATGATATAATATGACACTTTCTTTCTGTGCGGGGTAATAGACATGTTGATGACCAGACAGATATAGATCAACTCCATTTTCCTTTAAAAAAGCTAAGGTTTCATCAGCTTGTTCCAATACTTCACCAGGTTTGTTCTTGGATTCAACGAGAGCATATAAAGGAAGATGCCCGAGTACAATTTTAAATCTTGTTTTTCTAGCCAAGGAAGAGTTCAATTGTTCTTTCATCCAACTTTTTATATCATTTGGTATCTGAGCAGAAGAGGCATCCCATGAGATGATCAATACGTTATTTTTCAAGTAGGAATAATAATATGGAAAATGACTGCTGTCTATAAAAGTCAGATTCACATCACGCTTATGATTGTTCCAAAATAACGCTGAAACTTCACGATCTAAAGCGTAACCAGGAGAAGCATCATGATTGCCCATGGTAAATCCAAAAGGTACAGCAGCTGTCTTTATTGGTTGTAAAACAACCCGATCAAATCCTGCCCACATGGCCTCTAGATCTACTCGCGTCAAAGTTTTTTTCTGACCAGCGACCATATCTCCGCCACATAAAATAAGATCTGGCTTCAGCTCAGCAATTCGGTCTACCACATCCAATACTTCTTGACTATAAGTGGTCGACCCATAGCCGTCATTTAAATCTGATAAGACCAAAATCTTAAGATTTTTATTGATCTTTTCTTGATTCAGATCCCGAGTGGATGATTGTGAAAATACAGGATGAATAGCATACAATGAAAGTAGAAAACAAATAGAGGAGTAAAATTTCATAAAAAGTCTATTGAATATATAGAACCTCAAATGTATCACTATAATTTTAAAATACCATTTTGCATAACAAAAAAATAAGGCTTACTGATTACCATAGACATGATATCATATAAAGCAAAAAAGAGACTTTAAAGTCTCTTTTTCATAGCTTATCAACTTGAAATATTCTGAATGTTATGAATAAGCTAAAAGTTTATGCATTTCCTCGAATAACCCGTAGTAACACGACAATAATTGCGATTACTAACAAAACATGGATAATACCTCCACTGTAAAATCCTCCTAAAAAACTGATCGCCCAGATAATGACTAAAATTACTGCGATGATGTATAATAAATTTCCCATAGTATAATGTAGTTTTATGATGTTTAATATTTAGTAACCTGCTTATATAACAATTGAAATGGGATATTGGTTTTTTGCACTCAATAAAAAATTATTAAAAATGCCTAATTGCCCCTCATCAATAGAAAAATAGACCGCTGATCAATTCTTACAAATCGAAAAAAACAGCGTACAGACACAGCAGCTTTTAATGTTTTTGATCAATCCAGATAACGTAAAATAACTAATCCACCAGAAGCAAGATAAAAGATACCCTATCGAAAGTAATTTACAGCCTGCTTGATTTTAAGAGATAAGCAATGTGAAGCATGCGTCACGCTCAAATCTAGCTATCAATCAGTTACCCCTTACAATAGATATCATGAATAATAAAAATTACGCAATCGATTTCATTTAATAAGCCCATAAATTATCCAAACAAAACGGCTAACTTAATACCATTATGTTAACCAAAATCAATAATAAACCCTTATGAATCCATTCCAGTTATGAAAAAAACACATCTCACAGGCGTACTATTCGCAACACTCGCTACGATTTCCTGCTCAAAAGAAATTGTAAAATCAAGATTAGAAAAACCCTCTGCGACCATCTCACAGAGTGATAAAGATCTACCCAATCTGATATTAACAGGAAGTAATGCTGCACCCTCACAGCATCTCGTCTATAGTTTTCCAAATGATGCGGTATTGAAGATGGGCAAAATAAAGATTACAAATACAGCTAAAACCGAATATTTCTCGGTGCTCAATTATGATGGTGGATATATGGGTTTACAAGACACACCAGATCTGCGTTATGGAACATCCAATATTATGCTTGCTTCGCTGTGGGATAAAAATACCGCAACAAATAATCTCGCTTTCTATTCATATTTAGATAGCAAAACAGTTGCTAGTCGTTTCGGAGGTGAAGGAGATGGTCAAAAAACATTGAATCCATATCATTGGAGCATCAATACGTGGTACAATATGGTCATCCGTTCTTGGAAGGAAAACGGAAAAATATACATTGCCAATTTCGTTCAAGACCTCTCAACGGGAAAATGGTTACACACCTCCACCATCGGTAGAGAAGCTAGCGCAGGATATTTAGGTTCGGGCAGTGGTACATTTTTAGAAAACTGGGTAGGCGACAATCCGAGCTATGATGGCAGATTCCATAGAAAAGCATTGTTGAAAGATAATTGGAACCTCAGTGTGAATAATGTTTGGGAAAAATCGAGCAGTCGTTATTTCTCGGCCAATGATAATGATGCTGCACGAAATGGGCAATTTGATCGAGCATTTAATGTCGGTTACAATAGTGCCGAGGACGCGTATTTTATGGAGCATGGAGGTTCCACGACTCCAGATCCAGCTTTTGGTACTGGTCGTGTCTTAAACTTACCAGAACAGGCAGGACAAGGAACCGCTCCAATATTGACGACGATTGAAAATAGCTATAGTACCGCTCGTTATCATAATAATAAATTAATTGTTTCTTGGGGAATCAACGAGAACAAATCTCCACAACTACGCTATAAACTTGAACTATTAAATGCTTCAGGTTCCGTTTTACAGACACAAGAAAAAATAAAACCAGAGAAAAGAATAGATACCCTTTCCAGTACTTTAGCAAATGGAAATTATACCATTAGGATCACATTGACAGATATCTTTAATCAACAAGCTCCGGCAAAATTAGTTCCTATAACAGTTTTCAATACTAATGATACGTATAAGATTAAAAATGTCAGTAGCGGTAAGTATCTCACAGTTCGGGATAATAGTACAGCCAATTCTGCTCAAATTGTACAATACAGTGCTCATACAAGCGATTTTCAAAAATGGAAAATTGTCAGTGGCAGTTCCGGATATACATTAGTTAATGTTGGAAGTTCCAAATCCGTCGATATCCCGGCCAGTACAGATGATCTCAACACCGGATTGATTCAGTACAGTAGCTCAACAAATCAAAATCAACAATGGACCTTTAACTTTTTAGATATCAGCAATACAGTCTTTATAAGAAGTATACTGAGCAAAGGATTGATCATAGACAACCCTGGAAGCAGTACAAGCGACAATACGCAAGTCGTATTATACAGTATCAATAATAATCTTGGCAGCAACAATCAAAGGTGGGTCTTAGAGAAACAATAAATAAACATTTCCAGCAGCTATTCAAATCAATAAAGGGCTGCTGGAAATTAAATCATTTATTTAGCAACACGTTCTACAAGTAATTTTTCACAAACCATATTACTCAAGACCTCCATCTCTCTATGCGCATAATTGACCGACATGCTTTTATCAAACAATTCAACAGATTGTATAGTAATCACAGCTCCCAGTACCAATTCGCGGCTATTTAAAAATTTAAGCAATTCTTCCGAAGACGGTTTCACTGCCATAAATTTTACAACATCGCCACTTTCACAATCACTCAACCTATCAAAATCCTTAACGATCACTTTACCATTTTCATCAGGTATAGGCGAACCATGTGGATCCACCTCAGGAAAACCTAAGATTTCATCCATTTTACCAAAAAAAGCCGGAGACTGTATATGTTCAATTTGTTCAGCAATGTCATGTACTTCCTCCCAACCAAATCCCATTTTTTCCACCAGATACATTTCTGTCAGACGATGTTTCCGAATAATTAATGATGCTTCTTTTCTTCCCTTTTCCGTTAGTTTCAAAGGTTTATAACTTTCATAAATAACAAAATCTTTTTCACTAAGACGTTTCATCATACCATTTACGGTAGGCATTTTAATGTCCAGCATTTTACTTAATTCATTTACACTAGCTTCACCTTTTGTACTCGTCAAAGCAAATAATGCTTTCAGATAATTTTCTTCCGTCTGTGATATCATGATAACAAAAATACAAATTATTAGTACAATCTAACAATATTGTTATAAATAATTTGTTAGCTCATACAAACTTTATAGATTTGCAATACTAACAAATAACATTTACATAATGAAGATCAATCATTTTCTAATAATGGGTACCCTCATCTTATCGAGTTTGACCCTTTCTGCACAGACAGGGCAATTAAAAGGTAAGATAACCGATCCCGAAGGAGCCCCCATTGAGTGGGCTACTATCAGCATTCCACGATTAGGTATGGCTACAAAAGCGGATAGCATTGGAAATTATGAATTACCTCCTATTCCAGCAGGATCCTATCTATTAAAGGTCAGTTTTATTGGTTTTGAAACCAAGCTCTTATCGGTAACCATAGTAGAGAGGGTAGTTCAAGTAAAAAATCTAGAACTGAGCGCTAGCTCAAACCGATTAAATAGCGTTGTCGTTACCGGCACCCGAACAGCGCACCGAAAATCCGAAAGTCCTATAGCAGTCCATATTCTAGACAGTAGAACTTTCGATATTACGCAATCCAACACCTTAGCAGATGGTCTATGTTTTCAACCGGGATTGCGTATGGAAACAGACTGTCAGACGTGTAACTATTCTCAGTTAAGGATGAATGGGCTTGGGGGCTCCTATTCCCAGATCCTAATTAATAGCCGCCCCGTATTCAGTTCATTGATGAGTCTGTATGGACTGGAACAGATACCTGCCAATATGATTGACCGCGTCGAAATTGTAAAAGGTGGTGGATCGGTTTTATATGGATCCTCAGCCATTGCTGGAACGGTCAATATCTTAACAAAGGAACCGCGAAAAAGCTCGTTCACACTTTCCAATAACAGCTCATTAATCGGGAACAAAACCTGGGATCATTTTTTCAATGCCAATCTAACAGCAGTTAATGATGAGCAGAATGCTGGAGTTTCTCTTTTCGCATCTCATCGCAATCGTGACTCCTATGATGCAAATGGCGATGGATTTTCTGAAATGCCCATCTTACAAAACAACTCTTTCGGTTTCAATTCATTTTTTAAGTTATCTCCGCAAGATAAACTGGAGATCAATGGATGGAGTATCAATGAAGAAAGAAAGGGCGGAAACAAATTAGATCTTCAAGCCGACAAAGCCGATCAATCTGAATACCGCTTGCATCATATTCTGGTAGCAGGCTTCAATTACGAACGTCAGGCAAAAGACAAATCAAGTTCATTCAGTATCTATGGTTCTGCCCAAAATACAAAAAGAACACATTACACAGGTATAGACCAAATCGATGCATGGGGACATACAAAAAATTATTCGGTACAAAACGGAGTTCAATACAATTATATCAGTTCGGAATTCCTAAATGGAAAAAACACCTTTACCGCTGGAGTAGAAAATCAATACGAATACACGTTTGATGAAATTAAAGCATACGATTACCTGATTGACCAACAGGTCAATTTACTCGGAGCTTTTTTACAGAGTGACTGGGAAGTAACCCGTAAATTAACATTACTATCCGGACTTCGCTTAAACAAATCCAACCGTATGGACAACATGGTTCTCACACCGAGACTCAGCACGTTATATAAAATTGGCCATGAAACCCAATGGAGAACATCATATGCAAGAGGATTTAAAGCCCCACAAGCGTTAGAAACCGATATGCATATGGCTTTTGCCGGAGGTGGCGTTTCCGTCATTCGCACCGATGCAAATTTGATAGCAGAAACGTCCAATAGTTTGAATAGTTCTTTGGACTTTAACAGAGCCAGTGAACACATGATTTATGGGTTTACAGTAGATGGATTTTTCACCCGCTTGTACAACACATTCGTTTTGGAAGAAATCGGTACTGATCAAAATAACAATCAGCAACTCTTACGAAAAAACGGAGGAAACTCATCCGTACGAGGGGTAACAGTGGAAGGTAGATTAAATTATGATCAAAAAATACAACTGGAGACCGGTTTGACCTTACAAAAATCCACCTATGATCAAACTGTATCCTGGTCATCCGATCTTCCAGGCACGAAACAATATCTGCGCTCTCCTGATCTTTATGGTTATTATACCCTTAGTTTTTGGCCTCAAAATCCATTCAATGCTGTATTGTCCGGCGTCTTGACCGGTCCCATGCAAGTTCCTCATTTTGCAGGTGCTCCAGGTATCGATCAGGATGTTCTCTACACCTCCCCTACATTCTTTGAAAACAATATTAAGCTATCTTATACATGTACACTAAAACAAATCAAGCAAGATTTACAATTCCATATTGGTATTCAAAATATATTCAATCAATATCAACGCGATTTTGATACGGGCAAAAATAGAGACAGCAACTATATTTATGGCCCGAGTAGGCCTAGAACATTTTTCTTAGGATTAAAATTTGGACTGATGTAAATTTTAGATCCACCTAATACCTAAAGACCACGATTATAGAGGGGAAAGATGGAAACTTTCTTTCTCCTCCATATATCGGCGCAATGAAGATAGGATTAAAAACACGATTCAATTACAAAAGCCCTACAATTGCTTGATGATAATTAGAAGACTTTTCTTGAGAGCGATGTGCATAAGTCAATAAGATCGCTATCCGCCACAATAGATTTGGTATCTGCTAATTGCAAAAAATAGGCATAGTACTGTTCAAATTCATTTTCCTGAACATGAATATCAAGAATTTCCATTCGATGTCGCAAAGCTGCACGACCACTGCGGGCAGTCAGTATAAGATCTGGCATTTCAAACCCAATCACAGCCGGATCAATAATTTCATAATTGCTCCTATCTTTCAGAACGCCGTCTTGGTGTATTCCAGACGAATGGGAAAAAGCATTCCGTCCCACGATAGCCTTATTCGCTTGTATAGGATTGGACATGGCCATTTCAACCATTTTACTCAACTTGCTTATATAACTAGGATCAACAGTAGTAAATATGGGTAAATCTTTAATAATAAGAGTCATTACAATTTCTTCCAATGCCGCATTACCAGCCCGCTCCCCGACACCATTTATTGTTCCTTCCGCCTGACTTGCACCAGCCAGCAGCCCCGCAATTGTATTTGCAGTTGCCATGCCTAGATCGTTATGACAGTGTACCGAAATTTTAGCTTTGTCCATATTCGGGACATTTTCTATAACAAATTTGATCTTTTCATAATATTCAAAAGGAGTACAAAAACCATTGGTATCAGGTAGATTAACAATAGTTGCACCTGCCTCAATCACATTTTCAACCATTTTTGCTAAAAATAAATTATCGGCTCTACCCGCATCTTCAGCAAAAAATTGCACCTCCTCAATTTTATTAGAGGCATACCGCACCATTTTAAATGCTACAGCTAAAATATCATCTCTGGTACTATTAAATTTATTTTTAATATGAATATCCGAAGTCCCGATTCCAAGTTGTACTCTAGGACACACCGCATTTTTGAGCGCATTAACCGCAGTGTCAATATCTAGCTCACGGGCTCTGGCCAATGCGCACACTTTAGCATTTTTAATTAATTTTGAAACTTCCTGTACCGCCTTAAAATCTGCAGGAGAACTCACAGGGAAACCCGCTTCTATAATATCAACACCGAGAAATTCAAGCTGTTCGGCTATTTCCAGTTTTGATTGAAGAGTCAGCAAGCACCCAGGCCCCTGCTCACCATCACGGAGAGTGGTATCGAAAATATCTATTTTTTTCTTATTCATGATCTTTTGTTTTATCAAAAATAATGAGCGTTTTTATTTTGTTATATTTGAAAATAAAGCAATACTTATCTAATTATGCCAAAAGCTTACATATCAACACTAGATTGTACAAAAGTTATTGATGATGGAGATATTGAGATCCGGTATTTTGGTCAATTTAATACCGAAATACATCATCATGAAAAAGCACAGCTGATCTCCCCTGAAATGAGTGCTGTATATCTTTACTCAGAAAAGGGAAGTTTTTGTATTCCTGCCCGACACTATGCTTATGTTGACGCACATGTCAAACATAAATTAATATCAAGATCGCCCAATTTAAAACTCAAGACGATCTTTCTTGATTTGAATAAGGAAACGTATCCTATTGCTCATTGGGGAAATATCGCTATTTTCTCTCCATCAAACTTACTTGATCATCTTTTAGCATTTGGCGTACAACATTGGTCCGATAAAGAACTGAAAGAAGTTGGGCTAGCGTCTTTAAAAAAAATGTTAGCACATATATTGATCAGCCCCCTAAAACTTCATGCACAACCACCAAAGTCCGAATCACTCTTAAAAGTTGTTGAATGTATTACCCAATCCATTAGTGAACAGATTACAATAGCATCCTTATCGCAACACGTAAATATTCCCGAGCGGACCTTGTCAAGACAATTTAAGAAAGAAACAGATATAAGCATCTTTCAGTTTATAAAATTAAGCCGTATGCAGCTCGCATTAGAATTATTAGAAGACCAATCATTGCATATTAGTGAAATTGTTTACAAAATCGGTTACGACAGTATTCCCACTTTTTCAAACCTATTCAAAGAATTAATAGGAATCAGCCCCCAAAGATATAGACAAGGACTGCTCTAAGTCCAGAGTTTAATGCCCATTTAGGAAATAAAAATTATTCAAAAGATCAAAAAAATCAAACACATAGCAAATAGGAAAATAAAAAGGTATCTTTAAGCTTTATGGCATGATCTAAAATCAAAATAAGATCTAATATAGAGGACAAGAAAGCCACCATCATCATGTTTTGAAAATTAATAGGTTATTAACCTACAGTTCACACTGACGATGTATATTTAGACAAGTAAATTTACATAGCCTGTGGTTTAAAACATTTGAATTATGAAAACGATCACTCATTTATTTCAAAGGATGATATTTCGTCTCTTTCTTGTACAGTTTAGTTCATTCTATTCACCTCTTAGATTCCATAAAAACTAGAAGATATAATAGAACATTTTTTTACTGCACCTGAAAATTTATACGAGTAAATGCCTTTAACTAAAAAATCCTTTGGTGAAGATTTTATCTGGGGTGTCTCAACCGCAGCTTACCAAATCGAAGGAGCACATAATCTAGATGGAAAAGGACTTTCCATATGGGACGTTTTTGTTCAGAAAAGAAATAAAATATTCAAAAACCATAGCGGAGATATAGCTTGCGATTTTTACAATCAATATACCCAAGATCTGTATTTGATGTACAGTTTAAATATTCGAAACTATAGATTTTCCATTTCATGGAGCCGCATAGTTCCAGAAGGTACCGGAACAATCAATCCATTAGGAATCGATTTTTACAATCGGCTTATCGACCTGTCTTTGGAGTTAGGTATTACGCCCTGGGTGACCTTATACCATTGGGACCTACCCCATGCCCTTGAAAAAAAAGGGGGCTGGCTCAACCGCGATGTTAAAGAATGGTTTGGCAATTACGTAGCAGTCTGTGTCAGATCATTTGGTGATCGGGTAAAAAACTGGATGGTGCTCAATGAACCTGCCGTATTTACCGCAGCAGGATATTTCTTTGGAGTACATGCCCCTGGAAAAAAAGGAATTGATTATTTCTTAGCCGCCGCACATCATGCCACTTTAGCACAGGCACATGGTGCCAGAATCATTAAATCGTTACAAAAAGACAGTTTTGTAGGCACGACCTTCTCATGCTCACATGTTGAACCGTTCTCCACGCGGGAAAAAGATATCCGTGCTGCACAACGAGCAGACGTACTATTGAATAGACTCTTTATAGAACCGTTACTAGGCAAGGGCTATCCGACTAGTGAAATCAAAATTCTAAAAAGAATCGAGAAGTACATCAAACAAAACGATGAACAAGATCTAAAATTTGACATGGATTTCATTGGTGTACAAAACTATACTCGAGAGATTATCCGCCATTCCTTATTTGTCCCCTACCTGCAAGCAAAAATTGTAAGTGCCAAGGATCGTAAAGTCTCCATGACAGCCATGAAATGGGAAGTCTATCCAGAGTCCATGTATCACATCCTTAAAAAATTCCATGCCTACGAAAATATGCCGCCTTTGATTATCACAGAAAATGGCGCTGCTTTTCCTGATCAAGTAGAAAATAACAGGGTAGATGATCCCAAAAGAGTACAGTATTTACAAGCGATTATTGAACAAGTATATCGAGCGAAACAAGAAGGTGTTCAAGTAAACGGTTATTTTGCATGGACTTTTCTCGATAACTTCGAATGGGCAGAGGGTTATGAACCACGATTTGGTTTGGTTTATGTTGACTTTGAAACGCAGCAGCGCATTATTAAATCATCAGGACATTGGTATGCTGATTTTTTAAAATAGATAAACTAAAAACATCTCTTACAATTGATTGCTTTTTAAGAGATGTTTTTAGTTCAATTCGAAAACCTATGGCATGAAAGCCTGATTAAGAGCTATAAGTTTTGCTCCTCTTTACTCCGCAAAAAATTAGCATCTGCGCTACTCGCATTTCAGCACTTCATCTGTTCATAAAAAGTGACGCAACAAGCAATCAATCACGTTCCGCAACATATGCAGACAAAGTATTTAAGTTATCAATAGCAGCTCCAATGGTATTATTGAAATAGACATATACTTCTTTTTTAGCGTCAAGCCAATCTTTAATGTAATAACTGTATTCTTGCAAAAATGCATCTTCGTAAGAACCTTTATAATTCCCATCAGGACCATGAAAACGAACATAGACAAATGGCGTTACGGTATCCTGTAGGTGTATACCACGACCATGTTTATCATGTATCACAGAAGCAATTCCATAGTCCTCCAACAGTTGGTATGTTTCCTCCCGATACCACGACTCATGTCTAAATTCCACACACACCCTCCAACCATTACTTTGATCATTTTTCATGATCGTTTTCAGTAACAGGTCTACTTGTGCGCGATGATGGAAAGAAATTGAGGGTGGCAATTGTACTAGGAGGCATCCCTTCTTGTCTCCAACCGCAGTGATGACATTCAGAAATCGATCCACATCCTGAGGATCAAAAATCAATCCCTTATTGTGGGTTATGCCACGCCATAATTTGAAGGTAAAGCGAAAACCAGCAGTTACTTCCTCTGACCACCGCTGTACGGTTTCCAGTCGTGGTATTTTATAGAATGAACTGTTTACTTCCAAAGAATTGAAAAGGAGACTACATACCGTAAGCCTGCTTTTACCCTGAAAACTTTCAGGATAAAAATTTTTATTTTTATACGGTAAAAGAATACCGCTCGTGCCAGAATAATACGATGCATCCATAACTATAAAACAAGCAACCTCACAATAAGTTGTCTGAAGCTTAAACGATTCTATCTATAAAAATAAGACCTAGCTCAAGACCCCATATTTTAAAATCCTGATCGGGTCTAAAAAAACATCAGCTACTTTCAAGATGTTCCAATACAATTTGATAGGCAGACTTCTTCTTCCAAGTCGCGATCAGCCAAGAGAGAAAACAAAGGTGAAAAATATCCTGATTAGCTTTTAAGAGATGTTGAACATCCTGTTGAAATGCCGGATGAAATACAACATCAGGCTTAATCAAATATTTTTCAATGAAATTCACAAACTGCAACACCCTTTCTTCATGAGTGCTTGCCAGATATGCATTATACCTACGCTTAAAACTATTCAATCTTGACACGGCAAGATCCAGATGTTCAAACTGCGCATGGATCAAGATTTCCATCAGGTTTTTTCGAATCGTCCAGAGCATGCCCATTTTCTTTTCGTACCACAGGTCCGTATGTTGAAACATGGCAAGCTGACGTAGACAACTGTGATCATGTTGTAAGGACAAAAACATGGTCAGACAAATCCTGATATCCTCTATATCCTCCTGCTTATACTTTTGGGTCGATCCGAGTAAGATCTGCTGCAATATGGAGGTTGCGTCCCCACTATTCCCTGTAAAATAAAGATTGAGCGCAAACAACAATTGTTGCCTAGGATAAAATGGAGTGACATACACGCTATTCGCATCCATATGCAGTTTCATCTCAACAAGATATTCCCTACTTGGAGCAAAATCTTTATTACGAAAATGAAAATTAGCTAGAAAATAGAGTACATACAAATGATAGAAAAGCTGCTGCTCATTGGTTTTTGTTTGGTTCTTTAAGAAATGGTGAATCCGTTTGATGTAACGTTCTATAAAACGATAATCTTGATAAATAGCGGCATATTCATTGGCAATAAAAAGAATCTGATAGATCGACTTATAGTTCATCAGATCACTGACAGCGATTTGATATTTACGGATGGTAGTCACCATCAGTGTGCTCAGATTAACAACTTTACCTTTCAGATTTACATCACGCAGTTCTTGACGTAGGAAGGCATAGGCAAGATTTAATTTTGCTTCACGCTGCATCTGTTGCTGATTGATCAGTAAACGATCTGTCAACAGTTCCAGATTTTCAGCATATGCGCTGTGGGCATATTGTATTTTAAGCAGCAAAATATCATTCAAGAGGTTATATTCTTCCAATTTTACAGCGAGCAGTTCTGCCTTTGCTAAAGACTTGAAAGCCGTTTTATCCAAATTGTTTTCCAAGAGGAAACGGCTTACTATAATCAAACGCATCGCTTCAGACGACTGGCTATTGCTTTTCTCAAATGTTTTGTGCGAAAGAAATAACAGCAGGTTATCTTGTAACCGTTTACGCAAAGCATGATATGAATCTCTATTTTTTGCTTTTTTATAGAGCTTTTCGACACCACTTATATCATCAGTATTTAATAAATCAAACAAGACAATATTGCGCGCATCATCTCGCTTGTTCCTTCTTTGCAAAAATGACCTAAATACCTTTTTATCATCATCTCCTAGTAAATTCAGTAATGCCGAAAGTGTATCCATATCCATTAAATTTAATGATAAATATACGCATTATTGATTAATTATATCGTCAGTATTTTACTATATTTAATTTGTACAGGTATGGTTTAGATCGGACATTTGCTTTCAGTAAAACATTAAAAACTAAAAAATATGGAACCGCTAAAAAACAAAACTGAGGAGCATGCTCCACTTACAAAACACGAAGAAAAAGTAAAAAACCCATTTAAACCCACAGCTGCATTTATCGGTGCATCTTGGTTTGCTTTACTGACAGGAACAGTCGGCTTTTGTATTGGCTTATGGAATGCCACAATGGAACTCAACGAAAAAGGATACTATTTTACTATACTACTATTTGGATTATTCGCCGTCATCTCGGTACAAAAAAGTGTCAGAGATCGATCAGAAGGTATTGTAGTGACCGATCTTTATTATGGATTAAGTTGGTTTGCCACCATAGCTGCTATGATCCTACTCACTGTAGGTCTATGGAATGCAGATTTATTGCTTAGTGAAAAAGGATTTTATGCCATGTCATTTTGCTTAAGTATGTTTTCAGCTATTGCTGTTCAAAAAAACACCCGCGACGCCAAGATGTTTGAGGAAAACGAACTGTAACTTAGCGGTTGCCACCCGCAGAGTATTGCTCAGCAATCCTGCGGGTTTATGTCATCAACTCAGTAGATATTCATTAATTATTCATTATTTTAGCCTGTTCAAAAAATCGGACACAACATAAGATGTTAAAAAAAAGGAATACATCAACTGATAAAGACTGCTAAATAAGGACTGATGATCAACTTACTGACAAACACAGCACGAACTGCCATCCTGATCTGGATATGCACCTTCATCCAGATATATTGGTCCATGGGTGTACTGACAGACAACACATCAAGCGGATGTTTGGACTGTAGCTTCTTTCATGATGCTTTTTTCATTTCTTTATTTTCCACTCTGATTTTGACTGTTCTATTTGTACTGCTGGATCTCATCAAGAAAAATAGCGTCAAGGTCGCAGCAAAATGGATATTATTAATGGCTGGATGGTTTTTCTGGGATTACACGATTTTTGTGGATCGCGAATCTTCTTGGAGTACTTATGATTTAAAAGGCGAAATCTATTGTACGCTGTATACTTCGGCCATACCGATCATCATCTTAGCGGCCATTACACTAATCATTCTTCATCTTGATCTTGTGTTATCGAAATTAAAAAAGTAAAGACATATCATCTTATTGGCCTTTTCTGAACTTGTTTCTCCAGCTATAACAAGAACCAAACTCAATCACTTATCTTATTAGTAGCCAATATTCCCTAAACGGAATCAGTGCAACCCAAAAAAACTCAGAAAAGGCGATACCTTTCAAAATTTTATCAGGTTATTTGATTGCGTTTACAAGCAAATTTATCTATGTTTGATTTTTCTAAAACAGCCCGATCGACAACCATCCAGATGGAAGTATCATCAAAAAGCCCGTACACATGAAAAGACTTTACATATGTTTCCTTTTTTCTTCACTCTGTTTTACCGCCCTTAACCCACTGTCGGCGCAAGAGATAGACTCCGTAGATGCAAAAGAACTCGGATTGAGCTCCATTTTAAATGGTATTCGACAACAGCAGATCAACGATTCCTTAGAGCGCGTGAAGCTTCAAAATGAGATTACCAATCTAAAGACTCAAAACAGCACTAAAAAAGAAAATCTCAAACAGCAATTGAATAATTTGGATGAAGAAAATCTCATCCGCAACCAACAGGCAAAGCTTAAAGTCGATTCCATTAAGAAAAATACCAAAGGCTATGCCGTTGCACCTTTTCAGGATACCCTTTTTTACGTTTACAATAAACTAGGTTCATCTTTAGCAAAAGACCGTGCTGCCAACGTGGTCAATCGTATTCATAATCTGTACGAAGATGACTTTGTTCGTGTTGATTCCTTTAAGATAGAAAACAATGAAATCAGCTCCGATATTGTATACAAAGATTTGATCATTACTTCAATTACAGAACTCGACGCCTTATTAGAAGGAAAGAGTAAAGAAGAAGTAGCCGCCCAATATTTAAAAAGCATTCAACAAGCCATTTCCCAGGAAAAAGAGGAAAATAGTATCACAAAAGTAGTGATCCGCATCGGACTTATTATCCTCATTTTATTTGTGTTTTATCTTTTAATTCTGTTGATCAACAGAATTAAAAATTACAGCATTCAACGGATCATCACCGAGCGTACCCAACGGATCAAGGATGTAAAAATTAAAAACTATGTCCTGATCAGTTCCGTTCAGAAAACACGCATACTCATCAGCAGCATCGACATGTTGCGCTGGATATTGATCGTTGTGATGGCTTTTATCATGCTACCTATTATATTCAGTGTATTTCCGTTTACACAAAGCTGGGCAAACAGTTTAATAGGCCTTTTCACCAAACCCTTAAAAAAAGCGATCTTAGCGATCTGGGCTTACATCCCCAATCTGATTACGGTATTTGTGATCCTATTTGTCATGCGCTATGCGGTACGTTTTGTGAAGTATATTTTCACTGAAATCGATAAAGGAAAATTAGAGATCAATGGTTTTCACCGAGAATTTGCCATGCCCACTTTTACCATTGTCCGCTTTCTATTACAGGCTTTCACACTCGTTCTCATATTTCCCTATCTACCAGGATCAAACTCCGATATTTTCAAAGGTATATCGGTATTTATCGGGGTATTGTTTTCGTTAGGATCTTCATCTGCGATATCCAACATTATTGCCGGTCTTGTTATCACTTACATGAGACCCTTCCGCATAGGAGATCGAATCACCATAGCCGATAAAACAGGAGTCGTCATTGAAAAGTCTCCACTAGTAACACGGCTTCGAACCATTAAAAACGAAGAAATTACAATCCCCAATTCATCTATATTATCGGGCAACACGGTTAACTATTCCACTTTTTCAGATCAAGGTATTTGTTTTCAAGTCGAATTATCTGTGGGATATGAAGAACCCTGGGAGCGGATCCATGAGCTATTACTGAGTATACCACCCCGCGTCGCTCGAGTCAATACAACCCCAGCTCCTTTTGTGTTACAAAAGAAATTAGATGATTTTTATGTATTATATGAATTGAATGTCTACATCACCAAATCTGGGGAAATTGAACTCGCCAAATCTGAAATATTTCAGTCGATCCTGAACGATTTCCTAGCTGCTGGTATTGAAATGAACGCCCCTCATATTTACAGTAAAGTAGACTTTGTACCACAATTTAAAGGTGGAATTGATCAGATCTAGCTAATCCATAAGCAAAATAGCATGAGATACGGCCAGTAAAAAACATAACGGACTATAGAAAAAAGTATCTTTCTGAGCGAAAACAGATTGTCGGAACCTTTTGGTAATACCGACATATTTAAAATCACCAATAAAACGGATCAGAAAGATACCAGCAATACCCCACATGGCATAATTTATATAAGAAAGCCCTATAGGCGATTCAATCATTCCTCCAAAAATCAAGTTGGTGACCGCAAACATAAACAATCCTGCGGCTACGACAAAAGTACCAAAACGACTGGGTGTAAACACGCGCTTCCCATTCAACTTCGTTGGAATTGTTGCTGCGATACCCACTTGGCCATTACAGACCCAATATAAATGCATCAATGCCAGAAATAAGAAAATAACACTATTCGCTATTGATAATATGTAATCCATCCGTTCATTTTTATTTTAATTCAATAATAGGTATACTTAAAACAAGATCAAAGATTCTCCATCGCAATCATCGGTCACTTCGGGTAAAACGACAGCTTTGTGAAAATAATTCAGATATGTCACCTTTCTGGGGTATTTACTGACATATGAATTGATCAGCTGCATCATATAATGATTACCATAATAACGCTTTAAACTCGAGCGGATATCTTCCATTGAGGCTAGCTGTGCATCGTGATCGAGATAACCCATGGCGTAAAAATTACCCTGTTCCACCCATACGTAACTCTTTTCATCCAACGTTCTACCTTTGTCCACGATTACAAAAGTCTGCTGCTGACCCAAAAGATGATCGACCGCCAAATCAACTTGCGCATTATGCGCTTCGATATTAGGAAGAGAGACATCAGTCTCTTTAATTCTATTGGCGTACGGCGTATCAGATGCCGCAAACATACACATGCGCGGATCCAAGTCAAAGTTGATCATCAACTGGCGTAAGACATGAATTCCTTCATATTCCACATTAAAGGTTTGCAAACATGGACAATGCTTTTTCAATTTCCCGACAGCAAGGTAGTGATATCCATTTTGTGCTTCATATCTGAACAAACCAAATTTTGGTTCAAAACGTTTTAAAGCACGATTATACGCCGGCCATAGCCTTTTTATTTCAGTACATTCGAGCAATAAGGCCATCAATTCGGTCGCACAGACTTCAAAAGTGATATGGTAAATCTCCTTTAAGAAATGTTGTCTTTGCTTATGGATACTATGTCCTGTAAAATGAGAAGTGACACGTTTTTTAAGATGAACTGCCTTTCCTACATAAATGACCTTACCCTGCTGATTCAAAAAATAATAAACCCCGGGCTCTGCTGGAAGCGCTTCAAAATCCTCGATAGCAAGATTAGGAGGAAAACGTTGGTCCGTTGAGGTTTTTTTCAGCATCTCCTCCAGCACTCCTTCATGGTCTGATTCTAGAAGAGATGCAAATAATAAAGCAGTTGCTTCAGCATCACCACCAGCACGGTGACGATTGGAAATTGGAATGCCTAAATCATCACACAGCTTGCCTAAACTGTAGGATGGAAAACCAGGTTTGATTTTTCGGCTCAACCTGACAGTACACAATTTTCTAGCCCCCCATTTAAAACCCTCCTCTTCCAATTGATGACGAATAAAGGAGTAATCAAAATTGACATTATGAGCAACAAATATGCGCCCCTCAAGCAGATCAAATACGTGCTGCGCAATATCACCAAATACCGGAGCATTTGCGACCAGATCATTATCAATACCCGTCAATGCAAAAATCGCCAGTGGAATATCCTGCTCAGGATTGATCAATGATTCCCAACGCTCGACAACATGATGACCATCGTGTATCAAAATAGCAATTTCTGTCATTCGGCTACTTCGCGCATGTCCGCCCGTAGTTTCGATATCGACAATGGCGTATTCCATATTTTTAAATTTATTCACCTTCATCCAATTAAATGAGTTGACACGGTATGAATCTCCTATTATTCCACTATAAGAAAGAGATCTCCTTCAACGCATCTCTCTACCTTATAACGCTAAACCCAATCCAATATTTCTCAATATTTTACACTATATTTGTTTCTATTAGAAACAATCATATGTTTCTAATAATAACAAATGAAAGATAAAGAACCAAAAATATTTTTCACTAATAACCTCAAGTTCCTTCGTGAGCGTAAAAAAGTGAGTCAGACGGTACTTGCAGATGCCATCAATGTAACGCGCACCAAACTTGCGCTGATCGAAATTGGAAAAACCAAGGCGATGGAACCGCATTTCCTATTGTCCATATCCAATTATTTTAAGATCAGCTTAGATACCTTATTGACGGTCGATATCAGTAAACTTGGAGAATTGAAAATTCGCGATCTACAGGCCGGAAATGATATCTATATCAAAGGTGGAAATTTACGGGTACTTGCCATCACTGTCGACAAGACGGATCATGAAAATGCAGATTACGTACCCTTACAAGGAAAGGCAGGATATATCACAGGAGGATATGCAGACCCGCTCTATCTAGCTGAACTTCCAAAATATCAGATCCCAAATCTTCCTAAACATCGCACCTATCGCACCTTTCCCATCCATGGGGATTCCATGTTGCCTTTTCCACAAAAAATGGATGTCACGGGTAAGTTTATCGAAAACTGGGATCAGGTTAAGCCCGAAACATTGGCCGCCGTCGTCCTCAAGGGGCAAGATATTGTCTTCAAATCCATCAGCATACTCGAAGGCGGCTTTTTACAGTGCCGATCATTAAATCAGATTTATGAAGTCTTTTCCATCCCCTTTGAACAGGTATTAGAAGTATGGGAATTCCATAGCTATCACACTACATCCTTGCCAGAAACACCAACAGTCATAGAATCCGTGCTGCAAAGTTTAGAAGAAATTAAAAATCTCATCACCAATAAGAATTAAAGAAAAAAAGAGTTAGATCCAAACTACGCTCCATTTAAAAATGACTTTTAAGTAGTATAAAACAGACTATCCATACGCCACATTCAGACTACAATTAAAAAGTAAATAGGTGCTATTGTAGAGCATAAATAGCCCCATCCGCTGCCCCAAAATATAAAGTCGCATCATCAATCCATACCGTAGAAAAAATACTTCCCATTTCCAAGTATCCCCTAAACAATTTATGGATATCATGTCCATATCGATCTTGAAGGTCTGATTTTAATCTTCCTTCTTCATCAAAAAAGTATGCGCTATTTTTCTTACTCAAGTCCAGCTGGAAAACAGGAAAAATCTCACCTTTTAATAGATCTAATTGATACAGCGTACCATCCAATGCACCAAAGTAAGCAACGGAATCGCTGATGGATGCACTACTAAACACATTTAAAGGAACAGCAGGCTCAACAATCTTTCCACCATAAACAGGGTCCAAGACCAGCACACTATAAGAGTCAGACATCGTCACAATCAATTTTTTTCCAGCCAGACTCGGCACACTTGTCCAGCTCCCAGGTTGATGGTATACCCAATGACCGCTTCCATCTTTTATTTTCAGCGCATACATATTAAAGTCCCTTGATCCAAAATACACAGAACTATCAGCCGCCACCGCGTGAAACTGAATTTCCCCTTTTGGAAAATAATGTTCACCAATCGTTTTAAATTTCCAGCGTAAATCACCATTCTTTTCTAAGCAATAAAAATAACCATCAAAACTACCAACCATCACCTCCTTTGCGGTAACCGTAGGTGCTGCATGCACAATCCCTCCAGTTTTAAATTTCCAGATCAATTTACCACTCTTTGCATCAAGAGCATACACATGATGATCTCCCGATCCAAAAAATACTGTACCAGCTTCCACCGCAGGCGAAGACTGAAAATAATCCCAAGTATCATATAACCGCTCCCCTTGAGTCTCGAAAGTCCACAACAATGTTCCACTATGTACATCTAAGGCATAAAAAATACCATCTGAACTCAAAAAAAACAGCATTTGCTGGTCAATCGCCACTGTCGACCTCACCTCTCCACCTGTTTTATATCTCCAGATGATCGATCCATTATGCTTATCAAGTGCGTATAGCGTACTATCACAAGAACCTATAAATACTTGATCCTCATAAACAATAGGTGATCCATACAATAGTCCCCCCGTTTGAACCTTCCATTTAAGCTGAAGTTTGTTTGTGATTTTCGAACCAGACACCACATTCTGTCGATCCGCAGTTCTCGCCAATTGCTGAGCATACAAGGCCGATCTGGCACCCAATAAAAAGAGGGAGATATAGAAA
Organism: Sphingobacterium sp. PCS056; assembly: GCF_023273895.1. NCBI lineage: Bacteria > Pseudomonadati > Bacteroidota > Sphingobacteriia > Sphingobacteriales > Sphingobacteriaceae > Sphingobacterium > Sphingobacterium sp. PCS056. The sequence continues at coordinate 2,652,547 of NZ_CP096883.1, read as the reverse complement.
AAAGAAAACAAATATTTCATGAAACAGCGCATAAAGACACCCTAATTTTTTAAATTGGTCAATCAGTGAATACATGAGGTTTGTAGGCAACAGAAAAAAGTAAGCTCATGCTAATCAAATATACTAAAAAGTAAGCTCATTTTTCACTTTGTTCTATACGCACACACCTCCTATACGCTTCTTAAACAACTGTGTTACACTATGTTTCTTAGATCATACCAATTCCACTGCTTCTGTGATGCCTTGCATCGTTATACTGTGCAACATCACAAACAGCAGGATCAATGTGATATAAATTTAGGGTGAATTAAATTTTCAATTGAATAGATTTCTTCCCATTTCGCCTGCGTGATCAACTTCCGTTCGATCACCACGATTTCATAGATGGACTTTCCTGTTTTCAAGGCCTCTTTCGCGATCAAAGAACATTCTTCGTAACCTAAGATCGGATTTAATTGCGTGACAATTCCTATACTTTGCATCACCAGATTTTTACTATGCTCCACATTCGCCGTGATTCCGACGACACATTTATCCTTCAATGTACGGCAAGCCTTAGTCAAATACTGTAAAGACGTAAACAGCGCCATCCCTATTACAGGTTCCATCACATTTAGTTGCAATTGCCCAGCCTCTGCTGCCATCGTCACGGTAAGATCAGCACCTATCACATAATAGCAAGTCTGATTCATCACTTCGGGGATCACAGGATTAACCTTTCCAGGCATGATGGAAGAACCTGGCTGCATAGCAGGTAAGTTGATTTCATTGAGACCACATCGCGGTCCGCTACTCAGCAAACGGAGGTCATTGCATATTTTACTCAATTTTATGGCATTTCGCTTCATGGTGCCACTCAATTGCACCAGTGCTCCCGTGTCATAGGTCGCCTCTATTAAATCGGCAGCAAGGGTCACCGGTACCTCACTGATCTCTGCTAGATACTTGACACAAAGTTGCGCATAACCTTCAGGAGCATTTACACCCGTACCGATGGCCGTAGCTCCCATATTCACTTCCGTGATCAACAGTGAAGCTTCCCGCATGCGCAAAACATCTTCACCTAAAGTCGTTGCAAAAGCATTAAATTCTTGACCAAGAGTCATTGGAACTGCATCCTGCAATTGCGTACGTCCCATTTTTAAAATGCCATCAAATTCTCTTCCTTTATCAAAAAAAGCCGCTTGTAATTCTTCCAAAGCAACAGAAAAGGAGGCAATTTTTAAGTATACCGCAATTCGAAAAGCAGTAGGATAAGCATCATTGGTACTCTGTGATAAATTGACATCGTTGTTGGGATGCAAGTAAATATATTCTCCCTTTTTATGCCCCAAGTATTCCAGTCCTAGATTAGCAATCACTTCATTGGCATTCATATTGGTAGAAGTACCTGCTCCCCCCTGTATCAGATCACTGATAAACTGATCCGTAAATTCACCTGCGATCAAACGGTCACAAGCATAAGCGATCGCTTCCGCTTTTTTGGGATCCAAAATTCCCAGATCCCGGTTTGCCAAAGCCGCCGCCTTCTTTACATAACCAAATGCCTGGATAAAAAGAGGTTCACTACCGATTGGGATTCCGGTAATATCGAAATTCTCCTTGGCGCGCAATGTCTGTACACCATAATAGCAATCGTTGCTAATTTCCTTTTCTCCTAAAAAATCATGTTCAATTCGAGATGATGTCATCATATATTGTATTTTTTATATTAAATCGCAGATTCACGGATCAGGAATAGAGCTGTTTTCATCTTAGTTGTGTATTTAGCTACCATTTCTGTTTCAGATATCTAATCCATAGAGTCGTACAGGGAGCAGTGCTTCGATCGAGCACTGCTCCCTGTTGTAAAACCCTTGTGTAACACAAAATGTTTTATGAAAATCAAAATTATAAAGCATATACCTGATGCAAACCAGATTAATCAAAAGTAGCACGATGTCAACCACAAAAAACAAACTTTTCAGTTGAGCAGCTAAGGTCTATAACGCGTATTCATTTCCCTTAATCAGAGTAAAAAATCACTCTTAAATTATCCATCCATTCTAACAATACTCTGATATGCATCTGGCAAAGAAAAATGCCACAGAATTGTCAACAAATACTTCAAATAAATATTTTTTTTATATTGCGCACAATATAATTGCAGATAACTTGTTATATTTGTAGCGCAAACAAAAATGATATGAAAGATCTTTTAAAGTTGGACAACCAGCTCTGTTTTCCGCTCTATGCATTGAGTCGTGAAATCATACAGCGTTACCGCCCTCATCTTGATGAGATCGGACTCACCTATCCACAATACCTTGTATTGATGGTGTTGTGGGAAAATGATAAGCAGACAGTCAACCAGATCGGACACAAATTATTGTTGGATAGTGGTACACTGACTCCCTTACTAAAGCGTCTGGAGCAAAAGGAGATTGTCCTGAGACAACGCAGTACGGTAGATGAGCGAGTCGTTGAAATTTCCTTAACAACTATAGGGATTGAGTTAAAGAAAAAAGCAAAATGCATCCCAGAGAAATTAATTCAAGAACTGGAAATAACACAAGAAGAAATTGACTCTATACGCAGCATAGCGGACAAAATATTAAAATTAAAATAACAACAAGTAGTAAAAGCCTGAATCGTTGATTGTGACTCCATGCCCATCAACATCTACGGAAAAAACATCTTTTCCACAGATCAAAAACAATTGGAGTCGCATTTCAGATTAGGGTTAACACCTTTTAAAATTAAAAACAATGACATTAATAGCAGATCTACAGTGGCGTCATGCTGCAAAAGCATATGACCCGACCAAGAAAGTAAGTAAAGAGGATATCGAAAAAATTGTAGAAGCAGCCCGTTTAGCACCAACATCATCGGGACTTCAGCCTTTTCGAATAATAGTTGTCGAAAGCCAAGAAATACGTGAGCAATTAATGGCTGGAGCATTAAATCCAGAATGTATGCGCGACTGTTCACACCTACTGGTATTCGCCGCTTGGGATCAATATACAGATGAGCGTATCGATAGCATTTACAACCGTACTACCGAAGAGCGGGATCTACCAGCTGGACGTTTCAATAGCTATACCGACATGATCAAAAAGCTATATGCTTCACAAACTGCAGAAGAACATTTTATACACACTTCAAAGCAGTCTTATATTGGACTGGGTCTTGCCTTGGCACAAGCTGCTGAATTGCGAGTAGACAGCACTCCAGCAGAAGGTTTTGACAACCAAGTGATCGATAAAGTACTTGACTTAGCTAGTTTAGGTTTAAAAAGTGTATCATTGATGTATGTTGGATACCGAGACGAAGAAAAAGATTGGTTAGCACCCATGAAAAAAGTAAGAAATCCATTAGAAGAATTTGCAATTTATAAATAATATCTCACGTTGCAGGTAAAAAAATGACAGTCTTTGACCGTTAATCGACTACTTCAACCCCGATAACTTAAAGGGTCTAACGTTTCAATTGCTCCGATAAAGTAAAACATTTATTAAGAGCAGTTCGTTACGCTAGACCCTTGTTGTTCTATGATGACTTGATTGAGAAATTGAGAACCAACGTTATTGTTATATGTAGTTATCTTCCGCAAGTGGATCAGTTTGATTATTTTTCGTGTAAAATTGCTGTCATTTCCAAGCTCGATATTGGAAAGGAAAGAAAACATCTTTTAGCTTTATTGTTCTTATTAAAAATTCTCATATTAGGGATCAAATCATGGAAAAACAAGTAAACGCAGATGAATTTGTAGAACGTTTTATGTTTGGTAGTTTAGACCACCTCAAATATATGCGTTCACCGGTAAAGATCTTTCGACTTAGCGAAATTGCACCCTATATTAAATTTCCAACTCCCCCCATTTTTCTAGGTTACAATTTACTAGTACACATTACCGAAGGCTATTTCAAGCACCAGATTGGTCCGAAGGAATATGTTGTCCAAGCGCCTGCTATCCTAATGAGTAACTATGGAAATATATCGGTGATCAAATCTGTAGACAAATCTGCCAAAGGACACTGTATATTGGTCAATGATGCCGCGATGACTTCCATATTCCGAGAGCAAGAAATCTTAAATATTTTTAATATTTCACCGTTGCATAACCTTTCCGCGGAGGATGATCATGACCTGCATCAACTCTTTAGGCTCCTTTACAAAGAACTTCACACCGCATCGCCGTATAAAGAGTTGTTTGAGAGTCTTTTAAAATCGGCATTATTAAAGATTATCAAGCTTTCTGCCACCAACAAGATGCTCAATCGTAGTCAAGAGATTGCCATGATGTTTAAACAGCTTGTCCACAAGAATTTTTTAAAACAGAAGGAGATTGGATTTTATGCCGATAAGCTCGCCGTATCCCCTAATTACTTAAACAGGTGTGTATCCACCGTATTTAAAAAATCATCCAAAGAGCTTATTCTAGAAGTATTGGTCATGCATAGCCAGTTGCTGCTATTCGAATCAACAAAAAGCATAGCCGACATTTGTTACGAATTAGACTTCTCCGATCCATCCTATTTTTCGCGAATCTTTAAGAAAATTGTAGGCATGTCGCCAACCTCTTATCGAAATGAATCCAAATAGATTTTATTGACATATGCACGATTTGTCCTATTATTTATACTAAACAATACACATGGGTTACGTTTTTAGGCTTATTTTTGTAGAAAGCGATGGTCGATATGCAGTCAGTTTTCAACAAAATTTATGCTACTCCCCAAAAAAAATATTTTTTGGATTCAGGAATTTCGTTACCTTACCTATGTTCTTACTTTTCATCTGAAAATTTAAGAGACGGTGAACAACTAGCGTTTCTGCATATGCCCTTTCGTAATTGTTCATCATTTAATTCTATATTTCAAGATGCTTAACTTTTTAGAACAATCAACCATGACCCAAGATTTCGATATTTTCATATCCACTTTTAAGGAAAGATTATCCAGTCTATTTAATCACGAATACGATTACAATAAGCTAAGTCTATCGCGCGATTTGCCACCTGATTTTTTGAGCAAGATCATGGATATGACTCCCCTTTCGGTTGCTATTCCAGAAAGCCATGGTGGCCGTGGTGTTCACGTAAAAGAATGTTTAGGTGTTCTTGCTGCTGCATCCTATGAGTCGTTATCCCTATCGCTCATATTTGGTATCAATATCGCTTTATTCCTTGAACCACTAGCAAAATATGGTAATCTTTCTGTTCAGGAAAAAGTATTCAAGCGATTTTTGGAAGATAAGGCAATGGGTGGTCTGATGATCACAGAGCCTGACTTTGGTAGTGATGCGCTCAATATGCGTACCTCTTACGTACAACAAGATGATGCTTACCATATTCAAGGACAAAAGCATTGGCAAGGCCTGACGGGAGCCGCTGACTATTGGTTGGTTACCGCACGCAAGAAAAATGAAAATGGCGAACTGACGCGCGACATCGATTTCTTCTTAACCGAAGACGCACTTGAAGAACAAAAGATTATCGTCGAAAAACGTTACAATAGTTTAGGTCTGTATGCCATTCCTTATGGGCTGAATCATATTGATATCCAAGTCCCATCGGCACAGCGTTTAACGCCAGAAAGCACTGGTATCAAATTAATGTTGGATACGTTGCACCGCAGTAGGCTTCAGTTTCCGGGCATGGGTATGGGTTTTATCAAGCGTATGCTGGACGAAGCGATGCAGCACTGTCAGGAAAGACGCGTGACAGGTATGCGTTTAAATGAAATGGATACTGTAAAATTCCAATTATCACGTTTACAAGCAGCCTTCACACTCTGTTCGGCCATGTGTGCGTACAGTACCTCCGTCAGTTCAATCAGTCATGACCTTTCCAGCCATGGAGTTGATGCCAATAGCGTAAAAGCATTTGTGACCGATTTGATGCAAGAATCATCACAAATATGTTTGCAGTTGTCAGGAGCAAATGGATATCGATTAGACCACATTGCTGGTCGAGGCGTCGTAGACAGCAGACCTTTCCAGATTTTTGAAGGATCCAATGAAATGCTATACACGCAGATTGCAGAAGCCATCGCAAAATTAATGCGAAAAGGAAAAGAGAATAACCTGTTGTCCTTCTTGAAACAATATAAGGGAACAGAATTAGCTGCGCCATTCTTTTCCGAAATCTTAAACTTCAATCTTCCGGATCAACCCAAACAACGCGAAATGATGACCATAGGAAGAATCATATCACGTGTCGTTTGTTTTCAATACGTTTTATTGATAAACAATGCCGGATTTAACGATAAGATGACCGAGATCACCCGCCAGCATATCCATATGGATATATCGATGTTTGTCGGACAGTTAAACAGCAACAATACGGCAGATCCATTAATGGATTATGAAGAAAATGCCGATTGGATGAAGTTCACATCGCTATAATTTTAACGTATTTATATTTCAATGGCTGCAAAATAATCCGAACTATTTTGCAGCCATTTGCATTCCAGCACATCGAGTAGCGATCGCCATAACATACAGATCCTTTGATACGATAATCTATCTCTTGTCTTAAAAATAAGAATTTTATAAAAAAATTTAATTTGATAAGATAAAAAGGTGATGACGACACTATTTTAAAAATAGCTATTATTGAAGCTTAAAGGCATTAAATCAGTTGTTTTTAAACTCTAACATGTATAATAAAAAAATTAAATACAAATAATTTCAAATTTTCCGGTTTCCCGTAAAATCCCTTGTAAGGGAAATTTTATCTTTGTTATATTCACATTTGAGGTAGATGGGAATTTTTATTTACACAGTTTTCAACTGACTATGGCTTTCCCCAAAAAAGTGATAGTTGCTGTAAACACATTGATTAATCGGTTAGTTGGTTTATCAAGAAAAAGGGTTAGCATACAGATCGTAGGCTGACCCTTTTTCAATTTAAAGATACATTTCACATAAATACAACATCAAAATAGGATATATCGCAGTCATTTGCTTAAATTTAAACAGGATATAAAAAGAGAACAAGCGTTTCTTTTTCATTACCATTAAAAAACTCCTGTTTATGTTGAAAAAAATTATTTTGGCTGGCCTTTTTACGTGCAGCATTCATTTTTTAGCTCTTTCCCAATCTCATGAACTCCGGTTAGGCATTAACGCTGGTTTTTCCAATTTCACAGGATCAGGCAGTGCAGCCCTCAGTAGCTTAAATGGCACAGACAAACAAAGTTATTACACCAACAATCCATTCGGTAAAAAGTATGGAATTAATATTGGTGGCGCCATCAATTACCGCTATGTGTTTAGCAGTAATTTCCTATTGGGTATCGAAGGATCGTTGGAGCGACTACAAACTAAAATAAATTTAGAGGGCAACGACTTTTTAAATAATAGCCGGGGCATGACCAAATTAAATCAGCAATTTTTAAATTTCAACCCTTTCTTTGGTTATCGTGTGCTTTTCGAGCCGATGACGATGGATATCCAATTGGGTGTAGATCTAGCCAAAACACTGAGCATAAAGGAAAAAGGAAGCTTCGAAGATAAACAAGGTAATATAACAGAATTTGAGCACGACAGAGGTACTGATTTAATGAAAGTAGACGTCAGACCCCGATTGCAATTTAATGTTAATTACGATCGCTATACCGTATTCACAGGATACTCTTGGGGTACCAAAGATTATACATCCGGCATGGATGGTAGGTCAGCCCAACCAGCCCGATTGAATGTCTTTCGATTTGGTATCCAATATCAATTGATCAAACCATCGATCCGTTAATCCAGATCAAACAAACTTTTTAATACCCATATAAAATCCTCCATGCTATTCAAAGAGATGGAGAATTTTGTATGGGCATACGTTCGATCCATTAGATCAGCCCGATATCTTTCGAATAAGCAATAAGCTGTTCATTTTTTGAAAACTCCAATACTTCTTTCATCAAGCTGAGACGCTTCTCCACACTGCTCAATCCCGAAGGTTTGACTTGTTGCTGTTGCAAATAAAATGGGATTTCTTTTTGGCGAACACCTTGTGACAATAGCGAAATAATATGGATATCCAGGGTACTAAATTCGTGAGAATTCTTTTCGCGAATCGACTGTTTAATTTCAGGAGATTGATACGATTTATCCTGCTGTGCAGCATGAAGTGCCTCTTTGAGATATTGTGCATCTCGTCTTGCTTTACGAACATAGCCATTAATCGCTCGATTTTTAAACAGTTCATCAATGACCGCAGTGCGACTTTCAGCAGACAAAACAATTATTTTCAAATTCGGCTGCAAAACTTTGACCGCCTGGATGAGTTCAATACCACCCGTTAAACGTTGAGGGTTGTGATCCGCTTCAAAAATAAGATCTGTGATCAAAAGATCATAAGGTTCACCATCTCTTAGCGCGTTTTTAATCCAAGTCCATGCATCATCACAATAATAAACATATTTAGCCTCTTGAATTCCAAGTTCTTGAAGAGTTTTTTGAACCGAAATATTAGCTATTTCGTGATCTTCGGCTATGAGTACTTTTTTAAACATACATTTTACATCTTTTATAGAATAGGCATCGAAATTTCAATTTTTAATCCCTCTTCTGCTTGAGTTACAAAGGTAATCTTGCCATTTAAATTGAAAATACGGTTTCCCGTACTAGTAAGACCGTTGCCTTTGACCTGCGAATCGGACATGCCAATTCCATTATCGCTGTAAAAAACACGTAATAAGTCAACATCCCAATCAAAGCGAATGATCACATTTGTTGCTTGACTATGTTTGCGCATATTTACCATAAACTCTTGTAATATACAAGTGATCTGCTCTTTGGTATCGACATGGATGCGCGCCCATTGTTCGGCATCATTACCTGCGATAATCACTTTCCGGTTTTCGGTCACAAAAGATTTAAGCAATTCAGCAATCTGGATATGATAATCCTGTTGTTCAGATTTCGCTTCTTCGGTTTCGTAGGAGATATCACGTGATTTCTCGTACATCATTTCTAATCGGTCGAGTATACCATCCTGATCGATATCCTCCCTATTTTCAATCTCCATCATTACCCGATACAATCCATTGGACACCACATCATGAATTTTCCTGGAGATATTAAGCTGATTTTCTTTGATTCTATTTTGAGCTTCCAATTGAAGTCGCTCCTGACGTCTTTTATACCAAAATATTCCCGAAATGATCACAATAATAGAAAATATGGAAATTACTGCCGTATACATACGCTGGCGACTGATATTATAAGCTTTATCGGCATTATCTTTTTGAAGACTCAGATTATCCGCCTTATTTTTTTCAACCTCATACCGAATCATGGTAAACTGATTTTTAGCAACAAGTCTTGCTTGCTGTAAACTGTCGTTCAGGCTATTATAAATACTAAAATAATATTTCGAAGAATCGCTGGGACTTAATTTTATTAATGTTTTTAAAGCCCTAATTTGATCATCAGGACTTTCTATTTTTTTAGCGATATCATACCATCTTTTAGCAAATATTAAAGCCGAATCTGGATTTTGCTTTTCATAATATTCGGTAATATGTGCTAAACTTGAATTTTGGCCACGAAAATCCTGCTCATGCTCACGGATCTGTAAAGCTCTTTGAAAGTCATGAATTGCAACGTATGTTGAATCCTGCTTGCATTTGACTCTTGTCAGATTTGATAATACACGTGCATATTCAACTGGATTTTTATGCGTACCATGGAGGATATTATCAAATATTTTACGCGCTTTTTCATACTCTTTATTATAGAGATAGGCATTCGCTAAATTATTACGATAGACCATTGTATTTTGTGGATCATCCGAATATTTAATTGCCTGCTCATAAAAAAAAATAGCACGTGGGTAATCATAAAGTTCATCCGTAGAAAGACCAAGCGCATTGAAATTCATTCCGAGAATAGTTTGATGTTCAGGTTTTTTCTCATCAAGAAAAAGGATTGCCTGCAGTGCTGTTTCCTGTGAACCAAAATAATCGCCCTTCTCTTTCTGAGTGATGGCCATGTTAATTAAACACTTTGCAACTTGCAAACTATCACCCTGCTCTAAAAACACCAGTTTTGCCGCATCAAAATAGTAAAAAGCACTATCTGCATTTCCACTATTGACATATTCGAAAGCTTTTTCATAAGCAGGGTTATCAATAGGCATCTCTTTTTGAAGAGGCTCCTGCCTACAAGAAATAAAAATTATTAAGTATAAGTATACACTAAAGCGTTTCAATAAAGTAACTATTTTTTTCGAAAGTATTGATTTTTGCCAGTATAAACAACCTGTTAACCAAAATAAAATAGAACGAAGTTTTGTAACTGTGCTATTATTTTTATTTTAAATATAATGGCTTATAATCTAAAGAATAGACATTAAAACTTCAATGTTCACCCCCTTTTCTTCTTGATTTATAAAGGTAATACTACCATTTAAACGTTCAATACGATTACCAATACTCCTTAAACCATTTCCGTCTACTTGCGATTCGGACATTCCAACTCCATTATCGCTGTAATAAATACGTAATACATCAACATCCCAATCAAAGCGAATGATCACATTTGTTGCTTGACTATGTTTGCGCATATTTACCATCAACTCTTGTAATATACAAGTGATCTGCTCTTTGATATCGACATGGATGCGCGCCCATTGTTCGGCATCATTACCTGCGATAATCACTTTCCGGTTTTCGGTCACAAAAGATTTAAGCAATTCAGCAATCTGGATATGATAATCCTGTTGTTCTGGTTTCGTTACTTCGGTTTCGTACGAAATATCACGTGATTTCTCGTACATCATTTCTAATCGGTCGATTATACCATCCCGATCGATATTCTCCCTATTTTCAATCTCCGTCATTACCCGATACAATCCATTGGACACCACATCATGAATTTTTCTGGAGATATTAAGTTGATTGGCTTTGATTCTATTTTGAGCTTCCAGCTGAAGTCGCTCCTGACGTCTTTTGTACCAAAATGTTCCTCCAATAATCACCACCACAGAAAATATGGAAATTCCTGCCGTCCACATACGCTGGCGACTGATATTATAAGCTTTATCGGCATTATCTTTTTGAAGAATTAGATTTTCTGCCTTATTCTTTTCCACTTCATAACGGATCATCGTAAACTGATTTTTAGCAGCAATCCGTGCTTGCTGTAGACTGTCGTTTAGGCTATTATAAATCTCAAAATAGTATTTTGAAGAATCACTGGGACTTAATTTAATTAATTTTTTCAATGCCAGAATTTGATCATTCGGACTTTTTATTGTTTTAGCGATAGCATACCTTCTTTTGGCAAAAATAAGAGCTGAATCCGGATTTTGCTTTTCGTAATAATCTGTAATAAAAGCTAGACTTGCATTTTGGCCCCAAAAATCTTTTTCTTGTTTTCTGATTTTTAATGATATCAAATATTCATGAATAGCCGGATAAGTTGGATCTTGTTGCCATTTAATGCGTGCAAGATTTGCTAATACACGTGCGTATTCAGCAGGGCTTTTATGGGTTCCCTGTATAATGTCAGTGTAAATTTGTTGAGCTTCTTCTAATTTTTTATTATTAAGAAGACTAAATGCTAAATTATTGCGATAAACCAATGTGTTTTGCGGATCATTCGAATATTTGATTGCCTGTTCATAAAAAGAAATAGCACGTGGATAATCTTTTATATCATCTGTAGCCATTCCAAGTGCATTGTAATTCATGCTCAAGAAAGCATGATGCTCGGTTTTGTTTTCATTTAGAAAAGGAATTGCCTGCAATGCTGTTTCCTGTGCCCCAAAATAATCAGCTTTTTCATGCTGTGTGATGGACATATTAATTAGACACTTTGCGACAAACAAACTATCACCCTGTTCTAAAAAAAACTGTTTAGCAGCATTAAAATAATAAAACGAACTATCTGCATGTCCATTCTCCAAATATTCAAAAGCTTTGTCATAAGCAGGGTTATCGATAGGCATCTCCTTTTGAAGAGGCTGTTGCCTACAAGAAATAATAAAGATGAGGTATAAATATAAACTAAAGCGTTTCAATAAAGTAGCTATTTTTTTTTCGAAAGTATTGATTTTTTCATATTAAAACCAACATCTTACAAAAATAGAAAAAGTGCCTTCATCATATTTTGAATGGATTATAAATTAAAGAATAGGTATCGAAACTTCAATTTTAAATCCCTTTTCTGCTTGATTTACAAAGTTAATCTGACCGTTTAAACTTGCAATACGATTTCCAATACTTGTTAGACCATTTCCTATCGCGCACGATTTTGGCATACCGATTCCATTATCGCTGTAATAAATACGTAATACATCAGCATCCCAATCAAAGCGTATGACCACATTTGTTGCTTGACTATGCTTGCGCATATTCACCATCAATTCCTGAAGGATATGATGGATCTGTTCTTTGGTATCGGCATGGGTGCGCGTCCATTGTTCAGCATCATTACCCGCGATAATCACTTTGCGGTTTTCGGTCACAAAAGATTTAAGCAATTCTGCGATTTGGGTATGATAATCCTGTTCTTCCGGTTTTTTTTCTTCGGTTTCGTACGAAATATCACGTGATTTCTCGTACATCATTTCCAATCGATCGAGTATACCATCCCGATCGATATCCTCCCTATTTTCAATCTCCGTCATTACCCGATACAGTCCATTGGCCACCACATCATGAATTTTCCTGGAGATATTAAGCTGATTGGCTTTGATTCTATTTTGAGCTTCCAGCTGAAGTCGCTCTTTACGTCTTTTGTACCAAAATCCCCCTCCTACAACTAGTATTAAACATAATACAGAAACAGCACCGATCCAGATACGTTGACGGCTGATATTATAAGCTTTCTCGGCATTATCTTTTTGAAGACTTAGATTATCTGCCTTATTCTTTTCAACCTCATAGCGAATCATGGTAAACTGATTTTTTGCAGTAAGACGAGCTTCCTGTATGCTATCATTCAGCACATTATAGGTCTGGAAATAGTATTTTGATGAGTTATTAGGACTCAATTTAATTAATTTTTTCAATGCTTTAATTTGATCATGTGGGCTTTCTATCCTTTTTGCTATATTGTACCATTTTTTAGCAAAAAACAAAGCGGAATCTGATTTACTAAACTCATAATATTCCGTAAGATATGCCAAACTAGCATTTTGACCCCAAAAATCCTTTTCTTTTTCTCTGATTCTTAATGAGATTAAAAATTCATGAACAGCCGGGTAAGTTGGATCTTGTTTCCATTTTATACGTGCAAGATTAGCAAGAATCCGAGCATATTCGATAGAATTTTTATTCGTTTTCTTTAATATACTAGCGTAAATTGCTTGAGCCTCGGTAAATTCTTTACTATCCATGAGACTAACCGCTAAATTATTGCGATAAGCCAATGTGTTTTCTGAATTATCAGAATATTTGATTGCCTGTTCATAAAAAAAAATAGACCGCGGATAATCTTTAAGATAAAAGCTAGCAAGTCCCAGCACATTGTAATTCATACTCAAGAAAGTATGATGCTCAGTTTTGTGTTCGTCAAGAAAAGGGATTGCCTGTAATGCTGTTTCCTGTGCACCAAAATAATCAGCCTTTTCGTGCTGTGTAATGGCCATATTAATTAGACACTTTGCAACATGCAAACTATCGCCCTGCTCTAAAAATACTTGTTTTGCTGCATTAAAATAATAAAACGAACTATCTGCATGTCCATTCTCCAAATATTCAAAAGCTTTATCATAAGCAGAGTTATCAATAGGCATCTCCTTTTGAAGAGGCTCTTGCCTACAAGAAATAAAAATGATGAGGTATAAATATAAACTAAAGCGTTTCAATAAGGTAGCTATTTTGTACTAAAATATCGAATTTTTACTTCAAAAACAACCAACTTGTTAAAAACAAAATAAGTAAATACAAAAATCCAGACTCTTATATTACACTATAAAATTATAACATGATTCAAATAATTCTTTATATTTTATAAAAAAGAAGCTCTCTCTAAAATTGAGAAAACTTCTTTTTATCTTGTAATTATACATTTCTATTTTCCTGGACGAATAGGGATAGTTACACCTCCATGATCCGTTCCATCACCGTCATTATCGTCCGTCTGTATACTATACATTGTTTGGTCGTTACTTGTATTGCTATTGGAAGGATTTCCAAATAAAAGGGCTAAAATGAAATACCACATGTTTCAAAAAATTAAAAGTCAAAAACCTGGTAGTCCCGCGAGCTTCGTGCTCGGGGTTACTACAATGTTTTCAGAAGGCCTTCTGAATTTTTTGGGAAGTCTGTGAGTGGCTATCGCGGGAGCTGTTAACTGCTTCCCAAACCGGTTAAAAACTACCGCAATAGGTACTCGTTCAAAATCTATTCGTCACTTTCCTAGAAAGGACTAGTTGATCGATCAACTGATTTCGAAATCAAATTTATAGCACTTAAAATTCTAATTATCAGGTAATTCCAATATTTCCACATATTCCGCAACTATTCCAAAAATTCCGATTATTCCATGTGTAAAAAGCTCATAAATGATCTTGAATTTTACGGAAAACCGTAAAATCAGACCATATCGTTGGTTTAATTTTGAACAATGTTTGAATTTGAAGAATTTAAAAAAGAGGTTATTGGAACCTATAGAGACATGCTATTGCGACATGAATTGGATACTCGATTAGAGCATCCGACGCCAGGCAATTTGAGAAATTTAAGCCTCAAATTGTATGCAAATGGATTGTCGAAAGAAGATATCCAAGTATTTCAAGATTTCTTTAATCCTACGAATAAGTATGCTGATCTTGAAACGGGCATTCGTCGTTTTGAATTGGATAAATTGAAGCCACTCAAGAACTTTATGATGGCCAAGACAAGCAATCCAGATGAAAATATTGTCAAACTATTGGCTATACTGATCCAATTTTCGTCAAGACCATTTCATAAATGGCGTCAATTACGTCATCAAAAAAAAACAGTTCTTCCAAAACATCTAGAACATATAGAAAACCAGAATATTAAAATTAAAACAGAGGGAAAATATGAAGGAATAGGGTGTCAACAAGTTGGTATGAAGGAGAGTGGAATGGTCGGAATCGACAATCGTATAGATGAGAATCAGGACATTCAACAACATCTTGACGAAAAACAGAGTAAAGAAGGTGCAGGTAACAAGAGTAAAGAAAAGGGCATTCAAGATAGCCTAATCGAAAATTCCAATTTTAAAAATCAACATTCCAAAACACACTTTAAAAATAGATATAGAGGAGAAGAAATCTTTGCCGAAATAAAGAAAGAAAAAAGGTTAGAAAATAGATGGACTGGAATACAGCAACATGTATTATATACAAAAAAAGAAGGATCGAACAAAAATAGTAGCTCTGGTCTTCATCAAAAAAAGACACGATCATCATCCAACATATATCCAAAAGAAGATTGGATATTCCCTCAGGATAGTTTCTTCATGATCAGAACCCCTATTGCAGCAAAGGAAAAAAAAAGTAATACCATAAGTCTTAATTTCCAATGGAAACATCTTTGTTATCTATTGGGATTTACATTATGTATGATTTTACTATGCATAACCACATATTTTTTAACATCAAAGCTGCGCATGTGTTGGATTGAAGTCCAGTATGTGACTTCTGACTACCCCTCTTATGATAAGCAGCAAGAAATTCCTTTCCTTGACCAAGGTGAATTCAGTTATTTAAAAAAAATAATAGCACCTCCCCAGACCTCAGCTGCAACTGGTAGCAATCGGATTTCAGATCCTAAATCGACTGCTAGTATTATAGCAGGCCATTCAACAGCCCACCATCCTCCAGCACTACGAGACTCTATAAAACCGACACCTCACTATGTTATCTTACTCTATGCCGGTGAAAACCATACAGAAGCGAGTATCCTAAAAAAGTACAGAAGCGATTAAAATAAATAAAGCCACATTTCTCAACGTGACTTTACCAAACATATATGATTAATTAAACAGTTACAAAAAATGAGTAAACGATTTGGAAATCTAAAATGCTGATGATGTTCAGATACCTTTCCCATTGTCGTTCGAGTGAATATCGATCAATTTATTAAAAAGATCAATATCTGTTGAATAAGTGATTCGTCGACCACCATCAGTGTCACCATATCATTGATCTGCTCCACCTTATCTTTCTTCAGATAAGATGCAGAAAACGGATTTCCATAATGCTTTTTTACTGTAAAGAAGCACCTATCTCAATATCATGTATTAATTCCTCAAAACAAATTAGTCGAGTAACGGCAATTGCTACTCGACCAATTCTATACTTATCCGGCATCAAGATCAAATAATTTTCTCTTGGTCAGAGCCGCTAAGATTCATGTTTATTTCTATTTTCAAAGAAATACCTATTTTAAAAATATGAGCAACAAATTTGCCGATTTCGAATAAAATAATCCCGACGAATACATATAAACCAATTTAAAATTATTCAATTACTCCCACATAAACACCTGCTGCAAATATACTACCTGCTACAATCCATGCTGCCCCTTTTCCCGCTTATAACTACTATTGAGTATCGAATGTACATGGAGCAGAAATTTCCTATCAATCTGCTTTCAGATGTAATAGATCTTCGTTCGTATTTTTATTTTCAGAACTCCTCTTTTTAAGAAATAGGAAAAATTGAATACTATTTATTAGCAAACAATTCCATAAATTACATGCAAAATTATCATCTTATTAAATTAAAAAAGTTAAGCAGCAAAAGACTTCATTGCTATAAGAGTAGGTTAAAATAAATTAATAAAAGCTGCCAAAAAACAGGAAATCAAAATAGCAATATAGCCTATTAAATACTTTACCCACATAAATTTTCCGACATCAATAACAAAAATAAAGTGGGACGAACTACTGTAAATCACTCTGTTTCATTTCACAAATTACAGTTGCTCAATGCTCAAAAAAAGCATTGGCAGTAGTATTTGAAAAATTATATTAACCTGCAAAAATATATCTGATTTGTAGATGATCGAACTGTTTAAAGGTGTCAATTACAAATCCGTAATAGATTGAAGTAATAGATATCATTTCCTTTATCAATATCCTTGTGACATAGAAAAATTACTTATTTTAAAATGTTAAACCTTCTTAAAAATAAAGAAACCAATTTTACTATGATGGTCCTGCACACTGCACGATTTACTAACATGTTTGAGTAAATAATAAGTAATCATAAAATCGCCCATTGCAACTAAAATAAAAATATAACCGAAAAAATAAATCAATATATTACCTATAGACAAGCCTATCAAAATCGGAACTAGTCCTAAAACAATTGCCGGCATAATTATACCTAAAATATAAGAATTTCTTTTTAGAGGAGCCTTACAATGGCAGTAAGGTGTTAATGTTTCTTTTATAATTCCAAATTTTATTGATTTAAATCCACCAATATTTGAACAGAGTACCCACGTAAGTCCATGTAGTAATTCATGTAATACAATTCCAAATAATATAGAAATAACGATATACAGACAGTATAAACTTAGATCAACTGCGCTCATACCGTGTACATGATGTCGAATATTTTCAATTTCAAATTGATGTTTCCAAATAGCGTAATAGCATATAAATAGCATCAAACTGATAGGGAACACCAATTTTAATATCAAATTACTAGCATCTTTCTCTTTAATTGTAAATTCCTCTTTCTCTGTTTCACTTAAAATACGACTCATCATGAATAAAGTAAATCAATTTAATTCTCTCAATATTAATCGAAAAACGCTTATTGTTTTTCGATTAATATTATATTTTAGGAGACTAGATATTTTCCTGCCTTAATCAAAAACCAAGTACAGCATATTATCCAAGCAAAAATGAATATAGTTCTGTAATAGTTTTTAAATCGCTTTTTGCTGTTCATTAAGAAAATAACTCCTTAGCAGCTGCAACTAAACCAACTCCAGCCGCTACGGCACCAAAACCTATCCCAACACCTTTAAGAATTGCTGCCCCTGCAATGATTGGTAATATCCCACCATCAATTTGAATCATTTCTTCTTGACTCAAATTCTCTAATTTCAATGTTAAATGTTCCATATTTTAAAATTTCAATTATTTATCTTTATTTGCTAAATACATACCTACTCCTACAGCTGACAATCCCAATTGTACTCCCCAAATGATTCCGATAGCAACAGCTGGTAAAAATCCCCCTTCAAAATTTACCATCTCATTAGTATCCAATTCCTGAACACCGATTGATTTTAATTCTAAGTTATTCATATTTGTATTTATAAAAAATTACTCCTACTCTATTAAGCCTTTTCGGATAACTGCTTTGTTGATCAACAATACTAAATTAAGTGCCTTCAATGCTCAAAAAAAGCATTTGCAATTGTATTTGAAAAATAATATCTACCTGCCGAAATATGTCGGATCTGCTGATGATTGAGCTGCTGGATATCGACCTTAATCTGAATAGAATACTCTTCTTGATAATAATAAGTATTTCGAGATCGATCATACTCCAACGGAGCCCCTATCCCCTTTAGGTACTCAATAATACGCGCTAGTCTCGATACAGAAAGTCCAAGACGAGTTGCAAATTCAGCTTGTGTACCTGTTCTCCTCTGACGGATCAATCGATCCATTAAGTTGATCCTTTCAATGTATTTGAATAATTGCATAACCTATGATTTAATGTATATGATTAGAAAATTTAATATCGCCCGATACCTGATAATGCAGCATCAAAAGGCTAAATAGCGAATTATATCGGGCTCGTATCATTTCGGATTCGGATTTGATGAGATTATTTTTACTCGTATTAATATCGTAAATGGACGCTTTACCAGCCATAAAACTCAGTTTAGAATACGCCAATGATTCCTGTGTTGCAGCAAATGCTTCGGTCGAGATCTCATATTGCTGCTTACTCTCTATCCAGTCGAGCTGCAACTTTTCTAAGATCTGTACCTGTTGCTGTTTTTCATGATCCCCCAACAGTCCAATTTCCTTTTTACGCAAATTCAGCTGCTGCAACTGCCGCTTCGTCTTCCCTTTATTAAAAATGGGAACCGTGACCGCTACAGCAATTTGCTGCGCAAAATTATCTTTGGTCTGAACAAAAAATAGGCGTTCATTGGGCACCTTAAAAGCATTGAAATACGTAGTTCCCAGACTAGCCGAGCCTTTGACCATGGGATAGTCTGCAGCTTTGATCAGCTTAGCTTCCACCTCTAATTCCAGAAGCTGATTTTCAAGTTTTGCAAGAACGGGATTGTTTTCAAAAGCTGCTGGGATAAGATCCGATGTAGACCTGTTGACCTCCGTTTTAAAAACCTCTGCTTCCAGCACAGGGTCGTCTACGATTAACGTATGATAATCCGTATAATTCATATACTGCGCCAAGGTTAATTTTGCCTGCTGAGCTTCTTTGTGATACTGCTGAAATTGCTGTTTTTCCCTTGCCAGATTCGCTTTGGCTTCAAATACGACCGCAGGTGCAGATGCCCCTATAGCTGTACTTTTCTCCGCTTTATCAAGCAGTTGCAAGGAAAAATTGATTGCCGAATCCTGCGCCTGTACTAAAGCCTGAGACAGCAACACTTCCAAATAACTTTGCACGACCTTAAGCGTTAAATCCCTTTTTAAAATTCCCTTTTCCAGTTCCTCCTGTTCCGATTGCAGCGTTGCTTTCTTCGCCTGATTGCGCAGATAATTATATTGATACAGCGTGACCTCCGCATTGATCCCCATATTGCTATTGAAGTTATCATTGCGGCGGATCGTGCCAAATACATCTTGCGAGTGACCAAATGTGCTGTACCCATTAAAATATCCACCTACAGCAGGCAAACGTTCCCTACGCGCCATTTCCTGATCCAGATTTTTAATCGCCACTAAAATATCCTGACGTTTTATTGGCAGATTATGATCGATCGCATAAGCCACACAGTCCGCCAGAGACCATCGCTTCTGAGCCCATGCCGCCCCTATTGTCCAAGAGAACACGAGTATGATGAGAAGTAATTTTTTCATGAATTAGTCCAGTATAACCGATTGTTTTTTCCACATCTGTCTATAAGCAGATTCGCTCAGCAATAGTTCCTCATGACTCCCCTGTTCGATTATCTGCCCTTCTTTCATGACCATAATCGTGTCCGCACCAGCTATGGTACTCAAGCGATGAGCGATGACCAACATCGTCTTTCCATCATCCCGAAATCGGTCGAAAGCACGCTGAATGATCAATTCTGTTTCGGTATCCAATGCCGAGGTCGCTTCATCCAGGATCAAGATATCAGGATCGCGGTATAGTGCACGAGCAATGGCGATACGCTGCCTTTGTCCACCAGAAAGCATAGAGCCGTTTTCACCTAGATACGTTTCAAATCCAGCAGGCAATTTCTCAATAAAGGACATCATATCCAGTTCTTTTACAACATCCATCATCCGTTGAAAATCTGGAACCTGCTCTCCCACCGCAATATTGTCCACCACATTTCCAGAGAACAGGTCGATCTGTTGCGGCACCACTGCGATTCGCTCGCGGAGCGATTGCTTAGAGATATAACTGAGGTCATATTGACCGATGTGGATCTTTCCCGATTGGACAGGATACAATTGTTGGATCAGAGCCCCTAAGGTTGTTTTCCCACTTCCGCTTTCACCGATGATAGCAGTCATCTTTCCTTTTTCAAATCGGCAACTGAAATCCTTGAATACTTCAACACGAGAACCGTAAGAAAAACGAATATTTTCAAAAACAATATCACCCACCTGGCTGCTTGCCAAGTCCAGTTTACCTTCACTTTCTTCACGTTCCAGATCCATGATTTCAAACAGACGATCCGCAGCAATCAATGCATTTTGCAATGTTTTATTCATCCCGATCAACTGGCTCACCGGACCTGTTAAATATCCGATCAGTGCATAGAAGGATAGTAACTCTCCGGGGGTAATCGTCCGATCGATCACATAATAAGATCCAGCCCATAGCAAGATAATGGTAAACAGGCGTGAAAGAAACTCACTCGATGTTGCCGAAAAAAGACCATTCAATACAGACGAGTAAATAGTTTTCAACAGATGGCTAAACTTCTGATCCGTACCGCTGTTAAAATAAGTTTCCATACCAAACTGCTTGATGGTCTTGACCGCATTGAGCGACTCCACCAGATGCGATTCCAATTCAGCCCCTTCTTCCATCAGCCGACGTTCCACCTTTTTATTTAATTTATTGGTCAGCCAATACACAAAAAAATAAAGTGGGATCACCAATAAAATAATCAGTGCCAATTTCCAGAAATAGGAAAACATCAATGCAAATGAGAAAATCACAATCAGTACATTGACAACAGCCTGAATAGCAACATCATTGATAAATGCCCGAATCTTGACCGCATCATTGACTCTTGAGATAATCTCACCCACCTTCATCGTGTCAAAAAAACGCTGTGGAAGACGGAGCAAATGCTGATAATAACCTAAGATCAAATAGCGGTCAATACGCTGTCCCGTCTGCAGGACCATCACACTTTTGAGCGTGCCGATGATCAATTGAAATAACAAGATCACCAACATAGCCACAGAAAGCAGATTGAGCAGCCGAACATTGCCATCCACCAGTACATAGTCTGTTATTTTCTGGATATAAAAGGAAGATGACAGACCGAGTAAGGTATAAATCACCGCACCGACCAGCGCCTGTAAAATAATGGACTTATGCGGCTGAATCAAGTTCCAGAACCGATTGTAGACACCTTTTTTTTCATTGCGCTGCTTAAAATATTCATTCGGTTCCAATAAGATCAATACACCCGTCCAGATCTTCTGAAATTCCTCCATGCTGTACTGCTGTACTTTTCCGGGCCCCGGATCCATTACCGTGATCTGGTTTTTATGAACCTTATAGATCACGACATAATGCTGTAGCTGACCATTTAAGACCACATGTGCGATTGCTGGCAACGGTATCTGTGGAATGGCATCGATACTACCTTTCACTCCTTTAGCCGTAAAACCCAATTCCTGCAATCCTTGAATCATACCCAATACATTTGTACCTCGCGTATCGGTATGACAGTATTGTCTGATCTTTGCTATTGGAATATCTAATCCATAGTAACTTGCAACGGAAGCCAGACAAGCAGCTCCGCAATCTCGAATATCATGTTGCTTAATACGGACTGGAGATTTTTTCATGATAATTATTATCTATTTTTAATATTTAGCCGACACTTCATACAGCTTTTTCCCTTCGTTTATTCATTATTATGGCCCGATCATGAGTCATTATTCATGGCTACGACCTCGTCACAGCACATGCCTCTTTCATTCGAATAGCCAAAAATCAAGAGTTTTTATTTCCCAGATTGGGGTTAAAAAGATCATCAGCCCGATCAAAAAGCAATTGCCAGAGCGTACGGTCCACCAGAAAAAAACGAGCATTAAAAGTATTGCCTTTACCGACCATCACTTTGTTGCCGTTTGGCAAACTCAGATAATTGGCATCCATATGACAGCGAACTTTGAAGAAGGCAGCATTCTTCTGATCAGAGACCAGATTATAATCAATGTCTTTCACAGATCCTGTTAAGAAACCCCATTGATTGTAATTGTAAGTATCCATCTGAAATTTGACCACTTGCTTATCTTTGATATAGCCAATGGCATTTGCAGGCACCATACATTCAGCCACCAGATTATCTTCTGGTGATATTTCCAATATATCCTGTCCCTGTATAATTTGACTTCCTTTTTGGAAACCCTTCAAATTAATCACCGTACCACTAAGCGGAGCCCGGACGATATAATTTTCACCATCGATATAAATCGCATGGCGCTCCGAAGCTGTAGATTGATGTTTTTGTTGCAGCTCGATCAACTTGGCACTCCATTGCGCCATCTGCTGTTTCTCGATGGATAGCATTTGATTTTCCAATTGTTCATACGCATATCTACTTTTATCAAATTCTGCCTGCGCTATGATACCTTGTTTAAACAACAGTTCATTACGATCCAATTCACGTTTAGCTAAGGTCAGTTGCGATTGCACTTCCGACATCCGTTGCTGCATCGAGACAAGTTCCATCTGATACAAGCCACTTCGCAAGCCCTTATAATTGCTAGAAAGGAGGAGCTTTAGATCTGCGATCTGCTGTGCATAGTCAGCCTCCAGATGCTGATTCAGCTCCAATTTATTCTGTAGATCTTTTGATACGATTACAAATAAGGTATCACCCTCCACCACCTTCTGATTGTTTCCCTGGATACGACTTTCGACAACACGGCCACTGACCAGCGATATGATCTTGCTGTTTTCAGTTTGCGGTCTAATCACTCCCGATGCAGATATCGAAATCGGAATATGGACAAATGGTAAGGCCGTAAGCGTACCGACAATCGCGATAAGCAAGAGCACATAAATAATATTGGTTTTTCCCATAATGATCATGAATTAACCAAATTTCCCAAATAACTACATCATCCACCACAACCACAGGTTGTATTTTATATTTTTTCACTATCTTGAAAACATATTAAGTCTAACGAGCAGATGCAATTTTTCGATATATTTCCGACCCTTCAAGAAGCTCCCTATTCGTACCTCTTCGTGCCGCTCATGCTCATCAGTAGCATCATCGGATTTTACAGCAAATCCTATTTTCATGCCTTGATTTTACATCCTTATGAAATAGCCCGAGGCAAGCGTATCCATACCCTGCTTACCTCTGCCTTTATTCATCGCAATTGTTGGCATTTATTGTTCAACGCATTTATTATTTTTGGACTAGGATACGATATGTTTGGAACGATTAGCCAAGAGTATGGTGTGCATACCGCCTATGTGCTAACTCCTTTATTATTTTTTTTATTAATTATTCTTCCTAATCTTTTCCAGACCTATCAAAAAAGAAAAGATTTCTATTTTACAGCTTTAGGAGCCTCTGGACTCAGCTTTGGTTTGTATGGCTTTTCCGCCTTATTTTATCCATTGCAACCGATGCAAAACTCTATTGTCCCATTTGTTAATAGTGCCATGCAAAGTTGGATCTTCGGATTGTTGATCTTATTATTATTAGCTCAGATTAAAAACAGTTCGATTAATAAATATTTACATCTATCAGCCTATCTTATTGGAACCCTTCTAGCACAGATTGTTCGGCCTCAAGCTGGATTAGAAATCTTTACTGCGATTCTCAGTTAAATGAGTAGCTTGTAAATAACATCCACATCTTTTCAAACCAATTATTAAGCTTCTCGCCCCTTCGCTAACTGCCCGAATTTATTACTCTTGTTTCCTCTGGACTTAGTGCCACCACATGACTATTGTTTAATTTTTCTTTCATGATTGTTGATTTCATTAACTCTCAAAACTCCTGAAATAGAGCACAAATCAAACTGACCATTTTTATTACTAAAACCAATTAAGTCTCCGTGTCTCGTATAAATATTTACCCCTGAAATCGGAGTATGATCTGCGCTATCAACAAAAATTATTTGACCAGCAACAGGTATTGACAGTAATATACAAAAGCAAAGAAGAAAATATTTTGGAATCATAAAATTTAAATTATTCCTATTCTATTTGATAAGCCTTTTCGGATGATTGCTGTGTTGATCAACAATACTAAATTACTATCGACCAATGCACAAAAAAAGCATTTAAAATATGTTCGAAAAACCCTTGAAGAAAGATAGAGGTGGACGCTATAAATATGTGAGAGAGACAAATTAAAGGAAATCCTTAACCCAGATTAATTGATTTAATACTGGCGACGGTTTAAAGAAATATTATTTATAATAAATAAAAAAATATGTAGGTAACAATAAAATAATTTTAAAATACAAGAATTTTATCTGAAATTCGCGCATCAGATTTAGCCTATATAATAATCTAATGAATTTTTCCAATTTAAATAGTCCCTTAAGCAAGTTAAGAACTAGACATTATATATGTTGTGTTCTAACATTTTTATTGTTTTCCTGCGCAAAGGAAGTGATCATTGTCCCTCCAGATACAAACGCAACAGAAGTAGTCATTTTGTCACCAGAAAGCAATACTAGCAATAATCTGATCTTCTCCGCCGAAGTCAGGTATTTAAACAATAGTGATTCGATCCAATCGCATGGTTTTATAGTCGATGGGATAAGCGGAGAGACTTACATTAAAAAAGAATATTCCATATCAACACCTTTAAAAGCAGGCCGAATCACGTTTAAAGTTCCTGATCCAGAGATTTATAAAGAGGGTACATATTTCCTGTATAAATATTTTATAAATACAAAAAAGGGAATTTACACCAGTAAATTAAATCAATTTGTGGTAAGTAACCTCAAAGTGCAGGCGAAAGATAATCTCATAATGGCCATTGGCGAAACCGTAACCGTCGATGGAGAGTTTACCAATATCGAAAATAATTACGACCTGGTATATTCCTATTATACTTACGAAGAATTTAAGATACCCTTTGAAATTATTAATGCAGGAAAAAGCATACGTTTTCAAATTCCCGAAGGATTAGAGCAGGGAAACAATGTCACATTCAGACTGGTTAGCAAGGATCAAAAAGGACCACAGTTGGCTGCCATCGTCGCAAATGCCTTTATAGTTGCAAAATTATCGTTACCATCCACTTACAGTTATTACTTTAATGATGTTGTTAATTTACCATATACAACAAAAAATTATTATGATAACAATGGATTGCAGGTATTTATCGGAAATGTTTTTTTAAAACATTCGGAATACTTACGCATTTCTGATTTTATCCTCCATCAAAAAGGCAAGTCTTTCCCTATGGGTTATACCAATGGACGAGATACGGTCACTTTTCCACAGCCCCTAAATCTTATTGAGCCAGATCCCAATGATTTTATTGTAAAACCCGATTATGTGCATCCCGGGACAACATTTGAAGTGTCAGGACCAGATCCTGCCAAATTTAATTTCTATGGTTATGTCACTGTAGGAGATAAACGTGCCTATTACTTGCAAGAAGGCAGTGCTTCTAAAAAAGGAGAATTGAGTATAGGCGACCTTCCAGATGGTGAATATCCAATGGAAATGACCAATTACCACTTCAGCTATAAAAGCAACAACAAGATTAAAGTAAGAAAAGTAAATATTTCTTCAATCAGCCCCAGTGCAAGTTATACCGGAGATATCATAACCTTGAAAGGTTTATTTATCAAGGGCAGATCTTATACATTAGAAATAGATAAAACATCTGCTGCCTATTCAAGTTGCACCACTAACGGTGAAATAACTTTTGAAATCCCATTGATGAAAGCAGGAAATTATCAAGTCAAAGTGCAGCATTTTAGTGAGATCGGATCGACAAGACCATCCAATACCGTATCTTTGGAGATCAAGCGCACAATTATTAATTCTATATATCCTCTACGCGCTAAAAGTGGAAGTCTAATTACAATTGAAGGTAATGGAATGAATGGCTACAAAGCACAAATTGCTGATGTTGAAGTCCGTCATACCCTATCTCAAAACAACAAAATACAATTTAAAATACCGGATGACTTACCAAAAGGTAAATACAGAATAAACATTAGTGATACTGCTTTCGATTTCGACAATACAGTTTCAGCTACAGAATATCTTGAAATCTATTAATCGAAAAAGAGAAATTATTATGAAAACAAAATCTATAGCTAAAATTTTCTTATTCTGGATTCCTATATTCTGTCTGGGGATACTTATTGGATGTAAAGAAAAAGAAGTCATTGAGCCTATTGACTACAGCCCTGTACAATTGAAAACAACCTCTTTTAGTAACTTGGCAGGAAAAACGGTTACTTTAAAAGGGAATATTTCTCGATTAAATGGAATGCCGGTGGAAGATTATGGATTTATAATCCAAAAGATAAAAGAAAATGAAAAAGAAATTGTCGTCAGCATTGGAAGCAAAGTTTCCGTCGGTGAGGTCACATTGCAGTATCAACATAGCAGCAATTTCGAATTAGGCGATCGTTATCGTTATACACTATATGTCAAAACTAAAAACGGATTCTATCGTGGCGAAAGTAATATTTTTGAAGTAGATGGAATTAAAATAGATCTTTTACAGCTAAAATTAGTTCCCAATAACGATAAAATAACCGTTACCGGCGATTTCCAATTTCTCACGGAAAACATTAAGATGTATTATCAACATCAATACCAACAGGAGGTCCAGCTACCTTTTCAAGTTTCTAGCGACCGTAAAAGCCTTACCTTTACCTTGCCAAAGTCGGGCAAATTCTATCATGGCAATACTGTATCTATTTTCTTGCAGATCAGGGATCAATCGGGCTATCAAACCAATAGAGAAGTCGCCAGTATTCAGATCTTGGGCTCGTTAAATCCGCCTGCACAAACTAAGATCTATCTCAACGAACCTATACAACTCACCGGGATAGCGGTAAATGGAGATGCAATACCATTTTCTGCCCCATTTTATATCCTGATCAATGGAAAAAAAATAGAATACAGATCACAGATTTATCTTCATGAGATCGAAGGGCTAAAAGGATCTAAATTTCAATTGGGTTATTACAATGGAAAAGACTCGGTCGTCTTCAAAGATTCCATAGAACTGATCAAGCCCCTTGGCAGTAATATCCACTTTGAAAGAAAGGTCATTCATTCTCCCTCTTTAATGAATATAAACGGTATCGATCTGTACACCTACATTATGAATCCCGATCAACCCAAGTATTATCTAGGCAAACATAGCTTACCGCATTATTTTAACAGTTCTTATGAAACTCAATCATTTACTGTGCGTAATATTCCAGATGGTGTTTACAATTTTAGTTACAGCAGTCCTTTTTATAGCGTAACTAGTACAGAGCAAGTGGAAGTTAGAAACTTGAAATGGGATACACCTGCCAATACAACACGATATGTCGGCGAGCCATTTACAATAACCGGTAATTTTATTGATGGTCACGGATATTCCATTATCGGAAATGGGATCGGAGAAGGTGCTATCGCTCAAAATGGTCAAATATCTTTCATCATTCCGGGCTACGTCATCGGAGAAACAGAAATTCAGATAGGATATGGTGTAAATATCAATTACAATGAAAGTTATTATGCCCCTAAAAAGCAAAAGCTGTATATACACGATTTTCAGGTCGATAACATATCACCACTCAAGGGCTATCCAGGAGATGTTGTAACCATTAAAGGTAAGGGATTGCTCTACATACAAACCACTCTAGGAGGAGCATATGCCAATAGTATCTATCGAAGCACTGATGAAATTCGTTTTATTATTCCAGCCTTTGCGCCAAAAGGAAAATCCGCGATTGAAATGAAATTAAATGGTACGACAGTAAAATATAAGGACCTTTTCGAAGTTTTATAGGCGATTGATACAGATAGCCCATCAGAATTATTGCATTCTCATATTAGAAATAAAACCTCCTGAATCGAGTATTTCAGGAGGTTTTTATGATACGAACACCACTATTTCACCACAAATTGGAACGAAATAGTACCATGCAAAGTTGGATCTTCTGATTATTGATCTTATTATAATTAGCTCAGATTAAAAATAGTTCGATTAATAAATATTTACATCTATCAGCCTATCTTATTGCAACCCTTCTAGCACAGATTGTACGGCCTCAAGCTGGATTAGAAATCTTTACTGCGATTCTCAGTTAAATGATTAGCTTGTAAATAACATCCACATCTTTTCAAACCAATTATTAAGCTTCTCGCCCCTTCGCTGACTGCCCGCATTTATTTCTCTTGTTTCCTCTGGACTTAGTGCCACCACATGACTATTGTTTAATTTTTCTTCCATGATTGTTGATTTTATTACCTCTCAAAACTCCTGAAATAGAGCACACTAAACCACAACCACAGGTTTTAAACTACAACCTACAGTTTTAACACATGTAAATTTTATAACCTCAAGTTATATTCTTAAATTTGTCTATTGGAAATTTTAATATAAGTTATGTCAAAACATAAGATTGGAACTTTCATTAGGGAGAAGAGAGAAACGCTCAAAATATCGCAAGAAGCAGTTGCTTATCATCTGGAGATGTCGCAAGCCGCGTATTCAAAAATTGAAAGGAATGAAACAAAAGTAAAAGTAGATCAGGTCTACAAAATTGCCGAGTATTTTGGTATCAGTATTTACGAACTTTTACCACCATCACTGGCCAGTGATTTTACCGGAGAAAACATTTTTGGTTTAGTATATCAATACCTACTTGTAGGAATAAGGAAAATCAAATCCACATTAAAATAGGCAGTACTGTCAGAATCACGAAGTTATTTGAAGATTATAGTGAAGCTTATCCAGGAGAATGTTACGGCAGGATTATTTAGGATTATCTATCCGACATAGGAGTCTAAATTAACGATCTATACAGCAAGACACCTATCATAGGTCATTGAGATTACTTTGAGATCTAGTATCATCCTAGCGTGCGTTGCAGCAAATACTACAGCATATTTTTGTGTATTTTTAGAATATAAAAGTTTATTCAACACTAGATCTAAAGTTGTCAATCTAATGTTGAATAAACTAAATTTAAAAACTACAAAACTTTAATTACTAAGCTAATAAAAGTATCAGCCGTAATAGAGAAATTAAAATGGGGACAACAGAAAAAATATTTTCAGACCCCTATTAACCATTTTCCCAATCCAGTTTTTTAGTGTTCAATATTACTTATTTATTGGCGGCCTCAGCATCTTTATATCCAACATACATTGCCAATAGAATTAATGGAATAAGCCCACCACCATTGGTATCTTTTTGTTCCTCAAAAGATAATTCTTTAAATTGATAATCCATCATAACTTTATAATTAATGAGTTGCATAATATAATGCTTTACCAGCATAATAACCTAAAGCCAAAGAAAAAGTTCCTGCAGCAAAACCTAGAGCAAGTACAGGAATTATACCTCCATCAACCTGTACCATTTCGTTCATATCCATTTCTTGGACGCCGATCGTTTTTAATTCTAAATTATTCATATTTTGTTTATAAAAGAATTACTCCTACTCTATTTGATAAGCCTTTTCGGATGACTGCTGTGTTGATCAACAATACTAAATTACGATCGACCAATGCACAAAAAAAGCATTTAAAACATTTCTGTAAGTAAAAAATTTCCCTGATGATTGGAGTAAAGTTGGTAGTGCTCGACCTTTTTTCATCATCCTGCCAACCATTAGCAAGATGAAGATTATAAATACACTAAACCAATACCAGCTAACCGTACGAGGTTTAAATTATAAATCTCATAAAAATATATACCGTTCGGTATATAATCGTATCTTTGTTCAATCATGACTAAAAAATATTTTTAAAAAATAATGTCAAAAGCAGAACAAACTCGGCAATTCATCATCGAAAAAACGGCTGTACTTTTTAATAAAAATGGATTTGCCGGAACTTCTTTATCAGATATGACCACTGCTACCGGCTTGACAAAAGGTAGTATTTATGGCAACTTTGAAAATAAAGAAGAGGTCATGATTGCTGTATTCAAATATAGTTCAGCGGAATTAGCGAAGAATGCTGATCGCGCTGTTTCCTTGGAAACCAGCGCCTACGATAAACTCATTGCATATACCCAATTTTATCGAAACAACTGGTTTGCTATTTCCGAAACCGGCGGTTGTCCCATGTTAAATGCGGCTATCGAAACAGACGATGCGCTGCCATTTATGACCTCTGCCGTTCAAGATGCTTTTGCCAGTTGGACTAAAAGATTGGAGCATATGATTGAATTGGGAATAGAACAACATGAATTTCGTCCAGATATCAATTCAAAAGAATACGCAACCACCTTTTTAATGTTGATTGAAGGCGGAATTTTGCTTTCAAAAGTAACGAATGCACCCCAAAATTTATATTGGGCTTTAGATCGGATTGTAAAAATTATCAATGATGAAATCGTCATCTAAAAAACTGGACAAACAATATATCCATCGGTATGTTGACCATTAACCATCCAATCTTTTTGAGATGAGTACCATTAACACAGCTTGATTTTAAGGAAGCATCAGAAAGAACACTTAGAAAATATATAATATGAGTCCATTAGAAATAATGAAATCCTGTATCGGTCAAGAGTTTACGGCATCGCCATCCCCATTTATGCATTGGTTAAATCCTATTGTGAAAAGTGTAGAAACGGGTGCATTAGAATTTGAATACCGGATTCGCCCCGAGTGGCTCAATCCCATTGGAAATCTGCACGGCGGTGTAACTGCAGCTATTGTTGATGACGTTTTGGGTGCTACCATGTTTTCTTTAAATGAAGCATATTTTTACACCACCATCAACAATGTGATTGATTATTTTTCAACCGCAAAATCAGGGGAGACCATCATCGCAAAAACGCTTATTATCAAGAAAGGAAGGCAATTCATCAACGCAGAATGTGAGATTTGGAATGCCGATAAGACGAGATTAATTGCCAAAGGTTCTTCCAATTTATTTAAAACTGAAATAAAAAAAAATACATGAAACGAGTTGTCATAACAGGTTTAGGTACCATCAATCCATTGGGAAATGATGTAGACACCTTTTGGAAAAACAGCCTGGAAGGAAAAAACAATACGGGCATTATTTCCCGTTTTGATGCGTCCAAATTTCGCACCCAAATTGCATCCGAAATAAAAGATTTTGAGCCCCAAAAATACTTGGATCGTAACGAAATAAAACGAAGCGATTTATTTACGCAGTACGCCTTATACAGTGCCTCGCAAGCTTTGGAAGATTCGGGTTTAGATATTTCCATCATCGATCCATTCGACATTGGCGTGATTTGGGGAGTAGGACAAGGCGGAATGGAAACTTTTGAAACAGAAGTTGAAAATTACGTAACTGGGAATTATATCCCCCGATTCAGCCCATTTTTTGTGCCCAGATTGATTGTTAATATGGCTTCAGGAATGATTTCGATGAAATTTGGTTTACAGGGTATCAATTATACCACGGTCTCAGCTTGCGCCACAGCCAATACAGCGATTATGGATGCGTTTAATTACATCCGCATGGGCAAAGCAAAAGTCTTTGTGAGCGGTGGTTCCGAAGCGCCCATTACCGCAGCTTCGGTAGGTGGTTTTGCTGCAATGAAAGCGATGAGCACGAGAAATGAAGACCCGAAAACAGCCAGTCGTCCGTTTGATAAAAATCGCGATGGTTTTGTGATGGGAGAAGGAGCTGGAGCGTTGATTTTGGAAGAATATGAGCATGCCAAAAAGCGCGGAGCCAAAATTTATGCCGAATTGGTGGGGGCGTCCATGACTGCAGATGCATACCATATGACATCGCCACATCCTGAGGGTATAGGAGCCGCAAAAGCCATGCAGCTTGCCATGGAAGAAGCAAAACTCAATTTTTCGGATTTGGATTATTTAAATTTGCACGCCACCTCCACACCTGTTGGCGACATTGCAGAACTAAAAGCCGTAGAAAAAACGTTCAAAGGTTCCAAAAATTTGTGGGTCAGTGCCACCAAATCCATGACCGGCCATTTGTTGGGAGCAGCTGGAGCAATTGAAGCTATTTTAGCTATAAAATCGATTACTGACAATATCATTCCGCCAACCATCAATATTGAAGAACTGGATACGGACATTCCAGAAACTATTCAAATTGTCAAAAACAAACCCATGGAAAAGATCATCAAAACCGCGATGAGCAACGCTTTTGGATTTGGTGGACACAATGCTACTTTGGTTTTTCGTAACATCTAAATTTAAAGAACAAGGAAAGAAATAGTTCCGATATCCAAACAAATATCAATTTATGGGGTGGTTCTTAGGAAATTTACTAAGTTCCAGCCGCTAAATGGGAAGCAGCAATAATCTTAGGAAATAAGAGGTGCCATACACAGCTACCCCCAAAATAGGCATCGTATTTACATGCCGCTGTTTGGCCTGCAAACCTAGGGCAGTCTCCTACAAGACAAGCTTCAAAATTTGCAGGTATTTCTGATGAACCGGATTTTACAACGGTTCATACCTTTTGTGCATCAGTAATGTATGCACCCCTATTTTTTAAATACAAATGGAGGTTGAACACGACCTCCATTTGTATCATGTATTAAAGTCGAAACCAAAACTTCTCCACTGGACACCATCTGGTCTATATTCCAATCAAAGCCAGCGACCATTCCGGTGACCGATATCATGGGAAAAAAATGGATATTTCCATATAAGTTACTGATGATATTCCATGAATTCCTTATCATGATTCTCCAGCCTTTTATCAAGCTCGACAGACGTAGGTGATGGTATCCAGTCCCAGAAGTATATCTTAGAGTTGCTATTGAAGCTTCGATCTCTAGTTTATTTTGAAATAAGTTTTTAATACACTTATAAATTGAAATAATGATTTGGAGGCTTATTAAGAAAAAAATATAGCACGTATTCCCTTTTTGATGTAATAAATCACTTATCCAACCATAGAAACCAACAGTGATTTCCAACTTCTAATATATTATAACTTGATAACAGGTATTGATTATAAACCATGGAAAGAAATTGCATCTCCAAGAGCAATGCATAATCCTAAAATGGAAAATCCAGATTTTTAAATCAACCACGAAGCTTGAGGACTATCATTTTTGATTAATCAATTCTTTCCTTATATTTAGGAATAGCTTTTATAGATATTGAGCATCATAGACCTTAATTTTTAACATGACAAAAATTGATCTTGACCAAGCGCAAGTACAGATTCTGCATATCTTTAATAGTATTTACCCCATGAGTGAAGCGCTTGAAAAGAGCATTCGCCAGCAGAGTAAGCTTACTACATTTAACAAAAAAGCGCATTTATTGCAATTCAACGAAGTCAATAAATCGATATATTTTATCTTGCAGGGTTGCGTGAGGACCTATTATCTGAATGATGATGGCGAGGAACATACCTCTTGGCTGCTGACCGAAGGGGAACTCGCCATATCAGTATATAGTTTTTATAGTCAGCAAAAAAGTTTTGAAGCCATTGAAGCTTTAGAGGACTGTGTTACCTTGGAACTGACGCATACCGCACTTTCCCATCTCTATCAGCAGCATCTGGAGTTTAATGTTATAGGACGGTACCTCACGGAGCAATATTATATCGAAAGCGAAAGTAAAGCTAATGCGCTACGTATGCTTTCGGCAAAAGAAAGATATCAGGAATTGATCCTTAGAAAACCTCAAATTCTAAGACGTGTGCCCCTAGGTTACATCGCATCCTATTTAGGAATAACGCAATCTACCCTAAGCAGGATTCGAGCGAAGATCTAAGCTTAAACTACTCTTCTTTCAACTATTTATATTTTTTGCCTTTTGTCAAAGAGATATCGTTTTACTACCCTTAATTTAGTGTCATTCATTCTAATGTAGATTTAATGATGTTCGACTGTATAGGAAAGACAGTTATTCTTGAATGAAAAATATGAAGTTATTTCTTTTATAAACTATAACATGATCAAATCGATTTAATGACAATTCAATAAGTCTGGGTAGTTTATCACTACCCATACCTGCTAGTAGTACAAATTGCAATTCATATGAAAACTAAAAAATATCTATTAAGATTTATCTATGTATACCTGATCGCAGGCTTTATTAGTAATCTACCATTTGTGAACAGTTACCTACTTCATCGTTTTGATGGAGATCTATTTAAATATTCTAACGCAAATGCATCATTTACTTTGCATGAAATCTTTGATTTTAAGTTTTCGCCCATAAGCCAACGGTTAATCGATCGCTATATAACTGAATTTCATCCAGATACAAAGAATGAACAGGTATATAGGCTCTACAGAATTAATCCATTATGTTTTTGGCGATGGTCTCACTATCTCATAACAAGTAGAGATTTTGATTATAAATCTTGGAAAGAGATTGAGCCTAACCGAGTTCCTTACAATCCTGAGAATAGATATCAAGATTTTTAAGCCCATCAGTTTACACAAATTGTAATTCATATGAAAACTAAAAAATACTTATTACGATTTATCTATGTATACCTGATCGCAGGCTTCATGAGTAATCTACCTTTCGTGAGTGGATACATACGTCATCGTATTGATGGGGAACTATTTAAATATTCCAATGGGGATGCTTCTTTTACTTGGCATGACACCTTTGATTTTAAGTCTTCGCCTATTGATCAATGGTATATTGATCAATATATTAAAGACACCCATCCAGAGAAAAAGAATCAACAGGTATATCGGCTCTACTGGATAAATCCACTATGTTTTTGGCGATGGTCATATTATATATTAATAAGTGCGGATTACGAGTACAAATCGTGGAAAGAAATTGAGCCTAACCGAGTTCCTTATCATCCTGAAAATAGATATCAAGCTTTTTAGGATCAACTGTAAATCTTAGGCTATTTCAGGCCAGTAATCTAAAAGTGCACTCGCAAGACACGATATCACTATTAATAAGAAATTTCTCTCCTATTTCCCAGGGTTATAATTTGGTCAAAAAGTCTGGATACACATATTCGATCTTTTTTTCTGGATTTTCTGCACAAACGGTTAACAATTTATCCGTAAATTCTTTCATTTTAGTAAAACCTCTATCCTTCATTACTGCAACTGTTGCTGTAAATGCTTTTTGAAAATCAGCTTCTTTATAGTGATGTTTGCAATACAACAAGTACACAGCATAGGTCATATATTCATCAAAGATATACCTTGGTGACGTATACGCATCTATCCCCTCTACGGTTTCATCAACCCAATATGTACGATCTTTAAATGCTTCATCAATCTGGGCTTTATGCTCTTTTGTAGGTTTAGCGACATAATTATGATCAATTTCTGTAAACATCACCCTGGTATTAAACAATTCGTTTTCAATGGCACTCATATAAGAGTTGGTGGATAATGGTGGCAAACTCATATAAATCAATCGAAAATTGTTATTGTTGAACTCAGACGTATAATTCAGTCCATTGATGAGCGGCGAACAGTAGATCGTATAAGCATTGATACGCGTATCAAAATTCTGTTCCAGCCATTTCCATTGTTTTCCAACATTGGCTTCTTTTTCGTATTGAGCGATGATCTCGGCATAATACTTTCTGTGTTTTTTATAAAACGAGCGAAAGTTGGACTTTTTCGCAAAATCTTCCAGTTCCTGCTTATATTGTGTGATCGGATTTTCAACAACTTTCACCCCATTTACCCCTCCCGCAGGGAAAATATAGACATCACTTTTCACGAGTCTGTCGCCTTTGAAATAGTAAGAAATACCATTGCCCGTTAAAAACACATTATTGATCAGGGTTTGTACCAATAATGAATCAAAGGTGTGAATAATGGGCTCATTTTCATAAGCCTTGAACTGTTTCAGTACAGCTTGATAATAGGGTCCTTCTTGCTGCATCATATCCTCATTTTCCAAGCCCGTTTTGGTAATGGCGATCATAATCTGAAGCAGCTCTTTCACTTCATTGACCTCTACTTGATATTTGCCTTGATTCGCTTTTTTAAACTTTTCTGTAAAATTCACTTTCTCCTGTGCTTGCGCAAAGAAAGAGATAAATAGAAGTACTAAGGTTAACTTTTTCACTGGTATTGATTTATAGGTTTTATTAATATGATATTCTTCTGGATGCAAATATAAAAATAACACGATAATTCCTATTTAAAGCGACTTTATTTTTTTAAACTTATCCTATAGAGAGCACAGGGACAGAAAATCAGTACGAGCAAAATTGATAAACCCGATCAAACATGCTGAATGAATTGATGTTGAGCAGCGTATTTTAAATAGGCTTATCCGATGACAGATAAGCCTATTTATTGGATTATTTACGCTTGATATTTCCCAATAGCCTACTCGTCACAAAACTGACCACCGTACCTACTGCAGCCATCAATACTGTTTGCGCAAGATCGCCAAAAGAGAATGAAGCCCAGATTGAGCAGAGCGTGCCACCCATCGCACCCAATCGGATATCATTCCATTTCATCGGGCACCTCCTTTTCTTTCTGCTGCACGATAGACTCATCCGGCGGAGGCTCCTCCTCTCCTTTTTTGTCCGGATCATCCAGCACCGTCTCTACTATACCAAGACCCAGCGCGATATATTTGATGATATGCAGTGCCTTGCCCGGTAATTTGATCGGCGCTAGCAGGATCACTTGCAAGATCTGGCCAATTTTATTGATTATTTTTTTCATTTGTATAAAAGTTAAAAGGTTAAATAGTTAGTAGGTTAGAAAATCATACTGCTTCACTATGTTACTGATTACTTCGTTACTCCATCACTACGTTACTATTTACTCCGTAACTACTTTACACTGAACTCCATCACTCGATCACTGCGTCACTAGTTACTTTGTTACTCCGTCACTACTTAACTTCGTTACTTCCATAACAACCTCCCCTTTCATCATAAGCTCCACCAGTAAGGGATACAATTTTTTGTAAGCCGTAACGGACTGTTCCAAGCGATAGTCACCTTTTTCAAACACATACTTTGTGCCCACGAGCAGGCAGCCCGCAGTTTGCTTATGCGTATTGCCGATGTGGATGTAGACATAACTAAAACCAGGGATATCCTGGATCTCGATCATACCCCGATGCATCTGAGGATAGCGGTCATAGTAGTTACCATTCATACCCCCATCTCGGTTGAAGCCCAATGTATAGGTACCCAAAGGGATACAAGTACTCCCCGGGATCTTCTGCTCACGGGGGATATCCTCCAGACCATAGCAGATAAACCGATGGTTCAGATAGATTTCAGACAGGGTACTGTCCTTCCCCTGTTTGATACGGATGACTTGTAGCAGCATACGATTTTTGTTTAGAATTGCATTAAAAACTACCCAGATACAGACTGTTGGAGACCATCCGTTTATCCCGATCGTGCAGCATCAGGTACAGGTGCACGGGTCTATCCCGTAAGACAGAAGGCAACTGCAGCTTCATATAGGCATCTTTTCTGATCACCTGCTGCTCATTGACCGCTGCATTTCCGGCCTCGATATCATAGACACACAGGATCACTTGATCGTCCCAGTGGCTATGGTCTGCGATAAATTGATTTGGTAATGCCCACTTCACCGTCATACAGTCGCCCACACGTTCGGCTTGAGGGGACAGCAACGGAGCTAGGGTTCCTTCACTTATTTTTGCTTTGGCCGGATCGATCTTCATATCCGGATACTCTCCGGTGACCGCATTGCGTAAATGATGCGACATGGCCCTGCCAAGTGCTGTTTTTCCTTTCTTACGGGTCGCAAAGCCAATCTGGATCAACAGATTGAGCGGATTGAGGAAATAGCGGACCAACTTAAATCCAAGCTGGGTCGATTTGGCCTTGTTGGGCTGCTCCTGCGTTTTTTCTTTATTGGATATCATCAACATATTCGATTGGTTTATCATATCGAAATCGGGAGAAGCCCGACGCTTCTCCCGATTCGACATGCTGTACAACAGTTTACAGTAAGTCCACTTCTCCCAGATAGGTACTTCTGGATACCTTGGTCCCTTTACGGTCGGCAAAGAAGATCCATACATGCCCCTTTGACCCCAGCAGATGCGGTGGTACCGTAATATCGATGGTTCCATTGGCACGTGTGGCCGGCGTAGGGGTCGTCATAAATTCATCCGCCTTGGGCTGATAAAGTAAGATAATGACCTGATCATCTGCCTTGGAATCATATAGGCTGTTGAGCGAAAAATCCCAGTCTACCGAAAGTACCCCAAGCGATGCCGATACGGCCATCGCACCGCCACCGATATAGGAGCCCGAACTGATCATGATCTTACTGTAGTCCAGTTCAAAATTTGGATAAGAGCCCACCACTGCCTGACTGATATTCTGCTGCAGGGCCGCATTGGTCGGCGTCATCCGATTGGCATTGACCTGACCAAAACCCAGGCGCAAGATTGGGGCTATGGGCATCAAGAATTTTGACATCACATAAAATCGTGCCTGCACGATAAGCTGCTCTTCTGTAGCTCCTTTTGTCCGCTTTTTGGGCAGCCCTTTGATGTAGTCGATACCCTTCCAGCTTGAACCTATCACGCTGCCGGCTTTACCTCGAAAACTCCCATTGGCACCTTGTCTAATTGTTCCCATTTTTCTAATTTTTTAAAAGATTTGACCATACGTAAAGGCTTCATGCATACCGGTATATTCTGCTTTACGATGACAAACATAGCACCTGGACATAGGGCTTGTCAAGAGCCAAAATGATCTTGTCGGTGTATGTCGGTGTACCGGTAACATATTGTCGGTGTTTGTCGGTTTAGTATTAAACAGGTTCTAAAAATCCTGATGCTCAGACCGAGAAAAACAACACCTCTTCCTAGCCAAGAGGCTACCAGCTACGCACCTCGTTTTAACCAAAGGCCTCTATACACCGTCTTTGCACCGCTCCTATACCGTCCCTGTACCGGGAAAAGGACGGTCCAGGGACTTTGCAGGGACGGTGCACCTATGGGATACCTTAAAACAAGGTTAAAAGCAGGTACGAACAAGGTTAAAAGCAAGTACCGATCTCAGCTTGATCTGCCTAAGGCAATTGCGCGGGCTGATAGCCCCGATAAGCGATAAAAAACTCGAGGACAGCCTGCTTTGAAAATTGATTCTTCTTCTTATGCTTAGCGATCGGACTGATCAGGCCCTGCTGTACTTTACGTTCAAAAGTGCGTTTGGAAATGGCAACAAAATCCGCAGCCTCCTGCGTGCTCATGGTGCCGACGAGCTTGCTCCCTTCGTCCTGCTGCCGTCCTTCAAGCAGCCTGAGCATCCGATCCACTTTGGTATGCAGATCGGAGTCTGATGAGGTGGATTGTGTTGTAAAATGATAGGATACTGCTTGAGCCATAGAGGTTGCATTGGATCCAAAGCAGTGGCCTGACTCCTGAGTGGAAGCCGTGTTTTGATAAAAAAACATATGTAGGTAAGATAAGGGCGACCTACCGCCGAGATCCTGACTGATATAGCACCATGAAGGCCTATTGATCAGCTCAATCGGTCTAGTTTATAATTGGAAATATAGGACTTTAATTCAACGGTACACAGGTATTCCAACCTCTATAACGCAGTTCAAATCTCGATTTCAAAAACTCCTCTATATATTTATTCTTCACTTTACTTCCTAAAGTACACATCTTTAATACTTCACTCTTCGTTAGGTTTGTACTTAATGCTTGCATCGTCTGGCTCTGAATCTTGACAAACTGACCATTTTTATAATCCATAAAACAGACATGCATCATATTGATATAATGATCTTTATTAACTTTCACCAACCAGATTAAGAGACCAAGATTTTTCAATGTCTCTAAAATTTTAGGCGAGTCAATCCGGGTTCCATCAGTCAAGATCACAACAGCATGCTTTGTGTGCGACTCAATAGCAAAAATATGGAATAATACCACAGCTCCCAGCTCATTAAAAGAGGGCATAAGTTTGGTCGGACTCTTTGCATACAAACTGGCGTACAGATTTTCGAGCAATACCTCATCAGGCAGATCATCGCGCTCACTTTGCCATTCCTCGATCGCCTCCTTAACGATGTCTTTCAGCGGAAGATGACTTACTATCTGCTCATCTTTATCTTGCTGCACTTGATGATCAGTTACAAACTCGATTAGTGCCTTCTTGACCAGGCTCCTTTGTTCTTCATTTCGATCTTCCCACTTATGGTCCAGTACGGATGTCAGCTTATCTTCGACCACTTGAGAAAATTTTTCAATAACAGTATCCAGCTGAGCATCCCGCTGCTCCTCGATGGGACGATTAATAAGGTCAATAGCAGAAGATTTTTGCTCTTCAGCTGCTGTTGCAGGGTATTCATGCTGAAAATAAGTAATAAACAAATTGCGCTTTGGATCTGTGTCCAACCAGATCGAGAAAGCGATCATCATCACCAGATACAACAAAAACCGGGATTTAGCATGCTCCCACAAGATCACGTACATCTGCTCCCCATCATACCACATATATTTAAATACGATCAAAATGCATAGCCCAAGTCCTGTTGGCAGCACATAAAACAGAATCCGAGCACTTCTTTTCTTCCAGAGGATATTTTGTTTATCATGGTCATAAGTGAACAGCAGCTGGATAACAAGCGAAATAGCCGTTATAAAAACAACCACAAACATCGTAAGCAGAAAAAGAGATGCAAATCTATAAGAGAAAACCGATAAGTCTGTCCAGGTATAATTATAGGTAATCTTATTATACAGTAAGGGTAACAAAACAAACATCAGATAATAAAAATAATATGCCCTAAAATGTCCAGATAAGGCATTTATATTTAAAAAGCGATTTTCAAATAGGTGGATCATTCGTATAGAAAAAAGTAATAATTAATTAGGTTGAAATGCAAATTAACAATATTTCATTATAAAACAAAACTGCAGATTGGTCTAAAAACTCAAAAAACAAGCTTTAAAGAGGTATTTTGCCGGTACTTTTAAAGTTTAAAGGTACTTTCTAGATACCCTTAAACTAGAAAAATCAGTTTAACGACTCTTCTTATTATGCCTTAGCCTATTACTGGCCACCATCTCTTTTCTCAAAAAGATAGATTTGCCAAATTTGGAATTCACCAATAAACAGTAAATCATGAACACGTTAAACTTTGACCAAGAGGGTGTCAATAGTATGCAAGCCATTGTCCTTGGAAGGTCTCCTGAACTATTACAGATTGAATTGACTGAAATCCGAAGCGATTTTGATAGCTGGATCAATAAGTTTTTTAGCTTCACGACCA
The DNA here is from genome assembly GCF_023273895.1 of Sphingobacterium sp. PCS056. Taxonomy (NCBI): domain Bacteria; kingdom Pseudomonadati; phylum Bacteroidota; class Sphingobacteriia; order Sphingobacteriales; family Sphingobacteriaceae; genus Sphingobacterium; species Sphingobacterium sp. PCS056. The sequence goes on along the minus strand of NZ_CP096883.1, from coordinate 2,610,851 downwards.
CTCAACTCGTTCAGCTGCAGTCCATGGATCTCATCTTTAAGCAAGAGTTAGCTTACGCCATCGCCAACAGTTATGCTGCAGGCGTCATGGTCGTTTTTAGTAAAGACGACAAAGAGGATGACGAAGTGCCCGACAAAAAAAGTATCGTTGTGCATGGAATGGATAAGTGGCAAACCCCATTAGAAACCTCTTCAGCAACTATGATCGTGACGCCATTAATGATCCGCATCCACTACAGTTGATCCATTAAAATCCACAAATCTCCTTGAGGGCTGGCAGCGAGATCCCCAGCCCCTTGTGTATTTCAAATACTCCTATATATAACCTCTAAGTAAACCTCGAGTCTTTTATAAACCTAAATAAAACTCAATGAAAAGAACCACGCCAAAATTTAGCTTAAATAAAACAGCTGTCTATAGAAGTCGATCTGATTACTCCAACTTACTAAACATACGACCTTAAATTATGGAAAGAATGCAAGATTTTTTCAGTAGATACCATCAGCTCAGCGCATCAGCAAAAACTTATATCAAAGAACATGGAAAGCTCCATTTTTATAAAAAAGGAAGTTACTACAAGATCGCTGGTATTCCGATGTCGACCTGGTGCTTTATAATTGATGGTGTAGTCGCCAAAGAAGTGCTCGAAGCAGACACATTCATTCGCATCGAACGCATCAATGGGAAGAACGAATATTTTACGGGTAGCAATCACCCCTATAGTGATCAGGCAACATCCGTCGCTATCAAATTTTTGCAACCCACTATTTTATATGAGATCAGCAATAGCCATTTCAAACACGCACTCAAACAGTACCCTGAGCTGAGTACGATATTCCATATCCTGAAGCAGCACAGGCTCAATAGACTGCAGGACGTTGTACATGTTCTGAAGCTCCCCCCCTTACATCGGGTACATGAGCTTTCTATCAAGATGCCTCATATTATGCCTTTACTTACCATCAAAGAACGTCGTTCCTTTTTAAACATTTCCTGTGATCGTGATTATTATAAATCTTTACGCTATCATCTTGGAAAGAGCTAAAGTATATCGCATTGCTATTATCAGAGCGTACCGAAGGATTATATTTTTGCGAAAAGCAAGTATCAAAAAAATAATAGGAGCTGTCGAAGATCAAGAGCAATATAGTCTGACAAATACGAAAAAAATGCAATCTATAGCATTGCTATATGAAGCTGAAGAAGAAGGGATCTAATTTTACAGTAAGCATCTTAAATAAGATAATGCTTGATAAATAAACGAATAAAGTACTACCATGAAAAACATAAGTATAAACAACTTAGGTATCAAAGTATACCGTCGCAAATTTGCGACATTCCCCGGTGGCCGGGGCAAGAAATGAAAGTCCACTTTAATAATAAAAGCCTCCAACGTATGGAAGCTCTTATGTGGCCATCAATGAAAACATATGATGTTCGATTATAAACATAAGTAATATAAACATTTTTTTACAATTAAAATCATCTATTATGGCCTGGTTCCAATTAGTTGCCAATGGGGATGCTACAGATCCTAATGATTACAATGCTGTAGGTGGACCTTCATGTCTAGGTTCTAATCATATTTGTGCTATTCAGACAAGTCCTGACGCAAGTAATAAACCGATCATTACAACTCCACTGCGAAATGAAATGATTACTGCGTTAAACACAAACTCCAGTAGTACAAATGTTCAATTGAGAACAAATCCGTAAATAAGGTCACAAGCCTTATGGTAGAGGGCGCTCCAAAGGCGCCCTTTTTTAGCAAAGTTTAATTTTACTAATCTTAAAACAAATAATTATGGCCTGGTTTGATTTTGTTCCGGAAAGTTATCCGAGAGATACAAATGACAATAATGCACCACAATATACAGTCTTAATCAAGTCTGTGCGATCGAAAAAAAAAGTGCATACTCAAATAATAATCCATGATTACAGCAGTAAGAAACGAAAGAATTACTGCACTCAGAATAAAAAACAATGGTGAATTGACAACCAATCCTTAAATGTCACCCAGAAGAACATAAAAGGCGTCCGTAGACGCCTTTTATGAATTCTCTCCTATCTAAACTTTTGATGTCAGGTGGACATTTTTAATTTTTGTTTAATTCTCTTATTACCATCACATCAATAACCCTTTTTGCCAATACAGCTTCCAAGCCATAATAAAGTATTTGTTGATTAAGTTTTTCTAATGAAGAAAAATCAGGGACATCAATGATTTCGGTAAATCCAGATTCATCTAATGTTGGTGGATACATTTTACTGTAATCCATTAAAAAGGCAAGATTTTCCATTCCTTCAACCCGACGGTTACTCTCCGGTTTTGCAATACCTACTCTCGATTTCGTCGTTTTTCTGATCACGACAACTTCTTTTTCCTTTTTCTCGATCGTTACGCTTACTCCTAAAAATGAAACCAGATCTTGCATAACCAACTTAGCCATCTCTTCCTTGGATACAGTATCCTGACTAAAACGTTGATAGCAGATGGCATTTTTCGTGTCCCATATTCTAGGACCTATAGAATTCGGTTTATATTGATAGTCATTCTGATCTTTGACATACCATTCCATCCTTCCGGGGATCCAAAGGAAGTACTTGGGACTGATTATAGCATGTAACCGAGTGAATGCATCCAGAATTCCGGTATTGATCATGCTGGTCACAAACAGACCTGTTACCGAATCTTGCTCGATCGGTAGCCCACCTTTAAACTCCAACCCATCCTGATATCCGGTGATCAATACTTTTCCTTTTAAATTTAAGTTTTCCTGATCTGGAATCACGTCTTTCGTACTAAAGTCATCTTTCACCGGAATATCCAATCTGTCTTCAGCGATCAGTTTCTCAATATACTCCGGTTTGATATAATCAAAATACGTGATGGCTTTAACTTTACCTTTATAAATAAAGACTGTATGCGGTACCCCTTGATGAGGAAAATAACTTTTGAGCAAAGAATCTGCAATGATTGTAGGTAAATAGGCCTGATGCTCCTTCAGGTATTTATTACCTTTAAAAAATTGATCAATGACTTCCTTAGACTGCCAGGTCACCGTAATGATCTGCGCTTTGTCCCCTACTGTTTTCTGTACTTCTTTGACATGGGGCATCAACTCAATACAGGTACTGCAATAGGTATCCCAAAAATCAAGGATCAAAACCTTATCCTTATAATCGTCCAGATCTATGGTACTGGACGGAAAATTTAATATATCCATAACAGGCATATCAGGAACTGTCGATCCTATGGTAAGTCGTTTGGACAGGTCCACTTTTTTGTTTTGTTGAGCATATAAGGGCATGATGCCGAGTAATATGTATATGATAATCATGTAGCTTTTCATCTGTAATATTATTAATTTTTTAATATTGAAATCTTCAAGTCTAGTGGATACTTATGGCACCCAATCTAGACTTGGAGACTCCTTCGTATTATCTTCTATTTTGTTGGATCGTAGGATTCAATTGTGTCACGATCAGCGGGATCAGTGCCGCAAATTTTAGACTGCCAGGTACCAATTGATAGGACTCGCCGTCAACCGTTCTTGTCAAGGTACGCTGAGTCGCAGCATCCTGATTGAGCCGTTTGACATCTGCCCAACGTCTTCCTCGAAACACCAGTTCTCTTCTTCTTTCTTTTAAAATCTCCTGCAGTAAAATAGCATTACCCCATTGTACTTCTTGATAATCCTCTGGAGCAAAGCGATGCTTGCGAAGCAAGTTAATGTCTGATAATGCGATCGCCGATTTACCGGTACGTGCCGCTGCTTCTGAACGGATCAGCAGCATTTCACTGGTAGTCAAACCAATAAAAGTACCGATGTAACTTTGATCATAATTGGTTTTGTAGCCATAGGTACCGGGATCAAAGTAATTGTTTTGAAAGTAGATGGACATCCGCAGATCATTGGATTCGTAGAGATCGATCAGATCCGGATTTATCCGATTGTAGAATGGACCTATCGATCCGGAATTACCGGTCAATGCTGTAAAATAGATCTCCTGATTATTTTTAGGGATAGCCATTTCATCATAGAGATCGAGGGTATTGTAGTCGATCAATGTCGGTTGCATATTCCATGCAGAGTCAGCATAGAGATAAGCATTTTCATAATCGCGCATATCCAGATATAAACGGCTCAACCCTGCGTGCGCCGCTCCTTTCGTAGGTCTACTTTTAGCTATCGATGTGGGGTTTAACAGACTGATCGCCTGTTTATAATCCTGTACCACCTGATCATAAGTAACCGCTAGACTTGCTCTACCCTCTGCAGGAACGACATCAGGTGTTAACTTGAGTGGCAAACCCAATTCGTTCGATGCCGTAGCAGGGTCATAAGGAAGCGTATAGAGCTCCAGAAGCTGCTGATAGGCAAATGCTCTAAAGAAATGTGCATTGCCCAATATCTGCTTACCTTGCTCCGAAAACTTATCCTGCTGAGAGAGCTTATTGTATATGGCAAAGATCTGATTGGACACATATATGGTTTTATAAGGTCCCTGCCAGTTTAAACTTCCAACCACAGGTTCGTCCGTCCAGATATAGCCCATTCGTTCATCCATATCAACTATGGTCTGCCAATCTTCGGTATGCATATAGAATTCTTCACCCATTAGCGTGGTCATAACAGGGTACGACATATTCATCGCGGTAAAATCATTCAAAAGCAATTCGCAATCCGCGAGCGTACTCGGAATCTCCATATTTTGGTCAGGCTTGAGTTCCAAAAACTTAGAACAAGAGGTCAGACCTATGGACAACAAAAAAATAATATAATATTTCATAACAATCGATCTAAAAGTTAAAACTGATACCTAGGGAACCTGCAAAAGGATCGGGCGGATTATTTCCAAATTCAGGATCCAATCCCCACTTATTTTCGCGCCATAAGGTCATGATATTGGCCGCATAGGCATAGATCCTCAAATCTTTCAAGTATCTGTTCTTAAGACTATATCCAACCTGTATATCGCGCAGTTTGATCTGCCCTGCAGGCTCTACCAGTGCTGACGAATAATTGTAAAAATCAGACTCGTTCTTATTGGCCGGATAGGTAAAGACCGGCACATCGGTTTTCACTTCATCTCCAGGATTCTGCCAGCGCAGTGCATAGTCACTGTGTCCTACTCCACCTGTGACCAGATTGGAGTAATGAATAGATTTGCGGACAAACTTATGCCCCAATTGGTAACTGATATTAAATGAAAAGTCTATATTTTTATAGCGAAACGTATTGCGCAGCGAACCGAAGTAAAGCGGTAAAGCAGAACCTGCTATATCCATGTCTGTCAACGGGGTACTGTTTACAATATTCGTATAATCTGTCGACAGTTCACCATCAATATACCCCCTCGGTTTTCCAGTCAGAGGGTCAAGTCCAGCCCACTTATAGGTCACCACACCTGTCAAATCTGAACCAACGATAGGTGTATTGCGGGCGGAATATGCACCTGTGCGATAAACCTTACCAAATGGGGCATCCAGATAGGACTTCGTCACTTTTGTTCGGCTATAGGCAAATACCAGATCGGTATTCCATTCAAAGGTTGAGCTTTGTATATTTTTCGAGTTCAGGGAAATATCCACTCCCTTTCCCTTCAGATCGGCACTGTTCTGTACCAGCACTGCAAATCCCGTTGTCGGATCTACCTGCGATTCTAGGATCAGATCCTTTGGTGTTTTGATATAGTATTCTACCGCTCCACCAAACCTGCCTCCTTTTGTGCGAAAATCCATACCAACATTGAACATGCCGACAGATTCCCATCTGAGATAAGGATTTTCAGGACTTCGCATGCTGGCATAAGGGAGTCCGGTTAGGAAATTTGTTTGATTGGATTTTTGCATGATGGCATAGGCAGAAGTGGTATTGTTGACATTACCATTTTTACCGTAAGTAGCCCTGAATTTCAAGTATTCAAAGGGACCGTCTTTCATAAATCCCTCTTCCGATGCGATCCATGCGCCTCCGATAGACCAAAATGGCTGTCCCTTATCATTGGTATTCACACCAAAAAGATTGGAAGCATCCTTGCGAGCACTGGCATTGATGATGTATCTTTTTTTATAGGTATAACCTACATTGGCAAAAAAAGAAGTAAAGCGATTGGTAATCTCCGCAAACTTGCTGTAGTCGGAGATCCTACGTACTCCAAAACGGCCATTCAGGTAAGGAAGATCATTAACCAGATCTACGGGTTGAAAAGCATGCGTTTTTGAATCATAACCAAAAAATTGCGATGTATAGAGTAGTTCCTTCTGCTGTCTGATCTCCGTACCTGCCAGTAGATTGAGACTATGATCTATGCCCCATGTACCTTGATAGTCGATCTGGAAACGACCCTGATGCGCATTATTTCGTTGATTAAAAACAAGTAATCGCCCTCCTAGCGGATAGTTCCATTTGACAGTATTGTCATCCCAAACAGCAAAATAATTGTTTGCTGAACGCTGCTCAATACTTCCTTGATCGCGCTGTTCGCTAGTTTTCCCATCAGCAGCCCTAAAATTATATAATAAAGAAAGATTAAGACCTTTCATTACCGTATATTTAGTCTGCAAGCCGAGCATATTTTCCCGATTATCCGTTTTTATAGACGATTCATATAATTCGGCCAGTGGTCTATAGCTCCAATCTAATAACCGCCCCTGTGCCACGGTATCCCGAAATTCGCGATTCATAGCAGTAGCTTCCACGATCAAAGGATTTCCAAATTCATCGGCCATTTCCATATAAGGGAAATTTCCAGAACCTTTCCCTAATTGGTTGTACAGAACAGGATCCAGAGATTCTCCGGTGTTGTAACTGGAAAACTGGGTACTGAGATTGAATTCCAAACGTTGTGTTGGTTTAAAATTAGATTGACTTCTAAATGTAAATCGGTCTGCCGACGATGTGACCACATCTTTAAGCTGCTTATCATAGCCTATGGAAAAGATATTTGAGAGCTTTGCAGATCCTGCCGACAGCTGTACGTTGTACTGCTGTTTGACTGCTTTTCGATAGATATATTTCAGAAAATCATCCCGCATGTCGATACCACGAAGTCTATCTATACTGCTATTCAGCTGCTGTTCCGATATTTTGCCATCCCGGTTATCTTTTAATAACTGCACCACTGGCGTTACTGCATAAGTGATATCAGACATACGGCTATTGTAATATCCTTTTTCATACAGAGACATTTCAACGTCGATATAGTCTGAGGTATTCATCTGCGGAAAATAATACAGATTGGGTTTGTTTTCAAAAGTCAGGTTTCCATTAAACGAAACTTTAAGGCTTTCATTTAGCTTGCCTTTCTTGGTCGTAATGACGACCACCCCGTTCCCTGACTGTGATCCCCAGATCGAAGAAGCCGAAGCATCTTTTAAGATGGATATATTTTCGATATCATTGGGGTTGATATTATTAAAATTACCATGATATGGAAATCCGTCCACAACGATCAATGGCCAGACATTGGAGCGGATCGAGCTCTGTCCACGCACATTGAAATTAGGGAAAACACCCCTATTCTCGTCGTATGTTTTCGTGGAAGAAATGCTCGGTACCACATCCTCCAGACGGCTGATAAAATCAAGTGATACTTTACGATTTAGTAATTTGTTATCCACAAATTCAAAACTACCTGCCGATCGTTCTTTAGGGATATTTTGATAGCCTGTATTGACCACTTCTACTTCATCCAGTTGATTTTCCGAAGGAATCATGGCCACATTGAGTGTTATGCCTACAGCATAATCAACTTCAGCAGTTTTATAGCCAACGTGGGTAAACTTGACTTTCCCTTTATTAGCCGTTATGGTCAACCGAAATGTACCATCATCTTTAGTCGATACCTTTTTGTATTCGGCATCCACAAGCACGGAAACACCCTGTAGCGCTTTGCCATCCATGGAGGACACCACACGTCCTAATAATTCGTGCTGCCCGTTCACCCCGCTGTCCTTGCGGGGTGTCTGAGCATATAAACATAAACTATGAAACACTGCGATAACCATGATGCATGGTATCGCAATCACTTTAAGTGCCTTTAATAAGCAGAAGATCAGATTAAAGGCATGTAACATTGGAGAAAGCAAATAGCATAGTACTACTTGGTTCCAAGATGCTTTTAGCGCTGAAACCGGAGGTTGATGATTCTCTTGTTGAGAAGAATCCTTCCTGAGGTTTCCAATTTTTAGTATAGAACTTTTCAATGTGTTTATTTTTTGGTCAGTTTTAGATGGAAGACCAAAAAATAACGCTCGACTTAGGACAGTACTTTTCCTTCGGGATAGTGCATAGCTCTCCCTATTGCAAGTTTTTTGCATTTTTTTAAGATTACATTGAAGGTAAAGCGAGTGCTAAAACTTACGCCATAAGCTCCCTGCTCAACCATTCAATAGTTAAAAAATAAGATTTGAAAAATGCAATTATACTGTTATCATCAAGGTTATATTTGGTCTTCGTGATTGCATTTTGAATGGATAGTCAGCATATTGACTTTGCGCAACAGATTTTAATCTGCTGGCTTGATAATGTTTTTGGTGATTTGTTTTTTTTGATACATAGCTCTAATTTGGTAGAGCCTCAAAGTCAAATATTAATTAGGCCGAGGCTACTGAAAGTTCGAGCTCCCGGTGGTAATCGGGGGTAGCAAAACTACCAGACACAATCAGTAAGACCTCGGCCCAATAATAAATATCATTGCACCGAGGTGTCTACTTACTACTCGTGTCCTAATCAATTACCACATTGCTCGAACGAGATCTTACAAGTAAACACCTCCTATTTTTCCAAATGGAATAGAAAGTGAAAATACAGTTTATTTACTTTTTAATCATACATAATTAAATTTATATAGTTATTACTATAGACAAATATAGTAATAACTATAGACATTGCAAAAAATTATTTTGCTATGTCGAAGAAATCACAATATGAACTTGAAATTGTAAAAAACATTATCCAGATTAGAAACAACCTTAACAAACCACAATCGTATTTTGCAATGTTGTTAGATGTGACAGAAGGTTATATTGGTCACATAGAGAATCCTAATAGACCTGAAATGTATACGCACGATCAAATAAATGCAATTGCTCTTGATGTCGGGATATCACCTCGTAAATTTTATCCGGATATTGCGACAGACCAACCGTTACCTAAGAAAAATTTACAAGCAGAACTTGAACGAGTTAAACATATCAAATTCGGTGTGGATAGTTTAATTAATTCTAATTTTTTCGATACAAAAAAGTCGATTAAAGAGATCATTGAAAAGCTTAATCAACAAGAATTATACTTTAAACTTAATCTCACAAATAAAGATTTAACAGATATTTTACGTCCCATTGTAAAACAAAATTCTTTAGAAAGTATAAGAATTGGTACTAAAAACTATTATCTTTCAGTCAAATTATAGAATTTTCTACATTTCGATCAAAGAATCTGATGATCACAATTTTAATCATCTGTAAAAAGTTAAAACTTTTCACTCGTTCTCCAATTATTATATTCAAATAACCATTATTTATCCATCAAAGTTATGATTGACAAAAATTTTAAGATCGAAGGAACCTGTAATGCAATATTTAAAGAAATTTCAAAAACGAATTTTGCTGGACATATTCATTTCACTTATCAATCTGGAGGGACAATTACTATATCGAGTAAGACATTTAATAAAATAATAGATCAAAGAGAATTAGCACTGAAACAACCCATAAAAATTATATCGGGTATACTTAATAATGGAAAAAAATATACAATTCTAAACCCATTTTTGGCTAAAAAAATACTTTCAAGTGGAATTTACATACTAACTTTTACATTTAAGCATCTTCTAGAAGGCTGTAATTTTTCATCTATAAATACCATTTCTTGTCGAAAAATCAGTTTTAAGATTTCTGGACTAAGTAATTATTTAAATACTGGAAAAGTAAATTTTCAGCGCGATGATAATTCAGTGCAAATAAGCAGTAAATTACCTAAAGATAAAAAAATCCAAATTGACGACAATATATCTGTGAGTTTTAAATGGTCACATTTTGTCAATACAAAATTAGAAGGATTAAGTCAAACAATTTCTAAAGACGTTGCAGTAGAAGTTGTAGTTATAAAAAAAATGCCCCTTCAAAACTTAATGAGTATTTGTGAAAAAATAGAAGTATTTTTCAGTATCCTATTTAACCAAAAAATTATCACTTATGATTATAATTCCGTCGTATTTATACAGAATTACTTTAAAATTCATTCTCAAAAAACTGATTTAGACAACAAATTATCTCAATTGCGATTTCATGAGAATATATTAGAATTGAATAACTCTTCTGAAACATTAGAAATCATTTTATCGAAATATCTTAGAGAATTCGAAGACCTACGTGATATTTATATTATAGTTTACGACAATTTGAACCACACAGGTCAGTTTTCGACCAATCAATTTTTAAATTTAGCTCAGGCTCTTGAAGCTTATCACCGTATACTTTTTGATAAAACAAAAATTCCAGCCGATGATTTTAAAGCTTTATTTAAACGTATTAAAGCCTCTTTAGATAAAGAAGATTATACTTTTATATCTAATAATATTGCATTCTCGAACCAAATGAATTTAAAAGACAGGCTTGATAATTTAATAGAGATTCATGGCGGAGATTTCCTTGAACATATTGAATTTAATGAAGAATTTTGCAAAAAAATAAAAAATACTAGAAATTTACACACACACTTATCTGATTCTAGAAAGTCCCAAATTTTTGAGAATGATATAATTTATGCTACTATAAAAATAAATATTGCTTTAATATTTTTTCTTTTATCTCATCTTGGAGTAGAACGTGCTTTTTTAAATCAATCAATGATAAAATTTTGGCAAAGAAGATATTATTTTGTCAAAAATTCTTGATATTCACGTTATAGCTTGAAACAATTCTTGAGAAGTTAGATCTGTTTTCCCCTCCTCTTTAGCATAACCAATATTCAACTCAACGTCAGGAGCTCATCAATATTGACGCGGAAGCCTATTACGGCATCTGTTAGAAGCTATATGCATTTTGCTTTAAAGACTCGACTACGCTCTTAGATAGCTACTGTTTTTGTTTTCATAATTGCGGGAGCGCCCACCGAAAAAGTCTACGAAGCTCGCTCCTATTTCACTAAATGCATTGGCTCCAATAACAGCTGTTGCTGAAATAAGATCAAAATAAACGCAGGACTTCTCTCCCCTCGATGGTATTGGTACGGGTAACGATCATGGTGTATGATGAATACTGTTTAAAAAGCCCGAAAATAAAAGATCGGTTTGATTAAAAAATACGGAAAGCCGTAAGGTGGGTATAAAACCTATAAAGCCATTCTTGTCAGAATGGCTTTATATCTTACTTTTATGATCAAAATTGATTTATCTGTTGTAATCCAAGAATAATAATAACGTTTCAAAGTCAATGCGAAATATGATTATGAAATAACCATCAAATAACTTGTATTTGATTTACAGTACGTTATATCTAAAAATATTATTATTATCAAATAGCCGTCAAATAAAGAGTTACTGATTTACAAGGTGTTATATCTAAAAAGATTCTTATTATCAAATAGCCATCAAATAAGGATACTACGACATAAAATCTTTAAGCCCAAAAAGGGACATATTTTTTAAATTTACGAGAGTTACTATCCGGGTCATCTTCTTTAATCAATCCTTCCACAAAACAATCCTTTATAATTCTTGAAGCTATAGCCGAATTTCTCTCTTCAATACCGAATCTTTCCCTTAGAGATTCGTTTGTTAGTTTGTCATTAGAAACATGCCGTAAACACGCATGTTGATAGCAAGCCCTAATCTTCTCTTTTTTATCCAATTTATTTAATTCTTTATAAGAAAATATAACAACTTTTGTCCGTTTTTCATCAACGTTAAAATCTAAAGGTGGCAATTGATATAATTCATTGTAATAGTATACTTTATCTAATCCACTTCCTTTTTCTTCGCAAAACCCCATTCTTCTCATGATGTCTGCTAATAGTTCATTTCTGGAGTAATAAGAATCAATAAAACGTTCAGGTGATATTTCAGGGGTACCTGGATTAGAAAATTCAATCCTATCACTGAAAATTTCAATCATTGGGAATCCTTTCTCATTTAAATCTTGATGGATCAGTGCATTGGCAACCAATTCTCTTATAACAATCTCTGGGTACATCCTAGAGTCTTCTCGAAGAGCTTTTCCGATTTGCTCATTAGCCGGCAATTGACCATTTATCCAATCTACTAAACCTTCAAACCCTAAAGCATACCCCTTTATACCAATCTGCTCTCTAACAGTTTCTACTTTATTTTTCCCTTTATAAATTATTACACGTACGGATTTACGAGAAACTGACTCAAAACTATTAAGATCTTTAGCTAACAACAATGCTCCTAATTTTGTGATCGCAAAACCGCCCCTGTCTTGAATAATAAATCTCTCTTGAATAAATTTAGAGATCACACCGTCGATTGTTGTTGGATAAGGAAGCTTTAATAGATCAAAATATCTCTCAGCACTTAAGTAATGAATGATATCAGACTTATTTAATCCGTTCAATGCAATTTCCTTTTCAAAAGCTGAAGTATTTCTATTCCATATTTTTGCTTCCTTTTCTGGGAAGTCATGTAATTTCCTAGTATAAGAACCAATTCTGATATAGGAATTATGCATAAATCTGACAGGTTGATGCTGAGTTGCGGGAATGCAAAAAACTACTAGATTTTTACCTTCATACTCAAAAACGAATATTCTAAAATCAATACGAGGAGATAATCTCTGGACAATCCAATGCTCCAATTCTTCTTTTCCGACCAGTTCTTCTAAAGGATTGAAAGATGTGCCCACTACCTCATGACTTTTATCTTTAACACCATAAACCAAATATCCATATTGTTTACCATGAATGGAGGATGCGTTAGAAATTGCAGAAATCCTCTCACCAATTTCCTCTAGAATGAAAGTTTTCTTTGAATTCCAGCCACTCAGTCTCT